>NZ_JBNPUY010000007.1:0-454223 GCF_051168395.1 Bradyrhizobium sp. HKCCYLRH1030 | reverse complement strand
CTGGCGCATCCAGCCCACCACCGTGAAACAGGCGCAAAACTCTAGTTATGGGTGGTCCAAAGTTCGGTCTCACTGCAAAACCCACTCGGACTCTAAATGCTGCTGGATGAAACTTCGGTGGCAGGTCAACTCGTCGCCATCAACGAAGCGACCGGATCAGTCCGTCGCAATAGGGCTAACGACGCTCGGTCCTAAATAGACGAATGCCGGCCTCCGCCTCCATCGCGCGGCAGATAAGTTCGGTCCTTACTTGCAAGAATCGTCGAAAACCTTTCTTCACATTTGGGTCCCAAATGCCGCCAGTGTCCTCTAACGGGATGAGATGGCGGTTCATCTTTCTTTTTAGGGTTAAACCTGGACTGTCCAGTTCACCAACATACCTGCTCGGCCGCTTAGATCCAATCTTCTGGTTCTCTTCTGCAACGAGCAGGCAGACGTTAGAGATCGAATTGTATAATTTAACAGGAATTCCGGCGCTCGCTAAAACTTGGCGCGGGAAAATATGGTGACGATCCTTGCGGTTAGCTGGTGTGGAGTATCGCTGGACCGGGATCTCGTTGAGACCCTTGTCTAGAAGGTGGACTGGTCCGCGCCGCAACAGCATGCAATAGACCGCGCTCGTGATGGCAGTTCGGGATGCGTATTGAGCTTTGCGCACGTCGACCACTTCAATCTGTGGATCATAGCGAAAAGTTCGAGCACGGTTTCGAGCCAGTGCCTCAAAGAATTTAAGGTCGGCTGGAACGCAACGATTGAAGTCGGTGCCTGAATATCGGCTACCGGCAGCCGTCGCCCAGAACCACTTTCGAATTTCGTCTGCTTGCTTCTGACTGGGGCCTCGTCCATTGTGAAAGAAGAAAAACGCTAGCATGCTCAACATGTAATCAGAGGCAAGGAACTCTCGACTTACTACGCTGAATCGTTCGCGCAAGTAGTCCACGGCCTTTCCAACGCAGGGGCCAAGACGGTTCCAATCCCTCGCCAATGAACTGCGCATTCTGGGATCGGTGGTCGCTTCCTTATTGAGGCGCCGAATCCTTGTTTCAATAGCACGTCCGCGAGCTTCTGACCCGCCGCGAATGGCAGATAGAACAAATAGCAATGGTTCATCAGGAATTCCACTAAAGGCAGCATCTATGTGCTGACGAAGTTCGTGTACTATATCTCTAAGATTAAGCGATTCCGCCTGTGTGAAGATCGCGTCTGCGGTGGTCACCTTCATTCCTTGCGTATTAATCCGCAAGAAGGACTCGCGAATGTCGGGAAGTGACCCATGCACGAACATCGTGAAGACGTCGTAATCGAGAATGCGACGGCGATACTCGCGAATTCGTTCCAGTTTGCGCTTGCCGATTCCGTTTAATTTCTGTCGCCACTGAGGGTGCAGCACGGTAGAAAGAGAAATGTAGTGGCCGTCGAGCGGCCGTCGATAGCGAACTGCTTGGTTATCGTCTTCGGAAACCAGCGATAGCACTACCTTAGAAAAATCAACGTCGCGCTTTCTCGCATTCTCCACTTGGTCGCCCTGTCGCACGTGATGCAGTACCGAAACACGCTGTTGGCCATCGATCAGGAACCAAACCCTTCGATTTGTCTGGTTGAATGGAGGCAGTACATGGTATTTTTGTCGCAAGTGCAGGCGCTGACTACGGGGCGTATCCCAGACAAGAATAAGTCCGATAGGCATTGCCCGCAGAATGCTGTCGATCAGCTTTGCTGCCTTTGGGCCATCCCATACGAATTCGCGCTGCAAGCGGGGGACTGCAAATTTTCCTGCATCGACGTCACGAAGCAATTTTGCTATACTGCGTCTGCTTATCCAAGTGTCATGAGCTTTCATGCGAGAGCCGATTCTTTATTGGTCTTCAAATAGCTTGAGCTAGTAGTTGTTCACGGTGACGGATAGCATCATGGTATTACTAATCATGCTGTCAATGCTTTATTGCGCTTAGTTGCGGAGATGGCATCTGGATTCGTTGCGATGGACGATTGAGGATCGTAGGAATTCACTTGTGTGGTAAGTGCTCTTCGAAATGCAATATTTCGCTAGTTTTGCATGAGGCGGCGTATTTGCGTCGGCGGCCAATTGGCTGTCGACGCACTTAGCGAGCCGTCGTCTTGACGAGCCGCGCGTCTACCCAAGCCTGCCTTCGTCAGAGTCGATCGCTATCGATGGAGGAGAAGGTGACCCCGAGGTTAGAGTTAGAGGCAAGCTCTTTCACGCAAGAACAGTTCGAGTTGCTTCAGCGCTGGGGGGATGTCCACTGGGTGCGTTCTCCCGCACAGCTTCAGGCATATGAGAAACTGCAGGCGGCGCACGCCTTAACGAGGCGTTGGGCCGAAGAACTGCAGCTGCGCCTTTTTCCAAGAGGTTCAGTCGAGGGGCGGCAAGCTGTGGTGACGCAGGGGCAACGCTTTCAGCCATACACCTGGAGCCGCATCTATCCGCGCCCGGACGCATCACGAATGCTCGCGTACACCGTGGGAATTGATCGCAGCGGAGACTTTGTCGTCAAGGTGGATACGTACCAGCCGACAGCGCTGCTCAGACGACATTACGAGGAGTTCTGTGGGCCGGCGTTCGACGTCTCCCCCTGTGCGGCCGTCATTCCGGCTCGAGCTGGTTGCTCTCTGAGCCTAAGTAAACTCGTCGACTGGAGCGAGAGAGCGATCCTTGACCTCGAAATCGGCTACGAGCAGGCCGAACAGATTCTAGGATTGGTCCCGCAGGTTCTTTTTCCCCTCACAAGTATCGACGCGGTGCGCGAATGGCTCGGTCGCTGGCGCGAGATGTTGCTCAAGGGTGCTGCATCGCACCGCGGACGATTTTGGGTCGCCGACATCGATCTCGTGATGGAGTTAACGGCTCTGCCGAACCCGAGCCGTGTTCTCACCAGGCTGGGCACCGATCCAACCGGCAAGCGCTGGGCGGTTGAGGTCAATGATCCCTCTCGCGCGGTGGACCACAATTCACTCACGACAGTCGCGAAAGATCCTTCGGGTCGGTGTTTTTTACTTCGGCAGGGCTTGTTGAAGACGGCTGGAGGCCCCGACGTGCCAACGGGGCGCCTCGCGAGCAAGTTGGGACTCGAACCCGTCCATCTGGGCTTCACGGGACAAGGGGCCCGTCGTCTTTGGTACGTCGTCTGCCAGCTCGACGTTCCTGCGGACGAGGTCCGATTGGCTACAGCAATGTTCGTCAGGGCCTGCGAAACTGTCAGGGGATCGACGCCACCGGGATCGTCTTCGCAGGCAAGCACGCGGCTCGGCTTGGACGAGCGAGGTGGAAAATTTGTGGTATCGCCGAGGACCGCAGAGCAGGTTGAACGTAGTCGGCGGCACGGTAGCGTCTATTTGACGCTAAAGGAGGCGATGGCCGCCGCGTCGGTAGAGGTTTACAAACTGGCTCATTCGCTGGGATACGAAACCGACGCGGTCCTGCACCGGCAGGATGGTAGTTTTGCCCTGGTTGAGATCAAGACGGGCAACTCCGCAGGGGAGGTTCACACAGGCGTCGGCCAGCTCCACATCTATCGGAATCTCATGCATGGCATCGCGAGTGCGGAGCTTTGGTTGCTTCTACCAGGATTGATCGAGCCTGATCTACGCCAGGCGCTTGCAGCGGCGGGGGTCGGAACGTTGACGTACGAGATGAGGGAGGTCAATGGCGAAGTCTTGGTCACGATTCCGCAGAAGACCGTGGCCGCCCTTAGCCTCCACCATACATCAGAGTAAATGTTCAGGATCATTTGTAGCCGAATGTTTTCGCAGCATTTGGGAAGGCGGATTATTTTCGACAAGTAACAACGTTGCGGGGAGACTGTGATCTCGGGAGGCACTCCAATTTCGAGGTTAGGAGCGATCTATGTGAATCTTTTAGAACTGAGCCTTGGGGCGCTGACGAAGGACCTCGCCGAACAGTTGGTAGCGCGTGGACTCACGTTGATCATCGCCCGGCCTTACCGATTCGGCTCGATTATCTTCGACAACACCTCGCTAGATTACTACCAATAGGAAATGTATTTTGAAGTTGATCGGACATAAGTCCGTCGAGCGTGGCGCCGCGGCGGCTTCTATCAGGTCGTGAAAGTGACTCGAGATAGGACGGGATGCGAGTCGCTTCTAGTTTCGTCGTGCTTGACGGTCGACGTTAGCCCTTGCCCCTTCATCCCGAATCGGAAGGCATGCAGACGGTCTTGCCAAAGGCTGACAACCACCAACTCCTCCACTAGACCTCATTGAATTTGCCATTCGGACGCCATCGGACCGGATCTGCTATCCACCGGTTGATATCGGATTCATGCCAGCCGGACCCGTTGGTGCTGATCCTTAGCTGAGCCGGGAACGTGCCCTCGGCGATCTTGCGGTAGATTGTAGACCGGGACAGCCCGGTCCTGGCGAGGACGGTTTTCAGACGGATGATTCGATCTGGTTCGCGCATGGCCGCGATGCCTCTCGCTGGCTGTTCCTGAGGGCTTATGAGCCCAGAGATGCCAAGCAGTTGCAGACGGACAAGCGGTTCTCGCGCGTTGCCGAGTGCGGTGTAGAATCGGCGGCGAACAGGATGGGTCAAATGCCAATGCCCCGGCCCCTGCCGAGGTCGATGCCATGGGCGAATGCCAATTCGTGGCCGAGCCTGCGGCCTGATTCGAACGCGATGCCGAGTTCCCGCTTGCGGTTGGCAAGGACGGATTCCAATTGCGGGTCGCGTTCGAGGCTTTTCGCCATGTCGCCCATCGCTGAGCGCGTAGCCTTGTAGCCGGACAAGTCGCCGGCCTGATACAGGCGCCGACTGGTCTGGTCGAGCTTCTGCCAGCGCTCTACGAAGCGGTCGGCGCGGCGGCTCGGATCTGTGCGCACTTCGCTTTCGAGCTGGAGCGCGCGCACAGCCCGGCTCACCTGACCACCGGCCGCCTCGCGAGCCAGCTCCGGGTTCTTCCTGAAAGCAGCCTCGGCGTCGTGCGAGCCAAAGGGGCGCATCTCATCGAAGGCTCGACGCGCCTCTTGCAGCTCTCTTACCTGTTCGCGGCTCGCTGTGCCGCCCGCCTCCCGCGCTGCGAAGATCGCATCTACCGCGCGGGCATGGCGCACCAGCGCTCGTGTCCGGATGCGACGTGCGTCCGCTTCGAGATCTTGCGCTACGTTCCTTGCCGGCACTTCGGCTCGGCGCCGGTCGGCTGCGGGATCGCTGCTTTCCCTTTCCGGCGTTGCCCGTTCGGGTCTCTGTCCGATATGCAGTCCGGCCACATCAGCCGAAGGGCGCAGACCGTCGAAGATGTCACGCAGCTTCTCGGGCATGATCTTGCGCACGATCTCGGTCACGCGATCGCGGAAGGTGATCCCACGCCGCTCGGCGTAGCTCTGGAGCGGATCGGCGCGCTCGTAATCCGAGGCCATGTCCTTGGCGCGGTCGCGCGATAGGGCGCGGGTGAGCCGGTCTGCATCGGCAAAATCATCGCGACCATAATGCAGGTCCACCTCGTCGCGATGCCGCGACAGGGCGACATAGCTGCTGTGGGCGTCCATGCCGGGCGTCGCCAGGACATGGACGCGGTCGACCGTCATGCCCTGCGCCTTATGGATTGTCGCCGCATAGCCATGGTCGAGCCGATTGTAATCCTTGAGGTCGAAGCGCACGGATCGGCCATCGTCGGTCTGCACGGCTATGGACTGCGCGCTGACCTGCTCGATGGTCCCGAGCGTGCCGTTCTTGACGCCAAGGCCGCGCTCGTTCTGCAGGAACATCACCCGATCCCCACTGGCAAAGTTTCTCGCGCCGCGCTCGACCGTCACCTCCACCTCGTCGCCGAGATCGCCAGCTGCCCGCATCCGCTCGCGCGCTGCCTCGTTCAGGATGCGGACCTCGTCGTTCGTGTGGGTCAGGATGATACGGCTCCGATCCAGTGATGACTGCCGGTCGCGATCCCAATGATCAATCAGATCGCCGCGCGCCTGGTCGCGACTCTCAGACTCATGCACCATGCCGTGGGCGCGGTACGCCTCAAGCGCGTGGCCCACCTTGCCGGTCGCCAGATCACGCGTGGCGTCGCGTTGCCAGTCCTCCCTCTGACGGCGCACGTCACCGATCTCGGCGCCGACGTGACGCTCATGAATCGACCGGAACGCCGCGCCGGCTTCGATGGCCTGCAACTGTTGCGGATCACCGACCAGCACCACCTTTGCGCCGGCCTCGGTCGCATGCGACAGCACGCGTTCGAGCTGCCGCGTGCCGACCATCCCCGCCTCGTCGATGACGAGCACATCGCTCGATTTGAGCAGGTCACGACCCTGTCCCCAGCCGTGCTCCAGGCTGGCGATCGTGCGCGAGGCAATGCCCGATCCGCTCTCGAGGTTTTCCGCCGCAATGCCGGACAGCGCGACGCCCCGGACCTCGAAGCCGGCTGCTTTCCACGCCTCCCGCGCCACCCCCAGCATGGCGCTCTTTCCCGTCCCGGCATGGCCGACAACGACGCTGAGATCGCGCCCGTCTGTGACGTGCGCCAATGCCTCGGCCTGCTCGGACGACAGCACCAGGCCGCGCACTTCCGCACTCGCCAAAGCAGCCTGGCGATCGAGATCGCGCACCTCATGGCGCGACCGTTTCGCCATCCGTTCAGCGGCCCGGTGCAGGCGCTGCTCCGCATCGACCATTCCGCGGGTGGTGAACCGATCCTCGCCGCGACCGTCCTTACCGAGTTCGACCAGATCGGGCGCTCCCTGCATCGCGCCCATGACCTGATTGAACTGGTCCATCCCGTCACTGTGACGGTGCCCGAACTTGGCGAGGTCGCGGCGTGTGAAGGTCGATTGCTGCTGGGTGATAGCCTCCAACCCAACGCTGGGATCGGCGATGATCCGCGCGCCATTGTTCCGCGCGATCTCGCGGTGGATCTCGGCGCGATCGGCCTCAAACCCTCCGCCCGCAATGCCCCGAACATTAATCCGCTTCGCTGGCGCGCCGATCTGGCTTTGCGGCTCAAGCGCGATACCCTGGGCCTCCAGACTCCGATGGTCGATCCGCGCGTCGATGTCGAGCTCGGACAAGCGCTCGTTAGCGAGCTCGGCCCAGCGCCGCCGCCAGCGCTCAACCATCTCGGTGCGGTTCCAGTCTCGTACTTTTTGGCCGAACCCGTTCTCGTCGACCGCGCGCATTGTCAGCATGACATGGGCATGGGGTTTGGGCAGGCCGTCCTCGGCCCTGTCCCAATGCACATTGAGATCGGCGATCATGCCGCGACGGACGAACTCGCTCTGAACGAAGTCCCGAGCCAGCTCGATGCCCTGCGCCTCAGTCAGTTCTCGCGGAAGGGCGAACTCGATCTCCCGGGTCAGCTGGGCGTCCTTGCGGACTTCGAATGCTTCGACATCGTTCCAGAGCCGCTCGCGGTCGCTCCACGCCTCCGGCGCATTCTCGGGCAGCATCACCTCGGAATGGACGACGCCGCGCTTTCCAGAAAAATCCTGATCGCGGCCGAGCCGCTCGTCGCGCAGCCGCGAGCCTGAGCGGTAGGCGGCTGAAGCCACCGCGCTGCTCCCGGCCTTGCGGCCGATGACCTTGACGTGAAGATGATAGATCGCCATCGCGATCAGATCATTGGCACAGCGAAGCGCACGTCGGAACGACGTATAAGCGCGCCCTCCCTCGAAAAAATCTCGGTAGGGATTACGGCGTCTCAGCCCGTCCTGATGACCCTACAGCATTGTTCCGGGTGCCCAGCTATCTTCTCTCCACAAACACTGATGGAGGTGACGATGCGCAAACCAAGAGACTTTGATGCGGACCTGAAGGCACTGGAAGACAAGGCGCGCGGGCTAAAAACGCGAAAGGTGCGCCGGCTCGGCGAATTGGTCATCGCGACCGGAGCTGACACACTGACGGCTGAAGAACTGGCCGGCGCGCTGATCGTGCTTGCCGAGACGAAAGAGGCCGGAAGAAGGGAGGCATGGGCCAAGCGCGGCGTCGCGTTCTTTCAAGGCCGGGCGCGCCGAAATGCGCCAGCAGCTGACCGTAATATGGACGGCGCTCCTGCGCAACCGAGCGGCGCGCAATCGTCATCAAGCCGAAAGGGCTCGGCATGACATGCGCACATGGCAAGTCGAGCGCCGCAAGCGCACGCGGCATCTCATTAAATTGGGCGGTCTTGTCGTCAAAGCCGGACTCGTTGGCTTCACAGGCGACGACCGTGCTACGATCTTCGGCGCTCTGCTGTGGATGGCCGACAAGCTCCGAAGCGATCAAGCCGAAGAGGCACGAGAGCTGTGGGTCGCGAAGGGCAAACAAGCGCTTGCCAGGGACACACAAGTGAACAGGTCGAATTGCTCCTGCCAGTGTCGAACGGCTCGAGGCACAGTCGTCAAGGATGAGGAGATCGACCCGGCCGAGCGCGTGCACGATGCGGCGGCCAACGCCGCCAAGGTCGATTTGGCGAACAGCCGCGGAACGCGCTGGTAGAGCACCGAACGATTGTCGCGGCGGGCCATATTGCCAACTGCCGAAACGAACCAGCTCACTTCCGGCATCACGGTCCTACGTCCAGCCGCACCGGAGAGAAACAATTCGATGACCGCATCGCCAAGAATATGATAAGTAAGCCTACTTGCCGATTAGCGGCAATTCGATGTGGTCATCGAGCGGGAAGAACTTTGCGACGAGGCGTGGGCAACTAGCCTTCAGGTCGATGCGGGTGCCGTCGTCCTTTACGGCGACCTGATGCTCCATCGTCAGAAAGAATACTCCGACTTCGGCCTTGTGGCTGCCGATGCCGGGAAAATCCGACAGGCGGTCGAGTAGGTCTTTCAACCCCACCGACGGCTGCCAGATCTTTCGGGCGTCGCCGCGATAACGCGTACAGAGCAGCCGCGTTGTGCCGAGCACATAGCGTGCCATGGTGCGCGGGAAACGGTGAAGCGCAGGGGAGGCAGCGATCGTTGAGGCGAGGGCTGCCTCGTCGAGTTTGCTGATTGACGTGACGCTGGACGTCCCCAGGCGCTCGAACAATTCTCGCGGCGCCTGCCATGACCGTTCGGCGTTTTGGCCTTGGTTGAAAACGAGCCCGAGCAGAAAGGCATTGGCTTCGAGGCTACCCGCAAGGCTCGGTGCCGAGCTACGCACGCTGAGCCTGGCCGCTGGCTTCGCCTTGCGCGCCGTCATGCTGCCTGTCCAGAGGTACCGTTGTGCGCTACCGATCGCGAATCTGTGTCGATCCAGCCGCGCCGGATTAAAAGCTCGATGACTAGATCGGCGAGGTCTCGCGGCTCGGCGCCGTCGACCGGGATCACACTCCAATCTTCGGCTTCCGCCATCGCCAGCAGATTGGAGCGCACCAAGCTTTGATAGGCGATGAAATTCTCCCTGGTGGCGCCGCTAAAGCCGTCGAAATTGCCGCTCTCGGCGAAACCAAACGTGGTCTTGCGGCGCGCTGCAATCTCCGGGCTGACGTCGAGCAGGACGGTAAACTTCGGACGAGTCAACGCCGCGAAGGCACGCGTGGCCTCCTCGGCGATCGCATCCCCCTTCAGCTGGAAGCGCGCGAGAAGCTTCTGACACCAGCTATCGAACAATACTAGTTCGCCGCGCTGCAGCGCGGGGCGCACAAGATGCTGGTCGATGATCTCAAACCAGGCCGCCGACAGATAGACCCAATGCCTGTCCCCCAATAAGTTACGGGGCCCGCTGAGCCCCTGCTGCTCCCACAGTGCCGCGCCGATCGCCGCCATATGGGCCTGCACGTAGGGTTGATCGAACAAAGGACGCTTCGGGTAAATAAATCTTGCGGGAGGATGATGGCCGACCAGCCGGTCGTGAACCAACTTTGCGACCGAGGACTTGCCGGCGCCGTCTCCACCTTCGAATGAGATCGCGATCCCCGTCATCATCATGACGCTCCAGTTGCGTAAAATTCATTTGCGCGCGTATCGGGCGCAAAGCATGCACCTCATGACGTTGCCAACGAGTACGTCGCGAAATCATGTAGCAGCACACGGTTGCAGACCGAAATCTTGTTCGTCGAAACGTCGAGCAAGGTCTGAAAGCCCGGCACTCCCATCACACAGAGTCCCGCATTCACAGCTGGTGAGTTGGCCAGCGGCGAGCTCGGCATCGCCGACTCGCCCTCGTCATTGGCGGCGAGTATACCTGTCGCCACCAAGCGGTTTGCAAGCTTGAGCAGCGATTGCACCCAGATATTTGGCGTTGGTTTACCAAACGCGCCAAGATGCTGTTGCATTGCAGCAGCGGCAGCCGTCAGCGATGGGAATCGTCCTTCTCGGGCGATCGCGAACGACCATTTCGGCGCAGGGTCGACCAATTCGATTTGAAGCAGGCCAAGCAGGCAGGCGCGTTGCGCCAGTTCGCCAGCGACCAGGAGCGCGTCCTCGTGGCGGTGGTCGAAGTACAGCCCGGCGACATCCTCGAAAGTGCTCACGTAGTAGGAGGACATATAGGTGGCGAGCGCGACCCGTAGCGGTTCGCGGCAGCTCTCCAGTCGGCGGCGCAAATCGCTGTGCGAGACGATCTCAGTGCCGAGGAGCACACGGGCCAGAAACCGCAGGTCTACGAAGCTGAACGGCGAAGGACCGGCGTTGATGCTCGGCCGGTAGCTCGACAGCCGCGTGCAGAAGCTGTCAAGCCAATCCAGATCGCGGAGTTCCAGATCCGCGCGCGGAAAAGAGCCTGCGATGGCGACCAGATCGGACATTTGGTCGCGGCCGGCGATGGCGAACAGGTCTGTGTCCGAGGTTCGGTTCCGTCGTTGCGTGGTGGAGCTTCCGCCGAGCGCAAAGATGAGTGGCCCGCGATGATGGAGGACTTGGGCCAAACGCGCCAGCGGTCTTGCCGACATATCCGATACTCAGCGCCTGAGGTCCGACTATCCGAAGCGGCGCGCCAGACCCGCAGGGATCTGACGCGCCGACGATCAGATGACGAGGCGGTTGATCGCCGACAGGTCGGCAGCGAAAGGCCGCAGGTTGACGTTGGCGGCGAGCAGGTCACGCGCGACGCCTTGTTCGCGCTTCATGTGTTCGCCGATGAAGTTCGGCGCGTGCTTCAGCGCAGCGTCGAGCGCTTCCAACGCGCCCTTGCCGTCGCCACGCGCCAGCCGGGTACTGGCGGTTACCGACAGCGCGGCCACGTCGCCAGGATTAAGCGACAGCGCCGCCTCTGCGGAATCGGCGGCCGAATCCGCTTGGCCGGCGGACAGCAGGATTTGACTCAGAATCGCCAAGTAGCTCGGCTTGGTATCGGCGATCTGGGTGTGAATGCTGCCCTTCGGATCCAGCGATATCGCGCGCTTGATCCAGCTCTCCGCGGTGTCGAGATCGTTGGCACGCCAGTAGCTGACCGCGAGCCGCCCCGCTGTCTCGGGGCTCTCCCGCATGTTGAAGCTCGCCAGCAGATGCTTCTGCGCCAGTTCGTACTCCTGCAACTGATACAGCGCGAGGCCAGTCAGGTACTCGCGCTGCTCCGGCGCACGCTCGGCGTCGGCCTCCTTGAGAAGTCGCTCGGCGGTCTCAATCGCCGTACGATGAGCCTCTAGTCGCTGCTTGGCGACGCTGCCCTTGACTGCTGACGTGTGAGTTTCTGACTTTGCCATAACCGTTCGCCTTGTGTGAGTTGATAAGGTGAAGAACTGGCCAGTTGCTCGCTAGCGATGTTGCCGCAGACCGAAACGTTGATGCCGCAAAAAGCTAAATTACGAGTCTTCTAGACGACGCGATCAGTTGGACAAGAGATGCTCCTGATAGCGAGTTAGTCATTCGATAGTTCCGAAGCGTGAAGCCGCAAACGGAGATCGTCCGCTATACTCGTGCATATCGACAGAAGGATAGCGGCGGACCGGTCGAATTAAAAGCGGGGCGCGGGCGCGTAGCTGTGGAAATAATTTCATTTGCAAGTTGTGGGAAACGGTGCGAGTATCCTTTGTGTGTAACAGCCAGACGTAGCATGCCAGACCAGGGAGAAGATCATGGTTTTTGGTCAATCGAAACGTTTGAAGGCCGCTGCGCGTAGCATCACTAAGAAGGCAGCCAAGAAACTCCCAGGGCCGGCGGCGAAGCCGAAGAAACGTCGTATTTACAAGATCTCCACATTTCATCACTGACTAGCTGAACAGCAGCGCCGCAATTCCGGCTCGTTCCTTCGAGACGAATAGATTTTGCTAGCTATCGGTCGCAGTCGCGGGCATTTCGGCTGCACGCGGTTGACTTGCGCACTGATCGACGCAGCGATTTTCGTGGCATTGAGATTGGGAATGTCATCCTAAGCGCGCCGCTTAGATCTAGCCGCAAATCTGCTCCGAGCCGTCCAGGTTGCTTTCTATTCTCTCCGCTTCGTTCTCGTCGTTTGCAGGGTCTCTCTTCTCGTGTGAAGGGTCTCTCTTCTAGTCGATGTTGTAGCGGTTGCGACGGCGTCATCTAGCTATTTTTGTTCTATGCGGGTTAGCGTGCGCTTTGACCGGCCTTTTTCGCGCGATAGGATGGAGGTCTTAATGCGTTATGTTCTCCGCAATGAGTTCTTCGGTGGGATCGTCTACGATCGCGTTGAGCGGGACTACCTGCATCTCGATCACCTGGCGGTGCGGCTGCTGAAGCAGCCATCGAAGCCGCTCAGCGGAGCGGAGTTGCGCCGGTTCGATGCCGATCGAGCCGAGGCCGGCGAGGTGCTGGCCGACCTGCGCGATCGGCAGTTGCCCGGCAACGTAGAAGTGCTCGGCAATGCGGCGATCCCGGGCATGTTGTCTGCGCCGCTGCGGATCTTCCTGGAGATCACGTATCGCTGTCCGGAAAAATGCGCTCACTGCTATACGGAATCCGGCGATAAACGGCCCAATGAGCTCTCCCTCGCCAACAAGCTCGACATCGTCGACCAGATGGCGCAGATGGGCAGCTATCGGCTCTCGATCGCCGGTGGCGAGCCGCTCGTCGACGATGATTTTTTTCCGGTAGTGGAACGCGCGGTGCAGCACCATATCGATGTGTCATTTTCGACCAGCGGAATTCCGGTAACGGAGAAGATGGCGAGACGGCTCGCTGAGCTCGACATCCGCACCGTCAATATCAGCCTCGACGGCGGTGACCAGCAGTCCTACGAGCAGGTCCGCGGTGAGGGACGTTTCAAGCACATGCTGCGAGGCGTGCGTAATCTGCGCCGGCATTATCCCGGCAAGATCGCCGCCAAATGCACGTTGATGACGTCGAACATCCGCAACCTCGAGTCGATCATCCGGCTCGCCGAGGAGCTGGAATTCGATGTTGTGAAATTCAATTG
Source organism: Bradyrhizobium sp. HKCCYLRH1030 (assembly GCF_051168395.1). Classification (NCBI taxonomy): domain Bacteria; kingdom Pseudomonadati; phylum Pseudomonadota; class Alphaproteobacteria; order Hyphomicrobiales; family Nitrobacteraceae; genus Bradyrhizobium; species Bradyrhizobium sp. HKCCYLRH1030. The sequence continues at coordinate 440,956 of NZ_JBNPUY010000007.1, read as the reverse complement.
CGTGCGCGAGGCTGGCCGCGCAATCCAGCAGTCTTCGCTGGTCCCGACCCAAGACGAATACATCGAGTCGATGAAAATCTTGTCCGACTTTTACAACAACAAGAAGAGCAAGATCAAAATGGTGCTGCCGGTGAACCCGTATCAGAAGCTGGGCGGCGACGCGCCAGACTTCATCGGTGAACTCGGCTTTGGCTGTTACGCGGGCAAGGAGAGCTTCTGCATACGCGCCTCGGGTGAGATCCAGCCCTGCACGAGCTTTGGCGCGCATCTCTATGTCGACGGCAACGCCAAGACTCGGGCGCTGGAGGACGCGTGGCTGAATGGCGGCGCGATTCGGCTGTTCCGCAACCTCGAAGGGAGCAGTGCCTGTCAGACCTGTCCGTCCTATTCGGGCTGCCGGGGCGGCTGCTATTTGCGCTCCTTCACCGCCTATGGCGACATCAACGCCACCGATCCGTATTGCTACGAGCGGCGCAACGAGCCGATGACAGAAGCGACGAGGGGGGCCGATCGGCCGACCGAAGTGGCAGAGCAACCGCAGTCCCGGTACGGCCATGAAGCTCTATCTCCGTGAAGAGTATTTTGGTGGAGTGCTCTACGATCCGGCGACCGCGAGCTACTTCAATCTCGGTCCAGAGCATGTCGGCGAGTTGACCGAGGCGGCGCGGCAGCAAACGGCGCGTCGGCACGGCAGTTGGCTGACTGGGATCCTTAGAGAGGAGCAGTCGATCGACCTTGTGATGATCCGCAATCCGGTGGCCCGCCCCGGGGTGCTGTCGGCGCCCTTGAAAGCGTTCTTCAACCTCACCAAAAGATGCAACCTTTATTGCGCGCACTGCTACAACAGTTCCGGCGAGCCGGATTCGCCAGAATTGGGTTTCGCGGACATCGTGGCGGCGCTCGAGGCCTTGCATCGCCACGGCGTCTTCAAACTAACACTGGCCGGCGGCGAGCCCATGTTTCATCGCCATTTCGACGATATTCTGGGGCGCCTGCGTGCGACAGATCTTGCGGTGTCGATCGTCACTAACGGGATCTGTATCACAGACGACCGCGCCCAGCTGCTCGGCGCAACGGCGAGTCTGCGCTCAGTGACGGTGTCTCTCGATGGTGCCAGCCCCGACACCAACGACTTGGTCCGAGGCCGCGGCGCGTTCCAGCGGGCGGTAGCTGGTGTGCGATCGTTGCGGCGCCATTATGATCGGGAATTAGCACTGCGCATTACCTTGATGCGCAGCAATCTCGGCGAGACCGACCGCTTCGCCGAATTGGCGGATCACCTTGGCGCATCCGAGATCAAGGTGAATTCCATCAATCCCTATGGCCGCGCCATCGGCCGAGACGATCTGTTGATCGGCAATGCTGAGTATGTTGCTGCTAGGGACCGATTGGCCGCCGCCGCGCGCCGGCACGGCCTGCCAATCGAGGTTCCGGCCCACAAATACCAACGGGACGCCAACGACCAGGTAGGGCTGTGCCGCGCTGGCGAGGAGACCTGCGAGATTGACGGCGACGGCCGGGTTTTCCCGTGCTCTTTCTCGTTCGGTCGGTTCTGCGCGGGCAATCTCGCTGCTCTGCCGTTCACCGAAATATTGCGGACATTGCAGCAACATTCGATCGACGACCCTTGGTGCCTCGGTTGCAAGGGCCGCGGCGGCAAGGCAGAAAAGGTCTATGGCCGGGTGCCGAAGCTGGTGGAGAGAGTCACGGCTGCAGGGAGCTAACCAGAGGTCGGGGGATCGACGAAAGGCGACCGTTGCTGACCAGTTCCTTTAACTGCTCCGCAAGGTCAAACTCTGCTCGGTAGTTGAATGATTTGCCAGCGATTCCCATTAGGGTGTTCGGGAACTGTATCCCCGTGCGGGCGATCGCGATCACCGGGATCTCTTTCGCGGCGGCAAAGCCCGCTTCAATACCGATGCCAACACCCTTTTCGGAGACTTCTACCAGCACGGCGTTGCTAGTCGAGAGCACGGCGAAGGTGTGGCGCATCAGCTCGTGGGCGTCGAGCTGGACCTTGCCCCAGCGCTCAACTTCGCGCGCGATGCAAAAGCAGCGGAAACCTGACGCCTCTACGGCGCGGTAGATCATCTCGATCAGAACGCGGTTGCTGGTGTCAGGATAATATTTGATGGCAAGATAAATCTGCATAGGACAGCTGCCCGCGGATGGGAAGTTTGAAGTTGTTATCTTTCTATGACTCAGGCGACGGGACAATGTGAATCTCAATGGGACGGCCTGTCGGCGGCGGTCGGTTTCGCATTCTGGCGTCGCCGACGACTTCACCGCCGTGGCCTTCTGGAATCACCAAGGGATGATCGCGTAGACTGTTTTCCCCACGGGGGACGGTTTCAGGCTCGTTGCGGAGAATAGTGCCATTATAGGCCGACCATTGCTTTGAGCCCTGCAATCGTCCTTGCGATCAATATGCGGATCCAGCTCGTCCATGTCTGCAGCTCGGATTCCCGTTCGACATGGCGGGCGATCTGTCGGCGCATCGTCGACGAGGCCGAGAACGCGGCGAGCCAACGTACCTGGCCTGAGGTGATGATGTAGTGGGACTTGCAAACCGCATCACAGACCGAGATCGACGGTCGCACGGTCGCGAAACCGTTTTGCTGTGAAACCTGATGACTATCGGGTACCAGGAGCATCACGCGATGTCTGCAGCCGCAGGCGCAGGAAAGCGCCGCGACCTCGAATTCCGGGGAATGGTAAAGGACGCCCTTCTCTAATTGCTTGGGCAGGCGTTCGACGGCCCGATACGTGAAGCTCACCATATGTCCTAATCTATCTCCATCGTCGCGGTATCGAAGATGTACGACGCCGCCTCGTCGAGCCGGTCGAGCAGCTTGAAATGCTGCTTGAATCGGACGACGGCCATGACGGCGTTCAGCGCGTTTAACTCCGTGATCTGCGCCTGCTTGCGGTACTCGTTTTCCTTGGCGTTCTCGACGGGCAGCCGCGCGCTGCCGACATTGTCGTCGTAAGCCTTGCGGTCGGTGCCCGTGATGCGCACGAATCCGCTCAGGCCCACCAGCGACCGGTCCAGCCCCATCCCGCAGTCGACGTAGGGAATTCCCCGTGCGCTCAGCCAATCGACGATCAGCCTGCCAGCGATTCAGCGTCTGCCATGAAGTGGCCCACGTCGCCCTCGGAATCGAGGCCGACCATTCTGCGCCAAGCTGGAGCTATTTGCGCCGGCCGCCGGGCGAGATCGCGTGCGACGTCTTCGCCGCCGAACTGCTGCTGCCGTACCGGTTGTTCAAGCCTAAGGTCGATAGTGCCGACATGGGACTCGCCGCGATCGGCGAGCTGGCCGACGAGTTCGACGCGTCGCTGCTTTCCACCGGTTCGCGTTTCGCGACCTTCTCGCGCGAACTTTGCGCCTTCGTCGTCTCGGAAGGGGGCAAGATCCGCTACAGCGCGCGATCGGCGCGCCTGCGCCAGGCGAAGGGTTGGATCAGGCCGGGCATGCCTCTGCCGGCCGATTCCTACAGCGTACGCGTCCGCGCGGGCGAGACCATCCGGTCCCGAGGAAGCCGAGCCTGATGCCTGGTTCGACGATTGGGAGCGTGGCGGGGTGCTGATCGAAGACACCCGTTATCTTGCGCCATGGGACCAGACTCTGACCTTGCTGTGGTTCGACGACGACGAGTTGGCGCCGCCGGCTCCCGAACGTAAGCCGTGGGACGAAGATTCTTACCGGCTACGCGAACTCGATGGCGTGCTGCCTTGGCCCGGTCGATCGAAGCGCAAGTAGAGACGTAGACACCTTCAGAGATACGTCTCGAAGGGGAGCGTCCCGGCTGGACCGTAAGTATCCGCCGGGCCTGACCCAAGGAGGTCGGGGGCTCCCGAGCGGTCGGTAGCCGCCCGGCCAGCTCCGTAGCTTGAGGCACCACGCCAAAGGCTCCGCGCCGGCACCCGCCGCCAGATGGGCACATCCAATTGTCCGAACGAACTCAGGCCGAGGTCAAACTTGGACGCAAGGTCAGGCAGTTTGCCCGTGATGGTTCGCCGTTTTCCGCTATAATCCGCCGAACGGATGCGGGTGGCGCAGTGGGCAGCAGGCGCCGAACCATAGCTAAGGGTTTAAAATCGCTCGGAAATAGCATTTTCTGGTGCGGACACTCTCTCCGCCAGGGTCCCTTCATCAGTCTCCCCCCCCCTGCGCGTGCGAGATCATTCTGGATCGCGGAAAACGCCGGGCCGTTGTTTCCACTCACGCCAAGTGATGCGTGGATCGCCAGGATAATCCTTGAGGATCCGATGCTCACCGGCAGCTTTCAACTTCGCATTTTGTCGCCAGGCCAGACCGCCGCCGAGGCGAACGGCCTCGTAGATGGTAGTTGCGGTGACCGTGCCCACACCAAAATCCTCCATGGCGAGCTTGAGGATCTGATCGCACACATGACGCGGCCGTGTTTGCGTCCAGTACAGATAGTCGTGGATCACGGCAGCATACGCATACTCCCCGTCGGGTCGCAGGAGAGTCCAGAACGGGCGCGGTATGCTGGCGAAATCCGTGACGAAGCCCGCCGGCACTGTGACCTCCTGGACTGCGCTCGACGCGTCATTCGGCTTCCAGCCGATCGGCTTGATCAGGAAATACATCGGATCCTTGAACCGGGTGATCTCCAGGGTCCCGACGGGAAGTCGGTTCGATGCCAGCCATTGGTCCATCCAATGTTCGACCAAATGAGGGTCCGATCCGCGCTTTGCTGCCAGCGCCTCCACGGATGACAACGCAAGCAGCGGCGGGGCGGCCCATCTCGCGCCCCACGATGAAGCGATGCCGCCCAGAAAATCACGACGATTCATCCCGAGCTCCCCCAAAGATCCGCCCTTGATCCAGCCGGCCACACTCACAGCTCTCCAGAGGTGGCTTTCCTCAGGACGCTCTCCCGTCTGATGCCTCTTCAATTTATGGTAGCGGAGCGATATAATCAATCTCATCTGCGCTGTCCTCTGGTCTCGATCGTCCGACCGGGCCGAGCATGAGGCGCGTTGATTGGTTGCCCAGCGATGACGCGATCGATGCCTTTCGACACGATAGGAGCACGTCAGCGGTTCTGCGCCATTCGCACAGCTGTGCGACCACTTGTCTTGGCGCTCCTGATCGCGGTCGCTCCCGCAATGGGGCAAGCCCAGCTCAACGGAGATCCCGAAACCAGCTTCAAATCGGTTGTCGCGCTTCTGCAACAGGCGGGGGCCACGCGCGACAATGATGAGCAGATCAGATTGCTCGAGGAGGTTATCGCACGCGTTGTCGCCATGAAGGAGTGGCCGCGCGCGATGCCACGGGAGGTCTGGTTGGGATTAATCCGTCACAGCCTCGGCAAGCACTACATGGTCCGTACCACCGGCGAGCCGGCCGACAATGTCGATCACGCCATCGCGCTGTTTGAAGCGGTGCAAGATGTCCTAGACATCAAGCGGGACCCACGGACGTGGGTCGAGAACCACGTTCAACTCGGCCAAGCCTACATTCGCCGGCTCAACGGCGACCGGCAGCAAAACCTGAAGAAGGCTAGCGACGCGCTCGAGCCTCTCAGATCGGTGCTCGACCGGACGCGAACGCCGGAGCTCTGGGCATCGGTCATGAGCAATCTTGGCTATGTCTACAGCCGGCTGGTCCTCGGCGGGGGCGAGCACAACATAGACAGGGCCATTGCCGACATCGCAGCGGCCGATACTGTCTTCACAAAAGAAAACTACCCCGAAGCCTGGGCGGTCAATCAGTCAACCCTCGGCGAAGCTCTTTCTCATCGCACGACCGGGAGCAGAGTTGACAACCTCCAGAAGGCGATTGCGGCCAACGAGGCGGCCGAATCCGTCTTCGACCGCAGCACCGATCCTCGCTGGGCTCTGAACGAGTTCGCCCGGGGCACGGCGCTGCTCGCTCTGTCAGAGCAGCAACGTGACGCCGCCGAGGCGAACCGGACGTTCTTGAATGGAATAGCCGCGCTCGAAGCCGCACGCGAGCTCATCCCGCGCGAGGATTATCAGAGCGATTGGGTCACACTCCGGTTCGTGCTGGCCGGTGCCTACCGCAAGCGCACGAGCGGATCCCCGGCCGATGCCGATCGTCGGGCGATCACGAACTACGAGGAGTTCCTAGCGGCTGCCTCGCGCGAGCGCGATCCGATGCGATGGGCGGCAGCCAATGCCGATCTGGCACATTTGCTGCTGAGCGCCGGCGCGACGGCTGACAATGTTGAACGGGCGATCCGCCTGCTGCGCGAAGCGTCGACGGTCTATACGCACGCCGACTTTCCGGATGCATGGGGGCAGCTGCAAGCAGCCCTCGGTCTGGCCTATTTCTTACGCCGCGAGGGTGATCCGGCCGAAAACCTGGAAGTCGCGATCAGCTCCTATCAGACCGCTTTGGCAACGTTACGCCCAGAAAGCAACATTCCAAAATGGGGCGATGTTCAGAACAACTACGGAGGGGCGCTCCTTGCACGTGTCCGAGGTGTGCACGAAAACAACTTACGACAGGCCGTCGCGGCATTCAAGGCAGCCCTGACCATTCGCACCCTGGAACACTTTCCGCGAAGCTGGGCCGAAACGCAGGCGAATCTGGGACGAGCCTACTCCGACATGGAGGACGGTGACCGCGGCGCCAACATCGATGCAGCCGTCGCCGCGTTCGAGGCCGCGCAGACTGTCTTCACCCGCGCGAGCGATCCGGTTGAATGGGCCAACAGTGCCATGCGGATTGGCTCTCTGCTGTTGCACCACCCGCGCGATCCGGCCAGCAAAGTCGAACGCGCTATTACATCTCTCGAAGCCTCCGGGGAGGTCTACGCACGACAGGCTCACCCCAGGGAATGGGCTTTCATCGAGACCTACCTCGGTTCTGCATATCGGGATCGCTACAGCGGTAGCAAGCTTCGCAATCTGGAGCAATCGATCCAGCACTATGAGGCTGCCTTGTCGGTGCTGAGCCGGAACTCTGACCCCCGCGGCTGGGCGCAGGCGATGAACGGGCGCGGGATGAGTTACATCATCCGCATCGAAGGATCAAAGAAGGACAACATTGATGCGGCCCTGAAGTGTTTCGATGAGGCGCAATCGGTTTACACCCGCCAAGCCGCTCCGCTCGATTGGGCCATGGTCCAGAACAACCGCGGTCTTGCCTTGGTGGAACGTTCTGCTGACCAGGCAAGCATCGACACGGCGATCGACGCCTACAAGGACGCCATCGCCGTCTACGATGAGCACGGGTCCAGGCAGCTGTGGGCGGAAACGCAAGGAAACCTCGGACTCGCGCTGAAACTGCGCATATCGGGGTCACGGGCCGACAATATCGAGGCGTCAATAGCCGCATTCGAAGCCGCCCTGGAGGCCACTTCAAAGGAGCAATATCCGGACTTCTGGGCGACGACCCAGGCCAATCTCGCCAACTCGCTGTTGGACCGGCTCCACGGTGTGAACGCTGACAACGTCGAGCAGGCCATCCAGCGCTACCAAGCGGCGCTTTCGATCCAGACCAGAGAACACTATCCCGAGGACTGGGCAAGGCTGCAAGTCGATCTTGGCTCGGCCTTTCGCCTGCGCGTCTGGGGCAACGCGAGGCAAAATCTGGCCAACTCCATCTTGGCATACCAGCAGGCACTCACTGTTCTGACACCGGATGAATTTCCGCAGCAATGGGCCTTCGCATCCATGAGTCTAGGTCATGCGTATCGCAGCAGAAGCGATGACCTCGATAACGTCAACAAGGCGCTTTCGGCTTACGCCGACGCAGCAAAGATCTATCGGCGCGAGCAGGACCCGGACGACTGGGCCATTCTCGAAACCAACATCGCAAGCGCTTATCTACAAATCGCTCCGCGCGTAGGCTACGATCAGGCTGAGCTCCATCTGAACGCCGCGCGTCCGCTCCTTTCGCCTGAGACAAGGCCGCGAGAGCATCTTCAGGTCGTACACGCGCTTGGAAATGTAGCTGCCGCACGGTCCGACTGGCCGCAGGCGCTCGCTCACTACCAGGACGCCATCGCGACCTTCCGCCTGCTGTTCGGAATGGGGCTGGATCAGGCTGAGGCGCGGGAGGTCATTTCCAGCAGCCGGTCGCTGTTCGCTGACGCTGCCTTCGCAGCTGCCAAGCTTGGCGACCTGCACAACGCATTCCGCCTGCTCGAAGATGGCAAGGCGCGGCTGCTCAATCTGTCGCTCCGAATCGACTCGCTCAAGCTCTCCGCTGACGAACGCAGCCGGCGGGACGAGCTTCTCGCCAAGATCAATAATGCCGAGCGGCAGTATCGATTGGCGACTGGCCTGCGAAAGGCATCCGCGCTGACAGAGCTCGATGCTCTCCGTCGGCAGTTGGCTGATCTCATCAGATCGCACGACGGCGAAGATGCGGAGACGGATGGCGCCGCAGGGGCGCTGGACCGTGTAGCCTCGCTTCTCAGAGAGGGCCGTGCCATCGTCGCCCCCGTGGTCACTGAGTCAGGCGCCATGGTGCTCGTGGCGACCGCCGCCCGTGACGGCACGATTGAGCTTTCGAGTCACAATGCGGGATCTCTCGACTCCCGCAACCTAGCAGAGTTCGTGCGCGGCCGGGATTCATTGAAAGAGCTCGGCGGCTGGTTCGGTGCCTATCAGGCCAACTATGTCTCCCGTCTTGCCGGCCGGCAGAAATGGCAGACGTGGTTTGCCGCAATCGACGATCTCGGGCCGAGCCTCTGGACTCTAATTGGCAGCGCAATCTCGGAAGCCATCGTCGGTTCCGGCACTAAGCCCGGGGCGGAGCTGATCATCGTCCCCCAAGGCATGCTCGGCGTGGTTCCGATCGGAATGGCCCGGAGCCCGAAAAGCGGGCGTCGACTGATGGATGACTATGTCGTGACCTACGCGCCGAGTGTGGCGGCGATCGCTACGATCGCCGAGCGCCTGCGGACACTACAGTCCACGGCCGAGGTGTCGCTTGCCGCGGTCATCAACCCGACATCAGACCTGAGGTTTTCGACGATTGAAGGAGCGCTAGTCGAAAGCAACTTTCCAGCAGGCAATAGGGCAGTTCTTGAGGGTGATGCGGCGACGATCGACGGCATTCTCAAAGCGATCAATGGACGCTCATATTGGCATTTCGCCGGCCACGGCAGCTTTAATTGGATGGACGCCAGCGCAGCGGGACTGTTGCTGAAGAACGAGGTCCTGTCGGTCGCCTCCCTTTCCCAAGCGCCGGCCCTGGGCACCCCCAGGCTCGTCGTGCTGTCGGCTTGCGAAACCGGCCTGCATGACGCGGTTCGCACTCCGGACGAATTCTCCGGGTTGCCGGCCGCCTTCCTGCGTATCGGAGCGGTCGGCGTCATATCGACCCTGTGGCCGGTGAACGATATTTCAACGGCATTTCTAATGGCGAAGTTCTACGATCTTCACCGGAAGCAATCGGTGCCCCCAGCCCGTGCGCTCCAGCTCGCGCAGGACTGGATCAGGCAGGCGACCTTGCAGGATCTGCGCGCCTACGCATCTGCCGCTGTGAAAGATGGGCGAATGTCCGTGCAATTGGCGTCGCCGCTTCTGAACCTACGCAACAAGACGGACGAGGAGGTTGACAGCACGGGCCCATCCGATCAAGTGCCTGACGGCACATTGGACGAGCGTCGCAAGCCTGAGCAGGTGCCTTCAGGCACCGCAGCGGCGGGTGGACTTCCGGTGCCAGACCGCGAGCGCCCCTATGCGCATCCATTCTACTGGGGTGGGTTCGTAATGACGGGCCAATGACATGTGGTCGATATGTGGAGATCACGATCGACCAAGCTTCGGTTTGCGGAGACGCGGTGATCGCCGTCCATGCCCATCCGGGCGGGTTCTTTGCCTTCTCTGGTGCGGACGACAAGAGCGACCGTGTTCTGATGAAATCCATCCGGCACGGCCCCGACCGGACGGCAGGCTCGTCGATCATGATCCCAAGTGGGGTGATGCGGGCGCGCGGTCTTATGACGGCGACCGTGTCGGGCCGGTCGACCTCGTGCTGAAGGCCGGAGTCGACATTGCGACATGGTCGGAGCATGAAGCGACAAAACATCCCATGGCGGTTACCGGAGACATTGCTTGGCGCCTCAGCGTTTACATCATTGGCGTGTTAGGGACCGGCTCGATCGTCGCCGAGCAACTGGCCTGCCGCAGTGTCTGCGAGATCAATCTTATCGTAAGCTTCCGGTATCGTCGCCAACTCTGCTCACGCGCACCGCGCAACCGTAGTACCTGAACGCGGGGGCGGAGAACGGAGTTTGGGGACAGAGAGCACTCGTCAGGGAGGGAAACCGGCAATCCACAGCTTGCACTCTATGCAGCTGCCGATATCGTCTCAGACTTCACTCCTGCTTCAGTATGATCAGCGATCCCCGCGATACTCGCGCTTCTAAGCCATCGCGCCAACGACGTATCACCCCTCACTTCGAGGGCATTCACAACCAGATCTGATATTCTTTGCTGCTGCTGGCGCAGGTGGTCCCTCAATAGCCGATCACGTGTGATGTACCCGGCGTTCACGCCGGGTAGCGAATGGTTCATCAGCAGATGAATATCGAGCTCTGAAACACCTACCGCTTGCGCGAGCGTGCGGTAGCTCTGCCGCAGATCGTTGCCCCATTTGGGGAGGACATTTCTATCCTCCTTGTGCTCGACGAGATGTCCTTGTTCGCTATCGGCTGGAAACAACCAAGAATACCCTCCCTCGGGATACATGATCCGACCCCACCTGATCGCGCGGATGATGCAGCGGACCATGGGCCGCGAGAGCGGAATATCGAACGCCTTCTCCTCACCACCTTTGGGCTTCGGGATGTGGATGAGCCGTCCTCGCAAATCGATGTGCTCAAACCGGACCGCTTTGAGCGCTGTTGGTCGTGATCCGCTAAGAAGTGTCAGAAGGTGAAATTCGCGCCTTAAAGGGTTATCCAGTGCGCGAAGCTCGTTTAGCCAAACACCGATGTCGTTCGGTCCCATACCCGTATTGCGTCGGTGCTCCTTGTTCCAATCGATCGCGGAAACTGGATTAGCGGCAGGAAGGTTGGGGTTACCTTTCCGGGCGTGGTTGTAGACGGCTCGCAGACTACGTAGAGCTCCATTGGCAATGTATGGGCCATTTTCCTTCGTGATCTTGTCGTGGCGTTCAATAACTAGGTTTGGCTGCCGGCCAAGCCTCGCCAATGGATTGTCGAGCCAGTCCTTGAACAACCGCTCCATGTGATCTTGATAATTTCCAATGGTACCCGAGCTTCGACCCTTGCGTTCCATATGCGCATCTCGATAGCGCTCCCAGGCCTGCCGAAGCGTTATCGAGCCTCGGCTAATCGTCGGAGCTTCGCCAGGACGTTGGCCCTTGGCGATCGACCCGAGTGCTTCCTTGGCTCCGGCTCGCGCTTGTCGCGTGGTTATGTCGCCAAATTCACCGAGCTTTACCTGGGCCGTGAATTCACGAACGCCGTCGCGCCAGAACTCACCCTGGGCCATGAATGTCTTCCGACGCTTGCCGACGAGGACGAAAAATCCCGGTAGCTCGCTGTCGCGCACCTTGTATTGCTTCTCTCCCGCGGAAAGACGCGCAATGCTCTTATCGGTGAGAATCTCGCGTTGGTCAGCCATGGGTACTTTCACCAATTTTAGTCTGGGTTTAGTCTGGGGAAGTCATGGATGAGAATCATCGAGGTCGAATTACGCCAGACTGCGCCATGATACGAAAACGCATGACCGATCAGTATCTTATTGCGTGGGCGAGAGTGTGGCGAGGCACCGCCGCGCGCAGTCGGAAAGCGCCAAATTCATACTACGAATCTGAGGGTCGGACGTTCGAATCGTTCCGGGCGCGCCATTCAAATCAAGCACTTAGCCAAAATCACCGTTTGAGTTTCGAAAACTAAAACGGTTTCTCAAACGGTTTTGGTGGGCCGCGTGTACGGCTGTGGACCGTGCCGTTCCTCGTGTCGCCCGAAGACCTCGGCGAACGGATCGGCAAGCGCGGTCTTGCGACAGCTGCCAAGGTATCTCGACCGCCTGCAATCGACGACCGTGCTGACGTCGATCCGCCAGCCGACCGAGCGGCGGCGGCACCGATTCTCCTGGATCAATGAGTGGAAGGAGACCGCGGATGCGCATGGAAAGCCTGCGCAACTGTGCCCTTCGTCGGTCCTGGAGCAGCCATTCTGCTGCAGGTTTTCGGCTGGCCGAAGGTCGAACGCGTGCTGCAGCACATCGATGCGATCGAGGCAGTCGGCATCGACCCAGTGGATGTCGCACCGGATCATTGGCGGCACGTTCAGAATCGCTTCACGGCCAATGAACCGCCGCGGGCATACACGCTGTTACGGCACCGCGCCTGGCTGCATCGCCGGAGCATCATGCCATGAGACGGCACCTCTCCATCGCTCTGGCCATGCTCTCCGGTATTGCGCTTTTGCTCGGAAAAAGTGCGCTCGATCCGCGGCCGCGCTTCATCTGGAATGAAAGCGTGCCGATCGGGCTCTATGCCGTGCAGCCGGTCAGCCAGTGGTTCGTCACCGAGCTGGTGGCTATTCGGCTTCAAGCGCCGCTGGCAACGTTCCTCGCCGCTGTCGGCTACTTGCCAGTCGGCGTGCCGATGCTGAAGCGGATCCTTGCCCTTTCCGGCCAAACCGTCTGCCGCCGCGAACTCGCGATCATTATGGATGCGGTTCAGACCGCAGATGTGGCGTTTGCGGCCGTCGTACAGCTCATGATGGATTGCGCGTCGAACGACAGAGTTTTCCTCCCGTTCAGGCTCCTTGTTTGCGAGAATTCGGCAGCTCATGGCGCCAGTTGGACATGAATTTATTGTCGGCCTGGCGTCGATTGGCGAACCCCGCCGCGACATTTTCCGTGCCGGCCCGCCGGACTTCGGGGTGGCTGTCGGCCTGCCGTTCTGTCGCTCATCCGTGACCCCAAACGTTCTCGGCTTGTTTCCCGATCGCCGTTTCTTCTCCAGACTCGCCCTGAGTACGACGGGAAGCGCTGAATTACGAGCTAATAAGCGGGAAAGGACTGAGCCGGAAGGGGGCGACGTAAGCGTCCGGCCGCTGCACATGCCTCAGGTCTTGACATGATCAGCCAGCGTCCAGCTCCACGGCAGCAAAGCGTCGAGGCGGTTGACGGGATGGCCGTCGATTATCCGCTGCAGGACGTCTCGCAGATAGGCGTAGGGCTCGACGTCGTTCAGCTTGCACGTCGTGATGAGCGAGCTGACGACCGCCCAGCGTTGGCCGCCACCATCGCTGCCGGCGAACAGGTGGTTCTTGCGGCCGAGGGTGACGGGGCGGATGGCGCGCTCGACCGGATTGGTGTCGAGCTCGACGCGGCCATCGTTCAGGAAGCGAGTCAGGCCGTGCCAGCGCGAGAGCGCATAGCGGGTCGCTTCAGCGAGCGTGCTGCGGCCGGAGACCAGGCGTAGCTGCGCATCGAGCCAGACGTTCAGCGCGTCGACGATCGGTTTGGAGAAGGTCCTGCGTTCGGCAAGACGGTAGTCAGGCGATCGGCCGCGGATGCGCGCCTCGATCGCATAGAGCTCGCCGATCCGGCGCAGGGCTTCTGTTGCCACGGGAGACGCGGTGGCTTCGGCCACATCGTAGAACTTGGGTCGCGAGTGGCTCCAACACGCCGCGAGCGTGATGTCCTCTTTGTTGGCCAATTGCTCGAAGCCAGCGTATCCGTCGACATGCAGGATCCTCTTGAAGGCGGCCAGATGTGCGACTGGACGTTCGGCTTTGCGGTCCGGCGCGAACAGATAGATGGCCGCCGGAGGTTCGGGTCCGCTCCAGGGCCGTTGCTCGCGCGCGTACACCCAGAGCCGTCCCGTTTTTGTTCGTCCGCGTCCAGGATCAAGCACTGGGATCGGCGTGTCATCGGCAAAGAGATGGTTGGAGGCGAACACGTTCTTGCACAGCCGTTCGTGCAAAGCCTCGAGCCACCAGCACGCGCCGCCAACCCAGCCTGCGAGCGTCGAGCGGCAGAGATCGGCGCCATGACGGCCGAAGATCTGCGACTGCCGATAGAGCGGAAGATGGTCGCAGTACTTGCTGATCAGCACGTGCGCGAGCAGCGCTGGCGTCGCCAGACCGCCAGCGATCAACCGCTCGGGCGCGCCGGCTTGCACGACCTTGTTGCAGGCGCGGCAGGCGTATTTGGGTCTGGTCGTGCGCACGACGCGAAGCTGCGCCGGGACCCAATCCAGCATCTCGCTGACGCTCTCGCCGATCAGATGGAGAGCACCGCCACAGCAGCCGCAGACCGGGTCTTGCACGTCAAGCAGAACGTCTTCGCGTGGCAGATGATCGGGCAGCGGACGGCGTCGCGGCGAAGAGTCGACTTCCGGTGTGATCTTCGGCTGCGCTTCCTCGACGCGGCCGATGTCGCTGTCGAGATCCTCCAGACCGAGTGCAAGCTGGTCGGGATCGATGCGCTCGGAGCTACGGCCGAACTGCATTCGCTGCAGCTGTTTGATGATGGATTTGAGCCGCTGGATCTCAGTATCGCGGTGATGGATGGCGGCCGCGATGTCGCGCACCAGGCGCTGCAGAAGCTCAGGATCGGAGGGGAGATTGGTGAGATCGAGCTGCATGTCCGATGGTACTCGAACACGTTGATTCGTAGAAGAATCGCACTCAGTTCGGCACTACATTTTTCAGATCATCCTGCAATTGCAGGCTTCCAGACGCGCTCTGGCGCGCGCCAGTCGATGCCTTCGATCAGCATCGCGAGCTGCGCTGGCGTGAGCGTGATCGAGCCATCATAACCCGCCATCACCGGCCACACGAAGCCGCCTTGGTCGATGCGTTTGGTGAACAGACAAAGCCCGTTTCCGTCCCAGAACAGGACCGTCAAGATCGATGCCTTCTTGCCGCGGAAGGCAAACAGATGACCGGAGAACGGATCCTTCTTCAGCGTTTCCTGGACCAGCATTGCAAGGCCGTCCATGCCCTTGCGCATGTCGGTGTAGCCGAGTGCCAGGTGCACTTTCACGCCTGCAGGAACGAACATCATTGTGCGGCCTCTTTGCTCTCGATCTGCGCTCGCACGGCATCCGGATCGCTGCCGGCGGGAGCGAAGACGCGCCGTCCATCTTGGAGGTCGACGGCCATCATGCCCTCCGGCGGACGTACGAGATCGC
The DNA here is from genome assembly GCF_051168395.1 of Bradyrhizobium sp. HKCCYLRH1030. NCBI lineage: Bacteria > Pseudomonadati > Pseudomonadota > Alphaproteobacteria > Hyphomicrobiales > Nitrobacteraceae > Bradyrhizobium > Bradyrhizobium sp. HKCCYLRH1030. The sequence continues at coordinate 425,820 of NZ_JBNPUY010000007.1, read as the reverse complement.
GCAGGGCGCGTGCGGCGGGCATGTCGTCGGGCAGCACGACATGGGCGAGCCTGGAGCGCTTCTTTTGCGCGATGCCGAACTGCGCGCGCCAGCGGAACAGCAGCCCGGTGACGATGCCGTGCTTGCGCGCAACGGCAGAGACCTTGGCGCCTGGTAGCTCGGTTTCCTTGGCGATCGCGAGCTTTTCCTCGTCGCTGAAGAAGCGGCGGGCTGGCATTTTTGGCGCGGTCGGATCGCCGATCTCGGCGGCTGTCAAGCGGCGTTCGGGCTGTGAGTTCCTAGCACTAGTGCTAACGGCGGGACGGACGGAGGGATGAAGATGGGCACGCCAGTCGATCGTGACCTCGCCGGCGGCCAGTCGGTCGCGCCATTTGCGCAGCGAATGCGGCGACAGCTGCATCGCCGAGGCGTAGGCGCGGAGCTCCATTCCGCTCCAGTTCAGTGCCTCGACATGCATCGCCCAGAATGCCTGGGACGCCCGATTGCGCACATCCGAGGTGACCGTGAACCTGCGCTGCTTCTGCTTTCGGAGCGCCTTTTCCCGCTCTTCCTGGGCGCGCTCGCGGCGCAATTCCGTCTGATATTTCTCGAGCTTAAGCGCAGTCTCGTTGCCGGCCAGCCGCTTCAGCCAACGCCGCAGAGTGTTCTCGGTCAGGCGTTGTTGCTGGCAGTATTTGCGGATCCCGAGACCGCTCCGACGCCACGCTTCAATGTGCAGCGACCACCATTCGCGGCGCGCTCTGTTCTCGAAATGTTTGGATCCCACCGGAGATTCTCCACAGCAGCAGAGAGCCCGAAATGGAACGACAACACACGAGGGGGAAGGTGTGCAGGGACCGGACGCTTACAGCTCAGCCAGGGGTGGCAAGATAAAAGCGGCTCGCCGGTTGAACGCCAAGCCATTGACATGGCTTGCGTTCAACCGTGCCGGTCGGTCGGAGCGCGTGCCGCGTTCTGTGTTTTCAGTAACGAGATCAATGTTGTTTTCGGCACTGTAGCTGCGATCACTTCGATGAGGCGCCGCGCAAGAACACGAGCGAGTGCGAGTTCCGCATCCGTCCAGGGCGCATTCGTCAGGGGCATAGCGCGAAGGCGAAGAGCTTCATCAACCGCGTGCTGCGCGCCGCGAATGCAGCGGGCCATGTCGCTCCCTTGTCGGTGATCAATGGACGCCATGCGGTGCGGGCTCATTCGACCTTCGGCCGGGGCCGGCTCAGCTTCAGTCGTGAGCGCCTGTTCGCCCTGGCGCGCCGCGTCACAGTCAAGGCGCGCACCGCGAGGCACAAGGGCCGTGCGTTCCGGTCAGCGCCTCTGGCGGCGCATCTGGCCTACCTCAAGCGGGACGGGGTCACCCGCAATGGTGAGCGGCACGGATGTTCGATGCCGCGAGTGATCAGGCGGATGAAGCCGGCTTCGAGGCGCGGGGCAGGGGCGACCGGCATCATTTCCGGTTCATCGTCTCGCCCGATGACGCGGCCGATATGGTGGACCTCAGGGCCTTCGCCCGCGACCTGATGCGGCAGATGGAGGCCGATCTGTCGACGCGGCTGGAGTGGATCGCGGTCGACCATTGGAACACGGATAGCCCGCACATCCATGTGCTGGTCCGCGGCGTCGAAGAGACGGGCGCGGATCTCGTCATTTCCCGTAATCATATCAGCCGAGGCCTGCGCTCTCGCGCCGAGGATCTGGTCGCGCTCGAGCTCGGGCCGAAGCCGGAGCACGAGATCCGCAACGCGCTGGAGAAGGAGATCTCGGCCGATCGCTGGACGCGGCTCGATCGCGAGATCCGGATGGCGGCCGACGAGGTCGGTGCCATCGATCTTCGTCAAGACGCGCCCGGTCTTCCGGATCGGCAAGTCGTCGGACTGATGCGAGGGCGTCTGCAATATCTCGAGCGCCTGGGGCTCGCGACTGGGGCCGGCCCGAACGAGTGGATGGTCGAGCTCGGGGCCGAGCGGCATCGAGTGGCAGCTTGGTCGCAAGCGCGATCTCGGCCTCTAGTCCAATCGGGAGGGATACATGCCTGCGACCAGGATCCTGTGGGGCCAAGTCCTTGCCGTCGCCTTGATCGTGCTGCTCGCGATCTGGGGCGCGACCGAATGGACGGCCTGGCGGCTTGCATTTCAGCCGCGACTAGGGCCGCCGTGGTTCCGCCTTGCGGGATGGCCGGTCTATTGGCCGCCGGCGTTCTTCTGGTGGTGGTTCGTCTATGACGCCTACGCGCCAGCAGTCGAAGCCGATTCCGGGGCCGCACCTCAGCTATGGATTTTTGACCAGCGAGCCGAACGCCGTCGTGGCGCCGATCCATCCCAAGGCAATGCCAGTGATCCTGACGACAGCCGAAGAGCGCGAGGTCTGGTTACGCGCACCTTGGGATGAAGCCAAAGCTCTACAGCGCCCGTTGCCTGATGATGCGCTCAAGATCGTGATGCAAGGAGCCGATAAAGAAGATAGGGCGGCTGCGAGCTAAGATGCCAGCCAAGTGCCGCTCAGAGCTTTTCGCTCCACTTGGTGATCTCAGCCAGTATCTCCTGGAAAGCCGGCTTACCGGCATAATAGAGGGCGCCGCTGCGGTCATAGGCGTCGGCGTAAAGTGACCGCGTTTTGGCGTCGCTCAGCAGAAACGCTTCGTTTTCAGCGATGTTCTGATTGTCTTCCTGGCGGAAGCGCGCCTGCTTGTGGGCTTTGTATTCATCCGTGCCAATGAATTGTTGGACGTCCGGCTGCTTCAGCAACTCGTAGATGTCGTAGTAGTGACGCATGAACTCGACCGGATCGCTTCCATCCACCTGCTGCTTGCGGAATTTCGTCGAGACCGTCTGGAGCTTTTCGACAAACGTATAGCCTGGATCGTAGCAAGGAACAGCCTTGGCGCGATTGTCGATCACATCAACGTCGCGGGCGACGGCATAGTCGTACACCCACGAGCTGATGTCCTTGGGCGTATTGGGCGCAACGGTATCGAAGCCGACTTCCAGAAGTACCCCGTCCCGCAGGCCTTTCAGTGCTTCAACGGTTGTTGTGTAATTCAGCTTGATGCCGGCACTCCGATACTTGGGAACGTCATCAAACTCGGTATCGCGCTCGACTGACGTGACGCCATCTACCTTGATCGTCTTCGCCAGCCAATCGTAAAAGTCCTTTCGCGACTGGATGTGCGCAGGCTTGTCCTGATTCTTTCCGGTCTTCACGTCCTGGTCTCTCGGCGGCTCGATCAGAATATCGATATCTTCCGAAAATCGGCCGATAATCTTGTGTCCCTTTGAGAGCGAGGTGCCGCCCTTGAGCTGGAACGTGAAGGGATGCTGTTGCAACCCATAGAGGCAATGCATGATCCAGTAGTCTTTCTCGACCAGCGCCGGGTCAATCCCCTTCTCTTCCGCCACAATCCGGATCAGATCCGCAAATTGCAGATGATTGTGGAGGAAGTCATGCGGCATGCAATTCCCTCGCTGCTAGCGCACGGTCGAAGAACTTCTTGGCCCGTTCATTCCCATACTCGCGGACTGCGCGGCGAAGCAGCTTCGGATCGGTTTTGGCGGCGTGCTCCGCTACACGTTTGAGAACTTCGTCCTTCGCTTCGGCCAGCTGATCGACATTGTTGACCAGATCGACCAGGAGAAATTCCCGCGTCAGAGACTTGGGAAAGCGCGGCTTCACCCGAAATGCATACTTGCGATTGCCCAGCTGAAACTCGCCGTGGCGCTTGTGATTATAGACGACCGTCTTATCGTAGAGCTGCGTCGTCCCCACGCCGAGACTATTGTAGGCGTTGGGTGATGCCAACAGGAACGTCTTGTCTTTGAGAAAGGCGGCTACGACTTCCTTGTCGGAGGGAGGGGCCGGACCGAACGCAGTTTCCTTTGGATAGACATAGAGCCCGCCGGAAAGCTTCCTGAGCGTCCCGCTCTCCACCAATTCCTTCAGATGCCGGTCAATAGACGACGACCAACGCGCCAGATCGGCGCGCCGGTAGGCCTGACCAGGCTTCAGGTGGCGCTTGAGTTCGTCGAGCTTGCTCATGCCCGCCAATATAGGTCCATTTCGGCCATTTTGCAAGTATTTTCATTGAGAATTCATGCATTTAGTATGCTAACCTATTGATTCATAGAGCTTAATTATACGTTCATTTTTGGCTGACCGGTTATTGAAGGTCTCTCGTCGTTAGCCGGGAGAGGTAATATTGGCTTGCCGTGTTCCAAATAGCGCACGAGCCAGAAACGTAGTTGCACGGGCAAAGGACTGTTGACGCGACCTCACGAGGCATCTATGGGTGGCCCCACAGACCTCGATTTGACATCCACATTGCGTCGGAGAGGGCGCTTAATGTCTTCAACCGAAACCCACTCCCCCGAGCCCGGTGCCGACGATCTAAAGGTTCCCGAAAAGGTCACGCTCCGTCTTGCGCCAGACGCTCGTCTCGCTCTTGAGTGGATAGCAGCCAAGCGCGGCTTGACGCTCGCGGAGGTCGTTCGCCAGGCAATTAGCCACGAGAAGTTTCTTACGGAGGAAATCGATCGCGGCAGTACCATCCTTGTCGAGGGCAAGGATGGTCGCCTAAAGCAGCTCGTCTTCGTTTGATCTCACCGTTGTTTGGATCCGAAATAGAATCCAATCACGGTGCCATAAATCACAAGCAATTCTCTCATCGGAATCGCTTCCCGGATAAGGGGAGCATTCGCGGGTGAAACGAGCACGGCGGCAATTTGGCCGAGGATGCACAGCGCGACCAGCGCTGTGAGGCTGACTGCAAGTCGCTCACGAACAACGCCCGTCCGGCGCTCGACCAGCTTCGGGGTCGTCAGCGGTTTGATGTCGAGAACCGGAATTTGGTCGTCCGACTTGGCCATGGCTCACTCCACTGTCCATGTCTCATCGGATAGTGACATGTTATTTCAGGTGGATGACAAAGAAGAACTGTTGACATCTAACTTGGGTCAATTTGACCCAAAAAAGGGGCTGCGGAGATGGCGATCTTTGACATCCTGGTGTCATGGGAATCAGGCAGCGGCATTTCTGTTATGATTCCTTCTAGACGTGCTTACACGTGCCTGCTTCTTGATGGAGGCTCGATCTTTTTCGGCTGACTGGGTCCCGCAGCGGACTCGCTTCGGGCTAGGCGGGCCCTCTCTTCACCGCGCAAAGTGTGTCTGTACGCATTGTCGATCGCACCCTGGGTGTCATCCGTATTACCGTGCAGCCGCGGCCTGGGCTGGCACGCCCACTGCGAGACATTTGCATTCTTGCACTTCCTCGAGCTGATATCCTTTGATCAGGAGTCTGCCCGATGTCCCATGAACCTCAGCACCAAATCTGGAACCCATGCGGCGAGCGAGTCGATGGCCTCTCGGCCGAACAGCGTGCCGATAAGGAGCGCGCCGACGCGTGGTCTTACTATCTCCGGGGTGGCGGAGGCGATCCTAGCTTCTTCGACCATGAATCATGGCTGAGGATGCAGGAGCGCTCGCGCTAACGTCCGAGCCGAGCCCTCTGCTCACGCCGCTGGTCCTGCTCTTTACGGGTCTCGATCGAATAAGGTCGGAGCGGCGGTTGCGGGCCGGTTGGCCGTGTGCTCAGCAGCAGTTCGGCGCCCTTGAACCCGGCGGCGACGCCCCAACTGCCAATAACAACGACCAGAAGAGTCCAAAGCCAGCCGCCATCGAACGGCCAGGCAAGCCATAAGGCGAGCGCGAGCAGTCCAGCGGAGAGTGCGAGATAGTAGCCCGCCATCACAAACCGGATGGCTGTTACATAGCTTTGCGCGCCGCGATACAAAGTCCGCATCAGGATCTCCATCAATGTCGAATGAACGCCGAACGCCGCAGGGGACGGCGCTCGGCAGTTTTCGGGCATCACATGCGGTCCAATTGGACCGAATTATGCTCTGGCAAGATCGAGGCAAATGCCACTGGGGTCCGGTCCAAATGAGCGCAGGGATTTCACATAATCCCGCAGGATTCGCCAATACGCTTCTGGGGCCCCGGCGATAGTGTTGTTGGGCCGCGTTCCTCATGGAGCCCTCCAGAAAGCCAATCATGACCCAGCACGTCCTGTTTATCGTCAGCAACGCAGCAGTGATCGGCCCACAAAATCGTAAAACGGGCTTCTTCTTCGCGGAGGTTGCGCATCCGTTCGACGTTCTTGATGGGGCAGGCATTGCGGTTGAGTTCGCTTCCTTGAGAGGCGGATGGACGCCCTACGATGCCTACGACGAGAAAGATCCTGCACAAAAGGCCTTCCTAGAAAGCAAGGCTTTTCGTCGCCTCAACCGTAGCCGGAAGCTCGCCGAGGTGGACGCCGCGGACTTTGATGCCATCCTCGTACCAGGCGGTCTTGGACCGATGGTCGATATCCAGCGAAACCATATCGTTCAAGATGCAGTCGTGCGAGCGTGGAGCACAGGAAAACTTGTGACCGCCGTTTGCCACGGTCCGTGCGCGCTTCTCGGAGTCGACCTTGGGGACGGCAAGCCGTTCGTGCAAGGTAGGAAGCTGACATCGTTCTCGAAGAAGGAAGAGTACGATTACGCACGTGAAGATGTTCCGTACGAGCTTGAAGATGCTTTGAGGGCCGAGGGCGCTGAATATACGTCCGCAGCAAACTGGCAGCCGCACGTCGTCGTCGATGAACGCCTGATCACCGGGCAAAATCCCGCATCGGCCGGGCCCCTGGCGAAGGAGCTGCTGGCGGCGCTCAGAAGCAGCCAAGCTTAACCTGCCCGCCTCGGCGGGTCGCAGTCACAAAGAAAGTCGGTTGAACAATGCCGTCAAAGATTACTGCCATTCTGGTCGCCCACCCCGGCAGGAGCCTCGAGCTTAGAGAATTGCTTGTTAGTATGGCGCCACATTGCAGGGCAGAGCCCGGCAATCTTCGTTGGGACATCTGGCGCGACAGTGTGGACGATCATCGTTACGTCCTTGACGAGCTCTATCGAGATGGCGCCGCAGTCGAAGCGCATCGCGCGTCGCAGCATTATCAGGCCTACTTGGCCAAGGTTCCCACTCTGGCCGAACGTACGGCAATCGTCGCGGAAGTCGTGGACGTACGATGATCTCTTTTGGCAGATATTGGCGACGTCGCTTGCCGAGCATGAGTTGCGACAACTCGGCGACTGCCGGCCGGAGATATCACGCAACCAATCTCGCTTCTTTTGCGGATTGCGCAATCAACGGATCAACAGATTCGCCAAGTGATGCCGATCGTATCTGACTATTGCGGAATGAATCGGTTGTACGGCCGAAGGAGCTGCCATGCGTCTTTCTTTCGCGACTGTCATTGCCCTGACGATTGCAGGCGCATCTCCATCGTTCGGAGAGCCCGCGGGGGTGCCCGCTCATGACTGTAATCTGCCAACTGTGGCCTGCGGCGCGGGCGCTTCGACGGTTCATTACCGCGCGGCCGCGATCAATGGCGTAAACATGTTCTACCGGGAAGCTGGGCCAAGCGACGGTCCTGTCGTTCTCCTTCTGCACGGCTTTCCAACGTCATCCCATATGTTCCGCAATTTGATCCCGAAGCTGGCTCACACCTATCATGTCATTGCGCCGGATTATCCCGGCTTCGGGCAGAGCGACATGCCCGAACGCAACCGGTTTTCCTATTCGTTCGCGAACTATGCCGAGATGATCGACGTGTTGCTCGATAAACTCGGCGCAAGACACTACGCCATGTACGTCATGGATTACGGCGCCCCGGTCGGCTATCGCCTCGCCCTCAAGCATCCGGAGCGAGTAACTGGCCTCATCATCCAGAACGGAAATGCCTACGAGGAGGGATTGGGAGAGGCCTGGGAGCCGATCAAGGCGTATTGGAAAGAAGCAACGGACGAGCGAAGAAATGCGCTTTCATTTCTCGTCTCGCTCCAGTCGACGAAGTTTCTGTACACCGATGGCGTGCGCGATCTGACGCGCATCAGTCCCGACAACTGGGTCCACGACCAGGCACTGCTGGATCGTCCAGGCAACAAGGATATTCAGCTCGACCTGCTGTACGACCACGCGACCAACGTCCCGCTTTACCCGGCCTTCCAGGCGTTTTTCCACGAACGTAAGCCGCCCGCTCTGATCGTCTGGGGCAAGAACGACAAGGTCTTCGCTGAGGTAGGCGTGCACGCGTATCTGCGCGATTTGCCAGAAGCAGAGTTGCACATCCTCGACTCCGGCCACTTCGCACTCGAGGACCAACTCGACGTGATGGCGCCGTTGATCAACGACTTTCTCGACCGAACTAACGACCGCCACTGATGCAAGACGTTCGCACGAAGCCGAGGCTGGCTGACTGGTCATGCCGGCCACAACACGAAAGGAATTAAGATGAAGTACCTGGCACCTTTGCTGGCGCTCTCTGCGCTTGCTATGACGTCGACCTCCTCGGGAGCTCAGCAGCAGAAAACGACATCCGTCGTCCTCGTCCACGGAGCGTTCGTCGACGGCTCCGGCTGGCAAGCGGTATACGATATTCTCAAGAAGGACGGCTACGAAGTGCTGGTGGTCCAGAATCCGACTATCACCCTCGAAGGCGACGTCGCCGCGACAGAAGCTGTGATCGCAACAGCCAAATATCCTGTCGTGCTGGTGGGACACTCCTATGGCGGCATGGTGATCACGCAGGCTGGCGAGAATCCGAAGGTCAAAAGCTTGGCGTACCTCGCAGCTTTTGCGCCGGACACTGGCGAATCTGCCGCATCGCTCAATGCATGGCCAGCAGAGCCCGGCGAGGCGAAGGCGCCCCTGCTGCCTCCGGAGAACGGCTATCTCCTGGTCGATCCCGCGAAGTTTCCGACGTCCTTTGCAGCAGATTCCCCCGTGGCGCTCACCGAGTTCATGGCGGTCGCGCAAGTGCCCTGGGGCCTGCAGGCCGTTGAAGCGAAGGTCACGAAGGTGGGCTGGAAGGCGAAGCCAAGCGTCTTCCTGATCCCGTCGAACGACCGCATGATAACCCCGAGCTCGCAAAGAAAGATGGCCAAGCGAAGCGGTGCGCGCGTGGAAGAGATAAGCAGCAGCCATGCAGTGATGCTGTCTCATCCGCGGGAGGTCGCCGCGTTCATCGAGTCTGCCGACCGATAATCGAGGCGGAATACAATATATTTCGGTGCGACCCGCAGCGACTTCTGCTGCGGGTCCTGGTCTGCGGGTACACGCAGCTAAACCGTCAAGCGAATGAAACGATCTCTGGACGACGGCCTTGCTGGATCGAGCTCGCGAAGCGAGTTCCCGACTTCAGGAGCGCTGTCGCGGTATTGAAAGGGCTACCGTGGAGCTGATTGTAGCGATATGCTCGCAATGACGACGTGGAGGGGCAGCTGTTGGGCGGTTCACCGGGGAAAGTGATTAGCGCGAGTAGCAACGGTCTTTGTCCATTGCTCAGGGGCACCTTATTCTTTGTCGTCGCCTCCTCCGTCGTGTTGCTTGCTAGCTGCGACAAACCGCCTGAGCAGGCGGCGGCACCTCCGCCCCCGCCGGTGACGGTGGCTCAGCCGACGAAACGGATGGTCACGGATTGGGACGAATTTACAGGCCGCTTCGACGCAGTGGAACAGGTGCAGATCCGCGCCCGCGTGACCGGTTTTGTGACCAAAGTGGCATTCAAGGACGGCGCTATCGTTAACGTCGGCGACCTGCTCTACGAAATCGATCCGCGCCAGTATCAGGCCGCAGCCGAGCAGGCGCAAGGTCAATTGGCCGACGCCAAGGCGAAGGTGGAACTCGCGCAACGCGAGCTCGAGCGCGCTACGACCTTGATCCGGACCCAGGCCATCTCGGAAAACATCGTTGATCAGCGCAAGCAGTCGTTGGCTGCGGCCGAGGCGGCGACATTGCAGGCGGAAGGCGCGCTGAAACGCGCTGAACTGGACGTCGAATTCACCAAGGTCACGGCTCCGATTGCCGGGCGGATCAGCCGTCATCTGGTGACCGTCGGAAATCTGGTGCAAGGGTCCGAAAGCGGTGCGACCTTGCTCACCTCGATCGTATCGATGAATCCAATCCACGTCTATTTCGACATGGATGAGTCGATCTATCAGCGGAACAGCAGGCTTTGGTTCGAAGGCAAGCGACCAAGCTCTCGCGATACGCCCAATCCTGTACAGATCATCATGGCGGGCGAAACTAAACCGTCCCGCGCGGGCAAGGTGGACTTTCTGGACAACCGTCTGGACGTCGGCACCGGTACACTCCGCGGACGTGCTCTGGTTGACAACGACGATCTGTCGATCCTGCCCGGTCAATTCGCGCGGGTCCGTGTCATCGGCAGCGCGCCCTATGAGGCACTGTTGTTGCCTGACGCCGCCATCGCCACCGATCAGTCGCGCAAGATCGTTTATGTGGTCAAGGATGATGACCTCGTCGAGGCTAAGCCGGTGACGCTCGGCGCGCTCGATGACGGGCTGCGCATTATCAAGCAAGGCCTGAGGCCTGAGGACAGGGTCATCATCGACGGGCTTCAACGTGCCCGCGTGGGCGCCAAGGTGGCGCCGCATGCGGCCAAGGTGGGCGACGCCAAGCCATGAACTTAGGGCGCCTGTCCATCAACCAGCCGATCCTGGCCATGGTCTTGTCGATCGTGCTGCTGATCGTCGGGGTGATCGCTTATCAGACCTTGCCAGTCGCAGAATATCCGCAGGTGGCACCGCCGACCGTCGTGGTCACAGCGCAGTATCCCGGCGCATCGGCGCAGACCGTCTCGGACACGGTGGCAACGCCGATTGAGCAGGAGATCAACGGCGTCGAGGACATGCTGTATCTTTACAGCCAGGCCACCTCGAACGGCCAATTGACCGTCACGGTAACCTTCAAGCTCGGAACCGACCTCGATAAGGCCCAGGTGCTGGTGCAAAACCGCGTCGCCATCGCGCAGCCGCGGTTGCCGGAGGAAGTGCAGCGTACGGGAGTCGTGACTCGCAAGAACAGCCCCGACCTCTTGATGGTCGTATTCATGCTGTCACCGGACGACACTTACGATCAGCTGTATATCTCCAATTATGCGCTTCGCCAGGTGCGCGACCAGCTGCTGCGGCTCGATGGGATAGGGGACATTCAGATTTTCGCTGCACGCGACTATTCCATGCGGCTGTGGCTCGATCCGGACAAAATCGCCAGCCTGGGAATGACGTCCAGCGATGTGTTGGGGGCCATCCGGGCGCAGAACCTGCAGATCGCCGGCGGCCAGATCGCCGAGCCGCCGATTGCCGATCGCGCGTTTCAGCCGAGCCTCACCTTTACTGGGCGGCTCAAGGATGTTGCTGAATTCCAGGACATCGTGCTGAAAGCCGGTGACGATGGCCGCACCGTGAGATTACGTGACGTCGCCCGCGTGGAACTCGGCGCGCTTACCTCCACCACCAACGGTTTTCTGCTGCGGAAACAGGCCGTGGCGCTGCTGGTGTCCCAGCGTCCAGGTTCCAATGCGCTAGCGACCGCAAGGGCGATTTCCAGCACAATGGAGCGGCTGAAGGCGGACTTCCCCAAGGGGCTTGATTACAACATAGGCTACAATCCGACCGAGTTCATCGCGCAGTCGGTATCCGAGCTAATCAAGACCATTTACGAGGCGATGATCTTGGTGGTCATCGTCGTGCTGGTGTTCCTGCAGGGCTGGCGACCCGCGATCATCCCGATCATCGCGATTCCGGTGTCGCTCGTCGGCACTTTTTCGGTGATGGCGGCGCTCGGCTTCTCCATCAACAACTTGACGCTGTTCGGACTCGTGCTCGCGGTCGGCATTGTGGTCGACGACGCTATCGTGGTCGTGGAAAATGTCGAGCGGCATCTCGCGGCGGGGATGCGACGGCGCGACGCGGCGCTTTGTACGATGGAGGAGGTCGGCGGGGCACTGGTTTCGATAGCACTAGTCTTGTGCGCGGTGTTCGTACCGACGGCTTTTCTGGGCGGGATCTCCGGCCAGTTTTTTCAGCAGTTCGCCATCACCATCGCGGTTGCCACCGCGATCTCGTGCTTTTGTTCGCTCACGCTATCGCCGGCTCTGGCGTCGATCATTCTGCAGCCGCATCAGGACAAGCGTTCGCCGGCAAGCTGGAATGTTGTTGCTCGTGGTTGGGGCGGGGCGGCGGCTGCGTTTAATCGCGGCTTTGATCGGTTGTCCGAAGGCTACGGCCTGGCGGCCGCTTTCGTCATCCGGCATTCGGCGCCGATGCTCGTCATCTACATGGCGCTGATCGGTGGTGCCGGTTGGTTGCTCTACACCACACCGCAAGGATTTATTCCGGCGCAGGACCGCGGCTACGTCATCGTCTCGGTGCAGCTGCCCGGCGCCGCCTCGCTTGCGCGCACCACCGAAGTGGTGCGCCAGATCGAGGCCATCGCGCTGGACACTCCGGGCGTCGTGCGGGTGCCGGCGTTAGCGGGGCTGTCTGGCGCAACCAGAACGCAGTCGAGCAACGCCGCCGCTCTGTTTCCGGTGTTCGACGCACCGGAAGCAAGGCTCAAGAAGGGGCTGACGGCGGCCAAGATCACCGCGGAGCTGCGCAAGCGGCTGTCGGTGATCGAAAGTGCATTCATCATTGTGGTGCCACCACCCGCGGTTCCGGGCATCGGTACCGGGGGCGGCTTTGCGATGCGCATCCAGGATCGGCAAGGCCGTGGGCCCGAGATGCTGGCGGCGGCAACCGACGAACTGGTCACCGCCGCTCGGCGGGTGCCCGGACTGACCGCGGTGTTCTCGCCTTTCACGGCCAACACGCCGCAAGTGTTCGTCGAGATCGACCGACAGAAGGCGCAGATGCTAGGGCTGCCGATCCAGAACGTCACCGATACGATCGAGACCTATTTCGGTTCGGCCTATGTCAACGACTTCAACATTCTCGGCCGCACCTATCGTGTCACCGCCCAAGCCGACCTGCCGTTCCGCAAGGATACGACTGATCTCGCCCGGCTACAGACCCGCAACAGGGCCGGCGACATGGTGCTACTTGGCAGTGTGTTGAATCTCACCGACAAGGCGGGACCGGAGCGAGTTTCTCGGTATAATTTGTATCCAGCGTCGGAAGTGCAAGGCGACACGATGCCCGGCACCAGCTCCGCGACCGCGATCAACATCATGCGCAATCTCGCCACTCAGACGCTGCCGAGCGGCTTTTCCTTCGAATGGACCGATTTGTCGTATCAGCAGGCGACGAGCGGGAACGCGGGGCTTTTTGTCTTCCCGATCTGCGTGCTGTTCGTATTTCTGGTTCTGGCGGCGCAATATGGCAGTTGGAGCCTGCCCTTCGCCGTGCTGCTGATCGTGCCGATGTGCCTGCTGGCGGCGACCGTTGGGGTACGCGTTATGGGACAGGACATCAACATCCTGACCCAAATCGGCTTCATCGTGCTGGTGGGACTCGCCGCCAAAAATGCCATCCTTATCGTCGAATTTGCTCGCGATATCGAGCGCGAGGGCGGCGATCGACTGGAGGCGGTGATCGAGGCGTGCCGTTTGCGGCTGCGGCCTATTCTGATGACTTCGTTTGCCTTCATTCTCGGCGTCCTGCCGCTCGTAATTTCGAGTGGCTCGGGTGCCGAAATGCGACAAGCGGTCGGAGTTGCCGTCTTCTTCGGCATGATCGGTGTCACGCTGTTCGGTCTGATTTTCACACCTATTTTTTACATGCTGATCCGACGGCTCTTTCCTGGTTCGGTTGTCATCGCGAGCCGTGATCATGGAGCCAATATCTAGCGCAGGGACTGTAACCTGGTGATGAGCATGCCGGATTCGGATCAATTCCTGCGTCGAACGATCGACCCTCCCCAAAGTCCCAGGTCGGAGAGGCGCTTCCAGATGCTTGCTCGTTTGACGTTGTCCTCGTTGGACGACACGGACATCGGGTGATCGAGACAAAAATCGCAGAAAGGTCCAATCGGCTTTGGACATGTTCCCTTAGCGTCACCGCGCATCGTCGGAGCCGCCTACGGAAGCCGACCGCTCAAGGGTACCACATGAACCGATTGTCAGGGAAAATTGCGCTCGTCACTGGTGGAACCAGCGGCATCGGATTGGCGACCGCAAAGCTGTTTGCGGCGGAAGGCGCGTTCGTCTTCATTTCGGGGAGACGGCCGGCCGAACTCGAGACGGCCGTCGCCGCGATCGGGTCGAACGCCCGGGGAATCCAAGGCGACATCGCGAACCCCGGGGATCTCGATCGTCTGTTCGACGAGATCAAGCGAACCAAGGGGCGGCTGGATGTTCTGTTCGCGAATGCCGGTCTCGGCGAGTTCGCTCCGCTCGGGTCGATCACGGAGGCCCACTTCGACAAGACGTTTGGCGTCAACGTCCGTGGGACCCTGTTCACCGTGCAGAAGGCGCTGCCGCTGATGGGCGAGGGGTCCTCGATCGTGCTGAACGCGTCGATCGCCGCCATCAAGGGCATTCCTGCATTCAGCGTCTATGCCGCGAGCAAGGCCGCGATCAGGTCGTTCGCTCGCGGCTGGAGCGTCGATCTGAGAGATCGAAAGATCCGCGTCAATGTCGTGAGCCCCGGCACGGTACCGACGCCGGCCTACGACAAATTCGGCATGACGGACGACCAGATGGCCGAGTTCCTGAAGGGGCACAGCGATGTGGCGCCGGTCGGACGGGTCGGGCGGCCGAGCGAGATTGCGGAGGCGGTCCTGTTCCTGGCGTCCGACAACAGCTCCTTCGTCAACGGGGCCGAATTGTTCGTGGACGGCGGCGCGGCTCAGGTCTGATCGTGCCGCACGCAGTTCGAGGTCGCCGCAGCGGAATCTTTCCCTCAGGCGATTTCCGTTCGAGGCAAACGCGGAACGCGCCGGGACAAGATGCAGCGGATCCCGGCTCGCTCCGGAGTGAGGAGGACAACGGCATGTCGGAACGACACGGAAGCGACGTCGGGTGGAATCGAAGGAAATTCCTCGCGGCCGCGACGACGGGCCTCGTTGCAAGCACGGCCGCTGCGAGCGCGGCGGCAGAAACGCTCGCGGACGTGCCGGCCCGCGAGCCGGGAGCTGATTTGGGCGCGCTCAGCGCACGGTCGACATACGTGCAGATCGGGCGGATCCCCGAGGCGGGGCCAGGGCGCCGCAACGTCGATCCCGCCGACGCCATCAACTCGAAAGCTCCCCTGCAGAAGCTCGTCGGCGCCATCACGCCGTCCGACCTGCACTACGAGCGCAGTCACGCTGGCGCCCCCGACCTCGACCCGTCCAGGCACCGGCTGCTCGTGCACGGCATGGTCCGCAAACAACTGGTGTTCTCCGTCGACGATCTGAAGGCGATGCCGGCCATCTCCCGCATGGCCTTTCTCGAATGCACCGGCAATGGCTGGGAGAATTGGAAGAAGGCCGACGGCGATCTCACCGTTCAGAACACGCATGGGCTGGTCAGCACCAGCGAATGGACCGGCGTGCCGCTGAAGTTCATTCTGGGGCTGGTGGAGAAGGACACGGCTGCCACCTGGATGCTCGCCGAGGGCGGAGACGCCGCCGCCGTGGCTCGCAGCATTCCGCTCACCCAGGAGATCGTCGATGAGGCGATCATCGCCTACGGGCAGAACGGCGAGCCGATCAGACCGGCGCACGGTTTTCCGATCCGGCTGATCCTGCCCGGCATGGAGGGCAATCTGAACATCAAATGGCTGCGCCGCCTGAAATTCGGCGACCAGCCATGGATGACCCGCTGGGAGACGGCCCGCTACACGCAGCTCCTCGCCAACGGCAAGGCCAGGCAATTCCAGCTGCGGATGGAGACCAACTCGGTCATCACGCAGCCCTCGGGCACCATGCAGATCCGGCCGGGATACAATCGCATTTCGGGACTGGCCTGGAGCGGCCACGGCAGGATCGCCAGGGTGGAGATCAGCACCGACGGCGCGAACAGCTGGCAGGACGCGCAACTGAACCTTCCGGCGCTGCCGAAAGCCCAGACACGCTTCCAGATGGATTGGATCTGGGACGGCAGGCCGACAAAGATCGTCAGCCGCGCGACCGACGACAAGGGCCATGTGCAGCCCGACCGCAACTCCTTCATCGCCACGATGGGGACCAACGCCCTGTTTCACTACAACGCCCAGCAGACCTGGAGCATCGACCAGGCGGGAAGGGTGCAAAATGTCCTGTCGTAGAATGGCGCTGCTGTCGGGCGCGATGGTATCAGCGCTGGTCTCCTCCGCAGTGGCGGCGGACTTCGGCCGCCCCGCGACCCCCGGTGAGATCGCGCTGTGGGACATCGACGTCCGACCTGATGGAAAGGGCCTGCCGCCAGGTAGCGGCACGGTGGCCCGAGGCAAGGACGTTTTCGCGGAGAACTGCGCGTCCTGCCACGGCGACAATGGCGTTGGCGGCATCAAGGATCGGCTGGCTGGCGGGCAGGGGACACTGGCCTCGGCCACGCCCGTGAAAACGGTGGGAAGCTTCTGGCCTTACGCCACGACCCTGTTCGACTACATCCACAGGGCCATGCCCTATCAGGCGCCGGGATCGCTCAGCGTCGACGACACCTACGCGGTGGCCGCCTACATCCTCAGCCTCAACGGGATCCTGCCTCCGGAGGGCCAGCTCGACAATCACTCCCTGCCTGGAACCCGGATGCCCAACCGGGACGGCTTCATCCCGGAACCGGAATTCAGTAGGAGCAGCAAATAGGTTTTCCATGCCGAACGCGACATACCCGCAATTGCGCCGTTCGCGGCCTCATTTGCTCGCAGCAACACTTGTTCTCTTATCAGCCCGCCTCTCAGGAGCAGACGCCATGGCCGCCGAAGGATTGATCAGTCAGAAGAGCCACTACGAGCCGACGGAGACCATGAGGCGGCTCGAGGCCGCGGTGTCCCGGCGAGGCCTGACCATCTTCGCGCGGGTCGATCATGCGGCCGGCGCCGCGGCGGTCGATCTGTCGCTGCGCCCGACCGACCTGCTGATCTTCGGCAATGCCAAGGGCGGCACACCGGTGATGCAGGCGGCGCAGACCGCGGGCATCGACCTGCCGCTGAAGGCGCTGGTCTGGCAGGATGCGGACGGCATCACGTGGCTGTCGTACAATGATCCGGCCTGGATCGCCGCCAGGCACGCCGCAGGCCCGGACGCCAAGGCCGCAGTCGAGGCGATGTCGAAGCTGCTCCAGGGCATTGCAGCCGAGGTCGCGTCGGAGAAGTAGCAGTCCCAACGGCGCCGGCGCAGTGAACACCGCCTCGGTGTCGATCGCGGCTGACCTGGCTGCGTCAGACGTGGGACAAGTACACCAGCAGCGCAATTCCCATCACACTGAGCAGCCCGCCCAGCACGATGTCCATGCGCGAGCCCGGGATCTTTCGCTCCTCGTCGCTGTCGATCATGGTCGCGTTGCGCAGGAAGCGAACGGTCGCGAGGACGAACAGGAGCGTCCCGACGGCGATCGCCGAGGTTCCCGCGATGTTGGCGAATTCGCGCTCCGCCGCACGCGGTGTCGCGGCGCCCGCGGCAAAGCCGGCGGCCTCCAGCATCAGATCGAATCTTTCGATGACAAATCCGAATGCCATCACGGCGATGGCGGTCCGTATCCAGGCCAGGAACGTGCGCTCGTTTGCGGAGTGATCCCGGAAGTTGCGGATCATTTGTTGTCGCCGTCCGTCTCGACAGAGCATTCGGAATCTTGCTCCGTCGTGATGAACACCGCAGGCTCGTCGTAGCCGCGGCGGCTGCTGTAGAACACCAGGCCCATGAGCCCGACTCCGACGGCCAGTGAAGCGACCACGCCCAGGGCCATCGCGACATAGCCTGCGGTCGTCACGTCCGCGCCGCTTCCAAGTGTCCAGCCGAGATAGGCGACGAAGCCTGAGGCTCCCAGCAGCGCGACCAGGATCACGATGATGGTCCAGGATCCCACGCCAAGACGGGCATTCGCCGTCGTGGTTCCGGCGTCAAGAACCGTTTGCCTCTGTGGGTCGCTCATGTCAGTGCTCCCTGTGACGGGTCGCCGCTTCGGCCTGTCGAGCTAGACGCCCTCATAGACCAGCTTGGTGAACAGCGCCGGCGTGATGACGAACTGACCCCATTTGCCGTCGAAGGCCGCCGTCGGCCTGGCAGCGACCACCGCATCGAGCGTCTTCTCCTGCTTCTTGAGCCGCGCGACGTTGTCGCGGATGGCGACCAGCATGTCGCGATAGTCCTGCAGCTCGGCGCGATTGCTGATCGGGACGCCGTGTCCCGCGATCACGATCGTCTTGTCACCGGCCTTCGCCAGATTCGCCTCCGCTGCGCGGATCATGCCGTCGATGCTGCCGCCGGTCGAGTAGTCGATGAACGGGTAGATCCCATTCCAGAAGGTATCCGCGACATGCAGAATATCGGCTTCCACGAAGTGGACCGAGATGTCGCTGTCGGTGTGAGCAGGCCCATAATACTGAAGTTCGATCGTGGATCGGTTCACCGTCAGCCGCTTCCGTTCGGAAAACACGTCCGTGGGAATGGCGCTCGGCGCCAGGGCCGGGAAATCGAAGTTCCAGTCCTCGACGCGCTGCATCGTCTTCAAATGTTTTCGTGTGTTCTCGTGAGCCGTAATGGCCGCGCCCTGGGCCTGAACCCACTCGTTGCCATCGGCGTGGTCGAAATGCCAATGCGTGTTGATGAGATGCCGCACGGGCTCGCTTCCAAGACTGGCCAGCGCTTCCAGCATTCGGGGCTTCGACGCTGTGATTCCGGCGTCGATCATGACCTTGCCGTCCGGTCCACTGAGCACGCCGACACTGCCGCCGGAGCCCTCGAGGACGCTGACGCCGCCGCGCAATTTGTGGACCTTGATGGATGCCGTGGCCGCGTCCGCACGGATCATGTCCACGATGTTCCTCGCTTCGGCATACGCGGCCCGAGGCGTCAGCCACCCTCCACCGGATGCGAAAGTAGCCGATGCCACGCAACACAAACAAAAGCGCCGTCTTGTCAATTGTGACACTTGGCTCATCTTCGCCTCCGATGATCCGCAGGGTTCGTCCGGACATATGGGGCGAATTCGATGGCGGGTACTTGAATGAACCTCCTCGGCTTTGTACGTTTCGCTCACTCGCAGACGCAAACGATGCAAAAATGCCTGCGCAACGCGCAGCAAGGGCGGCTTGTCCCTTTCGGGGCAACAAGCGAGCGATCGGTTGCAAAGTGTCGCAGGTCGATCGCGTAAGCTGGACCTGTGATCGTTTGTGTCTTTGATTTTGACAAGCAGACATCTCAAGAATTGGCCGTTGGCGCCTTAGCGGGACATGCCGGATGATTCCTCAGGATACGTTGTCGCAGGAGGATGAAGTGTCGTTCGGCTCGTTCATACTCCGGGTGAGTGAGCGGTCTCTGAGAAAAGGTGCGACACCGGTCCACCTGCCGCCGCGCGCGCTGGATATTCTTCTTGTGCTCCTGCAGCAGGCGGGCAGCGTCGTCGACAAACATGATCTGATGGCGCGGGTCTGGCCGGACGTGAACGTCGATGCCGGCAGCCTGCGATTCCACATCGGCGTGTTGCGCAAGGTCCTGGGCGACGGAGAAGCCGGCGCCAGATTTGTCGCCACGGTGCCGGGCAAAGGGTACAGTTTCGTCTGTCCTGTATCATATCGGATGAGCGCAGAGGCAGACGATCGCAGTCGGGCTGTCGAGTCGAACTATGGCCTGCCACCGCGTCTCAGCCGGATGATCGGTCGCGACGAGGTGGTCGAAAAAGTCTGCGGGATGCTCCTCAAGGATCGCTTCGTCACCATCGTTGGACCAGGCGGGATCGGCAAGACGACGGTGGCCATAGCTGTTGCGCATCACACGAATCCGCAGGTTGCCGGCGCCGTGGCCTTCTTCGACTTGGGGCCCCTGAACGATCCCATGCTCGTGCCGACGGCCGTGGCGTCGACGCTCGGTCTCATGGTTCAATCCGATGATCCGACGCCGGCCATCATCAGCTTTATCCGCGACAAGAGCATGTTGCTGATCCTCGATAGTTGCGAGCACGTCGTCACCTCTGCGGCGGCACTCGCCGAGCATATTTTTCAGCACGCACCGAAGGTGCGAATTCTCGCGACGAGTCGTGAGGCGCTACGGGTGGAGGGAGAATATGTCTTCCAACTGCCGTCATTGGAGAATCCGCCCCTCGATGTGCAGACAGTCTCGGACGTGCTTGCGTTTCCGGCGGCGCAATTGTTCCTGGATCGCGTTCTCGCGAATGGGTCATCATTTGAATTGAACGATGCCGATGCGCCGATCGTCGGGGACATCTGCCGGCGATTGGATGGAATAGCACTGGCGATTGAAATCGCTGCAAGCCGGGTGATCGCCTTCGGGGTCAAAGGAACGGCTGCTCTGCTCGATGACCGGTTCAGGCTGCTGGGCCAGGGGCGGCGCACGGCTTTGCAGCGTCACCAGACGCTGACAGCTGCGCTGGATTGGAGTTACGGTCTGCTCTCCGACAACGAATCGCTTGTGCTTCGGCGGTCAGCTGTCTTCGTTGGTTTTTTCTCGATGCGAGCCGTCGTTGCCGTGGTCGGGCCGGATGATCTCAGCGAGGAGCTCGCGTTCGAGGCCGTCGCAAGCCTCGTCGACAAGTCGCTGATAGCGGTCGCTTCAGGGACATCGGAGGCGCGCTATCGTCTGCTCGACACCACGCGCGCATACGCCTTGTCGAAGCTCATCGATCGTGACGACGACAACGGCGTCTTCCAGCGACATGCCATGTTTTATCTGAGGTGGGCCGAACAGCACGAGAATCTTCGGCTGACCGAGGCAGGTCGTGACGGGGCCTCCGATTACGACCCTCACCTCGGCAACATACGTGCGGCATTGGAGTGGAGCTTTCTTCAGACCGAAAAGTCGATCGCTATTGCACTGACCGCTGCGGCCGCTCCACTGCTGCTCGAGTCGTCGTTGGTCACGGAATGTCGCCGCTGGACGGAGCTGGCGATGGTCAATCTGGATGAGTCGAGCCGGGGGACGTGTGGAGAGGTGACCTTGCAGGCGGCGCTTGGCCTCTCGCTCATGTTTTCTCAAGGCAATAATCAGCAGGCCAGGACATCACTCGAAAGGGGACTTGAAGTGGCCGGGGACTTGGGGGATTTGCCAAGTCAACTGCAATTGATCGGCCGCCTGCATCTGTTTCACTACAGAACCGGAAATTTTCGCGAGGCTCTCAAATATGCCGAACGCAGTGAGGCAGTTGCACTGAAGATGAATGACCAGGGGGCGCTGGCGGCTGCAAGCTCCCTTCTGGGTGTCTCGCATCATCTCATGGAGGATCTCGAGAAGGCGCGTGGGTATCTGGAATCGGCTGTCAGGCACGTACCCGAATCAAAGCATGTCGATTCATTCCGTCTTGGTCTCGACTATCGCAACCGCGCTGGAATCTGCCTGGCGCGCACGCTCTGGCTTCTTGGATACGCCGACCGGGCGACCGAATTGGCTCGGCAGGTCTCGATCGAGGCCGGGAAGCTGAATCATCCGCTTACGCTCTGCATCGCGCTTATCTGGGCTGTTTCAGTCTATCTTTGGAACGGAGATTGGGAAAATGCGGAGCAGAGCATCGAGCGACTGATCGATCACGCGCGCAATCGCGCAATAGTCGCCTATGAGGCGGCGGGAATTGGCGTGCGAGGCTATCTCGCTGTCATGCGAGGTGACCACCAGGCGGGGCTGCCGATGCTGAGATACGCCCTCATCGAGACGCGCGCGCATCGTTATGAACTGATGACCACAGCCTTCAAGAGTGCGTTGGCGGAGGGATTGCTGATGGCGGGTCAAGCGAGAGAAGCGCTTGACGCGGCGGACGACGCACTTGCTACGGTGGCGCGAAATGGAGACATGTTCAATGCCGCCGAGCTTCTTCGCATCAAAGGTCACGTGTTCTTGGCCGAAACGATGAAGGACATGCCCAGGGCGGAGGAGCTTTTCATTCAATCCCTCGAAGCCGCGAAGGCATGCGGAGCCCGTGCGTGGGAACTGCGAACGGCGACGAGCTTGGCCAGCCTGTGGCGCTCGCAGGGAAGGTTCGAGGCGTCCGTGGAACTGTTGGAGGACGTCCTGGAAAGCCGCACCGAAGGCTTCGGGTGCCCTGATTTCATCAACGCCAGGAAATTGCTCGTTGATTGCGCCAGGCGCGCTGCGCCTTGACGGGGAACCCGGGCGGTCTACCGTCCCGAAGGAGACCTCTCACACAATCTAACACCCGTCTTTGAGCATTCTAACACGCCTCTCGGATGTTCTAACCCCCGGACTTGCTCAGGAATTGTACCTTGCAAGTGCAGAGCGACCAACACGAGAGTGTCCACATATGCAAGGGTTGAAGGATCCCCAGACGGGGTGCGCTCGCCAGTATTCAAGCTGGCGGCTGCCGTCGCAGCGACCGTGCTGGCATCGCTGCATCAAGCCGGCCCGCGCGCGCATCGAGATCGCCGTCCCCACCGATTCGGGGAGCCTGATATGAGCGTCCTCGATCAGACCGCCGCCGCAAGCCCAGGTTGGCCGGCGCACGCGTTTGGATCGGTCAAGACGCGCCGCACGCCTCCGAATCGTGGAGGCGCTGTGATAGCCCAGACGTCCTTGGACCGCGTTGATCTCTTCAGACAACTGGTCGTTCCGGCGGGCGAAGACGAGGTGGTGATCTCACACATTTCAAGACGCCTGGCCGGACATGGCTCCACGGAATCGCAAGCCAGGAAAGCCGGCTATGCGGTCTGCGTACACCTGGATGAACTCGCCTCATACGACGTGTGGAGCGACGAGAGGCATTGCGCCAGTCCTCCGCTCGCGGCAGGCACAATTCACATCAGCGACATGCGACACACTTGGCAGGCAGATATTCAGAGCTCATTCCAGGTTGCCAATTTCTACCTACCTCAATCGGCTCTCGACGAGGTCGCCGAGGGGCAGGGCTCGCCGGGCGCGGGGACACTTCATTGTCCCATCGTGGAGACAAGATTGGACTCCGTCGTGACGAACGTTGCGATGGCGCTTCTGCCCGCTCTGATGCGTCCCGAACAGGCGAGCAAGATCTTTCTTGACCACGCCTGGAGAGCGCTGACGGCGCATTTGCTCAAAACATACGGATCGTCTGACGCGCGCCCGCAAATCGCCCGAGGCGGCCTTTCTCCATGGCAGGAGCGTCGGGCAAAGGAGATGCTGCTGGCAGACTTGAATGGCAATGTGACGTTGCCGAATCTCGCGCAGGCGTGCCGCCTGTCATGCAGTCACTTCAGTCAGGCATTTCGACGGACGGTGGGCTGTCCGCCACATCAATGGCTGCTATCTCAACGGGTCGAGCGATCGAAGGAATTGATGCTGAACAGCGATCAGCCGCTCAGCGAAATCGCGCTCAATGCCGGCTTCGCCGATCAAAGCCATTTCACGCGCGTATTTTCACGCATGGTCAAGACGAGCCCCGCCGCCTGGAAGCGCGCGCAGGAAAGGTAAGTGCGTCGGCGCAAAGCAATGCTTTCGTCACAAGGAGCAGAGAATACGGAAAGAAGCTGTCGTTTGTTCGCTCAATGATGCGTCAGTTGTAAGGCAACTCGGGTCCCGGCGGCTTTTCGCCGAGGATCCCGACAAAACTCGACAGGAGCGGACATGAGCACAATCACGACGAAGGACGGTACGACGATCTACTATAACGATTGGGGTTCGGGGCGGCCGATCGTGTTCAGTCACGGCTGGCCGCTGAGCGCGGACGCCTTCGAGGACCAGATGTTCTTCCTCGCCTCGCGTGGCTATCGTTGCATTGCTCTCGATCGGCGTGGGCATGGCCGTTCGAGCCAGCCTTGGCAGGGCAACGATCTCAACACCTATGCCGACGATCTGGCGACGCTCGTCGAGAAGCTGGATCTGAAGCACGCGATCCATGTTGGGCATTCGACCGGTGGCGGCGAAGTGACCCGATATATCGGCCGGCACGGGACGGGCCGGGTGGCGAAGGCCATTCTGATCGGCGCGATTCCGCCGCTGATGCTCAAGACCGAAGCGAACCCCGGCGGACTGCCGATCGCGGTGTTCGACGAGCTCCGCGCAAACGTGGCCGCCGACCGATCGAAGTTCTTCAAGGAATTGAGCCTGCCGTTCTACGGCTACAACCGATCTGGAGCGAAGATCTCGGAGGGAGTCCGGGAGTCCTTCTGGCTGCAGGGCATGATGGCCGGCTTTCCGGCGTCCTATTTCTGCATCAAGGCGTTCTCGGAAACAGACCTGACGGAGGACCTCAAGCGGTTCGACGTCCCCACGCTCGTCCTGCACGGGGACGACGACCAGATCGTTCCGATCGGCGCCTCGGCGCTGCTGTCGTCCAAGATCATCAAGGACGCGAAACTCGTCGTCTACGAGGGCGCACCGCATGGCATGTGCACGACCCTCAAGGACCGCGTCAACGCCGAGCTGCTCTCGTTCATTCAAGGCTAGCGGCTCATGCGCCGGCGCCCGACGGCACGTTGTCGAAGAAGCTCCGCACGGGCTCTGCACGATGCACAAGGATCGCGTCGATGCGGAGCCCCTCGCATTCATAAGGTCATTGGCAGTTCGGCGGTACGACGATGGGACATGCGATGAACAGGGCGGCAAGGCTTGTCATTTTGATTGCGGCGACCGCGGGCGCCGTCTTCCTGCGATCCAGCGCGGCGCCCGGGGAGCTTGTGCTGTCGCCGATCTTCGGCGTTGGAATTCCGCCGGACTACCGCCATTGGGAGTTGGTCGGGGTGGCGCACGAAACCGGATTGGACGAGCTCCGGGGCATTGTCGGTAACGCGGCGGCGATTGAGGCCTACCGGGCCGGAACGCTGCCGTTTCCGGACGGGGCGATCCTGGTCAAGCTGGCGTGGAAGCACGTCCAGTCGACGGAGTTCGAACCTGCGTTCGTACCCGGGCCCGCCACGACGGTCCAGGTCATGCTCAAGGACTCGAAACGATACCGCTCGACCGGTGGCTAGGCCTTCGGTCGCTTCATCGATGGCCGGCCGGTCGACGAGGCTCAACATCAAACCTGCTTTGGCTGCCACGCCGCGGGGGTCAAAGAACACGACTTCGTCTTCACGCGACTTGCGCCTTGAGACTCGGTTGCCTCTAGGGCTCCGAAAGCGTTTTCGGAATGATGCTGAGCTGTCCAGATCGTCTCATTCAATTCGTCAGCGTGGCGAGATCCATTTCGGACGCGTCGTGCTCACCTCAAGCGATGCCGGCATCTTCTGAACTCGTCGCCTTCGCGCGGACGGTAAGAACAGACAATCGGAAAGAGTCGCAGGCAAGAGCAGATCGATCCTCGCGGCTAGTCTCTCCGGCATCGGCTGGCAAATGCAGATGGCGCGACGATCGCGCTGCCTGTCGGCGGTCGCACAAGCGCAACATCCCGGAGAAGCAGACATGATCAGACTGACACGATATATCAAGATCGCGGCTCTTGCCGCGTCCGTAGCTGCGCTCTCGCCGATCCCGGCGATGGTGTCCGGAGCGGCGCAGGCCATGGACGCGAGCCCCATTCCGGTTACTCACTATCGGACAGTAAAGATCGACGACATCGATATCTTCTATCGAGAAGCCGGGCCTGCGGATGCTCCGGTCATCTTGCTCCTTCACGGATTCCCGACGTCGTCACACATGTTCCGCAACCTGATCCCTCAGCTGGCGTCCCGCTATCATGTGATTGCGCCGGACTATCCAGGCTTCGGCCAGAGCGCAGCTCCCGATCACAAGACGTTCGCCTATACGTTCGCCCGCTTTGCCGACCTGATGGATGGTCTGCTGGGCAAGCTCGAGGTGAAGCGCTACGCGATGTACGTGATGGACTATGGCGCCCCGGTCGGCTACCGGCTCGCGCTGAAGCATCCGGAACGGGTGAGCGCGCTGATCATCCAGAACGGCAATGCCTACGAGGAGGGGCTCAAGACGTTCTGGGATCCGATCAAGGCCTATTGGGCCGACGGATCGCCGGCGCACCGCAAAGCGCTGGAAGTCCTGATGAAGCTGGAGACGACGAAATTCCAGTACACCGACGGAATGAGCGACGTCAGCCGGATCGATCCGGACAATATACTGCACGACCAGACCTTGCTGGACCGGCCGGGCAACATGGATATTCAACTCGACTTGTTCCACGACTACGGGTCGAACGTTCCGCTCTATCCGCAATTTCAGGCGTTCTTCCGGGAGCGCAAGCCGCCGACCCTGATCGTCTGGGGAAAGAACGACTTCATCTTCCCGGCGGATGGCGCGGGTCCGTATCTGCGCGATCTGCCGGATGCCGAATTGCATCTGATCGACAGCGGCCACTTCGCACTCGAGGACAAGGCCGATGAAATGGTTCCGTTGATCCGCAGCTTTCTCGAACGGAAACTGCCGGCCTCCTGACGAGCGGCATACGCGGTAGTTCATCGGAGGCGCAGCATCAAGTCGGCACTGCGCCTGCAGATGCAGGACGTAAGCGGCCTTTCGGCGCGCTGGATCACTTTAGCTAACGCAAGGAAATCGAACATGGACGCCTCTTTCGACACGGACGCCAGGCCCGCCGGCAACGTGCCGTCGGTGACGCTCGACGCCGCGACGGCTCGCGATGTTCGCGGTCCGTCGGCTTTGCTTGCCCTCGATGATGAACCGCCTCCCAGGCTGATTGTGGATCCGCCGCTCGCCGGTCCTCTCGCAGCGGGAAAGGTCTTCATCCAATACAGGACGGAAAACCTGCGTGTGCTGCCGGTCTTCGGCACCGGAGCCCTGGACGTGTCGCCGAAGGTCGGACACGTGCACATCACGGTGGACGACGCGACCTGGCACTTTATCGACGCATCCGGCGAAACGGTTGTCCTCGTGGGCCTTGCTCCGGGTCCGCACCGCGTGCTGTTCGAATTGGCGGACCCGATCCACCGCGTGATCGACCGTCAAATGGTGCGGTTTACAATACCGGAATGATATCGACCAAGGTATCGCACGTTCGTCCAATACCCTTGTCGCCAGGCGTGAGACGATCGACATCGCGGAGTAGTGGACAGAACTGGAAGGGATCGAAGATGGATGCCGTGGAAACGAAGAAGCGCCGAGCCGCACCGCTGCAGACGCCAAGCGGCCTCGGGGCAAATGCTGTGCGCGACGTCTCGGGCGCGTTGACCGTACTGCTGGCGGACATGCTTGCGCTTTACCTGAAGACCAAGAACTTCCACTGGCATGCGTCGGGGCCGCATTTCCGCGAGGATCATCTGATGCTGGATGATCAAAGTGCTCAAATTCTTGCCACGACGGACGCCATCGCGGAGCGCGTGCGCAAGGTCGGTGGAACGACCATCAAGTCCATTGGGCATGTCTCGCGCCTGCAGCGGGTCCTCGACAACGATGCGGAGTACGTAACGCCGCTCGATATGCTCGCGGAGTTGCGCGACGACAATATGCAGTTGATCGCACGGATGCGTGAGACCCGCCAGCTCTGCGAGGAACACCGCGACGTCGCGAGCGTCAGCCTGCTCGAACCGTGGATCGATGAAGCTGAAGGTCGGGTCTGGTTCTTGTTCGAGAGCAGCCGCCGATCACAATCGTCCGCCGGCTAAAGCCAGACCGCAGCCAATTCAGCGACGGGCACATGGCCATTCCGGCCTCGATGCTGGCGATCGGAGCCCCGGCCGAGGATCTGGAGAAGGTGCTGCGGCGCACGGATGCGCCCGCACCGATGGCTTCCAGCTAGTTGTAAAGCCGGCGCAGCGCCTTGATGGCCTCTCTTTGCTCGTCGATTCTCTGCTGGATCGCCTCACGCAGTTCTTTGGATCGCAGACTGTTGCTATCGCGCTCGACCTCATTGAGTGCCGACTCGGCGGCGGCCAGGATCTTCATCGTCATCTCGATACCAAGCCATTCGCCTCGGGGTCATCGACATCCGAACGACAGCTGTTCGGCTAACGCCGCACTCTCCGGGAATCGAGAGATTGCGCCTTGAGGTAGCTCAAGTGTTCCGAGCCCGTTTTGAGACATTGATGCGGACGTTCGCGGGCGGCGACCCTTGTGGCATCACCCGGCCAGACGTGGACCCAGCATCACGCGCAGCCGAACCGCATCGTTGCTCTCTGTGCCGAAGTTGCTGCAGCGTGCCGCGCAGTGTCCGGCGAAGCGATTGCCTCAAGGCGCGTTTGGCGCGACTGACATCACCGATCCGCAAACGGACCGTTCGGTGAGTGAGCGCTCTTGCGCGTACAGATGACGCCCATGCCGACGGCCGTCTGTCGATCGTTACAAAACGCCGTTGATGGCCTCCGATCGACTCTTGAGATCCCGAGAGGCGTGCCGCTCTCGCGGCCCACTCAATCCTGTTCGTCCTGGGGCAGGGTCGAGGCTCCGCCGTACGGGTAGAACAGATCCTTTCGACCCTGCTGCCATGCGGCTCTCAGTTCCGGCGCGGTGATGTCCCAGTCCGGTCTGCATTTCCTGCTGACGGCTCGCAGGTCCTGCCGAAGGTCTTCGACGGTGGGACGTCCGAAGAACCAGTAGCCGTTGTAGATCTTGTGAATGACACGGCCCGGCTCCAGCACCACGACATGGGGAATCATCGGTTTATGGACGGGATCAGTATACTCGGCGATGTCGAGGTCCTTCTGCACGATCCGCCGGGTGTCGGACAGAAACGGCCAGTGCGCTCCGACGCCGCTGCGATATTCGTACGTCTGGATAATGTTATCAGTCGTGATCGTGACCAGCCTGCAATAGCCGACCTCCATCTCACGGTGGAGCTCAAGCAATCCTTCGGCCTGTCGCCGGTCTTTCGGACAGAAGCCGCCGCGACCGAGCACGACCACCATCGGATCCTGCTCCTGCAACTCGGAGAGCTTCCGATGCTTCCCTGCGTGGTCGCTGAGCTCGTAGTCCGGAAACGTCGCTCCTGGCGTCATGTCGGATCGCATCTCAACCACTCCTCCACGATTTCGTGAAGCCGCAGCCGGCGGCCATTACAGATCGATCACGATGTCGCCCTCAGGATGGGCGCAGCAGATCAGCACGTTCCCCTCCGTCGGTGCATCGACGGGAGCCGGCTGATGGCCGACCGTCCCTGCCACCAGTCCGGTCTCGCAGGTGTGGCACACGCCGGCTCGACAGGACCACCGCACCGGCACGTCGCAGGCTTCCGCGAGCTCAAGCAATGTCTTGGAGCGAGGGTCCCAGTGAACATTGAGACCGCTCCGGGCGAACGACACCATCGGTCCTGTGCCGGCCGGTCTTGCCGGCGGGTGCGGCGGCTTGCGCGGCGATGCGGCAATGCCCGGTGAAATCGACGGGCCGGCGCCGAACAGCTCGGTATGAATGCGCTCCGGCGATACGCCGAGCGCTGCGAGGCCGGCGGTCAAATCGCTCATGAAGCTCGACGGACCGCAGATGTAGAAGTCGCCATCGCGGGGAATGCCGATCTCGGCGAGGGCCTGCGTGGTCAGCCGTCCTTCGGCGTCGAAATCCGATTTGAGACGATCCCCAGGTTCGGGCGCGCTGTAGCAGATATAGCTGTGATGATGCGCAAACGTCGCGAGCAGCTCGCGGCTTTCGGCAGCAAACGCATGCTCGCGGCCGTTGCGGGTTCCGTGCAGCCACCAGACGTCTCGCGTCGAAGCTTCGGCCGACAGCGCGTGGAGCATTGCCAGCACTGGCGTCACGCCAATGCCCGCGCTGAGGAGAACGACGGGTGCGTCGCCCGGACGCAGCGTGAAGCTGCCGCGCGCCGCACTTGCCTGCACGAGGTCGCCGGCACGGAGGTGCTTGTCGATATAGGTGCCCGCCGCACCGTGCGGCTCCTGCTTGACGCTGATGCGATAGATTGCGGCGTTCGGCTGTCCCGACAGCGAATAGCTGCGCATGAGCGCGGTCTCGGACGGCGCTCCGAGGCGCAACACCACGAACTGGCCGGGAAGGGCGGTGCCTACAGGCCGACCATCGGCGGGCGCGAGTAGCAGCGAGGTCACATTGTCGCTTTCGTGCACCATGCGCTCCACGCGGAAGGAGCGAAACCCGGACCATGCCGGCGATGGGCCGGACGCCGGACCAAGTCCGGCGTTTCCCGATGCCGCACCACGTTCGTCCCCTTGGGTGAGCAATGCCTCGAAGGAACGGCGCCAACCGACACTCAGTGCCGGAATGCGCAAGGCGCGCTGCAGCTGTTCGCGGGGGTGACCGGGCAGATAGAGCAGCGCATCGATCTCGGACACGCTCATGCGCTCGGGTCCGGAAGCAATCAGCACGATCTCGTCACCGGCTTCGACGTCCCCCTCCTTGAGAACACGAAGGTAGAAGCCGGGCCGGCCGTGCTTCACCAGCAGTGCGGCCATGTCCGGCTCGTTCATGCGGATGCCGACCCGGTAACACGTCACCCGAGGCTGCGTCACCTCGAACAGAGCGCTTCCGATCCGGTAGCGGTCTCCGATGCACACCTCAGCGTCCGGCAAGCCATCGACCGTGAGGTTCTCGCCGAACTGTCCGAAAGTGAAGTCGGTGCGACCCAACTTCGTCTGCCAGTATTGGTAGGACTCATGCTGATAAACCAACACGGCCCGGTGCTCGCCGCCGTGGCCCGCCAGGTCTCCCTGTCCGTCGCCCTCGATGTTGAGGCGACGGACCTTGCGCGGTCCGCTCACCGGCGCCTTCCAGATCCCGGTATGGACGGTCTTGCCTTGCCAGGGGATGTCGCGTGGCAAGCCGACATTCACCGAAAGCACGCGTCCCATGAGGCTTCTCTCCGGAGTAGTTTTGTTCATCCGAACAGCGGCGGACCAAACTGGATCACCACCAGGAAGATGGCGACGGCCAGTATCGCAACCACGATCGTTCTGCTCATGATATCGTCTATCCCTTTGCTCGCGCATCAAACCCTGCGCCGGCTACACGCCGGCGGCGACGTCGATGATCGCGTCGGCAAAGGCCTTGGGAGCCTCCTGCGGCAGGTTGTGGCCGATTCCGCCCTTGACGGTGCGGTGCGCGTATTTCCCCAAGAACATCTTTGCATAGGCCGACGGATCGGGATGCGGCGCGCCGTTGGCGTCGCCTTCCATGGTGATCGTCGGCACGCCGATGACGGGGGCTTGCGCCAGCCGCCGCTCGTCGTCGTCATACTTCGCTTCGCCCTCGGCGAGCCCGAGGCGCCAACGATAATTGTGGACCACGATCGCGACGTGATCCGGATTGTCGAAAGCCGCTGCGCTGCGCTCGAAGGTCGCGTCATCAAAGCGCCACTGCGGTGAAGCGAGCTGCCAGATCAGCTTCGAGAACTCGCGCCGATACCTGTCATAGCCGTCGCGGCCGCGTTCGGTCGCGAAATAGAACTGATACCACCACTGAAGTTCCGCCTTCGGAGGCAACGGCATTTTTCCAGCTTGCTGGCTGCCGATGAGATAGCCGCTGACCGAGACCATGGCCTTGCAGCGCTCGGGCCACAGCGCCGCCATGATGTTGGCGGTTCGCGCGCCCCAGTCGAAGCCGGCGACGGTCGCCTTCTCGATCTTGAGAGCATCCATCAGCGCGATGACGTCGGCCGCGATGGCCGACGGCTGTCCGTTACGGAGGGTCGCCTCGGACAGGAAACGCGTCGTTCCATAGCCGCGCAAATAGGGCACAATCACGCGATAGCCCGCCGAGGCAAGGATGGACGCGACATCGACGAAGCTGTAGATGTCATAGGGCCAGCCGTGCAGGAGAATCACGGGCGGTCCGCCGGTAGGGCCGGCCTCAGCATAGCCGATGTCGAGGAGACCGGCGTTGATCTGCTTCAGCGATGCAAAGGATGTATTGCCTCCCGGCTTGACGGTTATACCCGCTTTCGCGGACTCGCCGGTCTCGGCAGTGGCGGTCGCGCTGAGCGAAAGCTGTGCCGCCGCCAGCGTCATGACTGCGCTGCCAAAGAAGCGACGTCGACCATGATTGAGTTTATCTGACATGGCATTCTCCTGTCTTCGTTGTTTCGCGCAAGTCCTGGGGACGGACACGTCACTCCTTGTGTCCATCCAGCCGCCCAGAAATGACGGACCCTTGCAGGGCGGCTCGCGATCAAATCTGCACCGAAGTCGGGCCGTTGGCCCGTTATGTCCTGTTAGACGTTGAGAGCAGGCATCCCGCGCTCGTGTCTCGCGGCCGTTACTCGAAGGACGCGTCGAAGATCTCGACGTCGATCAGGACAGGCTTGGCGTCCACGGTTCCATCGGGTCGACGCGTTTGCGAGCGACGAAGGGTCGGCACCACGACGCCGTCGAAGCGCTCATGGGCCCAGGAGTAGTGCGCGACCTTCATACCAAAAAAGTTGTGGTCGGTCCGGCGCTGCAGGGCATTCTCGTCAAAGTAAAAGATCTGCTCGCCCGCAAAGGTGACGAGATCGGGCGGCAATTGTGCACGCAGGCGCCGCCAGGTCTCCATGCCTTCTGTCCATGACGGCAGTTCCTCCACGATCACGTCGGGACGGGCCAGGAGAAAGGGTGTGGTCAGATAGTTCCAGATCGTGACGCCGCAGAAGAGGATGAGATGCAGTTCGTCCGCGAGGACCTGGGGGCCGGTGTCAAATGCGAGGTCGGGGTTGCTCCAGGTCTGCAAGACCTCGCCATCGATGGTTTCGATCGATATAGCGTCCGGCTGAAACGAGCCGGACTGCTCTCCGCCGGTGATTCCGGTGAAGCGGACCGATTGCGTTCGTGTCGAGCCCTCGGCGATGAGGTCCTTGAATTCGCGGGCATGTCCTGCGCTCGAGAACAGCGTCCCGCCAGCGGAAAGATGCAGTGTGAACCGGCTCAGGCTGTTCCAGCGCGCGATGCCGCCATTCGCGTCAATGACATCGTCAAGAAGAGCCATGTCTTGTCGTATCCACCTGGGAGCGCACTCACCATGGCGGGGCTCGGACGGCTTGGCGCGTTAGAAATTGTTAGGAGTTGCAAGGGACTCGACGCGGGCGATGGCGCATCATGATGCGTTCAATCGACGATGCCGAGGAAATCCTTCGCTCGGGCCAGATCGCGGCCGGCCAGCCCTTCCTGATATTGTGCCACGAGCGGCGCCAGCATGCGGCTTGCCTCGCTGGCGCGTCCGGTCCGCTGCGAGATGCGGCCAAGGCTCAGCGCTCCGCGCAGTTCCCAGGCGAGGGCGCATTGCCGGCGTGACAGGGCGAGCGAGCTCGCGAGGCAGATCTCGGCCTCTGCGTTGCGTCCCAATTGGGCGAGGATGTCCCCCCTGACCCGCAGCATCTCCGGCATGTCGAAGGATTCGCCGTGGTCGCCGATCTGGGCAATCGCCTCGTCGACTGTGCCCAGAGCTTCTTCGGGCCTGTTTTGCGACGCGAGGCCCTCCGCGAGCGCCGTCGCGAAGACGGTGGTCATGATCCGGTGCCGCGTCGCATACAAGGTGGCCTGGCTGCGGCGCAGGTGCTCGATGCCGCCGTCGACGTCGCCGCGCTGCAGGAGAAGCAGGCCCTTCTGGCCGATGCCGACCGCCTCGTAAGGACCAAGGAAATGCCGCGCGGCATGGTCGATCAGCCGCTCGATCATGCTCTCGGCGCAGGCGTCGTCGCCGACCCACAGAAACACGTAGATCGTCCAGATCAGCGCAATGCCGAGCGTCAGGGGCTGTTCGAGCTGCTCGGCCTCGCGAACCGTGTATCGGGCCGCCTCAATGGCGCGATCGGGCCGGCCGGTCAGCCAGAGGCCGCGCGCCAGCGCGACCAGCGCGACGATGCGGTCGTCATAGCCGAGATGCCCGATGTTCAGCCGCTGCGAGTTCGGGTTGTGAACCATCGCGCTTTCACAGAACTGAACGGCCTTGTCCTGATTTCCGATCAGGTGATGCGCCACGCCAAGCATCCATTCGACGTTCAGCGTGCTCGTCGGATCGTTCAATCTGTTGGCGACGCTCTTGCCCTGCTCGCCGATTGCAAGCGCTCCGTGAAAATCCCCGACACGGGTCAGGTAGATGTGCAGTCCACGCAACAGCCATAGCTGCCAGTGCAGGTCGTCGAGCTCCCGGGCGAGCTGCAGGCTTCGTGTGAAGGCCGACTGGACCGCTTCGGTATTGCCCTGCGTGAACATCACGGAGACGCCGAGCGCGGCCTGCAGGGTCATCTCCCGCCGCGCGTCGGCAGCGGCCGTGGCGTGCGGCGCGAGCGCCTGCTGGGTCCAGCGGTAGCACTCCGTCAGCAGCGTCAGCTCAAGGAAGAACTGCGCCGCCGAAGCGGCCAGATCGATGCCGATGACACGGTCACCTTCGTCGGAGAAGCTCCAGGCCAGCGCGGCCCGCACGTTGGACAGGTGATCTGCGTAGGGCAGGAAGCCACCGGCGCTCTGCAAGCCGTTCGACTTGAGCGAGATATCGCGCAGGAAGCTGCGGAAATACTCGGCGTGAGCGCGAGCGACAAGCGGCGCTTCCCCTCTCTCGACGAGCTTGTCCGCCACGAAGGCGCGGGTTGTATCGAGCAGTCGATACCGGAGCTTCCGCTGTGCAGCAGAGGTCGCGATCAGGGATTTGGAGAGCAGGTTCGAGATCGCCTCCATCGCCTCCGGCTCGTTGATGCCCTGGCATGATGCGATTGCAAGCGCGGCCTCGAGCGTGAACGGGCCGACGAATACCGACAGGCCGCGCAGCATGGCGCTTTCGGTCGCCGGCAACAAATCGTAGCTCCAGCCAAGCGCCGCGCTCAGTGTCTGATGCCGAGGGATCGCGGTGCGTCGCCCGCGCCACAACAGCGAGAAACGGCTGTCGAGAAGCTCGGCCGTGCCGGCAATTCCGTAGGCGTTGACCCGGCCCGCGGCGAGTTCGATCGCCAGGGCGATGCCGTCGAGACGCCGGCATATCTCGGCCACGAGAGGCGCATCGTCATGACTCAGCTCGAATTCGCTGAGGCTCTCGGCAATTCGCTCGACGAAGAGCTGGCTCGCGGGATAGGCGAGAATATCGGCGACGCCAAGTCGGTCCTGTTGTGGCGGACAATCCAGCGGGAACAGCCGATAGACGCGCTCGCCCTCCGATCGGAGGGATTCGCGGCTCGTCGCCATGACGTGCAGGTTCGGCGCCTCGCGAATTAGGCGTTCGGTCAATGGTGCGAGCTCGTCGAGGAGGTGCTCGCAGCTGTCGAACACCAGCAGCATTTGCCGGCTGCGCAGGAACGTCAACAGTGCCGGTATCGGATCCTCGGAATTCACGGTCAGGCCGAGTGCGCTGGCGATGCTGCCTGGCACCAGCCTCGCATCAGTCACCGCGCCGAAATCGACGAAGCTGACTTGGCCGTCGAATGCAGCAAGCTGGCGATGCGCGACGGCCAGGGCGACCGATGTCTTGCCGATGCCGCCCGGACCGACAATCGTGACAAACCGATGAAGGGAGAGCTCGGACGTGATCTTTTCAACCGCATCGTCCCGCCCGATCATCCTGGCAGGAGGCGTCGGAAGGAGGCGGACCGACGAGGCGATCTCGGTCGGGCGTCTCTCCGGGAGCGCAAGCCGCGATAGCGGCACAGCTAGACAATAGCCGCGTCCGGGCACATTTACGATGTAGCGGGAGCCTTCATTGCCCTCGCCAAGCGCCTTGCGCAGCGCGGCGATGTGGAACCGCAGGCTGCCCTCGTCGACATTCACGTCCGCCCACACCCGCTTGACGAGCTCGCGCTTGTCGACGACTTCACCGGCCCGTTCGGCAAGACAGATCAGGATGTCGAGCGCACGGCCGCCGAGGTGAAGCGGGGCGCCGTCCTTCTCCAGCAGCCGCGATTTCGGAAATAGCCGAAATGGCCCAAAAGCAACGGCCGAATCCTGGTTGTCATTCTCTGCCACGCACTTCTCGTCCGTCGAACGTTTCGCTCATTTGCGGAGGAGTCTTCGAACCAGAAACAACAGTCCAGCGGCCTGCAAACCGGCGGCATCGCCGCCGCGCCGCGATGATCATAACAAAATCTTGCAACGTCTAACGAGCAAAAATCGCAGGCCTCCTCCATTGTGACGGCAAGCCAAGGCTGATGATCAGCGGGGAGGCTGCGATGCCCGGTATTGGAACCCGTCCGAAAGACGACATTGTTCAATCTCATCTGGCCGCCAATTTCGGCGACCAGGCCGACTGGGACTTGGTGCTGCGGGAATCGCATCATCGCATGAAGAACACGCTGACGCTGCTCGGTGCGTCAGTCCGCCGCGATCTGACGCGGGCGAGGCCCGGCGAAGTGTCGGCTGCCGTGGACCGGTTCGAGCGGCGCCTCGTCGCCTTCGGCAGGCTCTATCAATTTTTATCGAATGACGAGGGTCGTCCGGCGGTAGCCGTTGCGACGTTCTTCGAGGCACTTTGCGCGGCGGTGTCCGAGGCAATTCTGGAACCTGCGGGGATCCGTTGTGAAGCCGCCATTGAGGACGGGATGCTGCCCGCATCGCAATGTCATCGGCTCGCTCTGATGCTGACCGAGCTGATCACCAATGCCGCCAAGCATGCCTTTCCGACCAGGAACAATGCCCTGATCCGCATCGACGTGCTCCAGCGCGACGGCTGCTGGCTCTGCACAGTGACCGACAACGGGATCGGTGCGACCGGTCCGCTTCAGGGCACCGGGAGTCGTATTCTGGAAGGCCTGGCGCGAAGCATCCACGCCCGGATGCACGGTGAGACCGGACAAGACGGCACGCGCGTGACCATTGCCATGTCAGCCCTCGCCGATTGAAGTTGGTCTGCTGGATTGTTGCCGACGACGGGGCCAGCCTCGGAAGCGATCACGACAGATCCGCCAGCAGCCGCTTTGCGGCAATCAGATCCGCGGTATCGAATCCCTCCTCGAACCTGTCAAACACCGGCCGGAGCGTCTGGTGCGCGGCCCTTCGTTCGCCTTTGCCGGCCAACACCACCGCAAGATCATGCGCTGCGCGCAATTCCCAGCCTCGCGCACCCTGACTGCGACTCAACGCCAGGGACTCCGTGAGACAGGCCTGGCCGGCCTCAATGCGCGGCGGGACCATCGACAGAAGCAATCCTGCCTTCACCCGCAACAGTTCCGGCATGTAGCAGGTGTCGCCATGACGACCGACATGCCGGATCGTCTCATCGAGGTGCGCGATTGCCGCGTCGAGCCGGCCCGTCGCTGCGAGTCCTTGAGCCAGCGAGATGTCGAACTCGGTGGTGATGAGTTCGTAACGCACGGCGTGGATTTCTGTGAGGGACGCGCGCAGGCTCGCAACGCCCTCGATGGCATCGCCTTGTCGAATGGCGAGCTGCGCCATGCGCGCACGCCCGACCGCCGCGAGCGGGCCGAGCGAATTTGACTCGGCCATGGTGATGGACGCTTCGATATGTCTCTCGGCGCTGCGCAGGTCTCCGGTCCATAGGAAGATCGATGCGGACCACGCGAGCAGGACGGTCACCGAGGCCGGATGATCCATCTGCCGCGCGCCATCGACGAACTCATGAACGCGCTGCACGGCCTGGGCCGGATAGCCCTGCAGCCACAGCGTGCGTGCCAAGGCGATGCCGGCCCGGTAATGCCTGTCATGGACAAGATAGATCGTGCTGCTCTGTTGCGCGGGCGACCAGGTCTTGAACAGTTCCTCGAGCTCCATGCGCGCGCCGCTCAGATCGCCCTTCATCAGCAGCGATCGGCCCAGGATGGAATGTGCGAGCGCAAGGGCTGCCGGGTCATCGACATCATCGGCAATGGCGCGGCACCGCAGCGCAAAGGATAGCGCAACATCGAAGTTGCCGCCCCTGAAATGGAACATGTGGAGCATGCCGAGTAGACCTGCTTCATTGGAGGAGTCATGCTCTTCCTGTGCGACCGCCAGGCTACTGTTCAGGGCAGCGTGTGCTTGCTCATTTTCTCCGTAAAGATGCATGGACGAAATGCCGAGGCCAGCCTGCAGATGCATCTGCTCCGATCTGCTGGCAGCCTGGCCGGCGGCCAAGGCCCGTTCCGTCCAATGATGGCACTCAGGCAGCAGCGACATGGCCAGCAGGACTGGCGCGGCGGCGGCTGCGAGTTCCACGCCGGTTCGCAGGTCGCCGTTCGGCCCGAAGCACCATTCCAGCGCAGCGCGAGCATTGCTGACGGCGGCAAAATAGGGAGCCCGTTCTGTCCCAGACATGAGGCTGGACCATTCGGAGCCGGCTCGCTTGAGCCAGTCCCTGCAATAGCAGGCATGGCGAACGGCCAGCGCCGCGGCCTCGCGGTCGTCGACCGCCCTGTCGAGCGCGTAGGTGCGCGTGGTGTCGAGCAGGCGATATCGCATGACGGTGCCGAGCGAACGGGTCGCGACCATGGATTTGGCGACCAGGCTATCGATCGCCGCAAACACGTCGGCCTGATCGAGCCCGCCGCCGGCCACGACGGCGAGTGCAGCGTCCAACGTGAAGTGACCGACGAAGATCGCAAGCCTGCGCAGCACCCTGCGCTCGATTTCGGAGAGCAGGCCGTAGCTCCAGTCGAGTGTCGCCTGGAGCGTCCGCTGACGCGGCGGTGCCGTACGGGGCCCCGCCCACACTTGCGACAGCCGCCGGTCGAGAAGAGCCTCCGTCTCGTTCAAGCCGT
Source organism: Bradyrhizobium sp. HKCCYLRH1030 (assembly GCF_051168395.1). NCBI lineage: Bacteria > Pseudomonadati > Pseudomonadota > Alphaproteobacteria > Hyphomicrobiales > Nitrobacteraceae > Bradyrhizobium > Bradyrhizobium sp. HKCCYLRH1030. Next base: position 387,426 of record NZ_JBNPUY010000007.1, on the reverse strand, counting down.
AGACGTCGACGCGGCGTGCGGCGAGCTCGATCGCAAGTGCCACACCGTCGAGCTTGCGGCAGATGCGTGCGATGATGGCAGCATCGGAATCGTCCAAAGCCAGATTGGCACCGCTGGCCATTGCGCGTTCGACGAACAGCCGGGTAGCCGGAAACGTCCGGACTGTGTCGGCCGACAGGTGCTCCCGGTCGTCGACAGGAAAGGCAAGCGGGTCCAGCCGGTAGACATGCTCGCCCTCGACCTGGAGCGTTTCGCGGCTGGTGGCGAGAATATGGACCTGCGGCGCGCTATTGAAAATGGCCGCTGCGAGCACTGCGACGGCCGCGATCAGGTGCTCGCAGGTATCGAGAACAAGCAGAAGAGACTTGTCCGTGAGATGGGCTATCAGGCTCGACGTCACGTCCTGGCTTTGTACGGGCAGGCCGAGCGTGGAGGCGACGCCGGTGGCGACAAGACGGGGGTCGCTCAGCATGCTCAGATCGACGAAGAGAACTGCGCCGTTGAAGACGGTGCGTAGTTGATGGGCAGCCGCCACCGCGACGGTGGTCTTGCCAATGCCGCCAGAGCCTACGATGGTCACAAATCTATTGGCGGAGAGCTGGTTCAACAGCCTTTCGAGGTCGTCCTCGCGATCGATCATCGCACTCAGCCGGTTGGGCAGATTGTAGTGCGCAAACGCCGGCGAACCGTCGGGGAGGGGATGAGGCTGGTTGCGAACCAAGCGGGGCGTGCGCGAGATCGCCGCGACAAAGCTGTAGCCGCGGCCGGGTGTTGTCGAGATGTAGCGCGCGCCGTCCTTTCCGTCGCCGAGCACCTTACGAAGGGCCGCGACGTGGACGCGCAGGCTGCCCTCTTCGACCGCGATGCCGGGCCAGACCTTCGCGATCAGCTCAGCCTTGTCGATGATCTCGTGGGGACGCGACGCCAGCGTCATGAGAATTTCAAAGGCCCGCGACCCAAGTTCCACCCGGACACCATGTCTCGTCAGCTGCCTCTCGCTGACGATCAGCTCAAACGGACCGAATGAGATCGTGTCATGCCTCTGCGCTGGCGGCGCCATCGTTGCGTAGCCCTTCTTTAGCGCGTTGGAACTGGTCTGAAGTTTAGGCCGGAAGCCGCGTCGGCGCCAGATCTTCGGGCAGGCGTGACGGGTCGCCCAAGCTGCTCGCAACAGCTAACGGCCTTTAACAACCCATAACGCGCAATGCGTCCCGGATTGCGCGACGGTGATCGTGCGGATTGTGAATTTGGAACCAACAAGCTAGGGAGGCCGCCATGACTACGACCGAGACGAGCCGGCAAGCCGGCGTCAAGCGCTCGACGTCGCGCGGAGTTGATCTGAAGCTCGAGGTCATTGTCATTCCCGTTTCCGACGTCGATCGCGCGAAGTCCTTCTACACGGTTCTGGGCTGGAGTCTGGACGCCGATTTTGCGTCCGGCCCGGACTACCGCGTGGTCCAGTTCACGCCGCCCGGCTCGGCCTGCGCGATGATCTTCGGCACGAACGTCACGGCAGCGGCGCCCGGCTCGGCGCAAGGCCTGTACCTCATCGTCTCGGATCTCGAAGCCGCTCGCAAGGAGCTGCTCGGCCGCGATGTCGATGTCAGTGAGCCATTCCACGACGCTGGCGGCAATTTCATTGGGCCTGATGAGCCATACCTCTTCGGCCGCCGTCGCGTCGACGGCGTGGACCCCGGGCGTCGCAGCTATCGTTCGTTTGCGTCGTTCAGTGATCCCGACGGCAATGGCTGGCTCCTGCAGGAGGTGACCGCACGACTTCCTGGACGCGTGGAGCCTGCCGGCACATCTTTCAGGTCGTCGTTAGAACTCGCTGCAGCGCTGCGGCGCGCGGCGTCCGCGCACGGCGAGCACGAGAAGCGCGGGGGAGGGCACGACGATAATTGGGCGGACTGGTACGCCGACTACATCGTGCGTGAACAGTCCGGCGAGCCCTTGCCGTCCTGATGCGTGACAATGGGATCAATCATCGTGATGGCGCAGCGTTACCTCGATGGTGTCGAGGGTCGCAGCGCCGCGATGCTCGGTCCATCCGCGACGCATCGCCTCGACTTTGCGCACGGGATCCATGGTGGGATGCGCGCATCGCGCGTCTCGCGACGGTTAACGCGGTCTAACAATCCATAACGGGCAAATTGCCTGCGCTTGCGCCAATTTGTTTTTAGCACGAACCGATCGATCCACTTCGACTTCGGTCACCGTCGCCAGCGAAACCAGGGAGATTGACAATGTCGACACAGATGCGCACCGATGTCCTGAATCCCGACCGCCGCCAGTTGCTGGGTCATGCCGCGATGGGCGCGGCTGCCGCCGGCATGGCGAGCCTGCTGCCGCTCAACCAAGCGAAGGCGACGGCGGGCGACGTGATCCGCCCATTCCGGGTGGACGTTCCCGAGCAAGATCTGCTTGACCTGCGCCGCCGCCTTGCGGCCACGCGGTGGCCGGATCGCGAGATCGTCGCCGACCAGTCCCAGGGCGTGCAGTTGGCGACGGTCCAGCAGCTCGTGCGCTATTGGCAGACCGGCTACGACTGGCGCAGGATGGAAGCACGGCTGAATGCCCTGCCGCAGTTCGTCACCGAGATCGACGGCGTCGACATCCATTTCATTCACGTGCGCGCCAAGCACGAGAATGCGCTGCCGATGATCGTCACGCATGGGTGGCCCGGCTCGGTCATCGAGCAGATGAAGATCATCGGTCCGCTGACCGATCCCACGGCGCACGGCGCAAGGGCATCCGATGCGTTCGATCTGGTCATCCCGTCGCTTCCGGGCCACGGCTTTTCCGGCAAGCCGAAGACGTTAGGCTGGGACCCGCAGCGCGTCGCGCGTGCATGGGTCGTGCTGATGAAGCGGCTCGGATACACGCGCTATGTGGCCCAGGGCGGGGACTGGGGCAATGCTGTGACCGAGCAGATGGCGCTGCTGGCGCCGCCCGAGTTGCTCGGCATTCACACCAACATGCCCGCAACGGTTCCTGATGAGATCGCCAAGGCACTGCAGCCGGGCGGGGTGCGTCCATCCGGACTCTCCGCCGAGGAGAACCATGCCTACGACCAGCTCGACGATTTCTACAAGCACGGCCTCGGCTATGCGATCGAGATGTCCAACCGGCCGCAGACGCTCTATGGCCTCGTGGACTCGCCGGCGGGCCTCGCGTCCTGGATGCTCGATCATGACGCGCGCAGCGCCGCCATGATCGCGCGCGTGTTCGACGGAACGACCGAAGGCCTGTCGCGGGACGACGTCATCGACAACATCACCCTCTATTGGCTGACCAATACGGCCGTGTCGTCGGCGCGCTTGTACTGGGAGAACAAGCTTGTCTTCTTCGAACCCAAGCACATCAAGATCCCCGTTGCCGTCAGTGTCTTCCCGGACGAGATCTATGCGGCGCCGCGCAGCTGGACCGAGAAGGCCTATCCCAAGCTCATCCACTACAACCGCCTCGACAAGGGCGGGCACTTCGCCGCCTGGGAGCAGCCCGCGCTGTTCTGCGCCGAAATGCGCACCGCATTCCGTCCGCTGCGCCAGTCGATCTGAGACGAAACAAGGACGCGTACCAAAGCGCGTCCTCTCATTCAGGACCATGTCAGGAGTGCAAACCGTGAATCGACCAGAACCCAGTTTCACGACCCAGGAAATCAAGCTGGAGCGCCGGCTGCCGTCATATTGGCGTGTCACCTTCGACATGCCTCCGGTGAACATCTTCGGCCCGAGACACCTTCCGCAGCTCGGCGACATCATCACCGCGATCGAGACCGATCCGCAGCTCAAGGTCGTGGTGTTCGACAGCGCCGTCGATGGCTTCTTCATCACGCACTACGATTTCCTCGCACCTCTCGAAGACTCCCTGCAGGTCCCGCCCGGTCCGACCGGCCTTCAGGCGCTTCCGGACATGTTGGTGCGCCTCAGCCGGGCGCCAGTCGTGTCCATCGCCGCGATCCGAGGACGCGCGACCGGTGTCGGCAGCGAGCTCGCGCTCGCCAGCGACATGCGTTTCGCCAGCCGCGAGAAGGCCATCCTATCGCAATGGGAGGTCGGCGCGGGCTTGGTGCCCGGCGGCGGGCCAATGGCGCGGCTGCCGCGCCTGATAGGTCGCGGCCGCGCACTCGAGGTGTTGCTCGGCGCTGACGACATCCATGGCGATCTCGCCGAACGCTATGGTTACGTCAACCGGTCGCTGCCGGATGCTGAGCTCGACGGCTTCGTTGAGGCGCTCGCCATGCGGATCGCATCCTTCGACAAGGACGCGATCGCCGAGACCAAACATCTCGTCGATGTCGCAAGCCTGCCGCCGGACGTCGAGATCAAGCCGGAGTGGGACGCGTTCCTGGCCTCGCTCGGCCGTCCGGCAAGCCGGAACAGGATCAAGGCGCTCATGGCGCGCGGCTTCCATCGCGCCGGCGATGTGGAGAGCCGGCTGGGCTTCCACGTCGGGCAGATCGGCGACTGAAAATAGTGCTGCGGCGGTCGACGACCGGGCGCGGAGCGCCGGCGTCGACAAGAACCCCGGCGCGACCGCCACTCGTGCCGGCCAGTCAAGAACAAAGGAACCTGATCATGAGCTTTACGATCAACATCAATGGAACACAGCGCAGCGTCGACGTCGACGGCGACACGCCGCTGCTCTGGGTGCTGCGCGACGTGCTCGGCATGACCGGCACCAAGTTCGGCTGCGGCCAGGCGCTGTGCGGCGCGTGCACCGTCCACCTCGACGGCTCTGCCATTCGCTCGTGCATCACGGCCGTCGACAGCATCGGCGACTCCAAGGTGACGACGATCGAAGCGATCGGCGCGACGCCGGCGGGCGAGCGGATCCAGAAGGCCTGGCTCGACCGCGAGGTCGCCCAGTGCGGCTACTGCCAGTCCGGCCAGATCATGTCGGCGACGGCGCTGCTCGCGGACAACCCGCATCCGACCGATGCCGATATCGACGATGCCATGAGCGGCAACATCTGCCGTTGCGGCACCTATGTCCGCATCCGCGAGGCGATCAAGCTCGCCACGCAAACGCGCGTGAAGGAGGGCTGACCATGATCTTCGATCGCACGACATCCCGCTCGCCCCAGGCGAGCCTTTCCCGCCGAAGCTTTCTGGTCTCCGCCGCGATGACGGGCGGAAGCCTCGTAATCGGCCTCACGCTGCCGCTCGGCCAGAGCAGCGCCACGGGCGCGGAGGATTTCGCGCCCAACGCCTTCATTCGTATCGGCCAAAACGGCGAGGTCGTGCTGACCATGCCCTATGTCGAAATGGGTCAGGGCACCTATACGTCGATCCCGATGCTGATCGCCGAGGAGCTCGAGGTCGATCTGAAGCAGGTGAGGCTCGAGCATGCGCCGCCGGACGAGAAGCGCTACGTCAATCCGCTGCTGGGCATTCAGGCGACCGGCAATTCGAACGCCATGCGAGGTGCCTGGAAGCCGCTCCGCGAAGCCGGTGCCGCTACGCGCCTGATGCTGATCGAGGCGGCCGCGAAGCGGTGGGGCGTCGAAATTAAGTCCTGTCATGCCGAAGCGGGCGAGGTCATCCATCGCCCGAGCGGGCGGCGCCTGTCGTATGGCGACCTCGTCGCGGATGCGGCGCGTCTGCCGCTTCCGACAAACGTGGTGCTGAAGAGCCCGGCGGAATTCAAGCTGATCGGAACGCCAGCCAAGCGGCTCGACGCGTCGGGCAAGGTCAATGGTTCGGTGGTCTACGGCATCGATGCCCGTCCGCCGGGAGTGAAGATCGCGACGCTGGCGCAATCGCCCGTGTTTGGCGGCCGCGTGAAGAGCGTTAATGACGGTGCCGCCAAGCTGGTCAAGGGCGTGCGCCAGATCGTTCGGCTCGAGGATGCGGTCGCCGTCGTCGCCGATCATATGGGGGCCGCAAAGAAGGGGCTGGAAGCTCTCAAGATCGAATGGGACGAGGGTGCCAACGCCGCCTTGGCCACCGAGGACGTCGCGCGCGAGCTCGAGCAGGCCACCCTCAGAACTGGCCCGGTCGCGCAGAACATCGGTGACGCCGGACAGGCGATGGTGAATGCCGCGACACGGATTGCCGCGAGCTATCACGTGCCGTTTCTCGCACATGCCACGATGGAGCCGATGAACTGCACGGTGCATGTCCGCGGCGGAGCATGCGAGATCTGGCTCGGCACCCAGGCGATCGCGCGAGTCCAGACAATGGCGGCGAAGGCCGCCGGTTTGCCGATCGAGCAGGTGATCGTCCACAATCATCTCATCGGTGGTGGCTTCGGGCGCCGTCTGGATGCGGATGGCGCGGTCCGCGCGGTCCAGATCGCAAGGCAGGTCGACGGTCCCGTGAAGGTGGTGTGGACGCGCGAGGAGGACATCCAGCACGACATGTACCGGCCCTATTGGGTGGATCGCATCGAGGCGGGCCTGGACAAGGATGGAAGGCCTGTCGCCTGGACCAACCGCTTCGCCGGCTCGTCGGTGATCGCGCGCTATCTTCCGCCCGCCTTCAACAACGGTCTCGATCCGGATACGACGGAAGGCGCGATCGACCTGGTCTATGCGCTTCCGAATTTCCACGTCGAGTATGTGCGCGTCGAGCCGCCGGGCATCCAGACGGCGTTCTGGCGCAGCGTCGGCCCTTCGCACAACGTTTTCGTTACCGAGAGCTTCATCGATGAGCTGGCGGCGGCTGCCAAGCAGGATCCTGTGGCCTATCGCCGCGCGCTGCTCGATCACAATCCGCGGGCGAAGGCGGTGCTCGACCTCGCCGCGGAAAAGGCCGGGTGGGGCGCTCCACTGCCGTACGGGTGGGGGCGCGGCATTGCCCTGCAGAACGCCTTCGGGAGCATTCTGGCGCAGGTGGCCGAGGTCGAGATCGCGAAAGACGGCTCGGTCCGGGTTCATCGTGTCGTCTGCGCGATGGATTGCGGCACCGTGGTCAATCCGGATACGGTTCAGGCCCAGCTCCAGAGCGGCGTGATGTTCGGTGTCACCGCGGCGCTCTATGGCGAGATCACGCTGAAGAACGGCCGTGTGCAGCAGGCCAATTTCGATAGCTATCAACTGCTGCGCATCAACGAGGCGCCGGCCGTCGAGGTCCACCTCGTCAACAGCGTGGAACCGCCGGGAGGAATGGGCGAGGCCGGCACGTCCGGCATCGTTCCCGCCATCGCCAACGCCGTGTTTGCCGCCACAGGCAAGCGGCTGCGGAAGATGCCGATCGACCCCAACGCGCTCAAGGCGTGAACGGAACCACCACCAGCAAGGAGTAACAGCATGATCCGCAAGGCAACGGCATTTTGGCGCGGCACCGGCAGGGACGGCAGTGGGCACCTGTCCAGCGAATCCGGCGTGCTCGCCGAGACGCCCTATTCGTTCAAGACCCGTTTCGAGAGCGAGAAGGGCACCAATCCGGAAGAGCTGATCGCGGCCGCGCACGCGGGCTGCTTCACAATGGCGCTGGCGTTCGGCCTGCAGCTGGCGGGCTTCACGCCGACCGAGCTTTCCACCGAGGCGGCCGTCACGCTCGAGCCGGACGGCAAGGGTTTCAAGATCAGCAAATCGGCGCTCACCTTGCGCGCCAAGGTGCCGAACCTCGACGAGGCCGGCTTTGCCCGCATCGCCGCTGAGGCTGAGAAGAATTGCCCAGTGTCGAAAGTGCTCAACGCTGCGATCACGCTCGACGCCAAGCTGATCTAGGCGAACACGGCAGGGAGCGGGGCATGGCCCACCGGGATCCGCGTTTCGGCCGGGCGCGCGGCTGGCCGTCATGGTCGGCCGTCCCGTCGAGCCTGGGTCTCACGTCGTCCGATGGCAAGCCGGTCTGAGGGAACTGCTTTGCTTGCCATTCAATTGTCAAAGCGCGAGACTTTGTCTTCAATCTCTATGCCCGCTGAAACGCCACCTCGAACAATTGGAGCACGTCAGATGACGACAGAGCGCGCAGTGCTTGCCGGAGGCTGCTTTTGGGGCATGCAGGATCTCATCCGCAAGCAGCCGGGCGTGATCTCGACCCGGGTCGGCTACACCGGTGGAGAGGTGAAGAACGCGACCTACCGCAATCACGAAGGACATGCCGAGGCGATCGAGATCATCTTCGATGCCGCGACGACGAGCTACCGGACGATGCTGGAGTTCTTCTTCCAGATTCACGATCCCACCACGCGCGATCGTCAGGGCAATGATCGGGGATCGAGCTACCGTTCGGCCATCTTCTACACGACGGACGAGCAGAAGCGGGTTGCCGAGGACACGATCGCTGATGTCGAGGCCTCGCATCTCTGGCCCGGCAAGGTGGTCACCGAAGTCGCGCCCGCCGGCGAATTCTGGGAGGCCGAGCCCGAGCATCAGGACTATCTGGAACGTTTTCCGGACGGCTACACATGTCACTTCATCCGCCCGGGCTGGAAGTTGCCGCGGCGCGAGCCCGAAGCTGCGTGATCAGGCGCCGGGCCATGCGCATGTCGGCGGTATCAGCCCCCTCGGTCAGCCGTCCGCAGATCGTCTCGAGAACCTCCGTCGCCTCCGCGGTCCGGCCCTGATCCATTCCGAGGCGCGCGATGCTGATCGCGCATCTCAGCTCCCAGAAGCGGGCGCCGTGTCGGGCTGCGATCGCCATGGCCTCGCGAAAGTAATTCTCGGCGCCGGCCGATTGCTCCCCGTCCCTGAGCATCAGTTCGCCCTTAATGCGGATCAGCTCCGGCAGATACCACCGCTCCTGCCGATCGTCGCAGCGCTTCAGGATGTCCTCAATGGCGGCGAGGCCGCGATCGACCTGGCCGGCCTCGCCAAAGCACGCGGCCAGTTCGCCAAGCAGGGGAAGAAAGCGTGGCAGGACGCGGGCGTCGCCGGCGCGATCGAGCTCATCGCGCAGCAGCGCCAGGCCTGCCGCGCTATCCCCGCGCCTCGACACGATCATCGCATTGAAGGAGCGAGCCCAGAGACTCCAGAGTCGGATCCCGTAGCGGTCGGCGTGTCCGAGCAGCTCAGCGCCATGGCGTTGCGCGGCATCATGGTCGCCGGCGAAGAAGGCGAGAAGGCAGGCGCTCTGTCCGAGCACGCTGCAGAAGGTCAGCGCGTGGCCGTTCGCTCGTCCTTCCTCGATGTTGCGCGCGGCGAGCTCCTGCGCCTGGTCGGCCAGGCCCTGTAGCCACAGGATGCGAGCCCGGAAGTATTGCGTTGAGACCCTGAGATCGAGCGGAAAGATCTTCGGCTTCTCGGTAAGCACATGCAGGGAGGCATTCACCCGGTCGATACGGATCCGGGCCTCGGTCTGGTCGCCGAGATAATGCAGCGCGACGGCCATCAGCCGGTCGGCGAGCATCAGGTCGGTCTTGTCGGGGGAGCTCGCCGCGATGGTGGTGAATCGTTCGGCAAGCGCGCGCGCCTTGCCGAACTGACCATTGTTGAACTGGTCGATGCACAATCCCCACAGCGCCCGCAGCCGGAAGTCCTTGTCGTCGAGCCGGTCCGCGAGCTCGAGCGTTTCCTCGAGGATCGGGCGGGCTTCGCGCGCGCGGCCTTCGCCGTACATCAGCGACCAGCCGAGGGCGCTCAGCAGCTGCATGCGAAGCCGATCCACTCCGTCGGCATTGTCGTCCAGCACCGCAAGCGCAGTCCGCGTCCGTTCGCGGCATTCGGCGAGCAGCGACAGGCGCACCCACAGCGTGACGGCGGCGGCCGTCAGCGCAACGCCGAGCGCAGCGTCGCCGTCGGCGGAGAAGGCCCACTCCAGTGCCGCGCGCACATTGTCCAGCTTGCCGCCATACGTGCTCAACCATGCGTGCAGTGGCGCCGATGTCTCGGTTTCGGCGCGATTGAGCACATCGCGGAAGTACTCCGCGTGGCGCTGCGCAAGACGCCTTTGCTCTCCCGACTCGGCGAGCTTTCCGAGCGCGTAGGTTCGTGTCGTGTCCAGCAGGCGGTAGCGCAAGGTCCGCGCGCCGGACGGGACGATCAGCGATTTGGCGACGAGGTTGTCGATCGCCTCGCTCGTTTCGGCCGCGCTGAGCCCGTCGCCGGATGCGACGGCTACGGCTGCCTCCGGCGTAAACGGTCCGACGAACACGGACAATCGTCGCAGGACGGTGCGTTCCGGGTCCGGCAGAAGATCGTAGCTCCAATCCAGCGCCGCGCTCAGAGTCTGGTGTCGCGGAATGGCCGTGCGCCGGCCGCGCCATTGCAACGAGAAGCGGCTGTCGAGCAGCGACGCCGTGCCGGCGATGCCGTAGGCGTTGACCCGGCCGGCCGCCAGCTCGATCGCAAGCGCGATGCCGTCGAGGCGGCGGCAGATGTCGGCGACGAACGGCGCGTCTTCCGCGCTGAGCTCGAATGGTCCGGAGCCCTGGGCGATGCGTTCGACGAACAATTGCGCCGCGGGGTAGGCGAGGATCTCCGCAACGCCGAGATCGTCGCGCTGGGGCGGACAATCCAGCGGGAACAATCGAAAGATCCGTTCGCCCTCGCTGCGGAACGACTCCCGGCTGGTGGCAAGGACGTGCAGCATCGGCAGGTCGCGGACGAGGCGTTCGGCGAGCGGCGCCAGGGTCTCCAGCAGATGCTCGCAGCTGTCGAAGATCAGCAGCGTCCGCTTGTCCTGCAGATTTGCCAGCAGCGCCGGGAGCGGATCGTCCGCGTTGACGGCGAGCCCCACCGCGGAGGCGATGGCGGTTGCGGCGAGCCTGGGATCCCGCAGCGGTCCGAAGTCGATGAAGACAACCTGCCCGGCGAAGTCAGCGGAGCGGCGATGCGCGACAGTGACCGCGACGGCGGTCTTGCCGATGCCGCCCGGGCCGACCACGGTGATGAAGCGGTGCTGCGAGAGCCCGCTTGAAATCTTCTCGACGACGTCCTCCCGCCCGATCATCTTCGCGAGCGACGGCGGCAGCGGTGCGCGAGGCGCGGCGGCTTCGACGGCGGCAGGTGCGACCGGCGGTTGGGTGAGCGGCGCGGCAAAGCAGTAGCCGCGCCCAGGAACGTTCACGACATAGCGGGCCGACTTGCCGCCATCGCCCAGCACCTTGCGCAAGGCGGCGATATGGAAACGAAGGCTGCCTTCGTCGACATGCACGTCGGCCCAGATGCGCTGGACCAGCTCCCGCTTGTCGACGACCTCGCCGGGCCGCTGGGTCAGGGCGATGAGGATGTCAAGGGCGCGACCGCCGATATGAAGCGGCGCGCCATCCTTTTCCAAAAGCCTGGACTTGGGAAAGAGGCGAAATGGCCCAAATGAAATGGCCGAGTCCTGAGTGTCGTTATCCGGCACGCGCCAACGTCCCCTCGGCAGGGAAACTGCATGGTTTTTCTGTACCAGATCGAGGCGTGGAGTAAACTGGTGGAAGCGGCAGGACCAGCCTGGTGCGCAGCCTGGTTCCCGAGCCACGTGGCGAGGACTTGCTCGTTCGAACGAGTGGCCCAATCCATGCCGGGCCCGATCGGCAGACTGCCGGTTGGCAATGGACGCGCGCAGGGAGGGGCCTGTTCGAACTGCTGCGGTCGCGCCGGGACCGATGACTGCCGGTTGCCCTCGTGGGCTTGACGACTTGCGGAATTGAACATGCCCTGGCTCTCGCGCCGACAATTCATCAGTTCCGCCGCGTGGGCGGGCGCGCTCGCCGTGGGCGCGCGCAACGGAACAGCGGCCGATTATCCGACCCGCCCCATTCGGTTGGTCATTCCATATTCGGCGGGGGGATCGGGTGACCAGATCGGGCGCCCCTGGGTCGATCGGATGGCGGCGCAGCTTGGTCCGGTTTTCGCCGAAAACATCGGGGGAGCGGGCGGGGCGATCGGTGCTGCGTCCGTCGCGCGCGAAAAGCCCGACGGCTATTCGCTTCTACTGGGCAACGGCAGCACGCAGGTCATCATTCCCTTGGCGGAACGGCCTGCCTATTCCGCGGGCGACTTCCGAGCCATCTACCGGCTGGTCTCGAGCGCACTGGTCTTCGCGATACATCCTTCGGTGCCCGCGCAGGATCTGCAAACCCTGATCGCCTACGCCAAGGCCCATCCCGGCAAGCTGTCCTATGGCACGCCCGGCGTTGGCACCGGAAATCACCTCGTCGGCGAAATGTTCAAGCGGCAGGCCGGCGGGCTCGATGTCGTCCATATTCCCTATCGTGGCGTGGCGCCGGCGACGAATGATCTCGTCAGCGGTCAGATCCCAGTGTTGATCGCCGTCATGTCGGTCCAATTGCAGCAACTGAGCCGGGCCGGCACGATTCGACTGCTCGCGGTCACCACCGTCGCGCGGCTCAGCGCGGCCCAGGAGATCCCGACCGCAGTCGAATCCGGCATGCCGGACCTCCGCTATGAGGGATGGTTCGGCTTGTTTGCACCCAGGCTCACCCCAGATTCGATCGTCAACCGGCTCGCGCTGGCGACGCGCGCCGTCATGGCGGACCCGGCTCTGCAGGAGGCCTATCGGTCCCAAGGTCTGGAGCCAGACAGCCAGTCGAGCCCAGACAAGTTCCAACGAATTGTCGAAGCCACGTCTGCAAGTTTGGCCCCCGTGATCGAGTCGATCGGGCTACGCTCTGGTTAGTCAGATGGTGAATTCGACGCGACCGCGGAGCCCCCGACCTGCGCCACACGGGCCATCAGCCCTCGTCACCTCTTGGGCGCACTGTTGAAGCAAGACATGCCGAGCGCCAGCAATGGCAGAACAGAAGCCGAAAACTGAGAGCCTTTTTCGACCAGAACGCCGCAACGAATTCGCAACGAAATGGGTGAAATGAACGTGAACAAAACGGGACTATACGAATCGCGATGGAAGAAAAATCAATAACTTAGGAAATATCCCGTGCGTTCGGGACGCAGGGGTCGCAGGTTCGAATCCTGCCGCTCCGACCATTTTTTCCCAGAGTTTCTCTCCTGCGTACGATCTTCGATGGGGCTGGCCACCGTTTTGGCCACCGAAACATTGAAGCCCTTTTGACCGATCGCAACCGCCGCACCTTGCAGGTAGTCGGGGTGATGGTGGCCATAGGTGTCTTGCAAGATCTCCGGGGACATTCCTAGGAACCCGGCTGCTTCCCAGATTGATACGCCCCGCTGCATCAGCCAGGTCGCGGCGGTATGGCGCAAGGTATGCGGGGTGACTTTGCCGGGCAGGCCAGCCAGCCCGACGGCTCTGCTGAACCCCTTCTTTACCGATGCGACTGGCTTGCCGTTGAACTCGACGAAGCACGTGGCGATCAGCTTGCGATCTTTCCACCGCCGCAGGTGGGCGAGCAGCCGCGGGGGTATGGGCGCTGGAGTCTGGCGCTTCTTGGTTGCACGCTTCCCGATCGGCTTTCGGTAGAATATCCCGTGCTCAAGGTCGACGTAAGAGCGGTCCCGCTCCGTATACGGCGAGGCTGACGCAATAGCCCCAGCCCGAGTGCCAGTGTAAAGGCCGATCAGAATAAATCTGGCCACATGTCTCAGTGGCCGACGGTTCGTGCTGACCGGATCACCTTTCGACGCTCCTGAATGGATCGTCTGCTTCTCTCGATGCCGCCAGCAATGCCAAATAAGCGCCGCAGCTTCCTGTCGCGTAAGCCATCGGTCGCGCGGAACTCCCTTCGGCGGAAGTGATACGCGCACTAAGCCCCGGTGAAAGCCTTCTTTCGCATGATGGTTGATGGCAGCACGAAATGTCTCCAGGTCCCGGCGTGCACCACCGCGGTTGCCACGATGCCTGACATATGCGGCGCAGGTCTGGGCATTGACCGCGGACAGTCTCTTGCCGCCCCAGAATTCATTGAGGCGGTCAATCCTAGCTCCGATCTCGAACTGGTCGCTCGGTTCGCCAATATCGGTCAGATAGATCGACAGTACGTCAGCACAGTCGATATCCTCGATATCCTGCCGGCGGCGTTCGGGTTGATACTTTTCGGCGATGTAATCCGCTAGGGCCTGCTCTGCCTCTCGAGGCGGTTTCGTTTCAGTCGGGCTTGCAACGCATCCCGTGGCGATGTGGCGATCTCCATCTTTGATAATCCAGACCGCCTGGTGAACAAGTTTTCCGTCTCGGTATCGGGCCTTTCTCTTGTAGAGTCTGATCCCTTTGCTTGGACGCGACATAACTCCCTCATGGCCTTGATAGCTTCAAGGGTAGTATAGTCTCTATTCGCGATCCGTTCGAGAGTCAGTCGACCTCTAGCGCCTTCTCTTCGCAGGCCAGAAGCGGTCATAGATCCATCCGGGAAGGCTATTTTGGCGGCAACATCTAGACGTAGCGGCGCAGATGGGTCGATCGTGTCAGCCGTAGGCTGCATGACTCGTTTCGACATTAAGGGCCTCAATCTCGACAGCCGCGGCAGTCGTATGGATTCCAAGCGCAGTTCGTGGGACTTGTCCGGTCACAAGCGACCTACATCTATCATCGCCAGACTTCCCAAATCAGAGACGAACTTGCCAGGTCGAAGCTTGTCGCAGATTTTCGCGCGCAAAGGACGGGCAATTCTGACTAAGAGCCCCGAGAGGGGAAGCAGAACACCTATCCGATGCACGAAGAGGCGCGGCACCAGTCCGATCTCGAAGCAACCCGACTTACCGCAAATTGGTGCGTTCCTGGTGTCGCACCCCATCCGCCGGGCCTCCACTCACCCGCAACCGATTGTACACACGGGAAGCCCGGGGAATTGAACTTGCAACCAGATCGTTATGAGCGGCGGTATATTGGTCGGGTTCGTTGGTCTTGCTATAATTTTGCTTGCTTTCGATCGCTTTCGTTGCGTTTCGGTGTCGTCGTTTCTGGTGCGAAACTGGGACGGTAGGGCGGTCTCGGCTATGGCGCAGAACGTGCGGAACATTCCACTTTGTCTTTTGAAATCTACGTAGTAGACCGTCTCGGAGCACGTAATTTTCGTCTTGTTTTGCCCCCGGGGTTCTCCCGCCCTGAACGTAGAGTAGGGATGCGCAATGTCTCCCTCACTCAACGACGTTCAGAGATCGCCGAGGGCAAATATGGAGTTTCGGAAATGACATCCGTGACTGAGGCCAAGATCGCAGCCAGATGGGGTATGCCTCCGGCGGCATTTCTTGAGCCCTTGCCGAAATCCGGCATCAGCCTCGCTCGTTGGCGGCGAACGGAGGCGGGCAGTCCATTCAGTCAGAAGGCTCCGCGAGCGAACCACTATCTCCTGTCGCTCGTCTTGAAGCCTATGAAGGCCCGATCGTTCGTCGACCGACGTCAGATCTGGGCTGGACCGATCCCCGCAAATTCGGTGCGAATTGTCGATCCGGATTGTGAACGGGAATGGTCCACCGACGACGGCTTCGATTTGCTCCACTGCATGATCCCAAGGACCGCTATCGCGGAAATGATCGATAGTGAGGAGAGGATCCGTTTCGTCGATCCGCTCTACTCGCGCGACGACAGGATTCTTCAGATCGGAAATCAACTGCTGTGGGCCATGCAGCAGGACGGCCGCTTTGGCGTTGAGTTTGCCAACGGGCTCACACATGCCCTGCTGGCCTATCTGCTGCAACAATACACGCGGAATAGCCTGCCGCATTCGGCGTCCGGCTTGCGTCCAGCGCAGCTCAGACGGGTGATGGATCTCATCGCCTCCAGAATCGCGAGCGGCGTATCGCTGCACGAGATGGCCAGGGAAGCCGGAATGAGTCCGTTTCACTTCTCGCGCCAATTCCGTTCGTCGACGGGCCTATCTCCTGCTCGATATGCGCTCGTCAAGAGGATCGAGTGGGCCAAGGAACAGCTGCTGGATCGTCGTGCCGACATCTTGGAAGTTGCGCTCGACTGCGGATTCAAGGATCCCTCGCATTTCAGCCGATCCTTCAAATCCGTCGTTGGCCAGTCTCCACGGGATTATCGTCGCCTCAACTGATCGCGGCCCTCTGCTGCACGTTCAGGGCGCGCTTGACGAGCGCCCCCTGGATGCGGGCGCTAAGCCTCGCTCCACCTACAATGAGATCATCCAGTCCGTCAGGGAATTTTGTCAGCATTTCCGCGCCGTCTCGGGTGACCAGTATCGTGTCCGAGTGACGAACGCCGCCCTCTCGCTTGTCGTAGATGCCGGGCTCGATGCTGATCACCATGTTCTCCTGCAGAGTCTCCTGGCTTCCTTCCGAGATCCACGGGCCCTCGTGGTTACCCAGGCCAAACCCGTGACCGACCCGGTGCAGGCGAGCCTCGTCGCCGGAATACCCCTCGGTTTTCAGGAAATCCGTTACGCGCTTGTCGACTTCCGCGCATGGAATGCCAGGACGCACGAGGGAAATTGCGAGCTCGCGCGCAGCCATCATCGCCTTGAAGGCGCCAACCGACCAGCCTTGCGGTCTTGAGGTGAAGAAAGTCCGCTCGCACTCGGCAGCGTAGCCGTTGCAGCGCGTCAGCGCGAGCGCTACGTGCGGACCCTCGAGGGTTCTGTCCGATAGCGCGGGGATGGAATGGGGCTGAGCGCTTTGGGGAGCTGCCCAGGTCGCCATGAGAACGTTGGAGTCGGCCAGTTCGAAATCGGATGTTTCGCGGATCATCGCGGCGGTCACGTGTCGGGTGCGGGCGATCCCTTCGGCGACTGTTGAACCGAAATAGGCCGCTGCGATGAGCTGCTGCACGGCAGTATCGGCATATCGCGCTGCGCGGCGGATCATTTCGATCTCGGCCGGCGATTTGATCAGCCGTAATTCCTCGACGAGCGGCAGCACCTGTACCTCGTGAGGAAGTGCGGCCCGGATCTCCATGCGGAGGCTCGCTTCGACGCCGATGGCCGAATGCGAGCCGATCAACTCCAGCAATGTCTCGCGCCAACCTCTGCCATGGGGCGCCGGGTAGTCCCAATAGGCCTTCAGGTTCGCCGGCCTGATATTGTGCGCCTTACCGAGGTGATCGAGGTCGAGCATCGGCGTCAGCAGCGTGGGAGAGCCGCTGCTCGGTACGAGAAGGAAGAACGGCCGTTCCAACGGCTCGAAACCTGCGCCGGTCAGGTAGTAGATGCTCTCGCGCGAAGTAACGATGAATACATCTAGGTCGCGAATTCTGTCTTGCAGACGCTTCAGCCGGTGAGCGTATTCCGATTTCGAGATCATTGGAGAGTCCATCCAAAGGGCGGCATTGCCGGCTCGACGGTCGGCATTCATCCGTCGTGGTGCATGGTTGCAAAACCGCTGCGACCGCCGAATTCGTGCGGGGCACCGAACAGGAATTGACGATGACCGTAAAGTGACGCGGTCGAAAATAAATTGGCAGGATCGGGCAACATTCCGCACGAAACGGCCATTCGACCGGCGCGTGCGCCTTCGGCGGAAGCATATTGCAGGGAAGAACGCGACGATCCCTTGGGTGAAAAAAGCAGGAATTGGCCGGTCTCAGCAGGAATCTGCCGGATGCTTTCGCCCCTTCACACCCATTATGCCAACGTCATTTGAAGGCAGGTTCGCGGGTGCGGGCGGGGCCCCGCGTTCGGGCCGCGTCGATTGGGCGATGAGCCGGGACAATCGATCGCGCGACTGGGAGAGTTGGAGAATCATGAAGTTTCTGAGCCGTTCGGTCTGGGACTATCGACGAAAACTGATGCGTGACGTCATGGCCCGAAATCGCCTCGACGCGCTTCTGTTCTCCACCGCCGACTTCTTTCAGTTTGCGACCAATTTCAACGTCGATGTGCAGACATGGGAGCGCCCGATCTTGGTTTGCGTGCCGTTCGATGGCGAGCCGCGCGCGATCATGAACGAACTGTCGACGCACCACGTCCGCATGGCGCGCGAGCGGGAGCAATTCTGGGTCGACGACGTGCAATTCTATTTCGAGCATCCGAAGCTGACGGAGCGCGGCTTCTCGCTGCCTCAGCTTCCCGAGATGATCCACGATCTGTTGAGTCGCTGCGGATTGAGGGCATCTCGCATCGGTATTGATGCGAGCCAGCCTAGTCTTGCCCGCGCCGCCGGAATGTCGCCCGAGGTCAAGCTGATCCCGTGTCTGGAGGACATGCGGGCAATGCGCTGGGTCAAGCATGCCGAGGAGCTCGAGATCATGCGGCAGGCAGCCTCGCTGTCGGACTACATCCAGGATCGCTACCGGGAAAACATAAGGCCCGGCCGCCTGGTCCAGGAGCTGGACTGTCAGATGGCGGTCAGCATGGTCGAGGAGGGGGCGCGGCGCTTTCCCGGTGCAAATCTCGAAGTGCTGAGGTGCTGGACGCTGAGCGGTCCCGCATCGGCGTCTCCGCATGGCGACGGTGCTTCATGCGGAGCGAAGATCGGCAAGAGCGACGTTCTGGTCAACATCGTCATTCCGCGCCTGAACGGCGTCGTGATCGAAAACGAGCGCACCTGGTTTGCAGGCGAGCCTTCGCCGGATCAGCGCAAGTACTACGAGGTCGCTCGCGCGGCCAATGAAGCCGCATCAGCAGCGGCCGTGACGGGTGCGCCGGTGTCATCGATCGATGCAGCCGCGCAGAAGATCATCGAAGAGGCTGGATGCGGCAGCTTCATTCGTCACCGAACGGGCCACGGAATGGGGTTGCTCGGTCACGAGTACCCGCATGATATGGCCTTCAACCATCGGCCCCTTCTGGACAATGAAGTGTATTCGGCGGAGCCCGGCATCTATGTCTATGGTCTCGGGGGCTTCCGCATGGATGACACCGTCGTCGTGGGGCGCCAGCCGGAGATCTTGACCAAGGCGCCAAGAGACATCAAGAGCCAGATCGTCAATTGATGTCCGAGGATGCACTCCGAAGTCTGGCATCGTCACCCTCGACAGGTCGGGGATACCCGAGACTTGGGCGCCTGGTCTTCGCGGCGAGCGTCGCCGGCGCATACCTCTTGGTGTTCGCTCCGGTGGCGATGATCGTGCTGATAAGTTTCTTCGCCCAGGAGATCGTGAGTTTTCCTGCGGATGGCTTGACGCTGGGCTGGTACGAAAACGCGTGGTCCAGGCCGGAGTTTTCGCGTGGGCTTCTGACCAGTCTCCAGATTGCGCTGGCGACGACCGCGGTTGGGGTTCCCATCGGGGTTGCGGCTGCATTGCCGCTCGTGCGTTCGAAGTTTCCGGCAAAGGGTGGCATCAATGCGCTCCTGCTGGCCCCTTTGGCCTTGCCCGGTGTCGTCACCGGTGCGGGAATCTATATGACGTACGTTGCCGTCGAAGATGCCCTCGACACCGATATCAAGGGGACGATGGCCGGTCTGGTGGCTGCCCACACTATGCTCACCATCCCGTGGACGGTGCGGCTGGTCGTCGCCAGCCTTCAAGGTATCGACCAAGCCATCGAGGAAGCTGCGGCAAATCTCGGAGCCGGACCATTCACGGTCTTCCGGCGGATCACGCTGCCGGTGATGAGGCCGGGCATTGTCGCCGCCGCCATGTTCTCGTTCATCCAGAGCTTCGAGAATCTGGATCTTACGCTTCTCCTGGTCGCGCCCGGACGCATCACGTTGCCCGTGGCCATGCTGAATTATTTGGAATTTCGCATGGACCCGACGCTCGCGGCCGTGGCGACGGCTCAGATTGTGCTGGTCGGCGCGCTCATGCTCGCAACCGATCGATTCGTGAAGCTTTCGAGGATTGTTTGATGGCCAGGCTGACAGTCGAGCGGCTCACGAAGCAGTTTGGAGCCTCGGTCGCGGTGAATGATCTCAATCTAGAGATTGCTCAGGGGGAGATGGTGGCGCTGCTCGGGCCATCGGGCTGCGGCAAGACCACCACGTTGCGCATGATCGCGGGTTTCGTGACGCCGACGAGCGGCCGAATGCTGTTGGCGGAAACCGACATCACACGAAGCCCGCCGCATGCGCGTGAAACGGGTCTCGTGTTTCAATCCTATGCGCTGTTTCCGCACATGACCGTTGCCGAGAACGTCGGCTTCGGTCTGGAGATGCGCGGCCTTGGCCGTGCGGAGCGCGCACCGCGCATTGCGGACGCGTTGAACCTCGTCAGGCTGTCACATCTGGCCGACCGTTTCCCGAAACAGATGTCTGGAGGACAGCAGCAACGTGTCGCTCTTGCCCGCGCACTCGCGATCAGCCCGAAGCTGTTCCTGCTGGACGAGCCACTCTCCAACCTCGATGCCAAGCTCCGGGCGGAGGTCCGTACCGAGATCCGCGCGCTTCAGCAGCGGCTCGGCCTGACGACCTTGATCGTCACGCACGACAGAGAGGAAGCGCTGACGATGGCCGATCGGCTGGTCGTGATGGAAGGAGGGCGGGTTCGGCAGGTGGGCTCCGCGCGCGAGCTCTATGAAGAACCTTGCGATGCATTCGTCGCCGAATTCGTCGGACGCTGTAATCTGTTGCCGGCGAGGCGGGAAGACGATGAGCGCGTCAGAACGCGCGGCGGTCTTCTGCTGCCGTCCAGGAAACGACAGGACGAACGTTCCACGGCAGACACGATTGCCATCCGCCCCGAGCGCATCGCGATCGAGCCCGGCCATCGCGCGGCGATCCAGGGGCGGCTCGAGGCTGTGACTTATCTCGGCGCGCAGACGGAGTACCAGGTGCTGCTGGGCGAGGCGGAACGGGTGGTCGTTACCCGTTCAACGCCGGTCCGGGACGACCCGATGCTCTCAGTGCGCCCGCACGATCCGGTCTCGCTGAGCTGGGACATGGATGCTCCTCGGCTGATTCCCGAAACCGCGAAGGATTAGGCAAGATGAGATACTCACGGCGTAACTTTCTATCGCTGGGCTGCGGCACCGGAGCCACCTTTCTCTTCGGCAACCCCCGATCGGTCGCAGCGGCGAATGGACCCATCGTGGTAGGAACATGGGGAGGCGACTACGGCCAGCTGTTGGGTGATCTCCTGGACAAGCCGCTGGCTTCGGTCAAGGGCGTCGAGGTCGTTCAGGACGTCGCCAATGTCGATCCCAGGAAGACCAAGTTGCTGGCCGAGCGAGGCAGCCGCCGTGGCTCGATGGAGATAGCCTGCCTGTCCGATACGGACGCCTACCTGATGTCGCAATCGGAGGTCCTGGAGGAGATCCGGCCCGAGCAACTGTCCAGACTTGACGCCGTGTTTCCGGAGTTGCGCAAGCGATATTCGATTCCGCACATCTACTCGGCGCAGGTCATCCTCTACAATCCGACCAAGGTGACCGTTCCGCCGCAGTCATATGCGGATCTATGGGATCCGAAATGGCGTGGTCGTGTCGGGCTTTCCGATATTCTTTATGGGGCGAACACGCTTGCTGCAGCGCTCGCGGGCGGCGGAAGCGTCAACGATTTCGAGCCGGCCGACAAGAAGCTCCTGGAGCTGCGGTCACTGGACGCGAGGATATATCCGTCCAACGAAGCGCTGGCAGCGGGCCTCAAATCGGAGGAAGTCTGGATCACGATCATGTGGCTGGCGCGTGGCTTCATGTGGAAGAAAGCCGGAATCCCCCTCGCCCATGTGGTGCCGAAGGAAGGAACTCCTTCCGTTGTGTTCGAGGCGGGTATTCCCCGGAACGCCAGGAACAAGGCGGGAGCCTTCGCTTATCTCGATGCGATGCTGGACGCCAAGGCGCAAACGGGCTTCGCCGAAAGGATGGGATATGCCCCGACGGTGCGCGATGCGGTGCTCCCGGAAGATCTTGCCCGGGAGGTGCTTCTCACCGAGGAGGAGCGGACCAGGCTATTGAAGCTCGACTACGCCTACTCGACGGGGCGCTCGCAACGTACCCTCGATTTCTGGAACAAGCAGTTCAAGGCCTGATCATGGCGATCCTGCTCGTTCCCGCATGTCTTCTCATTCTCGGCTTGCTCGTCGGTCCGCTCGTTCTGATGTTCAGGATCTCGTTGAACGAGCTAGGTCCGACGCAGATGATGGTAGAGGCGCTGACCGCCGGCAACTACCTACGCGCAGCGACCGATCCGTACTATCAGCAGATCGTTCTCACGACGCTTGGCATTGCGCTGCTGTGTACGATGGTCACGCTCATCATCGCATTTCCGGCAGCCTATTGGCTGGGACGCATCGAGAGCCGGTGGAAGAGCATCGTTCTGATCGCTACTCTGTTTCCCCTGCTTGTGGGCAACGTGGTCCGGTCCGCGGGCTGGATGGCATTGCTCGATCGCGACGGTCTCATCAACTGGGGACTTGCGCG
Source organism: Bradyrhizobium sp. HKCCYLRH1030 (assembly GCF_051168395.1). Taxonomy (NCBI): domain Bacteria; kingdom Pseudomonadati; phylum Pseudomonadota; class Alphaproteobacteria; order Hyphomicrobiales; family Nitrobacteraceae; genus Bradyrhizobium; species Bradyrhizobium sp. HKCCYLRH1030. The sequence continues at coordinate 365,418 of NZ_JBNPUY010000007.1, read as the reverse complement.
GCTGGGTCTGATCGCACAGCCTATGCAACTCATATATACGCCGAAAGCGGTCGTATTCGGCATCATTGCGGTGGTGTTGCCGTACATGATCATAACCATTTCGTCGGTGATCGAGAGTATTCCCCTCCAATTGGAAGAAGCGGCCGCCAACCTCGGAGCGTCCCCGGTCGTGGTCTTTCGGCGCATCGTTCTTCCGCTCGCGCTGCCGGGCGTCGCAGCTGGATGCACGCTTGTGTTCGTTCTGTGCATGAACACCTACGCGACTGCGGTTCTCCTGGGCGGTCCCAGGTTCAAGATGATGGCGCCTGCCGTGTACGACCAGTTCATAAGGAGCAACAACTGGCCGATGGGAGCGGCGTTGGCGTTCTTGCTTCTGATCTTCACCATGGCCTTCACCGTGCTCGGGAGCGTTGGTTTCGCTCGGCGCTACGGCAAGCTGTCTCGTGCTCCGCCGGAGCGACTTGCGCCGGCGTGAATGTTTCAATCTGGATTCCGCTCCGCGGTCGTTGGCGCCTCTCGGGAGAGAAGCTTCTATTGTCAATTTTTGATGGAAAGGAGATACGCAATGCTGTCGATCAGCTCACCGGTCTTCGCGCGCCGTGGCCTATTGACAGGAGGACTGGGGACGGTTCTTGCGACGCCGATATGCGGTTCAGCTCGGGCCGCGACGGAGGCGAGCATCGCGCCTGATTCGAAGGTTCGTCTGGCTGCGATAGACGAGGTTGCGCGGGCGGGGACAGAGCCGGGGCAGCCCAATGTCATTCTGGCCAGCCTCAACCTCGCGTTGGCGCAAACGGTTGGACACAAGCTGTTCACCGTTCTGGTGCTCAACGAGGATGTCGGGCAGAACCAGCGCTACTATTCCAACCAGCCAGGGGCCTATCCCGTCGGCGGAAGCAAGCCCATCGATCGATCAAGCGCATTCTACAAGGAGATCGTGCTGACCGGTAAGCCGCGCATCTGCTACGACTACGAAGACATGAAGCGCGCATTCTTCGATCATGAGCTTATCCGGTCGCTCGGCTGCGAAAGTGCCGTCAACTATCCCGTGCGCTGGAACGGAAAGACAATCGGATCGCTCAATTTACTTCACCAGGCCGGATGGTATGACGAGCACAAGGTCGCCGCGATCGGTGCCTTCGCTGCACTGTCGGCTCCGGCCCTCCTCGATATTGTGCGCGGCTGGAAGTGACGAACGCTTGCGTCGGCATTTCTGGCGCGGAAGCCGACTTCGGCGACAGTCCGTCTTCGCTTTCTCTCGCTCCTCGGTCTCCGCATGGCTGCGCCACGCGTAGCCCGAAGGACGAAGCGTGGTGGGCCCGGCAGGACTCGAACCTGCAACCAGACCGTTATGAGCGGCAGGGTATTGATGAGGTTCGTTGGTTCCGCAGAAATTTCATTCGATTTCGAGGAGTTACGCTCTACTTCGTTCACCAGATCGAGCAAGCGAGCGCGGAAATCATCGTCAACAGCCGGGCAACGCACGTCTCGACTCGCTTAGCGAGTTTCAACCAGGGTTTGCGATGAAGTCTGAAGGATCAAATTGAAACTTCGTCAGATCCGCTTAGCGGACGCAAGAAGCCGATGACCAATCAACTACCATTTGAGCGGCAAGCTTCTCTATGCTGCGAGCCGGCGACCGAGCGATCAGCTTCCTTGCTCTTGCTAGCTTTCGTTCAGGTTGATCGTGCTTTTTGCGCCTGGTTCTGGTGCGAAACAGGTTCGCGGACCATGGCGTCTTTCTTAGATAGTTTCTCTCAGTGGAGCAGGCATTTCGCCGCTGGGGTCTCGAGAAAAGAAGCCAGAATACGGCCGGCACCTTACAAGCACCGGCGTCAGAACAGCCTGATTGGGCGGCTCAACGAGGGGCCTGGAGGAATGCTTCGGACTGAGACTTGGCGACCCCGCTGATTTCCGCAGCCAGCTCGACGACCATCGGCGAACGGGATTGCCAGATGGGATGCAGGAAGCCGTATTGGAGCGGAAAGGCCGGACGAAATGGCCTGAGAACCAGATCCGGCACACCGCTGGAGCGGGCGACGAAGGGGTCGGACAGGCAACATCCGAGTCCTCTCCCGGTGAGCTGACAGGCGATCACGCCATTGGTGGCTTCAAATCGCACCTTTAACGGCTTGCGGGCTTCACGGCTCAGGCGTTCGAGATGTTGTCGCAGGATCGAGCGCGGATGCGTGACGATGACGTCCTCGGCGGCGAACTGATCGAAGGTCACGATCTGCTGCGCCGCGAGCGGATGATCCGGGCGCATTGCGACCATGGCTTCGACGCGCAGGAACTCCTCGGTCCCGAAAGCCGCATGCGAGAGCGGCAGGATGGTGACCCCGAGATCGAAGGTTTCCTGGCCGACCCAGGTCTCGATATCCAGGCGCACCCGGGATTCGATCGAAGCCGTGAAGTTCGGAGAGCGCTTGGCCACGGTGGCTACGGCATCGGCAACCATGGCGTGAGCAATGAAGGGAGCAGTGAGGATTCGCAGATGATGGCGCGTTCCGCGGCTCATCTGCACCGCAAAACGTTGCAGTCCATCATGGCCAAGGAGAACGCGCTCCGCATGGGCGTAAAACTCCCGCCCCTCGCGCGTCAGCGTCAAAGGACGGCTGTCGCGTCCGAACAGAGGAAAGCCCACCTCCTTCTCCAGCGCGCTGAGCAGCCGCCCGACCTGGGGCTGCGTGCGCCCCAGCCGCTCGGCCGCCCGCGACACGGACCCTGTTTCCACAAACGCCCGGAGGGCTTCCAGACCACGGTGATTGGGCAAATCCAGCTCCTGAATGCGCATTCCGCATATAATACGACATATTACGCATTTGACGCATGAAATTTGCAATGTTTCTTTGCAGCTCAAGTGGAAGCCCAAATGATGGGCATGTGAGAGCCGCAATGACCGTGTGTGCCGAAACCGATCGCGCCTGGCAGATGGCCCCGGGCGACTATGTTGAGCGTCGACCAGTGACGTCCCGCTTGACGGAGCCTGTCTCGTGCTACGTCACGATGCGCGATGGTTGCCGCATTGCCGTGGACGTCTATTTGCCCGAAGCCATCGACGGCGCGGCACCCGACAAATCGTTCGCAACGATCGCTCTGTTCACCCCGTATTATCGCCGCTTCAAGCTGCGGCCGGGCGGGAGTGGCGAGGTCAATCCCAACACCGGTAAGTTCCGCGATTTCTTCGTGCCACGCGGGTATGCGGTGGTGGTGGTCGATGTCCGTGGCACGGGCGCCAGCTTCGGCACCCGCGACAGCTTCCGCTCCCCCAAGGAGCGCGAGGACAGCCGCGAGATTGCCGATTGGATCGTGGCCCAGCCCTGGTCCAACGGCAGCATCGGCGCCACCGGCGTGTCCTATCTCGGCGCGGCGTCGGACTTCCTGGCCAGCACGGGTCATCCGGCCGTCAAGGCCATCGCGCCGCTGTTTTCGGTGTGGGACACCTACACCGACAACTACTTCCCGGGCGGCCTTCAGGTCACGTCGCTGACGCAGATCTATGATGAGCTGCTCATCGGCCTGGATCATGATCGGCGCGACGTGCTCCAGAAGTTCTCCTACTACAGCAATCCGGATTTCGAAGGCCCGCAGCCGGTCGATGCGGATACCGACGGCGTTCTGGTGCGGGAAGCGGTCCGTGAGCATCTGGCGAACTTCCGCCAGACCGATTTCATGGCGGAGTTCAAATTCCGCGAAGAAGCGCTTGTCTACGATCCCGGCTTCAGCTCTGCCTCGTTCAGTCCCTATGCGTTGTCTGCGGGCGTGCGGCGCGACGTGGCGATCCTGTCGGTCTCCGGCTGGTGCGACGGGGCCGGCTACATGAATGGTGCGATCTCGCGCTTCCTGACCATGAAGGACAATCCGCGCCATCTCCTGCTCGGCCCCTGGGACCATGGCGCCCGGATCGACATCTCGCCCTGGCGGACCTCCGAGGTCGTGGATTTCCCGCTTCTCGGCGAAGTCTTGCGATTCTTCGATACCTATCTTCTCGGGTGGGACACAGGCCTTAAGAACGAGGCCCCGATCCACTATTTTTCCCTCCATGCGCAGGCATGGCGAGCGTCTCGCGCCTGGCCGCCGATTGAAGCGCAGCGGACACTGTTCCTCACGTCCGGCCACGGTCTCGGCGACACCGCCACCCATGGCGGCGCGGAGTCCTACAAGGTCGACTTCACCCTCGGCACGGGGCAGCAGACGCGCTTTGAGCGCATCGCGGGCGTCGATAGCCGGAGCTACTACACCGACTGGCAAGGACGCACCGATCGGATGCTGAGCTACACCTCGGCGCCCCTGGTCGAGGCCATGGAGCTCGCCGGTCATGGCGTTGCGGATATCTGGCTATCCTCCAGCGAGCCCGATGCGGCGCTGTTCGTCTATGTGAGCGAAATCGAAGCGGATGGCACCGAGCGCTACGTGACCGAGGGACTGCTGCGGGCTCTGCACCGCAAGGAAACCCCGGCGCCGGACAGCTATAGCACCACCTGGCCATTCCGGAGCTTCTCGCGGGCCGATGCGGCACCGCTGGTCCCCGGCGCCTGGGAGTGCATCCGCATTCCATTGCTGCCGACCGCCTGGCGTTTCGCAGCCGGCAGCCGCATCCGTCTGTCGATTGCCGGCGCTGACGCCGATCATTTCGCGCAGGTGCCGCACGGCAGGCCTCCGCTCCTCACGGTGGCGTTTGGCGGCGAGCGCCCATCGGCACTGCATCTTCCGCTTGTTGCAAGCCGGGGACCTGGCGCATGAGCACCCGCGACGCGCTTCAGTATAGTAGCTCCATGGCGCCGCTCGCGGCATTGGCGACTGCGCTGGCCGAGCGGGACCAGCCCGGCGCGAGCCTGCGCGTGCTGGACCGCCTGCTCGCCGCGGCCGTCGGCCACAAGCTGTTTACGGCTCTGCTCTACCGGCCGGCGGACGGTGTCGCCGATCGGCTCTATAGCAGCGCGCCGGATCGGTTTCCGGCCCAGGGTTCAAAGGCCTTGGAAGAAGCCCCCACCATGCGCCGCGTGCTCATGTCGGGCGTGCCCTATATTGGTCGAAACGCCAGCGACATTGCACGCGACTTTCCTGATCATGAGAAAATCCTCGCGCTCGGATGCGCAAGCATCCTGAACATGCCCGTGCGCTGGAACAGCGAAGTCATCGGCCAGATCAACCTGCTGCACGAGGCGGGGCATTTTCACGACGGGCATTTGCCCATCGTTGAAATGCTGGCGCAAATGGTCGTCCCGGCATTTCTCCTCGCAGCTCAGCAGGCACGGAGGGGCGGGCCATGACGTCGAGCCGTCTCGCTCATCGCACATTGGTGGCGATCGCCTATGTGCTGATGCTTGCGCCAGTGGTCATGGTGATCATGACCAGCTTCTTCCGCGACGAGATCGTGTCGTTTCCACCGAGCGGCCTGACCTTTCGCTGGTACTTCAATGCCTGGACCCGGCGCGAATTCGCCAATGGCTTTCTGCTCAGCCTGCAAGTGGCGCTGATCGCAACCGCAATTGGCGTCGCGTTCGGCACGGCAGCGGCGCTTGCGCTGTCGCGCAGCACCATCGCGGCGAAGTCGGCCATCAATACGCTTCTGCTCGGTCCGCTGGCGGTGCCCGGCATCGTCGCCGGAACGGCGTTGTATCTGTTCTATCTCAAGCTGGAGAACAGGCTCGACCTCGACATCGTCGGCACCCTGCCGGGCCTGATCGCGGCCCACGTCCTGCTCACCATCCCCTGGACGGTGCGGGTGGTGACCGCCAGCCTGCAGGGCTTGGACACCATCGCCGAAGAAGCGGCCGCCAATCTCGGCGCGCGCCCCTGGACCGTGTTTCGCCGCGTGACTTTGCCGATGCTGCGGCCGGGGATCGTTGCGGCGACCATGTTCTCCTTCATCCAGAGCTTCGAGAGCCTCGAGCTGACCCTGCTCCTGGTGGGCGCTGGCAAGACCACGCTGCCCGTCGCGATGCTCAACTATCTCGAATTCCGCATGGATCCGACCCTTGCCGCGGTCGCGACGGTGCAGATCCTGGTCGTCGCGGCGCTGATGCTCGTCACCGACCGTTTCGTGAAATTGTCCCGGGTCGTCTGACCCTTTGAGGAGGATACACCGTGGGCACGCTCCGTCTCGAGGGACTGCGCAAGGAATACGGACTATCCGTCGCCGTCGAGCGCGCGGACATCGCGATCGCCGAAGGTGAACTGGTTTCGCTGCTCGGCCCCTCCGGCTGCGGCAAGACCACTACGCTGCGGATGGTCGCCGGCTTCATCGAGCCGACCGCCGGCCGCGTCGTCATCGCGGGGCAGGACGTCACGCGCACCGCGCCCTACGCTCGCCAGACCGGCATGGTCTTCCAATCCTACGCGCTTTTTCCGCACATGAGCGTCGCCGACAACGTCGGGTTCGGCCTCGAAATGCGCAAGGTCAATCGCGCCGACCGCGATCGGCGCATCGCCGAGGCGCTGAAGCTGGTTCGGCTCGACCATCTGGCGGATCGCATGCCACGCCAATTGTCGGGCGGCCAGCAACAGCGCGTAGCGCTTGCGCGAGCGCTGGTCATCAATCCCGCCGTCTTTCTACTGGACGAGCCCTTGTCCAATCTCGACGCCAAGCTGCGCGCCGATGTGCGTACTGAGATCCGCGCCCTGCAGCAGCGTCTCGGTCTCACTACCCTGATGGTGACGCACGATCAGGAGGAGGCGCTGACCATGTCCGACCGTCTGGTGGTGATGGAAAGCGGGCGCGTGCGGCAGATCGGGACCGCTGAAGAGCTCTACGAGCAGCCCGCGGATGCCTTCGTCGCGGATTTCGTCGGACGCTGCAACATCATCACCGGCACCATCGAGGGCCAGGCGCTGCGAAGCGCAGGCGGCAGCCTGCTGCCCTGCGATGTCGCGGCGGCTCCCAGCAATGCCAGTGTGCTGGCTCTGCGGCCGGAGCGCGTCGCGGTCCACGCCGCTCCCGACGCTGTCGGACTTCCCGCGCGGATCTCCGGCATCTTCTATCTCGGTGCTCAAACCGAGTACCGGCTCGAACTCGACGGCGTAGCGCTCACCGCCATTCGAGCGACGCCGGCCGCCGGCGATGCCATGCGTCAGCTCAAGACCGGAGACGTGGTTCGCGTGAACTGGGAGCCGGCTGCTGCACGGCTGATCCTCGCCTGAAAATAGAAAATCCAATCCAGAAGGTTACGACAATGACCGCACTCACCCGTCGTGGATTTCTCGGCGCTGCCTCAGCCGCCGCTCTGCTGCCAGGCATGGCATCGGCCCAAAGCCGCCAGGTCACCGTTGGGACCTGGGGCGGAGACTTCGGCGATCTGCTGCGCGAAAGCGTTGACATCGCCATCATGAAGCCGACGGGTATCGACGTTCTTCAGGACGTATCCAGCCCTGTTCCGCGCCGGACCAAGCTGCTCGCCGAGCGTCAGAGCCGGCGCGGGAGCATGGATGTCGCCTGTCTCGCAGATTTCGACATGTTCGCCGCCGCTCAGCGCGACGTGCTCGAAGGCGTCTCGGAGCAGGTCGTGCCGCGGACCGCCAAAGTGCTGCCGTTCCTGCGCAAGCCGAACTCCATTCCTCATATCTATTCGGCCCATACCATCGTCTACAACACGAACCGCGTGCCCACGCCGCCCAGGTCGATCAACGATCTCTGGGATCCGAAATATCGGGGCAGGGTCGGCCTCTCCGATTTCCTCTTCACCACCAATATGGCGTTTGCCGCGATCGCCGGCGGCGGCTCAATGAACGACTTCGAGCCCGCCAAGAAGAAATTGATGGAATGGCGGTCCCTGGACGTGAAGGTATTGGCCTCCACGGAAGCCGTCGCCGCGGCCCTGAAATCCGAGGACATCTGGTTCACCATCATCGCGGCCGCGCGGGGCTTCATGTGGAAACAGGCCGGGATCCCGCTGGGCCATGTGATCGCCGAAGAGGGGGCTTTCCCGACGATCTATGAGGCTGCGGTTCCCAAGAACGCACGCAACAAGGAAGATGCTTTCAAATATCTGAACTCCATGCTCGAGCCCTCGTCGCAAATCGCCTTTGCCACCAAGATGGGATACGTCCCGACCGTCACGGACGCACCGCTGCCGCCCGAGCTCGACAAGCAGATCAACTTCTCCGAGGCCGAGCGGGCGCGCCTCTGGACGCCGAACTTCACCTATCTCGTGGAGCAGCAGGCCGCCTTTCTCGATTTCTGGAACAAAGATTTCAAGGGCTGAGGCGCGATATGGCGATCTTCATCCTGCCTGCCGGTCTTCTCGTCTGTGTGCTCCTTGTCGCGCCGATGGTCATGATGGCCCGCATCTCTCTGAACCATTTTGACGCGGCCTCGCTGATGATCGAGGCCCTGACCGGTGAGAACTATCTGCGCGCGGTGGCCGACCCCTACTATCAGCGCGTCCTGCTGATGACGTTGGGCGTCGCCGTCCTCTGCACCCTGGTCACGGTGATCCTCGCGTTTCCTGCGGCCTACTGGCTGTCGCGGATGGATAGCAAGCTCAAGAGCCTCGTGACCATCCTCACGATGTTCCCGCTGCTGGTCGGCAACGTGGTTCGTTCGGCAGGCTGGATTGCCCTGCTGGGAAATGACGGGTTGATCAATGCCACGCTGCAGGGCGCAGGCCTCGGCACGGCTCCCCTGAAACTGCTCTATACCCCCGGTGCCGTGGTCATCGGCATCATCGGCATCGTCCTGCCCTACATGGTTCTGACCCTCTCCGCGGTGATCGAGGGCATTCCGCGCCAGACAGAGGAGGTCGCAGCCAATCTCGGGGCGCGGCCGTTCACCGTGTTTCGGCGCGTGGTCCTGCCGCTGGCGATGCCCGGCGTCATTGCAGGTGGGGTCATGGTGTTCATCCTGAGCATGAACGCCTATGCCACCCCCGTCCTGCTGGGAGGGCCACAGTTCCAGATGATGGCCCCGGCGGTCTACGATCAGTTCAACCGTGTCAGCAACTGGCCTTTCGGCGCCGCTCTCGCCTTCATCCTGCTCGCCGTCACGCTGATGATGACCATCGTCGGAAGCGCTGCGCTCGCCCGCAAGTACAAGGCTGTGTAGCGGCGTCGATCTTCAGGCTGCTTGGCCAGGACGTACGTCTGCTGCGATCGCATCTCGAAGTGCACGCGCGGGAAGCGCGTGCGCTCGACGTCCTACCCGATCGTCATCAGGCTCGCATTGCCGCCGGCCGCGGCCATGTTGATCGACGTCGACACCTCCTCCAGCAGCCATTGGATATTGTAAGCATTCTGATTTCGGGCAATTTCGTTTGCTGAAGCTGCCTGAACCGGCACGAGTGGTCCCGGGATGGCGGCGATCCGCTTGCAGACGGACTGGACGCGCTCGACCCCGCCCTCGACCAGGGCGCCCCCGAAGAGACCGTGAGCGTCCCAGTCGGTCGACCAGGACACGCGGCCGGCCAAGTGTGGCGGTAGCCCCGCCAGCGAGCTCTGCAATCCCGATGCAGCGTCGATTATCGCGTGATTGCCGGTGGCGATGACTGCGCCAAGCTGATGATAGAGGCCGGTCACCGTTTCGGGTGCCAAAAGGATGAGGCCTCTCGGATGCAACGCGTAGACGTTGCGTTCACCGACGGGCCCGGGGAGCTCGACCTCATGCCAGAGCGCGGAGACTTGACCGAAATAACGAGCCGCGTCGGCGGCCGCGTTCGCCCCCTTGTCCTCAAGCCACTTCGCCCAATCGAGAAGCGCCGTGTTGGTGTTGTTGGAGCTGGGCTGCAGCGCGATCGGGGAGGGCGTGACAAGTCGCCCCAGATATTGCGGGCCGCCGGCCTTGGGGCCCGTACCGGACAGTCCGCGGCCGCCAAATGGCTGGACACCGACGACAGCGCCAATCACATTGCGGTTCACGTAGATGTTTCCTGCTTTGACGCGATGTGTGACGTGCGCGATCGTTGCGTCCAGACGTGTATGCAGGCCAAAGGTGAGGCCATAGCCCGTTGCATTGATGTCGTCGATCAGGGCATCGAGATCTTCACGGCGGTATCTCAGAACGTGAAGAACAGGTCCGAAGACTTCCCGTGTCAGATCAGAGAGCCTATCGAGTTCAATAATCGTTGGAGATACGAACGTGCCATTGGTGGTGTCCGCGCTCTGGCCGATCCGTTCGACCGCGCAACCCAAGCCGCGCATCGTCTCAATGTGCTCCTCGATCGTCTTCTTTGCTTCCGACGTGATGACCGGACCGACATCGACCGACAGGCGGTCTGTGCGCCCCATGGTCAGCTCACGCGTTGCGCCTTTCAGCATGTTCAGAATGCGATCCGCAACATCTTCCTGGAGACAAAGGACCCGAAGAGCCGAACAGCGTTGGCCAGCGCTATCGAAGGCCGATGCAATCACGTCACCGACGACCTGTTCTGCAAGCGCCGAAGAGTCGACAATCATCGCATTCTGCCCGCCGGTCTCTGCGATCAATGGGATCGGCCGACCTTCCATCGAAAGTCGGTTTGCAAGCTCCGACTGGATCAGACGCGCGACCTCGGTCGATCCAGTGAACATCACGGCCGAGATCGCCGGCGAGGCGACCAGAAGGGCGCCGACGCGGCCATCACCCGGCACCAGTTGCAGGACGTCGGCCGGAATACCCGCTTCATGCAGGATGCGAACGCCTTGGGCCGCGATCAGCGGGGTTTCTTCGGCAGGTTTTGCCAACACCGGATTGCCGGCGACCAGTGCGGCTGAGATCTGTCCGATGAAAATCGCCAGCGGGAAATTCCACGGGCTGATGCAAACGACCGGACCAAGCGGCTTTTGAGCCGGGCCGAGGGTGCGGCGTGCTTCCGCTGCATAATAGCGCAGGAAATCGATCGCCTCGCGCACCTCGGAGATCGCATTCGGCAACGACTTGCCGGCTTCACGCGAAATCAGGCCGAGAAGGGTGGGCATCCGATCTTGCATGAAATCGGCAGCCCGGGTGAGGCATTCGGCGCGCTCCGGCGGTGGTACGGACGCCCAACTCGCGGCTGCAGCGGAAGCCTGCTCAGTCGCCCGCAGCACATCGTCGTCCGATGCGTCAGTCACCCAGCCGACGATGTCGCGGCGATCTCCGGGATTGCAGATCGGACGTGCTGGAGCGCTCGCCTCGTTGGTCGTGAGTCGAGGTGTCGCCTTCCATTCGATGCCGGTGCTCGCCTTCAACGCGCGTGTGAGCGACGCGAGGATGGCTTCATCGGTCAGATCAAGGGCTGCCGAATTCGTTCGACTGCTTCCAAACAGCTCGGCCGGCAGTTTGATCTTGCTGTGCTGTGCGCCCATCGTCGCCATCGCCTTGACGGCTTCCACGGGATCGCTCACGAGGTCGTCGACCGATATGTTCGGGTCTACGATGCGGTTGACGAAGGAGGAGTTCGCCCCGTTTTCGAGCAGGCGCCGAACGAGGTATGCGAGAAGGGTCTCATGCGTGCCAACCGGTGCGTAGATCCGCACAGGGCGGTTGAGCTTGGCGTCACCGACGACCTCTTCATAGAGCGGTTCGCCCATGCCGTGCAGACACTGGAACTCGTATTGCCGGGGCTGAAAATTCTGACCGGCCATATAGTAGATCGTGGCGAGGGTCTGGGCATTGTGGGTCGCAAACTGGGGGAAGATCGCGTCGGGTGCTGCGAGCAATTTTCTGGCGCAAGCAATGTAGGAGACGTCCGTGTAGACCTTGCGCGTGTAGACGGGAAACCCGTTCAGCCCATCAACCTGGGCGCGCTTGATCTCAGCGTCCCAATAGGCGCCCTTGACGAGGCGGACCATGATGCGGCGGCCGGCGCGGCGCGCAAGATCGACGATGTAGTCGAGTACGAATGGGCAGCGCTTGCCGTAGGCTTGTACGACAAACCCCATTCCATGCCAGCCTGAGAGGTCCGTATCCAGGCAGAGCTGTTCGAGAAGATCGAGCGACAATTCGAGCCGTTCTGCCTCCTCGGCGTCGATATTGAGGCCGATGTCGAATCGCTTGGCCAGGAGTGCCAGCGCCTTCACCCTGGGTAGGAGTTCATCCATGACGCGCGTGGACTGCGCCCGGGAGTAGCGTGGATGCAGTGCGGACAGCTTGATCGAGATGCCCGGGCCCTGATAGACGCCGCGTCCTGCGGACGCTTGTCCGATCGCGAAAATCGCGTGTTCGTAGTCCTTGTAGTAGCGTTCGGCGTCGGCGGCGGTCATTGCCGCTTCGCCGAGCATGTCATACGAGTAGCGAAAGCCTTGTTGCTCTAGAGAGCTCGAATGGCGGAGCGCCTCCTCGATCGTCTGGCCTCGGACGAATTGTTCTCCCATCATGCGCATCGCCATGTCGAGGCCGCGACGTATGACCGGCTCGCCGCAGCGCGCGATCAGGCGAGCCAGTGCGGAAGCCAGACTGCCGTCGCTGACGGTCGAACTCAATTTGCCGGTGACGACGAGTCCCCATGTCGCGGCATTGATGAACAGCGACCGTCCGCCGCCAAGGTGCGACGTCCAGTCACCGGTGGCGATCTTGTCGCGGATCAGTGCATCGCGCGTCGGCGTATCGGGGATGCGAAGCAGCGCCTCGGCAAGGCACATCAGAGCCACACCTTCCTGGCTCGACAACGCGTACTCCTGAACGAGCGCCTCGACTCCGGAACGTGTTTGCTTGGCGCGCAGCTTTTCAATGAGACGTCGTGCGGTCTCCGTCGCCGCCGACTGGAGTCTCGCCGGGAGTGTTGCGGCCGCCACGAGTGGGGGCAGGCACTCCGTTTCCGGACGCCGGTAGGCCGCCGTGATCGCTTGACGCAATGCGCGCTGCGGATGGATCGGCGGAGCGAAGTTGGAGAAGACTGCATGCCGGTCCGCCTCGGAGTCGCTTTGCGGAAGAACAGTCATGGTGGAGTTGGACATCACCTCAGCCTTCATCTGACGCTTGATCGAACCGAGTTAGAAATAGCATTGGCGGCTCCGGCTTTCAGACTTTGTTTCTGCCGAAATATGGTATTATCGACCTTTCATCTGGAGCAAGTCGGTCCAATCGCATGGCGAAAACGCAGGAAAATAGTGAAATAGACCAGTTCGATGGGCGAATTCTGCAGGCCTTGGCCGAAGATGGCCGGATGTCGGTAACCGACCTGGCCAAGCAGGTCGGCCTATCCAAAACGCCGTGTCAGGTGCGATTGAAGCGCCTGATGGACGACGGCTACATCGTTGGTTTCAGGGCCGTGCTGGATCCACGACGGCTCGGACTGGAGCACGTTGCTTTCGCGGAAGTCCGGCTTTCGGACACACGGGAGAAGGCGTTGACCGAGTTCAACTCGGCGGTCATGAAGATCAAGGAGGTGGAAGAGTGCCACATGATCGCAGGTTCATTTGACTACCTGCTGAAGGTTCGAACCGCTGATATCAAAAGGTATCGGCAGGTATTGGGCGAAAAGATTTCGAGCCTTCCGCATGTGTCGAATACGTCGACATTTGTCGTCATGCAGTCTGTGAAAGACAGCGGATTATAGTCGGGCGGCGGAGGACGTCGCATCGTCGTCGGCCGTGACTTTCCGCCACGGACAAGGCCACGCCGCGAAATCTCGGAATCGTTTCATCGAGCGGTCGATCTCCGCGCCGTCCCGTCACCCAACTGCCGATCTGAAACAACGCATAGTCGGCCGCGGGGGGAGATTGTTCTCGATCTTGCCGATCTTGCGGCCAGAATCGCTAGCCCTGATCAGCAATCAGCGAGAACCTGAAACCAGGCCGTTATGAGCGGGCCTGCTTGCTCGAAGGTCTTGAAAAACATTGACGTTTTTCGTGGCGTCGGCTCACGAGCTTCCACGTTCGTTCACGGTGTAGCGGTGGTCAATCGGTGGTCGAATACTGAAGGCGGCGCTTAACTTCGGTGGATCTTCGGCCGACGAGCCCAGTAGCATTAAAAAAAGGAGCCCAATGGCCCATCACAAGCGACCGCGCCGCGGCGGTCTTCGGCACGATATCGCCATAGCCAACTGTCGCTATTGTGATGGTGCTGAAATAGAGCGCTGTTCATAGCCCATCCAGGTGCTGTTCAAACGCGCTATGCTGAAGAGCCTCAACGAGGCGATAAGCAATGGCGAAGGCGTAAATCGTCAAGAAATATGAGGTCGCGCCAGCTCCCGCCGCTACGACCGCCCGGATGGGCACATCCAACCGCCCGAACGAACTCAGATCTGGATAAAACTTGGGGGCAAGGTCAGGAGACAGAGGCGAAGGGGTGTCGATTGCTTCATCCAAGCCATTTGGAGAACCGAGGTCGATTCCGTTCGTTCTACGGCTCACCTGCACGATTAACGAAGCATGCGAGATCACTGGCTTGGGACGCACGAAGCTTTACGAGTTGATTGGGACAGGGGATCTCATTACTACAACCGTAGGACGTCGGCGGTTGGAACTCGTGAGCTCGCTCCAAGCACTGCTCGACGTGAACCCGTCGGAGCCTGGAGGTATGAGAAAGATTTGGTAACAGTTCGCGCCTTGTGAGACTTGGCCGCGTTTGTCCGTCTTTTTCCATTCCAATCCACTAAGTGGGTGAGGGTAATTTTGTGGAACCGCTGGTCCGTGAATCTCCCAACCAGTTGAATAAAAGAGATATTTTGCGCCGTCTCGCGGACTCCCTCTCCGCCATTTGCACGACGTCGTGCGCCAAACTACGATTTCCTGCGACACGGTTCGCCTGCTGATCATGCGTTGACTGTCGCGCGGCGGACCAGTTCGTCACGTTCGCAGTTGCTTGCTGCTTCGGACTAGATCCGAATTGACCGACGCTACATATTCTCTGGCGATCTCGTCGATCAATTCCGCCGCTCCCATCACGGAGCGCACGCCGGACACGGAGTGGCCTGCGCTCCAGACCTCGGCCCAACGACGCGGGCCGCCCGACTTGGTCCCAAACACCTCCTTGGCACGCTCTTGCGAAACGGACTCATCCAAATGAGCGGGATCGAGACCGGCGTCGACGATCGAAGGACGCAGCATGCTCGCCTCGAGTCCGGTGAAGGCCTTCGTCAAGATCACGTCATCCATGGTGCTGTCGATGAGCATTTGACGATAGGCGTCACTCGCCATGCTTTTCCCGCGTGGCGATGAAGCGCGTTCCCATATAAGCAAGGTCGCAACCGAGCAGCTGCGCAGCAGCCAACGCGACGCCATCGCCGCCCGCAAGAACGATCGGTCCGTCGAAGATTGCTCGGACGGCTCGGACGAAGGAAAATGGATTTGCCCAGCCGGTCTGGCCGCCCGCCCCGGCACTCAACAGGATCAGCCCATCCGCCCCGGCCTTGATTGCTTTCTCTGCGTGATTCAGAGACGCGATATCGGCGAATACGAGACAGCCTACATCCTGCAGCGGTCCAACGGCCGCTGCAGGAGACCCGACGCTGGTGATGACGATCTCCACCTTGTGGCGGACGAGACAAGCAAGGTCTTCCTGGAAGCGCGGCTGCCGCACGATCAAATTGGGGCAGTGTGGTGCAGCCTGATGACCCAAGTCTGCAACGCCATGCTCGATCGCTCTCAGCCAGTGATCGAGTTCTTCGACCGATCCAGCGTTGGCAGTGGGAAAGGCGCCGATCGCCCCCGACCGGCAAACCGCCGTGACGAGGTTGACGCCCGATACCCGGAGCATCGGAGCGGCCACCAAAGGCAGGCGCAACCGCGATGCGATCTTCGAGGGCAGGCCGGTTCGGTTCGTGAGAGTCATGTCGCCTTAAGTTGCTCTTGGAAGAGCTTTCCTGCGCTTGCGCCGAGCTCTGTCATTGGAGTCTAAGCGCCAGCGCTGCACACGACAGGACCCTTGGAGCACCTTGCTCCAAGGGTCATTCGCGAAGGGATGGTGCCGCCATGATAGCGAAGCCCCTTCAGACCCAACATGAAGGTGGTCGTGTCGATGATTTCATCGTGCCCCGCAAGTCAGAAGCCTCGAAGCGTCGCAAATTCCGATAAGTCGGCGCGCTCCGTGCGAAGGCTGTTGATGGGATGCTCAGCATCCGCGTAGCCGAGAGCCATGCCGCAAAAGATCATGAGATGAGGCGGCAAAGCGATGAATTCGGCTATCGTCCTGTGCCAGATTGCCCACGCTTCCTGCGGGCAAGTGGCCAATCCCTTTTCGAAGGCCAGCAACATGACGGATTGCAAGTACATGCCAAGATCAGCCCACTGTCCCGGCTCCATCTCGCGATCGATGGCAAAGAACAAGCCGACCGGAGCGCCGAAAAATCCAAAATTCTTCGCGAGCTGCTTCAGGCGCGCGGCCTTGTCCTCGCGTGGAATTTCAATTGTGCGATAAAGATCTTCGCCGTTCTTGAAGCGTCGGGTCCTGTACGGCTCCTTCAGCTCGGGTGGATAGATGTTGTATTCTGCTTTTTCGCCCATTGGGTTGATCTTCATCCGCTCGGCGACGAGCGACCTGAACCGTTCGAGCTCTTGACCAGCCAGCGCCCAGACATGCCAGGGCTGAAGGTTGCCGCCCGAAGGCGAACGACCGGCCGCCAGCAGGATATCCTTCACGATCTCTCCCTGGACCGGCTTATCCAGAAACGCGCGGACCGACATTCGTGAGTTTAGGGCGTCGGAAACTTTCATAGGTTGTCCTCATGCAAAGCGTCGAAGGCGATCGTCAATCGATCCGAACAACCATCTTTCCCAGTGCGGAACGCGTGGTCATTGCCTTGAAGGCATCGCGGAAATCCCGAAAGGCGAAGATCTTCCCTACGACCGGAAGGAGTGTCTTTTCGCTCAACCAGGCGAATAGCTGGGCAATCAGTTGGTCGCGCACGTCCGGTTCGCGGCGGCCGATCTGAGCGAGGTCGACGCCCAGCAATGCGCCTCCTTTCAGAAGTGGTAAATTGAACGGCAGCGCGGGAATGCTGCCGGCCGCAAACCCGACGACAAGATGACGCCCATTCCAGGCGATCGAACGGAATGCCTGCAGACTCAGGTCACCGCCCACCGGGTCAAAGATCACGTCGACGCCGCGGCCACTGGTGAGAGTCTTTATCTCGTCACGCCAGCCGTCGACGGTGTAGTTCACCACTGCGTCGGCGCCGTACGCCGTCGCAAACTGCCGTTTCGCCTCAGTCGATGCGGCTGCTATGACCGAGGCGCCCAGTAGCTTTGCGACTTGTACCGCGGCGATGCCAACCCCGCCGGCTGCGCCAAGCACCAGCAGCGTTTCGCCCTGACGAAGCGTTCCCCGCACCTTCAGCGAATAGAGCGCTGTAAGATAATTCGCAAAAAACGAAGCGCCAACTTCCGGTGCCACGTCTTCCGGCCTGACGAAAAGCGCTGAAGCTGGGAGGCAAATATACTCAGCAAGCCCACCCGATCTGGCCATACCGATAACCGGCGTCCCTGGTGCAAAGCCTTCCACGTCCGGGGCGACTGCATCGACTGTGCCGGCAAACTCTGTGCCCGGTGTGAAGGGCAGGGGATCCCTGGTCTGATATAGGCCCCGGACCTTCAAGCCGTCCACAAAGCCAACGCTTGCAGCCTGTATCCGGACACGAACCATCCCAGGCGTTATGTCCGGTTGAGCCACATCCTTTAGAGCGACATTGTCGATGGCTTCGTAGTTCTCGACGACGACTGCTTTCATGATAGCCTCTTACGGAATTGGAGTGCGTATAATTGATCGAACGCAAGATTTTCGTTTCTTTTCGGTCGAGGCGCCGCAATGACGGGCCTGCGAATATCATCCGCAAATGTATCGCGGCGGTTCCGACGCCTCCGGCTGGGCGCGGGACGAGCATCTGGTCGCCAGCTTGTAGCTTGCGCCCTCTGTCAGCGCAGAATGGGCCGTGAGATATCTGCGCAAAATGAGGCCCTGCCTCGGCGGAAGTGCCATCCAGCAGGATTAGTGCTGCTTCCGCTGGAACGGCGACGTACTCGGCGAGTGCGCCCGAGCGATAAATTCCCATGACCTGCATGCCCCCGGGGCATACTCGGTCACCCCCTCTCCGACGCTTCATGAGATAGAGGTCCTGCACCTTGAGGCCATCGACGAAACCGATTCCCAGGGCTCGCAGACGCACGCGCGACGATGGCGTGAGCCGAGGCATGGGATCTGCTTCTCGCATTTGCGTTGGGAAAGCACAGGACCGAGCTCACCTCAGTTGGTCCCGGCGCTTCCGACTTCGCCGTCGATCAGCTCTCCGAGAGGCTGCCACCTCTGACCGTCGAAGCGAATGAGTTGCATCTGTTCGACTGGAAAATAATCCTTAGCAGACGTATTGATCTTGATGCCGGGCAAGAGCATCGGAACGTCCAGGTCCCTTAAGTTCGCGGCCTGCCGCATGATGTTGTCGCGCGTGGGGTTGTCGCCGCATCGCTTGAGGACTTCGAGCAGCGTGTGCGCAACGGCGTAGCCATAGACGGTGACGCGGTCTGCCTTGTCCCCATCTGGAAGATACCTGTCCATGAACGCATTCCAACCTCTCGTGGCCGCGTCGTTGCTCCAGGCGGGATCGCTGGGGTCCTTTAAATAGGCATTCGAGATGATCCCCTTGGCGTTCTCCAGACCTGCAGGACGGAGCACACTCGCCACGGAGGTGGAGACGCCTGCGAGGAAGACGACCGGCCTCCACTCGAGTTCTGCAAGCTTGCGGATGGCCTGAGCGCTTGCTTTCGGCGTGGTCCAGGACACGAAGATGTCCGCGCCGGAGTTTCTCAGCCGCGCGATGTGAGCGTCGATCGTCGGTTCCGACAATTCAAATGACGATTCGGCGACGATCATCGAGGCCCTTTCTCCCAGCCCATCGCGCAAACCCTTCGCCTCGTCGCGCCCTCCGTCGTCATTCTGCCAGAGCATGGCAATCTTCGCGTTCGGATAGTTCTGCAGGATGTATTTTGCGTAGGCGCGCCCTTCGCTCTGGAAATTTGGCTGCCAGCCCATGGTCCATGGAAAATGGTCCGGATCGCCCCAGCGGGTGGCATTGCTTGCGACAAAGAGCTGCGGCACCTTCCGGGCATTCAAGAATTTCTGGATCGCCGCGTTCGAGGGCGTTCCAACCGACTGGTAGATCATGAGCACCTCGTCGCTCTCGACCAGCTTTCTCGCCTGCTCCACGGCCTTCGGCGGACTGAACGCGTCATCGTAGCTGACGAAAGTGAATTTCCGCCCGTTGATGCCGCCTTCATCGTTGACCTTGCGGAAAAACGCTGCAGCGACGCGACCGATGATGCCGTAGGCTGATGCGGGCCCGCTATAGGGAGCGAGATTTCCGATTTTGATCTCTTGGTCTGTGGCGCCCGGATCGTACTTCTTTTCGGTTGCATTGGCCGGTAGAGCCGCGAGGCTCGCCGCCAACCCAACGGCGGCGAAATAGGGCAGGTATCTTCGTGGCATGGTTGATCCTCCCATCGACATAACTCAGCTCGGTTACGACCGATTTGGAACAGTGGGCCGGGACTTCGGCCGTCAATCAGCCGACAACGCCAGATACTTTCAGGCGAGCAATGTCCTCGTCGGAATATCCAAGCTCCTCCAGGATTTCCCCACTGTGCTGGCCCAATTCCGGTGCGGGGTTTGGGGGCCTCTTCGTGATACCGCTTATTCGGAACGGGCTGTCCACGATTGCGCCATGCCCCGGCATCCACTCGGCTCTGACAAGCGCACCGGCATGATACATCTGGTCGTCGCCGACCAGATCTCCGGCCTTGGCCACGATCGCCGCGGTCAGGTCAGCCGCCTGAAAGATGCGTTGCCAATCGGACGAGATGCGGCTCGCAAACAGGTCGTCGAGAAGTGCCACAAGCTCGGCCGCATTGGCGCGCCGTGTTGCAAGCGCCGAAAAGCGTGAGTCCTCGATTAAGGCGGAGCGGCCGATTGCGTGGCAGAAGCGCGGCCAATCGCGTTCCTCCTGCACCAGACTGATCATGAACCAGCGGTCGTCAGCGCACCGATAGAAGCACGTCAAAGCGTTCCGGGTGGCCTTTCGGGGGAGGCGGTACTGGATCTCGCCACCGCACAGGACCGCCTGGATCGATGCCGCATTCGACCAGACTCCGTTGGCGAGCAGCGATGACGTGACGCAGCTCCCCCGGCCCGTGCGCTCCCGGTAAAGGAGCGCCGTGACAATCCCGGCGTAGAGGGTGACCGCTGTCGGCTGATCGCCCATCCCCATAGTGGGTGCCGCAGGAGAGCTCTCGGGGTCGGGGCGTACGCTATCGGCCAATCCCGATCGAGCCCAATAGGCATGGGCATCGAAGCCCGGTCTTTCAGCTTCGGGGCCTGTCTCCCCGTAGCCGGTGAGCGCCGCATAGACGAGACGCGGATTGATTTCCGAAAGCTGCTCATAGCTGATCCCGAGCCGAGTGCGTGAAGCCGGAGACTGGTTGGTAACGAAAACATCGGCGGAACGCACGAGCTGCCCCAGGATGGTTCGACCAGTCTCGGTCTTGAGGTCCAACCCCAGCGTACGCTTGTTGCGCGCGGCAACTGTCCACGCGTAGTTATGGTCGGCTTTTGGCAGGTTAGGAAGACGACCGAGGACCCGCTGCGGATCGCCGGCGCCGACCGGCTCGATCTTGACGACGTCCGCACCGAAGTCCGCGAGGATCACGGCCGCCGCCGGGCCGGCGACAAAGGTGGCGCTGTCAATGACTTTCAGACCCTGGAACACGCCAGCCACCAGATCCTCCCTGCCGCCAAGCAGACTTGTTGCCGGCCATCCAGATGACAGCCAGATCTTTTGATTGGCATCTACCTAACACTCTTGACGCAAAGGTTCAACCATTCATAATTGGGACCTGGAGAGCAGAATGCCCTACGGCCCCGTCCATTCGATTTCCGCGATGCACCGGCGCTTCACGTCGCCGGACGAATGGCACTCCGCTATCGAGCCGCACTTCGCGGGAAGCTGCTACACGAGGCGGGCGCATTCGTTCTCTGTGTGGGGACGACTTGAGCGACTGGGCGATGCACTGCTGGTTGACAACTATGTTGCCGCATCTGGACTGGGCCGCGCCAACGACACGTACGGATTTTCGATCGATCCGACCGAGACGGGAAGCTGCTTTATTTTGCTGCAGCGATTCGGAAGCGCATTCGTGAAGCAGTCTGATCGTGCGACGGAACTCCGGGCCGGCGAATGGGCCATCTTTGACGCTTCCGTGCCGACTTCATTTCTGATTCCGGACGGCAGTCGAACGATCGGGGTGACCGTTAGTCATCGATACTGCGAACATTGGCCGCGCTCTCAGCTTGGCGGAACCCGCCTCGCGAGGTCGGCTGAGAGCCGGGTTGCACTCTCAATGATTTCCGAGGCCCTGGGGTCTCCCGAATGGCCGAATTTGCGGGTTCAGGCTTCGATGGAAGTTCTGTTTATGGATGCTGTGGAAGCAAGTCTGCCTGCGAGCGCTGCCAAACGGAGCGCCTTCATCCCGAACGCTGCGAAAATCGACCAAGTGAGACAGGCCATTGAGGTTCAGTTGAGTAATCCCGATCTCAGCCCCGACGGCATCGGCCGATCTGTCGGCCTGTCCCGCCGCTCGCTGTACCGGCTCGTCCGCCGGATCAATCAGACGCCTATGGGGTTGGTCCAAGAGCTACGTCTCGCGCGAGCTGCGCGATTGTTGCGAGATCGCGCGGAGGAACCTCAGAGCATCACCGACGTGTCGTACCTCGTCGGCTTCGTCGACCCCGCGCATTTCAGCCGGGTGTTTCGGGCACGGTACGGTCAATCGCCCAGGCAATGGTCGTCGTCCCGCACCGACGGGCAGGCCGCTGCGAGATAAACTTGGCACCGTGCGTCACGTGCCTGGCGCTGTGAGGCAGGTTTGATTTTCGTGCCGATGTTAGGGTGTCAGAAAATAATCAAACATCTGGAGGAGACCGATGGTCGAACGGATCGATGACCAGGTCGTAGACCCTGTCACATACGGAACGCCCCGCAAGTACGACGAAATCTTCGCCGAACTGCGGCGAAGCGACCCCGTGCGATGGACAGAACCTGCCGGCTATCGGCCATTCTGGACCATCGCGAAGCACAGCGACATCCTCGAAATCGAGCGGCAGAACGACAAATTCATCAACGATCCGCGTAATAGCCTCGTGCCGATCGAGGAGGAAGAAAGACGAGTCCGCGCGGGGAACGCGAAATTAGTCAGGACGCTCATCACCATGGACGAGCCCGACCATCGTGCTTACCGCGGCATCACACAGGCGTGGTTCATGCCGGTGAACCTGCGCAAGATCGAGGGGGAGATCAAGAATCTTGCCGGAGAGTTTGTCGCTTTGATGGACGAGCGCGGTGGCCGGTGCGATTTCGTCAACGACGTCGCGCTTTGGTACCCGCTGCGGATCATCATGACGATCCTCGGCGTTCCGCGCGAAGACGACGCCAAGATGCTCAAGTTCACGCAAGCTCTGCTCGCTTCGTCTGACAAGGATTTGTCGGGAGGAAGCAACAACTTCCAAAGCCGCCAAGTCGCGGCTCAGGAGTTTTTTGCTTACTTCGGCGCTATCGCGGAGGACCGTCGCAGGAACCCGAAGGACGATCTCGCCTCGGTAATCGCCAATGCGTCGGTCGGCGGCAATCCGGCCGGAGTCTTCGAGAGCCTCTCGTACTACCTGGTCATTGCGACCGCGGGCCATGATACGACAAGTTCGGCGATGGCCGGTGGATTGCATGCGTTGATCGAGCATCCGGCGGAGTTCCGTCGGTTGCGCGAGTCGCCGGAGCTGCTGAATTCCGCAGTCGAAGAGATGTTGCGCTGGACCTCGCCGGTGAAGCACTTCTTCCGCACGGCGACTCAGGACTATCAGCTTCGGGGCAAGCAGATCCGTGCCGGCGATTCGCTCATGATGTGCTTTCCATCCGGCAATCGCGACGAGGAGGTTTTCGTCGATCCTTTCGCGTTCCGTGTCGATCGGACGCCCAACCGCCATATCGCTTTCGGGCACGGCGTGCACCAGTGCCTTGGCCTCAACCTTGCGCGGATGGAGATGAAAGCGCTGTTCACGGAAATTGTTGCTCGGGTGGACTCGATCGAACTGGCGGGGGAGCCCGCGTGGATTGAGGCCAATCTGGTCAGTGGCCCGAAGCGGTTGCCGATCACGTACCGTATGAAGAGCTGCCCGGTGCAGTGATCAAGCCATCGCGTGCCGGATGGTCGAGGTGCCGTGCGTTGCCGCGGGGGCGCTCCGACATCATCTTTCAGACCGACTTCAGGAATCAGAAATGAGTGAAGCGATTATCTTCGATGCGATCCGCACGCCGCGAGGCAAGGGAAGGAGGGACGGCGCGCTGTACGAAGTGGGGCCGGTTCAACTCCTGGCCGGGCTGATGCAAGAGCTGGAGCGGCGGACTGAAATCGACACCGCGCTGATCAACGATGTTCTGATCGGCTGCGTGCAGCCGTATGGCGAGCAGGGTGGCGTGATCGCCAAGACCGCCGCGCTCGCCGCTGGATGGTCCTGGACGGGGCCGGGCCTTCAGCTCAACCGTTATTGCGGCTCGGGCCTCGATGCTGTGAATCTGGCAGCGCAGAAGATCCGTTCCGGGTGGGACGACTTGATCGTCGCCGGTGGCGTCGAATCGATGTCGCGCATGGGCATCGGCGCAGCACCGAGTGTGCGTGATCATCAGCCGCGGTTGTCGTTCGAGCTAAAGATGATTCCGCAGGGTGTGAGCGCGGACTTGCTGGCCACGCTCGATGGTCGGACGCGCGAGGATGTCGATGCCTACGCGCTGCGCTCGCAACAACTGGCGGCGCAAGCGCGCGCCGAAGGCCGCTTCGATGGATCTCTTGTGCCGGTGCGCGATATCAATGGCGTCGTCCTGCTTGCGGCGGACGAGGCAATCAGGGCAGATGCGACCGTGGAGGGGCTGGCGAAGCTCATGCCGTCCTTTGCCGAGATGGGCGAGTTCGGCGGTTTCGACGCCATCGCAATGTCGAAATATCCTCAGGTCGAGGAGATCAGGCACGTTCATACGGCCGGGAATTCCTCGGGCATCGTCGACGGCGCTGCGCTCATGCTGATCGGCAGCGCCGAAAAGGGGAGCGAACTCGGCCTGAGGCAACGCGCGCGGATCATCGCGACGGCCGCGCTCGGCGTCGAACCGACGATCATGCTCACTGGGCCTGCACCGGTCGCGGAAGCGGCGCTCCGCAAGGCGGGGTTGAGCTTCGAAGACATTGATCTCTACGAGGTCAACGAGGCGTTTGCGAGCGTAGTGTTGCGCTTCCTGGATGAAACGAAGGTGCCGCTGGCGAAAGTCAACGTCAACGGCGGCGCGATCGCGCTTGGGCATCCGTTGGGCGCAAGCGGATGCGTGCTGGTTGGGACGTTGCTCGACGAGTTGGAGCGGCGCGAGCTGAAGCGGGGCCTTGTCACATTGTGCGCAGCTGACGGCATGGGCGTCGCAACTGTCATTGAACGTGTTTGATTGGGGATTCGGAATGACCGCCATCGATTATGCCAGGGATGATCAGGGCATCGTCACGCTGACCATGGACATGCCAGGTCAGGCCGTGAACACCATGACCCAGGCGTTCCGTGATGCTTACCGCGGGACGGTTGAGCGGATCGAGCAGGAACGCGAGATGATCATCGGGGTCATCCTCACCTCGAACAAGCCGACGTTCTTTGCCGGCGGAGATCTCAAGGGGCTGCTCGCCGCCGATGACGCCGCGGCGCTCTTTGCCCGTGCCGAAGCCACCAAGGCGACGATGCGTCGGCTGGAGAAGCTGGGAAAGCCCGTGGTCGCGGCCATCAATGGTGCTGCGCTCGGCGGCGGTTTCGAGCTCGGCCTCGCCTGTCATGCGCGGTTCGCCATCAACGACGGAGGCCTTCAACTCGGTCTTCCGGAGACCACTCTCGGGCTCATTCCGGGTGCCGGAGGTATCGTGCGCCTGGTCTGCATGCTGGGGCTCGAAGCTGCGATGCCGCTCGTCCTCGACGGCGTAGTCTTCGGTGCGGAACGCGCCCTTGAACTGAAATTGCTGAATGGGCTCGCGCGGGACAAAGACGAGTTGCTCGCGCAGGCGCGCAGTTGGATCTTGGACAATCCCGAGGCGAGCCAGCCGTGGGATAGCAAAGGCTTTCGCATTCCAGGATCGACGCCCAATGCCGCGGCGCCGCTGGCTTGGCTGCGAACCGCGCCCACGCTGCTGATGAAGAAGCACCGCCTGCGTTACCCGGCCCTGGAAGCCGCGATGTCTGCGGCGGTCGAAGGGGCTGCCCTCGATTTTGACACGGCATCTCGGATCGAGAGCCGTTACCTCGCGAACGTCGCGGTTGGTAGCGTTGCCAAGAACATGATCCGGACGTCCTTCTTCCAGATGAACGAAATCAAGGCCAGGAAGAGCCGGCCGGAAGGCATTCCCGACGCCAGTTTCGCGCGAATCGGAGTGTTGGGTGCCGGACTGATGGGCCGTGGCATCGCCCAGGTCGCCGCTCAACGGGACATCTCCGTCGTGTTGAAGGACGTTACCCGGGAGCAGGCGGAAAAGGCAAAATCGCAGATCCAGAGCGGACTTGAGAGACAGGTCGAGAAAGGCCGACTGTCCGCGGATCGCATGAGCGCTGCGCTGGCCTTGATCAAGCCGACCGGGAGCCCGAGCGATCTCGCAGGATCGGAATTGATCATCGAGGCGGTGTTAGAAGATCGTGACCTCAAGCGAAGCGTCACTCAGGAGGCCGAGCCATATTTGGCGCACGGGGGAATTTTTGCGTCCAACACGTCGACGCTTCCGATCACGGGGCTCGCACAAGCCTCGGCTAGACCGGCGAACTACGTCGGATTGCATTTCTTCTCGCCGGTCGATCGGATGCCGCTCGTCGAGATCATCAAGGGAGCAGCGACCTCGGCGGAGACCTTGGCCCGGGCCTACGACTTCGTGCGGCAGATCAACAAGACGCCGATCGTGGTGAATGACAGCCGCGGCTTCTTCACGAGCCGCGTGTTCGGAACCTTCACACGCGAGGCAGGCGCGATGCTGGCCGAGGGCGTGGATCCTGCAGCAATCGAAAACGCGGCGATCTGGGCCGGAATGCCCGTCGGCCCTCTCGCCGTCATGGATGAAACCTCTCTTGCGCTGGCTTGGAGTGTTCGCCTCCAGACCGTCGCTGACCTCCAGGCCGCGGGTAAGTCTGCGCCTGCCCATCCACATTGGGCCGTTGTCGACAGAATGGTCAACGGGTTGAAGCGGCCCGGTCGAGCCGGTGGCGGCGGCTTCTATGAATATCCCGCCGGTGGCAAGAAACGAATCTGGCCCGGCTTGCGTGACCACTTTCCGCCGCGTTCGGCACAAATTCCTCTCGAAGAGTTGTCCGACCGTTTTCTCTTTATCCAAGCCGTCGAAGCCGTGCGCTGCCTCGAGGAAAACGTCATCGAATCTTCCCGGGACGCAAACATCGGTGCGGTGCTAGGCATCGGTTATCCACGGTGGACCGGCGGACCTCTTCAATACATCGACATGATTGGCCCGAAGGCGTTCGCTCTACGTGCCTCCGAACTCGCTACGAAATACGGCGACCGCTTTCTTCCACCGCGCATGCTGGTTCAGATGGCCGACGGTGACCGCCGATTCTGCGCCTGACGAGGGCGGGCCGGGAGCGGAGAACCTTGCGTCGTATCGATTGTGGGTGCGGCCTGCCCAAAGGCCGGGAATAGGCCGATTGCGAGCGAGTCTCTCTTCCCTTCTCGTCCGGCGGAGGCTGGCAAAGGACTCGTTGGACCGAACAGGGCTTGCGGCCATCACAGTCACAATGTATCAATGGTCCAACCAATAAAGGGGAGGGCAGTGGTCATGGCAGGACGAGTTGTCGCCGCGGTACTGGGCTTGTTCCTGTGCAGCGGTTTGGCGGTTGGCGAGCCGCTGAAGATCGGTGTCTTGACTGACATGTCGGGCGTCATCGCCGATACGGTCGGTCGCGGCTCGGTCCTTGCCGCGGAGCTGGCGGTCAGCGACGCCGGCGGCACCGTCCTTGGCCGACCGATCGAGATCGTTTCGGCCGACCACCAATTGAAGCCGGACGTTGGCCTGACCATCGCCCGACGGTGGTTCGACGAGGAGCATGTTGACGCGATTGCCGACGTTCCCGTGTCCACCATCGCTCTCGGAATCCAGAATCTCGCCCATGCGAAGGGAAAGATCGCCCTCATCTCGGGCGCCGGGACAATCGATCTCTATGGCAAATCGTGCTCGCCGACAGGCTTCGTGTGGACATTCGATACCAGCGTTTTGCCGCGCGCCACCGTTCTGAGCGCAGCCGAGTCCGGCGTGAAGAAGTGGTTCGTAGTCGGGCCCGACTATTCCTTCGGACACCAGATGGAGCGGGCGGTTGCCGACGTCGTGAAGGAGACCGGGGGACAACTGGTCGGCACGCGGCGCGCGGCGATAGGTACGTCGGATTATGCCTCGCTCCTCCTGGCGGCGCAGGAAGCGCGACCGGACGCGATTGCCTCGTCCTTTGCCGGCCACGACGGCGTCCTTCTCATCGAGAACGCTGTTGAATTCGGCCTGCTGCAGAAGGGAATGCGCATAGCGAGCCTGATGTTGTTCGACTCCGACGTGCACAGCCTCGGCTTGGACCGCATGAAAGGCATCTATACGACGACAGCATTTTACTGGGATACGGACGACAACACCCGCAGCTTTGCGAAGCGGTTCAGCGAGAAAATGGGACGACCGCCGTCCGCCCTTCAGGCCGGAGTCTATAGCTCGGTCACGCACTACCTGAAGGCCGTCAAGGCTGCGGGCTCGACATCCGGACCGGAGGTCGCAAAGAAGATGCACGAGCTGCCGATCTCGGACCTCACGACCCCTTCGGCCAGGATCCGGGCAGATGGCCGCGTGATGCGCGACATGCTGCTGGTCCAGGTCAAATCGCCGGAGGAATCAAAGGCCCCGTGGGACTATTTCAAGATCGTCCGGCGCATGAAAGCCGAAGAGTTGATGCCGGAGGCGCCCAATCCGGACTGCAAACCGGCAACGCAGTAGCCGATCGGTTTCCAGAACGATCGGGCAGGCGGCCGCGAGAAGTCGAGCGCTTCACCAAACGTGCTCCCACGCCCCGGACAGAACATTGTTAGAGGGATGATGACATCGCCACTGATTTTTCTCGATGGAACGGCTCGCGCGCGCGAAGAGGTGCTGAGCAATGCCGCACGTGCGGCCAGCGGGCTGCATGCTTGCGGAGTCTCCGAGGGCGACACTGTTGCGGTCCTGCTGCGCAACGACTTCGCTTTTGTCGAGGCGACCCACGCCGCTGCGTTGATCGGCGCCTATTGCGTGCCGATCAATTGGCACGGCCGGGCGCAGGAGGTCGGTTATATCCTCAGGGATGCGAAGCCCAAGGTCCTGGTGGCTCATGCCGATCTGCTCGCGGCGGTGCGCAGCGAACTCGGGGAGGCCTTGCGCGGCATTCTGGTGCTGAGCGTACCGACGCCGCCCGAGCTCGTTCGGCAATTCGGCGTTCCACCAGGTGCCGAGGAGCCGGTGGGATCGGACCGCTGCTGGCCGGCTTGGCTGGCGGATTTCCAGCCCTGGAGCGGTGCCCCGCCGCGCAGCCGCGCGACGCTGATCTACACGTCCGGTACGACGGGGAACCCGAAAGGCGTGAAGCGCGAGCCTGCGACGGTTGAGCAGGCCAAGGCGTATGGAGAGCTGATGCGCGCCGTCTACGGCATCGCGCCCGGCGTGCGCGTGTTGATCGGGGGTCCACTCTACCATGCGTCACCGAACGCCTGTTTGCGTCAGGCCATCGCACAGGCCGAGATCATCGCGTTCCAATCCAAATTCGAGCCGGAAGAAACGCTGGCGCTGATCGAGCGGGAAAGGATCACGCATGCGGTGATGGTTCCCACCATGTTCGTCCGCCTGATGCGTCTGCCGGAACAGACCCGCCGCCGATACGATGTGAGCTCTCTGCGATGGGTGATCCACACGGGCGCGCCCTGTGCGCCGGAGATCAAGCAGGCCCTGATGGACTGGTGGGGGCCGGTCATCTACGAGACCTATGGCGGAACGGAGGTCGGAGCGGTGATGCTGAGCACGCCGGACGATTGGCTGGCTCACCCCGGCAGCGTCGGGCGGCTCACGCCGGGCGCCCGGATTGCGCTGTACGGAGAAAACGGTAAGCCGGTCGCGCCGGGCGAGGTGGGCGAGATCTACGTTCGTCAGGACTCGCTGGCGGATTTCGTCTACCTCAACGACGAGGCCAAGCGAAAATCGGTCGAGCGCGACGGGCTGATCAGTGTCGGCGACGTCGGCTATCTCAAGAACGATCGGCTGTATCTGTGCGATCGGCGGTCGGACATGGTGATTTCGGCGGGCGTCAATATCTATCCGGCGGAGATCGAATCGGCTCTGATTCAATGTCCTGGAGTGCGCGATTGTGCTGTGTTCGGCATTCCCGACGATGAGTTCGGCGAGTCGCTGGCTGCCGCGATCGAGCCTGAACCGGGAAGCGAACTCACGACCGAGCAGGTTCGCGCCTATTTGGCCGAACGTATCGCGAAATACAAGGTGCCGCGCCGGATCGATTTCCATGGAGCGCTTCCGCGCGAGGAAAGCGGGAAGATCTTCAAGCGTCGGCTCAAGGAGCCCTTCTGGAAGGACACGGGCCGGCGCATCTGACCGCTATTTTTCCGTCGCGCGCGGGGGCGCAGCACGCTGCGGCGGCAATCCCTTTCTTGGATATTGACGTTTCGGCCGGATGTGAGCGGACGTCATCGCGCGTCGGCGAGAGCGGGTCAGCCTGACGATCCGAATGCGCCCGCCGTTCTCAGTTCAGCAATGCGTTCGGGCCCATAACCGAGAACGTGCTCCAGCACCTCGGTCGTATGCTGCCCGAGAGTCGGGGCAGCGATCGGGTCGAGAACAGGCGTTTCGCTGAAACGCAATGGGGATCCGATGTTCGGTATGTCGCCTGCTGTCGGATGCGGAATGGACGACGCGAGCGCACGCTCGGCCATTTCGAAAGAGCTGAAAGCGTCTTCGATCGTTCTGACGACGCCGGCCGGCACGCCCGCGGCCTGCATCTTGGCAGCCCACCGTTCGCTGGAGTGGCCGGCAAGAATCCCTTCGATGATGGCGGTCAACTCGTCGCGATGCGCCATCCGGTCGCGGTTGCTTACGAAGCGAGGATCCTCGGCCAGGTCAGGCCGCTCCAGCACGTTCGTGACAAGGCGACGAAAGGTTCGATCATTCGCGCAGGTGACATAGAGCGGGCCGTCTGCCGTCTGGAAGGTGCCCGTCGGCGTGCTATCGGCGCTGCGGTTGCCGGCGCGAGTCGGATTGCGACCCGTCGCAAGATAGTTCATCGCGTGAAAGCCCAGCATCAGCGCAGCGGTATCGAACAACGCTGTCTCGACACGCTGCCCCAGCCCAGTGTTCTGGCGTGCGGTCAAGGCGCCGAGCACGGCAATCGCGGCCGTCATGCCAGTGGAGATGTCCATGATCGCGGGGCCGGTGCGGACACCTGGCTGGTCCGAAAAACCGTTCATCGACATGAAGCCGGTCTCGGCCTGGATCACCGGATCGAAGCCCAGACGATCAGCCATTGCGCCGTCGCGGCCATAGGCCGAGACGCTGCAATAAATCAGGCGAGGGTTGAGCTGATGCATCGCATCGTAGCCGAGGCCGAACCGTTCCATCACCCCGCACGAGAAATTCTCCACCAGGATATCGGCTGATGCGACGAGTTCAATTGCGATTTTTTGCGCAGCTTGGCTCGCAAGATCGAGCGCAATGCCTTTCTTGTTCCGATTGACCCAGAGGAACGGCACGCCTTCACCGCCGAGGTGAGGTTGGAAACGACGAAAATCGTCCCCGTTCGCCGCGTTCTCGATCTTGATCACGTCGGCGCCCATATCCGCTAGAAAGAGCGTGCACATGGGTCCCGCGATGAAGTGCGAGAAGTCGATGACACGCAATCCTTGAAGCGCGGAGGGCGCGCCAGGCGTTCTCGGGCGCGGCGGCGGAAGCTGCGGACGGCCTGTCGTGGTCATGTCACCTCCCGGGGCAAACAGCTATCGCGGCAGTCCCAGCCCGCGTTGGGCGATCAGGCTGCGCTGGATTTCGTTGGTGCCGATGCTGATGACCCACATCAGCGAATGCCGGAGCATCTGTTCAATGCGCCCGCGCAGGACCGCGCCTGGGCTGTGTTCGCTGAGCAGCGCCTCCGGCCCCAGCAGGTCCAGCGCGGTCTCGCCGAAACGCTCCATCAGTTCGCCGGAATAGACCTTGCTAACGGCAGCCTCGTCCGGGGGCGTCTCGCCCTTGTCCACCTGCTCGGCACAATAGACCATCATGCGCCGCCCGGCTTCGATCTCGGCCGCGAGCGCGCCGATCCTGGCGCGCACGAGCGGATCGTGCCGCATCGGGATGCCGTGGCGCTTGGCGGTCCGGAGATGCTCGCACAGCAGTTCGAACATGTGGGCGACCTTCAA
The DNA here is from genome assembly GCF_051168395.1 of Bradyrhizobium sp. HKCCYLRH1030. Lineage (NCBI taxonomy): Bacteria > Pseudomonadati > Pseudomonadota > Alphaproteobacteria > Hyphomicrobiales > Nitrobacteraceae > Bradyrhizobium > Bradyrhizobium sp. HKCCYLRH1030. Next base: position 334,054 of record NZ_JBNPUY010000007.1, on the reverse strand, counting down.
GACGATGCCGCCGCCGATGAAGCCGCGTTCGGTCGCCAATGCCCCGGTCAGGACCTTCCATCCTTCCCCCTCGGCACCGATCCGATTTTCGGCAGGTACCCGCACGTCGTCATAGAAGATGTTGGCGAAGGTGCCGCCATACATCGTCTCTGAGGGGCGGATCGCAATCCCGGGCGTCGTCATCGGAACGATGAACATCGTGATGCCCGCATGAGGCGGGGTCGCGTTCGGATCGGTCCGGGTCGCGAGCAGCATATACTCGCCCCAATAGGTCGTGGTCCAGATCTTCTGTCCGTTGATCACATAGTGCTCGCCGTCGCGGACCGCGCGCGTCTTCAGCGACGCGAGATCGGAGCCAGCCTGGGGCTCGCTGTAGCCCATGCCGTAGATGGCCTCCCCGCGCAGGATTTCCGGCAGGTAGCGCTGCTGCTGCTCCGGCGTGCCGTAGACCTGAAGCATGGCCGCCTGCACGGGCGCGCCGGCACGCGGGGCTTCGGCGTGCTCCATCTCCTCCATGAAGGCGATCTGCTCGAAGGCGCCACGCTCCTGTCCGCCGAACCGCTTCGGCCAATTCAGTCCGATCCAGCCGGTCATGCCGAGCGCCCTGGCGAACTCGCGGTCATATTCGCGTTCGCGAAAGGAGAGCTGCTCGTGCCGCGCACGGCGCTCGCCCGACCAATACGCGTCGAGCCAGGCTCGCACCTCACGGCGGAAGGCATTGCCGGCCGGTCCCAGATCGTAGTCCGGAAACCGGATTTTCCCGTCCCCGTCGAGAAAATGGCTCGCGAGTCGTTCGGCCGGCGGGCGTTGGCCGCCATGGCGAAGCATGCTGACATGGACCTGTCGGAAGTGCCGCGGAGCCTCATGCTCCTCGCTATAGCCAATCGCGCCGAAGGCGTGCTGGGTCTCGAGCGACACCTGGCGAAGAGAACCGCTAGCCGTCGCCAGGGCTGCGGCTGCGAACCAGCGCCATTGCGCGGCTTCCAAGTCATATTGAGCTGCGGCATTCGCGATCGTGAGCTGAACCGCGCGCAAGGCGATGTGGCAGTTCGCGAGCTTGTGCTGAATGGCCTGGAAGCGCCCGATGGGTTGCCCGAACTGCCGACGTTCGCCGGCATAGGCAACGGCCTGCTCGAATGCGCGCTGGGCTGCACCGAACGCCCGCGCGGTCTCCGCCACGGCCGCGACTGTGAGCAGGTCTCGGACCTCGGCAGCCGTGGACGGCACCAGGACGACTGGAACCGCATCGATCCGTACCCGCCACCAACCAGCCTTTCCCATCATCGGGCTCGGCTCAGCGGCGACACCTTCGCTGGTGTTGATGATGGCCAGAGCTGGGCCGGGCACGAATATGGCCAGATGCGTAACGATGTCGGCGGATTCGACGAAGCCCAAGTCCGCAATCAGGCGGCCTGCTTCCATTTTCGCCCAACCTGCGGCTCCCTCATGATCGAAGCCTGCGAAAGACACGGCGACTACCGCGTCACCGCTACGGAGGTCATCTACAAGCGAACTGAGAGCGTGGGCATCGCCGCGGGCTCGAAGCTGCATGAGGTTGATCAAGGCTGCATCCGCGAGCGGTGCACGGCAGCTGGCACGGCCGGCCTCTTCCTGGACCAGCACGATCTCGCGCAAGCCGCCTTCGGCGGGAGAGGCCGCAATCTGGGTCAAGCCCTGAGCGGCCAGTTGCTTCCAGAGCCTTGGGGGCACCTGAGCAGCCTTGTCCCACAAGTCCTCGAAGAATCCCCGGACGGCTTCTTGCAGGATCCGGCGATCCTCGTCCGACGGCAACTCCCGCAGCATTCTGGTGGCTACTCCCCGTTTGGTCCTACCATTCTACATTTGTGAGAAGTCTGGGTCAACGCCAACGCGCTATGGCGAGAATCGTCAGCTTCGCCTATATTTCCTTGCAGCTTCGAACCATCGGGTGGATATGAGCGCTTCACAATTGCCGGCCAAATCCAACGCAGAGGCTGCGCCGATTGCGCAGTTCCAACGAATTAAATCGTCCCGCGCGTTCGATGAGATTGCCGCTCAGATCCGAACGGAGCTTTCCTCCGGCAGACTTACGGTCGGCAACCGTCTGCCTTCCGAGCGTGCGCTGTCGGAGCAATTTGGCGTCTCTCGCAATACCCTTCGTGAGGCCTTGCGTTCGCTCGAGCATGCCGGTCTCATCCGCCTGCAGAAGGGCGCCCGCGGGGGCGCATTCATCAGCCAGCACAGCGGCGAAGCCATCGCGACCGGGTTGATGGACATGTACCACGTCGGTACCATCCAGCCCGCACAGTTGACCGAGGCCCGCATCTGGCTCGAATCGGTCGTTGTCCGAGAAGCGTGCCGGCGCGCAACGGCCGCAGACATCGAGATGCTGAACCGTAATATCGATGAAGCGCAGGAAGCGCGCCGCCGGGGCGACTTCGCAGGCCGCGCGGAGAGGCACATCGAATTCCACAGAATGCTAGCGCGTCTCACGGACAATCCGATCATGGTCATCGTCATGAACGGGGTGCTCGATGTGCTCACTCATTTCGTGCAGCGGATCGGCGAGTATGACAACAGCTTCGTGTTGCCGTCGCGGCGCCGCTTCATGGATCATTTTGCTGCAGGCGACGCTGAAGCTGCCGTGGCCGAGATGGAATCCTGCCTGAAGCGGCTGCAGCGAAGCTATATGTCGCGCATTCAGGCCGCGGAAGGTGTGTCAGGTGTGTCGGCTACCAAGGCCGCTCCACGCGCCCGCCGGTCTCCGCCGGCCGCCCAGCGCTAAATCCACTTACTGCGCAACGCGACCCTCGTCTGTCGAGCAGCCGATGCGTCCACTCCGGATGGCATGCGGACACGCGTGGCTGGCCGACCCCCGATCACGTCCGAATTGTCCGGCACGAATCCGCGCGGTCTCGTCGCCGCCGGCCGTGGGTCCGTTGACACGGCATCCGACCCTCGCTAAATTGCCAATGGTTCAACCAATAGGTCGCGGACAAATGGCTGCAAATCCCTCCCTCGGAGAGACGCTGGCGGTGTTGCTGGCGCGCGATATCGCCGATGGCGAGAAGGTCATCATCGGAACCAATTCCGACATTCAGCTTGCCGCCTGCAATCTCGCGCGCCGCCTGCAGGCGCCGCGCTTGTGGTGGATCTCCGGTCCGGGCGGAATGGTCAATCCGACGCGCGATCATCTGCTGTCGACGGCCGACTACGAGAACCTCGAGTCGGCGGAGTCCTGGATGGATCTGCCGGTCATGATCGACTTCATCGACTGGAAGATCCACTTCTTCGATTTCGCCATCCTGTCGGCGCTGCAGGTCGACCGCTTCGGCAACATCAACACGGTGGTGGTCGGTGATCAGCGTAAGCCGCGCGTACGCGGGCCGGGAACCGTCGGCATCAGTGCGCTTTGCGGTCTCGCCAAGCGGTTCTATGTGTGCCTGACGCGTCACGACCGCAGCGCGTTCGTGCCGCGGGTCGATTTCCTGTGCGGAGCCGGTCACATGGAAGGCGGTGATTCCCGCGAGCGCACGGGATTGCCGCCTGGCGGCCCCAGACTGGTGCTGTCCCCGCTTGGAGTTTTCGATTTCGTGCCGGACAGCAAGGCCATGCGCGTGAGGTCGATCAGCCCCGGCGTGACGCTCGAGCAGATCCGCGACTCCACGGCCTTCGACATCGTCGTCGAGGGCATGCCCCCTGTGACGACCATGCCCACCGATCAGGAGCTCGCGCTGCTGCGCGAACATGTCGATCGGCGCGGCGATCTCCGGCGCAAGTTTCCCTGACCGTGCGGCGGATCTCCTTCCATCAGACTGACAGGCAAGCCGAAGTCCCATGACAAAGAGCAAGATCGTTTCCGTCGATGAGGCCGTAGCCGAGATCCCGGACGGAGCCAAAGTTGCCCTTGGCGGTTGGATATTCAATTCGCAGCCGATGGCGCTCGTACGCGCGTTGATCCGCAAAGGAGCTCGCGACCTGCATTTGATCCCTGCGCCCGGCTCGATCGCGCCGGACATGCTGATCGGTGCGGGATGTGTTGCCTCCACCGTCTGCGTCTTCATCAGCTTTGAGCAGTTCGGTCTGGCGCCGCATTTCCGTCGTCAATCGGAGAACGGCACGCTCAAGGTCTACGATCTGGACGGTCCTGCTATTGCGGGCGGATTGCGCGCGGGAATTTGCGATTTGCCCTACATGCCCGTGCCGGACCTCTGCACCGACCTGCCGAAATTTGCGCCGGAGCATTATTGGCCGCTCCCGTCCAAGCCTGGCGAGCGCAGGATGCTCGCCGTCGCGGCCGTCAAGCCGGATGTCTGCCTGCTGCACGCGCAGCAAGCCGACGAGCACGGCAACGTTCAGCACCTTGGGCCGCCGTTCTTCGACGCGATGATCGCCCAGGCGTCCCGGCGGGTCATCGTCTCGGTCGATCGCATCGTGTCGACCGACACGATCAGGCGCAGCAATCATCTGACCAAGCTGCCGAGCGCCATGGTCGACGCGGTCGTCGAGGCGCCATTCGGCGCGCATCCGACCGCTTCACCTTCGCTCTATCGCTCCGATGAAGCGCATCTGAAGGACTATGTGAAGAGCAGCGCCAGTGCCGAGACATTCAGCGCCTATCTCGATCGCTACGTGCGGAGCGCCTCGTCCAGCGTTTATCTCGATACGATCGGTGGCAGCCGGCTGGCGGCGCTTGCCGTATCAGAAACCAATCTGAAATGAGCGTCGATATGGCAATCGGACCGGCCCGGCCAGGAATCCTCGACGGAATCCGCGTCCTCGACTTCACCGCGATGATGTCCGGCCCTTATTGCACGCGGTTGATGGCGGACATGGGCGCAGAAGTAATCAAGGTGGAGCCCCCGGAGGGCGATCACATCCGGTTGCGTCCGCCGCTGCGGGATGGGCGAAGCGCCTATTTCTCCCAGCTCAATGCCGGCAAGAGCAGCATCGCCCTGGATCTCAAGCAGCCCGCGGCCCGCAAGCTGATCTACGATCTGGTGCCCCGGTGCGATGTGCTCGTGGAGAACTACCGCCCCGGCGTCATGCAGCGGCTCGCGCTGGACTACGAAACCCTTGCGAAGATCAATCCCAAGCTCGTGTACTGCTCGATCTCGGGGTTCGGCCAGGAGGGCTCGTGGTCCGGACGGAGCGCGTATGCGCCGGTGCTGCACGCAACCTCGGGCTACGACATGGCGAACCTCGACTATCAGGAGGGGAATGTCGAGCGTCCGCTGAAGAACGGAATCTTCATCGCTGATGTTCTCGGTGGCTCGACGGCATTCGGAGCCATTCAAGCCGCACTGTTTCGGACGCTCAAGACCGGGCAGGGCGACTATATCGACGTATCGCTGCTCGACGCCATGGTCGGCATGCTGGTGTACGAGTGCCAGGAAGCGCAATTCCCGGCCGAGCGCCGCCGGCCGGTCTATCGACCCACGCAGGCGAGCGATGGCTTCCTGCTCGTCGCCCCCGTGAGCCAGAACAACTTCGAGGCTTTGGCGCGCGGCGTCGGTCATCCGGAATGGATCACCGATGCGCGCTTCGCAACCAGCAGCGCCCGCGAGCATCACTGGTCCGAATTGATGAACCTGCTCGACGGCTGGGCGGCATCGCGAGCTTCAGCGGAATGCGAGGCGACCCTAACCGAAGCCGGCGTGCCGTGTTCTCAATACCGGACCATCCGTGAGACGATGGCGCTGCCGCCTATCCAGGAGCGCGGCGTCTTTGAGGAGATCGATGACGGCGCCGGGCCGCTGCTCATTCCAAACCCCGCATTCCGGTTCGCGCAGAGCGCGGCCAATGTCCGGAACAAGGTGCCTGCGCTCGGCGAGGATGGGCCAAGGTTGTTGCAGAGCCTTTTGGGACTGAGCCCGCAGGAGATCGCGGCGCTGCGCGAGGGCAAAGTTCTTCGAGGCGCGGAAGAGAGGATCGTCGCGGCAGCCGAGTAGCCGCGACGGCGCATCAGGAATGTCGAAGTCGTCGATCGCCTGCCGCTGGGCTTCCTTCCTGAACCCGCGAGCACTGCGACATGAAGGAGGGACCGGGGTTGAGCGCTGCGAATTTTCCAATCCCCGACAACATCGTCGCCGTGCTGACGGACCCTTCAGCCTACGGCACTCAACGCATCTTCGATGCCTATCGCTGGCTGCGCGTCAATCAACCGCTCGGGAAGGCCAGTCCGCGCGGGTTCAACCCTTTCTGGGTCGTGACGCGCCACGCGGACATTCAGACCATTAGCCAGCAGAGCCAGCTGTTTCGCAGCAGTGATCGCCCGGTGGCGTTGCTGAGCAGCAAAGCCGAAGCCAAGATCGAGGCGGCGACGGGGGGCAACGGCCTCCTCCGCACCCTGGTGCAGATGGATGCTCCCGATCATCCCAAGTTCCGTGCATTGACGCAGAAATGGTTCACGCCGGGTAATCTGCGTTCGATCGAAGGCAGGATTCGCGACATCGCAAGAAGCTATGCGGACCGCCTCACCGCGTCCGGCCAGCATTGCGACTTCGTGTCCGAAATCGCGCTCGGGTTTCCGCTGCGGGTGGTCATGGCGATTCTGGGCGTCGATCCGGATCATGAGCCCAAGATGTTGCGCTTGACGCAGGAGTTCTTCGGCACCAAGGACCCGGATAACGCGCGCAAGGGTCGAAACGACGGTGCCACGGCTCTATCGGATGTCGTATTGGAGTTCGGCGAGTTCTTCTCGTCTGTGGTTGCGGACCGGCGCGCCAACCCGTCCGATGATCTTGCAAGCGTCATCGCCAACGCGCAGATCGACGGCGAATCGATCTCGGACCTGGATGCGCTCAGCTATTTCGTGACCATCGCGACCGCCGGCCACGACACCACATCGTCCTCGAGTGCAGGCGGGATGTGGGCGCTTTGCGAACATCCGCAGCAGTTCGAAAGGCTGAAAGCCGATCCTGGCCTGATCCCCGGCTTCGTCGACGAGGCGATCCGCTGGACCACGCCGGTCAAGCATTTCATGCGCACGGCCGCCGAGGACACCGAACTGGACGGCCGCTCCATCAGGCGCGGCGATTGGCTCATGCTGTGCTACGCCTCTGCGAATCGCGACGAGGCCGTCTTCCAGGATCCCGACACGTTTCGGATCGATCGCTCGCCGAACCGCCATCTCGCCTTCGGCTACGGAGCCCATCTGTGTCTGGGGCAATATCTTGCCAAGCTCGAGATGCGGATCCTCTTCGAAGAATTGTTGCAGCGGATTTCCTGCGTTGAGCTCGACGGCGAAGGAGCAACGACCGTGTCCTGGTTCGTCAACGGGCCCAAGCGCCTCCCGATCCGCTTCCAACTCCGTTGATCCATCCCCTACATCTCGCTTCCGCATGATTTGACGGCACTGCGCAATCTGTAACGGAGAAGACGAGCATGAAGATCACAGCCGCAGTTGCAGTTGCGCCGGAGCGACCGTTCGAACTGATCAGCTGCGATCTGTCGGATGATCTTGCGCCCGGAGAGCTGCTCGTACGGGTCGAGGCTTGCGGCATCTGCCATACCGATCTCGCGGTGAAACTGCAGCACCTCCCCGTGCCGCTCCCCAAAATTCTCGGTCATGAGGGCGCGGGCGTGATCGAACGCGTCGGTCCGGGCGTGGTCGGGCTGGCCGAGGGCGATCACGTGCTGATGAGCTTTGGCTCGTGCGGCGCATGCGGACAGTGCCAACTCGGCGCGCCCGGCTATTGTGATGAGTTCGGGATGATCAACCTGTTCGGTCAGCGGCGCGGTGGCTCAGGCCTCCGCTACCGCGGCGCTGAGCTTAGCGGCTACTTCTTTGCGCAATCGGCGTTCGCAACCCATGCCATTGCCACGGCCCGAAACGTGGTGAAGGTCGGCAACGATCTGCCGCTCGCGCTGCTCGCGCCGATGGGCTGCGGGATCCAGACCGGCGCGGGTGCGGTAATGAACGTGCTGACCCCTCGGGCTGGTGCGTCGATCGCCGTGTTCGGCGTCGGCGCGGTCGGGATGGCGGCGATCATGGCCGCCAAGCTGGCGGGCTGCGGCACGATCGTTGCCGTCGACATCCGCGATGAACGTCTTGCCCGTGCGCGTGACATCGGAGCAACCCACATCGTGGATGGCCGGACACCCGATCTGGCCAAGGCCGTTGCCGCGCTCGGCCGTGGCCGCGGCGTCGATCACTCGCTCGACACCACGGGCGTGCCCGAGGTGGTCGCCGCTTCGATCGCGTGCCTGCGGCAGCGGGGCTCATCCGCCCAGGTGGCCGCGCCGCCGCGCGGGACGCGGTTTCCCGTGGAGGCAAGCGTTCTGGTCGGCGGAGGTCTGACGGTCCGGGGCGTCGTCGAGGGTGATGCCGTGCCCACGATCTTCCTGCCGAGGCTCGTTGATTTTTTCCGCCAGGGGCGGCTGCCGCTCGACAGGATCGTCAGCTTCTATCCGTTCGAAAAGATAAACCAGGCGGTCGAAGACATGGAAGCCGGCGCAACCGTCAAGCCAGTGCTGCGGATGAACTGAACAAGAAGCGAGGGGAGGACGCGATGCAAGAAACGAGTTTAGACCAAGCGATCGTCGACCACGAAACCTACGGGGCTCTCGACAGGCAGCATGCCCTGTTCTCGACCCTTCGCAAGCAGGATCCCGTACATTGGACTGAACCTCCGGGCTTCCGTCCGTTCTGGACCATCAGCAAGCATCAGGACGTCATCGAGATCGAACGGCAGAACGAGAAGTTCATCAACGCGCCCCGCACCAAGCTGTTGTCCATCGATTTCGAGACAAAGGTCCGGGACGCGATGGCAGGCCGACCAATGCTGGTCCGCGCGATCAATCAGATGGATAATCCGGACCATGCCAAGTACAAGAAGATTACGCATGCCTGGTTTCAGCCGCGTGAAGTGCGCCATCTGGAAGACAGGATCGCCGTGATCGCACGGACCAGTGTCGACCAGATGCTTGGAAAGGGGACCGAGTGCGACTTCTATAAAGATGTCGCAGGGTGGTATCCGCTCAGGGTCATCATGCTGATTCTCGGAATCCCGGATGAGCATGGCCCGCGATTGCTCGATATCACTCGAGCTTATTTCGGCGGTGGCGATGCGGAGGTGCAGCGCGGCAACGACCTGATCGATGCCACCTTCGCCTATGTGAACTTCTTCAAGGAAGTGGCGCGGGAACGACGGCGGAACCCCACCGACGACCTCGCGAGCATCATTGCGACGGCCGAGGTCGACGGCGAGCCGATAGGCGAGTTCGAGACCTCGTCCTATTATGTGGCGCTCGCCAGTGCTGGTCACGACACGATCAGCGCAACTCTCTCCGGCGGTCTGCTCGCCTTGATCGAGAATCCCGGAGAAATGCGAAAGCTGAAGCAAAATCCCGATCTTATTCCTGCCGCTGTCGAGGAAATGGTGCGCTGGGTATCTCCGGTGAAGCATTTCTTCCGGACCGCGACGGAGACCTATACGTTGCGCGGCAGGACCATCAAACAAGGCGATCATCTGCTGCTGGCCTATCCCTCTGCAAATCGGGATGAGGATGCCTTCGAGTCTCCCTTCGCATTCGTCGCCGACCGGACCCCGAACCGCCACGTCGGCTTCGGTTTCGGCATTCACGCCTGCCTCGGACTATATCTCGCCAAGGTCGAAATGATCGCCTTCATGCGCGAACTGCTCTCGCGCGTCGACGGGATCGAACTTGCTGGCGAGCCGGCCTGGACCGAGACATCCTTCGTCGGCGGTTTGAAGCGGCTTCCGATCCGCTTCTCGCGACTTTATTAGGCGATGGTCGATCTGCGCGCCCGGAAACCGAGATTGGCGGGCGACATGAATGGAGCTCAAGGATGGATCTGACGCCGAGCGAAGCGCAGCAGATGCTGCGCCATAGCGCCGAGCGGTTTATCGCTGAACAGTACGACCAGGCGGCACGTCGCTATGCGATGCAGGATCCTATGGGATTCAAGCGCGAGAACTGGCGCAAGTTCGCCGATCTGGGCTGGCTCGGGCTTCCGTTTGCGGAGGAGGTTGGCGGCTTTGGCGCAGGACCCGTCGAGGTCGCGATCCTGATGGAGGAGTTCGGCCGCGGGCTTGCGACCGAGCCTTATCTCTCGACGGTGCTGCTGGCTGGGACCCTGATTGCGGAATGCGGCACGGACGGGCAGCGGACAAGCCTGCTGCCGTCCATCATCAACGGCGAGCGTCTACTATCGTTCGCTCACTACGAGTCGGATGCAAGGGCAGGCCTTTCCGAGGTCCACACTGTGGCGCAGACCGACAAGCAGGGTTGGATGCTCCACGGCCGCAAGATCGCCGTGCTCGACGCAGCGTCTGCGGACGCCCATATCGTGTCGGCGCGCTTGCCCGATGCGCAGGGGGCTGGAATTGTTCTGTTCCTGGTGCCGAAGGATGCCGCGGGGCTGAGGCTGCGCGATGCACCACGGCTAGGTGGGGGCCGCGTCGCGGAGCTGACATTCGAACAGGCTCGGCTTCCGCCGGATGCGCGGCTTGGAGGGGGCGGGGATGCGCTGCCGGCGATCGAAGGTGTCGTCGATCGGGCGATTGCCGCACTCTGCGCCGAGGCCGTCGGCATGATGCGAAGCATGTTCGACGCCACGCTCGACTACACGAAGGTGCGCAAGCAATTCGGTCGGCCGCTCGGGGCCAACCAGGTGATCCGTCACAGGCTGGCCGACATGTATGTGCAATGCGAGGAAGCCCGAGCGATGGCGTCGCGCGCGGCTCTTTTCGTGGGTGCCGATGCCGGTCCGACGCAGCGATCGCTCGCCGCATCCGGAGCCAAGGCCAAAATCGGCCGCTGCGCACGGAGTGTCGCGGAGCAGGCGGTGCAACTTCACGGTGCGATGGGCGTCACGGACGAGCTCGACCTCGGACTCTATTTCAAACGGCTGTTGGCGTTCGAAGCGCTTTTTGGCAGCGTGGACTACCATCTGCAGCGTCACGCCAAGCTGTTTGGCAACTCCCGATCTGAATGAGATCAGTCATGTCGATATTGCTCAAGCCCGATGAGTTGTGCTTCAGAGATGAGGTGCGGGCATTCATCGCGGCCCGTCTTTCGCCCGAACTGCGGCGGGCCAGTTCTCTCAATGTCTCCTTCTTCTCCGATCCCGACATCGTCGCGCCATGGCAAACGGCTTTGCACGAGCGGGGCTGGGTCGCACCCGGTTGGCCTAAGGAGCATGGCGGCCCCGGCTGGACCGCGAGGCAGCGATGGATCTTCGAATCCGAGTGTGCCGCAGCAGGCGCGCCGCAGCTATCTCCCATGGGCATCAAGATGGTCGGACCCGTCTTGATGCGCTTCGGGACCCCGGAGCAAAAGAAGTTCTACCTGCCCCGCATCCTCAGCGGCGAAGATCGATGGTGCCAGGGCTATTCGGAGCCTGGCTCGGGATCTGACCTTGCCTCGCTGACGACACGCGCCGTTCGCCATGGCGATCATTACATCGTCAACGGCACCAAGATTTGGACAACGCACGCGCACTTCGCAAACCGCATGTTCGCGCTGGTTCGAACCAGCGATGAACCGCGGCAACAGGACGGCATCAGCTTCCTGCTCATCGACATGGCGTCGCCCGGCATCACGATTCGCCCGATCACGATGATCAGCGGCGACCATGACGTCAATCAGGTGTTCTTCGACGGTGTGGAAGTTCCGGTGACCAATCTCGTCGGCGAGGAGGGACGGGGCTGGACGTGCGGCAAGTATCTGCTGGAATTCGAGCGGGGCGGCGGAATCAACTCGCCGAAACTGAGACATGCGCTTGAGAAGGTGCGGGAACTGGCCAACTCCGACCTGTCTTGCAAGGCGATATCGCACCCGGAGATCGCGACCAAACTGTCGGACATCGAACTCGACGTCCAGACATTGGAGTTCCTCGAGCTGCGGGTGTTGTCAGCCTTGCAGAGAGGCGAAAATCCAGGACCGGTGTCGTCGGTCCTCAAGCTGCGTGCGAGCGAGATCCACCAGGCCATCTCGCGCGTGGGAGTTGAAATGATCGGGCAAAATGCACTGGTGGAGGAAAGGCGCCGTCCTCTCCATGCTCTCAATGACGAGCCGATCATCCCAGAAGAATTGCTAAGCGTGGTGGCACGTCATCTCAACGGCCGCGCCAACACGATCTTCGGCGGGAGTTCGGAAATCCAGCGCGACATCATCGCCAAGCAGGTGCTCGGGCTTTGAGGAAATCACCATAAGAGGTGATGCGGCCGCCCGGAGATCGTCCTGCAAGGTACCTCAGACCATGGCGGGGATCTGGCAAGCTTCCGCATATTCCCGCTTCAGCTTCACAATCAGATCCGCGACGGTCGGAATCTCGTCGATCAAATCGATTCCTTGACCTGCGCTCCACAGGTTCTTCCAGGGCTTTGCGCTCTCAGGCAGATGGTCGTGCCGCATGCCCTTGCCCATCGGGTCGGGCAAGGCGTCCGGATCGAGGCCCGCAGCGCGCAACGACGCGGCCAGCCAGTTCGCGGCGACGCCGGCAACCTTCTCCGTATAAATCAGGTCTGCGGACGTCTGCGATACGATCATGCGCTTGTATTCGTCGGGCGCCAGCGACTCCTTCGTAGCGATGAACCTGGTCCCGAGATAAGCTAGGTCGGCACCGAGCACTTCTGCCGCGCGTATGGTGGCGCCGTCGGAAATGGCGCCGGCCATGACGATCGTTCCGTTGAAGATCGAGCGGACCTTGCGGACCAATGCGAGGTGGCTGATCGTGCCGGAGTGGCCACCGCCTCCAGCGCCGATGCAGATCAGGCCATCGACGCCGGCGGCCATGGCGCGCTCGGCGAACGGGATGCTGGTGATGTCGTGGAAGACCTTTATCCCACGATCATGCGCCTGTTGCACGATGATCTTGGGATTGCCGCCGACGGTGATGACGATGTCGACATTTTGTTCGACGCACAGATCGAGGTGACTCCCGATCTGGTCTTCCGGCGTCTTTGCAGACAGGTTCACGGCGAGCGGACCGACCGGTCCCGGCGCCTGCGCGGCGTGTTCGCGCAAATCCGCGGAGATCGTGCGCAGCCACTCAGCGAATTCGTCGAACGAGCGGGCGTTTTGGCGTGGCAGGGCGCCAATCACGCCCGCCTTGCAGGCCTCGCGGACGAGATCAGGGCCGCTGACAAGGAACATCGGTGCGCAAACGGCGGGCAACGAAAGCGTTCGCCGAAGCTTTGGGTCAAGCGCCATGAAGCTGCTCCTGGGCCGTTCGTCAGCCCTGTTCCGGGGCGAACATCGGGATCATCGTCCCGTCCTCCGCGGGCTTGAATACGACGTGGACACGTTGCCCGATGCGCAGCGAATCGAGATTGCAATCGACGATATTGCTCAACATCGTGATGCCCTCGTCGAGCCGCACATAGGCGATCGCGTAGGGTGTGGGGCCGGCACGGCGGGTGACGCTGACGCTATAGATCTCACCCTTGCCGGTGACATCGCTCCATTCGGTGTCTCCGAGACAATAGGGACAAAGCGGCCGCGGATACCAATGCGGCTTGCGGCAGGAAACGCAGACCTTCACGCGGAACGCCCCGACTGCCGTTGCGGCAAAGAATGGCGCGGTTGCGGGGTCGTGCACCGCTAGGCCGAGCGGGCGGTCCTGATACATCGTCGTCATCTCACGCGCGCTCCATGATCAGGGTGGCACTGCCATGGCGCGAGCCGAGCAAGCCGCCTGTGCCTTGGGCGAGGGCAAGGTTGCAATCCGGGACCTGCACTTTGGCGTGGGTTTCGCCGCGCAGTTGGCGGACGGCCTCGATGACCTTGGTGATGCCCCCGCGATTGGCGGGATGGTTGTTGCAAAGTCCGCCGCCGTCGGTGTTGAACGGCAGCTTGCCTACTCCGGAAATCAGATTGCCATCCGCAACGAAAGCTCCGCCCTTGCCTTTCTCACAGAACCCGAGATCTTCGATCTGCATCAGCACGGTGATGGTGAAGCTGTCGTAGATCGAGGCATAGTCGATGTCGGAAGGCTTGACACCGGCTTCCTCGAACGCGCGAGGACCGGACCATGCTGCTCCCGAAAACGTCAAGTCGACCTGCCCGTTCAACTGACCCTTGATCGCTTCGCCAGCGCCGAGAATATTGACGACGGGTCGCTTGAGCGAGCGCGCGATCTCCGGGCGGACGACGACCAGGGCACCACCGCCGTCACTGACGACGCAGCAGTCGAGGCGATGCAAGGGATCGGAAATCATCGGCGAGGCGAGGACATCGTCGACCGAGACCTGATCGCGCAACATCGCATTCGGATTATACTGCGCGTGGGTTGCGGCCGCGACCTTGATCCATGCCAGCTGTTCGCTGGTCGTGCCGTACTCGTACATGTGCCGGGCCGCCGCCAGCGCATACATGTTGACCGTCACGGGAGCATAAGGCGCCTCCCAGGGCACGTCGGGTGTTCCCGCGCCGACGAGTCGTGGCGCTACGCCGCTTGATCCCTCGCTTCGCGGCCGCCCCGCGAGCGTGATCAGAGCCACGTTACACTTGCCCATGGCAATCGCCTGGGCGGCATGCGAGACGTGAATCAAATAGGCGGACCCGCCGGTGTCGGTGCTGTCCACATGGCGGGGCCGCAGTCCCAGATAATCCGCCATGCTGTTCGCGCCGAGTCCTGGCGCGTCGCCTGCGCAGAAATAGCCATCGACATCCTCGAGGCGCAGGCCAGCATCTTCCAGGGCTCCGCGCGCACATTCAGCGTGCAACTGGGCGACCGTCTTATCCGGTGCTTTTCGGGTCGGGTGCTCATAGGCGCCTGCTATGCAGGCCTTTCTTCGAATACTCATCAGGTCTCTCGCGCTCGCGTCAGCCCGTGGCCGCTCATCTGCATAGGGCATCGTTGACCACGACCGGCGGGCTGTATATCATTGGTTCAACCAAAGACCAAGGCTGTATCTGTTTCTTGGCGGGGGACCAGACCCGGGGGAGCGATGGTTGATTATGCAAAGACGCGGGCTTGGCGTTCCAGCGAGGTCCGCCACGTCTACACGGCGAGAGACACCATTCTCTACGCGCTCGGTGTCGGTGCCGCGAGCGGCCCATTGGACGAGCGGCAACTGCGCCTCGTCTACGAGAAGGATCTCGTGCCACTTCCGACCATGGCGACCGTTCTAGCCTCGCCGGGTGCCTGGATGAGGGACAATGCGGAGCTCGGAATCAATTTCGCGAAAATGGTGCATGGCGAGCAATCCGTGCAGATGCATGCTGCGCTTCCTTCGAGCGGAATTCTGGTCGGCAAGAGTCGTGTCGCGCGGCTCGTCGACAAGGGCGAGGGCAAGGGCGCCATCATGTACGTCGAGAAGGAACTGTGGGACGAAACGGACAAACGATTGGTGGCCGTCAGTGAGCAGGTGCTCTTGCTGCGCGGCGATGGCGGCTTCTCACAAGTTTCCGGCGGCGATGAACCCGCCGCCGCTCCGCCGCCCGTCCCGGATCGTACGCCGGACCGCGTCGTCACCTTGCCTACGCGCCCGGACCAGGCGGTACTTTATCGTCTGTCGGGAGACCTCAACCCTCTGCATATAGACCCCGCGGTTGCCAGCAAGGCCGGTTTCCAGAAGCCCATCCTGCACGGGCTTGCGAGCTATGGATTTGCCTGTCGCGGCCTGGTGGAGAGCTTCTGCGACGGAGATCCCGCACGGCTGAAGACGATCCGGGCGCGCATGTCTGCGCCGGTCTTTCCTGGGGACACGATCCGGCTCGAATGCTGGCGCCTCGACGACCGCATCGCATTTCAGGCGCGGGTCGTCGAGCGCGACGCGCTGGTCCTCAGCCATGGCTGGGCCACGACCTGATACGGCCGGACGGCACGTACAAGATGATGGACTTCACCGGAGACTAAGGAACTGCGAATGACGAAGAACATGGTGTCGCTACAAGGCCGGACGATCGTCGTCACCGGCGCCGCGCAGGGGATCGGCAAGGCAACGACAGACTTGGCCATCGAACTTGGGGCAAATGTCGTGGCCGTCGATCTCAACGGCGAGGCGCTAGGGCCGGCTTTGGCGGGCTTTCCTGCGGAGCGGGTGATGAAGGTCGTCGGCAGCGTCACCGACGCTGAGCTGGCGGCAAGCACCGTCGCAGATGCCGTCGACAGGTTCGGTTCGGTGAACGGACTGGTCAACAATGCCGGCATCATTCGCCCCGCGCTGATCGAAAAGATGAGCATGCATCAATGGCAGGAGGTCATCGACGTTCATCTCACCGGCGCGTTCCTCTGGTTGCAGGCGGTGGGACGCCATCTGGTGCAGCGCGCGAAGGACGGCGACGCCTCGGGAGGAGCCATCGTCAACGTCTCGTCTGACGCGGGGCGAAAGGGATCGGTGGGCCAGATCAACTATGCCGCCGCCAAGGCCGGACTGCTCGCCATGACCATGACCGCAGCCCGGGAGTGGGGCAAATACAACATCCGGGCCAATTCGATCTGCTTTGGCGTGGTCGAAACGCCGATGACCGAGGTCGTGCGCGGCGAGAAATTCCGCGATGGTATCTTGGGGCAGATCCCGCTTGCACGCTGGGCAACACCGGACGAAGTGGTGCGGACCGTATGCTTCCTGCTCTCCGATGCGTCCTCGTACACGACAGGCCAGCACATCGGAGTCAACGGCGGCTTCCACATCAGTCTTTGACCTTACGCCTTCGTCGCTCCCTTGGCGTCTCTGCATTCAGGGGGGCCGAAAGACGAAGGCGAAACTTGCGGTGGGGCGCGCACGAGACGCGACCCACCGGCTTTTAATCCGCCGTCATCGGCTCGCCGGACAAGGTCCAACTGGTCCCATCGAAAACGGCGATGCGCAGAGTCCTGAACGGCGTGTAGTCGCCGGGCTTGGTGCCGATGGTGATGCCCGGCAGCATCATCGGCAACCGTTCGCCGTGCAGGGATGTTGCCTGCCTGATCAGATTTTCCCGGGTCAACTGGTCGCCGCATGCCTTCAGGACGGCCTCTAGCGCGTTGACGTTCATGTAGGCGACGAGCACCGAGTAATCGTCGGGATTGACGGACGGCGCATACTTCTTCAGGAAATTCTTATAGGCCTTGACCTCATCGTCGTCTGTCCAAGCCGGATCGCCCGGCTGCTTGAGAAATTGCGTGGTGACCAGACCGCGGGAGGCGTCGAGGCCGGCCGGCTTCAGCACGGTCTCGACTGAGGCTGTCGAGCCACCGATGATGTGCAGCGGATGCCAGTCCAGTTCATGCACCTTGCGGATCGACTGCGCCGCGGCCTTGGCCGACGACTGTTCGATCAGCGTGTCGACGCCGGCGGATTTCAACTGAACGACCTGGGAATCGATGGTTGGGTCGGAAACTTCGTAGGACACCTGGGTAACGATCAGAGACGCCTTTGCGCCGAGTCCCGCGCGCAGACCCTTGAGATAGTCCCTCCCGAAATCGTCGTTCTGGTAGAGAACGCCGATCTTTGCCTCCGGCTTCGCTGTGAGGATGTATTTGGCCATGACGCGGCCTTCGGTCTCGAAGTCTGGATAGAGCGGAACGGTCCAGGGAAATTGATTCGGATCGTTGAAGCGGCGTCCGCCCGCCGTGATGAAGAGTTGCGGCACCTTCTTGGAGTTGAGATATTTCTGGATGGCGACGTTCGGCGCGGTCCCGATCGTACCGACCTCGGCAAGGACGCCGATATCCTCGATCAACTTTCGGGATTGCTCGACGGCTTTCGGCGCACTGTAGGCGTTGTCGAGTTGGGTGAAGCTGATCTTGCGTCCATTGATCCCGCCACGCTCATTGAGCATCTCGAAATAGCCGAGCACCGCCCGTCCAGCCCCTGCGCCAAACGCGGAGGCCGGGCCGCTGAGCGGCGTCGATTGACCGAGCTTGATCTCGGTGTCGCTGGCTCCCGGATCATAAGTCTTCTGGGCATGCGCGGCAGAGAGCGACAGGAGAGTGACTACGATCAGAGAGCACGATGTCAGGACCGATGCGCGGCTCAAGGGTGTTCCTCCAGGTCTGCGTTTCCTAATTTGGCGGCTATCGAAGCAGTTCGCGCGCGATCACGAGGCGCTGGATCTGGTTCGTTCCCTCGAAGATCTGGGTCAGCTTGGCATCACGCATCATCCGTTCGACCGGATAATCCATGGTGTAGCCATAGCCGCCGAAGACCTGCACCGCGTCGGTCGTCACCTTCATCGCCATGTCGCTGCTGAAGCACTTGGCCATGCTCGCGAGCACGTTGAGGCGTTTCCAGTCGCCGGCGTCTCCGGCGCGGGCGCATTCGTAGACCAGCGCACGCGCCGCCTCGATCTGCATGGCCATGTCTGCCAGGATGAACTGGACGCCCTGGAATTCGGAGATGCTCTTCTTGAACTGCTTTCGTTCCTTGGCGTAGGCGAGGCTCGCTTCGAATGCGCCTTGCGCAAGGCCGACGCATTGGGCGCCGATCGTCGGCCGATTGAGGTCGAGCGCGCGCATCGAGGCCTTGAAGCCCTTGCCTTCCTCGCCGACGAGGTTTTCGACGGGTACGCGGACGTTGTCCAGGAAGATCGGCGTATTTGGCGCCCCGCGGAAACCCATCTTGCGTTCATGGCGACCGAAGCTGATGCCCGGCATTTTCTTCGGCTCGAGAATGAATGCGCTGATGCCGTCCGAGCCGGGGCTGTCGCTGGTGCGCGCCATCAGCACGATGTAGTCGGCGGCAACGCCGTAGCTACACCACTGTTTCCTGCCGTTAATGACGTAGCTGTCGCCGTCCTTGCGAGCCCGCGTATTGAGGGCGGAGACGTCCGATCCCGCCTGGGGCTCGGAAATGGCGATGGCCGTGACGACGCCGCCCTCCGCAATGATGGGGAGGAATCGCTTGCGCTGCTCTTCTGAGCCGAAGTGCAGCAACGGCATGATGAACATCGTGTTGAGGCCGGCAATCGACGCGCAGGCCGGCGAGACTTTCGCGATCTCCTCCCGTGCGATGCACATCATGGTGAGATTGCCGTTGGGACCGCCATACTGCTCGGGCACCCAGAGCTGCATCAGCCCCATTTCACCAAAAATCTTGACGATCTCCTCGGGGAAGCGATCGGTCTCGTCGATCTCGGCCGCGATCGGGGCCACATGCCTGGCAACGACTTTCTGCACGCTGTCGCGAAAGGCGACCTGCTCCTCGGTGAAGGTCACGATAGCGGTTCTCCCTCAGGTTAAACTCAATGGTTGGACCAATATATCCACCAGACGTCATTATGACAAGTCGGACCGTGGAGCGGACGCTTGGGGCTCGGCAGGTTGTGCCGTAGCGACGCGTCCCCGCCCGCAAGAAGCTCAGGAGACCCGAGTCACCACAAACGGCGCCAGACCCATGCCGGCGATTGTCGCGGGGGCACGTCAATATCCTAAGCCGAGCGTACACATCAGCGCGGAGAGGCGCAGCCACCGCAATCTGAGCAGCCGGCACGGCAATGGTCGCTCCGAAAGTGATCTGCGGCTCAGCGGCTCAGGGTGGCAACCACTGCTTTGGAGCCCTGTATTGCGGAGCGCCTGTGGTAGAAGTTGAGCGCACGCGCGCCGCCGAGCTCTTCGCCGCCTCCAGCGCGCCCTGGGCCGCCATGCAGGGATTGAGGCATGACGTTTCCGTGGCCTGTGTGAGCCTCGGCGACGTCCGGACTGACGACGTGAACACGGCCGTGGCTGTCTGCGAGCTCGGTCGCAAGACACGACAGTCTGGTCACGTCGGAGCCATACAAAGAAACGACCAGGGAGCCTTGCCCTCTCCGCACGAGGCTCAAGGCGTGAGCCTCGTCTCGGTAAGGTATCAAGGTCGCCACCGGTCCGAACACCTCGAGCTCATGCACGAGATTGGCCGCGTCCGCATCGC
Organism: Bradyrhizobium sp. HKCCYLRH1030; assembly: GCF_051168395.1. NCBI lineage: Bacteria > Pseudomonadati > Pseudomonadota > Alphaproteobacteria > Hyphomicrobiales > Nitrobacteraceae > Bradyrhizobium > Bradyrhizobium sp. HKCCYLRH1030. Next base: position 314,267 of record NZ_JBNPUY010000007.1, on the reverse strand, counting down.
CTGAGCCTAGCAAGGTCGGGCCGACGCAGCATGCCACGGCCGGATCGACATCGATCAGCTCGTGAGTCTCCCCGTCGTACAGCACCTTGGCTTCCTGGCGCAAACGATCAAGCCCGTGCCGCACAGCAGCAAGTTGGGTTCGGCTGACAAGCGCGCCCATCCGTACCGAAGCGTTGCGGGGATTGCCAACAGTAATCTTGCTCAATCGTTGCGAAATGGCGTCAGCCGCGGGCTTATATTGCCGCTCTGGCACAAAAATGCGACGAATCGCCGTGCATTTCTGTCCCGACTTCTGGGTCATCTCCCGAACGACCTCCTTGACCAGAAGATCGAATGCGGCATCTCCGCATGCGCCTCCTTCGGCGAGGACGGCGGAATTGACGCTGTCCGCCTCGACGTTGATCCGGACCGACCGCTCTGAGATTGCCGGATGCAAGCGAATGACAGACGCAGTCTCCGCCGATCCCGTGAAAGAGACGATATCGAACGGATCGACTGCGTCCAGGAGCCCTGTAGATCCACCGCAAATGATCGAGAGCGCTCCCGGCGGGAGGATATTGGCTTCAACGACGTCCTTCACCATCACCTGTGCGAGCCATGCCGTCGCGGTGGCCGGCTTCACGACGACGGGGACGCCTGAGAGAAGGGCGGGAGCAGCCTTCTCCCACATACCCCAGGCCGGAAAGTTGAACGCATTGATGAGGAGAGCGAGTCCCCGTGTTGGCACGAGGATGTGACGGCTCTGGAAGGTCGCATCTTTGGCGAGCGAGGCAGCGTCCCCATCAAGCAGAAATCTTTCATCACCGAGGGATGCTGCCAGCTTCGCATAGGTCGAGACCGTGTAGATCGCTCCATCGATGTCAATTGCCGAATCGCTTCTTACCGTGCCGCTGTTGGCTTGTGCGATCTCGTAATATGCGTCTCGATTGCGCTGAAGCGTATTGACGATGCCTTCGAGCAATCCGCCGCGTTCGCGATAGGTGAGGCTGCGCAGTGCGGCGGCACCGGTGTCGCGGGCAAATTGAAAGCCGTCAGCGACGTCAAGTCCAGTATTGCCGACCCGCGCAAGCTCGGTACCCCGGATCGGATCGTACAGTGACGCTCCGCCTTGGCTGCCGCTCCGCCAACGTCCGCCGAGGTAACTCTGGAGATTTTCAGTCATCATTGCTCCTTGCTGCTCGAACAGAGGAGGCCAACTAATAGGTCTCGACGTGATAACGCCCCTCGGTACGCATCGCGTCGCGCAACTCGCGCCAGCGCAGATTGGCGGTGCGGCAGATGTCGTCGAGCGCGGCATCGACGCCCTGTTCCATGCCCTTGAGACCGCAGACATAGATATGGGTCGCGGTTGAGCAGAGCAGGGCTACCAGAGACGCTCCTTCCTGCCGGATGAGATCCTGCACATAGACCTTCTCTTCACTCGGAATGCGCGAATATGCGAAGCGCTTGCCTAGCAGGCTCTCCGGCACGTTCTGCAATGGGCCGAAATACGGCAGGTCCTGCGGCCGCCGCGCTCCGAAGAACAGCAGCATGCGGCCAGGAGCGCTGGGCATGGATCGGCGCCGCCACTCCGTGAAGCCGCGAAACGGGGCCGAGCCGGTGCCGGTGCAGATCATGATGATGTTGGCGGAGGGATCGTTCGGCATGAGGAAGGTTGCGCCGAACGGTCCAGTCACGTTGACCTGATCGCCCTTCTTGAGATCGCTGATGTAATTCGAGCAGAGCCCATTCGGCTCGCGCTTGACGGTCAGCGCGAGATTGTTGGTGTTCGGCCGCTCGCCGTGCCGCGGGCTCGCGATGGAATAGAGCCGCACGCGATGTGGCTTGCCTTCTTCATCCACGCCTGGAGGCACGATACCGATCGATTGACCTTCCAGAACCGAAAACGCCACCTCGCCGAAGTCGAGGATCACGTGATGGACGTCGACATCGGAATCCTGGTGCGTAAGGCGAAAATTGCCCGTGACGGTCGCAACAGCAGCGTGGTTCCTCTGGTAAAGATTGACCGCGGGCTTGGCTGCGCTTGCGGGAGGGACGGACTTGCCGCCAACGCCAGTATGGGCCTGGTCGAGCAGGGCCAACACCTCGGAGTCGATTGCCTCGCCGTCGTCGCCGCCGGTCAGCTCCCCTTGCTTCGGCAGCTCGCCCCATGAATATTGCTCATCGAGCGAGTAGGGCGACCTGACGATGCGCCAATTGTCGATCGAGCCGGTCGGACACGGCTGGATGCAATCCATGCACAAATTGCACTTCGTCGCATCAACCACGTAGTTGTTGTTGTCATGAGTGATCGCGTCTTCCGGACAGGTCTCTTCGCAGGTGTTGCAGCGAATGCAGATTTCCGGATCGATCAAATGCTGTTTGAGCGGCGCATTCATGGTGGCCCGAGCAGGAAATAGGACCGTCCGCATGGCGCGGGACGGCCGGGTTGAACGGATCAAGCGGCGATCTGGACGTATTCGAAGTCGCCCGGCTTGTTGTCGATGCCAACCTTCGGCGGCGCGATCCAGCTTGCGAACTGGCCTGGCTCAAAGGCAGGCTCCATCAGCGACGCGATGAACGCGCCGTCTGAGTCCGAGGGCAGATACTCCTTGTGTGCCTTCGCCCAATCTGCGTCCGACATGATCACCCCTCTGGGCGAGACATGGACGTCGCGGAACTCGCCGATCTTGCGATGGAATGCCACGTGCGGCAGTTCGAGACGGAACTTGATGCCTTCCTTCTCCATGATCTTGTTCCAGCGCCCGACGCCGCCGGCGCAATCCCGGCTGTAGTCGTCACGCAGCCGCATGTTGAGCGCGGTGAGCGCGGCCTCGTCCACGTTGGAGATCCGCCCGTCGACCAGCTTCAGCACCGGGTAGGTTGCGTTCGTGAGCTGGTGATCGTCGTCAATCCTCGTCTCCTGGAAGCGGCCCTTCAGCCCGGCATTGTAGAAATTGGCCGAATTAGTCGATATCTCGGCGCCGAACAGATCCAGCGTAAGCGAGTAGTGCAGGTTGAGCTTCTTCTGGATCGTGGGCAGGTCGATGACGCCGAGCCTCCGAATCTTGGTGATGTCATGGGGATCTTGGATGCCGGCACTCTTCATGGCTTCGCAGGTGCGCTGGATCGTGCGGCCGACACCTGTCTCGCCGACGAACATGTGATGGGCCTCTTCCGTGAGCATGAAGCGGCAGGTGCGGGACAGCGGATCGAAGCCGGATTGCGCGAGGCTTTCGAGCTGCATCTTGCCGTCACGATCAGTGAAGAAGGTGAACATGAAGAACGACAGCCAGTCGGGTGTTGTCTCATTGAATGCACCCAGCATGCGCGGACTGTTGTCGTCGCCGGAGCGGCGGCGCAGCAACTCATCGGCCTCCTCGCGCCCGTCGCGGCCGAAATATTTGTGCAGAAGGTAGACCATCGCCCAGAGGTGTCGGCCCTCTTCGACGTTGACTTGAAACAGATTGCGCATGTCGTAGAGCGAGGGAGCGGTTGCGCCCAGGTGACGCTGCTGCTCGACGGAAGCCGGCTCGGTGTCACCCTGAATCACGATGAGGCGCCGCAGCATCGCTCGGTATTCCCCAGGCACCTCCTGCCAGGCCGATTCCCCCTTATGCTGGCCGAAGTTGACCTGCCGCCCCTCCTCCTTCGGCGCGAGCAGGATGCCCCAACGATATTCCGGCATTTTTACATAGTCGAACTTGGCCCAGCCTTTCGGGTCGACCGAGATCGCGGTCCGGAGATAGACCAGCGACTCCTGGAAGCCGGTCGGACCCATATCTTTCCACCAATCGATATAGCCAGGATGCCAGCCTTCGAGGGCGCGCAGCACAGTCCTGTCCTCGACAAGTCCGACGTTGTTGGGAATACGGGTGGAATAGTCCACGTTGAGGTTTTCGAGCACGAACGTCTCCTTTTTGGTTGATGAAAGCGGGCGGGTCAGACGCGCTGCATGCTGAAGGCCGGCCGGATCCCGGTGCCGTAACGCGCAAGTGCACCGTCTTCGCCGACCGCGTTGGGGCGTTGGAAGATCCAGTTCTGCCAAGCGGTCAGGCGAGCGAAGATCTTCGATTCCATCGTCTCTGGACCGGCAAAGCGCAGGTTCGCTTCCAGCCCGGTGAGCGCGTCCGGCGAAAAGCTCGCGCGTTCTTCCCGGAACACGCGCAGTTCGTCGCTCCAGTCGATGTCGTCGAGCGCAAAGGTTACGAGCCCGAGTGCTTCAGCCTCGTCTGCCTCGATTGGGCAGCCGGACTTCTGCTTGAGTTCGCAGATCTTGCCCGGCTCGGAGAGGAAGCGCGATTGCAGGCGTGTCAGACCGTGCGACATCGGATAGCAGCCGAAATTCGCGGCGGTGAGCTCTACCTTGGCGGACGTCCGGTTGTTGCCTTGAACCCGGCCCGCCAGCATGTATGAGCGATCAGCCGCGAAGACCAGTTCGGCCAGCGTGCCGACGAAGCAGGATCCAGGCTCGATCAGCGTGACCAACGTGCGCGAGGTCAGATCGATCCGCTTGAGCACGCGCTTCCAGTAGTGGCGTATCTCGTGAGCGTACCAATGCTCGTGGTATGCGTTGAGAAGGGCGTCATACGCGCGGACCGCGGCGGGATCACCTTCCGTCTTAAAGATGATCGTGCCGACCTCATAGGCGTTGTTGCGCAAGTGCAGGATCGCATCATCCAGCTCGCGCGCGATCTGCATTGGCCAGAAGCGCGCGCCGAGCTCGACCGTCTCCTCGGCCGCGGACGGCGGCGTCCCGTCGGGCGCGCGGATCGTGATGGTCGCGATTCGCTGGGCAGCGTCGATGTCGAGCTTGATGTGACCGTAGTCGATGCCGTCGGCGCGAAACTTACGCTCCAGCGCGACCAGCTTCACGCCGCCCTGAGTGGGGTTTGGCCGGGGCGATTGCGCGGCGAGCTCCATGGCCGCCGCTTGCACGCGTTCTTCGAGCTTCGACGGCGAGACAAGCTCATCGATGAGTCGCCATTGTACCGCGCGGCGGCCCTTGATGCCTTCTTCGATGGTGCAAAAGACATCTGCGTGGTCGCGGCGAACCATGCGCTTGTCGATGACACGGGTGAGCCCGCCGGTGCCCGGCAATACCGCCAGCAGCGGCACCTCCGGCAGCGACACCGCGGTCGAGCCGTCGTCGACCATAATGATGCGGTCGGTCGCCAGTGCGAGCTCGTAGCCGCCCCCTGCCGCCGTGCCATTGATGACGGTGATGAAGCGCTGGCCCGAGTGCTCGCTCGCATCCTCCATTGCGTTGCGGGTCTCGTTCGTGAACTTGCAGAAATTGACCTTGTGCGCGTGCTCCGAGCCGGCCAGCATCCGGATGTTTGCGCCGGCGCAGAAAACCCGGTCCTTGGCCGAGCGAAGCAGCACGACCCTGACATTGGGATGCTCGAACCGCAGCCGTGTCAGAGCGTCGGCCAACTCGATATCGACCCCGAGATCATAGGAGTTCAGCTTGAGTTGATAGCCCTCGTAGAGGCCCGCATTCTCATCGACATCCATCGCAAGCGTCGCGACTTCGCCGTCCACCGAAAGCTTCCAATGGCGGTACCGGGACGGCTCCGTCTGGAAATCGATGAAATCCTTTCCGTTCGCAAGCTTTCGGGTGATGGCCGCCATAGACGCTCCCTACGCATTGAATCAATGGTTGGACCATAATAGCTGCACAATGATGCATTGTCTAGGAGGAGGTGGGCCGCTGGTTAGGCGCCAAGCTCACATAACGTGCATTATATTGCCAACTTGCAGCCTGCAGACCGGGAGCCAAAGCCGGAACGTCGGCGGCTCTGCGCTCTCCAAAGTTTTCCGAATGCGCACGCATTGCCCGGAAAAGGCTCACCTGCGGTGCTTCTCCTGATCACTCGCAGCGGCACGGCCACCGTTGACACCTGCTGGAGCGCGAGACCATCACACGCGCTGCGGACGACGGGCAGGCCGTACGGCGCGCCCTGTCGAGCGGACGTCCGGCGATGCTCGATGTCGGCCCGGATCCGGCATGCACCCAACCACGCATAAACGTCATGCTCAAAGCCGGAGCAGCGGGTGGTGAGTCATCCTTGTTACGTGAGCAGACCGGTTTGCCGATCATCGCAGGCGGGCCTCCTCGCGAACGCGTCGCTGTAGCCTGACGCACGCGGTGTATGCGTGCAAAACTCAATCATCCGACGTCGACGAACAGGCAGGCGCCTGAACTTTGGCAATGGCCAGCATGCATTTCAGGAAGTGTGCGCGGTCTTTCTTGCTCAGAGGCGCAAGCACGATGTCCTGCAGCTCGGCCGCCGCCGGGACGACCGCAAGCAAAGCTTCCTCACCCTTGGCGGTAATCTGGATCTGAATAGAACGGCGATCTTCCGGATTGGTCTTCTTCGAGACCAGCCGCCGCCCGGCCATGCGCTTGAGCATCTCGCTGAGGGTATTCCGGTCGCAACTGATGCGGTCGGCGAGAACCGACGCCGTCATCGGCCCCTGTTGATAGAGCGCCATGAGCACGCCGAACTGCCGCGGCGTGATGTCGCTCTGCCGGGTCAGGCTCTGATAAAGACCGTCATACCGGGCCTCAAGCAGCCGCAACAGAAAGCCGATGCCGCCTTCCAATTGCCAGGTGCGCGCAAGCTCCCCCGCCGAATCCTTTTCCATGCGTTTGCCTACGCTCATCCGGTTTCGATCTCGCTATGGCACCCGGCCGTGATCCAGCGGTTAACAGCTTGTTCCAATGAGCTCAACCCTGCCGCAATGCAGCGCAGGTTTTGAAATTCACACCATTGCAGAGAGATCGGATATTTAGTACGTATACGTATCAATTGAAAGGCGCGTGGCCGCAAACCAGGGAGGTCACTTTGCATCTGCGCGAATTGCTGGCGATCCCTTATCTCCTCGAAGCGGAAGCCGTGGAGAGGGAGCCCGGACAATGGCTGATCCGCCTCGCTTACCCGGAACTTCCGGGCTGCGCGGCGGAAGGCGCGGTGGTCGAACATGCGCTCCGGGATCTCGAACGGCGACGGATCGAAATCATCGTCAGCCTGGTCGAGCAGGGCCAGCAACCTCCGATACCGCGCCAACCGCTCGCGACATGCGATCCACTCTGGACCGTACACGATCTTGGCCTGTTGGAGCGCGTGACTCCGTTGCTCACCGCGGCAAACCCATAACGGCGACCTGATGCCATCGATTCGAATGGAGAACTGTCATGCTCTCACAAGAAGACAATGAGCGGCTGGTGAGAGTCGGAAAGGGCACGCCGCTTGGCGAACTCTTCCGTCTCTACTGGATTCCGTTTCTGCCTTCGGCCGATCTGACGCAGGACGGCCAGCCGCGGCGGATCCGGTTGCTCGGCGAGGATCTGGTCGCTTTCAGGGATTCCGAGGGGCGCGTGGGCCTTGTCGACCAGGCCTGCCCGCATCGGGGCGCTCCCCTGATCTTCGGCCGCAACGAGGATTGCGGGCTGCGATGCGTCTATCACGGCTGGAAGTTCGACGTGACGGGGGCCGTCACGGACATGCCGGCAGAGCCGGTGCGTAGCCGTCTCAAGGAGCGGGTGCGCATCAAGGCGTACCAATGCCGCGAGCGCAACGGCATGATCTGGACCTATATGGGCCCCGACCAGGCCGATCCGCCGCCGCTTCCGAACGTGGAATGGAACCTCCTGCCGCAGGAGCAGGTGCATGTCAGCCTGCGCGTCCAGGAGTGCAACTGGCTGCAGGCCGTGGAAGGCGAGATCGATTCGGCGCACGCGCCGTTGCTCCATGGCCGCCTGGACGCCCAAGGCACGACGAGTGCGTGGATCCAGAAGCGGGACCTTCGCCCAACCTTCGAATGCATCAAGCAGGATTTCGGGATGAGCATCGCTGCGCGTCGCAACTACGACGCCAACACGCTCTACTGGCGCGTGAACCAGTTCATGCTCCCGTTCTACACGCTTGTCCCGCCGCTGTCTCCGTTCCCGGATCTCAGCGGGCATGCCTGGGTGCCGATCGACGACGAGAACACGCTCTGCATCATGTTCTCATACCATCCTTCCGAGCCGCTCCGCCCCAAGACACGGCAGATCTTCACGGAAGGGCACAATGGCCGCGAAAGCGGACACGCCAGTCGCAACGCGCTCGTTCAGCATCCCGTGACGGTCCCCTATGCCGGATACTGGACCAGGTACAATCCGCAGAACGGCTTCCAATTCGACTACGAGTCCCAGCGCTCGACCTGGTTCTCGGGCTTGCCCGGGCTGTGGGTGCAGGACGGTGCCTGCCAGAGCGGCGTTTCACCGATCTTCGACCGGACAAAAGAAAATCTTTGCTCGAGCGATACCGGCATCGCGATGACGCGCCGCTTCATCCTCGAAGCGTTGGGCGCCTATCGCGATCATGGCACCAAGCCAAAGGGCGTGGCTGACCCCGACGTGTTCATGGTGCGAGCCGTGTCCTTGCGACTTCCTCCGGAGGATTCCTGGGTCGACGTCGGCGCGCCGTTCATGCAGGCCAGGCTCGGCGCCGATTTCGGATACGAGATGTGAGTAGGACGTCCTCTCAACTGGCGGAGGATGACGCCATGACCGAGCGTGTCATCCCGGTTCGCGTCAAGCGGATCACCTACGAGGCCGAACGCATCAATTCCTACGAGCTGGTGCCGCCGGACGGCGGCGAGCTCGATCCGTTCACGGCCGGCAGTCACATCGATCTGCACCTGCCGGACAAGATGATCCGGAGCTATTCGCTGTTGAACGACCAGCGCGAGCGGCATCGTTACGTGATCGCGGTCAACAAGGACGCCGCGAGCAGGGGCGGGTCGAGCTTCCTCCACGATCATGTCAGGGTCGGAGACGTTTTGACGGTTTCGGTTCCCAAGAACAATTTTCCGCTCCACGAAGATGCGGATTCATCGGTCCTGATCGCCGGGGGCATCGGCATCACGCCGTTGCTGTCGATGGTCCGCCGGCTCGAATGTCTGGGACGCCGCTGGGACCTGTTCTATGCCGCGAGGACGCGTGCTGCCGCGGCGTTTCTCGATGAAATCGGCAGCTTGCGGCCCAACGTCCATCTCAATCTGCATGTCGACGTCGACGACGAGCGATCGGGGCGGATGTTCGACCTAGCGTCGATCGTCGAACGAGTCCCCGCGCAAGCTCATCTGTACTGCTGTGGCCCCGCGCCGATGCTGAAGGCGTTCGAGGCCGCCGCTGCCGACCGTCCCCAAAATAGCGTCCACGTCGAGTATTTCCAGGCCAGGGAGACCCCGGTGCTCGAGGGTGGCTTCGAGGTCAGATTGGCCAGAAGCAATCGCACCATCGCAGTGGAAGCGGGTAAAACCATTCTGGATTCGCTCCTCGAAGCCGGCCTTGCACCCAACTACGCCTGCCGCGAGGGTGTCTGTGGCACCTGCGAGACGCGGGTGCTGGAAGGAATACCGGACCATCGCGACCAATATCTGAGCGAGGAAGAGCAGGCCTCCAACAAGGCGATCATGATCTGCTGCTCAGGCTCCAGGACGCGCACGCTCGTTCTGGACCTCTAGCCGCACTCGCAGTTGGAATTCTTCCCGTAAGCTATTGATCTGCAATGGCCGGAAACTGGCGCAGTTGGAAAAAATCTCTTGAGAAATCAATCGCGATAGCGTGTCTCTTAATCAGCGGGTCCTAGGTTCGAGCCCTAGTGCGCCCACCAAGCCTTTCAAGGACTTATGATAGAGTCGGCCAAGTCATTCCGACAAGCGGTCAGCGGCTATTCCGACAAACCGGCTGCTTTTGTTCGCTCCTCCCGGCGCTTTTTTGACCCCGAGATCAACTGTTTGCGGGTCCGCTTCGCATAGGTTGGCAGTTGTCGACTCGACCTGTGTCGGCCTGCGGCACGCAACTCAGCGTCTGTCAGGTCGCTGTCTGCCCCTTCCGTGAAGCCGCCGTGGCGGAATGAAGTGAAGGACAATTCGCTTCGCAGAGACGCGGCTCTGATGATCTTTTTGACCACGGCCCGCAGATACCGCAGATCTCGCCGCTGGGTGATCCAGGGCACGAGCGCGCTCCCTCGGCGACTTTGGTGATCGCGCCGAAACATCAGGCCCGCCGCCATTCTCGATTTGATCTCATCGAGCTCGGCCATCAACTCGGGGAACAGCGTCTCGCCTGCGTCGTCGAACAGAGGCCACCAAGCCTCCTCCCCATTCTTGGGGTGGACGACCTTGACACTGTTCGGACGCTCCTTTGGCCGGTAGTGGGAAATCTCGAACGCGCCGAAGACGTGCTCCTCGCGTTGCAGCCATTCCCAGCTGAGAAGAGCGGCGGTCGCAACCGAACGATAACCCATCTCGTTCGCCTTTCGACGAAAGGCGACGAGTTCTTCCCATGTGGCGGTTGGCGTCTCTCGTGCTGCTTGGTTTGGCGCACGAGCTTTCAGGCCCATGCGAGAGAACGGGTTGATGGCTGGGACGTCCTTCTCCCTGGCGCGGTGGCCAACGAACCAGGCTCGCCGACAAGCGACCATGGCGGCGTTCGCAAAACGCCGACGTTCGCGATGAATGATATTGCCGTCCTTGTCTCTTTCTTCAACAACGAGCAGCTTTGCATAGACAGCGTCCACGAAGCCCTTCGTGAATTGACCGATCTGCTTTGAGCCCGCTCGAGTCCCATCCTTGAGCATATGGTTGGCGAAGAGCGACAAGCCTTGATCATAAAGTCGTTGGGTCTTGTGATCGATCTCTTTCCATTTCTGGTGCGACTTGAAGATGCTCACCAGCCAATCAAACGTCCCTGGGACAAGCGAAGGCGGACCAAGGTCGGTCAGTCCTCGCGAGCGCCAGCTGTCGAATGCTGGAAGCAAGACCGTTTCGGCTCGCTCTACTGCAGCCGTGTAATCCTCGCCTAATGCCTCAGCTTTGATCTCGCAGCCCTGCTTGCGCGACCAGGTCGGTGGCTCGAAAAAGTAAGCCCATCGCCCATTCTTCAACGGCTTGCGCCGGCAATAGCGCGGCAACTTCAACGTGATGCGAGGTGGTTTCATACAAGGGATGCCAAGTCTTCTCGACTAGGCGAATCGGAATCCGGCTTGATGAAATTGTCAATAGCTGTCTTTGACCAGATTGGCTCGCGAGCTCTTCCAGTGCCGTGGTAGCCCGTCGGACGAGGGGCTTCTCCTCGGAGCACAGCACGTGCGAGCTCTTTCGTGTCACCGTAGTCCAAGTACGCCGCCGTCATGTCCGCTCGCATGATTGCACGTCGAGCAGAACGTCTTCGCGTGGCAGATGATCGGGCAGCGGACGGCGTCGCGGCGAAGAGTTGGCTTCCGGTGTGACCTTCGGTTGCGCTTCTTCGACGCGGCCTCGACGATCCATCCCTGGGCCGACTCGCGGAGATGTAAGCATAGGGCTCGACGTCGTTCAGCTTGCACGTCGTGATCAGCGAGCTGACCACTGCCCATCGTTGGCCGCCACCATCGCTACCGGCGAACAGGTGGTTCTTGCGGCCGAGGGTGACGGGGCGGATGGCGCGCTCGACCGGATTGGTGTCGAGCTCGACGCGGCCATCGTTCAGGAAGCGAGTCAGGCCGTGCCAGCGCGAGAGCGCATAGCGGATCGCTTCAGCGAGCGTGCTGCGGCCGGAGACCAGGCGGAGCTGCGCATCGAGCCAGACGTTCAGCGCGTCGACGATCGGTTTGGAGAAGGTCCTGCGTTCGGCAAGACGGTAGTCAGGCGATTGGCCGCGGATGCGCGCCTCGATCGCATAGAGCTCGCCGATCCGGCGCAGGGCTTCTGTTGCCACGGGAGACGCGGTGGCTTCGGCCACATCGTAGAACTTGCGTCGCGAATGGCTCCAACACGCCGCGAGCGTGATGCCCTCCTTGTCGGCCAATTGCTCGAAGCCGGCATATCCGTCGACATGCAGGATGCCCTTGAAGGCGGCAAGATGTGCGACCGGTCGCTCGGCCTTGCGGTCGGGTGCGAACAGGTAGATGGCCGCCGGAGGTTCGGGTCCGCTCCACGGCCGTTGCTCGCGCGCGTACACCCAGAGCCGTCCCGTCTTGGTTCGCCCACGGCCAGGATCGAGTACCGGGATCGGCGTGTCATCGGCAAAGAGATGGTTGGAGGCGAACACGTTCTTGCACAACCGTTCGTGCAAGGCTTCGAGCCACCAGCATGCGCCGCCAACCCAGCCTGCAAGCGTCGAGCGGCAGAGATCGGCGCCATGACGGTCGAAGATCTGCGACTGCCGATAGAGCGGAAGGTGATCGCAGTACTTGCTAATCAACACCTGCGCGAGCAACGCCGGCGTCGCCAGACCGCCAGCGATCAACCGCTCCGGCGCGCCGGCTTGCACGACCTTGTTGCAGGCTCGGCAGGCGTATTTGGGTCTGGTTGTGCGCACGACGCGAAGCTGCGCCGGTACCCAATCCAGCATCTCGCTGACGCTCTCGCCGATCAGATGGAGAGCTCCACCACAGCAGCCACAAACCCGGTCTTGCACGTCGAGCAGAACGTCCTCGCGTGGCAGATGATCGGGCAGCGGACGGCGTCGCGGCGAAGAGTTGGCTTCCGGTGTGAACTTCGGCTGCGCTGCCTCGACGCGGCCAACGTCGCTGTCGAGATCCTCCAGACCGAGTGCAAGCTGGTCGGGGTCGATGCGCTCGGAGCTGCGGCCGAACTGCATTCGCTGCAGCTGTTTGATGATGGACTTGAGACGATCGATCTCGGTGTCGCGGTGATCGATGGCTGCCGCGATGTCACGCACCAGGCGCTGCAGAAGCTCAGGATCGGATGGGAGATTGGTGAGATCGAGCTGCATGTCCGATGGTACTCGAACATGCTGATTCGTAGAAGAATCGTAGCTCAGTTCATCACCAGTTTTTGTCGATCATCCTGCAATCGCCGGTTTCCAGATGCGCTCTGGCGCGCGCCAGTCGATGCCTTCGATCAGCATCGCGAGCTGCGCCGGCGTGAGCGTGATCGAGCCATCATAACCCGCCATCACCGGCCACACGAAGCCGCCCTGGTCGATGCGTTTGGTGAACAGACAAAGCCCGTTGCCGTCCCAGAACAGGACCTTCAGGATCGATGCCTTTTTGCCGCGGAAGGCAAACAGATGACCGGAGAACGGATCCTTCTTCAGCGTGTCCTGCACCAGCATTGCGAGGCCGTCCATGCCCTTCCGCATGTCGGTGTAGCCGAGGGCCAGGTGCACCTTCACGCCTGCAGGAACGAACATCATGATGCTGTCTCTCCGCTTTCGATCCGCGCCCGCACCGCATCCGGATCGCTGCCGGCGGGAGCGAAGACACGCCGTCCGTCAGCGAGGTCGACGGCCATCATGCCCTCCGGTGGACGCACGAGATCGCGCAGGGCGCGTGCGGCGGGCATGTCGTCGGGCAGCACAACACGGGCGAGCTTGGAGCGCTTCTTTTGCGCGATGCCGAACTGCGCGCGCCAGCGGAACAGCAGCCCGGTGACAATCCCATGCTTGCGAGCGACGGCAGAGACTTTGGCGCCTGGTAGCTCGGTTTCCCTGGCGATCGCGAGCTTCTCTTCGTCGCTGAAGAAGCGGCGGGCCGGCGTTTTGGTCGCGGCCGGATCGCCGATTTCAGCGGCTGTCAAGCGGCGTTCGGGCTGTGAGTTCCTAGCACTAGTGCTAACGGGCGGACGGGCGGAGGGATGAAGATGGGCGCGCCAGTCGATCGTGACCTCGCCGGTGGCCAGTCGGTCGCGCCATTTGTGCAGCGAATGCGGCGACAGCTGCATCGCCGCGGCGTAGGCGCGGAGTTCCATCCCGCTCCAGTTCAGCGCCTCGACATGCATCGCCCAGAACGCCGGGGACGCTCGATTGCGTACATCCGAGGTGATCGTGAACCTGCGCTGCTTCTGCTTTCGGAGCGCCTTTTCGCGCTCTTCCCGGGCGCGCTCGCGGCGCAATTCCGTCTGATATTTCTCAAGCTTAAGCGCAGTCTCGTTGCCGGCCAGCCGCTTCAGCCAACGCCGCAACGTGTTCTCGGTCAGACGTTGTTGCTGGCAGTATTTGCGGATCCCGAGACCGCTCCGACGCCACGCTTCGATGTGCAGCGACCACCATTCGCGGCGAGCTCTGTTCTCGAAATGTTTGGATCCCACCGGAGATTCTCCACAGCAGCAGAGAACTCGAAATGGAACGACAACACACGAGGGGGAAGGTGTGCAGACCGGACGGTTACATCCGGCCGATTAAAGCTGCAAGATAAAAGCGGCTCGCCGGTTGAACACCAAGCCATTGACATGGCTTACGTTCAACCGTGCCGGTCAGTCGAGCTGAGTGCCGCAATCGAGCTTTTTGTCAGCAAAGTCAAAGGCGATTTCGGCACTGATCGTAGTCTAGCGAACTCCGGCGAAGAACTCGGTTGAGCTACGCGCGAGTGCAGGATCTGCGACTCGGAGTGTGGGTTGACCGATCAATCGTGTTGCGCCGTCGTATCTCGGAGCCTTGGCCGATGCAGCCTGCATCAGCCCGGCATAGCCGGCAAGATGCGTCTCGGGATGTGCGCCGGTACGGTAGAATACAGCTGCTGGCGGCGCGTGCCCGGCAAAGGGACGATCGTCGCGGACATAGGTCCACACCCAGCCGGTGCGCGTCTTGTCCTTGGCGAGAACTGGCACCGTGGTGTCGTCGGCATGGATGCGCTCACCTGCGAGCAGGTGCACCTTGATCGCATCGACCAGCGGCATCAAGGTCGCAGCCGCTGCACCGAGCCAGTCGGCGAGCGTGGAGACGTCGAGCGCCACACCCTCATGCGCAAAGGTCGTGCTCTGTCGGGTGAGCGGCAGGTGCGGCCCGTATTTGGCGAACAGGATGTGCGCCAGCAGGCGCGGTCCCGCGCGTCCGCGCGCGATCGGATGGAACGGTGCCGGCGGCTGCGTGATCGCCTCGCAGGCGCGGCAGGAGAACTTCTCACGGACATGCTGGATCACCTTCCACTGCCGTGGCACGAGCTCCAGCGTCTCGCTCACGTCCTCGCGGATCTTGCGCAGCCTGTCGCCGCCGCAGCACGGGCAATAGGCCGGCGCAGGATGCACGATGCGCTCGCGCGGCAAGTGCTCGGGCAACGGCCGCCGTGCCGGGCGCCGCCGCTCGAACGGACGTACGTCGACCCTCTCGGCCTTGGCCCGCTCGGCTGCCATCTGCGCCGCAGCCTCATCCTCGGCCTCCTCGAGATCGGCGAGTTCGAGCTCGAGCTGCTCGAGCACCGACGCGCGCTCCGACGACGGCCCGTACAGCTCGTGCCTGAGCTTGGCGATCGTGAACTTCATCTGCTCGATCAGCAGCGCCCGGGCACGGACCTCGGCTTCCAGATTGCGCGCCTTGGCTTCTGCCGCGAGTTGGGCCGTCGTCGCCTCGGTGAGCGCGGCCTGGCCAGCGAGCACCAGCGCCTTCAGCGTCGCGACATCATCGGGGAGTGAATCGGCTGTGATCATCGCAGGAGATGGAATCACAGCTCCGTCCTGCGTGCATCAGCCTCGTCACGTTCAAGCGCTCAGCCAACGGCTTCCGGCCGCCACGTCCGCTGCGGATGACGCCATTCGATACCTTCGAGCAGATAGCCGAGCTGTGCCGGCGTGATCGCCACCGCTCCATCCACGGGCTGTGGCCAGATGAATCGGCCGCGCTCCAGCCGCTTGGCGAACAGGCACATGCCCTGGCCGTCGTGCCACAGCATCTTGATCAGCCCGCCGCTGCGGCCACGGAACACGAACAGATGGCCGCCATGCGGATCGCGATTCAGCGTCTCCTGGACCAGCAGCGCAAGACCGTCGAAGCTCTTGCGCATGTCGGTATGGCCGGTCGCCAGCCAGACCTGGGTGCCGGAGAGGATCGGGATCGTCATCGCGAGCCCGCCCGAAGCGCCGCGATCACCGCCGTCACCGTCGCGGCATCCGCCGCGTCGCTGATCCGGATCTTCGCCTCCGCCCCGATCTCGACCTCGATCAGCCCCTGCGTACGGGCAGCCGGCGCGTGCGGATCGGCAGTGATCGTCACGGCGGCAAAGCCGGGCGGCGGCGTCTCCTTCCCGCACAGCTGCTGGCGCCAGCGGAACACTTGGCTGGAATGCACCCCGAACGCTCGCGCCACTCGTAGGATCGTCGCGCCCGGCTGAAGCGCTGCAGCAACGACACGCTCCTTGTCGGCCCGCGACCAATGCCGCCGTCGCCGCTCCGACGTGATCACTTCCACTTCCGCTTTGGCCATAGGACTAGTTCCGGGACTAGTCCTATGGCTTCAACAAGCGTCAGCTCCGGCGCAAGGCGGCCGTCGCCGGGGACTCACGATGAACTCACAGATTCAAATGCGGAGACGTGCCCCTTCGCAGACAGCCGGCACCTTGACCTGAGTTGCCGGCAGCGGCTGATATCGCCCATCTGTGCGGAGCGCGCTTGTTTGCCAACCGGCAAAATAGCCGCTGTGCCTCAATGGAGGAGAAAACTGCACGCATTCCAGCTAAGAGGAAAGCTTGGTCAGCTTCTGCAGGCAGCGCAGCTCCCGCGGCGGCTCGAGTGGCGGCTTGATGGACGGCCAGACCGCATTCGACACCTCGGCAACGTAGATGTCTCCGTGAGAATCGACCGCAACACCATGCGGTGCGATGAACTGACCGGGCGCTTCGCCGGCATGCAAATGGCCGAGCCGGACGACAGTCCCGCCACGGTTGTCGACGATGGTCACGCGGGGTCCGAGATTCGGAGCATTCTTGTTGACAGGAAGCGAGGGGCCGAGCTCACCAACGTAGCAGAGCTGCTTCTTTCCCGGCGGCATGTAAAGTCCGCATGGGCGATGGAGATTGTTCCATTGAGTCTCGTAGCGACCGTTCGCATCGAACACTTGGATTCGGTGATTCTCCCGATCCGCAACATAGACCCATCCCTCCGCGTCGCAGCAGATGTTGTGCACGATGTTGAACTGACCCGGGTCGCTGCCGGATTCTCCCCATGACATGAGGTGTTTCCCCGATGGCGAGAACTTGTGGCAGCATGCGTTGCCGTAGCCGTCGGACACGTAGATGTCGCCGTTCGGCGAGTGAGCCGTGTGCGTACAACGATGGAACGGCTCTCCACTCATGTAAGGGGACGGCCGCATCGGAATTCCGATCGTGAGCATAACCTTCCCATCCAACGTGCACTGTCTGATGGTATGATCGCCGTCGTCGGTCAGGAAAATCGTGTCGTCCGGTCCCATGTGCAGCCCATGCGGACGCGAGAACAGGCCTTCACCCCAGGACCGGAGAAACCGGCCGTCCTGATCATAGACGATCACGGGATGCGCGCCGCGGTTGAAGACGTAGACGTGATCCTTCTGGTCGACGCCGACCGCGGCTACGTCGCCATAAGACCAGCCGTCCGGCAGTTCGCCCCACCCCTCGGTGACCATGTAGCGGAAATCGCCGCTGCCCAGGATGACTGACATTCGGTGCTTCCTCCATTGATATGCGTTCCCGGCTGCTATTTGCGTTCGGCCACCAAGGCCTGGCCGGCCGTTACGCCGCCATCGACCACCACGGTCTGCCCTGTCACATAGGAAGCCATGGGAGAGCAGAGCCAGAGAACAGCCTGTGCGATCTCGTCCGGTTGTCCGATCCGGCCGAGTGGCGCGCGTGATCCGCGAGCGCTCAGTTGCTCCTCGGTCGGGTAGATGCTCCTGAGCATCGGCGTGTCCGTGCTGCCAGGGCTCACTGCGTTGACCCGAATGCCGCGGCGCGCGTATTGAAGTGCGGCCGACTTGCTGAGGCCGATGACGCCATGTTTGGTTGCGCTGTAAATGGCACTCTGGGCGTGTCCGATATGCCCCGCGACCGATGCGCAATTGACGATCGCGCCACCGCCTGACTCCAGCATCGCGCGAATCTCATGCTTGGTGCAAAGCCATGTTCCGCGCAGATTGGTCCCGACGACCTGATCGAAATTGTCGCTATCGTCCTCGTGCAGCGGAACGAAATTGCCGAACGTGCCTGCGTTGTTGAACGCAGCGTCCAGCCGACCAAACCGGCGGACGGTCATGTCGACGAGACGCGCGACGCTCTGCTCGTCTCGCACGTCGGTCGGCACGATCATCGTTTGATCTGGCGGTAGCGCGGCCAACGCCTGTTCGCAGGAGCCGGTCTGCCGTCCCGCCAGGACGACACGAGCTCCGCAGGCCGCGAATGCCAGCGCGGCGGCGCGGCCGATGCCTTGGCTGGCGCCGGTGACGATGATGACCTTGCCGCCCAACCCGTAGTCCGCTGATGGGCCGGCGACCCGCTCGGCCGTCGTCGTTCGTTCCGTGGTCGTCCAGTTCATATGAACAGCCCCCCATTGATGTCGATCACCGTCCCGGTGGTGTAACCCGCCTCATGCGAACACAGATGGATCACAACGGCAGCTGCCTCGTCCACAGTGCCCAGTCGCCCGATCGGAATGCGTTCGGTAATCGCTCGCCGCCGTTCAGGGCTATGCTTCGCCCAGGCTGCCTGGATGCGGTCGGTGGCGATCGGGCCGTGCGCGACTGCATTGACGCAGACGCCGTCGGGGGCAAGCTCATAGGCCGTTTGCTTGGTGAGCCCGATGACGGCCGCCTTTGCCGCGACATAGGCGGCGTTGCTGAAGTAGGAGTAGGTGCGGCCGGCGATCGATGCAAAGTTGACGATGCGACCCCACCGTCGCTGACGCATCGCTGGCGCACATAGACGCGTCATGGTGAAGGCGCTCGTCAGATTGTGTCTCATCGAGGTCTCCAGGTACGTTTCATCGAGGTCCGCAAGCAGGATGGAGTTCGCATCTCCTCCGACGGCATTCACGAGGATGTCCGGACGCTGTGCGTCCGAGAGACATTGGATGGCGTCGCTGACGGCTGCGATATCGGTGACGTCGATCGGCAGGCACGCGGCACGGTGATCGCCGATTTGACGGCGAATGGAGTTGAGTGCGGTCGTGTCCTTGTCGACCAGCAGGAGCCGCGCTCCCGCATCTGCAAGGCGGCGCGCGACCTCTGCGCCGATGCCGGCGCCCGCACCGGTGACCAGGGCCATTTTGTGTTCGATCAACGATGTCGTCATCCCCGAGCCTCAGCGTTCCAAGTTGTGACGCGCCGTTCTGCCTCGACGAGAGCGGAACGAGGTGTTGTCGCGACATGCGAAAAGGCGTGCCTTGCGTGCGCCCACAACGCCGGTCCCGGAACGAGACCGTGTCCGTGGCCATACAGTGGCGGCGCAAGATAGGTTTTGCGATCGATCGGGAAGGGTGGGATCGTCGTGTCGCGAGGAAACCATTCGTCTGCGCGCCCAACCTCGCACGCGCTGGCGTTGCGTAGCGATGTCGCGAGCGCGCGTCCCGCGGCCCAGAGCGGACCATGTTCGCCAACCTGGACGCCGATCTGATAGCCGAGGCCGGAATGAAACGCCGTATCGGCCAGGCCTGCCGCTCGAAGTGGGCCACCACATTTCGACACGCGGATATTGACGAGGTCGCAGGCGCGCTGGTCGATCGCCGTGGCGAGATCGTTCTCGTCCACGAATGATTCATCCAGCATCAAAGGGATCCCAGCCTCTTCGCGCAATTGCCGGAGGCCCGCCCAGTCCCTGGGCCGCAGCGGTTCCTCGAGCCATGCCACGCCATGACCCTGCAACTGCCGGCAGGCGGCAATCGCCTGTGGCAGGGTCCAAGCCGCGTTCACATCCACCGAAAGCGAGATCGATGGCGCAATCAGGTCGCGAAACCGTCTCACGCGTTCCACTGCCTGATCGCCATCCGCTCCGACTTTCAGCTTGACGTGCTTGATGCCGTTCGCGAGCGCAAACTCGCGCGCGACCATCTCCTCCGGAGAGGTCGAGAGGTCGACGACCAGAGCGGCTGAAAC
The DNA here is from genome assembly GCF_051168395.1 of Bradyrhizobium sp. HKCCYLRH1030. NCBI lineage: Bacteria > Pseudomonadati > Pseudomonadota > Alphaproteobacteria > Hyphomicrobiales > Nitrobacteraceae > Bradyrhizobium > Bradyrhizobium sp. HKCCYLRH1030. The sequence goes on along the minus strand of NZ_JBNPUY010000007.1, from coordinate 294,454 downwards.
GGCGCAAGGCACGGGTCGTAACATGTCTTCGCCGAGGCCCGCGGCGTGCAATGCAGAAGCCATCGGTCGGCCGTGGAGTCGGCAGGCCACGTCGAGAAGGGCGGTCTCCAAGGCGCAGGCTGCAGCGGGCGACAGCCGACCACCGACGGATAGCATCTTCGGCAGCGCCAGAGCCTTCAGGCTTGCGACGACGGTCTGAAGCGAACGCCAGTCGATCTGCGCATCGAGTTCGTTCAATGCGCAAGAGGCGAGGGCCTTCAGAACGGTCGCGGTGGTTTCGCCAGTGACATAGGGACGAGGAGCTGCTTCGCCATAGCCGGTTACGCCATCGACGTCGACGCAGACAAGAATGCCGTCGCTCTCGTGGCGTGCCATGGTTGCATGAACGAATGTCCGGCGCATCGGCATCGCAATCGCGTAGACGTCCATCAATTGTATCATTGCATCCGTCCGATCTGCTGAGATCAGGACATTGCCAAACTGCGAAGCGAAGGTCGTTTTAGAATTTCTAGAACCGGGACAGGAAATCTAAATTGACGCTTTGCGCGAGCCGTCAGTATCAATCCCTGCGAGACGGCGGTGATCTACAAATGAAGATAGGTCGGACATCATGCAGGACCTCTCCACAGAACAGAGTCGAGTTTCCCGCATCCAGCATGGTGGAACGGCCGGCGTCCGAACGACGAGCGTCGGAGGCGCCGCCGACGACGTGAGCCGCATGGCCCGCTTTTGCGCACAGAGTGAGGCGGCGCTCGATCGTCAGCGCCTGATCTGTCAATCTCCGCATGCGACCGTTGGGACCGTCTTCCACGATGTGTTGCGCGAACTGACTGGAACGGCATTCGAGCGGGAGCACGCGCTCGCAGGTGTGTGCAGCTTCGATGAATTCAGGCGGGCAGTGCCGATCCGCAGTTACGGCCAGCTCAGGGGGTATATCGATCGACAGCTTGCCCGAGAGCGAAAGGTACTGACGCGGGACGATCCCTATGCGTTCCTGAAGACGTCAGGAACCACCGGCCAAGCAAAGCTGGTTCCGACGACACGGCATTGGCGGCTCGCCTATCGCGGACCGGCGCTTTACGCGCAATGGGGCCTCTATTTCAGGATGCTCCGGCTCGATACGCCGAAGGTTGAGAACGTGCTGGATCTGTCATGGGAGCCGCAGACGGCGAGGCAGAGCATTCATGGATTTCCCGTCTACAGCATTACACAGCGGCCGGAGCCGCTCGGGGAATCCGACTGGTTGCCGCCATGGTACGGCGCGCCCTGGTTCTCATGCGAGAGCGATCCCGACGGATATGCCGAGCGGCTCTATCAGCGGCTGTGCATGCAGGCATTCTGTGACGTGCGGCTGATTGTTTCGGTGAACCCGAGCAAGATCATCATGTTGGCAGAGACGTTGCGGCAATTCGCAACGCGGCTGATCCGTGACGTCAGGGGCAGCGCCTCGGCTGCGGGCGGCCAGGACCTCGCGCGCCGCCTGGAAGGGCAGCTCAAATTGCGCGGCGGTGAGTTGCTTCTCTCGGATCTGTGGCCCAATCTGTCGCTCATCGTCTGCTGGAACAGCGCGTCGGCGCAACTCTACGAGAATTGGCTTGATCGCCTGGTCCCCGATGCCACGCGGCTTCCCTTCAGCACGACGGGCACCGAAGGCATCGTTACGCTCCCGGTCGACATGCACCGCAGTGCCGGCCCTCTCGCGGTGACCCAGGGACTCTACGAGTTCGTTCCGGTCGATGATATTTTGGAGAACGTCGCTCCATCGGAAAGTGCCGAAACGCTGACTTTCGAGGAACTGGAGGTCGGGCGCTGCTACAGGCTCGTGATGACCCAGGCCAACGGTCTCTATCGGTATGACGTCGGCGACGTGTATCGCGTCGTGGGCTGGGTTGGGGCGGTGCCAAGGCTCGAATTCATCGGAAGAAGCGGCGCATGTAGTTCGTTCACCGGCGAAAAGCTGACCGAAGCTGATGTGTTCTCGGCGGTGTCGCGTACGATCGAATCTGGGTCGGCCGGGACGCCGAACTTCTGCTGCTTCCCGGTCTGGGGCACGCCGCCTCACTACGCTGTCGCGCTCGAGTGGTCGCCGAAGCTCGAGCTGATGCAAGCGACACTGGCAACGCGCATCGATGCAGCGCTCAGCAGGGTCAATCTGGAATATGCCGACAAGCTGTCCAGCGGCCGGCTGGCGCCGCTGACGATAGTCAAGCTGGTCCCCGGCGCCTTCGCCAGGCTTGCCGAGCACAAGATCAGCGGTGGAGTGGCTTCGGCGCAGGTCAAGCATCATTGGCTTCAGCGCGACGCCTCGGGGCTGAAGATCCTTCGCGATATTGGCATGCTGCTCGACGGGGCAGGCTCGTTCATCCCGTCATCGACGTGAATCGATCCATAGATGGAGTTGGCCACCATGACCGTATCAGGTTCGCGCACGCCTGCGCTCGACGCAGCCGACGTCGCTCGCTTCCAAGAGCAGGGATATCTGGTTGTCCGAGGTGTTCTGGATGAGGCGGATTTCGTTCCCGTGAGACGTGAGTACGACGAGCTGCTGCGGGAGCGAGTCAGGACATGGCGCGCAAAGGGACTGTTCTCGGGCGGTGAGGATCATGGCGGGCTGCCGTTCCAGGAGCACCTCAGGCGGCTGGTCGAGCTTCCGGGATTTCCGCTTACGCTGCTTGCCGAGCTCGATATCACGTTGCCGCACATGCCGTTCTCGTTCATCCAGGATGACAGCGAGTTTCATGTCGGCCCCGGCGTGTTGTCGCTACTCCAGAATCCGAAGGTGTTGGATGTCGTCGAGTGCATTCTCGGATCCGAGATCAACGCAAGCCCGAATCAGCATTGCCGGATCAAGCTGCCGGCGCGAGAGGTCCAGCAGTTCGGCGGCCGGAAGGGCGAGACGATCTACGCGCCGACCCTCTGGCACCAGGACGCGATGGGCCAGCTCCCGCAGTCGAACGAAACGACCGTGCTGACGGTCTGGATTCCGACGACCGACGTCGACGAGGAAAACGGATGCCTGGCGGTCGTGGGAGGCGAGCACAATGACGACACGTTGCTGCCTTGGCCGATGGATGCCGCGCTGATCGATCGCCTTGAGAGGAACAGCATCCCGTTGCCGGTCAAGTTCGGCGATATCGTGCTGTTGCACAAGAAGGCGCCGCATGGCTCCAGGTTGAACAAGACGGCACAGGTGCGCTGGAGCTTCGACTTCCGCTACTACCCGGCGCATCAACCGACCGATCGGCCGTGGTTCCCGAATATCCGCGTGCGCAGCAAGGCAGATCCCGGTTCTGCTGTGGTCGACGCAGGAGCATGGCGGAAATCCTGGGAGGATGCCCGCGCGATGCTTGCGGGTCAGAAGCTGCCGCTACCAGGGCGGCGTGAGTTCGCACAGGTCGTCGCGGACGGAATGATTCGGCGGTGGGAGGCCGGCGAATATCCGAGCTTTCCAGTGAAGGACGTTGCCGCAGCTTCGACTCCCGCAGCCTGAGGCGTCTGAGATGGAGGGGACGGCGATCAAGTGGATACGGGCGGTGGATGGCACCGAGCTTGCCCTACATTACTGGGCGCCTGCCGAGCCCCGAGCTGCCCTGTTCTACATCCACGGCATCCAGAGCCATGCCGGATGGTTGTTCGAGACCGGGCCGCAACTGGCGGCCAGGGACGTGGCAGTTGTCGCGCTGGACCGTCGCGGATCGGGACGGAGTGGCGGCGAGCGTGGTCACGTCGCCACGCTCGAGCTTCTGCTGTCGGACTATCTGATGGGTATAAAGGCCGCGCGGGAAGTGGTGCCGGATGCGCCGCTGGCGGTGCTGGGCCAGAGCCTGGGCGGCAGCGTTCTCGCTGGATTATGCACCAGTGGGCAGTTGCGCGCGGAGGCATTGATTTTCTGCGCGCCGGCACTGGGGCAGCAGCGGGCTCGCCATGATCCGGAGAAGCTCGGCCGCTTCCGCGCGTGCAGAGGTCTTGGCCGAGTCGCGGTCACGCTCAAGGACGAGGACTACACGGAGGAGGAGGTCTATCTGCGCTTCATGTCGGCGGATGCCCTGATGCTTCGCGAGGTTACGGACAGCACGCGGTCGACGCTGGTGCATCTCGAAGACGCATACGCGGAGACCGGAGCGACGCTGAGGGTACCCACGTTCCTCGCGGCGCCGGAGCGTGATCCGATCATCGATCTCGCCGTTGCGCGCCGTTGGCTCGGCAGGCTGATCGGGCCCTATCGTGAAACGGTGTTCGCAACGAGGCATCACTATATCGAGTTCAGCCGGCAACAAGAGAGCTATTGGGACTGGCTTGCGGCTTGCGCGATTCCAGTCGAGGAGTTGCAGAGATGACCGACGGAGGACATCTTGCCGTATCCGGGTCGCCTCTGCACGATCGCCGCGTCGACATCGCCGTTCCGGATTGCGGCGGCAACCCGGTCATTGAAGCAGCTTTCCGGCGACACCTGCAGGGGCAGGCCGGCGTGCTCATACATCACGACCGTCCGGAGGACGCCGATGCGCTGGCACGGCGGATCGGCGACGTGACAACGGTGCTCCAGTTCTTCTCGGCGCGCCCGCTGTCTGCCGGGGTGCTCGAGGCGTCGTCGGCCAAGCGGATCATTGTGGCGGGCCCGATCGGCGCGAGCGTCGATCTCGATGCGGCCGGACGCAGGAACATGGCGGTGTACGAGACCCCCGGGCTGGCGTCAGCCTCGGTTGCCGAGTACACGATCGCGCTGGCGCTCGCCATTGGCAGGCGGATGACGGATGGGTGCCTGGAGCTGAGATCCGGACGATGGCATGCGAGCTTCGGCCGAGGGCTGTTCGGCAAGACGGTCGGTATCGTCGGGCTGGGCCGCGTCGGCGGCCGTGTCGCTGAACTGTGTAAGGCGTTCTCCGCGCGGGTTGTCGCCTGGAGTCCGTCGCTGACGGATGGACGAGCCGCGGAACTAGGTGTCCGGCGAACAGAGCTGGACGAGCTCGCAGCCAGCAGTGACGTGATCAGTCTGCATATGAGATTGAGCCCGACGACCAAAGGCCTGTTCGATGCGCGATTGATCGATCTGATGCGACCCACGGCGTTTCTGATCAACACCGCCCGCGCCGGTCTCGTGGATGGGGAAGCATTGCGGCAGGCGTTGAACGCGCGTCGGATCGCCGGTGCGGCACTCGACGTTTTTGAGGATGAGCCGATCGGACCGGGATCGCCCTGGCTCCAGACCGACAACGTCCTGCTGTCGCCGCACATGGCATGGATGAGCGAGGAGGCGCTGGAGGCGTTTGTCGGTGCCGCGGTCGATTTTGCCATTCGTGGAGACGACTCGCGTGTCCGTCGTGTTGTCTGAGCCGGCGCAAGCCCGAGTAGCTGGCGCCACGGTGTTCGTCGGCAGCGACCGGGTTCTCGGCGACACCTTGGACCACGCGGCCGCAGCCTTGGGAGCGGCAGGTTGCAATGTTATCCGCGGCCACGCCGAACCGCCGCCACACCGCACGCGCTACGCGCTTTCGACCGCCCGACGATACTTCGAGGCGGCATCAGTGCTCCTGATCAGCTCGCGGACCATCATCGACGCGGCGATGCTCGAGGTCGCGCCTCGGCTACACGCTGTTGTCTTTGCCTCGATAGGCACGGATTCGATCGATCTGCCGGCGGCGACCGATCGCGGCATCATCGTCGCAAACGGCGCGACGGCCGAAAACGTCGAAAGCCTGGCGGAGGCAACCGTGATGCTCATTGCGGCTCTCCTGCTGGACCTGCCGCGCAAGCAGCGCCAGTTCGCGTTGCGGTCCGCCCGTGCGCGGGCGGATGAACTGTCGGCGCGCATGGTGTCCGGCAAGACCATCGGGCTGATCGGGTTCGGCCGCATCGCGCGCTCCGTCACGCGACGGTTGCAAGGCTGGGGCACCGAGATTCTGGCTTATGACAGACATCCGGATGAGACGCCGGTCGCCGGCGTGCGTTTCGTCGAGCTTGACGAACTGCTGGCGCGCAGCGACGTCGTCAGCGTTCACTTGCCGCTGACCGCCGAGACGCGCGGGCTGCTCGGAGCTGCGGAGTTCGCGCGCATGAAGCGCGAGGCCTGCGTCATCAACACCTCGCGCGGTGGCATCGTCGACGAGGCGGCGTTGGCGCAGGCGCTTTCCGCCGGACGGATCGCTGGCGCGGCCATCGACGTCTTTGAGACGGAGCCTCCCCCTGTGGATCATCCGCTTCGCGGGCTGGAGAATGTCATCCTCACCGAGCATACGGTCGGCTGTACGCGGGAGCTGTTCGCCTCGCTCGCGCCGACCGCGGTTGAGAACGTCATGCGCGTGATCCAGGGGCGGGATCCGCTGCACATCCGCAATCCGGCCGCGCTGCTCCGCTGGCGCGAACGATTTCGGCGCCAGTCGGCGCAGCAGGCCTGGCCTGGCGGCGACACGAATCTGCAGTACGGGACAGGGGAGTACCGATGACCGCGATGCCGTCGAAGATTGCGGGCCGCACCGACGCGCTCGCCGAGGACACGGAGGTCGTCCTCATTCGTCAAACCGGGGGACCGGAGGTGCTCTCCGTGGAGCAGTCGAGGCTCGATCCGCCAGGGCCGGGCCAGGTGAGATTGCGGCAGACCGCCATCGGCCTGAACTATGTCGATACTTACTACCGCACCGGGCTCTACAAGACGCCGCTGCCCAGCGGCATCGGCTTCGAAGCCGCGGGGATCGTCGAATGCCTCGGAGAAGGGGTGGCCGGTCTGCGGCCCGGAGATCGCGTCGTCTACGCGATTGCAAGCCTGGGCGCCTACGCCCGACTGCGCAACGTTCCCGCTGAGCGGCTGGTGAAGGTGCCCGATGACATCACCGATCATCAAGCCGCCGCCATCGCGCTTCAGGGCATGACCGCGCACTATCTGCTTCGGCGCGCCTATTCCGTGCAGCCCGGCGACACGATCCTGGTGCACGCTGCCGCCGGCGGTGTCGGTCTCATTCTCTGCCAGTGGGCGGCAAGTCTCGGTGCGACCGTCATTGGAACCGTAGGCACGGAAGAGAAGGCCGAGCTCGCGCGCGCCAACGGATGCACCCATACGATCCTGTATCGGAGCGAGAATCTGGTCGAGCGTGTCTGCGACCTCACCAAGGGTGCGAAGCTACGCGTCGTTTACGACTCGGTTGGCCGCGATACTTTCGTGAGCTCGATGGATTGCCTTCAGCCGTTCGGGCTGCTGGTCTCGTTCGGCCAATCCTCCGGGGCGATCGGGCCCTTCGAGACGCGAATTCTCGCCGAAAAGGGCTCGCTATACCTGACGCGGCCGACGCTTTGGACGTACATCGCACGTCGCGAGGATCTCGTGGCGTCTGCTTCGGAGCTGATGGCTGCCGTCTCGCGAGGAACCATCAAGCCGAGGATCAGCCAGACCCTTCCCTTGATGGAGGCGGCCCAGGCGCACCGTGATCTTCACAGCCGCAAGACGGTCGGAAAGACGCTTCTCATCCCCTGAGCAGCATCTGCCGCGGCCCTTGCCGGATGATCGGCTATTTCCTGTCCATGGCACGGGCCTGGGCGGCAACGATGAGCACGCCGATCACGACCAGCAGGCCGCCGGCCGACTGAATCGGCGACATCCTCTCGTCCAGCCCTAGATATCCTGAAACGACGGTGGCCACAGGGCCGAGGGCGCTGATCATCGCGACGCGGCTTGCGCCGATCCGGCGCAGCGCCTCGGCCATCATGAAGACCGGCATCACGGTACTGAACAGCGCCATGCAGAGGGCGAGCAGGTAGACCCGGGTGGGCAGCACGAGCGCGCTCAGCGGGCGGAGTGCCATGAACTGAACGATGCAATACACGCTGGCCGTGGTCGTGGCATAGGCCGTGAAGCGTATCGAACCGAGCCTCGGCACGACTTCGCCGCTTCCAACGAGATAGACCGAGAAACTCACCGCGCTCAGCATGACGAGCAGCGCACCGAGCCAGAAATTTTCACTGCTCTTGTCGAGCTGCCCCGAAAGAACCAGCGCGACACCGATATATGTAATCGCCAGCGCGATCAGCTCGCGCCGGGTAATCGGCTTCCTGAGGACGACCGAGGAGATCACCACCACGATGGTCGGATACACGAACAGGATCAGCCGGCCGACGCCGGCGGCGACATATTGCAGCCCGATCATGTCGAGGAAGCTTGACAGATAGTAGCCGACGAAGCCCAGGGCGGCGAGCGCCATCGCGTCGTGTGCGGTGATTGACGGAAGCGTCCGGCCGCCGGAAGGCCCCCGATACAGGACAACCGCAATGACGAAGAAGGGCAGTGAGAAGATCATTCTCAGGGCCAGCAGCGTCACAGGATCGCTCATGTCCTCATAGGCGAGCTTGACGAATATCGCGCGAAGGGAAAACGCCACCGCCCCGATCGCCGCCAGCGCTACGCCGACAATATTGTGTGTCCTGGACACGGTCGTCGTTGACGCGCCGGGGCCGAGCGCCTCCGGCGCAGGCCCGAGCGGCCGCGAGATTGCGAGGTCATGTCTTTCGGAGATTCCGGCCATAGTCCGTCTCACTGACTCCCAGGTGGCGGCAGGATGATGAGCCCTGCCGGAGAGCGCCAACGCTTTTTAGGCAAGGCACCCTTCGCGTTCGACGAAGGTCCGCCGGCCGCTACGGCGAGACATCGGACATCGAAGATCACTCACGCCCAGGAGGGATTTACGGTCTCTTTCGACCTTGACCGGGGTGTGGTGGGTCAGGCTTACTTACGGTAGTGCCGCGCACTGGCTGCGCGGGGGGCGGAGATCGTCGGGAGGATCGCTCATGGCCCACGGGAATTGAAGGACTGATGCGACAAATCAACAATCTCATCCGGCGTATCGATCTGACGTCGCTCCAGCTCTTCGTCGCGGTGTGCGAGGAGGGGACGCTGACGCGCGCGGCGTCGCGGGAAAACATTGCCATGAGCGCGGTGAGCAAGCGCCTTGCGGAGCTTGAAGAGGCGCTTGGAACCGACCTCTTTGTCCGGCACTCCAAGGGCATGATGCTGGCTCCCGCCGGGGAATCCCTGCTGCATCACGCGCGATCGATGCTGACGAGCGTCGAGAAGATGGGCGCGGAGCTCGACGAATACCGCATGGGCATCAGGGGCCACATCCGGATGCTCGCGAACGTATCGGCCATCGTCGAATTCCTTCCCGACGACCTGCCGGCCTTCTTCGCGACCCACAGTCTGGTCAAGATCCACCTTGAGGAAAGACTGAGTGCGGGTGTCGTCAAGGCCGTCGAGGAAGGGTATGCGGAAGTGGGCATCTGTGTGTCCACGACCAACAGCCGTGACCTGTTTGCGCGTCCCTATCGCAGCGACCGGCTTGCGCTGGCGGTGCCGCAAGATCATCCGCTGGCCGATCGGGCATCGATCGATTTCGTGGAAAGCCTGGATTTTGATCATATCGGCTTTCACGCCGATAGCGCGATCTACACCCGTTCGCGCGCGGCAGCCGCGGAGGCTGGAAAGGCGGTCAATCTGCGGATCAACGTACCGAGCTTTGATGCCATTTGTCGGATGGTGCAGTGTGGCCTGGGTGTCGGGTTGATCCCGGATCGGGCATTCGAAGTGCTGGCTTCGGGCATGGGCATCAAGGCGATTCCGCTCAGGGACGACTGGGCCTATCGGGAATTGAAGATCGTGACCCGCGATCCCGCCGGGCTCTCGACCGTGACCAAGATGCTCGTTGAGCATCTGGCGCAATCGGGCGGCAATCGCGCGCCTGCGTCAACGGCGGCAGCTTCGGTGTCGGCGCCGAGCCCCCGCCACGGTCGATGACGCGGCGGGGACATCATCGTTGGTCCAGCCTGACCGTCGGGGCGGTCCGGCGAAGCCAGATCGCCGCGACGAGCGGGCCGAGCAGGCCCATGAAGAGCGACAGCGCGACAATGACCGTGCCGGCGCCGTAACGGCCGGCGAATACGCTGACCAGGAGGCCGGCGAGAGGTTGGGACAGGTTGTTCAGCATGATGATCAGGCCCGTCGTCTTGCCGAGATCTTCCCGGGGAATGATCTTCATGCGCAGGCTGCGAATGAAGACACTGAACATCTTGTCGAAACCGACAACGAGAACGAAGCCGAGCGCGTAGACGTGGGCGTGGGAAGCCAGTCCGGAGACGGCGCCGCCGGCAAAGATCATCGCATAGCTGATGACGCCCAAGACCTGCAGGGACGCAGGCGCATGCGCGGTGGCGAACAAGATGACCACGGTCGCGATCGCGCCTGCGGCCTGAAGAACGGCATAGTAGGAGTCTGTTTCTCCGTGGACACCGGTCACCATTGCCGCTGACGTTGCGAGGGTCACGCCAATGATGAGGTTGACGGCGGCTGCGAGAAGGACGGTCTCGACCAGGCCCGGTCGTCCGATGACGTGCCGAAGTGCGGTTTTCAGCGGCAGTGTCCAGCCGCTTGGCGCCGGCGTCGGTTCGGCCAATGTCGGCCGGACGAATCGCTGCCAGATGATCATGGCGCCGTCAGCCGCCATGAACAGGGCGGTCGTCGAGATCACCACGTATTCCCAGGACCATAGCTTGAGAAGACCGGCGGCGACCAGCGGCCCGAGCACCATGCCGAGCTGATCGGCAATCTGGGTGTAGGAGGCGACCTTCTCGAACCTGTGCCGATGAAAGACTTGAGGCAGCAGAACCTCGCGCGCCATCAGCCCCTGCGTCGTCAGAACGCCGCAGGCCACAGATATCCCGATCAGCCAGCCGATTCCGCCGAAGCCCGCGTAGGCGATCATGCCTGCGAAGCAGGCCACGGCACGAAGCTGCTGACTAATGTGCAACAGCGCCAAAGGGGATTTTCGATCGCACAGCACCCCGCAGATCGGAAACGACAAATAGCGCGGCAATGTCTCGAGCAGGAATGCCGCTCCCGACCAGGCGACGCTGCCGGTCAACTGGAAGATGACGAGCGGGACCAGAAACAGAAGGATCTGGTCCGCGAGCCGTGAGAGGAAGAGAGAGTAGAAGAAGGCTTGATGCTTCAGTTCCAACGAGCAACCCCAACCAGCTGATGAACCGCCTTAGTAAGACGATCCGCTGTCGGCGTCGAGATTGTGCTGCTCGTGACCGGCAAGGGGCGGATTGAACACGCTCACCAGCACCAGATCCTGCGTCGGGCCGCCGCGCAGATAGTGTTCGTCATGTTCGTTGAGAACATAGATGCTGCCCGGGCGGAGCCGATACACATTGCCTTGCATGTCCTCGACTTCACCTTCCCCCGCGATGCAATAGCATGCTTCCAGGTGAGATCGGTATTGCAACCTTGATACTGTGCCGGCGCGAACCACGGTATGGCATACGGCGAAACCCATTCCATCGCTCGCCGTCAATAGCCGGTGGCTCGTGCCATTTCCCCACTCGACGAACCGGCCTGTTTTTTCGACTTCTTCGAGATCGCGTACAAACATGTTTCCTCAGTCATTTTGCACAACACGACGTGTAACGGAATTCTCCTACCATGAGCTGCGACTCTTTGTTATAAAAACTCATCCAGAGGTTGCGGGAGCTTCCGAGTGTGCCTTTTCCATCACTATATTGAACGCAGTGTTCGAGACTGCCCAGAGAAGATCGCGGTGAAGATCGATGGCGCGTGCGCGACCTATCGCGAGCTGGATGATATCGGCAATCAGGTCGCCGGTCGTCTCGTCGATGACGGCATCCGTGCTGGAGACAGGGTCGCGATCTATGGCGTGATTTCCATCCGTTTGCTCGGTGTTGTTCTCGGCATCTTCAAGGCCGGTGCAGTCCTCGTGGGAGTTCATCACACCTTCGGGCTCCGAAAGCTGATGTTCGAGCTTCGGGACTCCGGTGCTTGTGCGGTGATCACCGATCGGGCGGCCGAATTGCGGGAGCGCCAGTTAGATTATACAATCTATAGTTGTAACGATGATTTTTCTGCTGCCGTGCCAGAACGCGACTGCTCGTTTTTCCGGGAGGTGCGGGAAGAGGATATTTCAGTCATCTTCTATACGTCGGGCTCGACGTCGCGCCCGAAGGGCGTCGCCGTCAATCACAAGAATATGATTGCGGCGTTCGAATCGGTGACCGGCTATCTCAGGAACACGTCCGAGGATGTGGTTCTGAGCTATTCGACCTTGGGCTCCGACTACGGCTTCTATAATGTGATGATGCCGCTCATGTTCGGAGGGACCGCGCTCGTCGAGCGCGCGTTGCCGGACGATCCCGATGAGATCATCGATCTCATCGATGCCCACGGCGTGACTGGGCTGCAGGTGTTTCCTCCCTTCATCTTCCATCTGTTAAAGGCGAGCGCGCTGGGAAGGCGCGCGCCGAGATCGCTGCGTTATATCTCCACGAGCGGGCAGGCCCTGCCGGTGAAGCATATCCGCCGCTTGCGAGAGGCGTGGCCGGGCGTCCAGATCTTCTCGAATTATGGGCTCACGGAGTGCAAGCGCGTCTCGTTTCTGCCGCCCGACGAGATCGATCAACGGCCGCAGTCGGTCGGCCGGGCCATTCCCGGCGTGCGGACCTATCTGTTTGCCGAGGATCGCTCCCTCGTGACCGAGCCGGGGCAGGTCGGCGAGCTCGGTGTTGCCGGCGACCTGCTGATGCAGAAATATTGGAACATGCCGGACGAAACCTCCGCCCGAATGATTGAGGGGGCGGCCGGTGAAGCTCGGGTGTTCCTGACGGGCGACCTATTCCGCGTCGATGGCCAGGGGTATCTCTACTACGTCGCAAGGAAGGACGACGCTTTTGCGCGGAGCGGGTTCAAGGTCAATCCGCGAGAGATCGAGCAATTGCTGATGGCCCACCCCGCGGTTTCGGAAGCGGCTGTAGTCCCCGTCGCCGACGAATCCGTCGGACATCTCCCCAAGGCATTGATCGTTGCGGAGCAGGCGACGTCCATCACGAGCCACGAACTGGTCGAGTACTGCACGATGCATCTCGATTGGCACATGGTGCCCGCCTTCGTGGAGTTCGTACCGGCGCTGCCGCGGACCGCGTCGGGAAAGACCGCGACCCGCGCATTGTCCTGATCCCCATCCTCATCCTCATTCTCATCCTCGGCCCAGCATCAGTGGAGGTCTTCGGGCATGACCAATCGACCTGCGACCGACGTCGACGCCTATCTTCAGCAATCTTCGATGATCAGATTGGCGCAGCAATTCGAGCAGTTGGCGACCGGAGCGGCACAGGTGCCGCGGCAGCCAGTGCTGACGCGGATCCGCAACCGGATAGCGGATACCGACGTGCTGGAGTATCACGACCGGCTGGTACCGAAGGCGGGACCACTGTTCTCGCATTTCCTCGCCAGCATTCCAGGCATCCTCGAGGAAGTGTCGCGCGTGGGCGTGGCGCTGAGCCGTCTGTCGAGGCAGCGGGCCGAAAGCAGCGGTCGGCCCTGCCTGCTTTATGAGATCGATGCCTTCGACGGTTCCAACGGACGCACGCTTGCTGCGTTTTCCGGCGGCGCGGTCAAGACACTGACTTGTTCTCCGAACAGGGCGAACGAAGAGCATTTTGAGCGCTTTGCCGATCCGGCCCTGTCGAGATTCATTCCGACGTCGTTCCTCAAGCTCGACGGGGACGTACTTCGCACGCTGGTGGACGACGAGGATTTCCATGGCGGCTTTGACTATATCTACGAAACGGCCGCCTTTCAGTTTTACGGCAAGGACCGCGATTTCCAGATCGAGCAGGGCTGTCGCATGCTCAGGGACGACGGGCTGGTCTTCTTTCTCGAAAAGCTCGATCACACCGACCGCCTCGAGTACGAACGACGGGAGCGCGTCAAGGACGAGCAGCACAAGGCGCACTATTTTACGCCCGAAGAGATCGAGTGGAAACGGCAGCAGATGCTGCTGCGCATGTATGAGGGCGAGGTTCTCCTCGACGAGCTCGTGAGCTCGATTGGACGACACTTCTCGCACTGCTATCTGTTGTGGAATAGCACGAATTTCTACGAGTTCGTCGCCTCGAACGACGGGCAGCGCATCGAGGAGTTCGTCCGCCTTCTCGGCCCGCCCTTGATTGAAGATCAGTTCGTCTTCGAGCGGCCAATGTTGCGAAAGGTGCTGGAGCGTGCGCATGGATAGGCTGGACGGGACGGTCTATTGGGGAGCGGACCAGCCGTCGCTCGCGACGCTCTATGCGAGCGTCGAGGCGTTGTTGCCACGATGGCACAAACGTGCGGAGGAAGCCCGCAGGCTTGGGAAGCTGCCGCGCGAGTCCGTCGATGAGCTGTTCGACGCCGGATTGCTTCAGCTCGCGATGCCGAAGCGTTTCGGCGGCCTTGAATTGGATTGGCCTGTCCTTGCAGAAGTTGCAAGGCTCGCGGCGCGCGCGTGCCCTTCGACAGCATGGATCGTGGGCCTCGTTGGAGGACACATTCAGATCGTATCGCGATTTCCAGCGGAGGCGTTGAACGCGGTCTTCCGCGGCGGAGCTCGTCAACTTGTCACGACAGGATCGGCGACGGCGGCCGGCGGAATATCGCGGGACGGTGGCGCATATCGGGTCGATGGTCGCTGGCGGCTCGGCTCCGGCGTGGACTATGCGACATGGGTGATCGTGTCCGGCTCATGCCTGCATCCGTCTCGACGCGACGCCCGGACGGTTATGGCGCTGCTGCCAGCCATCGACATCGAGATCGGCGATGATTGGCAGGCCATCGGAATGGCAGGGACCGGGTCGCGCGACATCATTATCCGCGATCGTTCGCTTTCAGAAAGCTGGGCGCAGCCGCTGGACAATGTTCTCGGGCGTTCGGCGGAACGCGGCGGTCACTACTTGCAGTCGGTTTCTCTTATTCCCTATCTGACCAGCGTGATCGTCGGTCCTCTGCTCGGCTGTGCGGAGGGAGCGGTGGCGGCGGGACTTGCGATCATGCGAGAGCGGCATGGACGGCAGCCAAACGGGAACCAATGGGCGTTTGCCATGCGCGCCGGCGAGATCATCGCCGATATCGAATGCGCACGGCTTTTGTATCGCAGCATTTTATCGAGACTGCATGAGGCGGGCTGCAACGGCCGCGATCTCTCCGATAGAGACTACGCAGCGATCAAGCGCGACCGGGCCAGGCTGACCCGCTTATGCATGAACGCCGTGCAACAGCTGATGTCCCAGCTTGGAACTTCCGTCATCGCGCAGACGCACCCGGTGCAGCGCCACTGGTGCGATCTCCAGGTCATGGCTGCACACATGGATGTGAATTGGGATCGCGCGATGGCGGACTACGGCACGGCTCTTCTTGTGCAGCTCTGAAAACAAGTGATTGAATAGCGCCGTTGACCTAGGGATGGGATCGCCGGATGTATTTCTTGATCGCCTCCATCGTTTCGATACCTTCATTTACGATCCAGTCGCGAAAGCGTGCGATCTCGGGGCGCCGCGCGGCGGTGTCCTGACAGACCAGATAGTAGGACATTGGATTCGAGAGGCGCGCCGCAAATGGCGCCATCAGTCGTCCTGATGCGAGTGCAGAGATGACCAGCGGCGTTCGGCCGATGGCAAGTCCCAACCCATATTCGGCCATCTCGAGCGCGAGCGCAGAATTTTCGCAATGAAATCCTGAAGTGGTATCGAAATCCTCGAGTCCGGCCTCGACCTGCCAAGCTTGCCAGTCCGTCGGCCGAACGATGGTATGGACCAGTGAATGGCGACGAAGCAGGTCTGATCCAGCAGGAAGTGCGGCTTCGCGAAACAGGGTGGGCGAGCAAACGGGGAACAGCTCTTCGTTCATCACGAACGTCGAATGGAGCCCCGGCCAGGATCCGTAGCCTAGCCGCAAGGCGACATCGATATCCTCTCTCGTAAAATCGACCAGGCGGAACGACGTTGAGACGGCGACGGCGATATCCGGAAACTGTTGCCGAAAGCCGATCAACCTCGGCGCCAGCCATCTCTGTGCGACGGTCGCCAGAAAGCTGGTTCTAAGTTTCAACGCGCTATGCGACGTCAGCCCTGTGACTGCCGACGAAATATCTGAAAATGTTCGGCAAAGTACGGGAAAGAGTTGCTGGCCGTTTTCTGTCAACTCTACGCCGCGGCCAACGCGGCGGATCAGGCGACGACCAAGTGCGTCTTCCAGAATCTTGAGCTGCTGCGTCACCGCAGCTGGCGTTACGCAGAGCTCGTCGGCTGCTTTCGTGACACTGAGGTTGCGAGCTGCTGCTTCGAAGGCGCGAAGCGCGTTCAACGGGGGGAGGCGAGGGCGCATCTGCCAGACCATTCCGAGAAGGCTCGTCCAAAACTCAACGCAGATCGAAAGCCCGCTGCAGAAACGGGCTCTATTGCTTGGCTCTAGCGATGGGCGCCAGCGTTGACTCACGGTTCAGTTTCCGTTGGAGTCCATTGTACGGCGAGTGCCCTCACCTTTCAATTGTGTGGTAATAGAATACAATCTTAAGATGGAATCAAGAGTTTCAAGTGAGGTGGCTTCATAAGACGCCAGTTTTGTTTTCGCGAGCTGCGCTGCCGTGGCCGATGCGCCTGTCCATCTGATCAAGGCGTATTGTTTCCTTCCAACAAACATCTGTTTCGGATCGATGCCCTCCGCGGCAAGGGCCGCCGCGGCTTCGAACAAGTGATGGAAGCCGCGGTTGGGGTGCTGGTGGTGTCGACGATTGCGAAGATCCGTCGCGCCTATTTTGTTCATGGTCAACCGGTCAAGGCGATCTGCCGCGAGCTTGGCGTATCGTGCAAAGTAGTACGCGAGGTCATCGGTTCCGAGGCAACGAAGTCCGATACGAGCGAGAGACGCAGCCGCTTCCGAAGATGAGCCTCTGGAGTGACGAGCTTGACCGGTTTCTGGTGAACGGCTGTTCGCCCCGGTGCGGCGCGTCACGGTGAAGGCGCGGATCGCTAGGCACAAGGGCCGGGCGTCCAGGTCAGCGCCCCTGGCGGCGCATCTCACCTATCTCAAGAGGGACGGGGTCACTCGCGATGGCCAGCCGGCACGGATGTTCGACGCCGCGGGCGATCAGGCGAATGAGGCTGCGTTCGAGGCGCTGGGCAGGGGTGACCGGCATCATTTCCGGTTCATTGTCTCTCCCTAGGACGCAGCCGACATGGAGAACCTCAGAGCGTTTACCCGCGATTTGATGCGGCAGATGGAGGCCGATCTCGCGACCAGGCTTGAGAGTCGGGTCTCTGGGGAATTGGTCTCCTCGGCTGACAACGCTTGTCCAAATTATCCTGGGATCAAGCGAGCCGATGTTCGTAGCTTATAGGCCAGGGCGCTCGGTTCTCTACAAGGATCCGTACGCTGAGGTCTTGGCAAGCAAGCATCCGGCACTCGGACGGGTGACCTGCCAATCATGCGCGGTTTCCTCCCTTGGAGGCTTTCGGGCGCAAGCCGCCCGCATATTCCACACCGTCACCGCTGCGGCCGGCATCCGCAATCCTTCACAAGAGCTGACGTCCCGCGGGACATCGGGAGCACAAGGTCTGGCTATTCGCATGCGTTATTTTCGATGGCCGCGCTCATTCGTGCCGAATCCTGAGCTACGATCCGAAAAGCTCAGGCGGGGCCTTCTCCTTCAAGGCTCCGCCGATATGCTTGTCGAGAAGCTTGGCGGCGCCTTCGAGCGAGCCCTTCTCCAGCAGATCGATGATGGCTAGGTGCTCGCCTGGTTGCCGCCATACCCGATCGCGGTCGAGCGTCTGACGGTATTCGATCAGGCGCCGCAATTCGTTCTGACGGGCGACGGTCTGGGCCAAGAACCTGTTACCCGACATAAGGGCGAGCGCCTCGTGGAAGTCGCTGTTCGACTTGAACAGCTCAACTTGGCCAAGCGTCTTGAACCCCGCGCTATGGAGAAATTCCTGCCGCTTGCGCTGCTCCGAAAGGACGGGACGATCGAGCTTGAAGGTCGAGGATCGCAAGCCTTGAGGCTCTAGGAGATTGAGGCCGGGCTGATTAACCTCACACTCGACAACATCCAAGCCCTGGCCGTCGCGCTAGGCGTTGAGCCCTCTGATGCTTGTGGCATCTATGGCACGGCATTTGAGATGGTTCCGCGCCTTCCCCGTGAGCGTGGGTGTGATCCGAGGCCGTCACTCTGGCAGGCCTTCGAGGTCGTCCCAGCCGAGCCCCACCTTTGGAGGGTGCGGGCGCCGCCAAAAATTCTCATTTGAAATCAAGGCGCCTTAAAAGTAGGTAGGGGGCCATAAGTCATTGATCTTGCTCTTGGCTTTCTCCCCTGTCGTACCCACCATCGAGTGCTGCGTGTGATTTGCCGTAATAGTGATCGCAGTACTGAAGGGGGTGTCGCTCCGCTTGTTTCCCCGGTTGGCAGCTTGAGAGGAGGCGGGCGGTCCATCGGGTCGGAGCAGCTATTTGAACTTCTCCGGCCAAAGCCCTGGTGCGATCGACTAGCTCTGCCGGGAGCTGCCAATGCTGTTGACGGGCGCAGATGTCGTTGCAGCGAATTGCTCAGGTGCAAGCCGAAGCTGGCCACCGGTTGACCACCGAAACCCCGTGAACAAACGGCGATAAAGGACGTCAATCGCGAGCAAACTTCATTGTTTTTGTTGATCTTTTCGCATGCTACTTACGTTCGGGACGCAGGGGTCGCAGGTTCGAATCCTGCCGCTCCGACCATTTTTTCAGGCGCCTAGCTTTTCATCTCCCGAGAAGCGCAACGAAATCACACGGCGCCACCCTGCACCATCCGGCTATTCGTGAGCATTTCGCCGCGGCAGACGACAGCGCTTCATCAAGCGTCCAATTCCTTCAGCTTCCGGTAAAGCGTGCGCAGGCTGATGCCGAGGGATTCTGCAAGCGATTCTCGATTGCCGCGATGCGTCAACAGGGCGGTCCGAAGCGCTCGCGCCTCGCGCTCCTTCGATGACGGCGGGTTCTCACCGTCAGCAGGCGCCAGCTTTGTTGCGGTTCGCTGCACCCGGTCGCGTCCCTCAATGTCCGGCGATCGCAGCGTCAGAGCACGCTCGATCGTCGCGGCTGAGATGACATCGTCATCGCAGAGCAGGGCCGCGCGCTCCAACACGTTGCGCAACTCGCGAACATTGCCCGGAAAGGCGTAGCCCTCGAGCCGCTCGAGTGCCGGCTGGGACAAGGTGGGCCTTCGCTCCGGCGCCACGCGGGCAAGCAGCGCTGCGGCGAGAAGCGGTCGATCAGCGGCGCGCTCGCGCAATGCCGGCAGAAGGATCGGAAAGGTCGACAGTCGGTCGTAAAGATCGCTTCTCGACAATGCGAGACGCGTGCGCGCGATCAATTCCGGGGACCAGCAGAGCGCGATCAGGAAGGCCGGTGCGCGACCATTCCGATCAGCGCAGAGCGACCGTGATGGCCGCTGCCTTCGCTGAGCTCGGTCTCGTATTCGCGCAGTTCGATGATTTCCAGCTCACGGAACGCCTCTCGGAGCATGGTTTCCGTATAGAGGTGCGAGAGGGCGGAAGGGCCGCCCGTCTTGTACTCCAACTGCTTGGGCGTATAGCCCTGCAGGATCAGCGTCCCGCCCGGCTTCAGGCTTGCGATCATGCGCGCGAACAGCCGTTTCCTTAGACCCGGGGCGGCGAACTGCACAAAAATCGCCGCGATGCCGTCATACGCCGCGCTTGGCCACGCGAAGCCGTCGCAATCGGCAAGCTGGTAGTTCACGCTGACTCCGGCTGACGCGGCAAGTTTGCTTGCTTTCGCCAGACCCACCTCCGAGATGTCGAAGGCGTCGACCTGAAATCCCTGCCGGGCGAGCCAGACGCTGTTGCGGCCTTCTCCGTCGGCGACGCAGAGAATGCGACTGCGGTACGGGAACGTGCCGACATGGCGGCGCAGCCATTGATTGGGTTCGGTTCCGAAAACGAAATCATCGCCTTCGAATCGTCGGTTCCAGCGGCCGGCGTCGGCGTCTGGCGGTACGTTCGTGACCATCGGCAGTCCCACTTTGAAGATGACAAGCGTGTTTGTTGGCAGCCGCAAGGAGCTTGCGAGCTCCTCGGTATCAGCTTGCGAACCTTGATCGCAAGTTAGGTGAACTGGAAGCCGGATCGTAGTTCATCAGCCCGTCAGACGCGGCAGGCGCGTGAGCAGGCGACGATCGCCCCGGCGGTTCGATACCGTCTCGCACGAACCGCGCTGGGACAGGCTCGACCGCCTGTTTGTTATCGTCTCGCGAAAGTGATAGCAACACGGGGCGGCCTTGCGGCATGACGCCGTGGCCGCCGATGTAGCAGACCGAATCGGTCGATTGAGGAACACGCGGACGAATATGGCAACCAAGCGTGCACGCAGCAGGTCTTCGCTCGAGCCTGACGCGTTGCTCGAGAAGGCTCACAAGGCAAGCGAATTCCTCAAGGCGCTGTCGCACGAAGCGCGGCTTGCCATTCTGTGTCTGCTGCTTGACGGAGAGAAGTCCGTCAGCAGCATTGAGGATTCGCTGCAGCTCCGCCAGCCGACGGTGTCGCAGCAACTTGCCCGGCTGCGCGCGGACGATCTCGTCAAGGTGCGCCGGGACGGCAGGAACGTGTATTATTCGGTCTCGCGGCCGGAAGTGATCGAGGTCATGTCCGCTCTCTATCGCGCTTTCTGCTAAGTGGTGCTGATGGAGTCTCGCTGCCCGCGGAGATCGTCCGTCAGGCGGAGCCGGGGACGGCGGCGACTGTGTTTCCTGCGGTCACTCGATCGATGAACCCGGCTGCCGCGGCTATCACCGCGGAGGTCGCCTGTTGGTGGGGCGCATGTCCACAGCCTTCCAGCACGCAGGTCTCGATCCGGGCTGGCACGAGGGCGCGGAGCGTCTCAAGCTGAATATGCGTGAAGAACTCGTCTTCGCTGCCCTGAACAGCCAGCACCGGGGCGCGAACCCGTCCAACGTAGGGCTTGATCCCCCAGTCGCGCGCTTCTTCCCCAGTCCAAGCATCGACCAGCCGGCCAAAAAGATGATCGGTTCTGCTGCCATGATACCGTGCGAGCCGCGCCCTCAGGTCGCCGTGCTCGAAGTCCCTGATCTGGGCTGCGATGCCGTCAACCGTCCGCTGTTCGCGGAAGAGGTGAGGGGCGATCGCGACGACCCCGCTGACCTCATCGGGAAACGCGCCGGCAAACGTCAACGCGATCGCAGCACCGTCGGAGTGTCCGACCAGGATCGGGCGCCGCGCTCCGGTCGTCCGTAGCACTTCGGGCAGGGCATCCAGAGCCTCGGCGAGCAGATATTGCCGCGAATGGGGCGGCTCGAGCGGCTCCGAGTCACCCGAGCCCCAGCGGTCGAACACCAGGACGGAGCAGCCGGTCGCGGCCGCAAGCCGCTCGGGAAAATCGCGCCAGAGCCGGGCGCAGCCCAAGGCGTCATGCAGCAGGACGAGCGGCGGACGTTCCGGTCGCGTCGCCACGAGCCAATGGCCGCGAAGCCTCCGGCCGGCCGCAACGAAGCTCAGCTGCCGCGCCGCCGCGACGACCACGTCGCGAATGTCCGACGGGCCGAGATTGACGAAGTCGGCCGACGTGCGCGAGAAGAAGTCCTCAACGAGGGATCCGGCATCGGCCAGTTCGGCGCCGCGCAGCGCCGCCTCGAGATCAAAGATGACGCGTGGCGGCGTAACGAAGAAATCGCCCGTGATCAGGGCTTCGCGAATTCGCCTGCGGTCTGGCCCCTCGAGGCGGATATCGGCGCGCAGGCTGCCGCCGCGCCGCGTCAGAGTGGCACTGACCAGCGAGCCGTCCACCTCGGGAGCGTCGACCATCTCGACGAAGTCGTCGCGGCCGATCTCGTCGCGATACAACTGGTCGGCGAGCTCTTCTTCGTGCATCGACGCCTGGCCCCATTGCGGAACAATGCCGAGGCCTTCCGCCAGGCCGTCGAGCAAGCCTCGCTGGATGGTGGCCAGATCAGGGAGCTTGTCACCGAGGATCTCGCGCATGCTGACGACGCGCTGGTGGGCCGAGGCGAGGTCGCGCTTGGCGAGCTTTTCCACCGGCACTTTGAGCGCAGCGATCATCTGCTCGGGGTCGAAGTCGATCAGCAGTGTTCCCTGGTAGAACAGCGTATCGCCGTCAAAGAAGCCGCCGGTGCCGCTGATCTTGCGGCCGTCGACGTCGATGTCGTTGCGCGGGCGGTAGCGCGCGGGGACGCCGAGCTTGTTGAGCCCGAGTGCGACGCTTTCGCAGATCCGGCGTGTCGTTTCGGTGAGATTCATGGCGCCGAGGCTGGAGCGGCCGAACACGAGCTCCCATCCGATCTGACCCTCGTCGAGATAGAGACCTCCGCCTCCCGTGATCCGCCGGCCGATCTCGATTCCCTTGCTCCGGCAATAGTCGAGCCGGACCTCATGGCTCAGGATCTGATGGATTCCGACCAGCGCCGACGGACGAAACCGCAGGAAGCGGATGGTATCGGGAATCTGCCGTGCCTTGTGAGCGTCGATGAGCGCCTGGTCGAAGGCGATATTGGCGCGTCCGCCCCGAATCCCTGTGTCGATGACCCGAAATGACTTGGCGCTGCTGGCCATCGCATCTTCCTCCCGGTTATTTGGGTAGTCCGCGCCGGAGTTGGCTGCGCACGTGGCGAATGTCGCGGCGATCGGGCTTGAAAGGGTAGGAAGCAATGTCGCGCGGCGGCGAGTCGCCATAGGGGCGGTCGCAGGCGGACACATCGGCGGCCTCCTTGCCCGGGCAGCCGGACGTGCGAAAGGCCACGCCCGCGTCGACGATCGCGTCGACTTCGTCCTGCGGCAGACCAAAATCGACGAGTTGGCCGCGCTCGTCGAAACGCATGTGCTGCAGGGAATGGCTTCGATAGTCGATGAGATAGCGGGCGAGCTGGATGCGTCGCCATTGCGGGCGCGGCGCCGGCGGGAGATGATCCATCAACGAGCCCTGTTCGGGAAAGAACGCGAACAGGTGGCTGTGGCCGCCGAGGTCGCGAATTCTCTGCACCTGCGAGAGAACGTCGTGGTCGCTCTCGCCCATCCCGACGATGAGATGGGCGCCGAAACGTTCCGGGCCAAATATCTCGGCGGCGGCCAGCAGGATCTCCCAATATTTGTCCCAGCTATGCGGCGATTGAACCCCGCGGCCGCGGGTGCGGTCAAAGATGACCGGGTTGGCTGCATCGAGCGCGACCGTAAATATCTCGGCGCCGAGATCCTTGAGCTCCTGCACATCCAGTCGGGTCATCGTCGTCGGGTTGGACAGGATGGACACGGGTACGTGCCTGATGCGTTCAACCCATTTCCGCAGGACAATGCGGGTGTCCTGGTCCGACCGCGGATGCGTGATCATGCTGATACACATGCGATGGAAGCGCCCGCCGTCGCCGCCCGATGCGACGATGTCAATCACCTGGTCGTAGGGCACCGCAGGCCAGTCGACCCGAATGAAGTTGCGGTCGGCATAGTTGCGCTCCGCTTCGCGATGGCGCGCAAGCCCGCAATAGGCGCAGTTGGCGCGGCAGCCCTCCGGGTAGGTCAGCAGCAGGTTCAGGCAACGGGTGCAACTGGTGCGATGCATGTAGCCGTTCATGATGCCGAGGGTGATCGCCGCTGCCGTCGACATTTGCACGTACTCGGGCGACCGCATGTTCGGCGTCAGAACATTGTCGTTCGGCAGGTACGTGCCGACCGGCCGCACATCCTGCGCCCTCACGCGCCCGCCGTTGCGCGCTTCCGCCGGCACGGCGCCCGGCGCGCGCGGCCGCATGGCTTCTGCCGCGTTGAAGGTGCGCGTCTCCCCGGTGAGGAAATCCGGTACCGGATGCGTCGGTCCTTCGAGACAGCTCATGACGTCCTCCCCTGATCCTGCATCTTCACGCCCAATAGTTCGGCGAACTGATCCATCCCTCGGCGAGCGCAGTCGCGTCGGGGCGACGGCCGTCGCCATAGTGCGCCAGCACTTGCCGTCGTCGCAGCAATGCCCGGCTCAAGGCTGCATCGAAAATGTCGCCGAGCTCTTCGTCATAGTCATCGAGGGCGCCGCTGCGGCCGGACAGCATGTCTGCCGCGGCGTGCCCGGCGAGTGCCCCCGATTGCACGGCAGAGGCGATGCCGGCGCCGGTCACGGGGTTGGTCAGGCCTGCCGCATCGCCGGCCAGCAACACCTGGGTTGCGCCGAGCCGGCCTGTCGAACCCACCCTGCCGCCCACGGGTATCGCCCCGCCCGTCAACGCGAACGGGCGCGTTCCGATGCGGCGCGATGCCGACAGCGAGGCGAAGAGCGCGGCGAGCATCGGTTTCAGTCGCCGCCGGTCCTCTATCAGGACGCCGACGCCGATATTGGCCACGGCGCCCTTGGGAAACAGCCAGCCATAGCCGCCGCGGTAGTCGGCGCTCAGGAAGATATCCGTGGCATCGTGCGGCACGATCAGCGGCGTGGTCAGTTGCCTCGTATCGACAAGCGCGCGATTGATCTGGCCGATGGCCGCGCCGACCCGCGAGCGAGGGCCGTCGCAGCCGATGAGGACGCGCGGTTTCAGGGCAAGACCATCGGACGTATGAACTGTGCCGTCGATATCGATGGCAACGACGGAGGTGCCGTATCGGCACGCGGTTCCCGCATTCGCCGCCTCATCAGCAAGCATTCGATCGAAGGCGGCGCGATCGATCATCCAGCCGCAGAAGTCCCGCGTTTCCTCGCAATCCGTCGCTTCGGTGAAGGTCAGCATGCGCGTGATCTTCTGTTCGGCGACGGCCGTGATGTTCGGAACGTCCCGCTCGATCATGGCGGGCACGAACTCGGCACACTGGACCGGGCGACCCGCCTCGAGCCGGCGATCCACGGCGACGACGCGGTAGCCGGCCTTCGCGGCAATTGCAGCCGCACGGCTCCCGGCCGGTCCAAGCCCGACGACGACGATATCCGCTGCCTCGGCGTTCATGGTGCACCTCAGGCTGCGCAAGCCCGCCGTCCGGCGAGGCCGTCAAGCGCGATCGAGCAGCAGGCATGCTCCTGCTCGACCGGCCGGCCGATGGCGCGGGCGAGAGCCACGATGCCGTCCGCGGGATAGGCGATACCGTCAAATCCCGCCATGACGGCGTATGCGTCGGTCATCAGCTTATGGCGGCCCGCGGGGCGGATACAGCCAAGTTGAACCGGCGCGTGACTGATGCGTTGCCGCGCGGCGACCAGCACCTTCGCCACGTCGTCGGTGGATATCGTGGCGAAGGGCCGATCCGGCGGCGCATAGATCGGAGTCACCACCACCAGGATCAACGCGGCAACCGCATGGCGCGAAACGATGTCCAGTGCGGTCGCTTCGCCGAGCAGCCGGCCATAGTGCAGACCGATGACGATGTGTGGCACGACCTGCATCTTGGTGCCCGAGAGCGCGGCGAGCGTCGCCTCGAAATCCGCGACGGGACGGTCGAGGTGATAGACTTCGCGGATCGTCTGCTCCGAGCCGATCACGTCGAGCATCGCGACGTCGACCCCGGCGGCCTCCATGGATCGGGCGCGCCGTTCGTCGAGCAACGCGGAATGGACGGCGATGCGCAGATGGGGAAAGTCGCGCTTGAGCCTTTCGATGGTCGGATAGAAGCGATCGTACGGAACCTCGTTGCGCCGGTTGGATCCGCCTGAGAGCAGGAACCCGCGCAGATCCTTGAGCAGAATGAGATCGCGCACCTTGCGGTCGAGTTCGTCCGGTGTCGTTGCCGCGATCATCGGTTCGAGGATCTTCGCCTGACAGTGATCGCAATTCAGCGCGCAGGCGCCGCCGGTGATGGAAAAGGCGGGAAAACTCGCTTTGCCGCAGCCCTTGAGCTCCTCGCTGGCATAGGCGCGGAACGTCGGCGTGTAGAACCGCATCGGTCCGAGTGCGCGCTCGCGGGCTGCCGCCTCGAGTGCGTCGACGAGCTCGCGATCAAAACGCAGGTCGTCGAGCGGTTCGATCTCCTGCAGCTTCTCATACCACGCCATTGCGTTCCTCGCTTTTCATATGCGAAAAAACATATATATTGTCGGTCCGCCGTCGGCTTCGGCCGTCATTGATGCCTCATCAGTCGTCGCGGTTCGCCATGAAGACACTCTGCGTCTTGCAGCATTTTGAGGCGGACTATCTCGGCTTGATGGAAGACCAGTTCGAAGGACGCAACGTCGGCTTTCGCTATTGCCGGCCGTTTACGGCCGGAGGATCGATACCTGCGACGGCCGGGGATTTTGACGGCCTCGTTGTTCTTGGCGCCGGACCGCTCGGAGTCGTCAGCGGCAACCTGCTTCCGAGCCTTGGGCCCGAGTTGCGGTTGGTACAGGATTTCCTGGCGCGCGACCTGCCCGTCATCGGCATCGGAGCTGGCAGCTGCATAGTTGCGACCGCGTGCGGCGGCGGCACTCAGGAAGCTCCGCTCCGCTTCGTTGTGGAGACGGCCCGACGGGTCGATCCCGCGGCGCTCGGCGGTCATCTGCCGCAATCCTTTCCCGTCGCGATCTACATGCGCGATCGCCCGGTGCTGCCGGCCGATGCCCGTGTTCTCGCGATCGACGCTGCGGGGGAGCCGGCGGTGTTTCAGCTTCGTGATAACTGCTTCGGGTTCCTCGGCCATCCCGGAATCAAGTCGGCCATGATCGAGGATCTGATCATGGAATCCGAAGAATGTCCTGATCGCACGGCGGAAACGCTCGCCGACCTGCGCGTGGTGCAGCGCGAGATCGCTGCGGCGCTCGGACCGCTGATGATTGGTTTGATCGAGTCGACGCATTTGATGCGGCCGCTCCCGTAGGACCGTTCTCCCGAGCAACGAATTATTTTCTTCAGCCTATAGATGTCATTCAAAAAATGGAATATGTTTTGTGCGTTCTTCCGACGGATTGGATGAATTCGATGTGAGCTTGTTGTTCACCCAGGACTTCGGTTCTTGGGCATGTTGATCTTCATCAACTCCAAGGTGATGCGCCTCAAGATAAACTTATTGTGCACGCTCGTGTGTCGATGTGCGTTGCGCACGCTCAATAGCAGATGATCGGGAGGACATCGTAAGAATGGCCAAAAAGCTCATCATCATCATGGTCAATACCGATCCTCGCAACGGCGAGGAACTGGGCGCGCCGTTCTTCCAGGCCACCGTTGCCGCGGCGATGGACTACGAGGTGGAGGTCGTCTGTACCGCGACGTCGGGGCAGCTCATGAAAAAGGGCGTGGCAGAGAAGCTCGTGGTCAAGCCCGGGTCTCCGAAAACCGTCTATGACTTCATCAAGGATGCGCACGGAGCGGGAGTGAAGTTCTATTGCTGCTCTCCGAACCTCGATCTGTTCGACATGACCGAGCAGGACCTGATCCCTGAATGCGAGGGTATCGTCGGGGGTGCAAAGGTCATCGAAGAGGTGATGGAAAACGATAATGCCAAGGTGCTGACCTACTGAGGAGAGCCGCCAGATGACGAGCGGAGCTTCAATCGAGCTGACCTCTATCGGCGACCCGGTCTCCGAGGCGCCGGTCGTTCCCTACGAGAAGCTGGAAGAGGTGTTCGACGACATTCGCTCGCACGTCCTCTACGATCATGAGCTGCATGGCTGTCTCAATTGCGGCATCTGCACCGCGACCTGTCCCTCGGCGCACTACTACGATTATTCACCCCGCGAGATCGTCCAGCTGCTGTGGACCGAAAATCTCGAAGGCATCTACGACGCGATGCAGGAGAAGATCTGGTCCTGCGCGCAGTGCTACACCTGTGCGGCCCGCTGTCCGTTCGAAAATTCGCCGGGCGGGCTCGTCATGATCATGCGTGAGGTCGCGATCAAGCACGGCATGCAGTCGGCGAAGGATGTACTGCGGCCGTTCTCGCGGGTGCTTCTGAAGGTCATTTCCACGGGAAACCAGCTCGCGCCGAACATGATCACGCGCGATGCGTTTCCCGACTGGGGCCCGAACGTCGCCAAGGTCGACGCCCCGCTCAATATCCTGCGCAAGGCCATTCCGGTCCCGACCATGCACACCATGGACACGGCCTGGGAGGTCAACCTGAAGACGTCCGTCGAACTCTACACCATTTGGGAGGCGACCGGCGTGCTCGATCAGCTCGAGACGATCGACGAGAATCTGTTCGATGTCGTCAGTGACGTGATGGATGAGAAGCGCGAGGAATACAACGAGTGGCTTGAAGAGCACCAGGAAGAATAGGCCGTTGAGACGACCACAACAGACGGCGAGATCAATCGCTGCGGTGGACGACGGAGGAAACGATGGACGAAAAGCGCAGTGACAGTCAGTCGGCTTACGCCGGCTTTGGCGCGGAGTGGCGCCCTTCCAATCTGACGCCGGGCGAGGCGCAGACAGCGACGGCCTGGGTGGAAACCCGGATCGACCGTCGCTCGATGCTGACCAACAAGGACCGTGTCCAGGACATCCGCGACGCGATGTGGGAGTTGGAGAAGGACGGCGAGATCGTCGTCCATCGGATCGACGAGCGCCACGAGCCGGTGGTGGCGCGCACGCTGTACGGCTGGGACAAGCGCATTCCCACCACCAACCTCTGGCAGCACAAATCCTGCGGACAGTGCGGCAATATCCCCGGCTATCCGTCGAGCGTGATGTGGCTGATGAACCAGCTCGGTGTACGCTATCTCGACGAGACCGATCAAACCTCTTGCACCGCCTGGAATTATCACGGCTCCGGGGTCGGCAATGTCGTCAGTCTGGCCGCCGTCTTCCTGCGCAACTTCCACCAGGCATACATGTCGGCCAAGGCGCAGGGGCTGCCGGTCGGAACCTACTTCCCGCTGGTCCACTGCGGCACGTCGTTCGGCAATTACAAGGAGATGCGCATCTTCTTGATGCATTCGGCTGAACTGCGCGAGCAGGTGAAGAAGATTCTCGGCAAGCTGGGCCGCCTGGTCGACGGCAAGCTGCTGATCCCCGAAGAGATCGTGCACTATTCCGAGTGGCTGCACGTCATGCGTCACCGCATCCAGGAGCGGCAGGTCATAGACGTGAGCAGCCTTCGCGCCACCGTTCATCCGGCTTGTCACGTCTACAAGATGGTTCCGGAAGACGTGATCTATGACGACACCGTCATGGACGGCAATCGCGTCGCGGTATCGACCGGCCTGATGCAGGCGCTGGGTGCACAGGTGATCGACTACTCCACCTGGTACGACTGCTGCGGCTTCGGTTTTCGTCATATCATTGGCGAGCGTGAATTCACCCGCTCCTTCGCCATCGACCGCAAGATCAGGGTCGCGGTCGAGGAGGCGCGGGCGGACGTCATGATCGGCCACGACACGGGTTGCATCACCACGCTCGACAAGAACCAGTGGATCGGCAAAGCCGTCGACAAGGTCTACGCGCTGCCAGTCATGGCCGATTGCCAGTTCGCGGCGCTCGCCCTCGGTGCGCATCCATACAAGCTCGCGCAGCTTCATTGGCACGCCTCGCCGTTCGAGGGGCTGCTCGAGAAGCTCGGCATCGACTGGCAGAAAGCCAAAGCCGAATTCGAGGCCTACCTCGATGAAGTGAAGGCCGGCCGCATCGAGACGCTCTACGACCCCAAACGCGCGATTACGTCGGGCCCAGGCTATGTCAAGCCGACGGCGACTTTGTCAGGAGCCGCATCATGACCCGTCCCGTTCTCATCGTTGGCGGTGGGCCGTCGGGGCTTTCCGCCGCACATGCGCTGGCCGCGGCCGGCCAGCGCGTCGTTCTCGTCGAGAAGGCGGAGCAGCTCGGCGGCGCGCCGATCCAGTCGGGCTATGCCAAGCTGGTGCCGTCCGGCGAATGGGCCAAGGACGCCATCGGCGGCATGGTGCGCCGGGTCGAAACCGACAGCCGTGTCGAGATCCGAAGGCGCGCCACGGTGAAGGCCTTTTCGGGCGGCCCAGGCGACTTTCGCGTGACGCTGTCGGATGGCACGGTGCTGGAGGCGGGGGCGGCGATCCTGTGCACCGGCTTCACGCATTTCGATTCCGTCAACAAGCCGGAATGGGGTTTCGGTACCTACCCTGATGTGGTCACGACGACCCAGGTCGAGCAGATGCTCTCCTCCGGCAGGGGCGTGCGCTGTCCGTCCGACGGACGCGAGCCGGAGCGGGTCGCGATCCTGCTATGTGTCGGCTCGCGCGACCGCCAGATCGGTCGCGAGTGGTGCTCTAAGATCTGCTGCACGGTCTCCGCCAACATTGCCATGGAGATCCGCGAGGCGATGCCACGGTGCAACGTGTATATCTACTACATGGATATCCGCACCTTCGGCCTCTACGAGGATCTCTACTACTGGGAAAGCCAGGAGAAGCACCGGGTCAAATACATCAAGGCGCGGATCGCCGAAGTGACATCGGACGGCAGGCGATTGATCGTCAAGGGCGAGGACACGCTGGTGAAGCGGCCGATCTCGATTCCGTTCGACATGGTGGTGCACGCCATTGGCATGGATCCCAATGTCGACAACATGACGTTGTCGGCGGTGTTCGACGTCAAACTGCAGAAGCACGGCCATATCCAGAAGGCGTCGGTCTATTCCAACACATCGGCGACCTCGCGGCCCGGCGTCTTCGTCGCCGGCGCGGCGACCGGGCCCGAGACCATCGACGATTCCATCGCGCAGGGCCAATCGGCGGCGATGGCCGCGCTGACCCTGGTCCGCGGCGCCATGATGGAAGCGGCCGAGTGATGTGGCCGATCGCCAGCCATAGAGGCAAGGCGGTGGCCGAGCCGACGCGGCCGGTGCTTGATCTGTCCGGCCCCAGGCTGCGGCGGGCGTTCGAGAACCTCGTGGAATCCGCCGACGACGCCGGTGGCGTCGAGCGTTATGTCGGAGCGCTCGCGCTCAAGGCCTCGCTGTTCGAGGAGGTGCTGGGCAAGGGGCGGGTCAGCGAGCTGACGGAGGCCGAATTCTGCGACCTCGCCACGTTCATCACGCCGGTGCGCCGGCGTGTGGGTGCGTGGCTCGGCCGCAACGGATTCGCGGCGATGCGCAGCAGGCTCGAGGTCCTGCTGTGCGGATGGTCCGATCTCGGCACCACCGACCAGCGCGTCGCCGCGTTCGTCACGAGCTTTCCAGCCGATCGCGAGCACCGCTGGTCGCGCGATCTTGCCGCCGAGCTCCTTCATTTCACCGCGCCCGACCGCTATCCGCTGATGACGCGCTGGATGTGGGACGCCAGGGTCAATACCGGCGTGTTGCGCGAGATATGGTACGACGAGGATGCCGAGGCCGGTACGATCGCCGTCGGCGACGGCCTCGCCACTTTCACGATGCTACGCGAGGAGCTCGAAGGATTCCTGCAGGCGAACGGTGTCTTCCGCGATCTGGCCTTCTACGTCGATCTGCTCTGCGCCCACACCTATGCAAACTATATCAACGACAAGGGCGGCCAGTTCCTGCACGCGGACTTCTGCGGCGGCTTCAAAGCAGACGCGATGGCGCATACTCGGCGTCTCCTGGGACTCGATGCGGTCGATACCGAGTCGGGGCGCACCCGCCTGAAGCTGATCGATGGCAGGGCCTATGTGCTCGGGCAGCCTCGCCTGCTGAGCGAATGAGGGAACATCCATGCCGATTCACGAAAAATCGCTGATCCGGCCCGAGAATCTCGTCACGCATGAGCACCTGGAAATCGATGGCGTCGATGTCTCCGGGCACTGGAGCACGTTCATCACCTCGCGCGCCATCACCGACTACAACGAGCAGATGCAGGAGGAGATCGCGGCGCTCCCGGGGGGCGAGTTCATCCACCGCTGCTGGCAATGCGGCTCATGCACCAACGCCTGCACGATCAACGCCGTGAATCCCGACTTCAACCCGCGCTATTGGATCTACCTGATCCGCATGGGCTTCGAAAGCGAGCTGCTGCGTGACAAGGACATCATCTGGCAGTGCGTCTCCTGCAACAAGTGCACCTATGCCTGTCCGCGCGACGTCAGTCCCGAAGGCGTGATGAAGGCCACGGCACATTGGCTGGAGCTGAAGGGCTATACGGAGAAGAAGCCGTCCACCGCGTTCGATGAGGTCTTCTCCGAGCAGGTCTTCGCCACCGGCAAGATCGAGGAAGGCCGCGTGTTGCGCCGGTTCTTCGCGCGGACCGGGCAGTCCCTGTCGCAGGGCTGGCTTGTCGAACTGATACGCAGTCTCGCCAGCCGCTTGCCGGTCGGCCTCCTGGTGAAGTTGGGACTTGCCAGCGTGATCCGTCCCCGCACGCGCGGATGGCGGGGCGCCAGCCTCGCGATCGACGAGTATGTCCGTGAGTGCGAAGCAGCTGCCCGCAAGGCGCTTCGGCTGGACGTTCAGGGAGCTGAGTGATGAGCGACAAACACAAGCAGGTCGCCTACTATCCGGGCTGCGCGCTCGAAGGCACCGGGCACGCCTACAACCGCTCGACCAAGGAGGTCGGCAAGGCACTCGGCCTCGACCTGGTCGAGCTCAAGAACTGGAACTGCTGCGGGGCCATGGAGGTCAAGAACATCGATCCCAAGCTGCAGACCTATCTGTCGGCCCGCAACCTCTCGATCGCCGATGCGATGGGGTTCGATACCGTGATGGCGCCGTGCAATGGCTGCTATCACAATCTCAAGAAGGCCGAATACGACCTCGCCAAGGATCCCGCGTCGCGCGAGGTGACGGACCGACTGTCGCGCAAGGCCGGCCACGCGACCTACGAAGCGGGCAAGGTCACGACCATTCACGCGCTCGACTGGATCAAGGAATCGGTCGGCGAACAAGGCCTCAAGGCACGCGTGAAGAACTCGCTCAAGGGCCTGAAGGTCGCCAACTACTACGGCTGCATGTACACGCGGCCGCGTCACATCTTTCCGGAAAAGGACAAGGGGCCCGGCTCGGAATCGACCTCCAAGCCCCATTTCATGGACGACCTGCTGGCCGCGGCGGGGGCCGAAAATGTCGAGTACCCCCTCAAGACGGCATGCTGTGGCGGCGCTCACACGCTGTCCGACAGTGACACCTCGACCAAGCTCGTTCTCAACCTGCTCACGACGGCCGAGGCCTGCGGCGCGGACGTGATCGCCACCGAATGCCCGACCTGCCACACCGGGCTCGAAATGCATCAGGTGCGCGCCGAAAAGGTCTTCGGCCGCAAGACGAGCGTCAAGATCCTGTACTTCACCCAGCTCCTCGGCATGGCGCTCGGGCTGTCGGCGCGCAAGGTCGGCGTGCAGGAGAATTTCTCGGATTCGACGGGTCTGTTGCGTGCGCGGGGGCTCGGCTGATGGCGGATATCGGTATCACGAGCCTCGACAACGTCGCGATGCGGCTCGACGGCATGTTGGCCGCGTCCGATGCTGCACTCGCGGCGGACGCCGCGCCGCTTGCCGAGGAGTTGCTGCAACTCGGCGAAACGATTCTCGAAACATGGCTCGCTGCGCACGGCGAGATTCCGACCGATCGCAAGGTCGAGACGTTTCGCCTGCTGGCGCTGCATCGGCAGGGTGCGCGCGGCGATGCAAGCTTCAACGCCTGCCGCGAGACATGCCGCGAGCTCGTCTATCATTATAATCTCGTGCGCCTCGAGCCAGGCCACGCGGAGGTCGCCCGGCGGCTGCGGCTGGGCGCCATGGTCGCGCGGCACCTCATGCTGTTCATCGGCGGCAAGCTGGAGGTGGCCGGGCTCGGCGACTTCTGCTGCGCGTCCCGGCCGCTACGTCAACTCGATGCATCGATGCAGACCAACGAAACTGTTTGAGACAAGGAGAAGACGATGCCCATCGTCCGCGGCTGCAACCTTCCCGACGACCTCCTCTACGACGTCGAAAACAACATCTGGTATCGCGAGAACGCCGACGGCACCGTGACGCTCGGGATGACCGCTGTGGCAGCGGCCATGGCCGGTCAGCTTGTCGCCTTCACACCAAAGAAGGCCGGCCGGTCGGTCGATGCGGGCAAGTCCTGCGCCACGATCGAATCCGGCAAGTGGGTCGGCCCGGCAAAGGTCGCCTTCAATGCGGAAATCGTCGAGGTCAACGATGCAATGAGCGCAGCGCCCAAGCTCGCCAATACCGACCCATATGGCGAGGGATGGATGGTCAAGGTGCGCCCGAAGGACTGGGCTGCTGCCAAGGCCGGCCTCGTGCCGGGCACGGCGGCCGCCGCCCCTTACGAAGCGAAGATGGCTGCCGAGAATTTCGCTGGCTGCGCGTAAGGAAGTGGATAGGCCGTGACTGAGACCGTCGCAATCAGGACATCGATGATAAGTCGCGGCCTCGCGGCCTTCATGTCGCTGCCGACCTATTTCCCGGGTGTCCTGGCCAGTCTGATCATCGCGATCGCGGCAACCTTCCTGTCCGAGCACTATGGCGGGCCGGTCATGCTGTTCGCCTTGCTGCTTGGGATGGCCTTCTATTTCCTGTCGCAGGAGGGGCGCTGCGTCGCCGGCATCGAACTCGCCTCGAAGCACATCCTGCGCGTCGCCGTCGGCCTGCTCGGGGCGCAGATCACGATTGCCGAGATCACGAAGCTCGGTCCGACGCCCGTGATCACGGTCGTCGGCGCGGTGATCCTGACCATCCTGTTCGGCGCGCTGGCCTCCCGTGCCATGGGTTTGAGCCGGCGGTTCGGAATCCTCACCTCCGGGGCTGTGGCGATTTGCGGAGCGTCGGCGGCGCTCGCGATCTCGTCGGTGTTGCCCAAGGGGGAGCAGCACGAACGCGACACGGTCTTTACCGTGATCGGCGTGACCGCGCTCAGCACGATCGCGATGATCGTCTATCCGCTCGTGATCGCAGGATTCCATCTCGATCACGCTGCAGTCGGCATGTTTCTTGGCGGCACCATTCACGACGTTGCGCAAGTGGTTGGCGCCGGCTTCAGCGTGTCGGAGGAGACCGGAAACGTCGCGACCTTCACCAAGCTGCTCCGGGTTGCCATGCTGCTGCCTGTCGTGGTGATGCTGTCCTACGTGTTCCGCGCCCATCACGTCGGTAAGGCCGGGCGACAATTGCCGGGGTTCCTGGTGGTGTTCGCCGTTCTGGTGATGCTCAACAGCGCCGGCGTCATTCCCGCATTCCTGCTTGCCCTCATCAAGGACGTTTCAAGGTGGTGCCTGGTGACGGCGATCGCAGCGCTCGGGATGAAGACGTCGCTCAAGGCGATGGCCGATGTCGGCGGCCGGGCGATCGCGCTGATCGTCGCCGAGACGTTGTTCCTCGCAGTCCTCGTGCTGATGGTCGTGCGTTGGAAAGCAGGAATCCAATGATGCGCGCGGTTGCGCCTGCGAGAGACCAAACGGAGAGATGCAATGGCCGATGATAACAATACCAAGCGCATGTCGATGATTGTCACCAAGGGCACGCTGGATTGGGCCTATCCGCCCTTTATCCTGGCCACGACAGCGGCGGCCATGGGCCTCGAAGTGACCATGTTCTTCACCTTCTACGGCTTGACGCTGCTCAAGAAGAATCTCGACCTGAAGATTTCGACGCTCGGCAATCCGGCCATGGAGATGCCGATGTTTGGAATGCACATCGGCATGCCGAATCTCGTATCGGCCATCCCCGGCGTCGACGCGGCGGCGACGACAATGATGAAGAACCTGATCAAGAAAAAGGGGGTCGCATCGATAGAGGAGTTGCGCACAATGGCCATCGAAGCCGAAGTCAAGATGATCGCCTGCCAGATGACCATGGATCTATTCGAGTACACTAAGGACGACATGATCGAGGGGCCGGTGCTCGGCGGCGCTGCGACCTACATCGAGACGGCGACCAAGAGCGACATCAACCTGTTCATTTGAATGTATCACGAAGCCAGCACCAGAAATTACGGAGAGACAGGATGGCTGACCAGGTTCTCGATGCCAAGGGACTGAACTGCCCGCTGCCGATCTTGCGCGCGAA
This sequence comes from Bradyrhizobium sp. HKCCYLRH1030, assembly GCF_051168395.1. Taxonomy (NCBI): domain Bacteria; kingdom Pseudomonadati; phylum Pseudomonadota; class Alphaproteobacteria; order Hyphomicrobiales; family Nitrobacteraceae; genus Bradyrhizobium; species Bradyrhizobium sp. HKCCYLRH1030. The sequence goes on along the minus strand of NZ_JBNPUY010000007.1, from coordinate 258,761 downwards.
GAAGGCACTCAAGGACGTGCCGATCGGTGGCACGCTTCAAGTGCTCGCCACCGATCCCGGCGCTGTGAAGGACTTCGAGGCGTTTTGTCGCACGACCGGAAATGATCTCTTGGAATCCAAGTCGGAAGGCAAGCAGTTCGAGTTCCTGATCAGGCGAACGTCCTGACGCTACGCAATCTCTGCCACGCCGGAGTGCCTTTCGGTTTGACCGAGAGCGGAACCGCAACCAACGGAGGGGGACCGGTGCAGTCTGCGCGCTCCGCCGCCGGCGTTTCGCCGCCGTTTGCCCACGCTGCAAGGCGTACGACCGTGAAACGTCACCCTTGCGTCTTCGCTGGGGCGTCCTCGATCAGATGGTCCGCAATGATCTCCACAAGGCTCGCGAGCCCGCCTTCCCACTTCCAGTGGGCCTTGCTCTCGTCCATGGTCAGCCGGCAGTTCGAGCATGCCGAGACCATCGTCTTTGCACCGGTCTTCTCGACCTGATCCATTTTGATCTTGAATACCTTGTGGCGAAGATCGGCAGCGCGCGCGATCGCCTGCACGCCGCCCCCGCCACCGCAGCACCAGTTGAGATTTCCGGTCGGGGTCATCTCGCGGAAGTCCTTCGCGAAATCCTGCAGGAGGAATCGCGCATCTTCGGTCGCGCCGCCACGACGGGAGATCTGACAGGGATCGTGATAGGTGATCGACTCCTCGATCGGCTTCAGCCTCAGCCTGCCGTCCCGCTTGAGTTGCGCCATGAATTCCGAAATGTGCACGACTGCGAAGGGCAGGGGGCGGCCGAGCATGTTGGCGCCCGACCAGCGCAGCGCACCGAACGCGTGGCCGCACTCCGGAATCACCACCGTCTTGGCTCCCACCGCCTCGGCGGCCTCGGTGATCCGCTGAACCATGATCCTGGCGACGTCCGCCTTGCCGGCCAGATAGCCAAAATTCGTGGCTTCATAGCCCTTCGTGCTCAGCGTCCAGTCGACGCCCGCGTGGTTGAGCAGCTTGGCCATGGCCACCACGGAATCGGGGTATTTCATCGTCTCGACGGACGAGAGCGTCAGCAGAATGTCGGCCTTGTCCTTGTCGAGCGCGATGGGCACGTCGTGCTCATCTTCGAGCCATTCGATACGATCGCGCAGCTTTTCGGCCGTCACGCCCAGCGGGCTTCCATGATCGCGCGAATTGTCGGCGGCCTGCAGAAGGTCCCTCGGTCCGAGTCCCGCCTTGACGAAGGCCTGCCGCGCGCCGCCCACGATGGAAGCGATGTCGATCCCCATCGGACAGATCGTGGTGCAGCGACCGCACATGGTGCAGGTATCGAACAGCAGTTCCTCCCATTCCCTGAGGTCCTCTTCCGTGACGCGGGGGGCGAAGAGCGAGAGCGGGAATTTCTGCCGGCGATAGGCCTTGGCAATCGGAAACAGCTTGTAGGCGGGCGTGTGCCGCGGATCTCCGGAGGCCTGATAGAAGTGGCAGGCTTCGGCACAGTTCCCGCAATGGACGCAAGCCTCGAGATAGCTGACCAGATGTCCCTCGGTCCGCGCCAGGAACGTTCTGCTGGCTGCTTCGACGTCGATTTCGCCGCCCATCGCCTTACCTCACCCGCAATTGTATCAGCTCTTCGCCTTCCGGATCGATCACATGCACCGCGCACGCAATGCACGGATCGAAGCTGTGTATCGTGCGCTGGATCTCGAGCGGCTGCCGAGGGTCCTGGAGCGTGTGGCGATCCATCAATGCCGCTTCGTAAGGTCCGGGCTGGCCCTTGGAATCACGCGGTCCCGCGTTCCAGGTCGAGGGCACCACGGCCTGATAATTATCGATGCGCTTGTTCTTGATCACCACCCAATGCGCCAGCGCCCCACGCGGCGCTTCCATGAAGCCGACACCCTTGGCTTCGGCGGGCCAGGTTGAGGGATCCCACTTGTTCGAATTGTGAACGTTCAGATCACCCGCGCGGATGTTGGAAAGAAGACGGTCGTACCAGGTCGACATCTGGTCGACGACGATTTTGCTTTCCAGGGCGCGCGCCGCAGTGCGTCCCATGGTCGAGAACATCGCCGTCAGCGGCAGCTCGAGCTTGCCCAGCGCGTAACCGGCCAGTTCGCGCGTCGGCTCGTGACCTTTGGCATGGAGCGTCAGCACGCGCGCGAGCGGGCCGACCTCCATGACATGGCCCTTCCAGCGAGGCGCCTTCAGCCAGGAATAGCTCGCACCGACATCGAGCTGCTCGAAGGGAGGCTTGGGACCGGTGTAATGCAGATGGGTCTCGCCCTCGTAGGGATGCAGGCCTTTGTCCTTGCCGGTTGCATAGTCGTACCAGGAATGGGAGACGAACTCTTGGATTTCCTCCGAATTGTTCATGTCGACGGGATGGATCGTGGTCAGGTCGCGATTGAGGATGGCGCCCGCCGGGATCAGCCAACTGGCCGGGTCGTCCATGCCCTTTTCGGGAAAGTCGCCGTAGGTCAGGAAGTTGCCCACGCCTTCGCCGCGCGCGAACCAGTCCTTGTAGAAGGATGCGATGGCCAGCGTGTCCGGCAGATAGACCTGCTCGACAAAATCTTCCATTCGGCCGATCACAGTCTTCACCGTCTGCAGGCCGTCGATGCCGATGGCGGTGCCGCCGGTGTTCAGGCTGATCGCCGACGGGGCGCCGCCGACCAGGAAATTCGGATGCGGATTCTTGCCGCCGAAGACGGTGTGGAGCTGCACCACCTCGCGCTGCCAGGCGAGCGCTTCCAAATAGTGCGCGACCGCCATCAGGTTTGCTTCGGCCGGCAGCTTGAATCCGGGATGTCCCCAGAATCCACCTGCAAAGATGCCGAGCTGGCCGCCTTCGACGAAGGCTTTCAGTCTCTTCTGCGTGTCTGCGAAATAGCCCGGACTCGACTTCGGAAAGCTCGAGATCGATTGCGCCAGTTGCGACGTCGCCGCCGGATCGGCCTTCAACGCCGACACCACGTCGACCCAGTCGAGCGCGTGCAGATGATAGAAGTGCATGACATGGTCGTGCACATATTGTGCGGCAATCATCAGGTTGCGGATGAGTTGCGCGTTCGGCGGAATGGCGTATCCCAGCGCATTCTCCACGGCACGGACGCTGGCGATGCCGTGGACCAGCGTGCACACGCCGCATATTCGCTGCGCGAAAGCCCAGGCCTCGCGCGGATCGCGTCCTTTGAGGATCAGTTCGATGCCGCGCACCATCGTGCCGGAACTGTACGCACCGGTGATGGCGCCCTGGGGATCTGTTTCCGCCTCGATCCGCAGGTGCCCTTCGATGCGCGTGATGGGATCGACCACGATGCGCTGGTTCATATCTCAACTCCCCGGCGGCTGTAGAAGATCCCGGTCTCGCTTCTGGTCAGGAAGACGAGGAAGGCATGCATGAGCTTGCCGAACGGGAACCAGATCAGGAACAGGCACACGGTCAGGATGTGCACGGACAAGAGCGTTTCATACGGCGCCCACAGGTGGCTCACAGCGATCAGCCCTGTCACGACCGGAAGGAACGTCACCAGCCAGCTGAAGTAGTCGTCAAGCGTCGAAAGCAGTCTTAAGACGGGATTCGTCATCCGCCGCGCCAGCGCAGCCAGCAGCGACGCCAGCGTGAGCACCGACGCGGCCGAGATCACGCCGGTGGGCAAATTCGGCCATGAAAAGCCGAACAATCCGCGCAGGAATAGAATGTGCTGCGCCAGTCCGAACACGACGATGGCAAGGCCGACGTGAAAGACATAGCCGTTCACCGTGCTGAACAGCGACGCGCGCAGATGGGTGTTCGCGGGCCATAGGTGACGCACGAAGCCCCGGAACGCGCCAACCACCGCATGCGGTGCACCGGCTCGCTTCGCCGATCTGTCGTTGGTCCAGGGCAGGAGCAACAGTGACGCGAGCCGCCACACCACGCCGCCCACGAATATCGCGATTGCAATCTCGATCGCGGGCCCGCGCACGAAATCCAGCAGGCTCATGGCTGGGTCTCCCTCTCCGCTCGTTGTTTGCGCCGGCGCGCCAGCCATGCGCTGGCAATCCCGACCGCCGCGCCCGCAGCTGCGGCGCCGCCGATGATCTCCGGATCATTCAACGTGTTTGAGGAAAGCGGCTGGTAGAAGCTGCCGCGATCCCAGAAATTCGGTTCGGAACACCCCAGACAGCCGTGTCCGGACTGGATCGGGAAGGAGACGCCACCATTCCATTTCACGGTCGCGCACGCATTGTAAGTCACGGGCCCCTTGCAACCGACTTCATAGAGGCACCAGCCCTTGCGTGCTCCCTCATCGTCGAACTGCTTGGCGAACTGCCCCTTGTCGTAGAACGGTCGGCGATAGCAGCGGTCATGAATCGTATCGCCGAAAAACGCTTTCGGCCTGCCCTTGTCGTCGAGCTCGGGAAGCTTGTTGAAAGTCACGAAATACGCAACCGTGCCCGCGATGGCTTCCGGAATGGGCGGGCAACCGGAGACATTGATCACCGGTTTGTCGGTGATGATGTCGCTGACGGCAACTGCGCCGGTGGGGTTGGGATTTGCGTGCGGGATGCCGCCAAAGGCCGCGCAGGTCCCGACTGAGATCACGGCGGCTGCATCTGCGGCCGTCTCCTTCAGCACCTCGAGGTTGGTCTTGCCGGCGTTGGTGGAGTAGACCCCGCCATCTCTCGTCGAAACGGAGCCGTCGACCACGACGACATATTTGCCCTTGTTCTCCTTCATGGCAGCGAGACGGGCCGCTTCCGCGGCAGCACCCGACACCGCCATGAGCGTTTCGTGATAGTCGAGCGAGATGAGATTGAAGATCATGTCCTCGATGGTTGGACCGAAAGAACGCGTCAGCGATTCCGTACAGCCCGTGCATTCCTGAAACGAGAGCCAGATCACGGATTGGCGCCGCGTATTCGCCAACGCCTCCGCCATGCCCTTCGCGGCCATCGGGGGCAACGCCAGAAGGCTGGCAAGATAGGTCGTGTATTTCAGCAGGGCGCGGCGGGAGACGCCCCGGCGCGTCAAGAGCTCGCCGATTGTCTCGGTTTCATGCATCTTCGGCATCCTCTGAAGAGACGCGGTCGATCAGATCTTCAGACAGTTTGTTGCTGGCCGCAGCGATGTCGGCCGCATGGCTTGTCAGGATCTCCGGGGACGCCGTGATTTCGATGCGTTCGGCGGCGAGCTTGTCCCCGGCGCCCAGGTGGCGAACCCACCACACGCCGGCATAGCGCGTCTCCCAGATTTCGCTGATGCCGGCTGCGGTCAAAACGGCCTCCAGGTCACCATGGCCCAACCGCTCCTCCAATTCGCTGCGGTCCGCAACCGTGAGAGGCAGGCTGCACAGATCGATCGCCGCGCAAGCGCCGGTATTGGCAAGCACATCGAGGTGATGGGCGATCTCGCGGAGCAGGCTGTCGATCATCCCGGTGCGGAACCCCGCTGCGGCATCCGCTTCAACTGTCATGGTGCCACCTGCTGAGTAGCGCTTTGATCTGCTGACATGCGGTGGGAATGGCCGCGCCAACCGCGGGCGTCAGCGACAGGCCCCATTGCGTGGATTCGGGTTGAACCGCGACGAGCGCCCGACGCGCCGGCTCGCAGCCGGTCAGCCGCGCCGCCGACATCAGGTCGGCAAGCGCGACCTCATGAGCCGTCCGCTTCTTTCCCGTCAGCTGCCGGTCCATCTCCGGACCTTGAAAGATCCTTACGGTGCCGGGCTTCGCGCCCAGTTCCACAGCGTCGACGGCGATGAGCGAGCCGAAATCTTCGATCTCCGAAAACAGGGACAGCCCGAGCGTCCCGCCATCCCGCAGAGCAACACGATGCGGTATCTCGCCCGTGCATTCCAGTGCATCGAGGGCCCGAATGACGTGCACGCCAATGCCGTCATCGCTCAGCAGGATATTGCCGATTCCGAGCACCAGCGTGTGGGTCGCCGCGACATGCGTCCGCATAGGAGAACTCCTGCGAGATCAGGCGCCTCATATTCTATGCAGCGAATATGATGCTCTTATCTTGATCCACGTCAAATCGAGTTCATCGAGCGGGCTATGATTTAGCACCCAAGTAATTGCGTGGAACCGACATGTGCCTTGGCATCCCGATGCGGGTCGTGGAGTGTGACGGAGTCATGGCGCGATGCGAGGCCAAAGGCATCGAGCGCATGGTGAGTCTGTTTTTGCTTCAGCATGAAACGATCGATCCCGGCGATCACGTCGTGGTTCATGTCGGTTACGCCATCCGGAAGATGTCAGAAGCCGAAGCGTCGAGTGCATGGGATCTCTTCGACGAACTGCTTGCGGCGGAAGACGCAATGCGCGGCAATGCATGAACGCGCCATGCGGGCCGCCTGCGTCAGCCGGACTAACGTAAGGGGACGCCGTCGGCGGTCGAAGCCGCGCTGCTCGATCGGGCGCTTCGCTCCGAAGCACGACGACGTGCATTTGCATGTCACGACGGCATGGACTCTGCGGACCGTTGGCCTCGATCGTCGCGGCGCGGTTCAGGGCATCCGCTTCGGGCTGGCTTTCTGCGAGGCCTCAGGCAACCGGCTGGTGCGCTGATCAGGTAATGACGAAGCATCGATCGATTTCAGAAGCAGACAGCCAGGCCGGCCATCTTGAACGACTTTGTTCTCAGGGTGGCTTCGCGAGCGTATGCCCTCAAGCCGAGATCATCGGAAAAGTTGGAGCTGCTCTTACGAAACGCCGCAACGAATCGCCGCGAATCGGGTGAAACGAGCGTGCGCTTGCTACCCTGGCCCAGCGTAGCCGGATTCGACGAGGTGTTTTCCACATGACAGCGCGATCTCCACGCGAGGCGCCGCTTGCGCGACGAATCGGAACAGCATGGCGGCACGCCAATGTCGGCCGGCTGCTCAACAATGCGGTGCGCCGGTTCGAATCCCGGGTTCTCCAATTGATGGCCGAGGGCGGCCACGGCGGGACGCGGATCGCCCATGTCAGCCTCACCCGCAATCTCGATGTCGAGGGCACCCGGCTTACCGAGCTCGCGCGGCGGGCCTCGATGAGCAAGCAGGCGATGGGCGAGCTGGTCGATCAATGCGTCGAGCTGGGTCTGGTGTCGCGCGAGGCCGATCCGAGCGACCGGCGCGCCCGACTGGTCCGCTTCACGCCGGCCGGACTGAAATGGCTGGAGGCGTTCGGCGACGCCGTCGACGTGGCCGAAGCCGAGATGCGCAAGGAGCTCGGCAAGGCCGTGATGGACGCGATCCTGCAAGGGCTGTCGGCCTACGGCGCCCGCTTCGATACGCTCGACGACACCAGATAGTCAGGTTGCTTGACTATTTTGCCGGGCGCGGTAGCCTTCCTCCGTTGCGAGGAGAAGCGCCGTGATCGAACGTCTGAGCGCCTCGGTGCTGATCGTGGGCGGCGGTCCGTGCGGGCTGATGCTGGCCAACGAGCTTGGCCGCCGCGGCGTGTCCGCAATCCTGGTCGACGAGAAGCCGGGAACGGCCTTCAACCCGCAGGCCAACGCGACGCAGGCGCGGACGATGGAGCATTTCCGCCGGCTCGGCTTCGCCGACGAGGTCCGGCGCGCCGGTCTGCCCGCGGACTACCCGACCGACGTCGCCTATTTCACGCGCTACACGGCGCATGAGCTGACACGTTTTCAATTGCCGTCCGCAGCACGCGCGACGGAACTGGTGAAGGGTCTGTCCGGCTCGTGGAGCGCAGCAGAGCTGCCGCACCGGGTGTCGCAGAAATTCGTCGAGGCGATCCTGCGTAGGCACGCGGCGCAGCTTGCGGGCATTCAGTTGCGCTACGGACATCGGTTGATCGGCTACGTCGCGGATGACGGCGGCATTGCCGCCGACGTCGAGCGTGTCAGCGACGGCGCGCGCTGCGAGGTCGCGGCCGATTTCCTGATCGGCGCCGACGGTCCGCGCTCCCCGGTGCGACAATCGCTCGGGATCTCCTACGGCGGAACGACGGGAATACGGCGCGATTTCATGGGCGGCCGCATGCTCGCGGTCTATCTCCGCTCGCCGGAGTTCTACGCCAGTGTCCCGCATGCGCGGGCCTGGATGTATGTCTGCTTCAATCGAGACCGCCGCGCCTTCATGGCCGCAGTGAACGGACGCGACGAGTTTGCCTTCCACACCCAGCTGCGGCCCGGCGAGGACGAAAGCGCGATCACTGCCGATGATGCAAGGACAGCGTTCCAGCGCGCCTGCGGTGCGCCCATTCCCTGCGAGGTGCTTTCGCACCTCACCTGGACCGCGGGTCATGCGCTGGTCGCCGAGCGCCTGCAGCGCGGCCGGGTCTTCCTTGGCGGCGATGCGGCGCATCTGTTCACGCCGACCGGCGGACTCGGCTACAACACCGCGATCGAGGACGCGGTCAATCTGGGCTGGAAGCTCGCGAGCGTCGTCAAGGGAACGAGCCCCGTCTCGCTGCTCGACAGCTACGAGGCCGAGCGCCGTCCGGTGGCGCTGCGCAACACCGGCTTCGCGCGCGGCTTTGCGGATTCGCTCGGCCTGTTTGCCGCGGTGCCCGAGATCGAGGACGCGACCGCGGCCGGCGACGAGGCACGGCGCATCGCCAGCGCCTATCTCGATCAGCATGCGCGCGCCGAGTTCAACATCCCCGGCGTCACCTTCGGCGGCCGCTATGATGGCTCACCGATCATCGTCCCCGATGGCACCCGGCCGCCGCCGGATGCGGCCAACGCCTACGTGCCGAGCGCCTGTCCCGGCGGCCGCGCGCCGCACGCCTGGCTGGAGCAAGGTATCTCGCTGTACGACCGCTTCGGCTTCGAATGGACGCTGCTGCGGTGTGAGGGCAGCGACCTCGATGAGGATCAACTCCGTGAGGCCATGGGGCCGCTGCGTGCCGATGTCGAGATCGTCACCTTGCCGCGGGCCCTGCGCGATCTCTACGAGGCCGACCTCGCGTTGATCCGTCCCGATCAGATCGTGGCCTGGCGCGGGAGCGCGGCGCAGGCCGGCCTGCTTCGACGCGTGCTGGCTCGGGCGCTCGGAGGAGATGCACGTTCTCACTGAGAGCTGTCTGGCGCGGGTCCGCAGCAGAAGGGGCAGAGCGATCAGGTCAAGCAGTTCGGGCAGGCCTTGCAGCAGGACCATAGCGAGCATCTGCAGAAGGCGCAGCAGCTTGCGAGCCAGAACGGGATGAAGATGCCGTCCGAGCCGAGCAAGAAGCAGAAGGCCATCTACAGCCGGTTGGAAGGCATGTCCGGCGGTCGGTTCGACCAGGCGTTCGCGCAGGCGATGGTTCGCGATCACCAGGAGGATATCAAGAAGTATCAGAAGCAGGCCGCGGCAAACTCACCGCTGTCGGACTTCGCCCAGCAGACCGTGCCGGTGCTGCAGAAGCACCTCGACATGGCGAAATCATTGGCGAAATGACATGGGCCAGAGCGACCACGATGCCTCAGCCTTGTCCGGGCGTCGTGATCGCCAATGATAGCGCCATCTGAAGAACAAGTTTGCCGACCACGAGGCCAATGCAACGCTGGCTGAGACGCTGGCGAAGCAGCCTCGCAAGATGGCCGAGCCGGGACCGGCGGAAAATCGCACGTCGGCACTGCGTGTTCGGCATCGGAGTGTCGTCCGCCCCAGCATTGCCCGACCTTCGTCCGGCTGCTAGCGTTCTCCCATGAGGCACGGGCAAGCGATAAGACGATGACTGACGTGATGACCGAATCGGAAAAGGCGCAGCAGATCGTGGCTGCGCTGAGGGCGGCGGAGGCGAGCCCGCCGGAAGCGGCACTGCAGACGTTGAACGGCCTGATGGGCCTCGTCCGCAGCCCGAGCGCGGAGCAGCCGCTCGAGGTGGAGGAGGCGCGCTCCGCGGCCTTCATGTCGATCTGCGAGGTCGGCAAGGCACTGCATCGCGGGCAGCCGACGGAGGCGCTGTGGCCGACGGCGCTGTCGGCCAGCGAACGCTGGCTGGCGCTTGCCAAGTGAGCAAGGGCGAGTGAGGACGAGCCAGACCGGTGCGGACCGCATGAGTTGGCGTGCCATGGCGCCAAGCGATCTTGCTGACGTCGATGGAATCGCAGCCCGCGTGCACCCGAACTATCCCGAGGACAAGAGTGTTTTCGCGGAGCGTCTGCGTCTCCACCCTGATGGATGCCGCGTGCTGCGTGGGACCGGCGCCGGCATCGCCGGCTATGTGCTCAGCCATCCCTGGCATCTCGGCCGGCCGCCGGCCTTGAACCGGCTGATCGGAAGCATTCCGTCGGCTGCATCGACCTACTACATCCACGATCTCGCTTTGCTGCCCGCGGTTCGCGGCAGCGGCTCGGCGACCGTGATCGTCGAGGAACTGATCCGACACGCGCGTGCGCTCGGCCTGGAGTCGCTGTCGCTGATCGCCGTCAACGGCTCGACGCCATTCTGGGAGAGGCAAGGATTTGTGGTCGACAAGGCGGCCGCCGCGGATCCGACCGGCAGCTATGGCAGCGACGCGAACCTGATGATCCTGCGGCTCGCCTAAATTGCGCGAGCGTCTTTCGCGGCGGGGGTACAATGCGTAGCGGCCCGGCGATGGGTCGGGCCGCTCGCTGTTCTTGACGTGCTCTATTCCGGCATCGACATCGGCCGCCGCCACATGTCGCGCCGCCGGCTGAAGCGATTGGCGTGCAGCATCCATCCGGTGACAGGCTTGCCGTCGCGGTGACGGCCACCGCTCTCCGCAGCCGCCCAGGCGGCGACGGCGCCGAGCAGCAGCGCGGTGGCCACCGAGAACGCCAGGATGACGGTGCCGGCGCGCGTGCGCGAGATCGCGTTCTTGGCTTCTGCGATCACGCTGTCCACCCGCCGCTCGGCATCGGGAGCAGCGAGACCGGTCGTGCCGCTGACGAGCTGCACGAGATAGCTGCGATCCTCCGGGCTGACGCCATTGTGGCTCGACGCCGTGAGCAGGATGCGGCCGGTCTCGCCGCGTGCGGGGGCGAGATCCGGGCTGGGTGCTCGCCGCGGCGCGCGGAACAGATGGTCGAGCTCATAGCTCAGGATCGATGGTTCATTGGCCGTCGCCGGCGCAGTCAGCGGATTGGTCCGCGTCGCCGCGGACGCGCCGAGCACGGCCAGGGTAGCGCCGAGCACGACTGCCAGCGCCCAGGCTGAGACGCCATGCAGGCCGTCGCGCTTTTCGATCTCTTCGCTTTCGGCAAGCCCGTGCGTTGCGCGCAAGCGGCCCGCCATGTAGCCGCCGCAGCCGAAGCTGATCAGCGCCTGCAGCACCAGATAGAGGCCGGACAGGAGCCAGAGCGCCACCGAGGCGTCGCGCCATGTCGGCGCGGTGGAGCTGACACCGAGGCCGACCGACATGGCAAAGCTGATCAGGATCGAAGAGACCGCGGCGGCGGTCAGGGCTCCTGCAACGACCGGCGTCCATTGCAGGGTCCAGCTATCGGCCGTCGCGCTTGAAAGGGGTGATGTGACGACCGGCGCAGTTTCCATGGCCATGATGTCGTCTCAGCGCAGACCGAAGAACGACAGAACGGCCATGATGACCACGATCAATCCCACGAGATAAATCAGTCCGTCCATGATGGTCCTCCTCCGGTTCGACATTGGTCGCCGTATAAGCAACAGCGAGGCGCAATGTTCCGTGCACGTATCAGCGGAGGAGGAGAGGACGCGTGACCGCCGGCCTCGGATGGGACTTGCCGCAACAGCTAACAGATCATGAGCCAAAGGATCATGGTGCCGTTGCGCGATGCAATAGAGCAGGGCCAGGGGGGCGTGGCGGCCAGAGATGTTGCCGCCAGCCATGTTTCAATTGTTGCCAGGTTTGGATGGATCGCGCGGCTCATTCCCCGCGCGAGGGCTGACGCAATGACCCGCGGTCAATAGCGTGGGTCGTAGCCGCGCTGCCGGGCATAGGCGTAAGCGGGGTTGATGCCGCAGCCCGCATCGGTCCCCGAGGCCGCCGCCTGGCACTGACGATAGGTGGAGAACTGACAGTTGCCCGGATAGCCCCACATCCTGCCCTGCAGGCAGAAGCGGTCTTGCGCGGCGGAAGCCGGTGAGATCGCGGCGAAGCTCGCGAGGACGGCGGTGGCAGACAGCGAGGCAAATAACAGGCGGCGCATGCGTTTATCCTTGCGTTGAAAAGTACTATTGCAACGCGAGGGGGCGCAGGCCCGTTCCTCGCGCGCAACATCAACTGTTTTGTGTCGGCGGCGCAGCGACGCGTTCACAGGCCGACGAAATTGTCTGGATGTTGGCGCTTGCCCGAGTTGGCCTTTTGAAGATCAGAGGACTCCACCGTTGCGGAGCTTGGCAACGCGCGTCATGGCGTGATGCCGGAACATTCGTCCACCGCTCCGGTTGCTTTTGGCCGCTGGTGATGGACCGATCCCATGTTTCGCCGATCCAAGACGTCAGACGCCGCACATCGCGACTCTTCGAGCGTTTTCGCGAGCCGCCCGCGCGCACCTGGCACCGGCGGGATGCTGGCTCTGCTCGGGTTCGCGTTCCTGATCCACTATTTCGATCAGCGGCCCGAACAGACGGAAGGCTCGGGAGGCGCGCGCCGGTCCGGCGCTGGACACGGCCGGCTGGCGCGTTCGCCCGCGGAGCTTCCCGCGCGCGGCTGGAAGGACGTCCTGTTCCGGGTCTATGAAAACGTCACCGAGCACAGGATCGTCGCGCTCGCCGCAGGCATGACGTTCTACACTCTGCTGGCGATCTTTCCGGCGCTGGCCGCGTTGGTGGCGATCTACGGCCTGTTCTCCGATCCGGCCAAAATCACCGGACATCTGGAACAGTTGCAGGGCGTGATGCCCGGCGGCGCCATCGACATCGCGCGCGACCAGTTGACGCGCGTCTCTGCCAACGGCCGTCAGGCGCTGGGCATCACCTTCCTCGTCAGCCTGGCGATCTCGCTGTGGAGCGCGAATGCGGCGATGAAGTCGCTGTTCGACACACTCAACATCGTCTATCGCGAGCCCGAGAGGCGCGGCTTCATCAAGCTGAACGCGATTTCGCTGCTGTTCACCGGCGGCGCGATCCTGTTCGCGCTGCTTGCGATCGGCGCCGTCGTCGTGCTCCCGGTGCTGCTGAACTATCTCGGCATGTCCGGGGCCGGCGACCTGGTGCTGCGGATCGGCCGCTGGCCGGCGATCTTCATCTGCGTCGCGCTCGGACTGGCCCTGATCTATCGCTACGGGCCGGACCGCGAGGAGCCCAGATGGCGCTGGATCAGTTGGGGCAGCGCGCTGGCGGCGGCGCTGTGGCTCGCGGGCTCGGCGCTGTTTTCCTGGTATGCGGCGAATTTCGGCAGCTTCAACGCGACCTACGGCTCGCTCGGCGCCGCCATCGGCTTCATGACCTGGATCTGGATCTCCGCCATCGTGATCCTGATCGGTGCCGAGCTCGATGCCGAATTGGAGCATCAGACCCGGCGCGACACCACCACCGGCGCCGCACAGCCACTTGGCACCCGCGGCGCCACGATGGCTGACACGGTGGGCCGTGGGAGCTGATCTGCCGTCGGCTGAGAATGCAGGTGCGATCGGCTCGGCCGTGCGAGATGCCGCACGGGCATCGCAACGCACGGGGCCCGCGCCACGGCGATCTCGTGGAACCGCCCGCCTGAAACGGAACCGGGGAACCCGAGGCGGATCCGCCGTGTTCCTATCGGGTCGTCGCGAAGCCCCGAATTGTCGGGTTCGCTGCGGCGTCGTCTCGATTGTCACGACGGAGCTTATGCATGACGGAGCAGCCTGTTCGCGGAAGCGACGAGGGTGGGCCCAGGGATCTGCCGCGCATTTCCACCGGAAGTGAAGGCCTCGACGACATTCTCGGCGGCGGCTTCGATCCCAATCGCCTGTATCTGTATGAAGGCCGTCCCGGCACCGGGAAAACCACCATCGCGCTGCAGTTCCTGCTCAAGGGCGCAAGTTGTGGCGAGCGCGTGCTGTACATCACGCTGTCGGAAACCCGGCGCGAGCTGGAGGTCGTGGCGCGGCGCCATGGCTGGTCGCTTGCCGGCGTCGACATGTTCGAGCTGGTGCCGCCGGAAACGACGCTCGACCCGGAGCGCGAGCTCACCGTGTTCCATCCGGCGGAGGTGGAGCTCAGCGAGACCACCGGTCTGATGTTCAACGAGGTCGAGCGCATCAATCCCAGCCGTGTTGTGATCGACAGCCTGTCGGAGCTCCGGCTGCTGGCCCAGAGCCCGCTGCGCTATCGCCGCCAGGTGCTCGCGCTGAAGCACTTCTTCACCAAGCGCAACTGCACCGTCGTCCTGCTCGACGACCTGTCATCCTCGCAGGACGACCTGCAGCTCCACTCGGTCGCGCATGGTGTCGTGATGCTGGAGCAGCTCGCGATCGAATATGGCGCGGAGCGCCGCCGGTTGCGCGTGATCAAGATGCGCGGCATCTCGTTCCGGGGCGGCTTCCATGATTTCACGATCGCCTCGGGCGGGCTCAGGATCTTTCCGCGCCTGGTCGCCGCGGAGCATCACCGATCCTTTGCCGGCGATTTCACCTCGAGCGGCAACGCCGAGCTCGATCAGCTTCTGGGCGGCGGGCTGGAGCGCGGCACCAATGCGCTTCTCATCGGTGGGGCCGGCGTCGGCAAATCCTCGGTGGCGCTGATCTACGCGATCGCGGCGGCCCAGCGCGGCGAGCACGCCGTCTTCTTCGCGTTCGACGAGGGCCGCGGCACCGTGGAAGCCCGTGCCCGGACGCTCGGCCTGCCGCTCGAGCGCCATATCGAATCCGGGCGCATCCATTTCCAGCAGATCGACCCGGCCGAGCTGTCGCCGGGTGAGTTCGGCGCCATCGTTCGGCAGAGCGTCGAGCAGGACGGTGCCCGCCTGGTCGTCATCGACAGCCTCAACGGCTATCTCAATGCGATGCCCGACGAGCGCTTTCTCATCCTGCAGATGCATGAGCTGCTGACCTATCTCGGCCAGCAGGGTGTGCTGACCATCCTGGTGCTCGCGCAGCACGGCCTGGTCGGGCCGTTGGATACGCCGCTGGACATCAGCTATCTCAGCGATGCCGTGCTGATGCTGCGCTATTTCGAGGTGGGAGGGGCGGTGCGCCGCGCATTGTCGGTGGTCAAGAAGCGCAGCGGTCACCACGAGCACAGCATCCGCGAGTTTCGCCTGAGCAGCTCCGGCATCACCCTCGGCCCGCCGCTCAAGGAATTCAGCGGAATATTTTCCGGCAATCCGCGCTTCACCGGAACGGATATCCCCGAGATGGACGTGCGGGATGGGCATTGAGCGAGATCACCGCGTCCTCGTCTTCGCGCCGATCGGGCGGGACGGGCCGGCATCGGCAGAGCTGCTCCGCAGTGCAAGAATCGAGACGACCGTCTGCTCTGACCTCACGCAGCTGCTCAGTGAGTTGAGCGCAGGCGTGGGCACGGTCTTCGTTGCCGAGGAAGGGCTGTTCGCAAAGGACACCGCCGCCCTCACGCAATGGGTCGAGCGGCAGCCGGCCTGGTCCGATTTGCCCTTCATCGTGCTCACAAGTCACCGCGAGCAGAGTGCCGTCGTCACGTGGCGGCGCAATCTGGTAAGCGCGCTGCGCAATGTCTCGCTGCTCGAACGGCCGGTCCAGCCGATCACGCTCACCAGCGCCGTTCAATCCGCGCTGCGGGCGCGACGTCGTCAATACGAGATTCGCGCCCTCATCGAGGCGCGCGAGCAGGCGGCGCAGCAGCTCGAGCAACTCGTCGTCGAGCGGACGCGGGCGCTCGCGGAGTCGAACGAGCATCTTCGCATCGAGATGGCCGAGCGCGCGCGGGTCGAGGAGACGCTGCGCCAGACGCAGAAGATCGAGGCCATCGGCCGGCTGACCGGCGGCGTCGCGCACGACTTCAACAATCTGCTGATGGTGATCTCCGGCGGGCTCGACATGCTCGACCGCCAGAGCGATCCGGCGCGGCGTCGCCGCCTGATGGACGGCATGATCCAGGCGGCGCAGCGCGGCGCCAGCCTGACCCGCCAGCTGCTCGCGTTCTCGCGCCGGCAGGAGCTGCGGCCCGAGCCGGTCGACATCGCCCGCCAGATCGGCGGCATGCGCGAGCTGCTCGACCGCAGCCTGCGCGGCGACGTGCATGTCGAGTTCGATTTCCCCGAGGCGCTCTGGCCCGTCGAGGTCGACCCCGGCGAGCTAGAGCTCGTCGTGCTGAATCTCGCCGTCAACGCTCGCGACGCGATGCCGACCGGCGGCACGATCGTGGTTCGGGCCGAGAACCTCCGCAATGTGCAAGACGATCAGATCGCCGGCGACTACGTCCGCCTGTCGGTGATCGACACCGGCACCGGCATGACGGAGGAGGTTCGCGTCCGGGTGTTCGAGCCGTTCTTCACGACCAAGGACGTCGGCAAAGGGTCCGGCCTCGGGCTGGCCCAGGTCTATGGATTCGTCACCCAGTCACGCGGCACTGTCCGCATCGACTCGGAGCCGGGCAAGGGGACGACGATTGCCCTCTACCTTCCGAGGTCAGAGCACGCGGCGTCCAGGGAGCCGCACCATCTCCTCGATCTGCAGCGGCCCCAGGCCCGCCGGCGCAACGAAGGCCGTGTGCTGCTGGTCGAGGATGACGATGAGGTCGCTGCGCTCGTCGGCGAGATGCTCCGCCAGCTCGGCTATGAGGTGACCCGGGCCTCCAGCGCCGCCGCGGCGCTCGGTGCGCTGGCCGACGGACGAGCCGTCGATCTCGTGTTCTCCGACGTCATGATGCCGGGGGGCATGAACGGTGTCGAGCTGGCGCGCGAGATTCAGAAACGGCGCGGCGACATGCCGATCCTGCTGACCAGCGGCTATTCGGGCGCTGCCGTTCATGCCGCCAAGGAGGCGGGCGTCCGCATCCTGTCGAAGCCATATCGCATCGACGAACTGGCGACCGCACTCGATGCGGTGAAGATGGACCACGTCTGGTCGCAGGCGCGCATCTCGTGATACGGGGGGCTGATAGGGAGCAGCTGATAGCGAGCTGCGGTCTTGGACCTCTCCGGTTCGCGATCAACCGCGCTCGATCAGCACCGAAACCGTGACATGCCCGACCTCGCCGTCATCGGAGCTGACCTTGAGGCGGACGTTCGTGGAGGAGGGATCGAGCCGGTCGCGCGCGATTGCAAGCGCGGTGTCCGCCGTCTGCATCAGCACCGTCTCGACATCATCGAAATCGACGCCATCGCCGCGCATTTCGCCAGGACTTGTCACATAGAAGCGCATCTCGTTCGTCCTGATCTGCCGTCACCCGAAGGCGGGAGCCGTCGATCTGGTGGAGATATGCGGGATCGAACCCTCCAGCAGCCACGACCATCTCAAAATCGAACATTGTGACAAGGTTCCTGCGGGTGTCGGGAACACCCTGAACGCGGAACTCCTGAAGCACCCGCTTCACATGCACCGTGCTGAGACGGAGGGCTTCGGCGAGCGCAGCCTCGTAATCGGGAACTGATACGTTGTCGGCGACGAGACCGACCTCCGCCAGGCGTTGTCGCAGCTCGGCGACGAGATGCGCCACGCGTGCCGCTGCCGAGCGAACGCCGAGGTGCCGCGATGTCGATGGTGCTCAGCTCGTGCCGTTCCGCAACCGGCCGATCAGGATCGTCATGGGATGCCTGACCCGTTCGCGATGGCGAAGCTCGAGACCATCGGCTTGAGGCAGGGTCTGCAGGACCGGAGGCGATCATCGAAAACGGCCGAATGCGAGGTCTGTTCCTCGCGGATCAGTTTTTTGCCGGCAGCCAGCCGCGACCGAACCGGTGCTCACCGCCGGTCGTCCATCCAATTGACAGATCCGCAGGCGGTACAATTGAACAGACGCGCCGCTTCGCCGGTTCGTGGGTTCAGGATGCTCTGAACCGCGCGCGCCGGTTGTCCGCAGCCGCGGCAGCGCGCCGGCTCGGTCCGACCGCTGTGGGAGTCACTGCTCTGATCCGACACGTCTGCCATGGCTGCCCCGAAACGGACGAGAGCGGGCGGTGGATCAGGTCGACCGCGCACGCCGGTCTGAGATGGGAGTGGGGGCGCCCGACGCTGGCCTTTTCTGGTCGATCCGCGGTTCCCCGCACCCGGCCGCGCTGCGATGACCCGCCGAGAAAATAGATGGCGTCGGTGTCGGACCGCCGAACCTTGCATCGTCCTCTGCGAAGGACACGGAGGACTCCAGACATGACCCCCAGAATAGTCACTGCGGACGAATGGACCGAAGCGCATCGCGCCCACCTCGCCCAGGAGAAGGCCTTCATCAGGCAGCGCGATGCGCTGGCTGCCGCCCGCCGGGCGCTGCCGTGGGTCCGGGTCGAGAAGGACTATGTCTTCCAGGCGGCAGACGGACCCGTGAGCCTGGGCGATCTGTTTCAGGGACGGAGCCAGCTGATCGTCTATCATTTCATGATGGCGCCGGGCGATCCGCACCGCTGTCCCGGCTGCTCGTTTCTGTGCGACCATATCGACGGCGCCAACCAGCACCTCCGCCACCACGACGTCAGCCTGGTCGTCGTGTCGCGTGCGCCGCTCGCCGAGATCGCGCCGTTCAAGGCGCGCATGGGCTGGGCGTTCGACTGGGTGTCATCCGAGGGCAGTGATTTCAACTTCGACTTTCAGGTCTCGTTCTCGGACGAGCAGATCGCGACGGGCAAGGCCGCCTACAATTTCGCGCCCTTGACGAGCAGGTCGCCCGAGCTCCCGGGCCTGACCGTGTTCACCAAGGACGACGCCGGCAACATCTTCTGCACGTTCCAGGTCCGCTCCCGCGGCGGCGATCCCCTGATCGGCGCCTATCACTATCTCGATCTCACGCCCAAGGGCCGCAACGAGACCGGCCGCGGCAACCTCTCCGATTGGGTGCGCCTGCACGATGAATATGAGGAAAGCGGCGCGCGAGACTGTCATTGCGGCCGGTAGATCGAAACGAGTAGGGCGGATCAGCGCAGCGTGATCCGCGGCGCCGTCAGTGCCGCCATGCGGACACAGGAAATCGTGAAGGGTCCTCATAGGATCGATGCCCGGTCGGCGGACTTGTCGCGCGTGATGACGCATTCGAGGAGGCTTCCATGCGCCGAGCCATGTTGCGACTGACGATATCAGCCCTGGTTTTTGCCTGCGGCACCGCCGCCGCGCTGGCGCAAAGCCAGACCACGCCGGATCAGCAGAAGATGCCGCCTGCGATGGCCCCGGGAACCGGCTCGCCGATGGGCGGCATGATGGGCGGCGGCATGATGGGGCATATGCCCGGCCCGATGGGACGCGGCGGGATGGGCGGCGGCGTCATGGGCCCGGCGTTGATGCGCATGGTGTTCGCACTTGTCGACACCGACGGCGACGGCACGATCTCGCTGCAGGAATTCCAGGCGGCGCATGAGCGCATCTTCAAGGCCATGGACAGCAACAAGGACGGCAAGTTGACCCCGGAAGAGATGCAGGCGTTCATGCACGGGCCGCAATGACCGGCGTCGAACCGGCGTGATGGCCGGGCCTGCGCCGGCGCGAGTCCGGCAAGTGCGGCCATTTCGCTGATCTCGATCAAGTGCCCGCCGCACGGACGCGCAACAGTGCCGCCGTCATCGCCGCGTGCGACGAACTGCGTCGACGCGGCGGCAGACCAGCCGGAAAGAGGCGAGCATGACCTACTATTTTGCCAAAGCGGTAAATCTATCGTTCGACGCGGCGATCGAGCGGGTGACGGCCGAGCTGAAGGCACGCGGCTTCGGCGTTCTGACCCGCATCGATGTGCAGGCGACGCTGCGCGAGAAGATTGGCGCCGACTTTCGACCCTACACCATCCTGGGCGCCTGCAATCCGAAGCTGGCGCATGAGGCATTGCAGGCGGAGAGCCGGATCGGCACCATGCTTCCCTGCAACGTCATCGTCCAGGATGTCGGCGGGAGGGTCGAGGTCGCCGCCGTGAATCCCGTCGCCTCGATGCAGGCCATCGAGAACGCGGCGCTCGCGACGCTCGCCACAAAGGTCTCTGACGCTTTGAAGGCGGTGGTCGAGGCGGTCTAGCTCTGCCGTCCAACGGGACCACCGCTGATCGGAGGATCGCCGGCCCAGGTGCATGACGACACCAGGGCGGATGGACCGCGGTGATCGCCCGCGCGCATCAGGCGTTCTTGCAGTGGCGGTTGCTCCCGGCGCCGAGGTCCTGCGAGCTGGTGCGGCTGTTCGGAGAGGAGCTGCACGCCAACAAGGCGACGCCCCACGATCTCCGCGCCACGCGCCCGATTGTCGACGATCCTGGGGCCGCAGCGCAGCTTCCGCGTGACGTCATTGTATGTCGGACGTCATGTCGCAGCGGTAGAACTACGGAAAAGCCGGAATTCTCAACGCGCTTTAACGAGAGTGGAACAAGTTGCATCAATTTTTGCGCAGACATGTCGCCGGGCGCGCGGGACGATCGTCACCGCCGCCGACCATCTGCAAACGAACTATTCATCTGGAGGTTACCTTGTTGTTTCGATCGAACAGCCGCTCGGACGCGGAAGCACAGCTTGCAGCAATCAGTCGCGCGATGGCCGTGATCGAATTCCAGCTCGACGGCACGATCATCACCGCGAACAAGAACTTCCTGAACGCACTCGGCTATCAGCTAGAGGAAATCCAGGGCAGGCATCACAGCATGTTCGTGGAGCCTTCCGAACGCGACGGTGCCGCCTACCGCGAGTTCTGGGCGGCGCTGAGCCGCGGCGAGCTCAAGGCCGCCGAGTTCAAGCGCATCGGCAAGGGCGGTCGCGAAATCTGGATCGAAGCGTCCTATAATCCCGTCCTCGACAGCGCCGGCAAGCCGGTGAAGGTCGTCAAGTTCGCGACCGACATCACCGAGAAGAAGCTGCGCAGCATGGCCGACGGCTCCAAGCTTGCCGCCATCGACCGCGCGCAGGCCATGATCGAATTCAAGCTCGACGGCACCATCGTCAGTGCCAACAAGAATTTCCTGGACGCGCTGGGCTATCGCCTCGACGAGATCCAGGGCAAGCATCACAGCATGTTCGTCGAACCCGCGCTGCGCGACAGCGCGGCCTACCGCGAGTTCTGGGCAGCTCTCAATCGCGGCGAATATCAGGGCGGCGAATACAAGCGCATCGGCAAGGGCGGCAAGGAAGTGTGGATCCTCGCCACCTACAATCCGGTGCTCGATGCGACGGGCAGGCCGATCGGAGTCGTCAAGTTCGCAACCGATGTCACCGCGCAGAAGCTGACGAACGCCGACCTCGCCGGCCAGATCGAGGCCATCGGCAAGTCCCAGGCCGTGATCGAGTTCAACATGGACGGCACGGTCATCACCGCGAACGACAATTTCCTGCACGCGCTCGGCTACACGCTGGCCGAGATCCGGGGCAAGCATCACAGCATGTTCGTCGAACCGTCCGAGCGGGAGAGCGCCGCCTACCGCGACTTCTGGGCCAGCCTGAACCGTGGTCAGTACCAGTCGGCCGAATACAAGCGCATCGGCAAGGGCGGCCGGGAGGTCTATATCCAGGCCTCCTACAATCCGATCCTCGACCTCAACGGCAAGCCGTTCAAGGTGGTCAAATACGCGACCGACGTCACCCGGCAGGTCTTCGTTCGCATGGGCAACGAGCGCGTGCGCGCCATGATGGAATCGGTGGCGGCGGGCGCGGAGGAGCTCAACGCGTCCGTGCGCGAGATTTCCGAAGCCATGACGAAGTCGCGCGAGACCGCCATGGGCGCGGTGGACCGTGTTACCTCGGCCGACGCGCAGGCGCAGCGGCTCTCCGATGCCGCTCAGTCGATGAGCGGCATCGTCGAGATGATCCACAACATCACCGGCCAGATCAATCTGCTGGCGCTGAATGCCACCATCGAGTCCGCTAGGGCCGGCGAAGCTGGCAGGGGCTTTGCCGTCGTTGCCTCCGAGGTCAAGAACCTTGCCACCCAGGCAAAGACCGCCACCGACAAGATCGCGACCGAGATCGACAGCCTCAACAATATTTCCGGGGGCGTCGTCACGTCTCTCGGCTCGATCAAGCAGGCGATCCAGAACGTCAGCGAGTATGTGACGTCGACGGCCGCCGCCGTCGAGGAGCAGAGCACTGTCACGAGCGAGATGTCGTCCAGCATGGCGCGCGCCGCGGCAGAGGCTCAGGCTCTGGCCGAGCGCGCCGCGGCTTGAGGTCGGACCGAAAAGCACTGATCGCGCGGCGGCCTGCCCATCCAGGTCGCCGCGCCGTTGCAGGCAATGCCGCCGCCCCGCACGTCATGCGCCTGTCGTCTTCGCCGAATTCCACCTTTCTCATCGAGGCGATCCGTGGCTGATATCCTCGCATTTCCCGCCCGGGCCCCGTTGCGGATCATCGGCGCGAAAGCAGAACGGCTGCGCGATGCGGTGGTTACCAGCGAGATCGGACGGCTGCGGCGCGAATTGGAAGCCTGGCGAAGCGCGGTCGACAATCTGGAGCGGTGCATCAGGTCGGATCCGGCCCTCGCATCGCTTGCTGCCGAGTGCGACAAGATCCGCGACCTGATCTCCGTCACCGCGGGCAAGCTCGAAAAATTGCCGTAGAGCCTTGCCGGCCGAGCAGTCGTGGTCAGGCTGGGACCGGCTGCTCCGGGCAGTTCGTCAGCCGCGCCGGCGCGCCCACGGCGGTGCAGCCCGACGGCACATCGGTGGTGACGACGGCACCGGCGCCGATCTTGGCAAAATCACCGATCGCGACGTCGCCCAGCACGGTCGCGCCCGAGGCGAGCAGCACGCCGCGGCCGATCCGCGGGGCGCGGCCGGGCAGCGCGTCGTGTCGTCCGATCGTAACGTTCTGCAGAATGGTGACGTCGTGGCCGATGCTGCTGTGGGCGCCAATGACGATGCCGGTGGCATGATCGAGAAACACCGCGGTCCCGAGCCGCGCCGAGGGATGGATGCTCACCTGCAGGGATGTTGACGAGTCCGCCTGCATCAGGAGCGCCAGGTCGGGTTGCCCGTTGCTCCAGAGCCAGTGCGCGACGCGATGCGCCTGCAGCGCGACGTAGCCTTTGTAGTTCAGCAGCGGCGGCAGCAGCGCCGTCGTCGCTGGATCCTGCGTCGCGATCGCCCCGAGGTCGCGACCCGCCGCCTCGACGAGCTCAGGCGCGGCGGCATACGCCTCGCGCGCGACCGCGGCAAATCGGGCGCGCGCGGCATCGCCGCTGCCGAGGCGGATGCCAATCTGCTGCGCGACGGCGCTGCCGAGATCAGAATGATCGAGGATTGCAGCCGACAGGGCGCGGCTGAACACGGGATCGGCCGCGGCGATGCGCCGGGCCTCGTGCTGGATCGACGACCAGAGCTCGGGACTGGATGGGTGTGTGTCGGCCATGGCAAAGCCTGCTCGATAACAGGTGACGGCGACAATATAGCCTGACCTGCGCGTTGCAGAAACCTGGACGACGCCTCGCGGGCGTCGTCATCCGATGTGGCCGGCGACGATCCACGCCGAAGGTCGCAGTCCGTTCAGTTCTGCGCCGTCCGCGCCGCCGCGGCGGCGACGCCCGCACCGATCAGAAGGGTGCCGCCCGCCTTGTTGAAGATGCTGATCACCTTCGCGCTCCGTACGAGCGCGCGGGCGCGCGAGGCGATCAGCGCATAGCCGACGGCGTTGGCGAAGGCGAGCACGACGAAGGTCGATTCGAACACCACCATCTGCGTGAGGAAGCTGCCGTTCGGACTGAGGAACTGCGGCAGGAACGCGACGAAGAAGGTGATGCTCTTCGGGTTCAGCGCCGTGACGATCCAGGCGTGACCGAGCATCTTCAGCGCCGAGGTCCTGTCGGTCCGCGGCACGGCGTTCAGCGCGCCGCCGGCCTGCCACAGCTTGATCCCAAGCCAGACGAGATAGGCCGCGCCGATCCATTTCAGCACGGTGAACAGCAGCGCCGAGGTCGCCAGCAACGCACCGACGCCCAGCATGGACAAGGTCATGGCGGTGAAGTCGCCCAGCGCGACGCCGACGGCCGTCGGCAGCGCGGTTCGCCACCCCTGGCCCAGCGCATAGGAGACCACCAGCAGAACCGTCGGCCCCGGGATCACCAGGAGGATGATGGACGTTCCCGCAAACGCGAACCAAGTCTCGATCGTCATGCCGATCGTCTCTCGCGAGGACATATGCGACGTTGGTATATCGAGGCGGATAGGGCCGCAATGATCTTTGTTGCGAGGGCCGCTTTGCTGTTTTCCTCGACGATCACAATCCGTCTGCCAACGCAAGACGTGTCATGAACGACCTTCGGTCGCTGCGGCGCTCCAAAAAAAAGCGCTTTCGCTTTTCCAGAAAATATGCTCTACTGTATCCATCCTGCTTCGCCACGAGGGGCGTATCGCGATCGTCACGACACGTGAGGCGGGGAGGCGATGGCCGCTTATCTGCCGCAGCGTGCTTGCACGCGGACGAACGGCAGCTGGCGGACGTGAAGTCGTGTGGTCCTGGCGCCGCGACGCTGGCGCTAAGCTTTCGGGCGATGATTCCGAGGGCGACGGTGGCTAAAGAGCCGTACACCGGGGAGATCACGGTATAAGCGTGAAGACCATCGCGCGGGGAATGCCGGGATGTCTCGGCTGAACCTGTGGTTCCTGCCGCCTGCATTTTTTTCGCAGGCGGGCCATGGGGGCGGCCAGCTCCCGGCATTCCCTGCGCCCTCGTGTTTCACGAGGGATCGTCGATCCCATCAGCCCGGGCGCGTTGCGTCGCGGGATCTCGCCGATGCGCGCCAGAAGGCTCAGCCGGCGCGCGCGAAACAGAACGAGCGGGAGGACGCCTCCGTGCGCCGACGAGCGACCTGCCCAGTGGCCGTTTGCCCAGCGCGCGGGTGCTCGCGCCGCAGCCGGATTTGATCTACACGGGGGCGTTTACGATGGACCATTCATGACGTCTCGCGTGCACCGGTGCGTGGGACAATCCGGAGTTGCATATGTCGCCCAGCCAAGCATCGCCCCTGACACTCGTTGTCGAAACGGCCGAGATCCTGACCTCGCTCGGCGTCGCGCCGGAGCGGCTGCGCGGTGGGACGCGCGCCGCCCGTTCGCCCGTGACCGGCGAGGTGTTGGCCCATGTGCATGACGACAGCAGGGCGGATGCGACCGCGGTGATCGCGCGCGCGCATGCCGCGTTCTTGCAGTGGCGGCTCAAGCCGGCACCGAAGCGCGGCGAACTGGTGCGGCTGTTCGGCGAGGAGCTGCGCGCCCACAAGGCCGCGCTCGGCCGCCTGGTCTCGATCGAGGCCGGCAAGATCGTCTCCGAGGGGCTCGGCGAGGTCCAGGAGATGATCGACATCTGCGACTTCGCCGTCGGCCTGTCACGCCAGCTCTATGGCCTGACCATCGCCACCGAGCGCGCCGAGCACCGGATGATGGAGACCTGGCATCCCCTGGGGGTCACCGGCGTGATCTCCGCCTTCAACTTCCCCGTGGCGGTGTGGGCCTGGAATGCAGCGCTGGCGCTGGTGTGCGGCAACAGCGTCGTCTGGAAGCCGTCGGAGAAGACGCCGCTCACCGCGCTCGCGACCGACGCGCTGCTGGCGCGTGCGCTGCAGCGTTATCGCCGCGAGGGCGGCGAGGCGCCGGAGGGGCTCGCCGGCCTGCTGCTCGGCGGCCGCGCGGTCGGCGAGATGCTGGTCGACGATGCCAGGGTGCCGCTGGTGTCGGCGACCGGATCGACCGCCATGGGGCGCGTCGTCGGCGCCTGTCTTGCCGGCCGCTTTGCCCGCGCCATCCTCGAGCTCGGCGGCAACAATGCCGCGATCGTCACGCCCACGGCCGATCTCGATCTCACCCTGCGCGCCGTGGCGTTCGCGGCGATGGGCACCGCGGGCCAGCGCTGCACCAGCCTGCGCCGCCTGTTCGTGCATGCCGACGTCTACACCCAGCTCGTGCCGCGGCTGAAGCAGGCCTACGCCTCGGTGGCGATCGGCAATCCGCTGGAGCAGGGCACCTTGATCGGCCCGCTGATCGATCGCGGCGCCTACGACGCCATGCAGGACGCGCTGAGCGCCGCGCGGGATCACGGCGGCCGCGTGTTCGGCGGCGAGCGCGTCGCGGTCGGCGGCTTTGCGGAGGCGTACTACGTGCGGCCGGCCCTGGTCGAGATCGAATCGCAATCCGGTCCGGTCGAGCGCGAGACGTTCGCGCCGATTCTCTATGTGATGCCGTATCGCGATCTCGATGCCGCGATCGAGCTGCACAATGCGGTGCCGCAGGGGCTGTCGTCGTCGATCTTCACCAATGATCTGCGCGAGGCCGAACTGTTCGTGTCGTCGCGCGGCTCCGATTGCGGCATCGCCAACGTCAATATCGGCCCCTCGGGCGCCGAGATCGGCGGCGCGTTCGGCGGCGAGAAGGAGACCGGCGGCGGCCGCGAGTCCGGCTCGGATTCATGGAAGGCCTATATGCGCCGGGCCACCAACACCGTGAACTACGGCCGCAGCCTGCCGCTGGCGCAGGGCGTCAAGTTCGACCTCGGCTGATCGATGCGACGGGGCTCTCTCATCGGCGGAACCGCTTCGCTGCGTCGTGCGTTGCGCGCTGATAAGGAGATGCACCATGGCAACGAAGAAGAAAGCCTCGACCGCAAAGTCAGCGCGCGGACGCAACCAGGATCGCGCCCGCGTCGCGGGTGGACAGGACCACGAAGTCCGCTACGAAGCCAAGAAGAGCGGCCGCTCGGCGTCCGCGGTGAAGAAGGCGGTCAAGAAGGTCGGCAACAGCCGCAAGAAAGTCGAGCGCAAGCTGACGCGCCAGTGACGTCAATGTTGCTTCGGCCGCTCCGGCGGCCGAAGCGATCCCCTCGCCCAGCGGAGCGCCTTGGGCGAGTGCAGCGGATCGGGCCCATCGCAGGTCGGACAAGCAAGCTCGCGGCGCCCGCCCTTGCCCTCGCGAACCGCGAGCGCACGGCCGCAGGTCGGGCATGGCTTGCGCAGCAGCCACGGGACCGGATGATTCGGCATGATTGCGTCTCCCGGTGGAGGCCTCAGGCTAGGGCATCTCGGGGTAGCTACGGAATCACTTATTTGAATCACGGCGGATATTCCGGCTCTCCGTGCCGTGAACAATCAGGGCAGGTGTCGCCGGTCGCGGCCAGGACGTCCTCGATCGCCGCGAGCGCGTCCGAACTACACACGCCGCGTGGCGGATCGTCGCGTGCGATGCGAAGCGCCCGCGCCAGCGCATGCGGGTCGCCGCGCTCGCGCATCCAGCCGTGCTGTTCGCATTCAACGATCGCGCCGGCCTCGCGCAGGGTGGCGACCGCCCAGCGCTCGAGGCGCTGGCTCGCGGAATGGTGTGTGACGGCAGTCTGCATCGGCCACGCTCTCCCGCCGGGAGAATCCACGAATCGGCTGGCGTTTCCAGGCCCGTCCTGCAGGGCAGGGATTCCAAAATGGAGGGGCTGGCTTGCCGCGGATTATTCGGCGGCCCGGCTTGAGATCGCCGCGGGCTGGGGCCATCCTTGATGGAGTTTGAGTGAAACGGATGCAGACCGGAATGCAGATCAGGGCCAACGAGGATTTGCTGCTCATCATCGATGTGCAGAACGATTTTTGTCCCGGCGGCGCGCTCGCCGTGGCCGACGGCGATGCCGTGGTGCCGGCGATCAACCGGCTGAGCGGGATGTTCGATCACGTCGTCCTGACCCAGGACTGGCACCCGGCGGGACACAGCTCGTTCGCCTCGAGCCACCCCGGCAAGGCGCCGTTCGAGAGCGTCACGATGCCCTACGGGCCGCAGACCTTGTGGCCGGACCACTGCATCCAGGGCACGCCGGGCGCCGCCTTCCATGCCGAGCTTGCGACCGACAAGGCGCAGCTCATCATCCGCAAGGGCTTTCGTGCCGCGATCGATTCCTACTCGGCGTTCTTCGAGAACGACAAGACCACGCCCACGGGCCTCGCCGGCTACCTGCGCGAGCGCGGCCTGAAGCGGGTTTTCCTGGTCGGTCTCGCCACCGATTTCTGCGTGCACTATTCGGCGGTCGATGCGCGGCGGCTCGGCTTCGCGGCCATCGTCATCGACAACGCCTGCCGCGGCATCGACCTCGGCGGCTCGATGGCGGCGGCCAAGGCGCAGGGCGCGGAGGCCGGGGTCGAGCGGATCGCCGAGCTGGCGTAGCGACGATGGACTACGCCGCCGCGCCGATGGTCGGCTCGGCGATGGCGCCGGCGACGCGGACGCGGACGCGCAGCGCGTTGCCGGGGAGGTAGGCGATCGGCATGTCCTCGACATCGACCGTCTTGAGCGTGTCGCGGTCGGCGCCGGCCTGCACCGCGCGCTCCTCGGCGATGGCCCGCGCCGCCGCGATGGCCTCGTCGCGGGTCAGGTCGCGGAAGACCTGGTCGGCCTCGCCGGAGACCTGGGCGATGGCGGCGCCGACCGCGTTGGCGCAGTCGCCATGGTCGACGCGCACGATGGTGGAGATGCCGGCAAGGCGCTCCGGCACCAGGAAGGCGCCGCCGCCCACCGCGAGCAGCGGCACGTCGCCGGCCTCGGTCTTCATGCGGTCGATGTCGCCCTCGAGCTTGCGGTGGGCGTCGGCGAGCGCGGCGTCGATCAGGCTTTTCGGCAGATGCGCGACGCGCGATCGGTCGCCGATGTCGATCAGCCCCACCGCGACCGCGATGTCGGTCGCGGTCAGGCGGTCGCCGCCAAACACCAGCGCGTCGGATGTCAGCCGGTATCCGACGCTGAGCGGGCCGACGCGGACCGGATCCTGCTCGACATGGCTGCCGCCGCCGAGCCCGATCGAGAGCAAATCGGGCATGCGGAACAGGGTGCGGACGCCACCGACCTCGACGACGGTGTTGGCCTCGCGCGGAAAGCCGTGGCGCAACTGGCCGATGTCGCTGGTGGTGCCGCCGACGTCGACGACCATGGCGTCGTCGAGGCCGGAGAGATACGCGGCGCCGCGCATCGAGTTGGTGGCGCCGGAGGCGAAGCTCATGACCGGGAAGGCGGTCGCGATCTCCGCCTGCATCACGGTGCCGTCGTTCTGCGTCAGGAACAGCGGCGCATCGATGCCGGACTCCGCGATCGCCTTGCGGAAGGCGGCGACCGTCGTGACCGCGAGGTCGTGGAGCGCGGCATTGAGCAGGGCGGCGTTCTCGCGCTCCAGCAGTCCGATGCGGCCGAGGTCGTGCGAGAGCGTGACGGCCACATCAGGGCAGATCTCGGCGAGGATTTCCCGCGCCGCGATCTCACAGCTCGGGTCGAGCGGCGAGAACGACGAGGCGACCGCGACCGCGCGCAGGCCCTTGGCCTTGATCGCGCGCGCGGCGGCTTTCAGGCCGCCGATGTCGAGCGGCATGAATGGGCGGCCATCATAATCGTGGCCGCCTTCGAGCATGAAGGTCTCGCCGCTGACCAGCGCGGCGAGATCGCCCGGCCAGTCGCAGAACGGCGGCAGCGAGGCGGAGGCGGGCATCCCGATGCGGATGGCGCCGATCTTCTGCAGGTGCCGCCGCTGCACCACCGCATTGATGAAATGCGTGGTGCCGATCACCACCGCGTCGACCGGCACGGCCGCCGCGGGATTTTCTCGCAGCGCCTTCAGCGCCGCGAGGATGCCGGAGGTGACGTCGGCGGTGGTCGCAGCCTTGACGGAGTGGACGACATGGTCGTCGGCAATCAGGACGGCGTCGGTGTTGGTGCCACCGACGTCAATGCCAATCCGCTTCATTCTCAGGGAGCTCCAGGGGTCGCAAACAGCGACCGGAAATCGAGGTCGTAACCGAAGGCGCGGGGGCCGACGAATTCGAGCCCGCGCGGGCTGGTCAATACGGCGGGCGCGGGCAGCGCGATCACGGTGACGCGCTGGCCGTAGCGCGCCGTCTCGGTGCCGATGCCGTGGCCGTTGACGCTGTCGAGCACGCAGATCAGGTCTGGCGACATCGCGATGGCTTCGCCATCGCGCCAAGCCACGATCCATTCGTTCTGGAACGACAGCTTGAGCCGGGTGCCGCGATCGTCGTCGCTGCCCTCCACGACGGCGCTGCCGCGCAGAAAGCCCTCGGTGGTGCGGCGCTCGACGTCGACGATCTTGCCGCTGAACAGCCGCTGGCCGCCCTCGCAATCGAGGATCGCCGCGATCGGATCCTGGTGGCTCCGGTTCGCTGCCTCGACCGCACGGCCGATCGCGATCGCCTTGGTGGTCGTGAAATGGATGCCCCAGTCCTTGACCTCGCGGCCCGTGCGCGGCGCCTTGCTGGTCGAGGCGATCGAGCCCATCTCGACGCAGATCTTGCGGCTGGCGCGCTCCATCCACTTCCAGCTCGGCACCTTGGTCACGACGGCCTCGATGCCGCGCGGATCGTAGAGCGTGCAGGGATAGGGCTTGAGGTCGCCGATCGCGACCGACGTCATCTGTGCCTCGGGAAAGGCACGGCCCATGCAGTCGGCGTCGACCACGGGGATGTTCAGATGCGCCGCCGCCATCAGCGCCTGCATGCCGTTGCCGCCGCCGATCTCGACCGACATCACGGCGCGAAATGTGATGCCGTTGATCTCCTCCTGCATGCGCACCGCACGCGCGATGCTGCGGCTGTCGGCCAGCCGTTCCTGCCCGACCAAGGGGGCGCCCATGTTGGAGACCACCGCGACCCAGTCGTCGTCGGCGAGGTCGAGCGGCGATATCATCTGCACGCGATGCCCCTCCGCATAGAGCCGGCGCAGGTTGAGCAGGCCGAGATAGGGACTGCCGCCGCCGCCGGTGCCGAGGATCCAGGCGCCGACCGCGAGCGCCTCGATGTCGTCGAGGCTGATCGTCTTCATGCCGGCTGCGCTCACGGCACAAGCTCTTCGACGTCGCTCTGTGACTGCGGCGCACGGTACTGCTGCGGGAATAGGAATATAACGCTCACAATATCAATCCTCGAGGATGACGAGATCGGCCGGACGCCAGTCGAGCGTGACCGTTTGACCCGGCGCATGGAGAGGACCAGCTCCGGAATTCGGCTGTTGCGCCAGCACGTGCTGTCCGCTCTCCAGGGCGATGCGGTACAGCACCGCGCCGCCGAGGAAATTGGTGCTCTCGACGGTGCCGCGCGCGGACATGCCTGTCCGCTTGGCATCGGCCACCTCGGCTGGCGATACCGAGATCTTCTCCGGCCGCAGCGCGACCGACAGAACCTCGGCCTCGGCTGCTGCAACTGTGTCCGCCAGGGACAGTACCAGACCGTTGCCGACGGCTATCCCGACGCCATTGTCCAAGGTCACGCGCTGACCACGAAAAATGTTGGTGTCGCCGATGAAATCGGCGACGAAACGCGTCCGCGGCCGATCGTAGATCTCGAGCGGGGTGCCGATCTGCTCGACGCGGCCGGCGTTCATGACCGCGATGCGGTCCGACATGGCCAGCGCCTCCTCCTGGTCGTGGGTGACGAACACGAGGGTGAGGCCAAGCGTCTTTTGCAGCCGCTTGAGTTCGAACTGCATCTGCTGGCGCAATTTCTTGTCGAGTGCGCCGAGCGGCTCGTCGCAGAGCAGCACGCGCGGCGAGATGACGATGGCGCGGGCGAGCGCGACGCGCTGCTGCTGGCCGCCGGACAGTTGCGCCGGCCTGCGGTTCTCCAGGCCTCCGAGTTCAACCATCGCCAGCGCTGCCTTCACCTTCGCGGCAATCGTCGCCTTGTCGATCTTGCGCATGCGCAGGCCGAAGGCGACGTTCTCGGCTACGGTCCGGTGCGGGAACAGGGCGTAGTTCTGGAACACCATCGCCATGTCGCGCTTGTGCGCCGGCACGTGGGTGATGTCGGCGCCGTCGAGGCGGATCTCGCCGGCGCTTGGGCTGTCGAAGCCGGCGATCATGCGCAGGGTGGTGGTCTTGCCGCAGCCGGACGGGCCGAGCAGCGAAAAGAACTCGCCAGGCCTGATGTTCACGGCAACCGCGTCGACTGCGCGTACGCCGCCGTCATAGATCTTGCTGACCGCGGCGATCTCGATGGCAGCGCTCATGCGCGGAAGATCCGGTTGACCCGGCTGTCGATCTCGTCCTTCCGTGCGTTGTACCACTTCCAGTCGACCTGGATCAGCTTGCCGACCTTCTCCGGCGTCGTCAGCAGCTTGGCGTCATACTTGGAGTCGAGCTTGACCTTCTTGTTGGCCGGCGAATACCAGACGGTCTCAGCGAGGCGCTTTTGAACCTCGGGGCGCAGCATGTAGTTGATATAGGCGTTGGCGAGCTCCTTCACCTTGCTGCCGGGCGTGATGCTCAGCACTTGCTCGAGCGACAGCACGCCCTCGTTCGGCGTGACGAAGTCGACCGGCTGGTTCTGACCGTCGTAACGATAGATGCCGGAATCATGCAGGATGCCGAGGCCGACCTCACCGGACAGGATCAGCTTCTCCATCGCGCCGGTGAAGTCGACCAGCTTGATCGGCTTCAGCTTCTCCAGCGCTGCATAGGCGGCGTCAAGGTCGGTCTGGCCCTTGCCATACAGCGCGCCGCACATCATCACGAACGCCTGTCCCAGGCTGTTGGCAGGGATCACATAGCCGCCGCGCGCGCCGTTGAATCTCGCATCCCAGTAGTCTTTCCACGACATGACGCTCCCATAGCCCTTGTCGGTGCGCATGCCGAGCCCGATGGCGCTGGTGAAGATGCAGACGCCGACGATCTTGTCGCTGACGGCGTAAGGGTAGACGTCGGCAATGTTCGGAACCAGCTTGGGGTCGACCTTGGGCTCGACGAGACCCATCTCCACGGCCGCCCACTGCTCGTTGGAGTTGGTGTGCAGCACGTCGTAGATGGGAGCCGAGCGCGAACTCGCCTGCAGCTTCGGCAGGAATGGCAGCGCGGTGTCGGTCTTGAGCTTGCACTTGAACTCGCTTTCGAAGGCCGGGCCGATCTCGGCCTTCATCACGTCACCCCATTTGCCGCCCCAGCCGGTGACGTTGAGAACGGGCTCGTCCGCACGCGCGACAAAGGGAGCAGCGACAACGCCGGCGCCGAGCGACGCAGCCGCGGTCAGCAGGCGGCGGCGGCTCAGGGGAAAACGACGCGATGAGGCGGTCATGTCCGGGATCTCCCTTAGAGTTTGACGTAGGAGCGAAGACCTACGGTGCGGTCGAGCGCGATGACGACGATGAAGGCGAGCAGGATCGAGACCACCGAGGCCGCGCCGATGGTGCCGTCGAGATCGAACTTCAGATAGTTGAACAGCGTGATCGGCAAGGTCTCGCTGCCCGGCGCGACCAGGAACAGCGACACCGGAAACTGGTCGAACGAGACGATGAAAGCAAAGATCGCGCCTGCCAGAACGCCGGGCTTCACCAGCGGCAGCGTGATCTCGAAGAAGGTCCGGGTGGGGCTGGCGCCGAGATTCTGCGCGGCTTCCTCCAACCTGACATCGAAATTGTGCAGCACGGCGAGCGTGGTCCGCACCACGTAGGGAATCGTCACCAGCGTGTGACCAGCCACCAGCCCCCACACCGGGCGTCCGACGTCGAGCAGTACGTAGGACTGGAACAGCGCAAGACCGGTCAGGATCGCCGGCAGCATGAGCGGCGACAGCATGGTCGCCACGATCAGCCGGGAGCCTGGCAGGTTGCCGCGGGCGATCGCCAGCGCGGCCGAGGCGCCCAGCACGGTGGCCGCGACCGTGGTCATGGCCGCGACTTCGATGCTGAACAGCAGCGCGTGCATGAAGTCGCCCGAGGCGAAGAATTTCTCGAACCAGCGAAAGGAGATGCCGACTGGTGGAAACTGGATGAAAGGCGTCGGGTTGAGCGCGAACACGATCACGATCGCAATCGGCGCCAGCAGGAAGACGAGGATGGCGGTGTTGGCGGCGAGATAGAGCCTGCGGCCCCACCGGAGCGGCCGCGCCTTGCTGCGAAGGGCAGGTGTGGCCGCCAGACCGATTGGCGCAGCGAGCGGCGGCCGCGATCCCGGAGCAAGGCTCGTCATCTGCGCCCTCATTGCAGCTCGCGCTGGCCCGAAACGAGGCCGAGCACGTGATTATACGCGATGACGAGCGAGAGCGAAATGATGAGCAGCACCATGCCGAGCGCAGCCGCGAAGCCGACGTTGAAGTTGGCGGAGATCTGCTGGTAGATCAGGATCGGCAAGGTCATGACCTGGAAGCCGCCGAGCAGGATCGGGGTGACATAGGCGCTGATCGCGAGCGCGAAGACGAGCAGCGAGCCGGCGAGGATGCCGGGCAGGCTGAGCGGCAGGGTGACCTCGAGAAATGCGCGCCATGGGCTGGCGCCGAGATTCTCCGCCGCCTGCTCCAGCCGCTCGTCGATGCGGCCGATCACGCCGGTGAGCGTCAGCACCATGAAAGGCACATAGATGTGGACCAGGCCGATGATGATGCCGGTCTCATTGTACATCAGCTGCAACGGCCTTGTGACCAGCCCGAGCGAGGCCAGGATCTGGTTGATGACACCCTTGTCGGACAGCAGCGTCATCCAGGCGAAGGTACGCACCACGATGCCGGTCAGCATCGGCGCCAGCACGGCCATCAGCAGCAGCGCATGGCCGGTGCGGCTCTTGATACGCGCCATCCAATGCGCGAGCGGGTAGCCGATCACGAGCGCGGCGAGCGTCGTCCAGAGGCCGATCCGGATCGTGGTCCAGATCACCTCGAGATAGTAGCCGTCATCGCCCATGCGGGCATAGTGCCTGGCTGTGAGGGCGACGTTCGGCATGACCACGGGGTTGCCGGTCAGGACGCTCATCACCGCCATCAATCCGATCGGCAGAAAGAAGAACAACGCAAACAGCAGCGCGCTCGGCAGGATCAACAGCGCCAGGCTGTTGACGCGCGGCGCGCTGCTGCTCGTCATCAGGAGGCCAGTCCGGCCAATTGCTCGATGGTCTGGCCGAGCGGATCGCCGGTCATGCGCCGCAGCTTTGCGGCCATGCTGCCGAGCTCGCGGCGGACATTGGCACGCTCGATCTCGGTGGTGGCCTGGACCGAGTAGGAGACGGCGATGCCGATCAGCTCACCGCTCTCGCCGCCCGTCAGCGCAAAGCCCTGCGAGCCGACGCCCTCGATGGCCTCGTCGGCGGCGTCCGAGATGCCGGTCCGGCGGATCTCGTTCAGCCGCGCCATCAGCTCGGTGAAGTTCTGCGGCGAGTTGGCCGGGACCTTCGGGTAGTCGAGCGGCACGCGCGTCCGGATCTCCTGGTCTGTCAGACGCGCCAGCATGGCGCGGCCGTTCGAGGTGATGATGGCCGGCGTGCGCTGGCCCGGCGGGTTGACGACGCGCAGCGGGTTGGAGCCGGGCACGATGCGCAGCACCACCTGCTGATAGCCGTCGAGCACGGCGATGTAGCCGGTGTGGCCGGTGCGCGCGCAGACATCGCGCAGCTCGCGCTCGGCGGTGGCGATCAGGTCGTCATGGGCCCGGTGCAGCCGCCCGAGCTCGAAGGTGAGCAGGCCCGGCCGGTAGCGGCGGCTGTGCGGATCCTGCTCGAGCAGGCCGCAATCGCGCAGCGAGCGGAGCAGGCGGGAGGTCGAGCTTTTCGGTTTGCCGGTCAGGACCTGGACGTCGGCAAAGGAGAGGTCGGGCCGCGCGGTCGAGAAGCAGCGCAGGATGTCGATGGCGTTGGTCAGGGCGCTCATGATGATACCGTTTGTTCCATTTTTTGGAACGTAGTCCCAAATTCTAGAAGCGGCAGACCGTCTGCCGCAAGGCGAAATTACTGGCAACGAGGTGCCCGAATGCGCGTCAGGGTGGTGGTCGGGGCGCCGGGCGCAGACGGAGCATGCTCAGCCTCACCGCGCCACGGTGGACCTGATGCGACCGACGGCGGCGTCGACGCCCGTCCAGGCCGGCTTGTCCGGAGCAAATTGCTGACGGAGATAGGCGACGAGTTCGGCGAGCTGGCCGTCGCTGAGATGGTCCTTGAACGCCGGCATGTAGCCGAGATCGGACGAGACCGGCTTCATGATCCCGTGCAGGATCACCTGGATCAGATTGTCGGGTGTGGCGCTGTGCAGGTTGCTGTTCAGCGCCAGCGAGGGCCGACTGCCGAACAACGGCAGGCCGCCGACCTCGTGGCAGACCGCGCAGGCGCCGAGATAGAGCCGTGCCGCCGGAGACGCCGTCGAGGTCGTCTTGGTGCGCGCTTCCAACTCCGCGGCCATCGCCTCCAGCTTCGCTGCCTCGGACGAGGGCGTCTGGAACGAGGCGAGATAGATCGCCATGGCCCGAACGTCCGCGTCGGGCAGCGTCGCGAGATCCTTCACGATCGGCGCCATCGGACCGGCGGCCACGCCATGGAAGCGCGACTGACCGGAGCGGAGATAGGTGTAGAATTCGTCCTCGGTCCACGGGATCGGGGCAGTCGAGAGCGCGGTCAGCGCAGGGGCTTCCCAGCCATCGGCGAAGCCGCCAGCCAGATGTGCGTTGCGTTGCTCGGCGCCAAGCGCATTGCGCGGCGAATGACAGGCGCTGCAATGGCCGAGGCTTTCGACGAGATAGAAGCCGCGATTCCACTGCTCCGATTGTGTCGGATCGGGCCGGAACGGCTGCGTGTCGTGAAACAGAGCGTTCCATCCGGCGACCAGCGGCCGCAGGTTGAATGGAAAGCGCAGCGCGTTGTCAGGCGCCTGCTGTCTCACTGGCGCCTGTGCCATCAGGTAGGCGTAGAGCGCCTGCAGGTCGGCATCATCGGTTCGCGCGAAATGCGTGTAGGGAAACGCCGGATAGAGCTGCCGGCCGTCGCGATGCACGCCCTCGCGCATCGCGCGCTCGAAGGCGGGATAGGACCAGGCGCCGATGCCGGTCTCGACGTCGGGCGTGATGTTGGTGCTGAACAGCGTGCCGAACGGCGTCTCCAGTGCGCGGCCGCCGGCATTGATCAGGCCGCCATCCGCGGTGTGGCAGACAGCGCAATTGCCGAGTGCCGCGAGCGCCTCGCCGCGCGCGATCGTCGCTGCGGAATAGACCGAGGGATCGGGGCGCGTGATCGGCGCGATGGCGCGCCAGGGCAACACGGCGGTGGCGATGCCGATCGCCGCGGCGCATGCCGCGACGGCGGTGGCGATCACGCCGCCCCGCTTGGCAAAGGGCTTGTGCCACGTGGTCGCCGGTCTTTCGGGGGCGGGCAGCGACTGCGGCGCCGGCGTCTCCGCCCGTTCGCCGCGCAGGCCTTTCAGAATGCGCTCCGGCGTGAATGGCGGCTCGCGGAAGCGGACGCCGGTGGCGTCGTAGATCGCATTGGCGATCGCGGCGGCGCTGGGCACGGACGCGGACTCGCCGACGCCGAGCGGCGGCTGATCCGGCCGCGGCAGCATCAGCACGTCGATCTCAGGCACGTCGGGGAAGGTGATGATCGGATAGGCGCCCCATTCCCGTGCCGCGACCTTGCCGCGCGTGAAGGGAATCTCCTCCATCAGCGCCCGGCTGGTGGATTGGATGACGTTGCCTTCGATCTGGTGGCGTACCCCGTCTGGATTGATCATCAGGCCGGAGTCCTGGCCTGCAATGACCCGCGTGACGCTGACATCGCCGGTGGTCGTATTCACGGCGACATCGGCGATCCACGCCGACCATGCCGCGCCGTAGCCGGGAAACTTGCTGTGGACGTAGAGCGCGTAGGCAAAGCCGCGGCCATGGACGACGCCGTTCTCGGGCGTCTTCTCCTCCCGCACGGGGCGCGGCGTCCAGCCGGCGCGCTCGGCCACGGCGTTCACGAGATCACGTGCGCGCTCGTCCTTCAGATAGCGCAGCCGGTATTCGATCGGGTCGACGCCGGCCTCGGCGGCGAGCTCGTCGATGTAGGACTCGTGCGCGAAGGTGTTGGGCAGCGCCGAGACACCGCGGATCCAGGACGCACGCACGATCGGCGGCATGTCATGCGCCGTGACGCGCATGTGCTCATAGTCGTAAGGCGGGATCGCGGTGCGGTCGCCCATCTCGAACACCGCAGGCTCCGGCCCGATGCGCCCGGTCAGCAGCAGCGCCAGCGTCGGCGCGCCGTTCGAGGGATAGCGCGTGGCGAACTCATAGGCCGCGACCGAGCCGTCGGTATTGAGGCCGCCATTGACGTCCATCAGCTGCGCGGTGCCCTTGGGCTCCCACAGATGCTCCTGCTCGCGCGACAATTGCACCCGCACCGGGCGGCCGACCGCACGCGACAGCAGCAGCGCATCGGCCGTGACGTCGTCAGCGCAGTTGCGGCCGTAGCAGCCGGCGGCCTCGAGGCGGATCAGCTCGATCTGGTGCTCGGGGCAGTCGATCAGCTTGGCGAGATCGCCGCGCAGGATGTGCGGATTCTGCGTGCCGGAATAAATGCGGATCTGCCCGTCGCGATAGTCGGCGACAGCGCAGGACGGTCCGATCGAGCCGTGCATCTGGTAGGGCCAGAGATAGGTCCTCCGCATCGGCTTGGCGGCGCCGGCGACGGCGTCATCGACATCGCCCTTGTCGAGCAGCCGGCGCGGAGCGGACGGATTGGCCCGCAGCGCGTTCTCGACATCGTCGAGGTCGCGCAGGGTCGGCACCGGCTTCCATTTCACCTCGAGGCGCTCGGCGGCACGGATCGCATTCTCCTCGCGCTCGGCGACGACGCCGATGAAGTCGCCGATGACGACGACGTCGACCAGGCCAGGGACATCGCGCACTGACTCCCTATCGACGCCAAGAAGGCTGGTCCCGATGAAGGGGCCGGCATCGACGCCGGCATAGGGCGGACGCACGACGCGGCCGTGCAGCATGCCGGGGACGCGAACGTCATGCACGTAAGTGAGCTCACCGGTCGCCTTCGCCGGCAGGTCGACGCGCGGCACCGAGCGGCCGACGACCTGATAGTCGTTCACCGACTTGACGAGGATATCGTCGGCGAGCTCGAGGCGGATCGTCTCATCGCCGATCAGCTCGCCATAGCTGAGGACGCGGTTGTTGGGCCCGCGGACCAGTCCGTCCTCGACCGTCAAGTCCTGAACGTCGAGGTCGAGCTGCGTCGCCGCCCGCGCCAAGAGGAAGGCGCGCGCCTGCGCCGCCGCCTTGCGCAGGGGCACGGCGGTGATCTGGATTGTCTCGCTGGCGATGGTCGCGCCCTGGTTCGGCACGACCGCGGTGTCCCCGAGCACGACCACGACCCGAGCGAAGGAGACGTCCAGCTCTTCTGCGACGATCTGTCCCAGCGCGGTGCGGATGCCGGTGCCGAGATCGACATGGCCGTTGAAGGCGGAGACCTCGCCTGCCGCCGTGATCCGGATGAAGGTTTCGAACTGGCCATCTTTGCCGGCTATGGGACGTTCGACAACCAGCCGGCCGCGAGGCATGTCGGCGTCCTTGGTGAGGCGATCGTTCATCAGTCCAGCGCCTCGAGCGTGTGGCCGGCCGCGCGCATCGCCGCGCGGAGGATTTCGACATGCGCGCCGCAGCGGCAGAGATTGTAGCGCAGCGCTTGCTTGATCTCGTCGGGTGACGGATCGGGCTTGATCGCCAGCAGCGCCTTGGTCGTCATGATCATGCCGTTGAGGCAGTAGCCGCATTGCGCGGCCTGCTCGGCGATGAAGGCCTGCTGCACCGGATCGGGCGCCTCGCGCGAGCCCAGTCCTTCCAGCGTGGTGACGTCGCGGCCGATGCAGCCTTCCACCGGAATGATGCAGGAACGGGCGGCGCGGCCATCGATCAGCACGGTGCAGGCGCCGCATTCCCCCAGGCCGCAGCCGTATTTCGGACCGTTCAGAGCGAGGTCGTTGCGCAGCACATGGAGCAGGGGCGTGTCCGGCGCGGCCGCGACGTCATGCGTCCGTCCGTTCACGGTCAGCCGAATCGTTGCTGGCGTCATGCCCTTCTGTCGTCCGCTATGCTATCGTTAACGAGGATGCGATGGTGATCGCTCCGAGCGTATCGTTTGTGTACTAACATGCAAGTGGCACGTATTGCGCTGCAGCGTATGCACGATTTGTCGTCATTGTGCAGGGCAAACTGATCGTTTATCCGGCAATCGTGCTTTTCGTTCGCGGTGGCGCTTGACAGCCGGCGGAGGGGCGCGACATCATTCGTATACGAACGAATTGCCGCGGCGCGTGGATGGCTGCCGCCAACTCCGCTTCAAGATGGGCTTCTCTGCATGGTGACTGAGACGGCGAGCGACGGTGCAGGGGACAAGATCCGCTGCGATGCCTGCCCGGTGATGTGCTACATCAAGCCGGGCGCGGCAGGCGCCTGCGACCGCTATGCCAATCAGGACGGTGTGCTGGTGCGCGTCGATCCGCATATCCTGCTGGAGCGCACGGTGTCGCATTGCGGCAAGCTGGTGCCGTTCCAGGCGAGCGGCGACTGGGACGGCAAGATCGTGCATCAGCCGGAGCTGTTCGTCACCGCGATCGGCGCCGGCACCACTTATCCCGACTACAAGCCGGCGCCGTTCATCGTGTCATCGGTCGTCGATGGCGTCGACATGGTCACGGTCGTGACCGAGGGCATCTTCAGCTATTGCGGCGTCAAGGTGAAGATCGACACCGACCGCTATCTCGGCCCGGAAGCGGCGACGGTGCGCGTCGACGGCGAAGCGGTCGGTCACGTTACGACCAGCGAATACGGCTCGCAGATGCTGTCGCTCGGCGGCGTGCATCATCTCACGGGCGGCTCCAAGAAGGAGGGGCGTGTCACCTGTGACGCGCTGATGGACCTCAGCAACCGCAAAGCCGTGGAACTCGTGGTTGACGGCGGCTCCAGCGTGATCGTGCAGGCGGGGCAGCCCCCGATCGTCAACGGCGTCAAGGAAGAGCGCATGCGCGTCGGCTGCGGCTCGGCCACGATCGGCATGTTCGCCAAGCAATGGCAGGGCAAGGTCGACGAGGTCGTCGTGGTCGATGATCACATCACCGGCGTGCTGTCAGAGCACCAGGCCGGCAAGCTGCTCGACATTCCCGCGACAGGCATCAAGATGAAGGGGCGACGCTCGACGCCGGGCCGCTACTTCCAGGTGGCGCAGCCCGGAACCGGCTGGGGCGGCACCGACATCTCCGATCCGCTGTCGATCCTCGGGCCATTCGATCCCAAGACGGCGAAGCCGGGAACGACGCTGCTGATGGTGTCCACGACGGGCGAGCATGCCGGATACTACGTGCTCGACGAGACGCTCAGGCCGGTGCAGCGCGAGATGCCGGCGGAGCTGCAGTTCTCGGTCGAGCGCATCCAGGAGAACTGCGAGCCGGCGCTGTGCACCGTGCTGTTCATGGCCGGTGCCGGCGGCTCGCTGCGCGCCGGCGTCACCGACAATCCGGTGCGGCTGACGAGGTCGGTCAAGGATACGCTGACGCGGGTGACGAGCGGCGGTGCGCCGGTCTATGTCTGGCCGGGCGGCGGCATCACCTATATGGTCGACGTGACCCAGATGCCGGCCGGCGCCTTCGGCTATGTGCCGACGCCGGCGATCGTCGCGCCGATCGAGTTCACGCTGAGGCTATCGGATTATGCGGCGCTCGGCGGGCACATGGATTACGTCCAGCCGCTCGCTTCGCTCAAGGATGTCAGCAAGGACATTCGCCAACTGCCGTGGCCGAGGCCGGGTGCATGACCCGGCAGCCACAGATCGCCTTGTTGCCTGACCGGCGGCTGCATCTGCAGGACGGCCCGATCGATCTGATCATCGGCGCCGACGCGATCGATGGTGATATCCGCGCGGCCTATCGTGCGGCGGCCGAGCGTTTCACGGGTCTCTTGGACGAGCTGTGTGCCGAACTGTCCGATCTGCGCAGGGGCGCCGATCACGATCGATGCCCATTGAAAGGTGTCGTCGCGCGGCGGATGCATGCGGCCGTGTCGCCGTTCGCCCGCGAAATGTTCATCACGCCGATGGCCGCGGTTGCCGGGAGCGTGGCCGAGGAGATCCTCGGCGCCATGCGCGGCGCGACGAATCTGACGCGGGCCTATGTCAACAATGGCGGTGACATCGCACTCCATCTGCGGGATGCCGCCACCTTCAGCGTCGGGCTGATGGACCGTCCCGACGGCGCAGGTGTGATGCGCAGGATGACGCTTCGTGCTGCCGATGCGATCGGCGGCGTCGCCACGTCGGGCCGCCACGGCCGCAGTTTCTCGCTGGGCATTGCCGACGCGGTGACGGTACTCGCGCGCAGCGCGGCGCAGGCGGATGCGGCGGCGACGGTGATCGGCAACGCGGTCGATCTTCCGGGTCATCCGGCCGTGCTTCGCCGACCCGCCTGCGAGTTGCAACCGGAGACCGATCTCGGTGATCGCCTCGTCACATGCGAGGTCGGAGAGCTCCGTGATGTCGAGGTTGCCGAAGCGCTGGCCGCGGGCGAGCATCGTGGGCAGTCGCTGCTGTCGGCCGGTCTGATCGAAGGCGCCGTTCTGCAGCTTCGCGGCAACATTCGCGTTGTCGGTCCGCGCGCGATCGAGATCGTTCGTCGGCCGCAGTTGCGAGCGGCGGCGGCGTGAGGTTTGATGCATGATGTGCAGGAACACGAAGGATCATCGATGAGCGCCGTCATCAGAAAGATCGTGACCGTGGTCGAGGAAGTCCATCAGGAGATGGGCCGGTCCGTCTCGCCGCCGACGCGGCGGGCTGCGGCAGTGGCGGTGATCGAGAATCCGTTTGCCGGCCGCTATGTCGAGGACCTGTCGCCTCTGATTGCGATCGGCGAGGAGCTGGGCGAGATGCTGGCCAAGCGCGCCGTGGCCGCGCTCGGCATCGAAGGGCCGGCCGCGCACAGCTACGGCAAGGCGGCCGCCGTCGGCAGCGACGGCGAGCTGGAGCATGCGGCCGCGATCCTGCATCCGAAAATGGGCGCGCCGGTGCGCAAGGTACTCGGCAAGGGCGCGGCGCTGATCCCGTCGTCGAAGAAGCGCGGCGGCGTCGGCTGCACGCTCGACATTCCGCTCGGCCATAAAGATGCGGCCTTCGTGCGCAGTCATTTCGATGGCATGGAGGTGCAGATCAACGACGCGCCGCGCGCCAATGAGATCATGGTCGCGCTCGCGGTCACCGACAGCGGCCGTCCGCTGCCGCGCGTCGGCGGGCTCACGGTCGCCGAGATCAAGGGCGAGGACGGTCTACGGTAATTCGACTCAACATGGAGGCTGAAGGGATGCGACGGAGAACGATGCTTGCGGCAGGCCTGGGCCTTGCCGTCGCGGGATTGACGGGCGCGGCGCGCGCCGAGGACGTCATCAAGATCGGCGAGATCAACAGCTATTCGCTGCTGCCGGCCTTCACCGAGCCCTATCGCAAGGGCTGGCAGCTCGCGGTCGAGGAGATCAATGCGGCCGGCGGCATCAACGGCAAGAAGCTCGTCGTCGTCTCCAAGGACGACAGCGGCAAGCCGGCTGACGCGCAGACCGCAGCCAACGAGCTGGTGTCGAGCGAGAACGT
This sequence comes from Bradyrhizobium sp. HKCCYLRH1030, assembly GCF_051168395.1. NCBI lineage: Bacteria > Pseudomonadati > Pseudomonadota > Alphaproteobacteria > Hyphomicrobiales > Nitrobacteraceae > Bradyrhizobium > Bradyrhizobium sp. HKCCYLRH1030. The sequence continues at coordinate 215,525 of NZ_JBNPUY010000007.1, read as the reverse complement.
GGCGATGCTCGCCGGTACGTTCCTGTCGAACATCGGCCTCGCCGTCAGCGACTTCGCCAACCAGAAGAAAGTTTTCTTCCTGGCGGCAGAGCCGCTGACCGACGCCATCACCTGGGCGAAGGGCAACAAATACACCTTCCGCCTGCGTCCGTCGAACTACATGCAGGCGGCGATGCTGGTGGAGGAGGCCGCCAAGCTTCCCGCCAAGCGCTGGGCCACCATTGCGCCGAACTATGAATATGGCCAGTCGGCCGTCGCGGTGTTCAAGAAGCTCTTGTCGGAGAAACGGCCCGACATCCAGTGGGTGGACGAGCAGTGGCCGCCGCAGGGCAAGATCGACGCCGGTCCGGTGGTGCAGGCCGTCGCCGCCGCCAATCCGGAGGCGATCCTCAACGTCACCTTCGGCGCCGATCTCGTGAAGCTGGTCCGCGAGGGCAACACCCGCGGCCTGTTCAAGGACCGCAAGGTCGTCAGCTTCCTGACCGGCGAGCCGGAATATCTCGATCCGCTCAAGGAGGAGACGCCCGAGGGCTGGATCGTCACCGGCTATCCCTGGTATTCGATCAAGACGCCCGAGCACGACGCGTTCCTGAAGGCGTATCAGGCCAAATATAACGACTATCCGCGGCTTGGTTCGATCGTCGGCTACCAGACCATCAAGTCGGCAGCCGCCATCCTCGCCAAGGCCGGCTCGACCGATACCGACAAGCTGATCGCCGCGGCCGAGGGACTGTCGGTGCCGTCGCCCTTCGGTGAAATCACGTTCCGCAAGATCGATCACCAGTCGACGCTCGGCGCTTACGTCGGCAAGACTGCGCTGAAGGACGGCAAGGGCATCATGGTCGACGCCGTCTATCGCAAGGGCTCGGACTACCTGCCTGGTGACGCGGAGGTCGGCAAGCTCCGGCCGAAGGACTGATCCACACGATCCTGCTTCTCCCTCTCCCGCAGGGGGAGAGCGGGCGGGGTGAGGGAATACGACGCCTGATCTGCAGGTTCGGGCCGAGATCCCTCACCCCACGCTTGCTCGCCAGCTCTCTGAGGGAGCGCCGAGCGCAAACGCGGCTCATCGATTCGACGATCTCCTCACGCGGACCGCCCATGGCCTTCTATTTCGTCCAGTTCCTGACCGGCCTTGCCAGTGCAGCCTCGCTGTTCCTGGTGGCGTCGGGACTGTCGATCATCTTCGGCGTCACCCGCATCGTGAATTTCGCCCATGGCGCGTTCTACATGCTCGGCGCCTATGTGGCCTTTTCGCTCACTGAGAGGCTGTCCGGTCCGCTCGGCTTCTGGGGCGGCATCGTCGTGGCAGCGCTCGCGGTCGCGGCCGTCGGCGTGCTCGTCGAGATCGTGCTGCTGCGCCGGATCTATCACGCGCCGGAGCTGTTCCAGCTGCTCGCGACCTTCGGCTTGACGCTGATGGTCGAGGATCTCGTTGTGCTGATATGGGGGCCGGACGACCTGGTCGGCCGCCGCGCGCCAGGATTGAAAGGTGCGGTCGATTTCTTCGGCCAGAACATTCCGAGCTACGACCTGTTCCTGATCGCGCTCGGTCCGATCGTGCTCGGGGTGCTGTGGTTGCTGTTCCAGCGCACCCGCTGGGGCATCCTGGTGCGCGCGGCGACGCAGGACCGCGACATGGTGGCCGCGCTCGGCGTCAACCAGAAATGGCTGTTCACCTCGGTGTTTGCGGTCGGCGTCTTCCTGGCCGCGCTCGGCGGCGCCCTGCAGATCCCGCGCGACGCGGTCCATCACGCGATGGATCTGCGCATCATCGTCGAGGTGTTCGTGGTCGTCGTGATCGGCGGCCTCGGCAGCATCCTCGGCGCCTTCGTTGCCGCCGTGCTGGTGTCGGAGCTCAACGCTTTCGGCATTTTGATCTTCCCCACGATCTCGCTGATCCTGGTGTTCCTGGTGATGGCGGTCGTGCTGGTCGTCCGGCCCTGGGGCCTGTTCGGTAAGAAGGAAGCGCCCGCGCGCCGCACGCCGGGCCTCACCGTTATTCCGTGGCGTCCGCTGAGCTCGGTCGAGCGGCTGGCGTCCCTCGTCGCTCTGGCGCTGGCAGCGATGCTGCCCTTCATCGCCGGCAACTACGCGCTGACCGTGGGCGCCGAGATCGCGATCTTCGTGATCTTCGCGGCGTCGCTGCATTTCCTGATGGCGGTCGGCGGGCTCGCCTCGTTTGGTCACGCCGCCTATTTCGGCCTCGGCGCCTATGGCGTCGCCTTCCTCGCCAAGATGGCGGGACTGCCGATGATCGTCTGCCTTTTGCTGGGCCCGCTGCTCGGCGCGCTCGGCGCAGCCGTGTTTGGTGCTTTCGCGGTCCAGCTCTCCGGCGTCTACTTCGCGATGCTGACGCTGGCGTTCGCCCAGATCGTTTGGTCGATCGCGTTCCAATGGGTGGCCGTGACCGGCGGCGACAATGGCATTCTCGGTCTCTGGCCGGAAAAGTGGGCGGCCTCGCCGTCGCACTTCTATTGGCTCGCACTGGGCGTGTCGGCGCTCGTGGTCAGCGTGCTCCGGCTGATTACTTTCTCACCCTTTGGCTACGCGCTGCGCGGCATGCGCGACTCGCCGCTGCGCAGCGAGTCGATCGGCATCAACGGCAAGCGTATCCAGTGGACCGCTTTCATCATCGCCGGTACCACGGCCGGCATCGGCGGCGCGCTGTTCGCGTATCTGAAAGGCAGCGTCTTTCCCGACAATATGGGCATCTCGCTGTCGGTCGATGCGCTGGTGATGGTGCTGCTCGGCGGCGTCGAGACGGTGCCTGGCGCGATCTTCGGCGCCATCGTCTACAAGGCGCTCAACATCTGGCTGGTCAGCCAGACCGACTGGTCGAAGCTCGTGCTCGGCATCTTCATCGTGCTGATCGTGGTGGTGTTCCCGAAAGGCATCGTGGGCGTGGTCGAAACCGTCATGCATCGGCGCCGCGCAGCGGCCCCCAAGGGGGCTTCGCTGTCGGCCAAGATGGAGGGCGCACAATGAGTCTCGGCGTGTCGCTGCTCTCCGTCGAAGGCCTGTCGAAATCCTATGGCGGCATTCACGCCGTCCGCAACGTGTCGTTCACGCTGCAGGCCGGCGAGATCCTCGCGCTGATCGGTCCGAACGGCGCCGGCAAGAGCACCTGCTTCGACATGCTCAACGGCCAGAACGTGCCGGACAGCGGCCGCATCACCGTGATGGGGCAGGAGACCACGGGGCGAAAGCCGCGCGAGGTCTGGCGGCTCGGAGTCGGCCGCACCTTCCAGATTACCGCGACCTATCCGACCATGACGGTGCGTGAGAACATCCAGGTCGCGCTGGTCTCGCATCATCGCCGCCTGTTCGATTTCTGGAGCCCGATGGTTGGCATCGAGCGCGACGAAGCCGATCGCCTGCTCGATCTCGTCGGCATGGCCGGCTATGCCGAGCGTCCCTGCGGCGAGCTCGCGTATGGCGACCTCAAGCGGCTGGAGCTTGCGATCGCGCTCGCCAACCAGCCGAAGCTGCTGCTCATGGACGAGCCGACCGCCGGAATGGCGCCGCGCGAGCGTGTCGAGCTGATGCGGCTGACGGCTGGAATCGCGCGTGAGCAGTCGATCGGCGTCCTCTTTACGGAGCACGACATGGACGTGGTATTCGAGCATGCGGACCGCATTCTCGTGCTCAATCGCGGCAGCCTCATTGCCGAGGGATCGCCAGCCGAGGTGCGCGCCAACCGGGAGGTGCAGGCGATCTATCTCGGCGAAGGCCTGCTGTATGATGCCGATCATCGCGAGGGAGCTCCGGCATGAAGCTGTCCGTCGCCAGTCTCAACAGCCACTATGGTCCGGCGCATATCCTGTTCGACATCGGCCTCGAGGTCGGCGAGGGCGAGGTGGTGGCACTGCTCGGGCGCAACGGCGCTGGCAAATCGACGACGTTCCGCTCGATCGTCGGCCTGGTCGAGCTGCGCGAGGGCCAGATCATGTTCGAGGGCAAGGACATCTCGTCCGCGCCGACCCATGAGATCGTCCGCGCCGGCCTCGGCTATGTTCCGGAAGAGCGCCGCATCTTCACCGAGCTGACGGTGGAGGAAAACCTCGAGGTCGGTCGGCAGAAGCCGCGGCCCAATGCGCCGCAATGGACGCGCGAGAAACTCTATCAGTTGTTTCCCAATCTCGGCGAGATGAAGAACCGCCCGGGTGGCCGCATGAGCGGCGGCGAGCAGCAGATGCTCACCATCGCCCGTACCCTGATGGGCAATCCGTCGCTGGTGTTGCTCGACGAGCCATCGGAGGGTTTGTCGCCGAAGATCGTCGAGCAGATGGTCGATGCGATCCTGACCATGAAGAAGGAAGGCGTCTCGCTGGTCGTCTCCGAGCAGAACCTGCATTTCGCCAAGCTGATCTCGGACCGCGCCTATATCATCGAGCGCGGCCGCATCTGCTTCTCCGGCACCATGGCCGAGCTCGACGCGCGGCCCGACATCCGCGACGCGCATCTGTCGATCTGAGGCGAGGGAAGATATGGCCAAGAGCGCCACGCTGAAGCGATCGGCAAGGACCGCAACGAAGACCGCGCCGAAGCCGCAGCCAAAGGCCGCTGCGAAGGCCACGGCCAAAGCGGCGAAATCAAATTACGTGCTCGACGATCAGATCGGCTTCATCCTGCGGCAGGTCTGGCAGCGCCACACGATGATCTTCGCGCGCGACATCGGCAGCAACCTGACGCCGACGCAATGGGCGGCACTGTCGAAGCTGGTCGAGACCGGGCCGTGCTCGCAGAACCAGCTCGGACGGTTCACGGCGATGGATGTCGCGACGATCAAAGGTGTGATCGACCGGCTGACCGCGCGCGGTCTCACCGAAACCAGCCCGGACCCGCAGGATGGTCGCCGGCTGCTCGTCAGCCTGACCCGCGCCGGCCAGCAGCTCGCGGAGAAGACCGCACCGCTCGCGCTCGCCATCTCCAAGGAAACACTGGCGCCGCTGGATGCGAAGGAACGCGAGACGCTGCTGGGGTTGTTGAGCAGGCTGCGGTAGCCCTTCCTCCACGTCATTCCGGGGCGTCGCGAAGCGACGAACCCGGAATCCCGAGCTGAGGGAAAGAACAGCGCAGGCCAATCTCGGGATTCCGGGTTCAACCTTTGGGCGCCCCGGAATGAATGTGTATGCCGCTCTACGACGATATTACTTCGCCACGATCTCCGGGATCTTCGTGGCCGGCGGCGTGTTGCGGCTGCGCTGGGTGCGGACGATGCCGTCGATGATGGTCATGCCGATACCCGGGAGATCGCCGAGCTGGACGCTGTCGAGCAAGGTCGTGGCCGGTGAGTGCTGCGCCTTGTCCATGATGACGAAGTCGGCGGAGCGGCCGATCTCAATCAGGCCGCAGTCGAGCTCGCGCATCCGCGCTGTGTTGCCGGTAGCGAAGCAGAACGCGATCTCGGCGGGGACGTCGCCGAGCGACGACAGCAGCGACACCATGCGCAGGATCCCGAGCGGCTGCACGCCGGAGCCGGCCGGCGCGTCGGTGCCGAGGATGACGCGGTGGAGTTCGTTCATCTCGCGCGCGGTGCGCAAGGTGAACAGCGCCGAGCGCTCATTGCCGTTGTGCACCAGCTCGAGCCCCGCCTTGCAGCCCTCGCAGATGCAGCGGATCTGATCGTCGGGCAGGGCGGTGTGGCCGCCATTGATGTGTCCGATGACGTCGGTGCCGGCCTCCAGCACGACGTCCTTGTCGATCAGGCCGGAGCCGGGGATCGACGGACCGCCGGTGTGAATGGTGCTCTGGATGCCGTATTTGCGCGCCCAGCCGACCATCTTGCGCGCGGTCGGGCCGTCCTTGACGCCGCCGAGGCCGACTTCGCCGAGCAGCTTGACGCCGGCCGCCGCGAGCTCCTTGAAATCGTCCTCGACCATCTCGCATTCGATCACCGGCGCGCCGGCATGCACCTTCACGCCGCCGGGGCGGAGCGTCCAGAATGCGCGCTGCGCGAAGATCGCCATCGCCTTCAGGCCGACGACGTCGCGCGGGCGACCGGGCATGTGCACCTCGCCGGCGGAGATCATCGTGGTGACGCCACCATGCAGATAGGAGTCGATCCAGTTGGTCTGGTTCTGCCGCGGCGTCCAGTCGCCGGCGACCGGATGAACATGGCTGTCGATCAGGCCTGGCGCCACCGTCGTGCCATGGGCATCGACGATGGTCGTCGCGCCTTCGGTGTCGACGTCCTTGAAGCGGCCGATGCCCGTGATCTTGCCGTTCTCGGCGACGATCGTGTCGGCGTCCAGGATGGGCCGTTCCAGTGCGCCGGACAGCATCAGGCCGATGTTGCGGATGACCAGCTTGCTGGGACCGGTTGCTTGCGGCGCGTCATGGGCCATCGGGATATCCTTCTTTCCTGGCAAGGCATTTGCGGCAGTTTGCGCCTGCACGCGGCGCAGCATCAAGCCGGTTTCGGTCATTCGTACACGAATGATCAGGTCCGGCAAGCTGCGGCCTGCACGAAGATTTGGCGCGGGTTGCCTACCCTTCAGACACAGCGCGGGCCCTATGAGCGCGGCGACATCCTCGGCTTCGGTCGCGTGTTCGACATTCCCGTCCCCTGTGCTTGTGGCGGTGGTCTACGCGCAGGTGACGAACCGCACCCCTGGACGTTGCCGCCGCAATCCGGCATCACCTCGTGCGATCTTTTTGCGACGTGGGTGACGGCAGATGAGCGACGACCTCCACATGATCGGAGCGGGCGGCATCACCGCCTCGGTCAAGGCTGATGGCGCCGAGCTGTGCTCGTTGAAGACGGCCGGGGGCCTGGAGTTGCTCTGGCAGGCCGGAGCCGTCTGGCCGCGCCATGCGCCATGGTTGTTTCCGATCGTCGGCCGACTCAAGAATGACCAGCTCCACCACCGCGGCCAAACCTATCCGATGACGCAGCACGGCTTCGCCCGCGACCTCCCATTCACCTGGCTGGAGCGCGGGGCCGAGTCGTGCGTGTTGCAGCTGACCGACGACGAGACGACGCGGGCGCGCTATCCGTTCGCCTTCCGTCTCACGGTGAGCTACCGGATCACCGCTGATGCGCTGGACGTGGCGGTCGAGATCGCCAACCCCGGCGCGGAGGTTCTGCCAGCCTCGTTCGGATGCCATCCCGCCTTCAACTGGCCGCTGCTCCCCGGCCAGCCGAAGGAGAGCTATCGGCTGATCTTTGCAGAGCCGGAGCCGGCGCCGATCCGCCGTCTGACAGGAGGTTTGCTGCGCGAGCGGCCGGAGCCCTCACCGATCGAGGGGCGCGTTCTCCCGCTGAGCGAACGTCTGTTCGACGACGATGCCGTGATCCTCGATCAGCCGGCCAGCCGTTCGGTTCGCCTCGTCGGAACCACAGGACCGGCGCTTGAGTTAACTTGGGATCATTTTCGTCAGCTTGGAATCTGGTCGAAGCCCGGCGGCGTGCCGTTCCTGTGCATCGAGCCGTGGCGCGGTTTCGCCAGTCCGCTCGATTTCGACGGCGAGTTTGCGGCCAAGCCCGGCGTCATGCACATCGCCCCGGACTCTGCAGAGACGCTGCGATGCCGCATCCGGGTCGACGGATTGGTATGACTAATGCTCGCAGCGCCCATTTGCGTGCACAGCGGTAACTGTGACTCGTAGTTTTGGGCCTGGAAATGACGGCGCCGTGACCTACATCAGAGACGAGCGCGGAACTTTGGCTATGATGCGTCGAACGACCGGCGGTTGGTGGGCGCTTTCTCCGAACTGATAACGGTCGATCATCGAACATGACGTGCGGCGTGATGTCAGGCGCTCTTAGCTGGCTCTTGCAGCCGGGCAGCGCTGCGAGTTCGCCATCAGCCGGCGTGCAGAGATCTCGCGGCGGGGGCGCGTAAGTGGCGTTACGCGGGGAACGGGAGGATGGGATGGTGTTGAGAGCTGTTATCGGCACGATTACATGCGCCGTGTTGCTCACGGCGAGCGATGCTGTGGCGGGGGCCTATCAGCCGGGTGACTTCCTCAAGCTTGATCTGTCGAAGGCCGTGTTGTCGCCGGAGCCGCTCGGCCCCGAGGCGCATTTCGAACCTGTGCCTATCGAAGCCAAATCAGATCGACCTGCGGTCGCCGTCCGTTCCGCGATCGACCCGGACGAGCGCTCCGCCATCCCGCGCGCCATCGCCAGCCGGCGCGCTCATGGCACCAGGACGGCCGAGCGGCCCCGCGGCGCCGCCCGCGCCAAGCTCGTCCATCGGCGCGGCAATCCGCTCGACGCGCAGGCGATGGATACGCGCATTCAGACCTGGCCGTGCCGGCCTGGCAGCGGCGGCATCTGTAACTGGCGCTGATCGGCGGGGCTACCCCGCGCGCCTGTTGCGTTCAGGAACCTCGCTCCCGACATCTTGATTGAGGCGGATGCCGGCTCGCTTGAACTCGCAAGCGGAGCAAAGGCAAGTTGAGCGCTTCCCGCCAAGGTCTTGATGTTCGAGGCTGCCGCCGGCGTTTGCTGGCGAATGGCTCGCGCGATTCCAGGAGATTTCATGAACGCCATCGACACCCAGGGTATCCGTCTGCCCAAGCTCGGGCTCGGCACCTTTCGCATGCAGGGCACTGTCTGCCGCGAGGCCGTCGAGAGCGCGCTTGCGCTCGGCTACCGCCACATCGACACCGCCGAGATGTATGCCAACGAGGACGCGATCGGTGCTGCACTTGCGGCAACAAATCTGCCGCGCGCCGAATTGCACGTCACCACCAAGGTCTGGCCGGAGAACCTCGCGCCGGACGCGATCCGTCGCGCATTCGACACGAGTCTGAGGAAGCTCAGACTGGATTTCGTCGATCTCTATCTCATCCACTGGCCGGCCAAGGGGATGAACCTGCCGGCCGCGCTGGAGACGCTGTTGAAGCTGAAGGAGGAGGGGCGTACGCGCGCGATCGGCGTCGCCAACTTCACTGTCGCGCTGCTGAAACAGGCGGTGGAGGACGTCGAGGCACCTGTTGCCTGCAATCAGGTCGAGTGTCATGTGATGCTCGATCAGTCGAAGCTGATGGCCTACATGGCGAGCCGGTCGATTCCCCTGGTGGCCTATTGCCCGCTGGCGCAGGGACGCGCCGCCGCCGACGAGACGCTGGGGGCCATTGGCAGGAAGCATGGCGCGAGCGCCGCCCAGGTCGCACTGAAATGGCTGTTGGACCAGGATGGGGTGGCGGCGATCCCCAAGGCCGCGCGTCCGGAAAGTCAGCGTGCGAACTGGAATGCGATGAAGCTTCAACTCGATGATGAGGATCGTGCCACCATCGCGTCCCTCCCGAAGGACAAGCGCTTCGTCAATCCGGCCTTTGCGCCGGAATGGGACCGCTGACCATCACGCGGAGCCCTGCGAGAACGGACGTCAGAACGAACGCCACAGAAAATGGCCCCTCTCGGGGCCATTGCTGTGTCGAAGTTGCAGATCAGTCGCGCCGGATGATCACGGTGCGATCGTGATGGCGGTGGAACGGCCGGACATAGCGGTGAGGCCGGTACTCACGATGCATGCGGTATTCGGCGTGGGACCGATCCCAGCCGTGGTGGTAGTGATGGCCGCCACGCTTGATGACCACCGTCTCGGCGTTGGCGATCGACGGTGCCGCGAGCGCGACGACCGCAAGGGAAGCGAGCGCGAGAGCGATTTTCTTCATGTTGTCCTCCAGAATGAAAGTGCGGGATCAACTTGAAGTGTGAAAGAACGTTCCGCAGGAACTTCCACGAAGTTGCTGAATACACGTTCAGATTTGGTCTTCACGCTCGCGGGCGGACCGTGCCGTCCCCTCGAGCCTGCCGCGTCAGTCGCACTTCCTGAGCGCTGGCGTCGGCTTGCCGTTGGCGACGAAGCGGCCGTCACGAATGGTGTAGCTGTCGTCCTCGCCGCGATTGAACGCGGAGCGGATGTTGCCGTCGGCGGTCCGGGTGATCCCGTTCTCTCGCGTCTGGCGCGCTTTGGGCAGCACGATCGAGAGCACCAGCGTCTGGTCCGCCTCGACGCGTGCGCTCGCCACCTGGTTGACGTCGGACGGATCGTGGTCACGACGATAGATCAGGTGACCATCGTCAGTGACTTCGTAGGAGATGATGGCGCCGCGGCCCTTGACCGCGGGTGCGCTGCAGTCGGCGGCCCAGGTTCCGATCAGGCCCCAGGTCCGAGCAACCTCGACGGTGTCGTCGGCCCGGGCGGCAGACGCTGATGATGCGCAGAGGACGATTGCGATGAGAGGGCGGGAGATCGAAATCATGCGGTCTCGGGGGGTGACTGCCGTGACATCTTAATGCACTGCGTCAACGGCGCAATGACAGAGCCGCGCCGAGATCGTTGGCACAAAGTCTCATTCTTTCCGGGCCGGCCTTGCTGGCGAGGGGGACAAGGCGCATGCTCCCCGCAACTACAAACAAGCGTGGGGAGGCTGACCATGTCTGCGCTGTCGCGCCGCAAATTCCTGCTGTCGTCCGGAGCGGCCGCCATGGCCGCGCTATCGGGTCCTGCCGGCGCCGCGGTGGGGCCGGCCGACAAGTTCGATCTGGTGATCAAGGGCGGCGACGTGATCGATCCAAGCCAGTCGCTCCGAGGCAAGCGCGACATCGGGATCCGCTGGGGCGTCGTCGAAGCGGTCGAGCCCGAGATACCGGCCGAGCGGGCGCTGCGGTCGATCGACGCCAACGGCCGGTTGGTGACGCCGGGCCTCATCGACCTCCACAGCCATGTCTATCCCTATGGCTCGGCGATCGGGATCCCGCCCGACGAACTGGTGCAATTCCAGGGCACGACGACGGTCGTCTCGGCCGGCGACGCCGGCGTCAACAATCTTGCGGCGTTGCGCCGCTTCATCGCCGCCCAGTCGCGGGCACGCATCTACGCCTTCGTCCACATCGCCAACAACGGCCTGTCGGCGTTTCCGGTGGCCGAGCTCTACAACATCGACAATGCGCAGGTAGACGCCTGCGCCATGGCGCTGGCGGAGAACCCGGACTTCCTGCTCGGGGTCAAGGTGCGGATGTCGGAGAACGTGATCTTCAAGCATGGGCTCGAGCCGCTGAAGCGCGGCATCAAGGCCTGCGAGCTGTGCGGCTGGCCGGCGCGGATGATGGTGCATATCGGTGGGGTCGAGACCGGCGAGTTGATGTCGCAGATCCTGGACCTGCTGCGCCCCGGCGACATCCTGACCCACGCCTATTCCGGCGCGCCGAATATGGGCGGCGCCTTCACCAACATCGTCCAGGACGGCAAGCTGCTGCCCGCGGCGCTCGCCGCCAAGCAGCGCGGCGTGCTGTTCGATGTCGGCCATGGCGGCGGCAGCTTCGATTTCACCGTGGCCGAGGTCGCGATCCCCGGCGGCTGCGGCCCGGACACCATCTCCTCCGACATCCATGTCTTCTCCGGCAACAGCCCGGGCATGCCGTTCCTGCCCAACGTGATGGCGAAATTCATCGCTATGGGATTTTCGTTGGAGCAGGTGGTGAGCATGGCCACCTCCGCGCCGGCCAAGATCATCAACCGTGCGCCGAAGATCGGCAGCTTGCAGGTCGGCGCGCCGGCCGACGTCGCAATCATGGACCTGGTCGAGGGGCCCGTCAGCTTCGTCGATACCCGCGGCAACAAGCGCGAGGGCAAGCTGCAGCTCAAGCCGGTGCAGACGGTGATCAATGGCGTGCCGTTCGGGCGGCCCTACCAGTCGCCCTTTTCGGTGCGGTGAGCAGCGCGCGATCACTCGATCGCGCGCGTCCGCTCCACATTGGATGAGCGCAATGGGACCCCGAACTCCTCCCGGCAGACGTCGGCGAGGACTGCGATGCCCTCGCGGATCTCCTGATGCGAGGGGCTGGCGAAGCACAGCCGCAGGCGGCTCCGCGCATGCGCGGCGTCGGTGGACCATTCCGGTCCCGGATTGATCGAGACGCCGCGTTTGAGCGCTGCCTGTGACAGCTTCATCGCGTCAACCTGGTCCGGTAGCTTGACCCACAGGAAGATCCCGCCCCTGGGCGGCGCGAACTCGGCCGCGGTGCCGAACTCGGCGTTGAGCGCCTCGATCAGGGTGTCCAGCTTGGCGCGCAGTCCCCGCACCAACTGCGGCACGTGGGTCGCGAAATGCGGCCTGCAATATTCCGCGAGCACCATCTGCTCCAGTGCACCCGAGCCGGCATCGGTCTTGAGGGACAGCAGCACCGACATGATCTCCCAGGGGGCGACCAGGAAGCCGACCCGCAACGCCGGCGCGACCGACTTCGAGAACGATCCGAGGTGGATCACACCGCCATGGTCGGACATGCCGTGGATCGCGCGGGGCCGTTTGCCGTCCCAGATCAGGTCGGCGTAGCAGTCGTCCTCGAACACCGGTACGCCATAAGCGCGCGACAGCCACAGCAGCTCGGCCCGCCGGCTTTCCGGCATGATGGTGCCGGTCGGGTTCTGCACCGTCGGAATGGTATAGATGTATTTCGGCCGGATGCCGCGATCCCTTAGATCGGCCAGCACCGTCGCCAGCGCATCCGTTCGCATGCCGTCCTGGTCGAGCGGGATGCCGATGACCTTGACGCCCAGTCGTGCCAGCCGCGTCAGCGTGCCCTGGTAATTGTCCTGTTCGACCAGCACGGTGTCGCCGCGCGTGAGCAGCGCCTGGTTGACGAGGTCGAGGCCCTGCAGCGAGCCGGACAGGATCATGATGTCGTCGGCGCGTGCCGACATGCCCGCGTCCCGCGTCAGCTTGGCGGCAAGAAAGTCCCGCAGCGGCCGGTAGCCTTGAGGCCCATGCGCGAGGCCGTAGGTGGCGAGCGCCCGTCCCTCGCGGGCGAGCACGGCGTCGGCGGCCGCGCGCAAGCCCTCCACGGGCACGGCATCGGCGTCGTTGTTGCCGCCGACGAAGCTGTATTTTGCGAGTCCCGTCCAGCGCGCGGCGGGTGCGGGCAGGCCGGGGCTGAGGAGGGGTGCAAAATCGAATGCGGCCATGAGGCGCGGCTCCCTTGTTCTCGATTTGAGGCGACTTTAAACAGATACCAGGGCGCTTGTCCTGGCAGGGCCGGTCCTTTTCCCGGGGAAGGCGACCTTCGAGCGGCGGTTCCGCCGCTCTGGCGCGCGCCTGCGATCCCGGCTAAAGCAGCCCGGAAAAGCAGCGAGACTTGCAATGGCCGACTCGATCCAGGAAGTTCTGTACGCCTTCGCCAAGGGCGAGATGGTCGTCGTGACCGATGACGACGACCGCGAGGGCGAGGGCGATCTCATCGTCGCCGCCTCGCTCTGCACGCCCGACAAGATGGCGTTCATCATTCGCCATACCTCCGGCATCGTCTGCGCGCCGATCACCGCCGACGACGCGCGGCGGCTGCGGCTCGACCCGATGGTCGCGCACAATGATTCCAACCACACCACGGCCTTCACCGTTTCGATCGACTACAAGCCGGACGGTGGCACCGGAATCTCGGCCGAAGAGCGCGCCTCCTGCTGTCGTGCGCTCGCCAACCCGAATGCCGGTGCCGCTGATTTCGCGCGCCCCGGCCATATCTTCCCGTTGATCGCGCGTGACGGCGGCGTGCTGCTGCGCTCCGGCCACACCGAGGCGGCGGTCGATCTCTGCAAGCTCGCCGGGCTCCCGCCGGTCGGCGTCATCTCCGAGTTGATGAACGACGACGGCACGGTCATGAAAGGCGAGCAGGTCGTTCGTTTCGCTGCGGCCCACAATCTCAAGCATGTCACCATCGCCGATCTGATCTCGTACCGGCAGGCGCGCGAGAAGCTGATCGAACGGGTGTCGACCTTCACGACCGACAGCCCGATCGGGCCGCTGCAGGGCTTCGCCTACCGCTCGCCGTTCGATCCGATCACCCACGCCGCGTTCGTCTATAACGGCATCGGCGACGGCAAGAACGTGCTGACGCGGCTGCACAAGCCCAACATCGTGAAGGATCTGATCGCAGGTCCGCAGCGTATCCAGGCGGTGCTACAGCACTTCAAGCGGGCCGGTCGCGGCGTGCTGATCTATCTGCGCGACGGCGCGGCCGGCGTTCCCGTCGAGCCGGTCGAAGAGCCGCATACCGCGGAGGCCGATCGCCATCGGCAGTGGCGCGAGGTCGGCGTGGGTGCGCAGATCCTGCGTGATCTCGGCGTGACCTCGATCCGGAACCTGACGTCGTCGGTGCATGACTACAAGGGCCTGTCGGGTTTCGGCATCGAGATCGTCGCCAACGAGCGGCTTGAAGGCTGAACTTCCAGGATTTAACCTCTCAACTGCTGCGACCCGTGCGCAGCGAGACGCGAAAGGACCATTCATGAGCGCGCGCCCTCAGGCAAAGGACAAGCCGGCCCAGTCGAGCTTCCAGTGGGACGATCCCTTCCTGCTGGACGATCAGCTGACCGAGGACGAGCGCATGGTGCGTGACACCGCGCGCGCCTACGCCCAGGACAAGCTGCTGCCGCGCGTGACCAAGGCCTATCTCGAGGAGAAGACCGACCGCGAGATCTTCAACGAGATGGGCGAGCTCGGCCTGATCGGCATCACCTTGCCGGAGGAATATGGCTGCGCCAATGCGAGCTACGTCGCCTATGGCCTCGTGGCACGCGAGATCGAGCGCGTCGATTCCGGCTACCGCTCGATGAACTCGGTGCAGTCATCGCTGGTGATGTATCCGATCTATGCCTATGGCGACGAGAGCCAGCGCAAGAAATATCTGCCGAAGCTCGCCAGCGGCGAGTGGGTCGGCTGCTTCGGCCTGACCGAGCCGGATGCCGGCTCCGATCCGGCCGGCATGAAGACCCGCGCCGAGAAGGTGGCCGACGGCTATCGCCTGACCGGCAGCAAGATGTGGATCTCGAACGCGCCGATCGCCGACGTGTTCGTGGTGTGGGCCAAGTCGGCCGCGCATGACAACCAGATCCGTGGCTTCATCCTCGAGAAGGGCATGAAGGGCCTGTCGGCGCCGAAGATCGGCGGCAAGCTCTCCTTGCGCGCCTCGATCACCGGCGAGGTCGTGATGGACGGCGTGGTGGTGCCGGAGAGCGCGCTGCTGCCCAACGTGTCCGGCCTCAAGGGGCCGTTCGGCTGCCTCAACCGCGCCCGCTACGGCATCTCCTGGGGCGTGCTCGGTGCCGCCGAGGATTGCATGCATCGCGCTCGCCAGTACACGCTCGACCGCAAGCAGTTCGGCAAGCCGCTGGCTGCCACGCAGCTGGTCCAGAAGAAGCTTGCCGACATGGAGACCGAGATCGCGCTCGGCCTGCAGGCCTCGCTTCGAGTCGGCCGCCTGATGGACGAGGGCAAGATGGCCCCGGAGATGATCTCGATCGTCAAGCGCAACAATTGCGGCAAGGCGCTCGACATCGCCCGCGTCGCGCGCGACATGCATGGCGGCAACGGCATCTCGATCGAGTATCAGGTGATGCGCCACGCCGCCAACCTCGAGACGGTCAATACCTACGAGGGCACGCACGACGTCCACGCGCTGATCCTCGGCCGCGCCATCACCGGCATTCAGGCGTTTTTCTAACTGCTGTGCGCGACGCCCATTCGCTGCATAGGGCGGTATACGCGGTCGCCGTTGCGCCCTCGCTGTCAGCGTCCGCGAAAGCGGACGATCCAGCGATCACCGGCCCATCGAGGCTCATCGCCGTCTCGGAGTACTGGATCCCCCGCTTTCGCGGGGGATGACGGCAGCGAGTGAGGCAGGCGATCTGCCCCATGCACAGGGAAGGCACGCCATGGCCGAGAATGACGACGTCCCGTTCAACCGCAACTTCCCGCTTCGGGCGGGCGTCGTCGAGCAGGTCCGCCCCGGCATTCGCCGCGTCCTCTGCAACAATCCGAGTCCGTTCACCTTCACCGGCACGGTCAGCTACATCGTGGGCACCGGCAACGTCGCGATCATCGATCCGGGTCCGGACAACGAGGCCCATGCGCAGGCGCTGCTCGATGCCATCAGAGGCGAGACCGTCACGCACATCCTGGTGACGCACACGCATCGCGATCACTCGCCGAACACCGGCCGGCTGAAGGCCGCGACCGGTGCCACCGTCTATGCCGAGGGCCCGCATCGCGCCTCGCGGCCGCGCTACGAGAGTGAGAAGCACAGTCCGGAATCCGGCGTCGACCGCGACTTTGCGCCGGATGTCACCGTTGCTGACGGCGATGTGATCGAAGGGCGGGGCTGGCGGGTCGAGGCCGTGGCGACGCCGGGCCATACGGCCAACCATCTCGCCTTCGCCTGGGCCGAGCGCAGGACCACCTTCGTCGGCGATCACGTCATGGGCTGGGCGACGTCGATCGTGGCGCCGCCCGATGGTTCGATGGTCGACTACATGGCTTCGCTGGAGCGGCTCGCCGCGCGGCCCGAGGAGCTGTATTTCTCAGGTCACGGTCCGGAAATTCCGGAGGGACCGCGCTACACGCGCTTCCTGATGCGCCACCGCCAGGCCCGCGAGGCCTCGATCCTGCATCGCCTCGCCAAGGGCGAGGCCGACATCCCGACCATGGTGCGCGCGATCTATATCGGCATCGATCCACGGCTCACCACCGCGGCCGGCTATTCCGTGCTGGCCCATCTGGAAGACCTCGTCGCCCGCGGCGTGGTCGCGACGGAAGGTGATCCGGTGATCGGCGGGACGTATCGGCTGGTGTAGCGAATAGCGAGTAGGGAATAGCGAGTAGGGGAAGAGTGCGAGCCGGGAAGACTTCATTCCCTATTCGCCACTCCCTATACGCCATTCGCCCCGCTCACTTCTTCACCGTCTTCGCATTTCCCTTCGCCGCCACCGCCGGCGGCGTGACCTTCTTCACCGGCTTCTGCGCCTCGGCCTCGCCGGCGTTGGACAGGTCCTCGATCAGCTTGGCCACGCGCGCGGCATTGCTGCCGATATCTGACTCGAAATAGCGCGAGGCGGAGCGGACGTCGACGCGGGAATCCTCGCCGTCGGGTTGGATGCGGATCGAGATGTCCTCGCGGAAGCCCATGATCGGCGTGCGCGCGACCGCCTCGATGCGGCCGACGCGGCGCGGCGGCTGCGGCGCGCGTTCGTCGACCACGAACCATTTGCGCCGGTTGACCAGCTTCAGGGCGATCGCGTAGGCGCGATCGGGCGGCAGCTCGATCTGCACCGGCTCGATGTCCGGATAGAATTTCTGCTGCTGCTCGGCTGAATACAGCCCGGCATAGACGGCCGTGTTGGTGCCGTCGCCGTTGCGGAGCGGCGCCAAAGCCTCGAAGCGCGGCGGATCGATCGGGTCGGTGGTGATGTCGTAGATCTTCGGCAGCTTGCGGTACTGGAGCGCGAGGTAGGCCGGATAGGCCAGCACCACGGCATCGATCATGAAGGCGAGCAGGATCCGGCTCATGCCGCGGCTGCCGTTGCGCCAGATCGCGACGAAGGCGGCAAGCCCGAGCAGGATCGACAGCACGGCGAGCCCCAGCGCGCCGAAGAACGTCGCCAGCGCCGGCTTCGTCTCCAGAAAATCGAAGCGCAGGATCAGGATCGAGACCAGCACGGCGACGACCGAGAACACCGCCAGATTGCGGGTCCAGGTCGCGAGGCTGGAGATCGGCTCCGACAGATAGGGGGCGTGAAACCTGCGTGCCATCGTGTCAGGAACTGCCGGGGTTGGGCCGCTGCCTGCGTTGCCGGGCGGCCGGATCACCCCGTGTGAGACCACGCGGATGGCGTAAATTCAAGAGGCGTTTGGCCCGGAGAAGGCGGTTGATGCGGAGACCGCGTCAGACGGCTCGGTCTGGGCGGCTGCGCAACGCCGTCAGCATCAACAGGACGGTTGCGATTGAGAAGGCTGCGCCGGTCGTGAACGTCGCCTGCGACCCATAGGCGTGCCACAGCGATCCCGCCAGCAGGCTCGCGACCAGCAGCGCAGCGCCGGTCACAAGGTTGAACAGGCCGAACGCGGTGCCGCGCAGATCCGGCGGGGCGGTATCGGCGACCATTGCCGACAGCAGCCCCTGCGACAGCCCGAGGTAGAGGCCCCACAGCGCGACGCCGATCGCGGTGCCGATCAGGCCGGGCACGAAGGCCAGCGTCAGGTCGGCGGCTGTCAGCACCACGAGGCCGCAGGTCAGCACGTTGTTGCGGCCGATGCGGTCGGAGAGGATGCCGGCGGGCATGGCGACGCCGGCATAGATCAGGTTCATCAGCACGTAGACCAACGGGATCAGGGCGAGAGCGAGGCCGTCGGCCTGCGCCTTCAGCACCAGGAACGCCTCGCTGAAGCGGGCCAACGCGAACACCGCGCCGGTGGCGACCACGATCCAATAGGCCGATGGCAGCCGGCGCAGCTCGCGCGCATGGACCGGCCAGTCCCGGCGCGCCGCAGGCGCGGTCTGCGCCGGCTCGCGCAGGCCGAACAGGATCAGCAGCACGGCAAGCGTGGCCGGCAGCGCCGACCACCAGAACACCGCCCGGAAGTCGTCGGCGTAGAGCGCCATCAGCGCCACGGCGAGGAGGGGACCGGCAAAGGCGCCGATCGTGTCGAGCGCCTGGCGCAGGCCGTAGCTCGCGCCGCGGATGCCTTCCGGCGTGACGTCGGCGATCAGCGCGTCGCGCGGCGCCTCGCGGATGCCCTTGCCGATGCGGTCGACGAAGCGCGCCGCGAGGATCTGCCATGATGTGCTGGCGAGCGGAAACACCGGCTTGGTCAAAGCCGCCAGCCCATAGCCGATTGCGACCAGCAGCTTGCGCTTGCCAATGCGGTCGGACAGTGCGCCGGAGAATACCTTGGTGATTGCGGCGGTCGCCTCGGACACGCCTTCGATCAGGCCGATGGTCACCGTGGAGGCGCCGACCACGGTCGCGAGGAAGACCGGCAGCAGCGCATGGATCAGCTCCGAGGAGATATCCATCAGGAGCGATACCAGCCCGAGCGTCAGCACCGTCGACGGTATGTCGCGCCATGTCGTGGACGCTGGGAGGCGCGCTCTTGAACTCATGCCCACCTTCTAGATGCGGCCCGGCATGCCCGCCTTGCGCCACGTCAACGCCACGGCGGCACGCAACGCCACGGCCCCGCCGAAGGGGAGGGGCCGTGGCTGCCTTGGTCAGGCTTGCGCCGGATGCTCAGTGCGAATGCACCAGCGGGCAGGCGGACTCCGAAAGCTTGCCGAACGCCTCCTCGCCGGACATCGTCTGGATCAGCTTGTAGTAGTCCCAGGGGTACTTCGACTCCTCCGGCTTCTTGACCTGCATGATGTACATCTCATGCTCCATCAGGCCGTCGGCGCGGATCTTGCCGTTCGACGTGAACATGTCGTCGATCTTCATATTGCGCAGCTGGTCCATGACCTTGTCGGACTCGGTGGTGCCGGCCGCCTTCACGGCATTGAGATAGGTGATCGTCGCCGAGTAGTAGGCGGCCTGGTTCATGGTCGGCTCGCCCTTGGTCTTTTCGTAGTAGCGCTTCGCGAAGGCGCGGGTCTTGTCGTTGAGGTCCCAATACCAGCCGGTGGTGAGATAGAGACCCTGCGCGGTCTTCAGGCCGAGACTGTGGATGTCGCTGATGAAGGCGAGCAGCGCCGCCGGCTTCATCGTCTTGGCGATGCCGAATTCATCCGCGGCCTTGATCGAGTTCGTGAAGTCGTTGCCGGCATTGGCGAGGCCCAGAACCTGCGCGCCCGAGCCCTGCGCCTGCAGCAGATAGCTGGAGAAGTCCGACGTGGAGAGCGGCACGCGGACCGCTCCGACCACCTTGCCGCCATTGGCCTCGACCACCTTGGACGCGGCTTCCTGCAACTGGGTGCCGAAGGCGTAGTCGGCGGTCAGGAAGAACCAGCTCTTGCCGCCCTGGCTGACCATGGTCTTGGCGGTGCCGTTGGCGAGCGAGGTCGTATCGTAGGCGTAGTGGACGGTGTAGGGCGTGCAGTCCTTGCCGGTCAGCGAGGCGCCGGCGGCACCGATCGCGATGAACGGTATTTTCTTCTCCTTGGCGGCGTTGGCCATCGCGAGGCTGACCCCCGTGTTGGAGCCGCCGAGGATCATGGTGACCCCGTCGCGATCGGCCCACTCGCGCAACTTCTGGGCGCCGACGTCCGGCTTGTTCTGATGATCGCTCTCCATGAACTCGATCTTGTTGCCGAGCACGCTGCCGCCGAAATCCTCGATCGCCATCTTTGCAGCCTCGACCCCGCCCGGCCCGATCACGTCGGCATAGAGCCCGGACATGTCGTCGATGTCGCCGATCACGACCTTGTTGCCAGCGGCGTGAGCGGCCGTGGCGGCCAGTGATGCTCCCAGCAGCCAGGGCAGCAGGCGGGTTGATTTTCGCATGGTGGCGTTCCCTCGTTTTTTATGGTGCCGGACCTTAGGAACGCGCCCATGGGCTTCCTATTCGCCTTTGGTCGAGGCGAGGGCGATGGAACTTTTTGCGCGAAACGCAAACGGCCCCCGCGGGGGCGCAGGGGCCGTGAGTCTCGCGCGGAGCGGGAGTTGTTGCTAGGCGGCGGCGTTGGGGAAGCGATAGCTCTTGAACTGGTCGCGCAGCGCAGTCTTCAGGATCTTGCCCGTTGCCGTGTGCGGGATGCCGTCGACGAAGGCGACGTCATCGGGCATCCACCATTTGGCGATCTTGCCTTCCATGTATTTCAGGATGTCCTCGCGCGTCGCGGTCTGGCCGGGCTTCAACTGCACGATCAGCAGCGGGCGCTCGTCCCATTTCGGATGATAGACGCCGATGACGGCAGCCTCGGCGACGGCGGGATGGCCGACGGCAAGATTCTCGAGGTCGATCGAGGAGATCCATTCGCCGCCGGACTTGATGACGTCCTTGGAGCGGTCGGTGATGCGCATGTAGCCATGCTCATCGACGGTGGCGACGTCGCCGGTGTCGAAGAAGCCTTCATCGTCGAGGATGTTGCTGTCGACCTTGTAGTAGGCCTTCGACACCGCGGGACCGGACACCTTGAGCCGGCCGAAGGTCTTGCCGTCCCACGGCAACTCGGTGCCGGCATCGTCGGTGATCTTCATCTCGACCCCGAACGGCGGGAAGCCCTGGGTCTGCAGCACATCGAGCTTGGCGTCGCCGTCGGCGGCGAGGAACGGCGGCTTCAGGGTGGCGAGTGTGCCGATCGGGCTCATCTCGGTCATGCCCCAGGCATGGCGCACGCCGATGCCCATGTCGAGGAAGGCCTGGATCATCGAGCGCGGCATCGCCGAGCCGCCGCACACGACCATCTTCAGATGCGGCAGTTTGAGGTTATGCGCCTGCATGTGCTGCAGCAGCATCAGCCACACCGTCGGCACGCCGGCGGTGTAGGTCACCTTCTCGGTGTCGAGCAGCTCGTAGACCGACGCGCCGTCGAGCTTGGGGCCGGGCATCACCAGCTTGGTGCCCATCGAGGGAGCGGAGAAGGCAATGCCCCAGCTGTTGGCATGGAACAGCGGAACCACCGGAAGCATTGTGTCTGCTGCGGACGTACCGAGTGAATCCCGGCTATTGGCCATCAACGCATGCAGCACGTTGGACCGATGCGAATACAGCACACCTTTCGGATCACCGGTGGTCCCGGACGTGTAGCACATCGCGGCTGCGGTGTTCTCGTCGAAGGTCCCCCAGGCGAAATCGCCGTCGGCCTCGCCGATCCACGATTCGTAGGCGACGGCATTCTTGAGCGTCGTCTGCGGCATGTGCGCGGCGTCGGTCAGCACGATGTAGCGCTCGACGCTCGGCAGCTTGTCGGCGAGTTTCTCGAGGATCGGCACGAACGTCAGATCGGTGATGACGATGCGGTCCTGGGCATGGTTGATGATCCAGCCGATCTGCTCGGGAAACAGGCGCGGATTGACCGTGTGACAGATCGCGCCGATTCCCATGATGCCGTACCAGACCTCGAGATGACGGCCGGTATTCCAGGCGATGGTGGCGACGCGGTCGCCCAGCTTGATGCCGTCGCGCGTCAGCTTCTGCGAGACCTTGAGAGCGCGGTCGTGGATTTGCCGATAGGTGGTGCGAACGATGGGGCCTTCGACCGAGCGGGTCACGACCTCCTGGGAGCCGTGGATTGTCGCCGCATGCTCGATGATCCGGTGACAAAGCAGGGGCCAGTCTTGCATCAAACCAAGCATCAGGTCGTTCCTCCGGTATTCGCTTGCAGCGAGGGTCTTTTGGTCTCTTTGGTCAATTTTAGCGCGCGCCGCACCCGACGCAAATGGGCTTGTGATGGCCACGACGTCGCGCCGGGCGTGATGGTTAGCGCTGTGGCCGTGGCGATCGCATTGAGCTGGCTCATGGCGGCGCCGGCGGCGGCCGCGAAATCGGCGCACCGCAGCCCGCCCGCGGCCTCTGAGCCCGCAGCGAAGCCGGCCGACGGCGTTGCCAAGGTGCCGCTTCCGCAGCCGCGGCCAGCCGACGCGCCGGCGCGGCAGGCGGCCAAGGGTGAGGATGCCGCTCCGCGCGACGCGGCCAGCGGCGGTCCGAAGGCGGATGCCCAAGCCCCGCCGCCGCCTTCGGCCTGCCGGCTGGCCCTGACCGAAGAGGTCGCGATCGCGCCATCGATTCCGCCGATCAAGGGGCCTGGCGGCTGCGGCGGCGAGGACCTGGTGCGGCTGGAGGCGGTGGTGCTGCCTGACAAGCGCAGGGTGGCGCTGACGCCCGCGGCGACCATGCGTTGTCCGATGGCGACCGCGGTCGTCAACTGGGTGCGCAACGATGTGGCGCCGCTGGCGGAACGGCTCGGCAGCGCGGTCACCGCGCTCGACAATTTCGATTCATATCAGTGCCGCGGCCGCAACAATGTCAGCGGCGCGCAGCTATCGGAGCACGGCCGTGCCAATGCGCTGGATGTCCAAGGGTTCAAGCTGGCCGACGGCCGCCTGGTCGATCTCACCGACCGCACCCAGCCGCGCGATTTGCGCGAGGCGGTGCTGCACGCGGTCTGCACTCATTTCTCCACGGTGCTCGGCCCCGATTCCGACTGGTACCACGAGGACCACATCCATCTCGACCTGATGGAGCGGCGGAACAATTACCGGATCTGCCAATGGGACGTGCTGGATCCGCTGCCGAAGGTCGCGCCCCTGATGCCCGCCGCCAGACCCGAAGACGCGCCGCCACGCGAGACCGCGCAGGCCGGCACCGAAAACGCCCGGAAGAGCCCGAGCACCAAAGCCGAGCACAACGACGGCGGTCGCGCCGGCGCCGACGAGAGGAAGGCCGACCCCTCGGCCGCAGCGGAGAATCCTTCTGCTGACGACAGCTCCCGACGGGCCGACGCGGAAGCAGGGCCTCCGGCCACAAAGCCCGCTGCAACGGCCCGCAGCCGGCGGACCGCGTCCCAGTCGGCGCCTGAACAGCAAGAGCCCGGAAGCTCCGCGGCAGAGGCGCGCGCGCCGACCGCAGCTTCCGACACGGTGCGGAATGCAGCCGGGCGGGACCAGCGCGCACAGAACAGTCCCCGCGTGGGTCGGGCTTCGCCGTCGAAGCCGGCTTCTCGGACGCGCCATCACAGCCGTCGTGGCTGGGATCCTTTCCGCGGATTGTTCTAGCCCCCAAAACAAAAGGCGCCGGGTGACCGGCGCCCTTGGAAAGGCTGCTAAACGCGTTTCTCGGCTTTTTGATATCGTGCCGGCTTCAGCCGAGGCTCACTGCATCGCAGCGTAGGTGCCCCCGCCCTGCAGCGCCATCTGCGGCTTGTAGGGCGAATCACCCTTCTTCGGATCGAGTACCACGACGATGGTGCCGACCTTCACCCGGTTATAGAGGTCGATCGCGTCCTCGTTCGTCAGGCGGATGCAGCCCGAGGAGATCGAGGCGCCGATATATTCCGGCTGGTTGGTGCCGTGGATGCGGAACAGCGTGTCCTTGCCGTTGGCATAGAGGTACATCGCGCGCGAGCCCATCGGATTGTCGGGGCCCGGGGCGACGAAGGTCGGAACGCCCAGACGCTCGATCTCGCCCTTGGTCGGATGCCAAGCCGGCCACTCGGTCATGGCGCCGACCTTGGCAATGCCCGACCAGGCCATGGCCTCTTCGCCGACGGTGATGCCGTAGCGGATCGCCTTGCCGCCATCCAGCACGTAATAGAGGTAGTGGCTGTCGGAATCGACGACGATCGAGCCCGGAGCTTCCTTGCGGTGATAGTCGACGATCGCGCGCCGATAGGGCTCGGCCACCGGCGTGTTGGTGTAGCGGATCTTCGCGAGAAGTTCCTTGTCCTTCGGCTTGAAGGCCTGGGTGTTGGTCGCCTCGTACGTCGTGGCCTGCATGCAGCCCGACAGCATCAGGCCGGCGGCCAGGAGTCCGAGTTTCACCTTCAGCGACATGTCACCAATTCCAATCGACAGCTGACGTTGCAATGACACGGCCGCGCCACTGCAGCGCGATTCCACATGTCCCATTATCGTCAAAATCGTTCTCAATTCCAGCCGATACACGCACAGGTCACGCTGCAGCGCCGCGATTGTTGCTTTTTTGCCGCAAAGTTGCGGGCAGTCGTCCACAGCTGTGCTTCGAATGGCACGGTCAGCTCCCCCTCGGCGCCGCGCGAGAGGCCGCGGAGCATTGGCGCGAAAAGCCGATGGACCGGACTCGCAAGCTGCGTCACAAGGCGGCAGCATCCCACCGCTAAGTCCCCGAAATTCAGGTTTCGCGATTCGGAGTTTGTCCATGTTCTCGGTGTTCGTCCCGTCCGAAACCGCGCTGAAGAAGATGGCGATCACCGATCCCGCGGCTCTGCCGGACAATGCGGTCTGGGTCGACCTGGTGAACCCGAGCAGTGCCGAGGATCGGGCCGTCGAAAAGCTGGCCGGGATTGCGGTGCCGACGCGCGAGGATATGCAGGAGATCGAGATCTCCAGCCGCCTCTATATCGAGAACGGCGCCCGCTACATGACGGCTACGCTGATGTGCCACTCGGACTCCGATATGCCCAGGACCACCGCCGTCACCTTCATCCTGGCGGGCCACCGTCTGGTGACGGTCCGCTACGACCAGCCGCGACCGTTCGCCGTGGTGGAGGCAAAGCTCGCTCGCAACTGTGCGCCCGGGATCACCGGCGAGATGGTGCTGATGGAGTTGCTCGATGCGGTAATCGACCGCTGCGCCGACATTCTCGAGAAGGTCGGGGCTGATATCGACCAGGTCAGCCACGAGATCTTCGAGCCGAACAATGAGCGTCACGGACACGCCAAGCAGTATTCGCAGATCCTGATCGCGATCGGGCGCAAGGGCGACCTGACCTCGAAGGTGCGTGAGAGCCTGGTGTCGATCGGCCGTCTCGTCACGTTTCTCTCTGCGGTCGTCGAAGGCGTGAAGTGGTCGAAGGATATGCGCGAGCAGCTCAAGACCATGCAGCGCGACGTCGCCTCGCTGACCGACCACGCGTCCTATCTCGCGGGCAAGATCACCTTCGTGCTGGATGCGATGCTCGGTGTCGTCAACCTCGAGCAGAACAACATCATCAAGCTGTTCTCGGTGATGGCGGTGGTGCTGATGCCGCCGACCTTGATCGCATCGATCTACGGCATGAACTTCAAGATGATGCCGGAGCTCGAATGGGTGCACGGCTATCCGATGGCGCTGGTGCTGATGCTGATCTGCGCGATCGTGCCGTACTACATCTTCAAATTGAAGAAGTGGCTGTAGTGCCGCGGGCCTGAAAATCCAGGCTCTGTCGACAGATCTGGGCGAGGCCTGCGGCATTGTGCCGTCATTCCAAGTGATGCCTCATTCGCGCCCCGTTGTTAGCAGCGGGACAGAGTCCGTCGCTATGCACCTCAGGTGACACAAGCGGTGAGATGCAACACATAATGGGAAATACTTGTTAGGCCGGCTGCAATGCCGCTGCAAAGCCGCCCCAATTCCTCAGGTAAAATTTGATGGGAACGCTGAACGTTTGATCGAAACTTCTCTGCGATAAATCTGCACCAGCATGACAAACAACGAGCGCCTCGGCGCGTGGCATGCAAGGCAGAGCTCGAGGGCGCGTTCATCGCGCCTTATCCAAGAGGCGGCGGCAATGGTTGAGAAACGCATAATGGCATCGAACAACGTGATCGATCTTGCCAGCTATCAGCGCAGCCGCGCCGACATCGTCGTGGCCCATGCGCTGTCGCCGCGCACCTGCCGCTACTGCGGCGCCGATCTCGAGGAGGACGAGCGCGACGATGATTGCTCCAGCGCCCTCAACGTCGAGTCCGACCGCCTGCGCTGGCGCGCCGCGCAGATTCTGCGCGGTTTGGTGTGCGAAGGCTGAACGACCGTTCTCGACCGGACGGTATTCAGGCAATGCCGCCCGCGCAGCCAGCGACTGGAAATTCAGTACGCCGATCCCATCCCATGAACAGCGTTCCCTCCGGGAGCGCTGTCTTGTTTGTGGTGGTCGGTAGGTCCGTATCGATCTTCGGAGATGGCGTTAATCACGCCTTCGCGCGGTCATCGGGAACTTGCCGAACGTGGCAAGCCGCCATGAACCAAATCGAACACGGGCAACCGTCTCTGCGCCGAATGGCTCAGACGTGCTGGCCGCCGTTGATGTGGATCTCGGCGCCGTTCACGTAGGAGCTGGTCTCCGAGCACAGCACGTAGATGATCTTGGCGACCTCGTCGGGCGTGCCGAGGCGCTGCATCGGGATCTGCTCCTGCACGATCTTCTCGGTGCCCGGCGACAGGATCGAGGTGTCGATCTCGCCCGGCGCGATCGAGTTGACGCGGACGCCGACCCGGCCGAAATCCGACGCCATCTCGCGGGTCAGGGCGGCCAGCGCCGCCTTGGAGGTCGCGTAGGCCGCGCCGGCGAAGGGATGCACGCGTGAGCCGGCGATCGAAGTGACGTTGACGACGGAGCCCTTGGCCGCCTTCAGCTCCTTGATCAGGCCGCGCGCCATCATGATCGGCGCGAAGAAGTTGACGCGGAAGACGTGATTCCAGGTGTCGAGGTCGGTGTCGACGGTGCCGAGCCGGGCACCGCCCGCGCCCTTCGGCGAGATCGCGGCGTTGTTGACCAGCGCGTGCAGCTCGCCGCCGTCGATCCGCTGTTTGATCTCGGCGATCGCGCGCACGGTGTCCTGGGGATCGGACAGGTCGACCTGGACGTGGTCCTCGGGGCCGGCGCCCCACGGGCATTCTTCGGGAAAGGGGTGCCGCGAGCAGGTGAGGACGCGCCAGCCGGCTGAGGAGAAGCGGATCACGGTGGCATGGCCGATGCCGCGGCTGGCGCCGGTCAGCAGCATCGTACGCCGTGGCTGATTGGAAGAGGTCGGCATGAACTGCGTCTTTCACGATCCCGGACGGATCAACTTACCACAATGGTTTGTGCGTTAGGCGCCTGATTCACGCGCGCGATGGCGATTCGTTGGCGCGTCGGACGCCGAGAGGCCGGGCGCAAGCCCGCGCGGCGATCCTCTACGGATACATCCGCACCTTGGTCCAGGGCTGGCCCGAAGCCTCGCGCCGGAATTCGATGCGGTCGTGCAGGCGGAATGGCCGGTCGTGCCAGAACTCCATGCTGACGGGCGTGATGCGCCAGCCGCTCCATCCTGGCGGGCGCGGCACCTCGCCGATGATGTATTGCGCGGCGACCTTGGCGATCGCCTGCTCGAACGCGAAGCGGCTCTCCAGCGGCTGCGACTGCTTGCTGGCCCAGGCGCCGAGCTGCGCCTGCTTCGGCCGGGTCGCGAAATAGGCGTCGGCCTCTTCGTCGGTCACCGGCGCCACGAGGCCGCGGATGCGGACCTGGCGGCGCAGCGATTTCCAGTGAAACAGCAGCGCGGCCTTCGGATTGGCGGCGAGCTCGCGGCCCTTCTGGCTGGCCTTGTGGCTGTAGAAGACGAAGCCGTCCTCGTCATAGCCCTTCATCAGCACCATGCGCACGTCAGGCAGCCCGCTGTCGTCGACCGTTGCCAGCGCCATCGCATTCGGATCGTTGGGCTCGCTCTTGCCGGCTTCGGCAAACCACGCCGCAAACAGCGCAAACGGCTCGCCGGCCTGGGTAAAATCGGCCGATGTACCGGATGTTAAGGTTGTCTGGTGTTTGATGCTCGTGGGGTCGGTCATGTGTATGGGGAGTCCGAGTTTTGCGTTCACCCGCGGCCAGGCGCGTGCAAGTCCATTCTGGTCCGGCCCTATATAGGGCATCGGTCCGGCTTGGCCTATCCGCGATCGGTCATGCCGGCACGGCTTTGACACTCATTCTAATCGGCCTGTCCGGCGGCGGCTGCAGCCTGTCGCGCCCTGAAACGGCCTTTGCCAAGATGGACGATGCGGAGATCACCGGCGCGGTCAGCCCGCCGCCCGAGCGCGAGCCGACCGAAGCCGATCTCGCTTTTGCCCGCAACGCCGCGTCGGACGTGCTGACCAAGGGGAGCAAGGATTCCAGCCAGCCGTGGCAGAATCCCCAGACCGGCGCCCGCGGCTCGGTGACGCCGATCGCCAAGTCCTACACGGCCGACAACGGCCGCACGTGCCGCGATTTCCTGGCGAGCTACGTCAACGGCAAGACGGAACGCTGGCTGCAGGGCTCGGCGTGCCGTATCGAGCGTGGGCGCTGGGACATCCAGACGCTCAAACCCTGGCAGCAAAGCTAGCGGGGGTCGTCTGGAGCCCGTTGCAAAAATACAACGGACTCCCCAGATGAAATGCGAAGCGGGCGGGGAGCCCATAGGTTAGTATCTGACTTTCTGTAAGGAGACGTGACGGATGCGCGACCCCTATGAGGTCTTGGGGGTGCCGCGAAGCGCCAGCGCTGCGGCCATCAAGAGCGCCTATCGCAAGCTCGCCAAGAAGCATCATCCCGACAGCAACAAGGATGACCCGAAGGCATCGGCGCGGTTTGCCGAGATCAATTCGGCCAACGAGATCCTGGGCGACGAGGAGAAGCGCAAGCAGTTCGATCGCGGGGAGATCGACGCTGACGGCAAGCCGCGCTTCCAGGGCTTTCCGGGTGGCGGCGCCGGCCGCGGCGGGCCGGGTGGCGGCTTCGAGAGCTATACCTTCCGCAGCGGCGGCGGGCCGGGCGGCGGCTTCGGCGGTGGCGGATTCGAGGACATTCTGAACAGCATGTTCGGCGGCGCCGGCGCGCGCGGTGCACGCGGCGGCGGCGGCTCGTTCGAGTTCGACACCGGCGGTGTCGGCCTCGACCTCGATCTGAAGGTTGCAATGTCGGTCTCGCTCGAGGAGTCCGTCAATGGCGGCGAGAAGCGGGTGCGGCTGCCGTCGGGCAAGGAGCTCAACGTCAAGGTCCCCGCCGGTGTTACCGCCGGCCAGCAGATTAGGCTGAAGGGGCAGGGCGAGAGCGCGCCCGGACACCGGCCGGGTGATCTCCTGATCACGATCCAGATCGCGCCGCATCCGTTCTTCAAGGTCGAGGGCAGCGACCTCAGGCTCGATCTGCCGATCACGCTTTACGAGGCGGTCCTGGGCGCCAAGGTGAGGGCGCCGACGCTCGGCAGCGCGGTCGAGCTGTCGATCCCGAAGAACACCTCCAGCGGCCGGACCTTCCGGCTCAAGGGTAAGGGCCTGCCCAAGAGCGACGGCTCGGCCGGCGATCTGTTCGTCACCACCCGGATCGTGCTGCCCGACGGCAACGACGCAGAGCTCGAAGCCCTGATGACCAAATGGCGCGACCGTCATCCCTACAATCCGCGCAGCAACCTCTCCTGAGGTTGCGCGTTGCGGACCACTCGGCTGAAAGCTGAAGGACGAGCTGGAAAGCTGAGAAAAAAGTGCGGCCTCGAAAGGGGGACCAGCGCGGTACAAAACCCCGATCGAGGCCGCTTCCGTGTCGATCGGCGGATCGAACACTCCTCATTTTTTCGTGAACATTTGGCGCTATATTGAGACGTGCCGGTGACCTGATTCCAGATTTCCGGTGACCGAATTGCGGCGCCGACCCTGGCGTGTCGCCCGCCTGAGCCATGCGGGGATCAGTACCCTCTCGGGCAGCGTTCGCGGCCATCCTGCAAACGCTTCTGATCACGGCCGTAATCGCGCCGAGGCCGGCACCTCGCGAAATCGGGCAATGGTCCGCCGCTAGCCGCCCGCCCGTTCGGTCTGGTCATAAACAAGGCGCGCGACCTGGGTGAGACGCGTCCGGTCACTGCTGCCGCTGACGACGTAGCTGACGCCGCGCTCCGCCCATGAGAGTGCGGCGGTGTTGCCCTGCGTCGTATAGCGCATCTCGGCCGCCTCGATCCCGACCTTGGTCGCATACACCGTGAAGCGCTCGCCGGAGGTGCTCTCGTACATCAGGAAGGACGCCGGGCCGGTCGGCCCCGGCAGCAGCCGGCCGCCGACGAGCTTCAGCCCGGTGGTTTCCAGCTCCGGCGCCTGCACGGTGCGACCGCAGCGCCGCGTCAGCCATTGCTGCAGATGGGCCTTCTCGTCGCCAGGAACCTCGACCGGATGGCGCACCTCCACGACATAGAGTCGGTGCGCATCGAGCGCCTCGCCGGCAAGGGCCTGGAGCGGCGACGGCGAGGAGGCGGCGCCACGCGCGACCCAGCCGACCGCGCCGCCGACCGCGAAGGCCGCCACGCTTGCCGCCATGGCCGCGACGACCCAGCGCCGCGGCCGGCGCTCCAGGCCGTCGAGGTCGAGCCGCGGCGGCACCGGCTCGTTGACGATCGAATCGTAGCGGGCATGGAGCGCCTCAGCCATGCTGCGCCAGGATTGCACCCGCTCGGCGTCCGCCGGATGCGCGGCCAGCCAGCGCTCGACGTCGCTGCGGCGCTCGGCCGGCAGCTCGTTGTCGACATAGGCGTGCAGCTCGTCTTCGGTGACGGGAATGGTCGGCTCGGTCATCATCGGGATCTCGTTGCAATCGGGCGGCTGCGGCGATGCGCGGTCGCTGCAGGCTTGGGCAGCCGAACATGGCAGGGCGGCTTTTGTGCAGTGGTCATTTCACCCTCCGCAGCGCCGGCCGCTCGCCCTCGAGCACGGCACGGACATGGGCGCGGGCGCGGGCGAGGCGGGACATCACGGTGCCGATTGGGACACCCTGGATGTCGGCGACCTCGCGGTAGCTCAGGCCCTCGAGCACGACGAGGAGAAGCGCCGCGCGCTGCTCCTCCACCAGGGTCGCCAGCGCGTGCTCGATGTCCCGGCCCTCGGCCTCGGTGCCGCTGGCGTCGGCATTGTCGTCCTGGAGCGGCATGAAGTGCGGCCGCCGCGCCAAGGAGCGCCGGCGGTTCTTGTTCAGATTGGTCAGGATCGTGTACAGCCAGCTCCTGATGTCGCCGCCCAGGAACAGCCGCTCCGAGCGCAGCGCCCGCACCAGCGTGTCCTGGACCAGCTCGTCGGCCGCGTCCATGTCGCGCGCCAGCGCCCGGGCATAACGGCGCAGTGCCGGAATCATGGTCTCGACGCTCTGGCGGAACGCGTTCATGGAATGCCCTGCGGCTGTTCGCTGCGATGACAAGGGCGCAGGCCGCAGCCGGCGTCTTGCAAAGATCATAACCCCGCGATGATCAGCGTATTCCGGACCGCAAGCCCTGCGGGGGAGTTTGCCACAGAGCGGGCGGAATGGGGCTGTACCGGGCCAGACCGGTGGTGTACGTCCAGTCCTTAATAATCAGTTCGATGGGAAGCCGCATGGCGCAGATTTCAGGTTTGATGCAGGGCAAGCGCGGGGTCGTCCTTGGCGTGGCCAACAACCGCTCGATCGCCTGGGGCATCGCCAAGGCCGCGCGCGCGGCCGGCGCGGAGATCGCGTTGACCTACCAGGGCGACGCGCTGAAGAAGCGGGTCGAGCCGCTGGCGGCCGAGCTCGGCGGGCTCGTGCTCGGCCATTGCGATGTCACCGATCCCACGACCATCGACGCGGTGTTCGACGTGCTCAAGGAGAAGTGGGGCCAGATCGATTTCGTGGTCCACGCCATCGCCTTCTCCGACAAGGACCAGCTCGACGGCCGCTACATCGAAACCACGCAGGACAATTTCTCCAAGAGCATGCTGATCAGCTGCTACTCGCTGACGGCGATCGCGCAGCGCGCCGAGAAGCTGATGACCGACGGAGGCTCGATCATCACCTTGACCTATTACGGCGCCGAGAAGTGGATGCCGCACTACAACGTGATGGGCGTCGCCAAGGCCGCGCTGGAAGCCAGCGTGCGCTATCTCGCCGCCGATCTCGGCGAGAAGAACATCCGCGTCAACGCGATCTCGGCAGGACCGATCAAGACGCTGGCCGCCTCGGGCATCGGCGACTTCCGCTACATCCTGAAGTGGAACGAGTACAACGCGCCGCTGCGCCGGACCGTGACCATCGACGAGGTCGGCGACAGCGCGCTGTATCTCTTGTCCGACCTGTCGCGCGGCGTCACCGGCGAGGTGCATCACGTCGATTCCGGCTATCATGTCGTCGGCATGAAGCGGCCCGAGGCGCCCGACATCTCGCTGAACAATTCCGTCGGCGCCAAGGAATAACGTCAACGCGCAATGCCACGGCCCACGATCTACTACATCCGCCACGGCGAGACGGAATGGAATGCGCTCGGCCGGCTGCAAGGCACGCAGGACATTCCGCTGAACGCGCTCGGGCGGGTGCAGGCGGTGCAGGCCGGCAACATCCTGGCCGAGCTCGCTGCGCGCAACGGCCATGATGCGGCGCGCCTGCCTTACGTCGCCAGCCCCCTCAGCCGCGCCCGCGCGACCATGGAGCTGGTGCGTGAGACCCTGAGCCTGCCAGCCGAGGGCTATGCGCTCGATGCCCGGCTGCGCGAGATCGGCTACGGCAAATGGGAAGGGGCGACGCTGCCGGAAATGCAGGCGGCCGATCCCGCCTTCTATGCCAGGCGGCTGACCGACAAATGGTCGCTGGCGCCCGAGGGCGGCGAGACCTATGCCGACGTCGAGCGCCGCGTGCGCGACTGGTACGATGGGCTGTCTGGCGATATCGTGGCGGTCGCCCATGGCGGCACGGCGCGGGCGCTGATGGTCGCGCTGGGCTTCGAGACGCCGCACGGCGCCGTCGACCTGCCGATCCAGCAGGGCGCGGTCTATGTGTTCGGTGAGAACGGGTTCGAGAAGTACAGTTAGTTTGTCTCCGTCGTTCCGGTGCGCCTCGCGGAGGCGAACCCGGAATCTCGAGAGTCCGGGTCTGGTCCTTCGGACCATCCCGGAATGATGGTTTTTCCGGTTGGGTGATCAGCTCATGTCCTTCAACACCTTCGGCCACATGTTCCGCGTCACCACCTTCGGCGAGAGCCATGGCGTGGCCATCGGCTGCGTGGTCGACGGCTGTCCGCCGCGGATCCCGCTCGCCGCCGACGAGATCCAGCGCGATCTCGACCGCCGCCGTCCCGGCCAGTCGCGCTTCACCACCCAGCGCCAGGAGCCGGACCAGGTGAAGATCCTGTCAGGCGTGATGGCTGATCCCGACACGGGCGTGCAGGTCACCACGGGCACGCCGATCGCGCTCCTGATCGAGAACACCGACCAGCGCTCCAAGGACTATTCCGAGATCAAGGACAAGTTTCGTCCCGGTCACGCCGACTTCACCTACGAGGCCAAATACGGCCTGCGCGACTATCGCGGCGGCGGTCGTTCCTCGGCGCGCGAGACCGCGACGCGCGTCGCCGCCGGCGCGATCGCGCGCAAGGTCCTGCCGGACGTGAAGGTGCGCGGTGCGCTGGTGCAGATGGGGCCGCACAAGATCGATCGCGGCAACTGGGACTGGGACGAGGTCGCGCGCAATCCCTTCTTCTGCCCCGACAAGGACAAGGCGGCGTTCTTCGAGGACTATCTCGATGGCATCAGGAAGTCCGGCTCGTCGATCGGCGCCGTGCTCGAGATCGTCGCCGAGGGCGTGCCGGCGGGACTTGGCGCGCCGCTCTACGGCAAGCTCGATGCCGATCTCGCCGCGGCGATGATGAGCATCAACGCCGTGAAGGGCGTCGAGATCGGCGCCGGCTTTGGTGCGGCCGAGCTGACCGGCGAGGAGAATGCCGACGAGATGCGCTCGGCCAATGACGGCACGCGCTTCCTCTCCAACAATGCCGGCGGCATTCTCGGCGGCATCGCCACGGGACAGCCGATCGTGCTGCGCTTCGCGGTCAAGCCGACCTCGTCGATCCTCACCCCGCGCCAGACCGTCGACCGCTCAGGCCAGGAGACCGAGATCCTGACCAAGGGCCGTCACGACCCCTGCGTCGGCATCCGCGCGGTTCCCGTCGGCGAGGCGATGATGGCCTGTGTGTTGGCCGATCACCTGCTGCGCCATCGCGGCCAGGTGGGGTAGCCGCACGCTGCCGCCGCGGCTGTTTGCTGTTGCCACGCTGCTCGCCTAGTGTCGTCCCATGGACGCTTCCAAGCTGCGGGACATCAAGGACTGGCTGGTCGACGGCGCGCGCTCCGCGGCGACACCGAGCCAGATGATGTCCGAATGCTGCGATCGTCTGGTCGGGCTCGGCGTGCCGCTGTGGCGCGTGGGCGTGTTCGTCCGCACCCTTCATCCTGATATCGCCGGCCGCAGCTTCATCTGGCGCCAGGGGGCGGAGGTCGAGATGGGCTCGGTCGATTTCGGCTTCGAGAGCACGCCGGCCTACAGGGACAGCCCGCTTGCGCGCGTGTTCGAGCAGGGGACCGAGTTCAGGGCCGATCCTCGCGATCGGGAGGCCGAGCTCTTTCCGATCCTGATGGATCTGCGGGCCGAAGGCGTGACCGACTATTTCACTCTACCTTTGACCTTCATCGACCGTGCGGTCCACGCGTCGAGTTGGACCACCAAATCTCCAACAGGCTTCACCGACGCGCATCTGAATGCGATTCGCTCGCTGATGCCGGCTTTGGCGCGCTACACCGAGATCGTCACGCTTCGACGTACGGCCTCGATGCTGCTCGACACCTATGTCGGCAATAGCGCCGGCGAGCGCATCCTGGGCGGCCAGATCCGCCGCGGCCACACCGATACGCTGGATGCGGCGATCTGGCTGTCGGATCTGCGCGGCTTCACGCCCTTGTCCGATCGCCTGCCGGCTGAGGACGTGGTGGCGATCCTCAACCACTATTTCGACTGCCAGGTCGATCCGATCCGCGAGCAGGGCGGCGAGGTGCTGAAGTTCATGGGCGACGGCCTGCTCGCCGTGTTTCCGTTTCGCGAGCAGGGCGGCGATCCGACCGAGGTCTGCGCCCGCGTCCTTGCGGCGGCGCGCGCCTCGCGGGCTCGCGTCGATGCGCTCGAATACGCGGCCGGCGGCACCGGGGAACGCTTCCGCTTCGGCGTCGCGCTGCATGTCGGACGGCTGCTCTATGGCAATATCGGCGGCGGCAACCGGCTCGACTTCACCTGCATCGGCCCGGCCGTCAATCTCGCCGCTCGGCTCGAGAAGATCGCCGCGCGACTGAAGCGGACGGTGGTCGCGTCCGAGGCGTTTGCCGGCGCCTGTCCCGGGCCGCTGACCGATCTCTGGACCGACCTCGGCGAATTTCCGATCGCAGGCCTCGCGACCGCACAACGTGCGTACGGGCTGCGCGAGGAAGGGAATTAGTTCGCCGGCTCAGGTCTCCGGCTCGGTGGTGAACAGCAGCGGGTATCCCTTGGCGCGGCCGGCATCGGTCGCGCGCGTCGCCTTGGTCTCGGCGACGTCCTTGGTGAACACGGCCACCACGCAGACGCCGAGCTTATGCGCCGTGATCATGACCTTGTAGGCCTGGTCCTCGGTCATGCCGAATTCCGCCTTCAGGATCATCACCACGAAATCGCGCGGCGTGAAGTCGTCGTTGACGAGGATCACCTTGTAGAGCCGCGGACGCTCGGTCTTGGTGCGTACCTTCGTCTTGGGCTTGGTGACGGCATCGTTCATTCTAAGGGCGCGCCTGTGTTCCGGATGCGGCAGTCACGCCACGATACAGGCTTCGGCCGCTCCGGGAAACCACGGGCTGCATGCCTTGCGCGATGGGCGCATGCGGCTGCCTGACATCCGGGCAAACCCCAGGGGACTAACCGGAATGTGAATGGATGTGTGCGTTCCCGCTTTGCGCTCTGCGGATTGCATGTCACCATCATCAGACGCGATTGGAGGGCAGCTCATGCGCTGGTGGATCTCGATCGGGGTGGCGTGTCTGGCGGGCGCCTTGGCCGGCGGCGACGTCGCCAGCGTCGTGGCCGCGCCGAGGGCCCAGCCGGCGCAGCAGCTGAGCGAGAAGGAAGCGTCCGTCGACGTCGAACTGATCCTCGCCGTCGACGTGTCCTACTCGATGGACCTGGACGAGCTGGCGATCCAGCGCGAAGGCTACGCCCAGGCGCTCAGCTCGCGCGAGTTCCTGCAGGCGCTGAAGAGCGGCGTGCACGGCAGGATCGCCGTGACCTATTTCGAATGGGCGGCCTCGAGCGACCAGAAGATCATCATTCCATGGCGCCTGATCGACGGACCGGAAAGTGCCGACGCCGTCGCCGCCGAGATCATGAAGACGCCGATCCGCCGCGCGTCGCGCACCTCGATCTCCGGCGCGATCTACTTCGCCATGCCGCTGTTCGATGAGAATCCCTACCGCGGACTGCGCCGCGTCATCGACATCTCCGGCGACGGGCCCAACAACAATGGTCCCTCACCGGTGACGATCGCGCGCGACGAGGCCGTCGACAAGGGCATCACGATCAACGGCCTGCCGATCATGGTCAAGGAGCCGTCCTACTCGACCATGGATATCGAGAACCTCGATCTCTATTACAAGGATTGCGTCACCGGCGGTCACGGCTCGTTCGTCGTCACCATCAAGAGCCGCGACGAGTTCAAGGAAGCCATCCGCACCAAGCTGCTGATGGAGGTTGCCGGACGCTCACCTCCGCCGCGGATCGTGCCGGTCGCCGACGATGCCGACAAGGAGCCGCGCGTGTCCTGCACGATCGGCGAGAAGATCTGGCAGGACCGCTGGGGGCGGTGACCCGCAGGCCCGGGCTGCCGAGCAGACGCGCGCGCGGGGAGACTTGATTGGTAAGGCGCCGATCTCAGCCGGCCGTCGCAGCATGGACCAACGCCTGTTTCAATTCGGCCTCGACCTCCCGCAGGCTGCGGAGCGCCGCACCGAATTCGCCATTGCCGATCGATTGCCAGATGAGCTCCACGCGCGCCGTCAGATCGGCGAGTGCCAGTCCAAACGTCGCGGCCTCCTTGAGCGCACCCTTCTCGTTGATCAGGTAGCGCCCGTTGACCGCAAACAGCACCTGCGCAAGGCAGGCGAGGGCGCGATAGGCGCAGCCCGCGACGTGGGTATGGTCGCCACGCCCGACAGCCAACTCGGCATTATCGATGCTGAATGCGATCTCCCACTGGAAGCGTGCAATAATCGCGTCGCGCAGGCGGCGCGGATAGGGCGTGCAGCGCGACTTCAGCCCCGCCAGCAGTTGCGCGGGATCGTGCAGCGGGCGGCAGAGCGCGACCTCGCCCATCCAGATCGCCGAGACGAAGCCATGCGGATGGCCTGGCTGGTAGTGCATCTCGATCCGCCCTTTCCGGCAGTCGTCGATCACGCCGCCGACCGCATCGATCTCGCGATAGAGCAGGTCGACCTTGTGCCCGTCGATTCTGAGCCAGCCGCCGCCGACGATCCACTGTCCCCAGCCGCCGACCGCCGTCAGTTCGAGCGTTTGCGGGTCGTCGACGAGCCGCCGCACTGCTTCGCGCAGCACGTCGGTGTCGAGGTCGTGCCTGGATGCGATGTAGAGCCCGACGTCGTAGTCCGAGCCCGAATGCGCGGTGCCGCGCGCACGTGATCCACCGAGCGCGATGGCGCGCAGTCCCGGGACATCGGCAAGTTCGCCGACGATGCGGGTCAGCAGCGGGTCAGGCATTCACGTGTTCTCCCAGGATGACAGTATGAAGTTCTTGCGTGGAAAAACTCCACAGGGCCGCTGTTCAGGCTGATCTGTTGCCATTAAGCCACAATCTCCCGAAAACCAGGGGTTGCACCTCCCGCAAGTTTCCCTTTGCCACCGTGTCGCCGCGATTGGGCCGCGACCATGAGCGAGTTGAGGCGGAGGCGCACAGAACATGCGTATCATCGACCGGACAGCACGTCCCGCGCAGCGCGTCAGGCGCTCGTCAGTCATCCAAGGTCCGCGTGCAGGGCTCGCTCGCCAACTTCTCAGGGCAGCGCTGGTGTGTGCGGCGGCGGCTTCGCTCGCAGCCTGCGCGCAATCATCGGCGGTCCGGCAGGCGCGCTGGGCGGCGCCGACGAAGCAGGCCGGAGCCGAATTTCGGCCGCAGGTGCAGCGTGCGGAGACGGCACCGGAGTCAGTGGTGCGCGTCCGGCGGGCCGAGCTCAGCCCGCCGCCGGCGCACTCCGGAGCGTCCGGTCTCGCCAGCTACTATTCGGAAGGCCAGAAGACCGCGAGCGGCGAGCGCTTCAATCCCTCCGAGCTGACGGCCGCGCATCGCAGCCTGCCGTTCGGCACCCGCCTGCAGGTCACCAACGTCAAGACCGGCCGCTCCGTGGTGGTGCGTGTCAACGATCGCGGACCGTTCGTGCAGGGCCGGGTGGTCGACGTGTCCTACTCAGCCGCGCAGGCGCTCGGCATGGTCAACTCCGGCGTCGCGCCGGTGAAGGTCAGCGTGGTGAGGTAGCGCATCGGATAGGCGACATCGCTGGTCGATCGCCTACGAGTTCGTGCTCATAGTCAGCGGCGTTCTCAGTCGACCTCTCCCCGCAAGCGGGGCGAGGGGGCGCACCGAGCGTGATGCGCGAGCTCCGTGCGTCATTGCAGGGGCAACGCTTGGCGCTTCCCGAAAAAGCCGATATCGCTCGTAAATCCGCTGACAGTGCTCACCGCACCAGCCTCGCCACCAGCTCGACATGCGGCGTATGTCGGAACTGGTCGACCGGCACCACGGTCTCGAGCTTGTAGCCGCCGTCGATCAGCATGCGCATGTCCCGCGCGCACGTCGTGACGTTGCAGGACACCGCGACGATCACCGGCACCTTGCTGGCCGCGAGTTGCCTGGCCTGCGCCTGAGCGCCCTGGCGCGGCGGATCGAACACGACGGCGTCGATGTCGCGCAATTCCTGCGGCATCAGCGGGCGGCGGAACAGGTCGCGCGCCTCGGCCTTGATCGGCTTGAGGCCGGGCGTGCCAGACGCCTTTTGCAGCGCCGCGATCGCGCCGGCATCATTGTCCATGGCGGTGACGCGCGCCCGCGTGGCGAGCCGCAGCGCGAACGGGCCGACGCCGCAGAACAGGTCGGCGACGTGCTTGGCCTTGCCGATCCGCGCCAGCACGAGCTGCGCCAGCGTCTCCTCGCCTTGCACGGTGGCCTGCAGGAACGAGCCGGGCGGCAGCGTCACCTGTGCCGTCCCCATCGTGACCACGGGCGCATTGCGCATCAGCACCAGTTCGCCATGGCGGGTCAGCCGCGCCAGCCGGTGCTGTTCGGCGAGGCGGGACAGGGCCGCGATGCGCGGCGGCGGCAGCGGGCCGGAGCCGCGGATGTCGATGTCGAGGCCGTTGCTGGTCGCGGTCGCCTGGATGTCGAGCGGCTTGCCGGTCGGCTTCAGCGCCTCAGCCAGGGCCCATGCGGCTTCCAGCGCACCGTCCAGAGCAGGATCGAGGATCGGGCAGCGGTCGATCGGCACGATGTCGTGGCTGTTGGCGGCCGAGAATCCGACCCTGAGGACGTCGTGCGTGCCCATCCGTGCGTGGAAGGTGGCGCGGCGCCGGCCGGTGCCGTGGGCATCGATCAGATCGGCCACGTCGCAGTCGACCTTGGCGGCCCGTAGCGTCTCGACGACGATGTTGCGCTTCCACTGCTGATAGGGCCCGGGCATCCAGTGCTGGATGGCGCAGCCGCCGCACACGCCGAAATGCGCACAGAATGGCGCGATCCGCTCCGAGCTCGCCGCCTCCACCGCGAGCAGCTTGCGGCGATCGGGATGCCCGGGCACGACAGCCGCCTCGACGGTCTCGCCGGCCAGCGTATAGGGCACGTACAGCGCCTCGCCCGATGAGAGCGACACGCCATCGCCGCGATGGCCGACATGGTCGATGACGAGACGCTCAACCATGGCGGCGCGCTCCCAGGAAGAACTCGGCGTTGCCGTCGCCGCCCTTGATCGATGACGGGAAGATCTCGATGTCGCTGCAGCCGAGCGAGGCGGCGAAGGCCGCAATGTCGTCGCAGACGGCGGCATGCACGCTTGCATCCTTGATGATGCCGCCCTTGCCGTGCTTTCCCTGCGCCTCGAATTGCGGCTTGATCAGCGCCAGCAGGCTCATCGGCGAGGCCGCGAGCGACAATGCGACCGGCAGCACCGCCTTGAGCGAGATGAAGCTGCAGTCGATCACGACGACGTCGGGGCGCTGCGGCAGGCGCTTGCCGTCGTAGCTGCGGATGTCGGTCTGCTCCATCGAGATGATCTTCGGGTGATTGCGCAATGATGGGTGCAATTGGTCGCGGCCGACATCGACTGCGAACACGAGCGCCGCGCCATTCGCCAGCAGGACCTCGGTGAAGCCGCCGGTGGAGGCACCGACATCGAGGCAGACATGGTCTTCGACCTCGATGCCATAATGCTCCAGCGCCGCCGCCAGCTTGACGCCGCCACGCGACACCCAGGGATGCGCCGGCTCGGCCTGCAGGACGGCGTCGGCGGGAATGTTCTCCGAGGCTTTGCCCACCTGCTTGTCGTTGGCGAACACGAGCCCCGCCTCGATTGCCGCCTGCGCCCGCGCGCGGCTCTCGAACAGGCCGCGTTCGACGAGGAGGATGTCAGCACGTTTGCGGGCAGGGGTCATGGGCCGGATCGCGAGATAGGTGAGATGAGGGCGACGCAATGAATTTTGAACTCCGTCATTGCGAGGAGCGACGCGACGAAGCAATCCAGACCTCCTTTGTAGCCCTGGATTGCTTCGCTTCGCTCGCAATGACGGGTGTTGCAAGCTGTTCGCGCGTATTCGCGGCTTCGGAGGGGCCCGGGATCAAACCGTCCTCGTCGCCAGCCGCTCCGCCGCCAATCTCACGCAGGTCTCGAACGCTGCCAGATGATGCCAGACGTCCGCAGGGCGTTCGCGTGGAGCGACGAGCGGGGCGCCGCGTAGCTCGAGCGCGTGGATCATCATGAGATTGTCGGGCAGGCCGAAATCCTCGACAGTCAGGCCTTCGCCATCGACCAGGCGGCCGTCCTGCTCCGTCACCGCCGTGAAGCGTCGGGCACGATCGGCGTAGACGGCCGGGTCGTTGCAGTAGCCGAGACACAGCTTGCCGGAGCCGGCCATGTAGCCGAACTCATAGACCGTGCCGGCATCGGCGCCGGGCCCGCGGAACGGTGTGAGATTGGCGATGATGGCATCGGCGTCGTCCATCATCGCCTCGTTGCCATGGAAGATCTGGCGCGAGGCGTCGGAGGAGGCGAGGTCGATGCTGTTGTCGAGGGGGTAGAGGCCGATCAGGCCGTGGCGGTCGCAGATCGCGACCTTCCGCCGGCCGATTTCAATGGCATCCGGCAGGAACACGTCGGGACCTGCCAGATAGATCTTCATGGCTCACCACTGCGGGACGCAAGCTCGCCTCAGGCGAGCTTGACCGACTCGGTCGTGTAATCCTTGCCGAGCGCCTCGAACACCTTGCGGACGATGCCTTTGGCGTCGAGCCCGGCGCGGGCGTACATCGCTGCCGGCGTGTCGTGGTCCTGGAACTCGTCGGGCAGCACCATCGAACGCATCTTCAGGCCGCCGTCCAGCATGCCCTGGTCGGACAGATACTGCATCACGTGCGAGCCGAAGCCGCCGATCGAGCCTTCCTCGATCGTGATCAGGATGTCGTGCTCGCGGGCGAGCTTCATCACCAGCTCCTCGTCGAGCGGCTTCATGAAGCGCGCATCGGCGATCGAGGCGGACAGGCCATGGGCGGCGAGCTCGTCGGCGGCCTTCTCGCACTCGGCAAGCCGGGTGCCGAAGGAGAGCAGGGCGACTTGCTTGCCCTGGCGGATCATGCGGCCCTTGCCGATCGGCAGCGGAACGCCAACCTCGGGCATTTCCACGCCGCGGCCTTCGCCGCGCGGATAGCGCACTGAGCTCGGCCGGTCGTTGATCGCGACCTGGGTCGCCACCATGTGCACCAGCTCGGCCTCGTCGGAGGCCGCCATGATCACCATGTTCGGCAGGCAGCCGAGATAGGCGTTGTCGAAGGAGCCGGCATGGGTCGCGCCGTCGGCGCCGACCAGGCCGGCGCGGTCGATGGCGAAGCGCACCGGCAGGCTCTGGATGCAGACGTCGTGGACGATCTGGTCGTAGCCGCGCTGCAGGAAGGTCGAGTAGATCGCGCAGAACGGCTTGAAGCCCTCGGCTGCGAGGCCGGCGGCGAAGGTCACGGCGTGCTGCTCTGCGATGCCGACGTCGAAGGTGCGCTTCGGGAACGCCTTGGCGAAGATGTCGATGCCGGTGCCCGAGGGCATCGCGGCAGTGATGCCGACGATCTTGTCGTCCTTCTCGGCTTCCTTGACCAGGCTCTGGCCGAACACGTTCTGATAGGCCGGCGCGTTCGGCTTGGCCTTGGCCTGGGTGCCGGTGGCGATGTCGAACTTGGCCACCGCGTGATATTTGTCGGCCGCGGCTTCCGCGGGCGAGTAGCCCTTGCCCTTCTGGGTCACGACGTGGACCAGGATCGGGCCGGTCTCCATGTCGCGGACGTTCTTCAGGACGGGAAGCAGATGGTCGAGGTTGTGGCCGTCGATCGGGCCGACGTAGTAGAAGCCGAGCTCCTCGAACAGCGTGCCGCCGTCCATCATGAAGCCGCGGGAATATTCCTCGACGCGGCTGGCGCGGTTGGCGATCACCTTGGGCAGATGCTGGCCGAGCTGCTTGGCGGCATCTCGCAGCGTCCGGTAGGTCTTGCCCGAGTACAGGCGCGACAGATAGGCCGACATGGCGCCGACCGGTGGCGCGATCGACATGTCGTTGTCGTTGAGGATCACGATCAGGCGGGAGTTCATCGCGCCGGCATTGTTCATGGCCTCATAGGCCATGCCGGCGGACATCGCACCGTCGCCGATCACGGCGATCACGTTGTTCTTGCCGCCCGACAGGTCGCGCGCAACGGCCATGCCGAGGCCGGCGGAAATCGAGGTCGACGAGTGCGCAGCGCCAAACGGATCGTAGTCGCTCTCGGCGCGCTTGGTGAACCCGGAGAGGCCGCCGCCGGTGCGCAAGGTGCGGATGCGGTCGCGGCGTCCGGTCAGGATCTTGTGCGGGTAGGCCTGGTGGCCGACGTCCCAGATCAGGCGGTCACGCGGGGTGTCGAACACGTAATGGATGGCCGTGGTCAGCTCGACCACGCCGAGACCAGCGCCGAAATGGCCGCCGGTCACCGAGACCGCGTCGATGGTCTCCTGGCGCAATTCGTCGGCGACCTGCCGGACCTGCTCGACCTTCAGCCGGCGCAGATCTTCCGGGGTCTTGATGGTGTCGAGAAGCGGCGTCTTACTAAATGTGGTCACGGTGACATTCCAATTTTGCAGGTCGGGTTCAAGGGCCGACATCTGAGAGGTTCATCGTAACGGGCGGCGAAACCTGAGGTCTTGAAGGTCACATCCGCGCGGATCGAAGCCGCAGTCCGAAGACTAGCCGGGTTTGGGATCGATCTATGTGATGTAAGTCACTCTTGGTGGCCTTGCCGTCCTCGTTAGTCGCCCAAGATCGCCAAGTCGTTCAGCCAAGTCAGTTTTGCTAGCTCTTGCAAGCGCTTAGATTCCTCTCTCCGGAGAGGATGGACACTTCCAAAAACCCGCAGTTGCGAGAAGCTTTACACCAAAGTGCGTCTTAAAGCCAACCCGGCGGGAGTTGGCAAGCCCGCAAACGGTACCTTTGCGCCACGTCTCAACCGCGGCGGCGTGCCGGAGGTTCCATTGCTCTGCTCAAATCGACGGCAACCGTCGCTCCGGAATAGACCGGGGACGCGAGCTCGGTCCAGGCTTTTTCCCGCGCCGCAGAATCGGCCGATGCGGCGATTGCGCGCGCCGCGGTACGGTGAGCCATGCGTCCGCGTCAGGGGATCGGTCCGCAGACGATCATGAAGAAGTCGCAGGCGTGCGGCCTTTCGTGGATCGTCACGAAG
This sequence comes from Bradyrhizobium sp. HKCCYLRH1030, assembly GCF_051168395.1. NCBI lineage: Bacteria > Pseudomonadati > Pseudomonadota > Alphaproteobacteria > Hyphomicrobiales > Nitrobacteraceae > Bradyrhizobium > Bradyrhizobium sp. HKCCYLRH1030. Next base: position 171,591 of record NZ_JBNPUY010000007.1, on the reverse strand, counting down.
CGGACGCGGAAGACCTGCGAGCCAAGCACATTGTCATGATCGGGCCGGACGATCGCAGACGCGGAACGGCACGATCGTGGGATCGGGGGGCGCCACGGCGAACTGCCCGGATCCAATCGTGTCGCATGGTAAACGAAGGACGTCGCGCTGACTCTCGAGCGGTGAACGCGGTGGCGGAGACTTCGCCGGGGGACACTTGGCGGCCAAGCCCATTGACGATGCAGTTGCACCGATGCGCGGCTGAATTGCACGAATGGGAGGCGCTTTGCCCGCGTGTCGCGTCAGGCCACAACCAGCGAAATAAATCCGGACTGTCGCTCGGAGACGGCCGGTTGGCCGCAAGCTGCTATTGCACGTCGAGCGGCACGGTTCCCACCGCATGGCCGCTGGCGTCGGTCGTGATCTTCTCGACCCGGGCCTCCGCCTGGCGCAGCAGCTCCTCGCAGCGCCGCTTCAGCGCCTCGCCGCGCTCATAGATCGCCACCGACTCCTCGAGCGGCACCTTGCCGTCCTCGAGGCGCTTCACGATCGATTCCAGCTCCTCGATCGCGCGCTCGAACGACAGCTTCTTGACGTCGGTTACGGTGTTGTCCGCCATGCGGGTTCCCTGCAGCTCACTCAACTCCGGGGCCGTGCTTTTACACCCCGCTCGCGGCCCTGTCAGGCCCTGCCGGGGTGGATCGGCTGGAACCTGGGGATTACGCCCCGGTCAGCGCCGCAACGTGGGCCGCGACGGATTCCTTAAGCCCCTGAAGGTCATAGCCGCCCTCCAGGACAGAGACGACGCGGCCGCCGGCGGTCTTGTCGGCGAGCTCCATCAGCTTGCGGGTGACCCAGCCGAAATCCTCCGCCCGCAGGTTGAGCGACGCCAGCGGGTCGCGATAGTGGGCGTCGAAGCCGGCCGAGATGATCACGAGCTCGGGGCTGAACTTGGTGAGCTGCGGCAGGATCAGGTTCTCGAAGGCGGAGCGGAACTCGAGGCTGCCGTCCTCGGAGGCCAGCGGTGCGTTGACGATGGTGTCGTGCTCGCCGCGCTCGCCGCGGGCGCCCGTGCCCGGGAACAGCGGCATCTGATGGGTCGAGCAGTACATCACGCTCTTGTCGGCCCAGAAGATGTCCTGGGTGCCGTTGCCATGGTGGACGTCGAAGTCGACGATGGCGGCACGCTCGATGCCGAAGGTGCGCTGGGCGTAGCGGGCGGCGATCGCGACATTGTCGAAGAAGCAGAAGCCCATCGGCTTGGCGATCTCGGCATGATGTCCGGGCGGGCGCACCGCCACGAAGGCGTTGCGGTGGCGGCCGGACATCACCGACTCCGTCGCCGCGACGGCGCCGCCAACGCCGCGCATCACGGCCTCCCAGGTGCCCGGCGACATCGAGGTATCGCCGTCGAGATAGATGATGCCCGAGGTCGGGGCCATGTGGCGCAGCTCGGTGACGTAGTGCTCGTTGTGGCAGAGCAGGGCCAGCTCGATGTCGGCCTCCGGGGCCTCGTCGCGATCGAGCAGGGCGAAGCGCTCCTCGGTCAGCGCCTCCTCGACGGCGCGCAGGCGGTCGGCGCGCTCGGGGTGGCCGGACGGCGTGGCGTGATCGAGGCAGGCTTCATGAGAGAGATACAGCGTCGACATCAGGGCTCTGCCACTCGCGCGTTGCGGGAGGGCCCAATCTATGCGCTGAACGCAGCCTCGGAAAGAGCCCCGCGGGCGATATGACCGGCTTTCCGCCCGGCGCGGCAGGCGTCACGAAGCCTTGTTGACGATACGGCCGCGCGGCGGCAGGGCCAGCGGGCTGTTGGCCTTGAGATAGGCGAACAGCGCCTCGTCGTCATAGGGTCCCGTGATCGGATCGCGGCCGCTCTTGAACGCGGTGAAGCCGTCGCCGCCGAGCGCGAGGTAGTTGTTGATGGTGACCCGGTAGGACGCGGCGGGATCGATGGCCTTGCCCTCGAGCATCATGCTGGCGGCATCGATCCGCGCGCCCGCGGACTGTTTCGCATCGAAGGCATAGGAAAAACCGTTGGAGACCTGCAGGATGCGCGGCCGCGCCGGGTCGAGCCATTGCTGCTCCAGCGCGGCCTTGATCTCGGCACCGGTCAGGGTGACCGTCATCAGCTGGTTGCGAAACGGCTGGCTCGCGAACACGTCGGCATAGGTCACCGCGCCGTCGTCGCGCCGAACGAGATCCGTCCGGATGCCGCCGGGATTGGTCATCGCGATGACCGCGCTCCCTTTGTCCGTCGCGGCTGTCGCTGCGAGCTGGGCATCGGCGATGACGTCGCCGAGCACGCTCTCGCCGGAGGCGTTCGGCAGCCGCGACAGCGTCGCGGTGAGCACGCCGGCGGGGCGATTGGCGTAGGGCGCCGCGAGCTTCTCATAGGCGTCGATCAGCGCGGTCTGCGCCGGATCCTTCGGCAAGGTGGTATCGACGACGACGTTCGTCGCGGTGGCGCTGATCACGTCGCGCGTGGTGCGGTCGAGCTTGACGTCGATCGCCGTCACCAGCGTGCCGAACTTGTCGCCCGAGGTGACGAGCCGCTTGTCGATGGTGCAGACATAGGCCTGATGGGTATGGCCGGAGATGACGATGTCGACCGCGCTGTCGAGCTCCTTGACGATGTCGACGATCGGCCCCGACAGCCCGGGACATTCGTTCATGCCACCGGACGGCCAGCCGCCCTCGTGGATCAGCACGACGATCGCCTGCACGCCCTTGGCCTTCAATTCCGGGATCAGCGCGTTGACGCTCTCGGCCTCGTTGCGGAAGTCGAGGCCGGCCGCGCTCGCCGGCGAGATGATGCCCGGGGTCCCTTTCAGCGTCAGCCCGATGAAGGCGACCGGAACGTCCTCGAAGGCGCGGATCTCATAGGGCGGAAACACCGTCTTGTCGGTGCCGGCGAGGAACGTCGACGCCGCGAGATAGTGGAATTTGGCACCGGTGAACGGCTGCGGCCCGCGGCAGCCGTCGGTCGGATGACAGCCGCCGTTCTGCATCCGCAGCAGCTCGGCCTTGCCCTCGTCAAACTCGTGATTGCCGACCGCCGACAGCGCGAGCCCCATCTGCGACATCGATTCGATGGTCGGCTCGTCGTGGAACATCGCCGACAGGAACGGGCTCGCACCGATCAGGTCGCCGGCTGCGACGAAGATCGTGTTGGGCTGGCCGTCGGCGAGCAGCTTGACGAGGCTCGCCATGTGCTCGGCGCCGCCGGCTGGAACAACGGTGGTCTTGGTTGGATCGGCGGGATCGGCGACGCGGATGCCGGAAGAGGGCGGCTCCAGATTGCCGTGGAAGTCGTTGATGGCGAGGATGCGCAACGCTATCGGCTCGTCCTCGGCCGATGCTGGCGGGCCGACGATGCTTGCAACGGCGGCGCCGGTCAGCAGGCAGGCAAGGGCGAAGCGGGAGAGACGGCTCATGGCAGGGTCACGTGTGATGCAGGGGCCGCGGAACGAAGCGCGATTGCCCCGCCGCGGTCGCAATGACATAAAACGATTTCATAACACCAATACATCGGGAGGCCGGAATGAAAAGAATGATGCTGCTCGCGGCGACATTGTCGTTGGCCGCCGGCTCCGCTGCAGCGCAATCGCTGCCGGACCTGATGAAGCAGATGGTCGCGGCGTGGAATAAGCCGACCGAGCCGTTCAAGGTGATCGACAACGTCTACTACGTCGGCACCAACGGGCTCGCTTCCTACCTGATCACCACGCCGCAGGGCCATATCCTGATCGATACCGTGATGCCGGAATCGACCGCGCAGATCGAGGCCAGCATCGGCAAGCTCGGCTTCAAGGTCGCCGACATCAAATACATCCTCAACACCCACGCCCATATCGACCACACCGGGGGGCTGGCGCAGATCAAGCAGGAAACCGGGGCGCAGATGGTGGCGGGCGCCAAGGACGTGCCGCTGCTGGAAGGCGGCTTCTATCCGGGCCGCGAGGAGGAGCGCTATCTCGGCTTCCCGCCGGTCAAGGTCGACCGCGCCGTGCGCGAGGGCGACACCGTCACGCTCGGCGGCGTCACGTTGACGGCGCATGAGACGCCGGGCCATTCGCCGGGCTGCACCAGCTGGACGACCGACGTGAAGGATGGCGACGCCACCCGCAGCCTGATCTTCTTCTGCAGCGCCACCGTGGCGCTGAACCGGCTGGTCGGCCGTCCCACCTATCCGGGCATCGTCGACGACTACAAGAAGACCTTCGCCTGGGCCAGGACGGCGCATCCCGACATCCTGCTGGCGCCGCATCCGGAGATGTACGACATGGCCGGAAAGCGAGCGAAGATCGCCGACGGCGCGCCCAACCCGTTCGTCAAGCCGGGTGAATTCAACGCCTATCTCGACAAGCTCGAGACGCAGTTCAACGACGGGCTGGCCAAGCAGACGGCGGCGCTGCAGTCCGGCAAGTAGTTGCGCCGTCCGCTATGCTGGATCGGCGACGGCCAGCCGGTCCAGCGTGAAGCCGGAGAGGTCGACGCGCGGCGTCTCGCCCCGGGCCATTGCCGCGAGCGCCTCGCCGACTGCGGGCGAATGCTTGAAGCCGTGGCCGGAGCAGGGCGAGGCGTAGATGACGTTCTCATCGCCGGGATCGCGATCGATGATGAAGCGGCCGCCGGGCGCATTGGTGTAGAGGCAGACCGCGCTGCGCAGGCAGCGCGGGCCGAGATCCGGCACGAACGGCCGGACATAGGTTTCATAGGCCGCTTCGATCTCGGCCGCCGTCACCTCGCGGGACACGTTGTCGGGATCGGTCTCGCCGCTGAGCACTTCGTTGGCGATCTTGACGCCGTTGTCCGGCGATCCGAGCCAGGGAAAGCCGTAGATGTCGGATGCGGCGCGCTCGCGCCCGCTGACGTCCCAGATGAAGACCGGCGCGTTCGGGCCGAAGCGCTCGGGATTGGCAAGGATTTCGAACCAGTACAGCACCTGCCGCGTGACGTTCACGCGCCGCTGCAGCGGCGTGATCAACTCGGTGATCCATGGCCCTGTCGTGACAATCAGCGTCGTGGCCGATGCGGCTGTACCGTCGTCAGTCATCACCACGAGCGAACCCATGGCGCGGCGAAACCATTTGACTTGGCGGCCGAACAGCAACTTCGCGCCAAGCTGCACGGCGACCGCAAGCTCGGCGCGCACGCAGTCCTCGACCAGGAGATAGCCGCCCTCGCGGTCGAGGAAGGCGCGATCGCCGGGCAAAGTGGCGAAGCCCGGAAAGTCCGCGCGCAGTCGCTCCGACGACAGGATCTCGCCATCGACGCCATGCAGCCGGGCCGCGGTCTCGATATTGGCGAAGAACTGCGCGCTCGAGACGCCGTGGACCTCGCCGCCATCGCGGGCCGGAATGAACAGGCAGCCGCATTGCTCGAACAGATGCGCCCCGGTCTCGCGCTCCAGTTCGCGCCACAGCACATGCGAGCGCTGCGCCAGCGGCGTGTAGTCGACGCCTTCGCCGATCGCCGCGCGGGTGATGCGGGTCTCGCCATGGGTCGAGCCGAATGGATGCGGCGGCTGGAAGCGGTCGATGCCCAGCACGCGCTTGCCGGATTTGGCGAGATGCAGCAGCGCGGCGCTGCCGACCGCGCCGCAGCCGATCACGATGACATCAAAACTCGGCATGCGCCTCCGACGTCCCCGGCGTCACTTTTTCTTCTTGCGCGACAGGAACGCCTTGAACGCGCCGACCGCCTCCTCGGAGGTCATGCGCTCGGCGAACAGATAGGCCTCCTGGTCGATGCGGCGGGTCAACTCGTCCGGCGCGGTGCGGATCAGCTTGCGGCCGATCGCCACCGCCTCGGCCGGCAGCCGGCAGATGTCGCGCGCCACCTTGTGCGCCTCGACCTCGGTATGCCCCGGCGCCACCACGCTGTTGACGAAGCCGGCGATCTGCGCATCCGCCGCGGTCATCGTGCGGCCCATCACCAGCATGGCGAACGCCCGCTGATAGCCCATGGTCTGCGGCATCAGCAGGCTCGAGGCGCCCTCGGGCACCAGGCCGAGATGGATGAAGGGCGTCGAGAACGTCGCCGTGGTCGAGGCCAGCACGTAGTCGCAGTGAAACAGCATCGTCGTGCCGATGCCGATCGCGACGCCGTCGACGGCGGCGATGATCGGCTTGACGTTATGCGCCAGCGAATACAGGAACTTGGTCGCTGCCGAGGTGCGCGCGGCGTCGTTGCCGGCCGCCCCCGCATGCAGGAAGTCCTCGAGATCGTTGCCGGCGGTGAACACGCCGGAGCCGCCGGTGATGATGATGCATCGCACCAGCGGATTGTTCTGCGCGGTGTCGATGGCATCGCTCATGCCGAGATACATGGCCTGGGTGATCGCGTTCTTCTTCTCCGGGCGCCTGAGCTTGATCGTCCGCGTCTCGCCCTCGTCGGTCACGATCAGATGGTCGGTCATGGGCCCCTCGCGCGTGTGCGCCGGCCGCTATGCGCCGGTCGTTGTCCTGAGTCGTTTCTCGCGCATCAGCCTACATCATCCGCCGACCGCGCCAAGGGCCGAAGCGGCCGTCGCCGGCCGGGGCGGGCGCGGCCGAGGCGCGCAGGCGCGGCCGCGCGCGTTCATGGTTGACGACTGGTTTTCAACCGCATCGGCGATAAGCTATCGTTGCACGCCAAGCGTGTCGTCATAGCAAGGCAAAATTCCATGACCAGATGTCTTTCCGTGCTGATCTCGTTGCTGCTGTGCTGCGCATTCATGAGCAGCGCCGAGGCCGCCCCCAGCGATCGCGCGCTGCTGTCGCAATTCTGTGCGCCCAAGTCGATTACAGGGGCGACCTGCAAAGAGGTCAAATCCTATCCCGAGGCCGAGGGGCGTCGCTGTAACGTCACTCTCCAGCCGCAGCGGCAGCAGGGGCAATTCGTGGCCGGAGCCAATCCGCTGCTGGTCGTGAGCTATGGCAGCGGCTGCGAGCCGCACGCGACCGATTTCGGCGGCGCGGTCGTGTTCGAGCAGGTCGGCGGCGCTTACAAATTTCGCGGCTTCCAGCCGGGCATGCAGGTGAATGAATGCGTCATCTCCACCACCAGGGACGAAGCGCAGGACGTGCTCGTCTGCCTGACCGGGCATATGGGGCAGGGGGTGGTCGAGACCGGCGTGGCGCGCGTCGGCTTCGCCAGTGCCAGCGGCGGGTCCATCGAGATGTCCTACGATTTTCTGCTGCAGGCCGAGGACACGAAGGGAGCCTATCTGACCAACATCGTTACCTGTTCGGAGCAGCTCAAATATTTCGGCCTGTCGAAGCTCGCGGCCGGGCCAACCCCCGGCAGCGTGGTCGCCGCCGTCAGCTACGCCGATCACGAGACGATCAGCACGGCCTGCGCCAAAGGCTTTCCGAAGCCGAAGGACGCGGAGGACATGCGCGAACTCGCACCGGGCGAAGCCTTTGTGCCGGACGGTTACGCCAAGAGCGGCAGCGTCATCATCGAGATTGCAAGCCGCTCGGCAAAGTTGCGCTGAGTCTGCCGCGGTCCAGTTGTCGCGCCTCAGCGTGATCCGTCCGGGCGGGACGGGGCAGCCGGCGGGCGCGGGCCGGCGGCCGGCGATGCCTGCTGTCGGACAGCCTCGCGCCGCAGTGCCTGCTCCAGCACCACCAGCCGAGTCGCCATACGGGTCAGTTCGTCATGCACCGAGCCCTGGACACCCTGCACGGCGTGCTGCACCTCGCGCAGCGCATCGCGCTGCGTCTCCGCCTTGAGCACCCTGAACTCGGCCTCGATCGAGGTCAGGCGGTTGTTGACCGCCCTGATCGCCTCGGCGATCTCCTTCTGGCCATCCTGCAGCGCGCGCACGTGATCGACCAGCCGCAGATGATCGGTCAGCTCCTCGACCGTCTTGCCGATATTGCTGCGGCCCCACATCCTACTTTACCGACCTCAGCAGGTTCCTGATCGTCGCCAGATGATCCTCCGGCGATCCGAGCCGCGCTGAGATCGCGCTCATCAGGTCCTTGCGCAGTTCCGACAGTTCGTCCTCGGGCACGATGCGCTCGGCGGCCTCATCATAGGCCATCCGCCGCGGCTCGACCTCGACGGGGCGCGGCGCGACGTCGAAATAGGGTGGCCGCTCGTACACCGGGATGTGCGGCGCCTGGCGCGACGACGTGACGCGCGCGAGACTCGGAAACCGTGGTGGCGGCGTGTGCGCCGGACGTTCGATCTGATCAATCAGCGCCGCCAGCGCGACGTCCATGTTGCTGTCGTCAGGCTCATCGTCGACAACGTAGGACGGCTTCCGCAGTGTCGCCCCATTCGCGGGCGATGATGAGGTGAATGACGATGCGTGGTCGCGGAGTCGCTCGATGACCCGGCGGACTCGCGCGCCGAGACCTGGCTTCTCCCTGGCCGGTGTTCGCATCAACATGTCACTCTCCAGCGGAACAGCTTAGGCGAGCAGGGAAAACCTTAGCAAGGGGCCATCGTTCAGCTGCCAACAGGATGTCGCGTGGCAGCCCGCGCCGGTGGCGCAGGCGCCGACCGGCAGGTTCCCTCTTGCGCATTCCTGGCACCAACGCGCAAAGCCTCGATGATACCGGCAATCCGGGTGTGGAGTGCGTCTTGGCGTGCATAATGGAGCTCGCCGACAAGGGGAAGGCGCGTTTGACGCGGCATCGCCCTGACCCCTCGTGCCGTGGCCGGCCTGCCTCGATCGCGCGGCGGCAGGAACGCGCATGGCGTCAGTCGGCGGTAAGGAACAACCGTGGTGGCCGGCCGTTCGGACCTTGCTTGCCGTCCCCCCGCAAACGTCCGAGGCCTTCCATGTATCACCACGTCAAGAAGCTGATGTTCACCGTCCGTGTCGACGAGCCGGATCCGCGCTTCGGCAACATGCTGCTCGAGCAGTTCGGCGGCGCCAATGGCGAGCTCGCCGCGGCCATGCAGTATTCGATCCAGGGGCTCAATTGCGAGGATCCCGACCGCAAGGACCTGTTGATGGACATCGGCACCGAGGAGCTGAGCCATCTCGAGGTGGTCGGCACGCTCGCCCGCATGCATCTGAAGCCCGCCAAGTTCGACCGCGAGGCGGCCGAGGCCGACCCGCTGATCGCGATCGCCGGCGGCGGCGGCGTCAACCTGTTCAACTCGCAGGGCAATCCGTGGACTGCCGATTATCTCAAGATCACCGGCGAGCTCGACGTCGACCTGCGCAGCAACATCGCCGCCGAAGCGCGCGCCAAGATCGTCTATGAGCGGCTGATCAATTTCACCGACGACGCCGGGACCAAGGACGCGCTGCAATTCCTGATGACGCGCGAGATCACCCATATGAAGGCGTTCGCGCTGGCGCTGGAGAGCATGGGCAAGCCCGCCTTCAGCATCGGCCGCCTCGCGCCGACGCCGGGCCTGGTCGATCAGTTCTTCAACGATTCCACCGGCTCCGGGGATCATGGCGAGATCGACACCCGCGGCCCTTGGAACGAGGGCGGCGACTGGGTGTTCACGGAATCGCCGGCGATCCAGGCCGGCGAGCCCGGAGCAGCCTCGGCGATTGTCACCGAAAGCTCGCCGCCGGCCGACGAATCCGGCCTCAGCGATCTCCTCATGGACGAGCTGCGCGACATCCTGCATGCTGAGAAACAGCTCACAAAGGCGCTTCCGAAGATGGCGGAGGCCGCGCGCTTCGACCAGTTGAGCGAATTGTTCGAGCAGCATCTGGCCGAGACGGAAGCGCAGATCGAGCGCATCAACGAGTGCTTCGAGCTCCTTGGGAAGACGCCGCGCGCAAAACCCTGCAAGGGCATGATGGGCCTGGTCGAGGAGGGGCAGGAGATCATGACCCAGAGCGAGGACAAGGAGGATGCCGCCGCCGACCTCGCACTGATCGGCGCCGCGCAGCGGGTCGAGCATTACGAGATCTCCGGCTACACCACCGCGCGCAACCTCGCCCAGCAGCTCCGCCACAGCGCCGTCGTCGCGCTGCTGTCGAAGTCGCTGGCCGAGGAGGAGAACGCCGACCAGCTCCTCAACCAGGTCGCGCGCTCGCTGATGTCGGTCGCCAAGATGCCGGCCGCGATCGAGCAGGCGTGAGGAGGGCGTAGTCGTAGGCGGATGAGCGCAGCGTCATCCGCCGCCTTCCAAATCAAGACGGCGGGTTACGCCTGCGGCTAACCTGCCCTAAGAGTCTCAACTCTCTCCCAGTCGTCATTCCGGGGCATTCGCGCGCAAACGGCGCAGCCGTTTGAAGCAGCGTGAATGAGCCCGGAATCCATAACCACAGGCCTCAGTTTGAGGCGAGCACGCGCCACATGCCGCTCGCACCTCACAACCATCGTGAGTATGGATTCCGGGCTCGCCCTGCGGGCGCCCCGGAATGACGGTGGAGGGAGCGATGACAACAACGAGCAAGCCAATATGGGCTGCCGTCTCACTCCGTATAGCTGTGCGACCGCTCCGCCCGGCGGAAGTGAACCGGCGACAGGCAGCGCCGGGCCCGGCTGATCTGGGCGTCGGTGGCGCCCCGGCTGCGCGCATACATCTCGGCCACCTCGGCGGTATATTTCTCGACGTAGTAGCGAACCTCGGAGCACGACATCCGTGTCTCCGGACCTGCTTCGTTGGCCGCCTGCAACTCGGACCCCATCGCCAGCACCAGCACTCCCGCGCCGATCACGCTCCGCAACATCGTCGTCTCCCCATTGTCGTAGCCGCCTGCCAGCAGGCGTGACTCGGCGCGCCGGGGCAAATTAACAATGGGCCGCGCATGACATCGCGCGCGGACTGTTGCTTCACGGCGTCACCGCGACGCGTGCGTCGCAGCGCGTTTTGCTGTTGCAATGCTCGTCCAGTTCCTCATTCGGAACCGGCGCGTTCGGATGCGACGCTCGCGATCGGCGCCACGCCATCGCTCGGCGCAGCTCGTAGGACGGCGCGGGGATTCCGAACGAGCCTCAGGCCGTCACGCCTTGGCTCGACGCAGCCGTGCTGCCGGCTGCGCCATTGGTCGCGCCCTGCGCATTGTAGGTCTGCGCGTTGTTGCCGCTTCCGTTCGAGGCAGCGGCAGTCTTGGTCACCTCGGTCGAGCCGTCGGAATATGTGATCGTCGTCGTGGTGATCCCGTCGAGGGTGATCGAGACCTCGCTGACCACGGTCTTGCCCGACGATGAGCCGCCGCTGCCGGAAGAACTTTCAGACGTGGCGCTGGCGGAGCTGGTGGCCGATGACGACGACGTCTGAGACGTGGACGAGGTGGATTGCGTGGCGGTGCTTGCCTGGGACGCGGTGGCCGCGACGGGCGTTGTGACAGAGCTGATCGACATGGGACTCTCGCGTGAAGAAGGAAGCCGGGCCGCGCGGTGGGCGTTCGGCCCGCTTCTTCAACGCAACTGCCGCCCGAAACTGGCGGCGCCAGTTGCGTCTGATTATGTCCGGACGCCGCCGTCCTGATGCCGGACCAAGACCGAAGTTTGACGCCGGTGGCCCCATCGCGCTCGCATCTCATGTCCATCGTGGGCATGGATTGCGAACTCGGCGGCGGGAAAGAAGAGCGATTGCCAAGCTCCCGCGGCGCACTCTAGTCTCCTGCGCGCATGACCTTCGCGCTCTCTTCCCAGCAGAAATCGCAGTTCACCGACGCCGGCGCGCTGCACGTCACGACGGCACTCGATGCGTCCGCTTTGCACGCTCTCGCCGCCGCGCTGTCCCGCCACGCACCGGCGCAGGCCGGCACCCGGCTGCACGGTGTTGCCGCGCTGACGCCGTTGCTCGCCAATGACGGTCCGGTCGGCCGCGCCGCCGCCGCCGTTCTCGGCGATGCCGCGCGCCCGGTGCGCGCCGTCTATTTCGACAAGACGCCGCAGATGAATTGGGCGGTCCCGTGGCATCAGGACCGGACCATCGTCGTGCGCGAGCGCATCGAGCTCTCGGGTTTCGGTCCCTGGACCACCAAGGGCGGCCTGCAGCACGTCGCGCCGCCTTACGAGGTGCTGGCGCGGATGGTCACCTTGCGTGTCCACCTCGACGCCGTGCCCGACGGCAACGCCCCGCTCCTGATTGCGCCAGGCTCACACTGCCTCGGCCGCATCCCGGAAGCCGATGTGCCGATCGTCGTCGCGCGGTGCGGCACCGTCGCGTGCCACGCCGAGCCGGGCGACATCTGGCTGTATGCAACACCGATCCTGCACGCCTCGGAACTATCCGTGCAGCCCGGCCATCGCCGCGTGCTGCAAGTCGATTTTGCCGCGGATGAGCTGCCGGGCGGACTGGAATGGCTCGGCATTTGAGACAACGGAGGAGGGCGGATGAGCGGAGCGTCATCCGCCCTTGGCGGCGCGGTGGAAAGGCGGGTCACACTAACACCAACCCGCCCTACGCGACACGGATGGTGCGCGTCGCCGGTTACTTGCCGAGGATCTTCTCGGCCGCCGTCACGATGCTGACCGTCGGATGCTCGGCGCAGTACGCGCCGAACTTCTTGGCGTTCGCGATGAACTCCTCGGTGTCGAACAGCGCTTCGTCCTGATCGCCCTTGTACCAGCCGTCCAGCCAGATCAGCACCATCTTGATGGTGTCGTCGCCGCTTTCGACGAACTGCTTGCAGCTCATGGTCGACAGATCGAGGACGACCGCCGACGCCGGCGCAGATGACAGCAGGAGGGCGACGGCAAATAGTGGGGCAACGAGCGATTTCATATGTCTTCTCCGAACGGGCATGATCAAAAACGATGAACTATGCAGAGGCTCACCAATCCCTTCGCGAAGCGGCGCGAATTCCGTGATCACGATCGCGACGGGAGCGGTGGCCGGAACTGTCCGTACCGCGCGGAGAAAGTCAAGCATGAGCGGGAGAGCCGCAGGGTGCATCGAGCCTTTCCGGCTCCGAGGTCTGAATTGGGAGCCTCGGCGGGCGCGCGCGCCTGTCGGGCAAATCACGTTGACCCGAAATGATCGTGTCAAGGTTTGCTGAAAAACATAAATCGCTTTGTCGTTTCCCCAAATCAGCATTATGGTACGCCCATCCCGTTGCACGGTAGGGGACGCTTCGCGGTCGTCACGGACGTTGGCAGCGGGATGCGGTGGACGCGGGCGGGCGCAGTGCTGTTGGCACGGACGAACGGCTGCTCGCGGACGGTGAAGGCGTGTGGTTCTGATACTCCGACGCTAGTATCAAGCGTAATGCGCGAGAGCGCATTGCGCGACATGGTGGCCAGAAAGCCCGGTGCACCAGGAAGAGCGCGCTATAGACCGTTAAAACCATCGCGCGGGGAAGGCCGGGTCTGTCCGGCTGTACCTGTGGTGACTGCCGCCTGCTTTTTTTCTGCAGGCGGGCCACGGGCCTCAGCCGAGGTCCGGCCTTCCTCGCGCCCTCCACTCGGTGAGGGCGGGAATTTAGCTCATAGCTCGGGCGCGGAGCGCGTCGCGAGAGCGCGGATGCTCATGCCGAGCTACGCTCCGAGCTGATCGTGACATGCTGTTTGAGATTGTGGATCACACGATGCTACATGGCCGGTGCTCACCCTCCCCTGGAGGGGGAGGGTCGATCGCGCGCGAAGCGGGCGAGCGGGGTGGGGTGATGTCTCCACCGGCACGGGTGCGTGTGGAGACATCACCCCACCCCGCCTCACGTTTCGCTGCGCTCCTCGTGAGGCGACCCTCTCCCTCCAGGGGAGGGTGGGAGCCCGGTGATCAGCCATGATGTAAGGACGTCAAAGCTGCGCTGTCACGACCGAGTCGAACTCACGCCACCAGCACGGCCTCGGCGCCGAGCACCGCATCGGCGCCGTCGGTGACGGTCTTTTCCAGGGACGGCGCCTGCACGGCAAACGTCTCGGCGAAGAACCGTGCCAGCGCCACGTGACGGGCGCCGACGGTCTCGCTCTCGCTGCGCGCGGCGAGCGCCTCGTTGGCCAGCATGCAGCCGCCGAGCGCCGAACCGAACAGGCGCAAGTACGGCGTGGCGCCGGCAAGCGCGTCGTTCGGGGCTGTCGCCAGCTTCTCCAACAGCCAGCGGCTGGAGCGGTCGAGCGCGCCGAGCGCGTCGCGCAGCTTGGCGCCTGTCGTGCCGAACGCCGGATCGTTGGAGGCCTCGACGCGGCGGACGATGTCGGTGAGCTCGTCGAGCAGCTTGAACACCGAGGCGCCGCCGTTCGCACCCAGTTTGCGGGTGACGAGGTCGATCGCCTGGATGCCGTTGGTGCCCTCGTAGATCGCGGTGATGCGCGCGTCGCGATAGTGCTGCGCGGCGCCGGTCTCCTCGATGAAGCCCATGCCGCCATGGATCTGCACGCCGAGATAGGCGACCTCGTTGCCGATGTCGGTGGAGAACGCCTTGGCGATCGGCGTCAGCAGCGCGCCGCGCGCGGCCGCCTCGGCGCGCACGGCGGGATCCTTGGCGCGCACGGCGACGTCGAGCGCCACGGCGGTCGCGTAGCAGATCGAGCGCGACGCGGCGGTCAGGACGCGCATCTGCATCAGCATGCGCTTGACGTCGGGATGGGCGATGATCGCGTCCGAGCCGGTGCCTTTGCTGCCGACGGCGCGGCCTTGGCGGCGGTCCTGCGCGTAGGCGAGCGCCTGCTGATAGGCGCGATCGGCGACGCCGACGCCTTCGAGGCCGACTCCGAGCCGCGCCTGGTTCATCATCGTGAACATGCAGCGCATGCCGGCGTTTTCTTCGCCGATGAGATAGCCGATGGCGCCGCCATTGTCGCCCATCGTCATGGTGCAGGTCGGCGAGGCGTGCATGCCGAGCTTGTGCTCGACGCCGGTGGCGTAGATGTCGTTGCGGGCGCCGAGCGAGCCGTCGGCATTGACGAGGAATTTCGGGATCAGGAACAGCGAGATGCCCTTGGTGCCGGCCGGCGCGTCCGGCAGCCGCGCGAGCACGAAATGCACGATGTTGTCGGTCATGTCGTGGTCGCCATAGGTGATGAAGATCTTGGCTCCGGTGATGCGGTAGCTGCCGTCCGCGGCCCGCTCGGCGCGGGTACGCAAGGCGCCGACGTCGGAGCCGGCCTGCGGCTCGGTCAGTTGCATCGTGCCGGTCCATTCGCCGGAGATCAGCTTGCCGAGATAGATGTCCTTCAGCTCCTTGCTGCCATGGGCGTCGAGCGCCTCGATGGCCGACAAGGTCAGCAGCGGGCACAGGCCGAAGGCGACGTTGGCCGCGCTCCAGATCTCGGTGCAGGCGGCGTTGATGGCGAGCGGCAGGCCCTGGCCGCCATGCGCCTCGGGGCCGGACACCGCGTTCCAGCCGGCCTCGGTCCAGCGCTTGTAGGCATCCGGCCAGCCCGGCGCGGTGGTGACCTTCTTGTCGGCGAGCTTGACGCCGTTCCTGTCGCCGATCTGGTTGAGCGGGGCGAGCACGTCGGTGGCGAACTTGCCGGCTTCCTCGAGCACGGCGGCGGTGATGTCGGGGTCGAAATCGCCGTAATGGCCGGCCTCGACCGCCGCCTTCAGCCCGGCGCCATGGTTGAGGGCGAGCAGCATGTCGTTGAGCGGGGCGCGATAGGTCATGGCGTGTCCTCGGGGGTCGAAATTGGCCGGTTTGGCCGCCGTCATCCCATGAAACCGGCCGGGTCTCAACTTTTTCGCAAGCCGTTGCGGCGGGCGGCCGCGGCGGACCCGGCGGGACAGGGTAAAGGCTTGTTCAGATTGACGAATCGGCGAGCGCGGCGGATCACCCGGAGCCCGCGCAAATTTCCTGCGGCGCAGCGGTTGAAATGGGCCGGCGCGCTCTGTAGACCACGGGCGCCGATCCGGAATCGCATGGCGCCCGCGCGCCATGCCGATCCGCCGGGCCTGATGGGGCGTAGCCAAGCGGTAAGGCAGCGGATTTTGATTCCGCCATTCGGAGGTTCGATCCCTCCCGCCCCAGCCAGATTTCCGGAGCCCAGTCGGTATCTTACATTTTTACGATCTTGTTGTTCTGAAACTCGCCAGACGCCGCATTCCGAAACTCTGTTTGCGTTGTGTTCGCCAAAACGTGAGCTCGTCGTTTGCGTGTTGCCGCAAGGACGCGCGGAGCCGTGCGCTTGGCGTAGCCGGCGTTACTCCGGGCCAAGGATTCGGGATATCCCTGGCGAATTCGGCCGGGTACAGCCGATGAACCACGCGCCATGCCTTGCGGCACAGGCCAACGAATTTCTCGCCGCGCCGAAAGAGTGTGCTCTCGCCCGCGTCATCCTGATGAACGTTTCGTAGAGCTTATCAGCGGCACGCGGGGTGATACTCTTGATCGGCAAGCACCCGATGCGCTCGCCTCCTTTGTTGCGCACGTCGCAGATGGCTTGCATGCTGTGCTCGTAGCCGGGTCGCGAGCGCTTCGAGACCTTTTCGAGACATGCCTTTGTCTGCGCATATTCGCGGAAAAGCCAATCAACCGAGCCGACGCGCGCTACAGAAGCCTTTGGATCGGGGATGCCCTTTCGATTTTGGCATCGGCATCACTCCACGTCTCGTCGTCAGAATCACTGTCATCCGAAGGCAGCCGATCATTGGCACAATCAAGCTCTCCGACGTTCCATGCTCTTCGGCGAGCGCCAATGAGTGCGGGCTTCGGCATACTTCCTGCCTGCACCATCTGATCGAAGACGTTGAGGGAAGCGCAGATGCAAGCGGCTATGGCCTCACGGGTGATGAGCCGGGGCTTGAGCGATGACGAGAGAGACGTCCGCCTTGGCTCGGCGAGATCTTGGTAACAGAGCCTAGATTCTTCGTGCCCGTTCTATCTTTTTCGGCGTAGTTCGCTATCCTTGTTACGACATGAAAGATATCATCGTCATACGTCGATGTAGGTGCAATGGAGTTGCTGGAGATGAACAAGCAGGGTGGAGGCGTCGAGATCGCGAAGGGAAATCCCTTTCACGCAGATGTCGTCCGTATGCTCAGAGACGCAGACGAATATTATGCGTCGCTTTACCCGCAAGAAAGCAACCACTTGATCGATGTGAATGAGTTGGCGAAGGACGATACTCTTTTCTTCGTCGCTCAGATCAACGACAGGGTGATTGGCTGCACGGCCCTCGTCTTGTCACCTGACTATGGTGAGTTGAAACGCATGTATGTAGATCCTGCCTATAGGGGGCTGGGGGTCGCGCAAGATCTGCTGGATACGATCCTGCAGGCCTCGCGAGGGGCAGGGCTATCTTGTATTCGTTTGGAAACCGGATACTTGCAGCATTCCGCGATAGCATTGTATCGAAAGAACGGCTTCTTCGAAATTCCGCCGTTCGGCGGTTACGGCATCGACCCGCTGAGCATATTCATGCAGCGCGACCTTTAGCAACCTGCTGAATGTCCCACAGGCATCTGCCTGCACTTTGGTGCCGATGTTGGACTCTGTCATTGTCTTGGTCGTTGCGCGGTATTCGCTCTTCTGCGCGGCGGCCGCAGGCGGCCTATTTGAGGAGCATCAAGTGGACGCCAGTTCCCTAAGGGCTATGCGCTTCAACAGCAGCGCGGCACGCTCGATATTGCGATCGTCGAAATCATATGAGGGGCTGTGCAGGCTGGCAGCACCGTCCGCCCCCTGACCAATCAAGCAATATGCTCCCGGGACCTTTTGTAGAAAGAAGGAAAAGTCCTCTCCGGCCATGCTCGGACGAACGTTGCTCAGGATGTCGTCTTGATCAAGCAAGCTGTCTGCAACGCCGGTCACGAGAGCAGCGCGGTCCGCATGATTGATCGTGGCTGGATAGAGCTTCTTGTAGGTCACCAATCCCGTCAAATCATGGGCATCGCAGACGTGGTCCACGATATCTCGGATCTTCTTCTCAATAGTCGATTGAACGTCCGTACAATATGTACGAACCGTGCCGACACAGTCGACCCGATCGGGAATCATGCTGCCCTTGAGAGGGCTTCCGCCGTGAATGCCTCCGATAGATATGACGGCAGCCTCCGCGGGATCCACATAGCGCGATACGACGTTTTGCAGCATCGAAATGATGTTTGCGGTGGCAACGATCGGATCCCTCGTCTGGTGGGGAATTCCGCCATGGCCACCCGCTCCAAGGACGGAGATTTCGATTCGGTCCGCCGCGGCCATCACCGCCCCGCTATTGATGGCGATCTTTCCGATTGGAAGCCATGGCGCATTATGAATTGCATAGATCGAGCTGAGCGGGAATCTCTCAAGCAATCCATCTTCGATCATCGCTTTTGCACCCGCTCCCCCCTCCTCAGCGGGCTGGAAGATGCAACATACGGTTCCGGAAAACTCACGGTTCGCTGAAAGCTCTCGTGCGGTGGCGAGCAGAATGGCCATGTGGCCGTCGTGACCACACGCATGCATGCAGCCGCTGTTCTGCGACTGCCAAGCAAGACCCGTCTGCTCCGTCAATTCCAGGCCGTCCAACTCTGCCCTCAACCCCACATACTTTCTGGTGCCGGTCCCTTTGATGCCGCGAATGATGCCGACCACACCGGTTCCGCCGATCCCGGTCTGTATCTCGTCGGCACCGAGCGCTTGCAGACACTCCACAACCATCGCCGACGTCTTGAGCTCCTTGTACCCTAACTCCGGAATCGAATGCAGCGCCCTGCGGATGCGTATCGCTTGATCGAGAGTGCCTGGCTGCAGTGCGTCACGCAATGACATATCATCTCCTTCGTCTCGAAGCGGGCGTCCTCGTCGCTGCGACCCGCTACGCCAGCTTCTGGATGTTCTCGGACAAGGCCATTGCCTCCGACCTTCCACGAACAGGAGCGAGTTGGTGAAACGACAGCATGTCCTCCAGGGCGGCCGCACAGGAAATGACGTCGTGGTCGCCATTTGTCGGCCCGATCACCTGCAGTCCTACTGGAAGACCCGACCGCGTCATACCGCAAGGCAGCGACAACGCAGGAAGACCGGCCACGGCCGCAACGTAGGTCAACGCTGTCCAGTCGAAATAGCCATCGAATACATGGCCTGCACATTCAACTACGGTCGGCTGATCGATCGGATGAGCCGGCACGATTGTCGACGGACATATCAAGAGATCATATGTTTCGAAGAAATCAGCCACATGCTGCACGATGCGAACCCGCGCCTGTTCGGCTTCAAGCATCTGGTCGATCGTCAGCTGCAGCCCCTCGGTCACGTTCTCCCTGATATCGGTTGATCTCACCAGCGTACCCTGCTTCCTCAGGACGCTACCAAGGCTGCACGCCAATACGTAAGCACGCATCACTCGAAAACATCGCTGGACACCATCTAGATTCGGAGACGCCTGATCCACGACGACGCCATTGGCCTGAAGTCGCGCCGCGGCATTTTGCACGATGCAAGCGACTTCGGGGTCCACAGGGCCGATGTTCAGATCAGCAGAGAAGGCGACTCGCTTCGGCAACTTCTGGACTTCAGCCGCGCTGGCAAACGACCGCAATGGACGTGGTTTGGAAAGCAGATCCCTGTGGGTCTCGCCCGACATGGCGTCAAGGAACATTGCAAGATCGACCACGTTTCGTGCCATGGGGCCTTGGACGGCTAGCGTCTGATCAACGGATGCGCGGTTAGCCATCGCGACCCGCCCCGGCGACGGCCTCATCCCAACAACGCCACAAAAGCTCGCGGGAATGCGCAAGGATCCCCCCATGTCAGAGCCATGAGCAAGCCACGTCATATTCAACGCCAGAGCAGCAGCCGAACCGGAAGATGATCCCCCCGGCGAATATTTGACGTTCCACGGGTTCAAACATGGGTCAAAGACCGGATTCAGAGAATTGAATCCAACGCCGAGTTCAGGGACGTTGGATTTTCCAAATACAAGTCCCCCTTCATCCTCGATGTGCTGGACGACCGCATCAGTGAAGGCTGGAACATGATCGCTATATATGAGAGATCCGGCCGTCGATCGAACCCCGGACACTTTCTGAAGGTCCTTGATGACCAGCGGCAGGCCAGACAGTTGGCCGCGCTCGTCGCGAGGCTTCTGCATCAATTTTGATGCACGATCATGCGCCCTATCGAAGCAGAGCGTCGGCAGGGCGTTGACGGTCGAGTTGACCTCGCCGACGCGCTGTTCCACGGCATCAAGGCAATCATGCGGAGTCACGTCACCGCGTCTAAGCAGGGACACGATCTCAACAGCCGAATAGTCGAGCAAGGCGTTCATCGCTGGTGTGCCCCTTCGAAGATGAGTAAAGCGGTGCCCGCCACTGCCGTGATTGCGCCCAGGAGCGAACTTGCATTCGGTCTCTCACCCCGCGTAAGCCAGAGCAGAAGCAGGAGCACCAGCGGCGTCGAGGACGCGTATGTCATCGATATTGCGATTTTTCCGCTCGTGATCGCCAGCATAAGAAGCGTCAGGCCGCCGCACATTCCAACGAGCGCACTCACAACGATCTTGGCGTAAACGGTAGCTGAGCTGGCGTCTGTCCTGATGTCGTCGCTGCGGGTCCGGCCCATGATGACAAACAATAGGGACGCTGCGCAGAACCGTATTGTCGTCGCCATGATGGGCGACGTTCCCGCCGTTACGACGGGAGTCGAGATCAGCGTGCCGATCGCCTGGCATCCGGCTGCAAGAACCGCCAATGCGACGCCCGTGTTCTGACGTTCGGCGTTGAGATGTCCATTCAGGGGAGCGCCGGCGCCTCCTCTGAAGGCAATGACAATCAACGCCCCAGTCATTACAAGAAGAATACCAACTCCCGCCTCTATCGTGGTCCTCTTGTGATAGATGGCAGCCTCCAGCACGGCGCCGATAACGACGTTGGACGAGAATATGATGCTGGTCTTCTTCGGCCCTATTTTGCTGATGGCGGCAATGAGAGACAGGTCGCCGACCACAATTCCAATGAGGCTCGATGCCGCGAGCGTCAGCGCGTCCGCGACACTCACGCGAAGCGGAACATCGGCGATGAACAGCACCGGTAGCATGAAAAAAGACGCGAAGATCATTCGCGTCTTCGTGAACTCGAAAACACCTGTGGTGCGACTGACGTCAGCGGCAATGAGGCTACTGATCGCCAGGCACGCAGCGGTTCCAAGCCCGGCAACTTCGACGCCGACCGTCATTCGACGTTAGCCGTCTCGACTGTTGCGTCATCAGACCTGGTATCATCTGGATAGATGTCTTCCATCGAGTTGTGCGTTATGGAATCCGACACCATGTCTTCCGGCGACGCAAACGTCAGGACCACAACGGTTCTCTTGGTAGATCCCGTCAGGGGCGCCACACGATGCAGTGTCGTATTCGCCTTCATAAAATAGCAATGTCCGCTGTTGACGTAGAGAGACCGAACGACGTTGTCTTGCAGGATCCGCCGGAGGTATGGCTCAGTCGAGCCTTTCTGCCATTCGACGTTCGAGAGGTACTCGACGCGTCCCCCGAGGAGCGGATCTGGAGCCTCAATGACAAAAATGAGGGCATAGGCATAATCGTCCCAATGCCATCCATGGGTGTCGCCAGGCTCGCACTGGCTGTTGATGATATACTCCTCGGGTCGGTAAGGAACCCGTTCAATGTTCTCACCGGCGAGCTTCCGGAGGAAGGAGAGAACCGCGTCGCTATTGAAGATGGCCGGAATAATCCCGTCATGTTGACAAATAGCGTCACGCCCGACGCTGCTGTAGGCTCTTGGTGTGTTGCCGCTTTCCTTGATGGTCAGCTTTCGCCGCTTCGACTCCCGGTCGAGCAGGATATTGGCTTCGCTGGTGAGCGCTTCGACCATATCCTTCGGAAGAAGCTGATCGATGACAGCGACGTGATTGCTCCTGAACGTTTGTGACAGCTGATCGATGGCGGCTTGCGACAGGCCGCCAATGTGACTGGCTAGGCGCAGCTCGGTGTCTGTGGGCGTGCAGTTTGCTGACAGATTCATTGCAACCTCAAGTTCGCTGCTGAAAGAGCCAGGGCGGATCCCCCCGCCCGAGGACGTGCGGCTATGCATCGCGCGCGTCGCGACTGCCTCCGTCGTTCTGTACGGTGCCTGTGGGCCATGGAAGTATCGATACCGTATTTTTCGGATATGGCCGCCCGCGGTGGTCGTCGGTAGCTATGGACGACAGGGCATTGGGCTCGCTCTGCTTCGCGTTGAAGGCGACAAATCACAAAGGATGGCGTCGGTGAGCGAGAGCCAAGCAGGATGCGGCGCGATATTGCGAATGTTCGACGCGGCTCCCTGACGTTCAGTATCGTGTCACAAAGTTAAGGAGTGCGTCTCCGACGGACATCCTCCCTACGTCACGCCGCCTGTTCGGCGTTCATCGCCGGTGCCGTTCGCCGCGGCGCTGCTTGCCTGCTAATCACCGTGTCATCCACCGCCGCTCGGAGCTCTCTCTCAAGCCACCTCGACTTCACCGACGATGTGTTCGCTCAATAGAGTGGAATCAGCGATGATGAATTATGAAGGCATATTTGTCCGGGCGATCGACGCTCTTCGTGAGGAAAGGCGATATCGGACATTTGCCACTCTGGTGCGCAATCCCGAGACTGCGCCGACTGCGCTCTGGCGACCGCCGGGCGAGACACGAGCACCACAGCCCGTCACCGTCTGGTGCTCCAATGACTATCTCTGCATGGGCCTGCATCCGGATGTGATCGAAGCGTCCACGGAAGCGTCCCGGAGCTTTGGCACGGGCGCGGGAGGAACAAGGAACATCTCCGGCACGCACCAAAAAATCGTAGAGTTGGAGCAGGAGCTGGCCAGTCTGCATGGAAAGGAGGCGGCGCTCGTCTTCACGTCAGGCTGGGTATCGAACTTCGCAGCAATCTCCACCATCGGGACTCTGTTGCCGGACTGCGTGATATTTTCAGACGCGGACAACCATAACTCGATCATTGAGGGTATCAGCCGCTCGAGATGCGAGAAGAAGATCTGGCGTCATAACGACGTGAGGCATCTTGAGCAGCTGCTTGCCACGGAGCCCCGCAATCGCGCAAAACTCATCGTATTTGAAAGTCTCTATTCGATGAGCGGCAGTATTGCGCCCATCGGCGGGATCGCTGCTCTCGCTGAACGGTACGGTGCCATGACCTACATCGACGAAGTTCATGCCGTGGGGCTGTATGGACCTCAAGGTGGGGGCATTTGCGATCGAGACGGCCTCGCAGATCGGATCGACGTCATTCAAGGTACGCTCGCCAAAGGGTTCGGATCGCTTGGCGGCTATGTCGCCGCAAATGCATCGATCGTCGATTCAATCCGAAGCTATGCGCCGTCGTTCATCTTCACGTCGACGATACCGCCACACGTCGCCGCGAGCGCAACGGCGGCGGTACGGCATCTGCGCCGGTCCAAGGCCGAACGCGACCAACAGCAAGCGGTGACGCGCAGGGTCCGGCGTGCGCTTCAGGCCGCGCGCCTGCCGGTCATGGCCAATGAATCGCATATCATCCCGGTCGTGGTAGGCGACGCGCAGAAATGTACCGCCGCGAGCCAGATGCTGTTGGAACGACACGGGATATATGTTCAGCCTATAAATTATCCGACTGTGAGCAAGGGCACGGAGCGGCTTCGTCTGACTCCGACACCGGCCCATCGAGACGTGCACATCGACCTGCTGGTCGCCGCTCTCTCTGATGTCTGGGCGTCTCTCGAGCTTCCGTACGATGAACGGGCCGCGCGATCTCCGATCGTTGGCATGACGGACGACGCGGTCAATCCGAAAGACATGACGAATCAGCGGTCGGTTCCGGCGGAGTAAAGGCGGACGCACCGCGCGTCGTGACGATGCGGCATCAGGCATGACGAGGGCGGATACATGACGCATTCCAAGTACAAGATCCTGTTCGTAACGCAGCACTATCATCCAATTCATCTGGCAGACGACCGGATCTATATTGTTGAACCCATCCAGTACGAAGTGCTGGCGTCCATGCTGGACAAGGATGAGGTGGACATTTCTCTGCTGGATCAGCGCCTTGATCGCCGCCCGTTGGCCCTGCTCGAGACGATAAGGCGCCTGCGTCCGAACTTCGTCGGATTCACGTCTTGGACGATGCATGTCGACCTCGTGCGGATGCAGGCGGCGCTGGTCAAGCAGATCGACCCTTCGATCATCGTTGCGGTAGGGGGGCATCATGCTAGCCTAAGTCCGTCCGACTTTGCGGACCCCAACATTGACTACGTCATGATGGGAGAGGCTTATCTCTCTTTCCGGGATCTGATCCTGCGCTGCCGGGAAAGCGAGCGTAACGTAGCTGATCTGGCAGGCGTTGCCTGGCAGGACAACGGCAAATTCTTCTCGAACGGCAAGGCGGTCGTTCCGAAGTCCTTCGATCTCGACAGCCTCCCCCTCCCGGACCGAAGCATCCTCGGCAAATATAAGGGCAGATACTATCACCTCTGGTGGAAGCCGGTTGCTGCCCTGAGGACGTCCATGGGATGTCCCGCAAGATGCTCGTTCTGCAATTTGTGGCGGCCGAACCTCGGAAAGTATCTAACGTGGAGCCCGGAATACATCGTCGAGTATCTCAAGACGATCGAGGAGCCGTATGTCATATTTACAGACGACCACTTCTTCGGGGACGGGCGCCGGGCGCACGCCATTGGTGAAGCGATCCTTCGGGCGGGCATCAAGAAGGAGTACTTGTTCTACAGTCGGGCGGACGCGATTGTCAGAGACCCGAGCCTGGTCGCGCTGTGGTCGCGGGTTGGGCTCAAGCGCCTTCGGATGGGTCTGGAGAGCTATTCCGATTCCGAGCTCGGTGCCATGGAAAAGGGCAGCTCCGTGGCGCACAACGACAGGGCCATCGAGATTCTCAAGAAGAATGATGTCTTGATCGAAGGCCTGTTCATCGTCGGTGTCGACTACAAAAGAGAACAGTTCGAAAACTTGACGAGCTACATCCGCAGCCGAAAAGTCGATATCCCGAACATCACTGTCGCGACGCCGATGCCGGGGACGACAGACTACGCCAAGAACGAAGACGCGCTCATTTACAAGAATCCGACGTACTACGATTTTCAGCACGCCGTGCTCCCCACAAGGCTCGATATCAAGGAGTTCTGCCATCTCTATGGGAAGATGCTGCTCAAGGTCCAGAGACCGCCACTCGAGCAGATCCGGCGCATAGGTCTGTTCAAATTCATTTGTAACGTTCCGTCATTCTGGATCTACTTTCTTCGCGTCTACACGTCTTACAAGCACTACGGCTACGTAGAGCGAAGCGGGGGCGAACTTCCAACACTTCCATGGGTTGATATGCGGCGCGGAAGCTGCGGCGGTGACGCGGTAGCGGACAAGAAATATGGCTCCGTCGACATCGACAAGGTGTTTCCGACAGGGGTTCCGTCATGACGGACGAGGCCGACGTCACGAATGATATCAAGCTGCGCTTCGGACGCCCCGACGATTTTGCCGCGCTTAGGTCTCTGCGGGGCGAGGTGTTCTGCGATGAGCTTGGGATTCAGGAGCGATCCTATCACGACGTCATTTTCGATTGGTATTCGAAGAATGTCGTTTTGCTTGCGGGCAACCGTTTGATAGGTGCTGTTCGTCTTGCCTACATCCGAGATTGGCAGGAGTACTATGTCAGCTACCTATGCCTCGCGGCGCAATACCGCCGGAAAGCGCATCTGCGGCTGTTGTTCGGAGCCATTATTCTGCTCATGAAGCGAAATGGGATCAGGTCAATCAGGGCGGATTCGTCCGACGCAAATCTGATGATGTATCAGGCGATGGGGTGCGTTCCCATCGGAGGAAAGTTCAAGAAGCCAGGATTTGTCTGCGACTGGACACCGATGCGCTACGACATTGGTGTCAATGCAGCGGCGGAGGAGAGTCTTTCAGAACGCGCGGCGGCTCATTTTGAACCGTGGACCGAGAGCGATCTGACATGGGTGTTCGACACCGTGTTTCATCGGTGTGACACCGCGTCGGCATTCGGGGCGACTTTCGAGGCCCTTCTCGAAAAGGATCTGATCCCTGGGCATCTGCCGTATCTGGCTCGTCCCGACCGGGTGATCGACCTGCCGCACGATGAGGCGTTTACGCGTCATCTGAGGACAGTCGAGGTGCGGTCAGATGACGATGAATTCTTTTCGGCAACTTCAACAGCATCTCCCACTCGCCCTGCCTGCCCGGATCGCACGACCATCACCGCGAGCAGTCGGTTCGCGCATCTGAATGCTCGGTTTTCGTCCAAGACCCTGGTGGCGGTTCTTGTCGACTCGGAGGCGTTGGTCTTCGCGCGACTATACGCTGTCCTGACCTGCAAGCGTCTGGTCGAGTTGAACGATTGGGGGGAACTGCCCTCTCTCTGCCCACCGTCCGTATCGAGCGTGACTGCCATTATCGGACCGGCTGATCGGGCGCTGCCGAAGGCGGTTTTATCGGCAGCGCAACGCCGATGCGCTATCGGGCTCCTGAGCGCCGCGGACCTGCCGGCTCTCTCGTCGACGTTGCTCGGCTCGTATCTGAACTTCATTGGACCAACACAAGTCGCGATCGCGGTCCATCCGGCGGGTCTTGCGTCGTACGAGGCGCCGACAGGCGAGTGCGGTCGTGGGCTCGGCCCAGGTTTGTGGAGCCTCGCCGGTGGACCAGAAATGACCGTCGTCGCGATTGGCCCGTATCATTTGCTCATCGTGCCCGCCAGGATATGCCGAGCTGCCGTAGCGGCCATTTCAGAATTTCTCAAGGTTGGCTATGCCATCGGACAATCAGTCCGATTGGTCCGCGAGGAGTGCCTGGGCGATGAGCCGATCCTGCTGATGGGAGATCCGAGCCTTCGCCTCGATGTCGCCCCGTCAGAGAAGAACGTGGAGGCGACGTGGCGCTTGGCGGCCGTCTCGAACTGATGTTCGTGCTGAACAACTCATTTTCGATGCCTGCTTTCACGGCCGTGGTGGTGACAGGGACGCTATGCGTTGTTGGGCCGTGTTTTCTTTTCGGGCTGGCGCTGGTCGCGACGATCTTCGTGCGCGCGATGCCAAGGCGATCGGGTGAACGCAGGCTTGCCGGGTTGGGGAACGAGGTCAGGATTTATCACGACAAGCATGGCGTTCCCCATATCTTCTCGGAGAATTTTCAGGATGCCGCGCGGTGCCTGGGTTACCTGCACGCAAGCGAGCGCCTGTTTCAGATGGAAATTCACCGACGTGCTGGACAAGGGCGACTTTCCGAAATCTTCGGGGCGGATTTCGTCGACACAGACAAAATCATTCGTGTTCTAGGTCTCTACCAGCTGGCCAAGACCAGCTTTGCCGCGCTTGCGCCGGAAACTCAATCCACGCTTTCGGCCTATGCGGACGGCGTCAATGCATTCTTGTCGACGCACCGAAGCAAACTGCCGTTTGAGATGGTCTGGTTGAGATTCCGGCCGGAGCCATGGTCTCCCATTGATTCAATCGTGTGGGGCAAGCTCATGGCTTGGCAAATGAGCCGGAACTATCTCGCCGAGCTGAATCGAGCCGAGTTGACCAGCAGAATCGGAACGGTCGATGCCGGCCCGTTCTATCCCGATCCCATGCGGGGCAAGACTGGACCATCGGCGTCGGGTGGGTCTGGTGGCTCGCGCGGACAATCCGACTTTTCAGACAAGATGGGAGCGCTGCTCGGATTGGCCAATGGCGCTTCAAATGCTTGGGTCGTCGCCGGCGAGCGAACCACCAGCGGCCACCCGCTCCTCGCGAACGATCCGCATCTTGACGTGTCGTCGCCAGTGCTCTGGTTTTTATGCCGGATCGTCACCCCCGAAGGATGGGTGAAAGGAGCCGGAGTACCAGGCGTACCGATGATCCTGCTTGGACAGAACGAGAGCTTCGCCTGGGGAACCACGGCGGCGATGTCCGACGTTCAGGATCTGTTCGTGGAAACTCTGGATCCGGCGGATCCGACCAAATATCTTGCGCAGGCTGGCTCTCACGCATTTGACAGGCATGAAGAGACGATCCGAGTCCGAGGTCGGCCCGACGTCAAATTCGCCATCCGCAAGTCGCGGCATGGCCCGGTGCTATCCGATGCTGTCCCGCGTCTTGCCGCGCTGGCGGGCAGCGATGGCGTCATCGCGCTATCCTTCAGCGGGCTCGGAGATTGTGACCGCACTGCCGAGGCGTTTCTGAAGCTCAATCGGGCGCGGAATTGGGAGGAGTTCAAGGATAGTTTGCGGCTGTACGAAACGCCTGCGCAGAACATGTTCTACGCCGACGTCGCCGGCAATATCGGTGTCATGAGTCTAGGGCGGGTCCCAGTGCGCAAGTCGGAATATGGCCTGCATCCCGCGGCGGGATCAACGGGTGATGCAGACTGGTCAGGCTACGTTCCGTTCGAGCAGATGCCGCACTCGTTCAATCCGGCCTGTGGCTATATCCATAATGCGAATGGTCGACCGGCCTGGTGTGGGCACGATGTCTTTATGGGATGCGATTGGGAAGAGCCGTATCGGACACAAAGAGTCCAGCAGTTTTTCGACAACATCAGATTGCACTCGCTGGAAACATCTGCCCAAATGCAGGCCGACATTCTATCTCTCGCCGCTCAGGATCTTCTGCCGATTTTGCTTCGAGCAACCCCGTCCAGTCCACTGGGACGGCAAGCCCTCGCGCTGCTCTCGAAGTGGGACGGCACGATGCACAAGGACTGGGCAGAACCGCTCATTTTCAACGGGTGGATGCAGGCGCTCCGACGAATGCTGATCGATGACAAGGCGAAGGTGAAGCTTGAGTATGTCGGGCCATGTGCGGCTTCGCTCCTCAGGAAGCTTATCCTGGAGCATCCCAAATGGTGCGCTTCGGGCGAAGAGACGGATCTGGAATGTCGTGCATGTCTGACGCGGGCTCTCGAAGAAGCTATGGCGATGCTCTCGAGGCGCCGCGGATCTGACCTGACGAAATGGCGGTGGGGAGACGAGCACATCTCGACGCTTTCGCACGTCTTCTACTCGCGGATACCGATCTTCAGGTCATTGAGCGAGCTTGGCGTCGGAAGTGGCGGGGACCTGTATACGCTCAACAGCGGAGGTGCTCTGCAGCCGCACCATGATCGCCCGTTCGAGCGGAAACACGTTCCGACATTTAGAGCCCTATATGATCTCGGCGATCCGGATCGGTCCCGCTTCATGATCGCGACCGGCCAATCTGGCCATATCTTCTCGCGCTTTTACGGAAACCTGACGCCGCTTTGGAACGAAGGCGAGTCGATCACGCTGGCTGGCGATGAGTTGGCCTTGCAGCGTGAAGGCGCGACTCTCATGAGATTTATTCCGTAGGGCTGACAGGGCAGTCACATGGCGGTCGAGGAAGCATCTTTGGTCAAATCGGGTGATACGGAAGCCGATTCCTCGGGCGCGCCGTTGCCGCCGGTTGACTCAGGGTCCAGTCGATCAAGTCCCTATGTTTCGGGGCTGATCGCAGTCATGTTTTGGGGAACGACTCCGGCCGCGACGGTACTGGTCGCCCATGACATGCCCTCATCGTTGATCGGGCCGTCCAGACTTCTCCTGGCCGCGGTCTTCCTCCTACCAATGGTTCTCCTGCTTCGGCCGCCGCTTCCGACCGATAGGGGAGGTTGGATTGCCGTCGCGATCAACGGTATGATCGGGTTCGGTGGTTCGTTCTTTCTGCAGGGTCTGGGCTTCTCGCGAACGTCGACTTCGCACGCGGCTCTCATCTTGGCTTGCGCTCCGGTGTTTACATCCATCATCCAGCATGTGCTGTCCCGGACATTTCCCCGCACTCTTTGGCTGATCGGAAGTGCGATGGCATTGTGTGGTGAGACGTTTCTGATCGGCGCTCGTTCGAACGGCGATGTCTTCGGCAGTGGAACAATGGTGGGCGACGTCATCGTTCTCATCGGCACCATTACGGTCAGCATTGGATATGTTGCAGGCGCTCGCGCATCTGCGCGAATTGGCCTGTTCGGAGCGACGGCATGGTCGATCATCTTCGGTGCTGCTCTTGTGACGCCGCTGTTGCCCTCTGTCCTGGAGGCGATCTCCGGGGTGACGGTCGTAGGAGGAGGGGCCCTGTTCTTTCTTGCGGTCTTTTGCACCTTGATCGGATTCGCCGCATGGTTCTGGGCTCTGGACAAGGGAGGCGTCTCGGCGATTGCGCCTCTGCAGTTCGGACAGCCGATCGTATCACTCTTGATAGCCGTGATCTTTCTGGGAGAGCAGCTTTCGATGAGCATTTTTGCTGCAGTTGGATTGGTTCTCACGGGGGTATACTTCTGTCGAAAGTCGGCGTGAGAGGTCGTATCCCGCGAGGTGGGTCGCCGGTTAGCAATGCGGCTCTTGATGTGCGTTCCGCAATAGCGGCTGGGCGAATTGCTGTGCTGGATGAATGCGGTTGCAGGTTGTTGTTGTCAGCGAGCCGGACCGCAAGGTCGAAGAACAGCGTTTCGTTCAAGAACTCGTCGCGGATCTCTGCATCCGGTTCATCATGACGCTGCGGGTGAGCTCGGTACTTTGTCCGAGACGATCGCGCCCGGCTTGCCGTCCGGTGCGACAATCGCAGTCAGCCCGCGCTTCCTGTCGCCCGAGAGCGAAGTATCGGCAAATGCTCCCAGCCATTCCGCGGTGACGATCGTCGATCGCACAGCTGTCAGCGCGAACGCTGGCTCGGCACGCTCTTGGCGCGGCGGACCGCAAACTGCTGATCGGCACTCGAACTGCCGAGCTCTCGTCCTTGGGCGGGGCTTACCGCCTGCAGGTGCTTGCGGGCGGCTCGCTGTAGCCAACAGCCAGAAGGCAACTTGGGCCCGGAATGAGAGGTCTGGTTAGGTCACCGGGGTCGCCGCGCTGTAGGTGCGGTTGGCGCCGTCCACCTGCAAGGAGCATAGATCTAACGGCTCGGGTACAATCTCTCGTTGCGCGTGAAGTACCCCGGTCCTGCGCAGCGCTCCTGCGCAGATGTGACGTTTTGCTTTGGAAGCGGCGAGGTCTCGGAGGGATGGTTGGTCTAAGATGTCAGTGTCGATTCCCAAGCATTTGCGCGATGTAGATACCGTACGGTCAGAGACTCTCGCCTCCAACGCAAGGGTCGGTCGCCCATCAAAGACCACGGGATCGGCGAGTGGTTGCGCATTCCATCCAAGCCGGTTCAGCCGCCGTACCCAACCCGGCTTGGATTGCGCGATAAGACCCGTGATGCCGAGGTACTGGCATATCTCTGCTATGGCGACCATCAGTCGACGCGAGGCTAGAACGTCACCGTTTCCGATCTCGGACCTGGCGCAAAGACGGGTCCATTCGAAGATGTCCGGCGCCTTCGGATATGATCGCCCCCGCACCAGCTCCGGATACACGTGCGACAGGAGATGCGGCCTGGTCGTCGGAAGAAGCCGCGAGTACGCCATCACCCGTCCGTCGTGGATATCAACTACATGCAGCGCATCATCACCATCAAACTGGTCCCGATCGCGCCGGTCCGGCTTGACAAGGCTTGACCACGCAAGCGCTTCCACGAAGATCCTATATCTAAGATCGTAGATTTCATCCATAAGGCTGGGGGTCGCCAGTTTTGAATCCTCGTAGAACGCAAATATCATCATGGTCTCCTCGGGTAGGGAGACCAACCGATCATTTTGCAGAAGTATTGGCGATGCCGTTCTAGTACAGTATTTACTTCATACTGGCTTTAGCGAACCGTTCAATATCGCGATGCGGACGGCCTCTGTTCGGCTGCCGGCGCGAAGCTTCGACATCGCGTTGCGAAGATATTGATCGACGGTTCGCTTGGAAAGACGAGCCTCAAAGGCGATTTCCTTGGATTTCAGGCCGTGCATCGCCCAATGTAGGCATTCCAGTTCGCGCGGCGCGAGCACGCACGCTCGCTCCTCTTTCGCCGTTGCAGGTCTTTTCGCGTGTATCATTTGGTCGACACGCTGATGACTGAGTAACGCCATGAAATGAAGATTGTGCCGATCGCTTCGCTGCAGCGGCTTGGCGCCCGTCGCAAACGATACGCAGGTTGTGCGCATTTGCGGACCGTGGATCGGGACCGTGAAGCCGTCAATCAGTCCTGCGTCCCTTGCTTCGTCCATGAGCTTTCGTTGTTTTGCGGTGAGCGGCTGAACCGCACACTCCTCGCTCCAGACGTACGGCGTCGCTCTTTCCCGAAGCAGTTGGGCAATCGGGTCTATATGGACATAATTTCTCTCATTATAATATCTGATCCAGGCATCATTCCAGCCACGTAGCTGGATATGAGGCTCGAGGATTTCCATTCGGCTCGGCAGGTCAGCGATAAAGACGCCGGTCACTCCGAAGCGCTCAGTGGAGGCTAGAAGCAGCTCGAGTAGGCTGTCGATGCTAGTAGCATCAGCGATAGCTTCGCCATAGGCCTGAGGGATCTCAAACATTGCCTTCTGTCTCGAACGCAAAGTAGTCAGGATACTGCCGATAGCTGACGGATATCTCTCGTCCGGACAGTCACCTTAGAAGTTCGCGAGTCGCCACACATTCAACCAGCGCACCTCCTCCCGACGTTCCGTTCAGAAATTCCTCGTCTCGCCCGCGCGGTCGTGCACAAAAAAATTGGAGAGTCGCTTCTTCGACATGCCCTACAACCTCTGCGGATGATTAGCAGTGACGGTATAGGAATGCAACCGTTCTGGTTTCCTTGGAATGGTTTTTTGCAGATTGAATGGCAATCTGGTCGGAGCGGTGCGTCGAATGTCTGCCGTACGACTCTGGTAATCGGCCGCAGACATCAAGAAAGCTGTGGCGAAACCCATTCACCGATTCCTCTGCTGGGCAGCTCTCGCTGCCATCAAACGCGACCGAACGATAATGAACGGCCAGAAGCCGGCGGCCCCGACGTCCTGGGTAGGAGACGAGAGTGTCAGCGAATACACGTATTGATTGACGATGAGAAGACTGACCCAGCCAGCACTTGAAAAGCGGTCTGCAAGCGCTGCGTTTTTTCGCCATCAACGCGAACAGCCGGCCTGCTGAACCGATCGCGCCGCGCGTCCGGATACGACGCGTTCATTGAGAAGGCAAACAACCGATTGATATTGCGGCAGTTCGTCTCGACGATTTGCCAAAATGGCTTTGATATCGTTGCATCATCAAACTGATTTTGAATCCGCCATGCGGCCTCTCATCCAGCAGCGTGGCCCGACGTCATGAAATCGTCATTGGTGGAATGACCATGGAAGTTACTGGCAAGTCATACGCCTCTTAATCAGCGGGTCCTAGGTTCGTGCCCTATGCGTCTGCCGCCAACAATCTATGGTTGTGTTTGATCCAAGGCCTGAACTGCAGGCCTCGTACGGGCAATCTTCAACACGGTGGGTGAGATCGATTATGTCGTCGGTGACGTGCCCGTGGTTGCTCACTCTGCTCGAACCAAGGAGCGCGACATCAATCGACGCCCGTGAGGCCGGCACATCGAGACTGTGAATAGCTCGGATCAAAACGATCAATTTTACGAATGATCTGGGATCGCTCATCAATGACGCGATCGGTCGGGCGCGGGCGCGTCGCCATGAGGTCGGTCGGGGGCAAGCTCGTTTCGTAGAAAACGCGCCACCAAGGGGGGATTCATGACAAGAGGACTGCAGCGGTCCGCTTCCGCAGCGTTGATGTTGGCCGGGATGATCCAGGGTGCGTGGGCCGCCGAGAACGCGGCCACCAACTATCCGGCGGGCTCGCCCGGCGTGTTCATTGCGTCGTTTCCGCCGATCCCGGGCCTGTTTGCGATCAGCCAGACCAGCTACACCAGCGCCAACGGCCTGTATGACGGGCAGGGCAAAAAGCTGCCGATCGACTTCAAGCTCTCCGCCGTGTCGGAGACGATGCGGTTTCTCGCCAGTTATCCCGGCGACTTTTTCGGCGCCCATGTCTATTCGCAGCTCGTGGTGCCCTTCGTCCATCTCGAAAGCACCAATCCCGGCGGATCGTTCCAGGCCAACGGCCTTGCCAATCTGACCTTCTCGCCGATCATTCTGAGCTGGGCGCTGTCGCCCGTGCAGACCTTCACGGTCGGCCTGGACATCATGCCCAACACCGGCACCTATTCGGCGCGGCAGCCCCTCAACGTCGGCACGAACTACACCACCATCTCGCCCGTCCTCGCCTATCGCTATGCCGATCCGAAGGGCTTCGAATTCGCCGTCTCGCCACGTCTGCTGCTCAACGGCACCAATACCGATTCGGTCAACGCCTTCACGCAGCTGACCCAGCAGTACCGCAGCGGTGATGCGCTGGTGGTCGACTTCAACGCGGGCTATAATATCGGCGCCTGGAAGCTCGGCGTCGTCGGTGGCTATACGCATCAGTATCAGGACGACAAGATCAACGGCGTCAAGGCATTCAATTTCGCCGGGGTGCAGGACGGCAACCGGTTGCGCTCGATCAATGCAGGCCCGTCGCTGACCTATAATGCGGGCCCCTTCCAGATCAACGTGAACTACCAGCATACATTCTACGTCGAGAACGGCAGCCGCGGCGATACGGTCTGGGCCAATCTGGCATTCCCGATCTGGGTGCCCGCGCCGCCGCCCGGAGCCGGACCGATCAAGCGCTGACTCGCGCAAGCTGGATTGATCGCTCATCAACGAAGGCGGCCGGCGTCTCGCGCCGGCCGTTCGCCATCGCCAGTGCCGGTCGACGGTGGTCAGGGCAGCTCGGCGACGACCTCGCGGATCAGAGTGCGCAGCCACAGCAGGCCGGCATCGTTGGAGCGGTAGCGATGCCATTGCACGCGCTGCCGCAGCGCCGGCAGCGCGATCGGCAGCTCGATGATGCGGATGGGAAGGCTGCGCTGGGCGGCGATGGCGAGCCGCCGGTGCACGGTGGCAAGGCGGTTCGTCCCGGCAACGAGATGCGGAATGGCGGTGAACGCGTAGACCGAAACGTCCTCGCTGCGGCTCGTGTTGCGCTGCTCCAGATAATAGGTTTCGAGCGATTGCGCCGCGATCGCCGGCCGCATCACGACGTGGGACGACTTGGCGAAATCCTGCCGTGACAGCTTGCCCTTGCCATACTTTCCCTTGCTCCACGCGATGACGCAGAAGTCGTCCTCGAAGATCACCTCGGACGGGTGCAGCTTGGAGCTGAATTCCTCCGGGATGATCAGCAGGTCGACGTCGCCGCGCTCGAGCGCGCGCTCCGGCCGCTGCACCTGCTGCAGGAAGTCGAAGCGGATACCGGGCGCAAGGGCCTCGCTGCGCGCCAGCAGCCGCGGGATCAGCGTCACCAGCGTGTAGTCCGACGCCAGGATCTTGAAGCAGCGGTCGGACTGCGCGGGATCGAACTCGGCAGACGAGGCGATGGCCCAGTCGACCCGCACCAGAAGGTCCCTGATCGAGTCCTTCAGCGTCTCCGCTCGCGGCGTCAGCTCCATTTTGCGGCCGATCTTCACCAGCAGTTCGTCATCGAAATAGGTTCGCAGACGCAGCAAGGCATTGCTCATCGCGGACTGCGTCATGTTCATGCGCGCGGCGGCGCCGCTGACGCTGCGCAGGTGCAGCAGATGGTCGAGCGCGACCAGGAGATTGAGGTCGAACTTGTTGTTGAAGCGCATGGGCGGCCTCGCTCGAGGTATTCAAGAGATCAATGCGATCAATCTTGTTAATCAATTTTTCGAAATGGTCAAACGGGGCTATGCCAGACCTCGGGAAGAACGTCGAGGAAGACGCGTGGCCGGGCCGCGCGTCGCGAGTGCATTCATGTTCAAGTATTTTCCGACCAACTATGTCTGGAATCTCTCGGTCGATCTCGCGATCGAGATGGGCGCGCGGATCGGCGAGATCGAAGAGATGTGCGCGCCGCTGCAGGAGGCGGCCCGGCAGCCCGATGCCAACGGTACCCAGGCCTTCCGCGAGACCTGGGCGCGGATGGCAGACAAGCTCTGTGCGCTCGCGTCCGAGGACGAGGCGAAAGGGCGGCTGCTGTCGGCCGGCGAGAAATATGGCCGCGCAGCGAGCTATCTGATCACCTGCGAGCGTCTGCAGGCGCACGAGGCGCCGGGGCGGCTGGCGCTGTACCGCAGATGTCTCGACGTGTTCGCCAAGGGCATTGCACTGGCGCGGGAGAACTGCGAGCGCGTCGAGATTCCCTATGAAGGCTCCCACATTGCCGGTCTCATGGTCCGCGCGGAAGGGCGCGACGGGCCGGCGCCGCTGCTGGTGCAGGTCAACGGCCTGGATTCGACCAAGGAGATGAAATACCGCGTCGGCTTGCCCGCCTGGCTCGCCCGACGGGGCGTGTCGTCGCTCGTGATCGACCAGCCCGGATCGGGCGAGGCGCTCCGGCTGCAGGGTCTCACCGCGCGCCATGACAGCGAGCATTGGGCGTCCCGGGTCGTCGACTGGCTGGAGACCCGCAGCGACGTCGACCCGAAGCGGATCGGTCTCGAGGGCGTCTCGCTCGGTGGCTACTACTGTCCGCGCGCGGTGGCTTTCGAGCCGCGCTTTGCCTGCGGCGTCGCCTGGGGTGCCAATCACGATTGGCGCGACGTGCAGAAGAGGCGCCTGCAGAAGGAAGGTGATTTCCCGGTCCCGCATTACTGGGCGCATGTGCGCTGGGTGTGGGGTGCGAGAGATCAGGACGACTTCATGCGGATTGCCGAGCAGGTTCACCTCGACGGCATTCTCGACCGCATCAAGGTGCCGTTCCTGGTGACGCATGGCGAAAAGGACTCGCAGATTCCGCTGCATTGGGCCGAGCGGACCTATGAGCAACTGGTGAATTCGCCCAAGCGCGAGCTGAAGGTCTTCACCGCGCGTGAAGGCGGCGCCCAGCATGCGAGCTTCGACAACAGCATCAATGCCGGCCACTACATCGCGGACTGGGTCGCAGAGACATTGAACGGACACATCGCCTGAAGCAGCAGGTGGAGAGGAAAGTTATGAAAATCGTCGGTCTGGAGAGCCTGATATTCGGTGTCGACGACGTGAGGGGCGCGGCGCGCTTCCTGGTCGATTACGGGCTGACGCCCGTCGACGTCTCCGATCGCGGCGGCCGCTTCGAGGCGATCGACGGCACCGCCGTGGTGATCGCACGGCAGGATGATCCGGCTCTGCCGCCGGCGCCCGTGCCGGGCTGCCGTCTGCGCAAGACGGTGATGGGCGTCGCCGACGAGGCGACGCTGGGGGCGATCACCGCCGAGCTGCGGCGCGACCGCGAGGTCCGGCGGCTGCCCGATGGCTCGATCGAGTCGACCGACGATTCCGACTTCGTGATCGGCTTTCAACTGACGGCACGGCGGCCGTTCATGCTGGCCAGCGAGATTTCGAATGCGCCGGGCGGCGTGGTGTTCCGGCCGATCAACAGCCTCGGCGTGCCGCCGCCGGGCAGCGTGATCCGTCCGCGCTCGCTGTCGCATGTGGTCTATTTCGTGCCCGACGTGGTGAAGGCCGAG
Source organism: Bradyrhizobium sp. HKCCYLRH1030 (assembly GCF_051168395.1). Taxonomy (NCBI): domain Bacteria; kingdom Pseudomonadati; phylum Pseudomonadota; class Alphaproteobacteria; order Hyphomicrobiales; family Nitrobacteraceae; genus Bradyrhizobium; species Bradyrhizobium sp. HKCCYLRH1030. The sequence goes on along the minus strand of NZ_JBNPUY010000007.1, from coordinate 134,412 downwards.
GCGTTCTACGTCAACCGGCTCGGCTTCCGCTGCACCGATCGCTTCACCGGCACCGGGCCGTTCCTGCAGCCGGGCGGCTCGCTCGACCATCACACCCATTTCCTGATCGGCGCGCCGCCGCACATGCACGGCGTGGAGCACTTCACGTTCCATTTCGGTGGTCCTTCGGAAATGATCACCAACGGCTATCGCTTCGTCGAGAAGGGCTATCAGGCGTTCTGGGGCCCCGGCCGTCACATCCTGGGCTCGAACTGGTTCTGGTACTTCAATAGCCCGTTCGGCTGCCACATCGAGATGGATGCCGACATGGACCAGCACGATGCGAGCTGGCAGCCGCGCGAGGCGACGGCATCCGCCGACAATTCGCAGACCTTCCTGATGAAGATGCGCAAGAAATGGTACCCCGGCCCCGGAATCCCCGAGAATGGCGACTACGCGTGAGGCCGAGGCGCGATGGATCCGGCTGTGCCGCGCCGATGAGATCGGCGAGGCGCAGTCGCGCGGCTTCGATCCCGATGATGAGGGGCAGGACAGCCTGTTCGTCGTGCGCCGGCACGGACAGCTGCATGGCTGGCGCAACGCCTGTCCGCATATCGGCGGTGCGCCGATGGCCTGGCGCAGGGATGCGTATCTCAACGCCGACGGCACGCGTATCGTCTGTCACGCGCACGGCGCCGAGTTCATGCCCGACACCGGGCTGTGCGTGCAGGGGCCGTGCCGCGGCGAGCGGTTGAGCCGTCTCGAGCTCGTCGTCATCGACGGCGAGTTGTTCGTAAAGTCATAACATGCCCGCAAGGGCGGACTGCAGAGGGGGAAGCACCATGGCAGTGGTGAGCAGGGTGCTGACGATCGGAGGCGGCTTTTCCGGTATGGCCGCGTCGATCCAGATGCGCAAGGCGGGCATCAACATCGATCTCGTCGAGGTCGATCCGAACTGGCGGCCGGAGGGCGCCGGCATCACGGTCAGCGGACCGACCTTGCGCGCGCTCGAGACGATCGGCGTGTTCGCGGAATTCGCGCGGCGCGGCTACACGGCTGACGGTGTCGACCTGTTCGCGCCATCGGGGCATCGGATCGGCGAGATCCCGACACCGAAGGCCGTAGGATCGGATGTGCCCGGCGGCGGCGGAATCATGCGGCCCGAACTCGGGCGCATCCTCGCCGATGCGACGCGCGCCGCTGGCGTTCACGTGCGTGTCGGCTGCACCTACACGCGGATCACGCAGCACGACGGCGATGTCGAGGTCGCCTTCACCGATGGCACGACGGGCCGTTATGATCTCGTGGTGGCTGCCGATGGCGTGCATTCGAAGACGCGGGCGCTGCTGTTTCCCGAGGTCAAGTCGCCGCAATACATCGGCCAGGTGGTCTGGCGCGCCGTGCTGCCGCGGCCGGCCGACATCGTGCGTCCGCGGATGTGGCTGGGTGGTGCGGTCAAGGCGGGCGTCAACCCGGTGTCGCCGAGCCACATGTATATGTTCGTGACGGAGGCGCGGCCGGAAAAGCTCCAGGCCGAGCGCGCGTCCTGGCCGCAACTGGTCGCGGACCTGCTGGCGCCGTTCAGCGATCCCGTGCTGGTGGCACTGCGGGCGCATTTGTTCGCTCCCGACGCCGCCATCGACTATCGGCCGCTCGCCAACCTGCTGGTGCCGGCGCCGTGGAATCGCGGCCGCGTCATCCTGATCGGCGACACCGTGGCCGCGACCACGCCTCACCTCGCCTCCGGCGCGGGCATCGGCATCGAGAGCGGCATCGTGCTGGCCGAGGAGCTGGCTCGCGCGACGACCCTGCAGGAGGCATTCGACCGCTTCCATGCGCGCCGCTGGGAGCGCTGCCGCATGGTGATCGAGAACTCCGCGCAGCTCTGCCGCATCGAAATGGAGAACGGCGACAAGGCGGAGCACGCCAGGATCATGCGCGAGTCGATCGTCGGGCTGACGCAGCCGATCTGAGCCAACAACATCAACGAACAACATCATCAACGGGGAGGAAGCCATGACGGTGACGACGGAGACGTGGCGCGGACGCATCGCGCTGATGGTCGCGCATTGCGCCGGGATGGTCGATCTCGTCGCGCTGCCGGTCTGGGTGGGCGCGCTGATCGAGCGCTACAGGTTCAGCCCGCAGCAGGCGGGACTGCTGGCCACGCTGTTCCTGCTGGGCGCCGTGCTCAGCAGCCTGTTCTTCGCACCTCGCTTCAACCGGATGAACGCCCGCCTGGCGGCGGCTGCGGGATATGGCGTGGCCGCGCTGGTGTTCCTGGCCGCGAGCCGAACGTCGGAGTTTGCGCTGCTCGCGATGCTGCACGCGCTGGGCGGCGCAACAGCGGCCTGCGGGCTGAGCTTCACTCACGGCACCATCGCACGCAGCGCCAACCCGCACCGCCTGTTCGCCATCGTCGGAATGGCGCTCGGTGTGTTTGCCATTCTGTTTCTCGGCATGACGCCCAATCTCGTGGCGAGCTTCGGCGGCCAGGCCTTGTTCGTCGTGTTTGCCGGCGTGATGGCGGTCGCGGCGCTGGCGGCGGCGCTGTCATTTCCGAAGGGCGTGGTGCGCAGTGACGAGGATCTGATCGCGGAGGTCAGCCATCTGCCGCGCGCCGTCTGGTTCGGCATTGCCGGCATCAGCTGCATGGCGCTGACCCAGGCGATGCTGTTCAGCTTCATCGAGCGGATCGGCGCTGACCGCGGCTTCGAAGCTGACGCGGTGACGGGCGTGCTGATCGCGCTCGGCTTCGTCAACCTGCTGCCGGCGCCGCTCGCCGCCATAATGGAGCGGCGGCTACCGGCGAGACACGTGCTGCTGGCGGGCCCGGTCTGCCAGGCGCTGATCGCCGTGACGATCACCTTCGGCTCCGGCTTCGTCGCCTATGCGGTCCCGACCGCGATCTTTGCCGCGGTAATGATCTTCACCCACACCTTTGCGTTCGGGCTGCTGTCGCGTCTCGACCCGACCGCGCGGGCGTTGGCCGGCACGCCGGCGATGCTGATGATCGGCGCTGCGATCGGCCCCATTCTCGGCGGCACCTTGGTGCAGCTGTTCGGCTATCCTGCGCTCGGGCTCGGCGCCGTCATCATCTCATCCGTCGCCGTCGTGATGTTCTCGCGCGTGTTCGCTGCGCGCGGCGCGGCGTCCGCCGCCTCTCTCGAAATCGCCTGACCAGGAGGCCTCCAGCATGACCCTTCCGCAGATCCGCCGCGTCGTCACCGGCCATGACGCGCAGGGCGCCGCCGTGATCTCGTCCGACGGCGCCTTGCCAACCGTCACCGAGCTGGCGGCGATCCCCGGCACCTTCTTCCACGAGGTCTGGAGCACGCAGGCAACGCCGGCGCTGATCGACAACGGTCCCGATCCGACGATCGGGCCGCTGCGGCTGCCGCCGCCAACGCATGGCAGCCGCATCCGCTTCGTCGACATTCCGCCGGATACCGAGGACTTTCTCCGCAACGGCGCGGCGCGCATGAATGCCGCGTTCAGCCAGATCGGCGACCCCCACGCCTCGACCGTGACGACGGAATCGCCACATCCGCTGATGCACCGCACCGAGACGATCGACTATGGCATCGTCATCTCCGGTGAGATCACGCTGGTGCTCGACAAGGGCACCGCTGACCTCAAGGTCGGCGACGTGGTGATCCAGCGCGGCACCAACCACGCCTGGGCCAACCGCAGCGACAAGCCGTGCCGGATGCTGTTCATCCTGGTCGACGGCAAGTTCGGTCCCGAAGCCAACCCGACCAAGGCCAGCTGATGAGACTCGCGACCTATCGGAACGGCAGCCCCGACGGCGGCCTGGTCATCGTCTCCGGGGATCAGGCGCGCGCGTGCAATGCCAGCGCCATCGCACCGGATCTGCTGACGGCGCTGCGGAATTGGCAGCAGGTCGAGCCGGCGTTGCGCCAGCTCGCTGAAAGTCTCGAGGATGGATCGGCTGCCGATGTAACGGCGTTCGATCCCGCGCGATGCCTCGCACCGCTGCCGCGCGCGCCGCAATGGCTGGATGGCTCGGCCTTCCTGAATCACGGACGGCTGATGGATGTCGCCTTCAACAAGCCGCCGATCCCCGACTTCGACACCGTCCCGGTGATGTACCAGGGCGCCAGCGACGACTTCCTCGGGCCGCAGGACGATGTTCCCTTCGTGACAGAAGCTGATGGCATCGACTTCGAGGGCGAGTTCGGCGTCATCGTCGACGACGTGCCGATGGCTGCTTCTGCCGAAGAGGCTGCGCAACGAATCCGGCTGCTGGTGCAGATCAACGACTGGAGCCTGCGCGCGGTCGGCGCGCGCGAGGTTCGCACCGGCTTCGGCTTCCTGCAGGCGAAGCCCTCGACCAGCTTCGCGCCGTTTGCGGTGACGCCGGACGAGGTCGGCGATGCCTGGCGCGATGGCCGGCTCGACATGGCCCTGCATGTCCGGCGCAATGGCGAGCGGATCGGCGCAGCCTCGGGCCGCGAGATGGCGTTCTCGTTCCCGCAGCTGATCGCCCATGCGGCGCGGACGCGGCGGTTGACGGCCGGCACGATCATCGGCTCGGGCACGGTCTCGAACGCCGATCGCGCCGCCGGATCGAGCTGCCTTGCCGAGGTCCGGGCGATCGAGATGATCGAGCACGGCGCGGCGCGGACCTCGTTCCTGCGCTTCGGTGAGGAGGTGACCATGCAGGCCTGCTTCGCCGATGGCCGGCCGGGTCCGTTCGGGCGTGTCGCGCAGCGCGTGGTTCGTGCGGCGGGCGCCGATCGGCCGGATTGAACCATGCGTATTCTTGTCACGGGGGCCGCGGGCTTCATCGGCCGTGCGCTGCTGCATCGGTTGCTGATCGACATGGACGGTGCTGAAATCACCGCACTCGATCTCGCCGAGGCGCCAGCGGGATTGTCCGGTGCGCGTCTGTCCTGGATCCGAGGCGGCCTCGACGATCCCGCCGTGCTCGAGCAACTCGGCGCCGCGCCGTTCCACCTCGTGTTCCACCTCGCCAGCATTCCCGGCGGCCGCGCCGAGGCCGCGCCCGCGCTCGGCCGCCGCGTCAATCTCGATGCGTCGCTGGATCTCTTCCAGCTGCTGGCGGAGAGCCGACATCGGCCGCGCGTGGTCTATGCCAGCAGCATCGCCGTCTACGGCGCGCTTGCGGAGGCGCGGGTCGGCGCACGCACGGAGGCGCGGCCGGCGATCACCTATGGCGCGCACAAGCGGATGGTGGAGATCGCGCTCGCCGATCACACGCGACGCGGAGATCTGTCGGGTATCGCACTGCGGCTGCCCGGCATCGTGGCGCGGCCCAGGCCCGTGAGCGGCTTCGGATCGGCGTTCATGAGCGAGCTGCTGCACGCGCTGTCCGCGGGCGAGCGCTATGTCTGTCCGGTGTCGCCGGGCGCGACGGCCTGGTGGTTGTCCGCGAAGGCCGCCGTCGACAATCTCCTCCTCGCCGGGAAGCTCGATGTCTGCGGAACCCTGCAGCTTCCGGCGCTTCGTCTCTCGATCGCCGAGGTGGTGGACGGCCTGGCGCAGCTGCTCGGCGCGGAGCGCGCCGCGCGCGTGACGTTCGATCCCGATCAAGGCATAGAGGACGTCTTCGGCCGCTATCCCGAGTTGGATGCCACCGCCGAGCTGGCCCTCGGCTTCGCCCACGATGGATCGGTGGCGGAGATGATCGCGAATGCGGTGCGCGCGATCGCATGACGGGGAATGAGCCCAACTCGCCGGACCAGCATCTGTCGGGCGAGGCCACGGGCACCGCAGCCATGGCGTCCCGAAAGGAGTGCTGATTCTTTGAGTTTGTTGGTTTTCCCTGCTTCCTTAGGGAGCGCCAGTTTCCAAGCTGAACTATTGATTTCTGGGAGTTTGAGCCGGACTACATGTTCGGCAGGATGGGCGTTGACGCCAAGGTCGGTGGTGCCGCAATCCCAGGCTGGACCGTTACGGCTCTGGTGTTCATTCCATTCGCGGCTGGTTATTTCCTGTCGTACCTGTTCCGGACGATCAATGGCGTGGTCTCCCCGCGCCTCGCCTCCGAGCTTGGACCGATGCTGATGATCGCTCTTGGCGCTCGCCGAGGCGAAGCAAGCCACGCGTCTGGAGGTCGTATCAATAGAGCCGAGCCGGACAAATGCAGTGCTGCGGTTGGAGGCTCCGGCACGTCGCGATGAACTGATGTGCCGGCCGAACCGGCTCCATCGGGGAGCGGGCGGAGGCTCATTTCGCACCCGACAGGAAGCTCTTGATGAAATCGACGGCTCCCGCCGATTTTGCCGGATCGGACGGCGGCGCTTCGGTGGCCGACGGTTGCGCCGCCTGACGCGCGGTGTGCGCGTGAAGATGCCGCGTCCGCCGGTGGGCGTAAGTGGCGCTCTGCCCGTGCCTCTGCGAAGCACTGCTCACGGTGATCGTGATCTTCTTCGATACCAGCGGTGGATCGAAGTTGAAGTGCATGCCGTCGCCCAGGACGAGCTGCAGGTTATGCTTGCCGGGGGGCAGCTCGATCAGGGCCTCGGTCTCGCCCGCGCCGTAGTGCAGGTGCTTTCTGTCCTGCGGAATCGGCTCGCCCGGGCTGATCGGCTCATCGGCGTCGATCAGGAGGTGATGATGGCCGGTGTTGGCAAAGGCGTCACCGGCATGGGTCACGCCCATGTTGCGAAGTCCGAACCGGCACCAGAACGCGGTCTTCACGGTGTCGCCGTCGGTTGGCGTGATGAAATACAGGTAGGCGTCCTTCGGCGCCGTTTTCGCCTGCGCCCATGCGAGAGTCGGCAACAGCACCAGCGTGCAGGCCAACACGGTGGACCCGAGCGTCGCGACTGCGGCGAGACGACGTCGTCGCCAGGGCGTCAGATCCAGTAGCGGCGCGCGACGCGTAGATTTCTCACTCCACATATCCCCAACTCATAAACAACGACGATCATCGATCGCAAATATCGAACGGTGTAGCCGGTCCATGAATGGGGCGTAGCGCGGCAAATTTGAGGTTTCGATCGGTCTCGTCCTACGATTCCCGATAAGAATTTGAATAAAGAGGCTCGGCAGACCAGGCGTCCTGCGGATCTGCGACGCTGGTGTTCGCTGTGGCGCGAGACATTTGCGGGCGCAGGCCCCGCATCGGCGTCGACGGCACGCTGGCCTGGCTCAGCATACCGCGGCCGCATCAGAGCGAAAGAGCGAGGCGAAAGCCATGGGTCGGATACCTGACGCGCCCATCATAGCGGTCGCGGCTCCCGCTGCGGGCATAGCTCGCATCCTTCTTCCATGAACCCGAGCGAATGACATGGACGAAGCTCTGCTCGTCGATCCATGCCGAGCCATCGGACGGCGCGCCCTGATAGCTCTTGTGCCAGCTGTCGGCCACCCATTGGTCGACGCTCCCGCCCATGTCGAACAGGCCAAACGGATTGGCCGCAAAGCTTCCGACCTTCATGAGCTGCGCGGGCGCGCCGGGCTCGTTGCATCCGTTGCAATTGGCCATGCCGGAGCGCATCCGGTCGCCCCACCAGAACGCCGTCGTTGCGCCGCCGCGCGCTGCATATTCCCATTCGGCCTCGGTCGGGAGCCGGAACGGCTTGCCGACGGCCCGCGAGAGCCAAGCCAGATAGCCCCTGACGTCGTCGTAGCCGACATTCGTCACGGGGTTGTCGTCCGGGCCGCTCATCACGTCGGCGCATGCCCCGTCAGCCACGCACGCCTTCCACTCGCCAATCGTGACGGGGTACTTGCCGAGCGCGAACGGCTTGGTCGTGACGCGGTGGACCGGAAGCTCGGAGCTCTCGACGCCGCCCATCGCGAATGCCCCTCCTGGAATCATCACCATGTCAGGCAGGCGAATCGCCGCTGCCTCCGCCGGCCCTGGGGTCGCGGTCGACTCTGCTGCCGGCGCAGTCTCGGGAGCGGTCGCAGCGCTTGCCGACGCGAGCAGGGCGGGTGCCTCGAGCGGCGCGGTTTCCGTGGAACGCGAGAGCGTTGCAGGGTCCGAGGGCGCGTCCGGCATCGGCGCCGGGGCGGTCGCGGCCGACATGGCCTCTGCCGTGACGACGCGCCCCGAACTCTCGACGCTTGCGCGGCTCCACGCGGCCACGGAGGCCTCGGCGGCTTGCGGCTGTGTTGGCGGGGGAGCGGCCGGCTCCCGCGCCAGCATGAACCAGCTGGCGGCGGCAGCGAGCAACAATGCGCCGAGGCTGGCCGCCGCAGCGCGGGTCCAGACCAGCGGCCTGCGCTCCGCCCTTGCTGCGGCCGCGCGCAGCCTCGTGGCCAGCTTGTCGTAGCCGTGCGCCTGCCAGATCTCCGCGCGGCTGCGCGCCTCGTTCGGGGCGTATTGAGCGATCGAGACGCCGGGAATGCTGCAGACGACCCGTCCCGCCTGTCCGCCACCGGGAGCGGTGGCCTCGACCTCGGCCGCATCGCATCGTGCGGCGAGCGATTGCTTCAAGGGGCCGCACATCATCAACAACAGTCCGCCGTCGCCCCTGCTGCGGCGCTCCTGGATCTCGGGGCAGGCGACCTGCTCGTCGAGGCGGTGGAAGCCGGGTGGGCGCAGCGTGTTCATCGCCACCCGCACGATCCGGCCGCACTGCTCGCAAGGCACCGGATAGGTCACGGCGGTCAGCGGTCGCTCGTCCCGATCGGTGACCGGAGCCTGCGATGGCGCGAGGATGTCGATGCCGATCATAGGACGGCGCCTTCCGTGCGTCGGCCTTGCCGCCGGATCATTGTCCCCAGGCGGCAAACGCATCCTTGAACGCGCGCTCACCGTCCGCTCCCTTCTCGATCGCCAGCACCGCCCGGCTGCCGCCATTGTAGACGATCGGGATGTCGATCCAGTCCTTGCCCTTGAGCAGCAACACGTTCCGCTTCATGTCGACATCCCCCGCCGACAGCGCGATCATGAAGAACTCCGGCGTCACCTTGGCGGTCATGGTGGTCAACGGGGTCCCGCGACCCGCTTCCTTGGGCTTCATGCTGACGCCCTTCAAGGTCTCCACCCCGGCGTGAGACGGGTCGTCCGGCCAGTTGAACTTGATCTCCATGATGTGGCTCGCCGGCATTTCGGCTTCCTTGTTTGGACGCAGCGACAACGTCGCCGTCATCCTCTTGTCGATCTCGACATCGCCTTTGATCGAGGCTGGCACCGCTCCTGCCGCAGGCTCGACATGCCAGGTGACTTTCCCGAGATAGCGCTTGCCGTGCGGATCCTGCGGATCCTCCTGGTACAGCACGGCATGTGACACCATCGTCTCGGTCGCGCTCCCCGTGGTGATCGCATCGCCGCCAGCACCGCCCCTGGCGTCAGGCGTTATCCGATCCGCGATGACCTTGCGCGGCTCGGCGGCGGCCGGCGAGGCGGCATTCCAGGACACCGGGAGTCGGTTCAAAACGGTTTGCAAGGACGTCGTGATCCGGCTCGCCGCCGGCTGCCAGTAGATCGATGCGCCAACCACCGCGACCGCCAAGCCGGCGGCAGCGGCCATCATGTGCCGGCGGAGCGAGCGGTGTGGACGCCTCGCTCCATGATCAGGCCGCGGACGCCGACCCGGCGACAGCGCGCGATGATCGATATGCACGGCGTCGCGCTCCGACTCGGCTTGGCCGCGCGTCGTCGTCTCGGACAGTTCCGCCGGGCGGGCGAGCACGGCCACCCGCGCGATGGTGGCATCGTCGGCCGGCGACCTCGCAGCCTCCGCGAGCCGATCGGCCGCGGACGGCTGATTCTCCTCGATCTCGACCGGCGCTGCGGGCGCGACGGACGCGGGCGGCGCAGAGGCGGGCGTATCAGACGACGAGGCGGCACGCGTTTCATCGGTCGCGACCTCATGCTCGCGGCGCCGCGTTGGACGCGCCCCGATGCCGGCGCCGGCGCGGTTGCCCAGCCAATCCGGCACCGGACTCTCGATCGAGATGGCCGGCTCAGCGCGTTGCTCCGAGAGCCGCGCCAGCGACAGGCTTTCGGCCACCGTGGCGATCTCGTCTTCCAGCGAATAGGCGCGGCGCGTTACGGATCGCGCGGATGCCGGGTGATCCTCCGCAGCGCCAGCGAGCCGCGCGGGAGCCGGATGCGGGCTGGTCGCCGGCGGTGCCGATGGCTGCGGTGAGCCGACGGCTGCAAGCGCGACCGGATCGACCCGGCGAGCGTGCTCCCGAAGTCTGATCATCCGGTCGGGAAACAGCATCTTGACGAAATCGCAGAGCGCTGCGCCCGGCAGCAGGAACCGGCGCATGGCAGCCGGACCGCTGCGCAGGATGCTGCGTGCGATGGTTTCGATGTCGTGCTCACCTTGCGCGACGCGCTCGCCGGTCTGCCGATCGTCATCGATGACGACGACCTTGCGGGCCCGGAGCATCGCAGTGAGTTCGCGCAGATCGGATTGCGAGGCATCGTCGATGACGACGAGATCAAATGCGCCGAGCCGGGCCGGTAGCTGCTCGGCCACGCGCCATGCCGGCACGAGCTGGCATGGGATGCCTTCGTAGCAGCTCTCGAGTGCCTCGCGTGCAGCCTGACGCAACCGGCATGCGGTGGGGCCGGAACAGGTCGCTGCCATCTTTCTCAGCGTAGTCATGAACACGGTGAGCGCCTGCCTCATGGCGCTGCCGGTGTTCTGTGCCAGGCCGAGATGCATCCGTGCCACGACGACCTGACCGAACAGCTCGCGCAGTCGCGTCTCCAGCGCCGCGCGCTGGTCGGACAGGCCCTGCAAACGCTGATGCTGACCGATGCCTTCGGTCTGCCGCATCAGCACCGCCCAATTCCAGGCCATCATCCAATCTGCAACGAGCACCGGATCCCCGGTCTGCGGATGTGCCGGCTCGGTCCTGATCCGCCGGGCGAAGGCGTCCGCTCCGGCCTCGGTGATCGCTCGGCAGACCTCGTCGAGCAGTTCGAAATCTTGGCGCCGGTCGTGCAGCGACTGCAGCCGGGTGCGAAGGGTGCTCCAGCGTGTCTCGATGTCGCGCGGGTCGACACCGTCGCGGCCGATCTGCGAGAGCACGTCGGCATGAGCCTGCGTTGCGATCTTGCCGCTGCCGCCAAACAGCTCGTTCAGCCGGGTGAGCTCCAGCCGCTGCTTGCCGATGCGGAGAGCCATGCTCCTCACTGCGGCTGCGAGCGCGGACAGTCTTCGGCCGTCACCGAGCAGTCCGGCGATCGCGTCGTCCGGCATCGACAGCTTCGGTGCGGCGGTGAGAACATTGCGCTTCGCCAGCGCCGCCAGCACGATCGCGGCCTCGACGCTTTTGACGACGCGCTCGTGACCGTGGAACGTGTGAGAGGAGTCCGGCTCGGGCGCAGGCGCACCGATTTCGGCCGCTAGCGATCGCCATCTGGCGTCGAGCGAATGCAGGTGCCGACGCCAGGTCAGATAGTCGCGAACATGGCCCCAGTCGGCCGCGCCTTTCGGCGCGAAGCCAGCCACCCTGATCGCCTCCACGGTCTGCTTCAACGCACGGCCGGACAGGGAGAATGTCGCGAACGGCCTTGCTCCGGCCGACAGCCGTTCGACAATCGTGAGCAGTTCCTGGCTGGCGAAGGCGTCCGCCGGCGTTTCCACCGGCCGAACCAGGAAGCCGGCACGTTGCGACAGCAGGGACGACGCATCGCGGGCAAAATCGACGAGGATGCCACCGTCAACCGACATTGCATCGGCCTTGCGGCCGACCGGCGACAGCGCTGCGAGCCAGGGCTCGTCGGCAATGATCCGGTGGGCCGCCGCGAGCGCGTCGAGGTCGCCGGCGAGCAAGTCCGCTCCGTCCGGCCCGAGCTCCGCGATGATCTGGCAGGCAAGCCGGCTGTCATGGCTTTCGCCGTCGATCCGCGCCGGCTGCAGGTCCTCGTGCAAACGTCTCACGGTCACGGCGTCCGGCAGGGCCGCGATTTCCGGGAGCGCGTCGTCGACATATGCGAGATCGGTACCCAGCCGAACACGCGCCTCACGGGCCTGCTCGACTGCCGCAACCAGAAGGTCGCTCTCACTCACGAATCGTGACGGCTGATCGGTGAACCAGGCATAGGCGTCGCGGTCGGCGATCAGCGTGGTCAACGCGTCGAACGGCAGGTCGGGGACACCGGATGACCGCAGCATGCTGCGGCTGGCGATGTCTGCGAACGCGTCATCGAGACGCGATATCTCGACGCTGGTCGCGATGATGTCGCGCTCCAGCCGATTGACCTGTTCCGCCTGCGCGCGCGGGTTCGTGGTCTTGAGGATCGACAGCAGCCGGCTGACGACTGTCTCCGCATGCTTCAAGACGTCCTTGTCGGAGCCGGTTAGATCGACGGTCAGATCACGGACAGCGCGCGGCAGCTTCTCGGACAACAGTCCGAGTGCAGCCTCGTTGCGCGAGACGACGAGAACGCGCAGGCCCATTGCGAGGTGATGGCAAACCAGGTTGACGAGGGTGGACGTGCGCTCGGACCCGCGCGCGCCTTGCACGACAAGTCCGTCCGATCGCCGGAGCTGTCGCACGACCTCCATCTGGTCGGAGTTCGTCGGCAGCGGAAAGAACAGGTCGCCGTGATCCGCCGCGATCTGCGCATCCGGCCCGACGTCGATCGGTTCACCGATCACGCCGGATAGACGACGGCGCGCGCCGTCATGGGCTTCGTGGTCCGGCGCGCCAAGCAGAAGGCGAGACAGTGCGGCCAGGCAGCAAGCGTCGCCGGGCGCGTATTCGATCGCTCGCTTCAGCCGCTCGATGTCGCGCAACAGCAGTGCGTCCGAGCGCGGCCGCGCAAAGATCACCCAGCGATCGGAGACGACCAGTTGCTCGTCCTCCTCGGGAAGCAGCAATGCGGAGTCGGGCATGGTGGGACAGTAGATCCCATGCGGGTCGAGCTGTGAGCCGATGGCGCTGAGAACCGGCTCGAAGCTGGTGGGCTGGAATGGCGAAAGCTCGTTGCCGCGCTCGATCGTCTCGAGCAACTGCTCGGCCGTTTGCCCCGCCAATCCGGCCGCTGATGTCAGCGGTTCGAACGCCTTGAGATTGACCGTCGCGCCGACCATGCGGGGCCGGATTCTGATTTCGGTGTCGGAGCCATCGAGGACCTCGATCTCGACCAGGCGTTCGAGCAGCGGAAGATCCAACTCGCGGCCTTGTTGCCGCCAGCGTGACACGCCAATGCCCCACACGATTTCGCAGCTGCCATCGTTGCCTCCGGCTCCCGCCACGCGAGCCATCTCGCGCAATCGCTGATGAACCGCGATGGTCTTGCGGCGTAGCCGCTCGGCCGCGGCCCAATTTGTCCACGAGCCGGCGAGATAGCGGTCCAGACGCTCGACGATGTCCGGGCGTTGCTCAAGATGCAATCGCACGTTCCAGAGCCCGGCGGCCACCCCCGGGCCGTTCGCCGGCGAGCAGTGCTCGCCGCGTGCGTCACCGGCCGCGATCAACCGGTCTTTTTCCGCCGCGTGCACCGTGATCGTCACGCGTTGCCGAACCAGCGGGCGACGGTCCGGATCAGCGGACACGTCAATCCACATCGCCAGGTCGTACTCGACGGCGGGAGGATCGGTGGCGACCAGGCGTTCGATGGAGAGCCACACGGGCCCATCAGCGTCGAACGTGTTGTAGGTAATGCCGGGCAGCTTCTCCAGCTCATGCTGATGGAACACGAAGCATTGTCCGCCCGCAAGCCGATGGTCAGACAGGCGCGCGACCGCACGTGCATTGCGCAGGATCATCTCGGTGAGATACCCAAGAACATTCTGCAACGGTCCGGCCGCCGGCTCCAACCGATGGACAGCGTTCATAGTGCCTCTCCGATGATAGCGGCGACCAAGCGAAGCAATCGGTTCACCCTCAACTCCCGTCCTGACGTCCGTCCCGCTTTGCAGAAAATTCCGTCACGCGCGTCGAAGAAGATGGACGTATCTGACTATTCACGATCCTGATGTGGTCAGGCGACGTCTTCGTCGATGGCATTCGAGGGAATACTGAAGCCAACGTCAGATAGACCACACTAACTGGCGAATAATAGCGTCACGCAATGCGGCGTAATGATGGGAGCGAGTCCGGGCGTGTCGTCGACCCTGAAAACTGCGCCAACTGATTTGTTATCATTTCGAGAACCACCGCTGTCGGTTCGCGTAACCGGTTTAGAATCTCTTTAAAGAAGCCGAGCGCCTTACCGGTTTGACTGCCTTGATCGGAAGGGACTGGTATTCGCGTGCGTAGATGCGACATCTCCACGAGAGAAGCGTGCGGCGTCTTGCCGCAATCTCAGTCGCGTCCGCTTGCGGCTTTTCGTTGGATTCCATTGCTTCGTCCGAGCTGCGCCATCGCACGAACGCAATTTCTTTCGGAGTAGGGCCGTCGTTGGCGAAGTGTGACGTCGCTTATTACTTCGCGATGCAAAGGCATGAATGCAGCTCTACGCTGCGCCGCTCGACGCTCCGCACGCCGGACATGAACCCAGCAGCAATTATCAATGACTGAAAACACTTAGCCAGATCTCGGCTGGCGTCCAAGCGATTGGTCGGCAAGCCGTGCCTCCGCCGCGCAACGAGCGCCGCCCAAGTGCTGACACGCGAGCATCTCCGACGAGCCCAAGTATCGACATCGCGGGCTTCTAGCGCGAATGGCTCGCAGTCGCGCACGAATTCTGTGCTCACGGCGGCGCGGGCGAAGGGGATGCACGTCCGCGCATCATCATGGGGAGGTTTGACTGATGGTCTTGATTAGCTGCAGCGGAAGGCGCGCAGATTGCTCCGCGTCTTCACACGACGGCGCTTTGAGTATTGGCAAAGGCGGTGGCCCGCTTCGCGGCCGCGACCGACTCCTGCCATCTCTGCTTGCCGCCGTATCGACATTGGCGTTGAGCGCCGCAGCAGCCCAGGCGGCCGACGCCGGCTCGGCGCGGTCCACGGACGGGGCAGCCGTCAAAGCGCTGATGGCGAAGCTCGAGTCCATGGAGCAGCGCATCAACAGTCTTCAAGTCGAGCTCAAGGACGCCAAGGCAAAGAAGACGACCAGCGTCGGACAGTCCGCATCACTCGCATCTCGCCGCCCGGCCGACCCGATGCCTCTGATCGGCGCCAAGGACGCGCGTGCCGGAGGTGCGAAAGCCTCCGACAACGCGCAGACTGCGTCCAGCCAGCCGGTCGGCAACGCCATGGCGCTCGCCGACTCGAAGGACGTCAGGGACAGTGGGTCGAAGGGGGCTGATGCCGGACCATCGCCATCCCCGGCATCACGGCTGGCGGCAGCGTTCGCCGATTCGGATTCCAAGCCGCGATTTCTGCCGGCAGCAGATCTAAAAGCACCTGCGCCGCAGCCCAGCAGAGACCTGTTCGGCGCCGCGCCGTCGCCGGTCCCCGGCATGAAGATCGGCATGTACGGCGAGATCAAGCTCGGCTCGGTGCAAAATCCCGCAGCGAACGGTCAGTGGCAGAACGGCTTCGACATGGCCCGCCTTGTCTTGCTGCCGACCTATCAGGTCAATGACTCCATCACTTTCAACGCGGAGCTGGAATGGGAGCATGGCGGCACCGCATTCGATAACGACGACAAGCTGCATGGTGCGGTCGAGGTCGAGCAGGCCTTCTTCGACGTCAAGTTCAACGACCACTTCACCCTGCGTTCGCCGGGTATCGATCTCATCCCGATCTCCTTCACCAACCTGTATCACGAGCCGACGCTGTTCTACAGCGTGCAGCGGCCGGAGCTTGCCAACGGCCTGATCCCGACGACATGGTACGCGCCATCGGCAGGGTTTCACGGCAAGATCATCGACGGCTTGAACTATCAGTTCCAGGTCAGCCAGAGCGCGGAGGATTTCGGCGACGGATTCGATCATCGCGGCGACAATGGTCATATCAATCCGGGCGGCTATGAAGGCGGCATCAACGGCTCGGAAGCGCTCGCGCTCTCGCGAGCGCCGATCGGCGATTTCCGGCAGCTGAGCAACCAGCTCGCCTATACGCTGCGGCTGAGCTACACGCCGTCGTTCCTTCCCGGCTTTGCCGGAAGCTCGGCGATCTATTATTCGCCGAACGTCACGCCGCGGGGCGCCTATGCGACGCTGCCGGACGGCAGCGAGGTGCCCCTCGGCAAGAACGCGATGACGATCTTCAATACCGAGGCCCGCTATCGCGTTCCGAACACCGGGCTGGAGCTGCGGGCTGAATATGCCCACGTAAACTTCTCCAATCCGGAGAACCTCCGCGCCAACAATGATCTCGTCGACGACAACAACGTCGGCAAGAACATGTGGGGCTACTCCGGCGAGATCGCCTACCACTTCAGGGCGCCCAACGACTACGACATCGTGCCGTTCTATCGCTATACCCGACAGAACTTCCAGACGTCGGGCATGCTCGGCTCCGATCTCACCAACGGCCTGAACAACATCACGGGCAGCGGTGACATGACGTTCCACGACGTCGGCCTTGCCGTGTTTCCGAATCCCAGCCTGGTTTACAAGCTGAACTACACCAAGGTGATCGATCACAGCGCGGCGGGGGCGATGTCCGACCGGGTTCTCGCGGGCGTCGGCTGGCTCTGGTAGCCGACCGACGCGAGCAGGAGCCGCGGCCTGACGGCAGCGGCGTCTCCTCGCAAGACACAGGTTGGAGCACCCGGGCGGAGCGCGACCGCTCTCCGCCCGGGTGTGCCTCGAAACGTAGAACGGACTCGGCAGATCGGGTGGGCGGGCGAGTGGTTGAGATTGCTGATTTGAGCGCAGCTTGGCTGCGATGCCGCACGCTCGCAACGTTGCTCACGATGTCGATCGCGTTGGCGGGCTGCAACCCGGCGACGCTCGGCAGCGATAGCCGCGGCGATGACGTGCTTGACAAGGTCGGCCGGATCGACCTTTCGCCGCGCTATCCCAGGCAGGCCATGCCGGAGCAGTCGCCGGCGGCGCGGCGCGCCCGTGCCGAGATCTATGGCGGCAACGACGATGCACGAGATGCCAGGGACGCGCGAGCGGAAGCGCCGGCCGCGGGCTCGCTTCCGATCCAGCAGGTGGCCGCGCATTCGCAGCCGGTTGGCAACGGGTTCGAGCTGAACTTCGAGAATACGCCGATCGCGACGGTGGCCAAGGTGGTGCTCGGCGACGTTCTCGGCGTCGGCTACACCATCGATCCAAGGATCCAGGGAACGGTCAGCCTGTCCTCGGTGCGCCCGGTCCCGAAATCGGACGTTGCCTACGTGCTCGAGAACGCGCTCCGGCTCTCGGGGACGGCGCTGGTTCGCGACAACTCCGGATACCGGCTGATTCCACTCGGCGACGCAGTGGGTGCCGGCAACGTCGATGCCGCCGGAGGCTCGGCAGAGCCTGGTTACGGCATCTCCGTGCTGCCACTGCAATATGTCTCCGCCCCGACACTGCTGAAGCTGCTCGACAGCTTTGCGCTCAAGCCCGGCACGGTGCGCGCCGATCCCGGCCGCAACGTGCTGCTGATCCAGGGGACGGGCGCCGAGCGACGCACCGCGATCGATGCCGCGCTGAGCTTCGATGCAGACTGGATGCGCGGACAGTCGGTCGGGATCTTTCCCATCGTCAATGGCAATCCCGAGCCGATCGTCGCCGAGCTCGAGAAGATCATGGACACCGGCGACAGCGGGCTCGGCCAGAACATGGTCAAGTTCCAGACTGTCAGCCGGATGAACGCCGTCATGGTCATCAGCCGCAAGCCGGCGCTGCTGCATACGGCGGAGACCTGGATCAAGCGGCTCGATGCCGGCAACACGCTGCGCAACAGCGTCCATGTCTACCGTGTCAAGTATGGCGAGGCGCGCCAGATGGCGCGGGTGCTGAACGACATGTTCACCGGAAACGCGGGCAGCGCGGCCGAGGGATCGTCGACTGACCTCGCTCCCGGGTCCGGAGCATCGTCGAGCTCGAGCAGCGAACGGCTCTCGGCCGCCGGCACGACGGCTCAGTCGGGCGGCTTCGCGAGCCAGCAGCAGGGCAACGCCGGCCTGGTCGCCAACCGCGGCTTCGGCGGGACGCCGCCACCGACCCAGGCGGGACTCGATGCGGGATCGGAAGCGCGCGCAACGGGCGCGGGCGGCAAGCCGCTCATGGAGGGCGTGCGGATCACGCCCGACGTCGTCAACAACACGCTTCTCATCTATGCCGACAGGGAAAACTACCGGCTGATCGAAGCTACCCTGCGTCAGTGCGATCGTCCGCAGCTGCAGGTCGCGATCGACGCGACGATCGCCGAAGTCACGCTCAACGATTCGCTGAACTACGGCGTGCAGGCCTATCTCACCAGCAAAAACCTCGGCCTGAGACCCGACCAGGGGTCAGTGCTCAACACCACCTCGACATCGGCGCCGGCAACGGTCGCCTCGGCCGCGGGAACGATCACCAACGCCTTTCTCAGCCGCGCTTTTCCCGGGTTCAATTTCCTGGTCGGGTCGGAATCCCAGCCGAGCGCGATCCTCAGCGCGCTGCATACGGTCACCGATGTCAAGGTGCTGTCCAACCCATCGCTGGTGGTGATCGACAACCAGGCGGCGACATTGCAGGTCGGCGACCAGGTGCCGGTCTCGACCGGCAGCGCCACGGTGCTGACGACCAACAACACGGTCGTCAACACGATCGACTACCGCAACACCGGAATCATCCTGCGCGTCGCACCGCGGGTCAACGAGAACGGCAACGTCCGGCTGGAGATCGAGCAGGAGATCAGCAACGTCTCGCCGCAGACCGTCAACAGCCTCACGCCGACTGTCGCCCAGCGCAAGGTGAAGAGCTCGGTGGCAGTTGCCAGCGGCCAGACCGTGCTGCTGGCCGGTCTCATCAGCGAAACCCATCAGGGCACCCGCAGCGGCGTGCCGGGGATCGACCAGATCCCGGGCCTCGGCGACCTCTTCAGCAACAACGACCGCAGCCGCGGGCGGACCGAGCTGATCATCTTCATTCGCCCCCAGATCATCCGCGACGGGACCGACGCCCATTACGTCGCCGAGGAGCTGCGCTCCAAGCTGCGCGGCACGATCAGGCCTGTCTCGACAAGTGCGCTTCAGACTCCGCGGGTCAATCGATGATGCGGCATGCGACAACGGCCTTCGCTGTTCTGGCGCTCGCCTTCGGCATCGTCGCGGCCGACGCGCGGCCGCGCGGCGACGCATGGGCCGCGCTGGCGCGCGGCGAGTATGTCAGGGCGGCCGCAGCGTTGGCGCCGATGGCGCAGAGTGGACATCCGCCCGCCATGACCGCGCTCGGCTACATGTATGAAAACGGGTTCGGCGTCCCGCAGTCCTACGAGGCGGCGGTCGAGCTCTATATCGGAGCCGCCGAGCGCGGCGACCCGACGGCGCAGCACCTCTTGGGTCTGAGCTACGACAAGGGGCATGGCGTCTGCCAGGACCTCGTGCTGGCCTACAAATGGCTCAACCTTGCAGCGGCCGCAGCGCCCAATCGTCTGCGCGAACCTTATTTGCGAATCCGGGACGCCATCGCGTTCAAGATGTCGCCCGATCAGATCGCCGACGGCCAACGGCTCGCGCTCGAATGGCGGCCGACGCAGCCCGGCGGAGTTCGCGCGACCGCATCGAGTTCGGGTTTGTAGTTGTTCTAATCAGCTGACCGCAGAAGGGTCATCTTTGGTATCGAGAACGAACTGTTCGACAATCCAGACCTCGACAATGAGGTGATCGACAACGATCCGTCACGGGACGCGCCATGAGCTCGACTCCTCCTTCACGATTGGCCGACGATCTGCAGGATCGCCGGGGGGCGGTCCGGCTCGCCGCTGGACGGGTCGGCGCTGCGGCGCAGGACAGCGCGGGGATGGGATCATCGACGGCGACCAATCCCGCAGGTCCCGAGTCCGCCGACGACATCGCGCGGCAGCTCGGATTGACTCGGATCGCGCTGTCCGATTTGCTGGCGTCCAAACCGCTCACAGAACATTTTTCACGGCGCTTTCTGCGGGAGACGATGGTCTTCCCGTTCCAATCCGCCGGGCACGGACCATGCCTTGCGGTGGCGGATCCCCGCGACACCGCAGCGGCACGCGCCGCGGAGCTGGTGTTCGGCACGGCGGTCGAACTGGTGGTCGCCTCCGCCGAGGATGTTGCCACCGCGCTGAACCGGCTCGCCGGCGAGGACGAGGTACCGGCGCGCAGCGAAACGGCTGAGCCGCAGCTGCGCGACGACGACATCGAGGGCTTGCGCGACCTCGCCACCGGAGCGCCGGTGGTGCGCGCGGTCAACGATCTGTTCGAGCGGGCGGTGGAGCTGCGCGCCAGCGACATCCATGTCGAGGCGATGCGGAGCGGGCTATCGGTCCGGATGCGTGTCGACGGCCTGCTGAAGCCGCTCCCTGAGCCGTCCGGCGTGCTGCCCCAAGCCGTCATCTCGCGCATCAAGATCGTCGCCGGGCTGAACATCGCGGAACGACGCCTGCCTCAGGATGGCGCTGCGCGGCTTCGCATCGGTCGCATCGAGTTGGACGTGCGCGTCGCCGTGATGCCAACGCAATATGGCGAGTCGGCGGTGATCCGGCTGCTTCCCAAGGATCGGGGTCTGCTCGCGATCGAGAAGCTCGGCTTTTCTCCCCACGACGATCGATCGCTGCGCCGCCTGCTGGCGCTGCCGCACGGCATGATCGTGATCTGCGGGCCGACCGGCAGCGGCAAGACCACAACGCTCGCGACCGCTCTGTCGATCCTCAACGAGCCCACGCGCAAGATCCTCACCATCGAGGACCCGGTCGAGTATGAGATACCGGGGATCAACCAATCGCAGGTCAAGTCGTCGATCGGGCTGACCTTCGCCTCGGCCTTGCGCTCCTTCGTGCGGCAAGATCCCGATGTGATCATGGTCGGAGAGGTCCGTGACGGCGAGACCGCCCACGTCGCGGTCCATGCCGCGCTGACCGGCCATCTCGTGCTGACCACGCTGCATACCGAAAACGCTGCGGCGGCGGTACCGCGGTTGCTCGATCTCGGCGTGGGAGATTTTCTGTTGCGCTCGACGCTCCGCGCGGTGATCGCCCAGCGGCTGGTGCGCCGGCTGTGCGAGCGCTGCAGGTCGAAGCGGATGCTGAGCGCCGACGATCTCTGCGCGGACCCGCGCTACGCCGCGGTGGGCTTCGACGTCGGCGAGACGGTCTACGAGCCGGCGGGTTGCGAGCGCTGCGGCGGCACGGGCTATCGCGGCCGGCTCGGCATCTTCGAGGTTCTGGAGCTGAATCCGGAGATCCGGTCACTGATCCAGGGCACGACCGATGCGGCCGTGATCGACCGCGGCGCCATTCTGAACGGCATGACCACGATGCTCGACGATGGCATCGCGAAGTGCCGGGCCGGCGCCACGTCGGTCGCGGAAATCCTGCGCGTCACAACGTTACGGTGAGACGGTGAGCAAATTCCGCTATCGTGCACTGACCGAGAACGGCGACGTCGTGCACGGCACGATCTCGGCTGCCACCGTCAAGGAGGTGATCGACCGGATCGAGTATCTGCGGCTGCTGCCGATCGAGACGGTCGAGGAAAGGGCCGCGAGCGTCCTCGCCCGCGACGCGTTGGCGCTGTTCGGCGGTCCGACGCCTGGCGATGTCACGACCTTCACGCGCGATCTGGCGCTGTTGTTGAAGGCCGGAGCCCGCCTCGAGGACTCGCTCGAGCTTCTCGCTGGCGATGCCGATATCGGTCGGCTGCGTCCGATCGTCAGCCGGTTGCGATCCAGCGTCCTGGCTGGAGAAAGCTTCGCCGAAGCGCTGACGCATCATGCCTTGCAGTTTCCCGCGATGTACGTTGCGCTGGTGCGGGTCGGGGAGGTCTCGGGCACCCTCGATCATGTGCTCGATGTGCTCGGCGCCGAGCGGGCGCGCGCGGAGGCGATGCGTCGCAAGCTCAGCGACGCGATGCAGTACCCGCTGTTCGTCCTGATCGCCGCGCTTCTGGTGATGCTGTTCTTCTTCATCGTCGTGCTTCCGCAGTTCTCGGCGGTGCTGCGCGATTTCGGCGCCAGGTCCGACGCCGCCATCAACACGTTTCTCGACATCTCCGATTTCGTCCGTGGCAACGGCGCGGTGATCGCGCTGTCGGCGAGCGCGCTGATTGCCGCCGCTCTCCTCCTCCTTGGCCGCGCAAGCGTACGCGCTGCCGCGATCGCGCGGGTCTGCCGGCTTCCTGGCCTCGCAACCGTGTTCAGGTCGTATCGCACGAGCGTATTCTGCCGCAATCTCGCGATCCTGCTCGGCAGCGGGCTGACCTTGACGACGACGCTGCGCATCCTGGTCGACATCATGGCGGCCACCGGCAGCGCCGCGGCGTGGAACGCCGCGGCCGACCGCGTTCGTCACGGCGGCAAGCTGTCGGAAGCGCTGGCAGCGACGAACATTCTGCCGGCCATGGCCACGCGGATGATCCGGATCGGCGAGGAGACCGGACAGCTGCCGGTTCTCGCCGGCCGCATCGCCGAGTTCTACGAGGCGAAGCTGCAGCGCGGCCTCGATCGCATCGTGGGCATCGTCGGTCCGGCCGCGATCATTCTCATCAGCACCGTCGTGGGCGGTCTCATCGTCTCGGTGATGACCGCGCTGCTGTCGGTGACGCAACTCGTCGGGTAGAACAAGATGGACAATCGCATGAAACAGGCAGTGATCAGCTGTACCGCGCGGCGGACCAACATTGCGCGCGACGACCCTCAGAGCGGCTTCACGCTGGTCGAGATGCTGGTCGTCATTGCCATCATCGGAATGATCATGGGTCTGATCGGACCGCGTGTGCTGTCCTCCCTGAACGAATCCCGGGTCAAGACCGCCCGGATTCAAATTCAGAGTTTTTCGAGCGCGCTCGATCTGTTCTATCTCGACACCGGCCGCTATCCGACCTCGTCGGAAGGTCTGACCGCGCTGGTCCGGCCTGCCTCGACCATCGCAGGCTGGGCGGGTCCGTATCTCAAGGGAGGAAATGTCCCGAGCGATCCCTGGAATCACGCCTACGTCTACCGGTCGCCCGGACAGCATGTGCCCTATGAAATCGTGTCGTACGGATCGGACGGGCAGGAGGGCGGCGTGGATCTCGCCGCCGACATCTCTTCGTCGATCACGATGGGTGCCAAATAACGATGGTCGGCCGTGACGGCTGCGAGGCCGGCTTCACTCTGATCGAGATGGTCTGTGTGCTCGCGATCGTCGCGCTGCTGGCGTCCGTCGCGGTCCCCGCCGTCTCGCGGCAGACCTCGCGGCCGCAACTCGAGGCCTATGCGATCGAGGCTGCTGCGCTGTTGAAGGCCGATCGCAACGCCGCGATCAGGCGAGGCTTGGAGGTCGTGACTCGCATCGACGCGCAGGCGCGCTCGTTCAGCTCGGGCGCGAACGGGCAGGTCGTTCGCTTGCCGACGGACGTGCGGGTCGAGACGGTGCTGCCGCGTCGTTGCGACGATCGGCCCGCAATCCAGACCATCAGCTTCTTCGGATCGGGCATGTCGTGCGGCGGCGTCATCACGCTCACCCATCTCGATGCGGGCTACCAAATTCGCGTCAACTGGCTGACAGGAGGGATCGAGATTGTCCCGAGCACTGGTCTGTCGAGCCGATAGGCCGACGGCAGGATTTACCCTGATCGAGACATTGGTCGCGCTCGCGATCATGGCGGTGTCGCTCGTCGCGATCGGCGCGCTCATGGGGTCCTCGGCGCGCGGCAGCAGGAAGCTGGAGCAGCACGTCGCTCTGGTACAGGCGGCCTATAACGCACTGTGGCTGGCCTTTCCGTCCCGCCTGCCGCCGGCATCGCCGACCCAGTCAGGGGAGTCGACGGCTCATCTCTGGCGCGCGCAGGCGGAGCCATTCGCCATCGATGGCGGCGCACCGGACAGCGCGTCGGCGTGGGTCCCAAAGAAGATCGTGCTCCAGGTGCGATCGCCATCGGGCGCGACCATGGAGCTGGAAACCGTCCGGCTGTTTCGAAGGCGGGCCGAGTGATGGCGACGCGGACCAACGATACTCAAGCTGGCTTCACCCTCGTGGAAGTCCTCGTCGCCATGGTCTTGATGGGGCTGCTGATCTCCGGGCTGCTCGCGGTCACGTCGCAATGGCTGCCGAACTGGGATCGCGGCCTGTATCGCATCCAGCGCAGCGAATCCATCAGCATGGCGCTCGATCGCATCGGCGCCGATATCGCGGCCTCCGAATTCATCAAGCCGGATGGGCAGGCCAAGTCCGTTCTGTTCGACGGGTCGGAGACCTCGATCACGCTCGTCCGAACGGCGCTCGGACCGCATCGGGGCAGCGGACTGGACGTGGTCCGCATCGCCGAAGGCGGCGGCGATGGCGCGGCGTTGACCCGCACCCGCGCGGCATTCGCGCCCGGCAGTGCGTCCGCCCGGGATTTCGGTGATCCGGTGGTGCTGCTGAAGGCGCCGTACCGGGTGTCGTTTGCCTATGCGGGGACAGACCGGATCTGGAGTCCATCGTGGCAGAATGCAGAAAGGCTGCCTGCGGCCGTGCGGGTGACGGTGCACGACGGAAGCCGCGCAAGCGCACCGTCGCTGTCACGGATCGCCGTCATTCGTGTTTCGGCGCCGCCCGACAGCGTCTGCCGGCCCGCGGACCCCACCTGCGACAGACACGCTCTCTCGGCCGATGCAACGGTCGGGCGCGCCTCCACAGCATCGAAGCAATGATGATGTGGCGACAGAAGCACCCGCGAGATCCGGATCCCGATGATCGGGAAGGCGGCTTCGTACTCATTGCGGTGCTGTGGCTCCTGGTCTCGCTGGCTGGACTGGCAGGAGCCTTGTCCGTCTATCTCGTCAGCACCTCTCAACGCCTGTCGCTCGATGATGCTCGCCTGCGATCGGCGGCGCTGGCCTCGGCAGGCCTCGAGCTTGCGGCCTACAGATTGTCCGCGTCGCCGAAGCCGCAGCGCCCCGCCGCCGGCGCCTTTTCATTCCGGCTCGATCATGCGCAGGTTTCGGTCACGTTCCGGTCGGAAGCCGCCCGAATCGATCTCAACCAGGCATCCAGGCAGATGCTGGCCAACCTGTTCGAGGTTCTCGGTGCGCGCGCGGACAAGGCCGGCGAGTATGCCGAGCGGATCGTCGGCTGGCGAACGCCGCCGGCTGACAACGTTGCGGACGCGGAGCGCGATCTCTACCGCACGGCCGGCGCGGACTACATGCCTCGTTCCGCGCCGTTCGCAAACGTCGAGGAGCTTCGGCTGGTGCTCAACCTGCCGCCGCCGCTGGTCGACAGTGCCATGTCCTTCGTCACCGTCTTCAGCGGCCGGCGCGAGATCGACGCGCTGGAGGCCGCCCCCGAGGTGGTGGCCGCGCTTCCCGGGATGACCCAGGAGCAGTTGAAGAGCTTCCTCGATCAGCGGGCCGGCCTGCGCCGCGACGTCAGGTCGCTCAACGCGGCGCTGGGGCCGGCGCGCGCCGGAGCGACCTTGGAGGTCGCCGATGCCGTCCGCGTGTGGGTCACGATCGGCTTTGACGGCGGTCGCAGGGCCGCAACGGAAGCGGTCATCCTGCTGGGCGATGGTGAGGATCCTTACCGCGTCCTGGCGTGGCGCGATGATGTCAACACTCCGGGGATGCTTCGGCCAACAGGAAAGGCGCCGAGATGACGATGTCGACGCGCGTGCGCCGCGAACTGGCGGCCTGGATCGGCTCCGTCGCCGAAGCCGTGGTGGCCGCGATGGGCCGGCTCACCATCAAGCCGTCTGTCCGGCTGATCGAGATTGAACGGAACGTCTTCATCATGCGGATGCTCGCGCGACCCGGGCGATCCGTCCCGCCCGATTGTCGCATTCTCCTGCCGGACGGCGACGCGAGCCTGCCCGCGCCTCCGGAGAGCTGGAAGGCGGCCGTTCACGGCAGCCGGATCGAAGTCGTGCTGAGGCCGGACCGTTTTCTCTGGCGGCCGCTGGATCTGCCCAAGCGCGCCGTCGAGTTTCTCGATGCCATGGTCCGCTCGCAGCTCGACCGGTTGACGCCGTGGTCGGCGCATGAGGCCGTGTTCGGCAGGACTGCGCCGGTCGAGATATCGAGTGAGCGCATCCAAACAACCGTGATCGCCGCGCCAAGGCCGAAGCTGGAATCTCTCATTCGCCTCGCCGAGTCCTGGCGGGCTGGATCGATCATCCTGTTTGCTGCGCCTGAGACGGCGCCGATGCCGGTCGACGACCGGCTCACCGCAACCAATGCAACGAGGTTGAACGAGCAGCGCCTGGGGGGATCGCTCGACGTCGGCCGTGTCAGTCGGGTCCTGGCCGCTCTGTTGATCGTCGCCGCAATCTCAGCGGCGCTGTCTTTCGCGGCGGGGAGCCTGCTGGGCGAGAGGCTGGACGAGCAGCAAGGCCAGCTCACGCGGAGGATATCCGAGCGGCGCGCAGCGCTGCGCCTCGATCTGCAGGGCACCGACAACGCCGCGCTGCGAGGCCTGATGCGACGCAAGCAGGAAAGCCCCGCGGCGGTCGTGCTGATGGAGGCGCTGTCCCGGATACTGCCCGACAACACGTATGTGACCGAGCTGCGGATCGAGAAAGACAGACTGCAAATCGTCGGAATGACCCAGGATGCGCCGGCACTGGTCAAATTGATCGAGCAGTCGGCGCACTTCACGCGCGCGACCTTCTTCGCGCCGACCACGCGTTCGGCTGACGATCCCGGACAACGGTTCCATATCGAAGCGGGCATCAAGCCCCATTTTGGACTTGGCACATGAGCGTCGCAAAGCTCGTCACGGACAATTCCGCATCGCCCTCGATCGCCGCCGCCGCCTATGCGGGACTGCTGATCGTGCTGATCTCGGTCACGGTGCTGTCGATCAAGAGCATGATCGATCAGCGCAGCGAAGTGACCTCGCTCGCCGATACACTCCACCTGCTGGACGCCCACAGCATGGCGGCCGCGCGTCAGGCCGGCAACGGCGATGCCGGCATGACGGGATCGGCCTTTCTCGAAGGACCGACCGTGACCGTGGCAGGAGCAGCGCTGCTGCAGCGCCTTGGCGACGTGGTGACGCGTCATGGCGGCAGCGTGTCGTCGTCGCAGCTCGATGTGCAGGGCCCCCGCGCCAAGGACGGTCATATCAGCGGGAGCGCGAGCTTCGAGGCCGGTCAGTCCGATCTGCAGTCGATCCTCTACGATCTGGAGGCCGGCATGCCCTGTCTGTTCGTCGACGAGCTGGTCGTCGAGGGGAACGGCCCCGCGGCGTCCTCCAGCGGCAAGCTGCGCGTGCTGATGACGGTCTCCGGACAGTGGCAGGGCCTGCAATGAGCAGTCGCGCCAAGCTTTGCATGATCGGCTGTTGCAGCGTTCTGGCGGTGGCGTCGGCGTTCGGCATCGCCCATTCGGCCGGTCTGGACGTCTCGGGAGCGGTCTCCGCCGAACAGCCGAGCGGATCGGCGCAAGGCCCGTCCATCGCGCAGCGAACGCCATCGCGAACCGGCAACCCATTATGGGGCATTCCGCTCGAGCAGCTGTCGGCGACGCGCGAGCGCCCGCTATTTTCGCCGTCTCGCCGCCCTCCGCCGACGGAGGCTCCGCTGCCGGCCGTCGTGGACGCTCCGGTGATGCAGGAGCCGCCCGCACCCGAACGGCCGCAACTCGCGCTCGTCGGCACCGTCGTGAACGGGGACCGCGGCCTTGCGGTGTTCGTCGATACGAGCAGCAAGACGCCGTTGCGGATCAGAACCGGCGCGGACTATCAGGGTTGGACGCTGCGTCTTGTCGAGGCGAGATCGGTCACGCTGCAACGGGGCGAGGACGTCACCGTTCTCACGCTGCTGCCGGCGCAGGCGCCGGCCCAGCCGACGAATTCAGCTAACGAAAGCTTTGCCCAGATGCCGTCAACCCCCACTGCGCCTCCGCTGGCTCAAGCAGGGCCGCCCTTTCTGTCGCCGGAGTCGAGGCTGCTCCGGATGCATCAACGCCAACGCTCGGGACGCCGTCAATTGTAAGGATGGATCCGATCTGGATCGAAGCGTGACGATAGGCGCCGGCAGGCCGCACCGACAAAAGCGATGAGGCTCTCGGTCGATGGCGCTCAGCGCTTGCACAATCCGCTCGTCAGCACCCATCCCTTGTCCGTGAGAGCCGCGGAGACGATGTCGAAATACAGGCGCTTGTCGGGGTCGTCCTCCGATACGAAAGAGACCTGGCACAGGAAACGCCCGCCCTGGTCGCCCTTGTCGCAGGTCGCCTCGACGATCTTGAGGCCCTTGTCGTGGCGGACGCCGGATGACGGCGCCTCCTGCTCGTAGGCCTTCTGGATGATCTCGGTGGTCGGTGCTCCACAGGCCATGCCGGTTACGTTGCAGGCCCATGCGAGAACAACAGCAAGCAGCATCGTTCGGTCTCCTCGGAGCGGGGCACTCACAAACATGTCCAGCAGCGTTCGCGTCCGACACGATCTCATGAGCTTCATGGCGAGCTACGAGAGCTGGTTGTCGTTTTTGTGTCGCTGCTGTCCGCCACGCGCACAACGCAGGCGTCTGGACGTGTAGTTAGATCGATTCTTAAACGCCGGTCGGCAATTCTCACAAAGCGAAAGAAAACGTCACAAAGGAGCCACCCGACATGGCGACGAAGGCCGAGGGGACGATGCGGCAGATCGGCTGATGAGTTCGGACTGCTCATTCGAATTCCGCATCCCGGGGACGGTGATCGTTCCTACCGGTGTATCTCGAGCCAGATGGGGATCAGGCATGTTAGTTGGGCGTGTGCGCAAGCCAACTCTGCGATTACTGACGTCGGCGGCCGCGATGTTGGCCGGTTTGACCGTTGCGGGTCCTGCGGCGCAGGCCCACGATCTGGCCGAGCCGACGGTGTTCAGGAGTTGGCATGGCGTGCTCGATCTGCTGATGATCGCGCGCCCCAAGCCGATCTCGACGATCACCTATGAGCCCCCTGGGGGCTCGCCGATGAACCCGACCGGCTGGGTCTACGAGATCTGTCGGCGGCCGGCCTCAGGCGACAAATGTCCTGCCGGCGCCGCGGTGGCGGATTATGGTGGCGTGCGACTGGCGCTGCAGAAGGGGGATACGCTGAAGATCAGGCTGGTGAACCAGCTGCCGCAACTCGACCCGGCCAAGGTGAATCACAACACCGATCCCGGCCAGGCCAATTTGTTTCGCAATCCGACCAACCTGCATACCCATGGGCTGATCGTCGAGCCGCGCGCGCCGACGCTGACCGACCAGACGTTCGGGGACTACGTCTTCGTCCAGATCTTCAACTCGGCCAACGGCATGCCGGTGCCGCAGACCACCCATCAGCACGGCTCCAACAAGATGGACTCCGTGGATTACCGCATCGAGATTCCGCGCAACCACCCGTCGGGCCAGTTCTGGTTTCACCCGCACATTCATGGCATTTCGCTCAACCAGGTCTCGCAGGGCCTGGCGGGCATCATCTCGGTCGGCGAGGTCTCGGACTATGCGCATGGCGATGCCAGGCATTCGCCGTTTCCGGACGCGAGCGTGCGCCATCTGATCCTGAAGGATCTTCAGGTCGCGCCCGGCGGCCCGGTGCAGTTCGACAGCGGTCCGGTGGACGTCCAGCCCGGCGAGGTGATCAACCAGCAGGATCCGGGCTTCTGCGCCCAGTTTCCGGCAGACAGCTCCGAAGTGCGTGAGGGGGCGTGCCCGGGCGTCGATCTGTCGGCCGATGGCGGCTCCAACTTCTCCGGCGGCAAATGGTTCTTCACGGTCAACGGCCAGACGTTCCCGAAGATCAAGGTCACCGATCCCGATGGCGAGGTCTGGCGGCTCACCAATGCGTCCGGCAGCCTGTCCTACAATCTTCAGCTGACCGATGACGAGACGCAGAAGCCGATGGTCATGCAGCTGATCTCGGTCGACGGCGTGAGCGTGAACCTGCCGCAGGATACGACGATGGACACCATGGTTCGTCTCGGCGGCGCCCGCTTCAGGGTCGTTCCCTGTCCGCCGTCGCCAACGTCGGGCTTTCATTCGAAGCCGGTCTGCGTCACCCAGATGGTCATGATGCCGAGCTCGCGCACCGAGGTGTTCGTCACCTATCGCGATCCCGCGACAGGTGCGATCGCCAGCCTTGGGCGGTCCGCCTCCGCGACCTTCAAGATGGCCGGATTGACGATGGGTAGCGGCGATCAGTGGCCGGCGGTCGATCTCGCCAAGGTGCACTTCCACCAGCGCGGTTGGCGCAATCACATCGCCTACGCCATGGACATCAGGGGAGACGCCTTGGCGACCATGCAGCCGTCGGGCATCCTCGATGCCAAGGTGCCGTACGCGAACGCCGCGCCGCTGCGTGCCGGCTGCCGTCCGCTGCCGGCGGGGCATCGCCGCCGGATCTTCTTCGGCATCGCCGACCTGACCGACGACGGCACCTTCGGTCTCGGCTATGAGGAGGTCGATCAGAACGGCAACCCGGTGCCCGGCACCCAGCTCCCGGTGAGCCAGTTCGACCCGTCGCAGAACATCGTCTGTCTGCCGCTCGCGCCGGGACAGCGCCCCGTCCACGAGACCTGGGAGCTGGTGCAGCTGTCGACGGAAAATCACAACTTCCACATTCACCAGACGCGCTTCCGGACCGTCAACAGCAAGGCGGGAGAGAACACGCCGCTGTCGGTATCGCTGAACAGGAGCATCGGCGGGGGTATGCTGCAGGACAACGTCCCGCTCGGCGTCGCGACTCCGAACGTCCCGGAAGTAATGGAATCCCAGAGCGGGGTCTGCAGCATCGAGCAGTGGCGGAACGGGCAGTGCACGTCGAAGCCCGTGGTGGTTGATATCCCGTTCTCACAGGTCGGCGAGTTCGTCTATCACTGCCATATTCTCGAACATGAGGACGGGGGCATGATGGCGAAGATCAAGGTCGTGCCCTCGCCCTATGGCGGCAATCCATGGGAGGCAATGAACCAGATGCCGTGGTAGTTGCGGCAGCGGTCTTCTGCCATGCCGTTCACAGGGTCGGCGCCACATCTGCGGCGCCGACCTTCGTTTGTGCGCAGCGATGCTCTTGCGCGGCCGCCTTACCGCCGCGAAGGACGATCGCCTGCCAAACGCGACGCGCTTTCCAGCTCCTGTTCGAAGATGGGATTACGCATTTTGAATCGATCTAAACGGCTGCAAACGTCTTTGCATGACTTTGAAATGTCAGGCTCGCGTGCCGCAAGCTGCGCGAGCGCGGTCCCCGCGATGTGGCGATCTGCAGCAACATTGTTATTCCCCAGCCGCTCCGGCAAATCGCCAACATCGACGCGGCAATTCGCCGCAATCGAAACACTACTCTCTCGACTGACATTCGGAGCCATTTGCAGCGCGCGTGGTTGCGAACGTCGCAAGGACGGAGGCAGACCCGCGAACGGGTAGGGCTGTTGCCGAGGCAAAGTGTGATCGATCGCTCGGGTTCATCGTCGCACTGAACTGGATGGTTCGGAGCGTCGCTGCTGCGGTTTAGACGGCTTCGCAGGAGAGGTTGACAGCGATCGATGCCCTGAGAAGACGAAAATGCGTTCGGCGAGGGAGGGCGTACCATGGAAACAAAGTTGAGGTGGACGAGATGAGCGATTGGTTGAAATGGACGGCGCCCGCCGTGGCCGTCATGTCGATCGCCGCACCGGCCCATGCCATTCAGTACATGAGCGTCGAAGAGGCGCAGAAGGCCGCTTTTCCGGGAGCCAGCTTTTCCGAAGTCCAGCCGGGCAGGGTATGGAAGGCGAGCAATGGCGGCTACTTCTATTACGATCACGTCGTTGGCAAGCACCTCCTGATCGACTACACGGTTGCCGTCGGACCCGACGGGCGGGTGCGTCGCGTCGACATTCTGAACTATCGCGAATCCTATGGCGGCGAGGTGCACGATGCCAGCTGGCTCGGTCAGTTCGTCGGCAAGAGCAGTCAGAACGAGCTTCGCATCAACTCCGACATTCGCAACATCTCGGGCGCTACGCTGTCCTCGACCCATTTGACCGAGGGCGTTAAGAAGGTGCTGTCGTATCATGCCAGCCACTTCCGCTAGCCTTCGACGAGCACGGGCTCTGCTCGGGACATTCGTCGAGATCGACGTCACGGATGCACGCCGCTGCGATGCGGAGAATGCCGTTGAAGCGGCGTTTTCCGCGGTGACCGACGTGCATCGGCTGATGAGTTTCCACGATCCCGACAGCGACGTGTCGCGGCTGAACCGCGCGGCATCGAGCTGCGTCGTGAAGGTGCATTCCTGGACCTACGCCGTGCTGAAGATGGCGCTCGATGTGACCCATCACTCCGACGGCGCCTTCGACGTTGCCGTCGCCGGCGCGGCAAGGCCGTCTGTGGGCTCGACGGCGCAAGCGGATGTCCCGCAGTCGACTGCGATCGAGTTGCTCGCCGACGACCGCGTCCGTTTCCGCGATTCCGCCGTCAAGATCGATCTCGGCGGCATCGCCAAGGGGTTCGCCGTGGACCGCGCGATCGCGGCGTTGCAGAGCCGCGGCGTGCGCTCCGCAATGGTCAATGCAGGTGGGGACCTCGCCGCCTTCGGGCCCGATGCCCGCATCGTCCACATTCGCGACCCGCGTTTCCCGGACAGGCTTTTGTGCCAGGTCGAAGTAAGCAATGGGGCGCTCGCGTCGTCGGCGCGCCGCTTCGACCCGTTTCGATCGACGGAAACAATGGATACAGCGGTCGTCACGCCTTCGACCCGGCTGCCCACAGGGGCGGCCCACGGCGCCACGGTGAGCGCGCCAACCTGCATGGTTGCCGACGCGCTGACCAAGGTCGTCATGGTCGCCGGCGAGCAGTCCGCGGCGTCATTGGCGCGCTTCCAGGCGAGCGCCATGTTGATTGCGGCGAACGGCGACATTCATACGACACCGGACTGGCAAGGAGTTCACCAGCATGCGGCTTAAAGGCTTGTTTCGGTTCGCCCTCTACGGAATTCTCGGGCTCTTGTTCGCCAGCGGCGCGCTGTGGATCTATGCCGACCAGATGAAGACCCGCACGGAGCTGGACAGCGAGATGTGGCAGCAGGCCGCCGCATACCTGCTGAGCATGCATGGCGGAACTGCAATGGTGACGCTGATGCTGCTTGGGGCGCTCGGTCCCATGCACGTCCAGCGCGCGTGGCGTGCCGGGAAGAATCGAGCGACCGGTATCGTCAGCCTCGCGATGTATGGTCTGCTCATCGCGACGGCGTTCGGGCTCTACTACGTCGGATCCGAAGCGCTTCGGCCCTGGATCAGCACGGTCCACATTGCGTTCGGGCTCGGCGTTCCGGCTGTCATCACCGCCCACATCATCGTCGGCCGCTCGAGCGTTGTCGCCGCGGCTCAGTCCGTGCGGCCACAACGTGCGACCTCTCCGACCCTGGTTCCTGCCGACGCGCCTGCCGATGCCGATCTGGTCAACGTCATGAGCAAGGTAGGTTGACCGCATCCGGCGTTCGGCTGGCCCGAGCAGGTCTCCATCCCGGCAACGACGTCCTTGCTCGCAGTTGGCCAACCGCCGCATGGAGGAATTCTCCGAGCCGGCGATCGATGCGTCCCATGAAATGGCTGTTTGATGACTCCCGATCGATCTCGGGCAGCTCGTGGTCTGCTCGACTGGTCTCAGGCTGAATTGGCTGCTCGGTCCAATTTGAGTGACAGTACCATTCGCGATCTCGAAAAAGGCGGCCGGATCCCGTCAATCAACAATTTGGCGGCCGTCAGGCGCGCCCTGGAGGCGGGAGGCGTGCAATTCATCGACGGCGACCAGCCCGGTGCCGCTGATAGTTAACTCCGATCGCTCAGATTCCAAAGCCGCCCTGGGCTCGCTAGCCGCCCATGGAATTGGCCATCATCTACTCTGCAGCCGCGGCAACTTCTGGCGAAGCCAATAGCCGAGTTCAACACTCGGATGCGACGGGCGCCGCGGGCGCCTCGCGTTTGCGATCAAGGCGCGAGAATAGCCAATGATGGCTCATTGGTCATTCGCCCTGTTCTTGACGCTTGCCCTGACGCGCCCGCAACCCGGGAAGTGGTTCGAGCCGATTTGGCAGTCCGTGGGCCGGCTCGCGTTCCGAATAGCGATGTAACCTATTGGAAAACCCAAGGTCGGTTTCTCTCTGTGTTTCAGAATGCGCGTTGATTTGTATGGCGGACCGCGCAACTTTTGATTCCGCCATTCGGAGGTTCGATCCCTCCCGCCCCAGCCAGGTCGAGCGCGACAGGCAGGGATGGATATTGCCGGTGGGAACCATGTCGCCGGCGCGTCCGATGTTTCGGGCGCCTGCGACGGCAAATTTCCGGAAGTCCAGACAAGTCGCGGGCTGTGGCTTGGTCGCGCGCCGCGTGATGGTTCACAAATCGTAGCAAACTGAAGGACATGCAGGCGCCTCATGCGGCACCGCTCCGCTGGCACGATTGCTGCTTACTGAGCCGCCAAACGAGCGCCAGCTCCAGAACAACAGATGCGAGGGGACGTCCGGATGCCAGCCCACAGCTCATTCCTGACCTGAGACCCGGCGACAGGCGATCCCGCCTGTGCGAGCTTCTCGGGTCCGCCCCCGGCGCGGCCCGCGTCCAGACGCACGACGTTGCCCCGGCACGCAATGGAGCCGGCGCGGAAGCGGGTCATAGGCAGACCAGAGAGATAGACCGAGTGAGATCAGGGAGAGAAAATTCGATGTCTGCAACCACCACAGCGGCCGCGGCGCCGCAGAAACCGTTCTACCGGGTCCTCTATGTGCAGGTCC
Organism: Bradyrhizobium sp. HKCCYLRH1030; assembly: GCF_051168395.1. NCBI lineage: Bacteria > Pseudomonadati > Pseudomonadota > Alphaproteobacteria > Hyphomicrobiales > Nitrobacteraceae > Bradyrhizobium > Bradyrhizobium sp. HKCCYLRH1030. The sequence goes on along the minus strand of NZ_JBNPUY010000007.1, from coordinate 99,821 downwards.
TGTTCGCGATCGTGCTCGGTGTCATCGTCGGCTGGCTCTGGCCCGAGCTCGGCAGGAACGAATGGATCAAGGCGCTGGGCGACGGCTTCGTCAAGCTGATCAAGATGGTGATCGCGCCGGTCATCTTCTGCACCGTCGTGTCGGGCATCGCGCATGTCTCCGAGGTGAAGAAGGTCGGCCGCGTCGCCGTCAAGGCGCTGATCTATTTCGAGATCGTCTCGACCTTCGCGCTCGCGCTCGGGCTCATCGTCGGCAATTTCATTCAGCCCGGGGCAGGCTTCCAGGGCCAGAGCAGCAACGCCGCCGCCGTCGCCAACTACGCCAAGCAGGCGAGCGAGATGAAGTCGGTCGACTTCGTGCTCCACATCATCCCGGACACGGTGGTGGGAGCGTTCGCGCAGGGCGAGATCCTGCAGGTGCTGCTGTTCTCGATTTTGTTCGGCATTTCGCTGATGACGCTCGGTGAGCGCGGCCATACGATGCGCGCGTTCATCGACGACGCCGCGCACGCGATCTTCGGCGTCATCGCCCTCGTGGTGAAGGCCGCTCCGATCGGCGCCTTCGGCGCCATGGCCTTCACCATCGGCCGCTACGGGCCGCAGGCGCTCGGCAACCTCGCCGGCCTGATCGCGACCTTCTATCTCACCGCGCTCACTTTCGTTGTGGTCGTGCTCGGCATCATCGCCCGCATTGCCGGGTTCTCGATCTTCAAGTTCCTCAAATACATCAAGGACGAGCTGCTGATCGTGCTCGGCACCTCGTCGTCCGAGAGCGCGCTGCCGCAGATGATGGAGAAGCTTGAACGCCTCGGCTGCTCCAAGCCGGTCGTCGGCCTGGTGGTTCCGACCGGCTACTCGTTCAATCTCGACGGCACCAACATCTACATGACGCTGGCGACGCTGTTCATTGCGCAGGCGATGAACGTTCACCTGTCCTTCGGTGAGCAGATCACGATCCTGCTGGTCGCGATGCTGACCTCGAAGGGCGCCTCGGGCATCACCGGCGCCGGCTTCATCACCCTGGCCGGAACGCTGGCGGCCGTGCGGCCGGAGCTCGTTCCCGGCATGGCGATCGTGCTCGGCATCGACAAGTTCATGAGCGAGTGCCGCGCACTGACCAATCTGTGCGGCAACGGCGTCGCCTGCGTGATCGTGGCGTGGTGGGAAGGCGAGCTCGATCGCGACAAGCTGCGCATCGCGCTCGATCGCGATATCGACCCGGCCGACGTCGAAGTCGCGGTCACGACGGGATAGGCCTGCGGTCGTGGGGGCGCTGCCGTCGCATTCCAGCGCCGGTGGCGCCGGCCGCGGCCATGCCCAATCGCGATGCCGCCAACATCTCGGATAATCTGCTAAGGTAGCGGCGGGCAGGGGCTCGCCGTGGAGGCATCCCGCCTGGTGCCGCAAGGTCGGCATGGTCTGACCATTGCGACGATACGGCGTATCGTGAACATGGTCGCGCTGGCTGGGGCGGCGGTGCCGGAGGGACGACGTCACCGGCGTGACATCGGAGTCATGCCGTCGCGCCGCGGTCACCCTTGGAGAGGTTCGATGATGGCCGTTGCGCAGCCTGGTGTCCCTCGCATCGTGATCGTCGGCGGCGGCGCCGGCGGCTTGGAGCTCGCGACCCGGCTCGGAGACAGATACGGCCGCAGGGGCAAGCTCGACGTCACCCTGGTCGAGCGCAACCGCACCCATGTCTGGAAGCCGAAGCTGCACGAGATCGCCGCGGGCAGCATGGACCTCTCGGCCCATGAGGTCGACTATCTCGCCCAGGCCTATTGGCACGGCTTCCACTACCGCATCGGCGACATGATCGGCCTCGACCGCGACAAGCGCGAGGTGCTGGTGGCGCCCTATCTCGATGCGGAGGGGCGCGAGGTCACGCCGCGGCGGACCATCCCCTATGACGTGCTCGTCATCGCCATCGGCAGCCAGAACAATGATTTCGGCACGCCCGGCGTGGTCGACCATGCGATCAAGCTGGAATCGCAGCACGACGCCCGGCGCTTCCACGAGCGCATGGTCAACGCCTGCATCCGCGTCCATTCGCAGTCCTCGCCGATCGCGCCGCACCAGCTGAAGGTCGCGATCATCGGCGCCGGCGCGACCGGCGTCGAGCTGGCCGCGGAACTGCATCGCACGACCCGCGAGGTGGTGGCCTATGGTCTCGACCAGGTCGACGCCGAGAAGGACATCAGGATCACGCTGATCGAAGCCGCGGGCCGGGTGCTGCCGGCGTTGCCTGAGCGGGTCTCGCGCGAGACCGAGAAGCTGCTCGCAAAGCTCGGCGTCGAGGTGCTCGTCGGCGCCAAGGTCGCCGAGGTCGGGCCCGACAAGGTGAGCCTCGCCGACGGCCGCGTCATCCCGGCCGAGCTGATCGTCTGGGCCGCGGGCGTCAAGGCGCCCGACTTCCTGAAGGACATCGCGGGGCTGGAAACCAACCGCATCAACCAGCTCGTGGTCAGGCAGACCCTGCAGACCACGCGCGACAAGCGCGTCTTCGCCATTGGCGACTGCTCGGCCTGCTCCTGGGGCGAGCGCGGCAACGTGCCCCCGCGGGCGCAGGCCGCGCATCAGCAGGCCTCGCACCTCTACAAGCAGATTCCGCGCTTCGTCAGGGGCGAGCCGCTGGCGGACTACCGCTATCACGATTTCGGCTCGCTGGTGTCGCTCGGCGAGTTCAGCACGGTCGGCTCGATGATGGGCGCGCTGGTCGGGGGCAATCTGGTGTTCGAAGGCCTGTTCGCGCGCATGATGTATCTGTCGCTCTACAAGATGCACGAATACGCGCTGCACGGGCTCGCCAAGGTGACGCTGGACACGCTGGCGCGCCTGATCACCCGCCGCACCGAGCCGCACGTCAAGCTGCACTGACGAGGGCGTCCTGGCGTCGGCCCGGCCGATTTTGTTGTCGCCTATTGCCCGGCAAGACCTTAGACTTGCAGCACAATTACGGATACGGCAGGCCCGGCCCGGTACATGGGTCCGGGGCGTGATGGGCCTGGACATGATGGGCCTGGAAAAGGGAATGACGGACCTTCCATTCCGGATCGGCCTCGAGCGACATCCCGACGTCACCGCGGTGGTCCGCAGGCGCGCGGGCTTGGTCGTTCGCGGAGTGATGGCGGCTGCGCTGGTCGGCGTCGCGGCATGGCTCGGCTATGCCATTGCCTTTTCCCGCGGGCTCGATCAGCGGCACGCCGCGGCCCAGCAGCGGCTGGCGGTCGAGGCCGCGCAGCTCGACGGCTACCTCTCGCGCTTCGAATATCTGCCCTCGCTGCTGGAGACCTCGCCCGATGTCTTCCGGCTGCTCGGCACGCCGGACGATCGCGCGCTGCAGCAGAGCGTCAGCCTGCATCTGAAGTCGATCAATCTGCTGGCCGGCGCCGACAACCTCTATGTCCTCACCGTCGCCGGTGATGCGATCGCCGCCGCCGACTTCGATCAGCCGGGAACGCCGGTCGGCAGCAACCTGTCCTACCGGCCCTATATGCGCCAGGCGCTGGCGACCGGCCGCGGCGCGTTCTTCGGCATCGGCATCACCAGCGCGCGCGCCGGCTATTACCTGTCCTATGCCGTCAAGCAACAGGGACGGACGATCGGCGTCGCCGTCGTCAAGGTCAATCTCGATGCCTTCGAGCGCGAATGGCGCAACCGCGGTGCCGACATGCTGCTGGTCGACGCCCGCGGCGTCACCATTCTCGCCTCGCGCGAGGAATGGCGCTTCCGCCCGTTGACGCCGCTCTCGGTGGATGCGCTCGAGGAAATCGCGACGTCGAAGCCCTATGGCAGCTCCAGCCTCGCGCCGCTCGGCTGGACCTTCATGGAGAGGACCGATCGCGGCGGCCAGGTCGCGACCGAGCGCGGCGCGGTCTACAGCGTCGACGAGCGTCCGCTCAACGGGCGGCAATGGCAGCTGCTGCTGCTCGACGACGAGACGCCGATCCGGCGGACGGCCTTGATCATCGGCACGCTCTCGGGTCTCGCCAGCATCGTGGCGCTGCTGGCGCTCGGCCTGCTGGCGCAGCGACGCCGCGAGATCCGGCAGCGGCTGGCGAGCCAGGCCGCGCTGCAGGCCGCCAATGATCGGCTGGAAATGCGGGTGCAGGAGCGCACCGCCGAATTGCGCGCCGCGCAGGACGAGCTCGTCCATGCCGGCAAGCTTGCCGTGCTCGGCCAGATGTCGGCCGGCATGGTGCACGAGATCAACCAGCCCTTGGCGGCGCTGCAGACCGCTTCCGACAATGCCGTGCAATTCGTCGATCGCGGCATGATCGGCGAGGCCCGCGGCAATCTCATCCGCATCGGCGAGATGGTCCGCCGTCTCGCGCGCCTGACCGGTCAGTTGCGCGTTTTCGCCTACAAATCGAACGCGCCGCTCGATGCCGTCGCGGTCGAGCAGGCCCTGTCCGAGACGTTCAAGATCCTCGGCGCGCGGGTGAAGGACGGCCATGTCGACGTGACCATCGATCTCGCGCCCGAGCTTCGTGTCAGGGCCGATCAGATCCGGCTCGAGCAACTGCTCTGCAACATCATCGCCAACGCGCTCGATGCCGTCGAGGGCGCCGCGCGGAAGTCCATCCACATCCGCGCCGTGCGTGAGGAGGGGCAGTGCCGCATCGCCATCGCCAACAGCGGCCCGGCGATCGCCGCCGATGTCCTGCCGCGCCTGTTCGAGCCCTTCGTCACGACCAAGCCGGCCGGCAAGGGTCTCGGACTTGGGCTCGTCATCGCCAATCACATCGCGCGGTCGTTCGGCGGCGAGCTGCGGGCGCGCAATCTTGAGCCGTCCGGCGCCGAGTTCATCGTGCTGCTGCCGCTTGCCGATTGAAGAGGTTCCCACATGACTCCTGAGCAACCGGTCGGCGTGATCTATGTCGAGGACGACGAGGATGTCCGCATCGGCGCCGTCCAGGCGCTGCAGCTCGCCGGCCTGTCGGTGACGCCGTTCGCCTCCGCCGAAGCCGCGTGCGGAATCGTTCGCGCCGACATGCCGTTCGTGGTGGTCTCCGACGTGCGGCTGCGCGGCAAGAGCGGCACCGAGTGGCTGTCCGAGCTGCACCGGCTCGATCCGGACCTGCCGGTCATCCTGGTCACCGGTCATGGCGACATCTCGATGGCCGTGGAAGCGATGCGCAACGGCGCCTATGACTTCATCGAGAAGCCGTGCTCGTCGGAGCAGCTCGTCTCCGTCGTGCGCCGCGCCCTCGACAAGCGTCGCCTGACGCTCGAAGTCCGCACCTTGCGCTCGGCGCTCGCCGACCGCCAGGGCATCGAGGCGAGCCTGCTCGGGCGCTCGCCGCAGATCCAGGAGGTGCGCCGCCTCGTCGCCAATCTGGCCTCGACCAATGTCGACGTGACGATCTATGGCGAGACCGGCACCGGCAAGGACGTCGTCGCCCGTTGCCTGCACGCTCACAGCGCCCGGCGCGGCGGCAACTATGTCGCGGTGAATTGCGGCGGCCTGCCGGAATCACTGGTTGAGAGCGAATTGTTCGGCCACGAGGCCGGCGCCTTCACCGGCGCGACCAAGCAGCGGATCGGCAAGATCGAATATGCCCACGGCGGCACGCTGTTCCTCGACGAAATCGAGAGCATGCCGCTCAGCGTGCAGGTGAAGCTGCTGCGGGCGTTGCAGGACCGCTCGGTCGAGCGCGTCGGCTCCAACAAGCCTGTGGCGGTCGATTGCCGCGTGGTGGCGGCCAGCAAGGCCAATCTGTTCGAGCTCAGCGAGCAGAAGCTGTTCCGCGCCGATCTGTATTATCGTCTCGGCGTCGCCTTCATCGAGCTGCCTCCGTTGCGCGAGCGCCGCGAGGATATCCCGATCCTGTTCGAGCACTTCACCCTCGAGGCCGCCAAGCGGTTCGAGCGCGACGCGCCGATCGTGAACGAGCAGACCATGTCGCTGCTGCTCGGCTACTCATGGCCGGGCAACGTGCGCGAGTTGCGCAACGTCGCCGACCGCTTCGTGCTCGGTGTGCTCGACCGCAAGGTCCTCGACCGCTCGGGCGCCGCAGCCTCGGAGCTGTCGCTGCCACGGCAGTTGGAGAACATCGAGCGCTCGATCATCGAGGATGCGTTGCGCCGCAAGCTCGGCGACGTGCCGGCGACCGCGGCGCTGCTGAGCATTCCGAAGCAGACGCTTTACGACAAGATCAAGCGGCTCGCCGTGAAGGTCGATGGCATCCGCGAGGGCGCGCCGCTGCGGCCGCAGTCCTGACCGTGGCTGCATCGCCAGCGCTCGTCCGCATCATCATCGCGTCGACGCCGACCACCACTGCGCTCATCTGATGTTGCGACGCGCGACTTATGCTCCTCGCGGACCCGGTCGTCCTGTGGCGGCAGGAAGGCATCTGTTCCATGCCGGCGATCAGGAACGAATGCTGGAGAAGGCTTGTTGAAGGATCATGACAGGCCGAGACACCCGCGACCTGCGCTCCGGCGCCTACGACCCCGTCAGCAAGGACGGTCTGCCGCAGCCGCAACAGGTCAAGGACAAAACGACGCCCCGCCAGCAGGAGCAGTGGGGCGCCGACGTGCGGGCCGAGCCGTTGCCCGGCACCGAGCCGGTGCTTCCGGAAGGGCTCAGGCGCGAGCGGCGTGATCCGCTCAATCGCAACACTGGTCGCCGCGACACCGACTAGTGCGCGGCGACCCAGCGCCTACTTCGCCGCGATCACCATGATCTCGACGGTGTATTGCGGCGCGGCAAGCCCGGCCTCTACGGTGGCGCGAGCCGGGGTGTTGCCGGCCGAGACCCAGCCGTCCCACACGGCGTTCATTTCGCCGAATGTCTTGATGTCGGTGAGGTAGATCGTCGCCGACAACAGCTTCGACTTGTCGGTGCCGGCCTTGGCGAGATGGCCGTCGATGATCGAGAGAATCTCCTCGGTCTGCTTGGTGACGCTTTCACCGGCCGTCTTCTGCGCGACGACGCCGGCGAGATAGACGGTATTGCCGTGAACGACGACCTGGCTCATGCGCGGGCCAATTTCGAAACGCTGGATCGACATCGAAGAACTCCTCAAAAGGTCAATTCGGGGCCTCTCCCTAGCGCGTGCGACGCGGCAACGCCAGTCGGCCGAATGGCCACTCTCGCCACCTTGGGGCGTGCGACCTTGCGTTGTCGACAGCACCGCGGCACACGGAACGCGGCACTTCACGATGATCCGCCCTTGTCGCGCTGCAAGGCGGGCTTGCCCATGGGGCAGGCAAAAGCGGGGCGTTTTCCGCGCTTGCACAGATATTTGAGACATGAAACATTCTCCGCGAGGTTGCTTTTGGAAATGGCGGAGGGGCGTGATGCGGAAACGATCGATGCTGGCGGCACTCGCGGCGATGGCTTTGGTGACGAGCGCGGGGCCGACATTCGCACAGCAGACGATCCGCGTCGGCTGGACCATCCCAGCGGAAGAATCCAAGTACTGGATGATGAAGCGGCCCACCGAATTTCCGGATCTCGGCAAGACCTACAACATCGAGTGGACCCAGTTCCAGGGAACGGCACCGATGACGCAGGCGCTCGCCGCCGGCGCGCTCGACTGTGCCACGCAGGCGCCGCTGTCGCTGGCGAACGGCGTGGTCGGCGGCGGCCTCAAGGCCTACATCGTCGCCCAGCACGTCTATGAGAAGCCGGGCGGTTTCTCGGTCTACTGGGCGGTCAAGGACGATTCCCCGATCAAGACCATCGCCGACCTGAAGGGCAAGACGGTCGGCATTTCCGTGATCGGTGGCGGCACGCAGGGGCCGTTCAACATGCTGCTGAAGCAGGCCGGGCTCGATCCCGCCAAGGACATTAAGCTGGTCGAGGTCGGCTTCGCGGTGTCGGAGGATGCGCTGCGCCAGGGCCGCGTCGACGCCGTCAACATGAATCAACCCTTTGCAGCGCGCGCCGAGGCCAAGGGCGGCACCCGCAAGCTGTTCTCGCTGTCCGAGGCGATGCCGAACATCGTGCACATCCTCGAGGCCTGCCGCGCCGACTTCGTCGACAAGAACCCGGAGCTGGTGAAGGCCTATGTCCGCGACATCACGACGGGCATGAAGAAGGCGCTCGCCAACCGCGACGAGACCTTGAAGGTGGTGTCGGAGGTCATGAAGGCGCCGGTTGCCGTCATCGACACCTATCTGCTGAAGGACAATGATTTCGGCCGCGACCCGGTCGCCGCGCCGAACTTCCCGGCGATCCAGAAGATGCTCGACATCTACGCCGAGACCGGCATGCTGCCGAAGCTCGACGTCGCCCAGTTCAAGCATCCGACGATCGTCGCGCCGATCCAGTAGGCGGCCGGCGCGGAGCCTTGTCGATGAGGAAGCTGCGATCGCGCGTGACGGTGGAGGGGCTCGATCGCGCCCCGCACCGCGCCTTCATGCGCGCGATGGGGCTGGATGATGCCGACATCGCCAAGCCGATGATCGGCGTCGTCAGCCAGAAGGGCGAGCAGACGCCCTGCAACATGACGCACGACTTCCAGGTCGATGCGGCCAAGACGGGCATCTCGGAGGCCGGCGGCACGCCGCGCGAGTTCGCCACCGTCTCGGTCTCCGACGGCATCAGCATGAACCACGAGGGAATGAAGTTCTCTCTGTTCTCGCGCGAGCTGATTGCCGACTCCATCGAGGCCGTCGTCCACGGCCTCGCCTATGACGCGCTGATCGGCTTCGGCGGCTGCGACAAGACCTTGCCCGGCGTCATGATGGGCATGGTCCGCTGCAACGTGCCGTCGATCTTCATCTATGGCGGCAGCGCGCTGCCCGGCAACTACCAGGGCCGGACGCTTACGGTGCTCGATTCTTACGAGGCCGTCGGCAGCTACATGACCGGCGAGATCGATGCACGGACGCTCGAAGGCATCGAGCGGACCTGCCTCCCGACGATCGGCGCCTGCGCCGGGCAGTTCACCGCCAACACCATGGGCATGCTGTCGGAGGCGATGGGCCTGTCGATGCCCAACGTCTCGATGATTCCCGGCGTCTATGCCGAGCGAGCGCACGTCGCGCGTCAGGCCGGACGCCTGACCGTGCAGATGCTCGCGCGCGGCGGGCCGCTGCCGCGCGACATCGTCACCCGCAAGGCGCTGGAGAACGGGGCGGCCATTGTCGCGGCCACCGGCGGCTCCACCAACGCCGCGCTGCATCTGCCGGCGATCGCCAATGAGGCCGGCATCCGTTTCACGCTCGACGATGTCGGCGAGGTCTTCGCGCGCACGCCGCTGATCGGCAATCTCAGGCCGGGCGGCAAGTACACGGCGAAGGACGTCTACGACATCGGCGGCGCCGCCGTTGTGATCCGCGCGCTGATCGAGAGCGGCCACATCGACGGCTCCTGCATCACGGTCACCGGCCGCACGCTGGCCGAGGAATATGGCGCGGCCAATGCGCCGGACGGCGAGATCGTGTTCAGCCCGGCCAGGCCGATCATGGCGGATGGCGGCGTCGCTGTCCTCAAGGGCAACCTCGCGCCCGACGGCGCCGTCATCAAGGTTGCCGGCCTCAAGAACCTGGTGTTCGAGGGCCGCGCGCGGGTGTTCGAGGACGAGGAGGCCTGCGTCGCCGCGGTGCGCGCACGCAACTATCAGGCCGGCGAGGTGCTGATCATCCGCAACGAGGGTCCGGTCGGCGGTCCTGGGATGCGCGAGATGCTCGGCGTCACGGCGCTGATCTATGGCCAGGGCATGGGCGAGAAGGTCGCGCTGATCACCGACGGCCGCTTCTCCGGCGCCACCCGCGGCATGTGCATCGGCTATGTCTCGCCGGAAGCCTTCGTCGGCGGTCCGTTGGCGCTGGTGCAAGACGGCGATCCGATCCGCATCGATGCGAAGGCGCGCACGCTCGATGTGCTGCTCGACGAGTCCGAGCTTGGCGCGCGCCGCGCCGCCTGGACGCAGCGTCCGCCGAGGCATCGCGCCGGAGCTCTGGCGAAATACGCCAAGTTGGTCGGGCAGGCGCCGCTCGGCGCCGTCACGCATGAGGGACCGGCCGAATGGCCCTGGTTCGATCAGGAGCAGCAATGAGCGGCGCGCGTGGGACGATTGGCAGGGTTCTTGCTAATCTTTCCAGGTCCCAGTCATTCCGGGGCAATCGTCGAGGCGCATGTGGTTTAAAACGATCGTCTGCGGCAGTCTTCATGCGTGATATCACGGAGCCTCTAAGCGTGCTGCATCGGAAAGAGAAGCCGACATGGACGTGACCCCGATCCGACCCGGCCAGCTCGCGGGCACTCCGCTCGGCCGTCGCGCGGCCACGCCGATCATCGAGATCGATCACGTGTCGCAGGTGTTCAAGACCTCGTCGCGCCGCGACCACACCGCGCTGTCGGACATTTCGCTGACGGTCGGCGAGGGCGCCTTCGTCTCGATCCTCGGTCCCTCCGGCTGCGGCAAGTCGACCTTGCTCTACATCGTCGGTGGCTTCGTCAGCCCGACCAGCGGCACCGCGAAAATGAAGGGCAAGCCGATCACCGGTCCCGGCACCGATCGCGGCCCGGTGTTCCAGGAGTTCGCGCTGTTTCCCTGGAAGAGCGTGCTCGGCAACGTCATGTATGGTCCGCTGCAGCAGGGCAAGAAGCCGGCGAAGGCCGAGGCGCTCGCGCGGACTTTGCTCGCCATGGTCGGACTTACCGGCTTCGAGAAATTCTATCCCAAGGAGCTCTCCGGCGGCATGAAGCAGCGCGTCGCGCTGGCCCGCACGCTGGCCTACGGGCCGGAGGTGCTGCTGATGGACGAGCCGTTCGGCGCGCTCGACGCGCATACGCGCACGCGGCTGCAGAACGACCTGCTCGACATCTGGGAGCGCGACCGTAAGACGGTCCTGTTCGTGACCCACTCGGTCGAGGAAGCCGTGTTCCTGTCCGACAAGGTCGTCATGATGTCGCGCTCGCCCGGCCGAATCCGCGAGGTGATCGACATCGATCTGCCCCGGCCGCGCCGCCGCGAGGAACTGCTGCTGGACCCGCGCTATCAGAAATACATCGTCGACATCGAGCGCATGTTCGACGATTCCGGTGACAACGAGCTGCCGTCATGAATGGTCTGTCGAAGCCGCTCGCGCCGATTCTGGCCTGCTGCGGCCTGCTGCTGGCTTGGCAGCTCGCCTCGCTCGGGCTCAAGAACGACAGCTTCCCGACCGCGCTGGAATCGCTGCGCGCGATCCCGCCGATCCTCACCGACAAGGAATCCCTGATCAACATCATGGCCTCGCTGCGGCGGATGGCGATCGGCTTCGCGCTCGCGCTTGCGTTCTCGATTCCGCTCGGGTTGCTGATGGGGCGCAGCCGGTCGACCGCCGCCTTCTTCAATCCGCTGCTGATGCTGATCTACCCGGTGCCGAAGGCGGCGCTGATGCCGATCATCATGCTGTGGCTCGGCGTCGGCGACATCTCCAAGACGTTGGTGATCTTCCTCGGCGTCAGCCTTCCGGTGATCTACCACAGCTTCGAGGGCGCCAAGGCGGTCGAGGAGAAGATGCTGTGGTCGGGCGCGGCGATGGGACTCTCGGCCGGCGAGCGCCTGCTGCGCATCGTCCTGCCCGCAGCCTTGCCGGAGATCCTGACCGGCTGCCGTACCGGCCTGGTGCTGGCGCTGATCACGATGGTCACCAGCGAGATGATCGCGCGGCAGTCCGGCGCCGGCAACATCCTGTTCAACGCGCTCGACATGGGCCAGTACGACACGGTGTTCGCGATGATCATCATCATCGGCGCCATGGGCATCTGCCTCGATGCGGCGTTCGAGGTCGTCAGGCGCTGGCTGGTGCGCTGGTCCGAGCCGCAGTTCGACATGCCGCTGAGCTTCTCATGACGCGCACCTCCAACGACATCCTGCTGGGCGCCGCGCCGATCGTGCTGGTCCTGCTGCTGTGGCAGGGGCTGGTGTCGTTCGGCTACGCGCCGCCGACCCTGCTGCCGCCGCCGGGACAGGTGTTCCAGCGCATGGGCCAGCAACTCACCAGCGTCACCTTCCAGCAGGACATCGTGGCGACGCTGTTCCGGCTGTTCGCGGGCTTTGCGATCGCCGTGGTGCTCGGTGTTTCCCTGGGAATTGCCGCCGCGGTGAGCCCGCCTGTCAACGCCGCCGTCAAGCCGATCGTGCGCGTGCTGGCGCCGCTGCCGAAGGTCGCGCTCTATCCGGCCTTCCTGCTGCTGCTCGGCTTCGGCCACGAATCCAAGATCATGCTGGTGGCGGCGGATGCGCTGTTTCCGATCCTGCTGTCGAGCTATTACGGCGCCGCCACGGTCGAGCAGAAGCTGATCTGGTCGGCGCTCGCCGCCGGGACGCCGCCGCGCGACGTCCTGTGGAAGGTGGTGCTGCCGGCCGCGATGCCCTCGATCCTGACCGGTTGCCGCATCGGCCTCGTGATCTCCTGCATCGTCGTGTTCCTGGCCGAGATGATCACCTCGACCGACGGGCTCGGTCACGTGCTGGTGACCGCCGCGCGCACCTTCCAGGCCGTCGACATGTTCGTGCCGCTGATCACGATCTCGCTGCTGGGCCTCATTCTCAACGCCCTGCTGCAAGGCCTGCGCGCTTATCTGCTGCGCGGCTTCCCCTCGGTCTGATAACAACACAACGACAATCGGGAGAACGACCATGCTGGCGGATCGCATCGAGGCGAAATGGATCGACGCATTCTGTGAGATCTTCGAGCGCTGCGCCGTGAAGGCGGGCGACACCGCTGCGATCCTGTCGGAGACGCAGTCCCGGGCGCTGAACGTCCACATCGCCGAGCTGGCGTTGCTGCGGATGGGCGCGCGGCCGTTCCATGTCGTGGTGCCGACCCCGCGCAACAAGCATCCCGTTCCCGTCCGTTCGACCGGCGCGTCGGAGGCGATCGGCAAGCTCGGGCCGGTGGTCTCAGCGCTTCAGCAGGCCGGCTTCGTCGTCGACTGTACCATCGAAGGCCTGATGCATGCGGTGGAGACGCCGGAGATCCTGAAGGCCGGCGCGCGCATCCTGGTGATCTCCAACGAGCATCCCGAGGCGCTCGAGCGCATGGTGCCGGACTCGGCGCTCGAAAAGCGGGTGCGCGCCGCAGCCAAGATGCTGCGCGGAACCAAGCGGATGCGCGTGACGTCGAAGGCCGGCACCGACCTCGACGTGATCATGGAGGGCGCCTCCACCGTCGGCGTCTGGGGCTGGACCGATCGTCCGGGCACCCTGGCGCACTGGCCGGGTGGCATCGTCGTCAGCTTCCCCAAGAGCAAATCGGTCAACGGCACCATCGTGATGGCGCCCGGAGACATCAACCTCACCTTCAAGCGTTATCTGAGTTCGCCTGTCACGATGACCCTGCGCGACGACTACGTGACCGATCTGGCAGGCGAGGGCGCCGACGCAGCGATGATGCGATCTTATCTCGCGTCCTGGGGCGACCGCGAGGCATACGCCGTGTCGCATGTCGGCTGGGGCATGAACCCCGGCGCGCGCTACGAGGCGCTGGCCATGTACGACCAGCGCGACACCAACGGCACCGAGCTGCGCGCCGTCCCCGGCAACTTCCTGTTCTCCACCGGCGCCAACGAGTTTGCCGGCCGCTACACGGCGGGTCATTTCGACCTGCCGATGATGGGCACCACGATCGAGCTGGATGGGGTCGCCGTGATCAAGCACGGCGTGCTGCAGGATGTGTTCGGGTAGAGTCCTGCGCATTCTACTGGCGAGCTGCCGCCGCGGCGGTAGTGCGCTCCCCTCCCCCTTGCGGGGAGGGGGCGGGGGTGGGGGTCCCCATACGCTGAACTTCGTTGTGGGCACAACTGCTCGTACCCAAACCTCCACTGTGAGACGCGTGGGGCCGCAACACGCCGTCGGTTGATCGATGCAGGGCTCTTGTGCTCGTCGCTCCAAGCACAACTCGTGGACCCCCACCCCCAACCCCTCCCCGCAAGGGGGAGGGGAGCGCACCGTCCTCACGGGGCGGGCCGGCCCAAATGACAAGCGCCGAGACAGAATCATCCCGCTATTCTGTTAAAAATAATCTTCTTGCGATTTTTCGGAAATCATGGTTCTCTCTCTGCATCCCGCCTCACTGCGGAGGGGCGTTGCGCGCGATCGTCACGACACGCGAGGTGGGGATGCGATGGCCGCGAGAGATCGCAGCGTCTTCTTACGAGGGCGCGGACGAACGATCGCTCGCGGACGTGAAGTCGCAGCGTCCTGATACCCCGATGCTGGTATCAAGTCGCGTCGGCCTGAGTGCCGCGCGGTGATGGTGGCCAACAAGCCCGGCGCACCAGGGAGACTGCGTATAAGCGTTAGACCCATCGCGCAGGGAATGCCGGCGTGTTCGGCTTTGCCTGTGGTACCTGCCGCCTGCATTTTTTTCGCAGGCGGGCCATGGGTGAGGCCTTCACCCGGCATTCCCTGCGCCCTCTGCATGATTCGCGAGGGACCCATTCGATGCATGACTCGGGCGAGATGCGCCGCGAGAACGACCAGTTATGTCGTAGCTGTTTATTTGGCCCGCTGTTTGAGCCGTGAACCCACCCCACCCACCGCCGTCGGCGTTCGCCGGGACGACGTCGGAGTTCGTTGATGTCGTTGCGGTCAACATTCGCGAGAGGCGAAGATCACCGCAGCCGTAGGGCGGGCAAAGCGGCCACCCGCAGGGCGGTTGCGTGCCCACCGTAGATCCACGCAATCGGCGCGACTGGTGGGCACGGCGCGCGAGAGATCGTCACGATCCGGCGACGGCGTGGCGCGCCTTTGCCCACCTCACGGCTCCGTTGCTGCCGCGTGCTCCGCCTCAATCCACCACCGGCGGCCGGGCGAGCTTGAAATGCCGCAGCATCTCGACCAGCGCGCCGAGCCGCTGCTCGCGATAGGCCGCAACGTCCATGCCGGAATAATCGAGGAAGCCGGCGCCGGTGCGCAGGCCGATGCGGCCCTCGGCCATGTTGCGCTCGATCACTTCGGGTGCGCGGTAGCGGTCGCTGCCCAGCGCGCCTTCGAGGTAGCGGCTGGCGTAGTAGAGAATGTCACCGCCACCCCAGTCGATGAATTCGAGCAGGCCGAGCACCGCGTAGCGGAAGCCGAAGCCGTAGCGGATCGCCTTGTCGATCTCCTCGGCGCTGGCGACGCCTTCGTCGACCATGCGCGCCGCCTCGTTCATGGCGAGCGCCTGGATGCGCGGCACGATGAAGCCCGGCGTCGCCGCGCAGACCACCGGCACCTTGCCGATGTCTTCCAGTAGCGCCTTCAGCCGCGCGGTGACATCGGGATCGGTCGCCTTGCCCGGCGAGATCTCGACCAGCGGAATCAGATAGGCTGGATTGAGCCAGTGCGCATTCAGGAAGCGCTCAGGACGCTCCACCGCACCAGAGAGATCGTCGACCAGGATCGTCGATGTCGTCGAGGCGATGATGACGTCGGGCGCGACCGCGCGCGACGCCGCAGCCAGCACTTCGCGCTTGAGGTCGACGATCTCCGGCACGCCTTCGAACACCAGCGTGGTCTGTGCGAGGACATCGCCGCTCGAGCCGGCCGGCGCGACGGCGATCTTGTCCATCAGCTTGTTGGCGTCAGCGGCCTGCAGCATCCCGAGCCGCGCCAAGGTCGCGAATGTCGCGCCGACCTCGCCGAGCGCATCGCGCTGCAGGCTGGCGAACTCTTCCGCCGTGCGCGGCTTGATGTCGATCATCGTCACGGGATGGCCGGCATAGGCGAAGGCGACGGCGATGCCGCGGCCCATGCGGCCGGCGCCGAGGCAGGCGATATGACCGCGCGCGCTCATTGAGCAAATCCATCGCGCAGCAACGCCTGCAGTGCGGTCCGGTCGAGACCAGCCAGGCCGAGGCTCGCCAGCGTGCGTCCCGTTGCCATGAAATCCTCACCGCAGATCGCACCGCCGATGGCCAGGAAGGCGCGGGCGAGCGGCGTCGGCGTGCCGGTCAGCTCGGCGGCCGAGATCAGGAACGACAGGCCGAGCCTGAGATCCTCGCGCATGTAGCGGTGCTGCGTCAGCACGAGCTGCTCGCGCCAATCGCCGGAATCGGTCAACCGATCGTGCGAGCCGCGGCCATACATCCAGATCTCGCCCTCCTTGGCATAGTGATGCGCCAGCGGAAAATGCGGCGCGCCGTAGCCGAGCGCCTCGCGCACCGCGATCCGCTCCGCATCGAGCGCATCGGTAACGCGGCGGATCGAAGGTTGCGTGCCTTCCTTGTGAATGTCCCAGCGCTCGAAATGCTCGATGGGGCCGGCATTCATCACGATCAGCGGCGGATGGATGATGCAGCCGGCATTCATCAGAGCGCCCGACAGCGCATCGCCGCATGGCTCGATCACGCCGGGGAAGGCGCGGCCGATCACCGCGAGCGCGTGCTCCGCCGTCTTGAGAGGAAACACGCCGACCGGGAGCCGCTTGGCCCGGATGGTGATGGCAACCTCGAACGGGCCGTGCTTGCGCGTCAGCCAGGGCAGGGTGCCGGTCTCGGCGTAGCTGACGCTGGCTTCATTGCCGGCCTCGCGCGCCGCCGCTGCGAAGATCATGGTGCCGAAGGTCGCCGGGGGCAGGAACACGACCTGCCCATCGGCGAGATGCGGCGCCAGCAGGCGGGCGATGTCGGCTTGCGCGAAGGCCGGCGCCGGGCAGAGGATCAGCTCGGCACCGCTGATAGCCTCGCCGATGTCGGTCGTGACCAGCGCGAGCCGCGCCTCATGCCGGCCATTGACGTCCTTGACGACGATCGTCGAGCCCGCCGCGCGATGCTGCGCGACAGCGTCCGCATCGCGGCGCCACAGCCGGACCTCGTGACCTCCCAGCGCGAAATCGCCTGCCGCTGCAAAGGAGCCGTTGCCGCCGCCGAGCACTGCAATTTTCAAGAGTGCGTCTCCGTCTCGCTTATTTGGGGCCGTCGATCTGGCGCAGCAGATGGTGCTGCACCTTGCCGAGCGCAGTGCGCGGCAGGTCGTCGACGAACACGATGTCGCGCGGCACCTTGAAGCGCGCGAGCTGCGCCTGCAGATGCGCGCGCAAGGTGTCCACATCGAGCGCGCAGCCCTGGCGCCTGACGACGAACGCCACCGGCACCTCGTCCCAGCGCGGATCGGGCCGGCCGATCACGCCGCATTCGACGACGTCGGGATGCTCGCGGAGCACGCGCTCGATCTCGGCCGGATAGACGTTCTCGCCGCCGGAGATGATCATGTTGTTCTTGCGCTCGAGCACGAAGAAGTACCCCTCGGCATCGCGCTGGGCGATGTCGCCGGTGCGGTACCAGCCGTCATGGATCGCCTGTTGCGTGGCTTTGGCGTTGCCCCAATATTCGAAGAACAAATTGGGCCCGCGCACGGCGATCTCGCCCGCTTTGCCCGCCGGAAGCTCGTCGCCGTCTTTGTCGATGATCTTGGCCTCGCAGCACAGCCCGGGCAGGCCGGTCGAGCCTGCGCGCGAGAGGTCGCCGCCGAGCCGTGTGTAGACCGCGATCGGACAGGTCTCGGTCGAGCCATAGACCTGCAGCACCGGCACGCCGCGCGCCGTGATACGCTCGATCAGCGCTGGCGGCACGATGCTCGATCCGGTCGCAACAGCTCTCAGCGAGGACAGGTCCGTCGCGTTCCAATCGGGATGCTCGGTGACGGCCTGGATGGTTGCCGGCACCAGCACGGTCAATGTCGGCCGGTCGTTGACGATCGCTGCCAGCGTCGAATCCGGCGTGAAGCGGGCGTGCAGCGTGACGGTGGCGCCGTGATGCAGGGCCGGCGTGGTCTGGATGTTGAGGCCGCCGACATGGAACAGCGGCAGCACCGTCAGTACGTGATCATCGGAGGTCAGGCCATGCATGTGCTGGCTCATCACCCCGTTCCACAGCAGCGCCTCCTGCCGCAGCACCGCGCCCTTCGGCCGGCCCGTGGTGCCCGAGGTGTAGACGATCAGCAGCGGGCAGGAGAGATCGATGTGCGGGTTGCGGTCGTCGCCATGACCGCGCGCCAGCAGTTCATCGAGCGTCAGTCCGTCGGCCGGGGCAAAGTCGATGCCGACCGGCGCTGTCTCCGGGTGGCTCTCGGCCAGCGCCGGCAGCACCGGCGCGAACGCCTGCTCCAGCACCAGCACCTTGGCGGCAGCATCCGAGAGAATGAAGACCTGCTCGGCCACTGCAAGCCGCCAGTTCAACGGCACCAGGATCGCGCCGAGCCGCGCACAGGCATAGAGCAGGACCAGATAGTCCGGCCGGTTGAGGCTCAGAATCGCGACGCGGTCGCCACGTCCGACGCTGAACTCCGACTTGAGCGCGCGCGCCATCAGCGCGATGCGCTCGCTGAAATCGGCATAACTCTGCGTTACGCCATCGAAATGGATCGCCGGCTTGTCCGGCGTGAACGCCGCATTGCGCTCGATCAGGCTGCAGAGGTCCACGCTCAGTCGTCCGTCTCGCCGGGCTCGTACAGTGCCTCGCGGCCGATGCGGTCGAGGCACAATTCCGCGGTCCAGGGCAACATCAGGGAGCCGCAACGGCTGTCGCGATAGATGCGCTCCAGCGGCAGCGTCTTCAGCATCGATTGTCCGCCGCAGGTGCGGATGGCGAGCGCCGCCAGGTCATTGGCCCCCTCCATCACCGAGTACTGCGCCGCATAGGCGCGCAGCACCTGCTCCTTCGTCGGATTGGCGCGTGCCTCAGTGACGGCCTGGAACCAGATGCCTTTGATCTGTTCCAGCTTGATCTGCATCTGCGCGACCGCGATCTGCTTGGTCGGGTACATCCGCCGCTTGACCGGCGGCATGCCCGGCACCTCGCCGCGCAGATATTTGACGGTGAAGTCATACGCGGCCTGCGCCAGCCCCATATAGGTCGGCGACAGCGTCATGAACATGTGCGGCCAGCGCATCGCTGCCTGGAAGTAGACGCCGCGCGGCATCAAGGCGGCGTCCTCCGCAACGAAGACATCCTTGAACAGCAGTGTGCGTGACACCGTGCCGCGCATGCCCAGCGGATCCCAGTCACCGACGACAGAGACGCCCTCCGTTTTCGCCGGCACAGCGAGATAGAGCGTGTTGCGGCGGGACGCCTTCTCACCCTCGCTGACTTCGGTGCATAGCACTCCATAATAATCTGCGTGTCCGGCAAGCGAGGCGAAGATCTTCTTGCCGTTGATCAGCCAGCCGCCCTTGACCGGCTTGGCCTCGGTGCCGAACGCGACGCCGCCCGCTGCCGCCGCGCCGCCCTCCGAGAACGGCTGCGAATAGATCGCGCCGTCGTCGACGATGCGCTTGTAGTGGATCGCGCGCCGCCGCTCGTGCTCGGCGCGGACGTCCTCGTCCATGTCGAGATCGTCGGCGAGCGGTCCGGACCACAGGGTCGAGCAGACGTGCATGTTCCAGGTCAGCGCGGTGGCGCCGCAATAGCGGCCGATCTCGGCGGCGGTGAGTGCATAGGTCTGGTAGCCCGCACCGAGGCCGCCGAGAGCCTTGGGAACGGAGATGCCGAGCAGGCCCGCGCGATGCAGGTCCTTGTAGTTCTCAGTCGGAAAGCTCGCCTCGCGATCCCAGGTCGCGGCGCGGCCCGCCAGCACGCTCTGCCCGAGTTCCCGGGCCCGTGCGATGATGTCGGCCTGCTCGGCCGTGAGCCGATATGCCGCCGGATCGAACATCGGAGCATCGAGGGCTTCGCCGGAGGCTGTCGCCGTCTTCTGGACCGGGATCGTCATCATCTCTCCGCTGTCGCTGGTGTTGCACGTGCCGTCAGGAACGTATCGAGTGCGGCGTTGAAATCGCCGGGCCGTTCGAGATTGACGAGATGACCGGCGCCCTGAAGTTCGACGTAGTCGGACGAAGGAATGAAGCTCGCCATCTTCTCCATCATCGGCGCCGGCGCGTTGCGATCCTTCGAGCCCGAGAGCACCAGCGCCGGCACCTTGATGTCCTTCAAGGCTTGTCGCCGGTCGAAACCGAGCAGGGCCAGCATGCTGGCGCGATAGCTTGCCTCGGGTACGCCGGCCATGCAGGAGGTTGCAATTTCAAGGCCGCGCGGATCGGGATCGTCGCCGACCAACTCCTTGACCAGGTCCGGCGCCAGCGACGCCATCGTCGCGCCCCGATCGAGCGGGCCGAGGCGCGCCTCGATGAACGATTTCTGCCAGTCGCCGTCGGCCTTGCCGAAGGCCGGGCTGGTCTGAGCCAACACCACGGCTGCCGCGGCCTGCGGATGCGTCGTCAGCCATTCCTGTACGATCATTCCGCCGATGGAATGACCAACGAGGATCGGCTGCTTGGCGCCGATCTGGATCAGGAAATCTTGAAGCGCAGCGGCGAGCGTGGTGATGCTGACCATGTCGAGCCGTGCGGATCGGCCATAGCCCGGCATGTCCCAGGCCACCGCATGGCAGCGCTCGCCGAAATAATCGAGCTGACCACGCCATGCGCGCGCGGCACCACCGATGCCGTGCAGGAACACAACGCTCTGTTGCTCGGGCGTCCCCGATGCCTCGTAGCCGAAGCGGCCGTCCTTCGTGGTAAAGATTTGCGACGCAGGCACGCAGACCTCCGAGATATGCCCGAGGCCGCTACGTTGCTCGCTCCGGGCCCTTGAACGCTAGTCGCGGTAACCGAGGTGTCAAGCCGCTTCCGGCGTGTTGTTGCAAAAATTTGAAGTTTAAAATAACTTCCCCGTCGAGACCTGCCAACGAAATCAGAGGAGGCGCACGCATGTCCGGACTTCCGCAAGCCGCGCATGCGATGGTGACGGGGGGCGGGCGCGGCATCGGCCGCGAAATCGCGCGCGCCTTGAAGCTTGCGGGCGCAACCGTGACGATCGTCGGTCGCAACGGCGCAACGCTCGATGAGGCGGTCGCGGCCGGATGCGCGGATCACGCCGCAATCGCCGATGTTGCCGATCCGGCGGCGCTCAATGCCGCAGCCGCAAGCGCCGCCGCGCGTCGGCCGATCGACATCCTGATTGCCAATGCGGGAAGCGCAGAATCGGCGCCGTTCCTGAAATCCGACACCGCGCTGTTCCACCGCATGATGGACATCAACTTCATGGGCGTCGTCCACGCCGTGCAGGCGGTGCTGCCGGCGATGAAGGGCAGGCCCTATGGCAGGATTGTCGCCGTGGCGTCGACCGCGGGTCTCAAGGGCTATCCCTATGTCAGCGCGTACACCGCGGCCAAGCATGCGGTCGTCGGCCTCACGCGATCGCTGGCGCTGGAGCTGGCCGCGACGCGCGTCACGGTCAATGCCGTGTGTCCCGGCTTTACCGATACCGATCTTGTCGCGGAAAGCGTCGACAACATCATGAAAAAGACCGGCCGCAGCCGGGAGCAAGCGATCGCCGAACTTGCCAAGCACAATCCGCAGGGGCGTCTCATCACGCCGCAGGAGGTTGCCGACACCGTGCTGTGGCTGTGCGGCAGCGGTGCCGGTGCGATCACAGGGCAGGCGATCGCGGTTGCCGGCGGCGAAGTGTGAGCCGCAGCGCCCTGGCCTAACGAAGACAGTTGAACAGAGGGAGCTTACATGTCGAGACCGGCCAATCCCGTCACCGTGCCGCTGGCGGACTACAAGCCCAGCCATTTCCTGCTTGCGGTCAAGGATCGCGTCGCGACCGTGACGTTGAACCGGCCCGAGCGCAAGAACCCGCTGACCTTCGAGAGTTATCGCGAGCTGACCGACTTCTTCCGGGCCTGCGCGTTCGACGATGACGTCAAGGCGATCGTCGTGGCCGGTGCAGGCGGCAATTTCTCGTCCGGCGGCGACGTTTTCGAGATCATCGGTCCGCTGGTGAAGATGGACACTAAGGGCCTGACCGCGTTCACCCGCATGACCGGCGATCTGGTCAAGGCGATGCGCGCCTGTCCTCAGCCGGTCGTGGCTGCCGTGGAGGGCATCTGCGCCGGTGCGGGCGCGATCGTCGCGATGGCCTCGGATATCCGGCTCGCCACGACCGGTGCCAAGGTCGCCTTCCTGTTCAACAAGGTCGGCCTTGCCGGCTGCGACATGGGCGCCTGTGCGATCCTGCCGCGCATCATCGGCCAGTCGCGCGCCTCCGAGCTGCTCTACACCGGCCGCTTCATGAGCGCGGACGAAGGCGAGCGCTGGGGCTTCTTCAGCCGTATCGTTGCGCCGGCCGAAGTGCTGACCCAGGCGGTGACGCTGGCGACCGAGATCGCGAACGGTCCAACCTTCGCCAACACCATGACCAAGCGCATGCTGGCCATGGAATGGGCGATGTCGGTGGAGGAGGCGATCGAGGCGGAGGCAGTTGCCCAGGCCTTGTGCATGACAACAGAGGATTTCAATCGCGCTTTCGAAGCCTTCGCCGCCAAGTCCAAACCGGTCTTCCAGGGGAATTGAGCTGCTGCGGGAACCGAAGGGACTTGCCAGGAGATATTTTAGGTCTAAAATAATTTTCATTGGCTCGGCTCTCCAGTGGAGGCGCTCATGAAGATCGCGATCATCGGCGGCGGACCTGCCGGTCTCTATGCGGCGATATTGCTCAAGAAGCAGCGGCCCAGCGCCGACATCGCGGTCTACGAGCGCAACCGCGCCGACGATACGTTCGGCTTCGGCGTGGTGTTCTCCGACGCCACGCTCGACAATTTCGAGAAGCACGATCTGCCGAGCTACCAGCGGATCACCCAGGAGTTCGCCTACTGGGATGATATTGCCGTGCATTTCCGCGGCACGGTCCACCGGGTCGGCGGCAATGGTTTCTGCGGCTGCTCGCGCCGCACGCTGCTGCGAATCCTGCAGGAGCGAGCGCGCGAGCTGGGTGTGACCCTGCAGTTCGAGGTCGACCTCGAGGACGAGTCGCAATTCGCTGATGCGGATCTCCTGATCCTGTCTGACGGCATCAACAGTCGTTTCCGTCAGAAGTACGTCGATCACTTCCAGTCGGAGGTGGATCTGCGCGCCAACAAGTTCGCGTGGATGGGCTCGACCAAGCCGCTCGATGCCTTCACCTTCATCTTCCAGGAGACCGAGTGGGGTCCGTTCATCGCGCACGCCTACCAAT
The DNA here is from genome assembly GCF_051168395.1 of Bradyrhizobium sp. HKCCYLRH1030. Taxonomy (NCBI): domain Bacteria; kingdom Pseudomonadati; phylum Pseudomonadota; class Alphaproteobacteria; order Hyphomicrobiales; family Nitrobacteraceae; genus Bradyrhizobium; species Bradyrhizobium sp. HKCCYLRH1030. Next base: position 76,877 of record NZ_JBNPUY010000007.1, on the reverse strand, counting down.
ACGAGGCGGGGCACTCGACCTGGATCTTCGAGACGGATCCGGAGACTTTTGAGCGGGCCGGCCTGACCGGGCTCGACGAGCGGCAGTCCGCCGACCGCATGAAGGAGATCTTCGGCTGGTTCCTCGGCGATCATCCGCTGCAGATCAACCGCTCGATGTGGCGCAATTTCCCGATGATCCGCAACAAGCGCTGGGTCAAGGACAACATGGTGCTGCTCGGTGACGCCAAGTCGACTGCGCATTTCTCGATCGGCTCGGGCACCAAGCTTGCGATGGAGGACGCGATCGCGCTGGCTGACGCCATGCAGCGCGCGCCCAACATTCCGGCGGCGCTCGATCTTTACGAGCATGGCCGGCGCGAGGAGGTCGAGAAGACCCAGCACGCCGCCGACGTGTCGCTGGTCTGGTTCGAGCACGTCGACCGCTTCTGGGATTTCGATCCGGTTCAGTTCGCGTTCGGCGTGATGACGCGCTCGAAAGCGATCACCTACGACAATCTCACTCTGCGCGCGCCGGACTTCGTGGCCGAGGTCGACAAGGCCTTCGCGCGCCAGGTGCGATCCAAGGGTTTTGACGTCGATGTCGACAAGCCGGTCGCGCCGATGTTCCAGCCGCTCAAGCTGCGCGAGATGACGCTCGCCAACCGCGCCGTGCTGTCGCCGATGTGCATGTACTCGGCCGAGGAGGGCGTGCCCGGCGATTTCCACCTCGTGCATTATGGCTCGCGGGCGATCGGCGGCGCTGGCCTGCTGTTCACCGAGATGACCTGCGTCAGCCGCGATGCGCGTATCACGCCTGGCTGCGCCGGCCTTTGGAACGATGCGCAGCAAGCGGCGTGGAAGCGCATCGTCGATTTCGTTCATGCGAACTCGCGGGCGAAGTTCGCGCTGCAGCTCGGCCACGCCGGCCGCAAGGGCGCGACCAAGTTGATGTGGGACGGTATGGACCGTCCGCTGGAGCAGGGCGGCTGGGACATCGTGTCGGCGTCGCCGCTGCCGTACTTCCCGGACAGCCGGGTGCCGCGCGAGCTCGACCGCGCGGCGATGGATGCAATCAAGGCCGACTTCGTCGCTGCGGCCGAGCGTGGCAACCGCTGCGGATTCGACATGCTCGAACTGCACTGCGCCCACGGCTATTTGCTCGCCAGCTTCATCTCGCCGTTGACCAACAAGCGTACCGACGACTATGGCGGCGCGCTGGAGAACCGGCTGCGCTTCCCGCTGGAAGTGTTCGCGGCGATGCGCGCGGCGTGGCCGGCGCACAAGCCGATGTCGGTGCGCATCTCCGCCACCGACTGGGCCGACGGCGGCGTCACTGGTGACGACGCGGTGCTGATCGCCCGCGCGTTCGGCGAGGCCGGCGTCGATCTCGTCGATGTCTCGACCGGCCAGACCGTGTGCGAGGCCAAGCCGATCTACGGCCGCATGTTCCAGACGCCGTTCTCCGATCAGGTCCGCAATGAGGCTGATGTCGCGACCATGTGCGTCGGTAACATCACCTCGGCCGACCAGGTCAACACCATCCTGGCCGCCGGCCGCGCCGATCTCGTCGCGCTCGGCCGTCCGCATCTGGTCGACCCCGCCTTCACGATGAAGGCCGCGGCCTGGTACGGCGCCGACATGTTCTGTCCGCCGCAATATCTTCCGGGCAAGGAGCAAATCTTCCGTAACAGCGTCCGCGATCGGCAGGATTTCGAGGAGCTGAAGATTAAGGCTAAGCCGAAAACGCGGGCCGAGCTGACGGCAGAGGCTGCGAAGCCGCTTGCGGCGGAGTAAGGCTCCGTGCCACGCTGCTGCCCGGTACGAGAAGTACGAGTGGAGTAGAGGCGATGAAGGCGATCATCGTTGGCGGCGGTATCGGCGGATTGACCACGGCCCTGATGCTGCGGGCGCGCGGCATCGACTGTGAGCTGTTCGAGCAGGCGGATGCAATCCGCGAGCTCGGTGTCGGCATCAACACCCTGCCGCACGCGATCCGGGAGCTCGCCCAGCTCGGGCTGCTCGACCGGCTCGACGAAGTCGCCATCCGGACCTATGAGCTGTTCTACTTGACTCGGCGCGGCCAGGAGGTCTGGCACGAGACCCGCGGGCTCGACGCCGGCCACGACGTGCCGCAATTCTCGATTCACCGCGGCCGTCTGCAGAGCGTGATCCATCAGGCGGTGATGCAGCGGCTCGGGCCTGAGAAGGTCCACACCGGCTGCCGGCTCGGCTCGTTCACCCAGGACGAGGGCGGTGTGACCGCCTATTTCTTCGACCGCACCGGCGCTCATGTTCACACCGTCCGCGGGGACGTCCTGATCGGCGCCGACGGCATTCATTCCAAGGTCCGGCAGACGCTGTTCCCCAATGAGGGCGCGCCGTGCTGGAACGGCCTGATGCTGTGGCGCGGCGCCACCGACTGGCCGGTGTTCCTGACCGGGCGGTCGATGATCATCGCCGGCGGCCTGAGCGCCAAGGCGGTGATCTATCCGATCGCCGAGGGCTCGAGCCCCGCGACCCGCCTCACCAACTGGGCCGTGCTGGTGCGCATCGGCGATGCCAACACCGCGCCGCCGCGGCGTGAGGACTGGTCGCGGCTCGGCAAGACGGATGAGCTGATGCCGCATGTCAACGGCTTCTCCATTCCCCAGGTCGACTTCGCCGCGATGGTGCGGGCGACGCCGGAGTTCTGGGAATATCCCTGCTGCGACCGCGATCCGCTGTCGTACTGGTCGAGCGGCCGCGTCACCTTGTTGGGCGATGCCGCGCATCCGATGTACCCGGTCGGCTCCAATGGCGCCTCGCAGGCCATTCTCGATGCCCGCGCGCTCGCCGATGCCTTGGCCCGCTCCGAGCATCCGCGCCAGGCGCTGATGGCCTATGAGCAGAAGCGGCTGCCGATGACCGCCGAGATCGTCGCGTCGAACCGCCGCGGCGGCCCCGAGGGCGTCATCGATGCCGTCGAGCAGCTCGCGCCGCAAGGCTTCACGGACATCAACACCATCCTCAACTACGAGGCCCGAGAGGGTATCGTGCGCGGTTATGCGAGCCGGGCCGGCTTTGCCGCGCGGATGGTAACGCGGCAGGCGTCGTAGCAACGATCTGAGACTGCCCGAACGGCTGCCCCTCACCCCAGCCCTCTCCCCGTGAGGACGGGGAGAGGGAGCGCGCTACGTTCTGCGCAACAGTTCGAAACAAGCGCCAGATCAGACTCACGCCCCCGGAGGCGGGGGCAGAAAGTGGATGTTGTGCTCGGCGGCGAGCTTCACCACGTCGTCCGGGTTCTGCTCGCGCATGTTGTGGATCGCCCAGAACAGCTCGTAGAGCCGCCGCGTCGGCGACACCCAGAACAGCGTCTTTGCCGTCTGCTGCGACTTGTTGAAGATGCCGTGCGGCTTGCCCATCGGCAGCCGCACCGTGTCGCCGGCGGTGGCGTATTCCTCGGCGCCGTCCAGGAAGAAGTCGAGCCGTCCTTCGAGGATGTAGAGATACTCGTCCTGGTCGGGGTGGATGTGCGGCGGCACGAAGGTGCCTACCGGGAACGTCGCGTGCCAGGAGAAGCTGTGCTCGGTGCGGTTCTTCGGCACATAGACCTGGCCGAGAATGTTCCAGGAGATGCCCTGGATGCCCTCATTGGCCCGGGTGATGCCGGCGATTTCCGGATGGTTCATGTCGTTTTCGCTCCCTGCTGTTACTTGGCCGCGCAATCCTTGGCGTAGCGGTCGGCGTAGTTTTCAAACACCTTCTGCACGATCTCGGTCTGGAACTTGCCGTCCGGCCGCTTGGCGACCTTGGTCAGATAGAAGTCCTGGATCGGATAGCCGTTGGTGTTGAACTTGAAGTTACCGCGCAGCGAGGCAAAATCGGCCTTCTTCAGCGCCGCGGCCACTGCATCCTTGTTGCTGAGGTTGCCGCCGACCGCCTTCACGGCGCTGTCGATCAGCAGCGCAGCGTCATAGGCCTGCATCGCGTAGGTGCCGGGCACGCTGTTGTAGGCGGCCTCGTAGCCGGCGACGAACTTCTTGCTCTGCGGATTGTCGAAATTGGGCGCCCAGTTGGCGCCGCCGAACATTCCGACCGCGGCATCCTGCTGCGCAGGGAGCGTGGATTCGTCGACCGTGAAGGCCGAGAGCACCGGAATGGTGTCGGCAAGGCCGGCCTGCTTGAACTGCTTGACGAGGTTCACGCCCATGCCACCCGGCATGAAGGTGAACACGGCGTCCGGCTTCTGCGAGGAGATCTTGGACAGTTCAGGCTGGAAGTCGAGCGTGTTGAGCGGAACGTAGGACTCTTCGACGATCTCGCCCTTGTAGTCGAGCTTGAAGCCGGCGACGGAATCGCGCCCGGCCTGATAGTTCGGAACCAGCAGATACATCTTCTTGTAGCCGCGGTCCTGCGCGACCTTGCCGAGAACGGCATGCACCTGGTCGTTCTGGTACGAGGTCACGTAGAAGTAGGGGCTGCACTCCTTGCCGGCGTAGCTGGACGGACCGGCATTCGGGCTGATCAGGAACGTCTTGTTCTCGGTGACCGGCCGGTGGATCGCCTGCAGCATGTTGGAGAAGATCGGACCGACGACGAAGTCGACCTTGTCACGCTCGAGCAGGCCCTTGACCTTGGTGATCGCGGCGTCCGGCTTCAGCTCGTCGTCGGCGACGACCACCTCGACGTCCTTGCCGCCCATCTTGCCGCCGAGGTCCTTGATGGCAAGGTTGAAGCCGTCGCGGACCTGGCCGCCGAGCGCGGCGGCGGGGCCGGAGAGGGTGACGATGACGCCGATCTTGATCTTGTCGTCGGCCAGCGCCGGCTGGGCGAGCAGGCTCGCGGCAATGCCAAGACCGACGCCGAGACCGGCCAGCTTCGAACTCATTTTCATGACAACTCCCCCGGGATGCGGAAATTCAGGTTTATGTTTTTTGCACATGACCAAACGATGGGCCAGACCGCAGCTTGGTCACAAGCCTAGTCTGATGACGCCCTCAGCTGCAAGCGAGCTGCTTGCGGAAGGGGCAGTTTCGGCACGCATGCAAGCGCCGCGCCAATTGCTTGAAGGTTAAAGGAATTGCCGTCTCATCGTCCTGCGCAAAATGACGGTACATTTTTCCTTGCTCCCAGGAGGTCCTGAAGGTCAAACTCACGAGCCTCGCCAGACGAGGCTGAACGTGCCCAAGTGATTCCGTCATGACGCTTGATTCCGAGACCAAGGCCGTCGAGCTGCCCGAGGACCATGCCGAGGAGCTGCGGCTGTGGCTGCGCCTGCTCACCTGTACGACCCTGATCGAAGGCGAGATCCGCAGCCGGCTGCGCGAGCGTTTCGACGTGACCCTGCCGCGTTTCGACCTGATGGCGCAGCTCGACAAGGCGCCTGATGGCATGACCCTGTCCGACGTCTCCAAGCGCATGATGGTCTCGAACGGCAACGTCACCGGACTGGTCGAGCGCCTCGTCGAATCCGGCCATCTGGATCGCCGCACCTCCGACACCGACCGCCGCGTCCAGGTGATCCGGCTGACCAAGCTCGGCCGCGCCGAATTCCGCAAGATGGCGGCCGAGCACGAGACCTGGATCGCGGACATCTTCGGCGATCTCACGGAGAAGGACGTGCGCGAGTTGATGCGGCTGCTCGCCAAGACCAAGGGGTCGGCGCAGAAGGCCGTGCAGCGCCGGCAGGATTGAAGCGGGCCTGACAGGACGTCGCAGGCCACGCTGCCACGCGCGGCAGGCGCTCAAACAATTTGCGGGCAGTGCACAATCTTCGGCTCTTGCGCCTAGATGTTTTAAGTCTAAAATGTTTAGGACTGAAACGTGCCGGGCGTCCTTCCCTTCAGACAGGAGCGTGTGATGGCCACTGCCGCCAAGGTTCAGCAGCCGGAGAGCGCCAGCGCGCATGCGCATAGCGCCCACGTCGACACCTTCGCCCAGGACAATCTGCCGCCGCGTGAGCTGTGGCCAGACTTCGTCTTCAGCCGGCCCGAATTCCAGTATCCGCCGCGGCTGAACTGCGTGACGCATTTCGTCGATCGCTGGGTCAAGGAGGGGCGGGGCGATGCGCCATGCATCATCAGCGCTGACATCAGCTACACGTATCGCGAGCTGCAGGCACTGGTGAACAGGATCGCCAACGTCCTGGTCGGCAAGCTCGGTCTCGTGCCCGGCGGCCGCGTGCTGCTCCGCTCCGCAAACAATCCGATGATGGTTGCCACCTATCTGGCCGTCATCAAGGCCGGCGGCATCGTGGTCGCCACCATGCCGCTGCTGCGCGCCAAGGAGCTGTCCTATCCGATCCAGAAGGCGCAGATCGCGCTGGCCTTGTGCGACGGCAAGCTGGCCGACGAGATGGAAAAGACCCGCCCGATCGCGCCGGCGCTGAAGCAGGTGGTCTATTGGGGCAACGGCCAGCCCAACGCGCTGGAGGCGCTGATCGCCGATGCCAGCCCGGAGTTCACCGCGGTCGATACCGCCTCCGACGATCTCTGCCTGATCGCATTCACCTCCGGTACGACCGGCGATCCCAAGGGCACCATGCATTTCCACCGCGACATGCTCGCGGTGTGCGACGGCTACGCCCGCAACGTGCTGCGCGCCAGCCAGAGCGACCGCTTCATCGGCACCGCACCGCTCGCCTTCACCTTCGGTTTCGGCGGCGTGCTGTTTCCGATGCACATCGGGGCATCCTACGTCGTGCTGGAAAAGACCTCGCCGGACGATCTGCTCGCGGCCATCGAGCGCTACAAGGCCACCATCTGCTTCACGGCGCCGACCGCCTATCGGGCGATGCTGAGCAAGCTCGAGGGGCGCGACATCTCCTCGCTGCGCAAATGCGTCTCCGCCGGTGAGACCCTGCCGAAGCCGACCTTCGACGCCTGGCTGAAGGCGACCGGGCTGAAGCTGATGGACGGCATCGGCTCGACCGAGATGCTGCATATCTTCATCAGTGCCGTCGAGGACGAGATCCGTCCCGGCGCCACCGGCAAGCCGGTGCCGGGCTACGAGGCCAAGATCGTCGACGACGAGGGCCACGACGTGCCGCCGGGCACGATGGGGCGGCTCGCGGTGCGGGGTCCCACCGGCTGCCGCTATCTCGCCGACGAGCGTCAGCGCAAATACGTCCAGAACGGCTGGAATGTCACCGGCGACACCTATGTGATGGATGAGGACGGCTACTTCTGGTATCAGTCGCGCTCTGACGACATGATCGTCTCGTCCGGCTACAACATCGCCGGCACCGACGTCGAGGCGGCGCTGTTGACGCATGCGGCGGTCGCCGAATGCGGCGTCGTCGGTGCTCCCGACGACGCGCGCGGAATGGTCGTGAAGGCGTATGTCGTGCTGGCGCCGGGGGTAGAAGGCACGCCGGCGCTGGTGGCCGAGCTGCAGGAGCATGTCAAACGCGAGATCGCGCCGTACAAATATCCGCGCGCGATCGAGTTCGTGACGCAACTGCCCAAGACCGAGACCGGCAAGCTGAAGCGGTTCGCCCTGCGGCAGATCGCGCAGGCTGCCGCTACGCCGTCGCCCGGCGCGGCCTCGTAGGAGAGACAAGGAGAGACGTTCGTGAGCACGACCAAGGCGCCCACGCTGGCCGTGGTGAAGCAGGATGAGGCCGAGGGCATGCGCGTTCTGCAGCCGAGCGGCTGGCCGATGCCGAAGGGTTACGCCAACGGCATCAGTGCCGAGGGGCGCATCGTCGTCACCGGCGGCGTGATCGGCTGGGACGCGAGCGAGACGCTCGCCGGTGGCTTCGTGGCGCAGGTGCGGCAGGCGCTGGAAAACATCGCCGCGATCCTGGCTGAAGGCAATGCGCGTCCGGAGCACCTGGTGCGGCTGACCTGGTACGTCGTCGACATGGATGAGTATCTCGGCAATTTGAGGGAGCTTGGGAAGATCTATCGCGAGATCTTTGGCAGTCATTATCCCGCGATGGCCCTGGTGCAGGTCGTCAGGCTGGTCGAGAAGGCCGCGCGGGTGGAGATCGAGGCGACTGCGGTGGTGCCGCGCTGAGGGCGCGTGCTGCCGGCAGGGGCTGGTCTTTGATCGGTCGAATTGGAATGTGACATCGCGTTCTCGCGGCTGGTCGGCCCGAGCTTTGCTGGTCGATCACCCCCGGCGAAAATCGAGGGCGCAGGGAAGGCCGGGTGTCCACCACACCCGCGGCCCCCGTGCGACAGAAAATGCACGGGGCAGGAACCACAGGTGGGCCGAACATGCCGGCCTTCCCTGCGCGATGTTTGACGGCTTATACGTGGTCTCCCTGGTGCGCCGGGCTTGTTGGCCACCATGATCCGCGCGATGCACTGAGCATCGTCGCGAACGTGATACCAGCGTCGGGGTATCAGGACATCACGACTTCACCGTACGCCACGACATCACTCGTCCGCGCAACAAGCGCATGATGCAACGGCGTCCACCGCGGCCTGCCCCACGTATCGTGACGACGCGTACGCCCCTCTTCGCCTGGGCAGGTTGGGCGCAAGCATCGTCGTGATTTGCCCGACGGCACAAGGCCAGCGCGCTGCGACATGGTAACGCGACGGGCAGTCACACAAGACATCACAGTTCGCAGGCATGTCGCTTCGTTAGTGGAACAATTGTGGTCGTCTGATGATCCTGTCGCCGAATGAACGACTTGGGATCGCCATGTCGCAGACATCAACCTGTTCGAGCGTGACGGCGCAGTGGCGGGTGAGAGCAGGGGGCGGACTTGGACTGGAAACTCTTCGTGACGACGGCGCTGGCCGCCGGCATCGGCGCCGCGGCCGGCGCGCTGGCATTGGCGACGGCCGGGGGCGGCGGCATCGAGCATCAGGCCGACGCCAAGATGCTGGAAATCGGCGTCGCCATCCTGCGCGAGCCGGCGCGGGTGGATGACGATCCGATGCGGTCGTGGGCCGTGCGGGTGGTCGAGAAGAAGTCGGGTGTGACTTTTACAGATCAGCAGCGCGCGGCGTTGCTGAAGCGCGCCGCGGGGGGACGGTAGCTCCGCTCCCGGTGCGTAGGGTGGGCAAAGGCGCGCCCTGATCGCGATTGTTTTTTGGCACGGTCTGATCGCGCCGTGCCCGCCGTTGTTCGCGGATGGTCCGCCGGTGGGCACGCGATCGTGCGGCTTACTCCGCACGACGGCTTTGTCCACCCTACGAACTTATGGCGTCATTGCGAGGAGCGCAGCGACGAAGCAATCCAGAGTCGCGCACTCGGCCCTGGATTGCTTCCGCCTTCGCCCGAGAGGGCTTCGGCGGACACGTCGCTGCGCTCGCAATGACGCGTGGGGAGAGCGGAGTGCTACTGATACGCCGAGACGATGTCGCTCACAGCGCGTTCCAATTGCTGAGCTGTCGCGCAGGGGCGCACGACGTTGCAGAAGGTCTGGTAGCGCGGCATCTCTGAATCGCCCCAGCCCCAGGTCATGCGGCCCTCTGGATTGAGCCAGACCACGCGCTTGGCACGTTCGGAGATGGCTTTGAGGATGTCGGCGCGTGGGTCGAGCTTGTTGCTGCGGGCATCACCCAGAATGATCACGGTGGTCTGTGGCGTCACCGACGACATGAACTGCTTCTCGAAATCCACCAGCGAGGAGCCGTAGTCGGACGAGCCGAAGCCGACCTTGTGCATGATCTCGGCCATGGCCTCCTCGGCCGGCTTCTGCTCAAGGATCTCGCTGACCTCGATCAGGTGGCCGGAGAACGCGAACGAGCGAACATCGCTGACGACGTCGTGCAGGCTGTGGATCAGCAGCAGGAAGAAATCCGAGACGCGGGCGACGGAGCCCGAGACGTCGCACAGCGCGACGATCTTCGGGCGGTCGCGGTGCCGGCGCTTCCACGCGGTGAGGAAGGGCACGCTGCCCCAGGCCGCGTTGCGGCGGAGCGTGCGGCGGACGTCGAGATGGCCGCGGCGCTGGCGCTTGCGCGGCTTCGCATAGCGCTCGCGCAGGCGGCGCGCGATCTGCCGGATCAGCGCCCGCATCTCCGCGACCTGGCGCGGCTCGATCCGCGACAGCTGCGCGTTGCGCAGGATCTCGTGGCGAAGGTTCTCGGTCTCCTCGCGGCCGTACAGCGCGAGCGCCTGCGCGACCGCATCGCGCACGGTGTCGCGCAGGCCGTCGAGCCCGGCCTGCAGCCGCTCCGCCAACGCCGGATTGGTCTCGGTGAGCCTATCGAGATCGTCGCGCAGCCGCTGGATCCCCATCGTCTCCAGCATGCGGCTGGAGAACAGGCCGCGCTGGGTGAAGTAGCGGATCTCCGACAGCCCGACGGCGCTGGACGCGTTGGCGATCGCGGCCGAGATGTCAGCCGTGTTCTGCGCCAGCAGCATCTGGGCAAGAGCGCCGAGCTCCGCGTCCGCCTCACCGCCGATCGGCTCTCCGGATGGCGGGGCCGACTGGGCCTCATTCGACGCCGCGTCCTGCTGCGTCTCGTCATTCGCCTCGGCCTGCGCCGGATCGACATGGGCGAAGAACAGGTCGAAGCAGGCGCCGAGCGCCTTCTTCTCGTCCTCGCTCTTGGCGAGCGTCAGCAGCAGGCTGTCGCGCAGCACCGTGCGATCGGCGAGACCGACGCTCGCCACAGCGCGCATCGCGTCGATGCTCTCGGCCGGCGACACGTGCACGCCGGCGCCGCGCGCCGCCCGAAAGAACCGATACAGGTTCTCCTGCATGAGAGCCTCACCCGAAGATGTTCTGGCGCTGCGCCTTGGCGACGAAGGTCGTCACCTGCGGCAGCGCCACCTCGATGTCGGACTCGTATTTCAAGAGCACGTTGAGCGTATCCTTCACCACGTCATGGCCGAGCTCGGCCGCCTGCAGCAGCACCAGCACGCGCGCCCAGTCGATGGTCTCGCTGACCGACGGCTGCTTCTTCAGGTCGAGCGTTCTGACGTCGTGGATGAAGGCCACGAGCTGCCGGCGCAGATTCTGCGAGATGCCGGGCACGCGGCTCTCGACGATGCGCTCTTCCAGCCGCTGCTCGGGGAAGCCGATGTGCAGATGCAGGCAGCGCCGCTTCAGGGCGTCGCCGAGATTGCGCTCGGAGTTGGAGGTCAGGATCACGGTCGGCGGCTTGGCGGCGGCGATGCTGCCGAGCTCGGGGATCGTGACCTGGAAGTCCGAAAGGATCTCCAGCAGCAGCGACTCGAACTCGGCGTCGGACTTGTCGATCTCGTCGATCAGCAGCACGCAGCCGTTGGGCTCGAGCAGCGCCTGCAGCAGCGGCCGCGGCTCGACGAACTCCTTGGAGAAGAACACGTCGCCGAAATCGTGCAGCTGGCCGAGCGCCGCATGCAAGGTCTGAGCGCCGCCGAGCACCTCGCCGAGCTTGTCCTTCAGGATCTGGGTGTAGAGCAGCTGCTTGGCGTATTTCCACTCATACAGCGCCTTGGCCTCGTCGAGCCCCTCATAACATTGCAGCCGGATCATCTTGAGGCCGCGCCAGGCGGCGATCGCCTTGGCAAGCTCGGTCTTGCCGACGCCGGCTGGGCCCTCGACCAGGATCGGCTTGTCGATCGCCTGCGACAGGTAGACGGCGGTGGCGATCTGGCGGCTGGCGATATAGCCCTCGGCGGCGAGGCCGGCTTCGACGGCCGCGATCGAGGCGATGGCTGAAGAGGGGGCCGGGGAATCAGCCACTGACGAAACTCCGTTTCCTGGTATCAGGACCCGGCGCAGATGTGATCGGCGTTCCGGTCCCTGGACGTTGGTGGTCAGGCGAAAACCCTGACTTTTCCTCGCATTGTGTTATGTCCTGGCTACGCGTCCCGGGCAGCCCTGTCCAGTGCGCGCGTGGGTGCCTCGGCCGCATGGCTGCCGGTCGCCAGCGGACCGGACCGAGAACCTCCTCCTGCAAATCACGCCGAGCGGAATATGAACCGATCCATCCTGCATCTCCTCGTCCTGCTGGTTCTCGTGGTCGGAGGCGGCTGGATCATCGGCGCCTCCAACATGCCCGGCGCCTGGTACGGCTCGCTCAACAAGCCTTGGTTCACCCCGCCCGGCTGGCTGTTTCCGATCGCCTGGACGGTGCTCTACGTCATGATCGCGGTCGCCGGCTGGCGCACCTATGAGCGGGTCGAAAGCGGTGCGGTGATGCAGGTGTGGTGGGGACAGCTAGTGCTGAACTTCGCCTGGTCGCCGGTGTTCTTCACCGCGCATCTGATGTGGGTCGCGTTCGCGATCATCGCCAGCATGTTCGTGCTGATCGTGACCTTCATCGTGATGCAATGGCGCGAGGACCGGATCGCGGCGCTGCTGCTCGTGCCCTATGCCTGTTGGGTCGCGTTCGCGTCGGCGCTGAATTTCTCGGTGAACGTGCTGAATTGAGATGAGGCGGCTGATGGGGCGACGCTGTCAACAATCGGGTGTGCTGCCGCCGCATCCTCCGCTGTGGTCCCTGCGAACGCAGGGACCCATACCGCGGACGGCCGATTGTCGGAAAAGACTCCGAGTTGCCTTTCGTGCTCAACAATCAGGGCCGGTGGTTATGGGTCCCTGCGTTCGCAGGGACGACAGTCGGGGGTGGGGCGGGCAGCGCGGCAGACTGACGCTTGATGGTCGAGGCGTTCACCCATGAACCTCAAGCAGCTCGAATATTTCGTGCAGGTCGCCGAGCTCGGATCGTTCAGCAAGGCCGCGTCCGTGCTCGACGTCGCGCAGCCGGCGCTGTCGCGGCAGGTGCGGGCGCTGGAATCGGAGTTGAAGCAGCAGCTGTTCGCGCGCAACGGGCGGGGCGTGGCGCTGACCGAGGCCGGCAAGCGGCTGCTCGACCACAGCGTCGGCGTGCTGCAGCTGGTGGCGCATGCGCGCGAAGATCTCGGCGCCAGCCGCGATGCGCCGGTCGGCCGCGTCACCATCGGTCTGCCACCGAGCATCGCGCGGCAATTGACGCTGCCGCTGATCGATCGCTTCCGCAAGGAGTATCCGGCGGCGCGACTGGCCGTCGTCGAGGGGCTGTCGACGCATGTGGTGGAGTGGGTCACCACCGGACGCATCGACGTCGGCATGGTCTACAATCCGGAAGCCCAGCCCGGCATCGAGATCACGCCGGTGCTGCAGGAGCCGTTGGCGCTGGTGAGCCACGCGCCCAAGGGCAAGCGCCGCGTCACCGCGCCGCTGCCGATGGCCGAGCTGTCCCGCTACCAGCTGATCATGCCGGAGCGGGTGCACGCGATGCGGCGCCTGCTGGAGACGCAGGCGGCGCTCGCCGGCATCAAGCTCGACATCGCCTGGGAGGTGTCGAGCGTGCCCTCGATCATCGATCTCGTCTGCGCCGGCTACGGCCACGCCGTGCTGACCCCGAGTGGCGTCGCCGCCTCGGGCCGCGCCAGCGAGCTCGCCATCCGCCCACTGACCGAGCCCGCCCCGACCAGCGTGCTGTGCTTCGTCACCTCGGCACACAAGCGCCCGACGCCGCTGGTGCAGCAGACGATCAAGCTGGCGACCGCGCTGATCCGGAAGCTACCGCGGTAACTGAAGCACTCTGTATCCGCTCTACCGGTGCCCACCCTCCCCTGGAGGGGGAGGGTCGCTCGCGGGCGAGCGGGGTGGGGTGGGGTGGGGTGAAGCCATGGACACCGGTGCATCTGGAGAGATCACCCCACCCCGGCTCACTTGCGCTGCGCTCAAGTGAGCCGACCCTCCCCCTCCAGGGGAGGGTGGAGAGCGGGCGTCCACGTGGTGCGCAATCCGCAGCCCAGACCCGTTGAGACCCATTCTAAAATCAGCATGGCTCATCTGATATTTTATGCCGTTTCGGAATAGCTGATAGAAGCCGGGCGGCGCTGGCGCGTCCGGGCTCGCTCGGTCACATACCCTGTCGGGCCGCCGAAGCCGCAGGAACCGACCGCGCGAGAAACGTGCGCCCGCCGATCTCGGTCAACGAGCAAGAACAGCACCCCAAGGAAGCAGAAGCGATGCCAACGACCGCCCGTGTCGACGTCCAGGCCTTTCTCGACGACCACCCCTTTTCCGGCTTCCAGTGGCTGATCTTCGCGCTCGGCTTCGTCATCGTGCTGCTCGACGGCTTCGACACCGCGGCGATCGGCTTCATCGCGCCGTCGCTCCTGAAGGAGTGGGGCATCGAGAAATCGGCGCTGGGACCGGTGCTGAGCGCGGCGCTGTTCGGTCTTGCCGGCGGGGCGCTGTTCGCGGGGCCGATCGCCGATCGTCTCGGCCGCAAGCTGGTGCTGGTCGGCTCCGTGCTGGTCTTCGGCATCGCCTGTCTGGCCTCGGCGTTCGCGACCAACCTCACCGAGCTCACCGTGCTCCGCTGCGTCACCGGCATCGGCCTCGGTGCCGCCATGCCGAATGCCGTGACCCTGCTCAGCGAGTACTGTCCGGGCCGGCTGCGCGCGACCATGACCAACCTGATGTTCTGCGGCTTTCCGCTCGGCGCGGCCTGCGGCGGCTTCCTCGCGGCGTGGATGATCCCGCAATGGGGCTGGCGCAGCGTGCTGGTGCTCGGCGGCGTCACGCCGCTGGTGCTGACCGTGCTGCTGATCGCGATCCTGCCCGAGTCGGTGCACTACCTGCTGTCGCGCGGCGCGAGCGTCGAGCGCGTCCGCAAGGTGATGCGCCGGATATCGGCTGCAGCCTCCGATGTCGGCCAGTTCGTGATGCTGGAGCCGGAGCACGCCGAGACCACCCGGCGCGTCAACGCGACTGGCATCGGCATGGTGCTGTCGCCGGTGCTGCGCGTCGGCTCGGTGATGCTGTGGGTCACCTATTTCATGGGGCTCGTGATCTTCTACTCGCTGATCAACTGGATGCCGGTCCTGTTCAAGGATGTCGGGCTCAATCCGCAGACCGCGACCCTGATCTCGGCGCTGTTCCCGCTCGGCGGCGTCGGCGCGGTGTTCTTTGGCCTGCTGATGGACCGCTTCAACGCCAACCGCATCGTCGCGGTCGGCTACGCCCTGACCGCGGTGACGATCTTCCTGATCGGGCAGGCGGTCGGCAACATGGGCTTCCTGGTAGTGATCGTGTTCGTCGCCGGCGTCGTCATGAACACGGCGCAGTCGTCGCTGCCGGCGCTGGCCGCCTCCTTCTATCCGACCCAGGGCCGGGCCACCGGCGTGGCCTGGATGATGGGCATCGGCCGCTTCGGCGGTATCGCCGGCTCATTCCTGGTCGCCGAGCTGACCGCGCGCCACCTGACCTTCAGCGAGATTTTCACCGTGATCGCGGTTCCCGGCTTGATCGCGGCGCTCGCCCTTGTGGTAAAGCAGGTCGTGGGACCGGGAGGCCGCGGCAGCGGCGAGGATGTCGGCTCCGCCGTGGTGGCGCATTGAGCGGCGCGCGCCACCGCAAGACACAGAAGCTTTGAGGGAGAGACTGACGTGATCATCGACGTGCACGGCCATTACACGACGGCTCCGAAGGCGCTGGAAGAGTGGCGCAACCGGCAGATCGCGGGCATCAAGGATCCGTCCGTCATGCCGAAGGCCTCCGAGCTCAAGATCAGCGACGACGAGCTGCGCGAGAGCATCGAGAGCAACCAGCTCAAGAAGATGAAGGAGCGCGGCAGCGACCTCACCGTGTTCTCGCCGCGCGCGAGCTTCATGGCTCACCACATCGGCGACTTCCAGGTGTCCTCGACCTGGGCCGCGATCTGCAACGAGCTGTGCTACCGCGTCAGCAAGCTGTTCCCGGACAATTTCATCGGCGTCGCGATGCTGCCGCAGTCGCCGGGCGTCGACCCCAAGACCTGCATTCCCGAACTGGAGAAGTGCATCAAGGAATACGGCTTCGTCGGCATCAACCTCAACCCGGATCCCTCGGGCGGCCACTGGACCTCGCCGCCGCTGTCGGACCGGCACTGGTATCCGATCTACGAGAAGATGGTCGAGCTCGACATCCCCGCGATGATCCACGTCTCGACCAGCTGCAACGCCTGCTTCCACACCACGGGCGCACACTACCTCAACGCCGACACCACCGCGTTCATGCAGTGCCTCACGTCGGACCTGTTCAAGGACTTCCCGACGTTGAAGTTCCTGATCCCGCATGGCGGCGGCGCGGTGCCGTATCACTGGGGCCGGTTCCGCGGCCTCGCCCAGGAGCTGAAGAAGCCGCTGTTGAAGGATCACCTGCTCAACAACATCTTCTTCGATACCTGTGTCTATCACCAGCCGGGCATCGACCTGCTCACCGGCGTGATCCCGATCGACAACATCCTGTTCGCGTCGGAAATGATCGGCGCCGTCCGTGGCATCGACCCGGAGACCGGCTTCTACTACGACGACACCAAGCGCTATATCGAGGCCGCCAAGCTGACCCCCGAGCAGCGCCACCAGATCTATGAAGGCAATGCACGGCGCGTGTTCCCGCGGCTCGACGCCGCGTTGAAGGCCAAGGGCAAGTAATCTAAAGGGCAGGCGATATGAGCACCCCCATGAACAATCTCGGCATCGTCAAGACGAAGATCACCCGCGCCGACAAGGCAGCGGTGGAGAAGCTGTCCAAGTTCGGCGTCGCCACCATCCACGAGGCGATGGGCCGCGTCGGTCTGATGCAGTGCTACATGCGCCCGATCTATCCGACGGCGAAAATGTGCGGCACGGCCGTCACCGTGCTGCTGCAGCCCGGCGACAACTGGATGCTGCATGTTGCGGCCGAGCAGATCCAGCCCGGCGACGTCGTCGTCGCCGCCTGCACGGTCGAGAACACCGACGGCTTCTTCGGCGATTTGCTGGCGACCAGCTTCCGCGCCCGCGGCGCCCAGGGCCTCGTGATCGACGGCGGCGTGCGCGACGTTGCTGATCTGACTGAGATGCAGTTCCCGGTGTTCTCGCGCGCCATCTCGGCTCGCGGCACCGTCAAGGCCACGCTCGGCTCGGTCAACATCCCGATCGTCTGCGCCGGAGCTGCCGTCAATCCGGGTGACGTGATCGTCGCCGATGTCGACGGCATCGTCGTGGTGCCGGCCGCGGTCGCCCACCAGGCAGCCGACGCCGCTGCTGCGCGCGAGGCCAACGAGGCCGACAAGCGCGAGAAGCTCGCGTCCGGCGTGCTCGGCCTCGACATGTACAAGATGCGCGAGCCGCTGGCGAAGGCCGGGCTCAAATACATCGATTGAGCATGACCGCGGCGTCCAACCCAAATCCTTCGAACCGATGGCATGTCGGGCTGATCGGCTACGGCGAGGTCGGCAAGATCCTCGCCGAGGATCTGCGCAAGGACGGCGTGCGCGTCTCGGCCTATGACGTCAAGCTGGCCGACTCGCGCGGCGACGCGATGCGTGACCACGCCGACAGCATCGGCGTGACGCTGGCCGCATCGCATGCGGAGCTGGCGGCGGAGGCCGACTTCATCGTCTCCGCGGTGACCGCCAGCCAGGACGTGGCCGTCGCCGAGGCCTGCGCTGCAGCCATCAAGCCTGGCGCGTGGTTCCTCGACTTCAACTCGGCCTCGCCCGGCGCCAAGCAGCGCGCCGCCGCGCTGATCGACGGCGCCGGCGGCCGCTATGTCGAGGGCGCGGTCATGACCTCGGTGCCGCCGTATCGCATCAAGGTGCCGCTGCTGCTCGGCGGCGCCGGCGCGCGCGAGTTGGCGCCGCTGCTCAACGATCTTGGCTTCGCCGCCAAGCCCGCCAGCGACAAGCTCGGCGTCGCCTCGGCGACCAAGATGTGCCGCAGCATCATGATCAAGGGCCTCGAGGCGATGGTGATCGAGAGCTTCACCACCGCGCGCGCCTATGGCGTCGAGGACGCGGTGCTAGCTTCGCTGCAGGAGACGTTCCCCGGCATCGACTGGGAGAAGCAGGGCGCCTATTTCTTTCAGCGCGTGATCGAGCATGGCCGCCGCCGCGCCGAGGAGGTGAGGGAGGTTGCCGAGACCGTGCGCGACATCGGGCTGACGCCGTGGTCGGCGGAAGGCACCGCCGAGCGCCAGGCCTGGGTCGCCGATCTCGCCGATGGCGGCCTGTTCGGCACCCGCGGCACCAAGGAATTCGCGCGCAGCCCGGACTGGCGCACCGAGGCCGATCGCATTCTCAACAAGATCAAGTCCAAGGAGTAGGGAACCTCATGGAGTTCCAGAAGACCCCGGGATGGCTCGATTGGTATGACGGCCCGTCGAAGCCGCGCTTCAAGGTGCCGGCCGGCAGTGTCGATGCGCATTGCCACGTGTTCGGCCCCGGCGCCGAATTCCCCTATGCGCCCGAGCGCAAGTACACCCCGTGCGACGCCTCCAAGCAGCAGCTCTATGCGCTGCGCGACCATCTCGGCTTTGCCCGCAACGTCGTGGTGCAGGCGACCTGTCACGGCGCCGACAACCGCGCCATGGTCGATGCGCTGGTGCATTCGAACGGCAAGGCCCGCGGCGTTGCCACCGTCAGGCGCAGCGTCAGCGACGCCGAGCTGCAGGCGATGCACGACGCCGGCGTGCGCGGCGTCCGCTTCAATTTCGTCAAGCGTCTGGTCGACTTCACGCCGAAGGACGAGCTGGTCGAGATTGCCAACCGCATCAACAAGCTCGGCTGGCATGTGGTGATCTATTTCGAGGCCGTCGACCTGCCGGAGCTGTGGGACTTCTTCACCTCGCTGCCGACCACCGTGGTCGTCGACCACATGGGTCGCCCCGATGTCACCAAGCCGGTCGACGGTCCGGAGTTCGAGCTGTTCGTGAAGTTCATGCGCGAGCACGGCAACGTCTGGTCCAAGGTGAGCTGCCCGGAGCGTCTCTCGGTCAAGGGACCGCCGGCGCTGAATGGCGAGCAGAACGCCTATCGCGACGTGGTGCCGTTTGCGAAGCGCATCGTCGAGACCTTCCCGGATCGCGTGCTGTGGGGCACCGACTGGCCGCATCCGAACCTGAAGGACCACATGCCCGACGACGGCCTGCTGGTCGACTTCATTCCGCATATCGCCGTCACCGCGGAGCTGCAGCACAAGCTCCTGGTCGACAACCCGATGCGGCTGTACTGGCCCGACGAATCCTGAAGGAGGGAAGCGATGTCGCTCGACAAACCCTATACCGACGTTCCCGGCACGACCATCTTCGACGCGGACATGTCGCGGATGGGCTATCACCTCAACCAGTTCTGCATGTCGCTGATGAAGGCGGAGAACCGCGCCCGCTTCAAGGCCAATGAGCGCGCCTATCTCGACGAATGGCCGATGAGCGAGGAGCAGAAGCAGGCGGTGCTCGACCGCGACCTCAACCGCTGCATTGCGCTCGGCGGCAACATCTACTTTCTCGCCAAGATCGGCGCGACTGACGGCAAGAGCTTTCAGCAGATGGCCGGCAGCATGACCGGCATGACCGAAGACCAGTACCGCGAGATGATGATCAAGGGCGGCCGCTCGGTCGAGGGCAACCGCTACACCGGGGAGAAGAAGTAAATGGCCCATATCTCCGCAAGCGTCTTCACCTCGCACGTCCCGGCGATCGGCGCAGCCCTCGACCTCGGCAAGACCGGCGAGGATTATTGGAAGCCGGTCTTCGCCGGCTACGACTTCGCCAAGCAGTGGGAGAAGGAGCAGAAGCCGGACGTCGTATTCCTGGTCTTCAACGACCATGCGACCGCCTTCAGCCTGGACATGATTCCCACGTTCGCGATCGGCACCGCGGCTGAATATCAGCCGGCCGACGAGGGCTGGGGCCCGCGCCCGGTCCCCAAGGTGATCGGGCATCCGAAGCTCGCCGCGCACATTGCGCAGTCGGTGATCCAGGACGATTTCGACCTCACCATCGTCAACAAGATGGACGTCGATCACGGCCTCACCGTGCCGCTCAGCCTGATCTTCGGCCAGGTCGATGCCTGGCCGTGCCCGGTGATCCCGTTCGCCGTCAACGTCGTGCAATATCCGGTGCCGTCCGGCCGCCGCTGCTTCATGCTCGGCAAGGCGATCCGCAAGGCGATCGAGAGCTATGACGAGCCGCTCAACGTGCAGATCTGGGGCACCGGCGGCATGAGCCACCAGCTGCAGGGGCCGCGCGCCGGCCTGATCAATCGCGAATGGGACAACATGTTCCTGGACAAGCTGATCAACGATCCGGAAGGCCTGTCCAAGGTGCCGCATATCGAGTACGTCCGCGAGGCCGGCAGCGAGGGCATCGAGCTCGTGATGTGGCTGATCGCGCGCGGCGCCATGAGCGACGTCAACGAGACCAAGAAGGGCAACGCGCCGACCGTGCGTCACCGCTTCTATCATGTGCCGGCGAGCAACACGGCCGTCGGCCATCTGATCCTGGAGAACAACTGATATGGCCAAGACCATCAAGGTCGCGCTCGCCGGCGCCGGCGCCTTCGGCATCAAGCATCTCGACGGCATCAAGAACATCGACGGGGTCGAGGTGGTGTCGCTGGTCGGCCGCCGCTTCGACCAGACCAAGGAAGTCGCCGACAAATACGGTATCAAGCACGTCTCGACCGAGCTCGCCGACAGCCTCAAGCTGCCGGAGGTCGATGCCGTCATCCTCTGCACGCCGACCCAGATGCATGCGGCGCAGGCGATCGACTGCCTCAAGGCCGGCAAGCATGTCCAGGTCGAGATTCCGCTCGCCGACTCGCTGAAGGACGCGCAGCAGGTGGTGGAGCTGCAGAAGGAGACCAAGCTGGTCGCGATGTGCGGCCACACCCGCCGCTTCAATCCCAGCCACCAGTTCGTGCACAAGAAGATCAAGGCCGGCGAATTCCACATCCAGCAGATGGATGTGCAGACCTACTTCTTCCGCCGCACCAACATGAACGCGCTGGGCCAGCCACGCAGCTGGACCGACCATCTGCTGTGGCACCACGCCGCCCACACCGTCGACCTGTTCGCCTATCAGGCGGGCTCGCCGATCGTGAAGGCCAATGCGATCCAGGGTCCGATCCACCCGACCCTGGGCATCGCCATGGACATGTCGATCCAGCTCAAGGCCGCCAATGGCGCGATCTGCACGCTGTCGCTGTCGTTCAACAATGACGGCCCGCTCGGCACCTTCTTCCGCTACATCGGCGACACCGGCACCTACATTGCCCGCTACGACGATCTGGTGAACGGCAAGGAAGAGAAGATCGACGTCTCCAAGGTCGACGTCTCCATGAACGGGATCGAGCTGCAGGACCGCGAGTTCTTCGCCGCGATCCGCGAGGGCCGCGAGCCCAACGCCTCCGTGGCCCAGGTGCTGCCCTGCTACCAGGTGCTGCACGATCTCGACGTGCAGCTCGCCAAGGGCTGATACTTCTTCCCTCCTTGCGCGCGTTGCGCGTGAGGAGGGCTTCTACGATGGCGCAGATCTACGGCGCCTTGGACGGCTTCAGCTTCGGCAGCGTCGCGACGATCTTCTGCTTGCCGTCGACGATCTCGGCCAGGAAGCTCTCACGGTCGATGTCGCCGTTCTGGTCCCAGCTTGCCTCCATCAGCATGCCCGGCGCCTTGTCCGGCGTCAGCGTCAATCCCTTCATGGTGGCGCCGAAAGCGTGGCCGTCGAACTTGCCGATCATCTCGGTCACGTATTTGACGAGATAGACCGCGGTATAGCCCTTGATGCCGTTATGGTCGGGCCAGTAGCGGTAGCGCTCGTTGAACTTCTTCGCAAAGGCCTGGATGGCAGGAATGGGCGCATCCGCGCTCAGGCCGACATGGCCGCGCACGCCGTTGGCGGCGGGGCCTGCGAGCTCCACGACCTTCTGGCTGAGCAGCGTTGTCTCTCCGAACAGCGGCACCGACAATCCCTGACGTTTGGCCTCGATCAGGAAACGCGCGCTTTCTTCCTCGTTGGTGTAGACGAAGATCGCGTCGGCCTTGACGTTCTTCAGCTTGATGACGTCGGAGCCGAAATCGACCTGGCCCTGTTCGGTCGAGATGTCCGACACCACCTCGATGCCGCGGGCCTTCATCTCCTTGACGAAGCTGTCGCGGCCGCCTTTGCCGAAATCGTTGTTCACCCAGACCACCGCGACGGACTTCACGTTCAGCTGGTCATGCAGATAGTTGGCGATCTTCGGCATGCTGAACTGCTGGCCGAAGGCGGTGCGGAAGATCCAGGGATTGCCTTGCGTCGTGATATCGGCGGCCTCGGCGCCGACGATCTGCGGCACCTCGGCCTGCTGCGTCAGCGCCATGTTGACCTTGACCGAGCCCGAATAGATCGGCCCCAGCACTACATAGGGCTCGCGGTCGAGCACCTTCTGCACCTGGGCCCGGGAGACGCCGGGATTGCTCTGGGTGTCGAGGTGCTCGGTCGCAATCTTGCGGCCGAGAATGCCTCCGGCATTGTTGATCTCGTCGACCGCCAGGGCGACGCCATCGCGCCAGTTCGTGCCCGACACGGCTCCGGGGCCGGACAGCTCGACGACATCGGGAATGTAGACGGTGTTCTCTGCCCAGGCCAAACCCGCCCACAGTGCCATGGCGGCCGCCAAGCCGCTCAATCTTCCCAGATGCCTCATGACGTCCTCCCGATTGTTTTTTGCTTATGATGATGAACTTGCGGGTGCCTCTGCAAAACCCAGTAGTCGCGACGGCGTTCGCCATAGCAGCCGGTGCTGATCGTCCGGGTCCGGAAAGATCTCGGTAATGCCGGCCAGCAGCGGCCCGTAGTCGAGGCGTTCGGGCGCGCGCAGGAACGGCCAATCGGAGCCCCACACGCAGCGGTCGAGCGTGAAGGCCTCGACCAGCGCGGCGATGAACGGCCATGTGTCGGCGTACGGATAGGGCTGGCGCGCGAATTTGTAGTAGCCGGACAGCTTCACATGCGCGTCGCGGTCGCGGCCGAGCGCGAGCAGGGCCTGGAAGGATGGGCGTCGCAGCCCATGCTCCACGGCAGGCCGGCCGCAGTGATCGAACACGAGGCGGACCGTCGACCGCTCGATGAGGGGCAGCAGGTCGAGCAACTGATCCTGCTCGACCTGGACCTGCAGAAACAGATCGAGGTCGGTCAGCTTGTCCAGCAGCGGCGCGGCGTCGCGGTAATAGTCGGTGCCGTGAAACGGCACGTTGAACGCGATGCCGATGACGCCAGCGGCCTTCAACCGCTCCAGTTCTCCGATGTCGACGTCCTTCTCGACGACCGCAACGCCCTTGAACCTGCCATCTCCGAGCCTGAGCGTGTCGAGCAGGATGCGGCTGTCGGAGCCATAGCCGGAATTGGTCGCAACGATCAGCGCGTGCCGGACGTCGAAGACGTCGAGCACGCGAATGAGATGCGCGGCGGGCGCGATTTCCTGGCCGGTCGGACGATAGGGCGTATCCGGCGCGTAGGGGAAGCGCGCGGGATCGATGGTGTGGAGGTGGCAATCGATCCTGGGGCCTGCCGGAAGTGCCATGGTCGAGCCTTCTCTGACAGACGCTCAGAACGTCGCCTGAATGGCCTTGATCAGTTCGGGCGTTACGTCGGGCAGCACGCCGAACCAGGCCTGGAAAGCGAGACGCGCCTGGTTGAGCAGCAGGCCGAGCCCGTTGACCGTCGTGCAGCCGCGCGCGCGCGCATCCGCGAGGAAGGGCGTTTCGAGCGGTGTGTAGATCAGGTCTGCGACGAGCGTCGTCGCGGACAGCCGCCCCAGGTCGATCTCCAATGCGGGCTTTCCGATCATGCCGCGATCGGTGCTGTTGATGAGCAGGGCGACATCGGCGACTGCCGCCGAACGATCATCCCACGCCACCGTGCTGATGGCCGTCCCGAATTCGGCTGCGATGGCCTGCGCCTTCTCGGTGGTGCGGTTGCAGATGCGGATGTCGCGGGCACCATTCTCCAGCAGCGCCACAACGACCGCGCGCGCTGCACCGCCGGCCCCGAGCAAGAGAACAGGGCCTTCGTCGGCGCGCCAGTTCGGCCTGGCATCGCGCAGGCTCTGGACAAAGCCGTTGCCGTCATTGTTGAAGCCGCTCAGCGTGCCATCCGCTTCGACCACGATCGTGTTCACGGCGCCGATGCGTCGTGCGGTGTCGTTGACCCGGTGCAGCAGCGGCATCGCCGTCTGCTTGTGCGGCATGGTCACGTTGCAGCCGCGGAATCCGAGCGCCACCAGCCCAGCCAGCGCATCCTTCAGCCGCTCCGGCTGAACCGCGAGCGGGACGTAGGCGCCGCGCAGGCCGTGCGCGTTGAGCCAGAAATTGTGGATCGTGGGCGAGCGGGAATGAGCGACGGGCATGCCGATGACGCCAGCCAATCCGAATCCATTCGCTTGCGACATGCTGCGCGATGACCTCCCTTTTCAGATATCGACCTGTTCCGGCCAATGTGAAACCGTCTTATGAGCAATGACGCGCACAGGCAATTGAAACATTCGGCCACAAATCCTTGTCGCAATGCAGCGCATCATGGCTCAACGTCCAGTTCATGGGCGTCGTCGCGTGACCCGCCCCCCTGGGCAAAGCCAGGGGTGATTTCTATGATTGCGCAAGTCTGCCTCGACGACCGTCCGCCGGATACAAAGGATCGCCATTGACTGTCCAATCTCCGCCACCCGTGGCAACAGAAACCTTCACCGACGCGGCCGCCGCGGTGGCCCGGCTCGAAGAGATCTACGAGCGCAATACCGCTTTCCTGCGCGGCCATTTCGAGGCCTATGCCAACGGCGTCGTGCCGGCGACACGGATCCGCGCCACCTATCCCTTCGTGCGGCTGACCACCGCAAGTCACGCCCGGCTCGACTCGCGTCTCGCCTATGGCTTCGTCGCGGGGCCCGGCGTGCACGAGACCAGCGTCACGCGGCCGGACCTGTTCCGCTCGTACCTGACCGAGCAGATCCGTCTGTTGATCGAGAATCATGGCGTGCCGGTCGAGATCGGCGAGTCGGCCGAGCCGATCCCGGTGCATTTCGCCTACCGCCGCGACATCAACATCGAGACGGCGCTTCCGCACCACGAGAGCCCGCTGGTGACGCGCTCGCTGCGCGACGTGTTCGACGCTCCGGATCTTGCGACCATGGACGATGCGATCGCCGACGGCACGCTCGGACTGAAGCCCGGCATGCCCGAGCCGCTGTCGCTGTTTCGCGCCGCGCGCGTCGACTACTCGCTGCGCCGGCTCTATCATTATACGGGCACCGACCCGGACCATTTCCAGAACTTCGTGATCTTCACGAACTATCAGTTCTATGTCGACGCCTTCGCGGATTGGGGCCGCCAGCAACTGGCGGCCGGGCAGGGCGCAGCCGAGGCCTTCGTCGAGCCGGGCAACGTCATCACCCGCAATGCCCGTCTCGGCGGCGGCACCACCGGCTCCGCGCCGGCGCGCACGCCGCAGATGCCGGCGCTTCATCTCGTCGAGCCGGGGCACCAGGGCATCACGCTGATCAACATCGGTACTGGTCCGTCGAACGCGCGTAACGTCACCGACCACATCGCGGTGCTGCGGCCGCATGCCTGGCTGATGGTCGGCCACTGCGCGGGCCTGCGCAACACGCAGCGGCTCGGCGATTACGTGCTGGCGCACGGCTATGTCCGCGAGGACCATGTGCTCGACCAGGAGCTGCCACCCTGGGTGCCGATCCCGGCGCTCGCCGAGGTGCAGGTCGCGCTCGAGGAGGCCGTGGAGACGGTCACCGGCTATTCCGGGTTCGAGCTGAAGCGGGTGATGCGCACGGGCACCGTGGCCAGCGTCGACAACCGCAATTGGGAGATCTCCGGCCCGGCCGTCATCCATCGCCTCTCGCAGTCGCGCGCCATCGCGCTCGACATGGAGTCGGCCACAATCGCCGCCAACGGCTATCGTTTCCGCGTGCCCTACGGCACCTTGCTCTGCGTCTCCGACAAGCCGCTGCATGGCGAGATCAAGCTCGCCGGCATGGCGAGCGACTTCTATCGCCAGCGTGTCGGCCAGCATCTCCAGATCGGGCTGAAGGCGCTGGAGCTCTTGAAGCATCAGGAGTCGGAGCGGCTGCATTCGCGCAAGCTGCGCAGCTTCGCGGAGGTGGCCTTCCAGTAGCGGCCTTTGGCCGCCTGGGATCAGCGACTCCGGCGCTCGTCGAAGGCCTGCCGGGCCTGCTCGACCTCCGGCATCTTGGCGATGGTCCAGGCATAGAGCGCGCGGAACGGTGGCTGCAGGGTACGGCCGAGCGGCGTGATCTCGTACTGAACCGCGACCGGCGAGTCCGCGATCACCTCGCGGGCGACGAGGCCGTTGCGCTCGAGCCGGCGCAGGCATTGCGTCAGCGCCTTCTGGGTGACGCCCTCGAGCTGCTTCTTGATCGCGTTGAAGCGCAGTGGACCGGAGTCCAGCACGGCCAGCACCATCATCGACCATTTGTCGGCGATCTGGTCGATCAGCACCCGGCTCGGACATTCCGACGAGAAGTGCTGCGGCTTGCAGCGGAGCGGGGCGGTCTGTGATGTCGATGCGGCGGTCACGACAGCAGTTTCCTCCGATATACCTGAGCGACTTCGGGTGCCTGATTGACTTCAGGTTTACGAAGTATACTGGAGCGGTTCCGAACGCAATGGAGCCCCCTGAATGTCCGACCTCGATACCAGCGTGCTGTTTCGTCCGTTTCGCCTGAAGTCGCTGGAGCTGAAGAACCGCATCGTCATGGCGCCGATGACCCGCAACGCCGCGCCGAACGGCGTTCCCGGCGAGGCCAACGCTGCCTATTACCGCCGCCGCGCCGAAGGTGGCGTGGGGCTGATCCTCACCGAGGGCACGGTCGTCAACCGCCCGGCCTCGCGCAACGAGCCCAATATTCCCTTCTTCCACGGCGATGCCGCGCTGGCCGGCTGGCAGAACGTGGCGAGCGCCGTGCACACCGCCGGCGGCCGCATCGCGCCACAGATCTGGCACACCGGCTCGACCAAGGGCATGAGCCGCTGGGAGCCCGATGCGCCGGTCGAGAGCCCATCCGGGCTGGTTGCGCCCGGCAAGCCGCGCGGCAACGCGATGACCGAGAACGACATCGCCGACACCGTTGCCGCATTCGCGCAAGCCGCGGCCGACGCCAAGCGCACGGGCTTCGACGCCGTCGAGATCCATGGTGCGCACGGCTATCTGGTCGACGAGTTCTTCTGGTCCGGCACCAACCAGCGCGAGGACCGCTATGGCGGCGCCACCATCAAGGAGCGCTCCCGCTTTGCCGGCGAGATCGTCGCCGCGATCCGCAAGGCGGTGGGTCCCGATTTCCCGATCATCCTGCGCGTCAGCCAGTGGAAGCAGCAGGACTATGCGGCGCGCCTCGCCGAGACGCCGGCGCTGATGGCCGACTGGCTGCAGCCGCTGGTCGCGGCCGGCGTCGACATCCTGCACTGCTCGCAGCGCCGCTTCTGGGAGCCGGAATTCCCGGACGTCGACGGCGAGAAGGGCCTGAACTTCGCCGGCTGGGCCAAGAAGATCACGGGCGCCGCGACCATCAGCGTCGGCTCGGTCGGCTTGTCCGATGAATTCTTCTCGGCCTTCGCCGGCAAGCCGTCGACGACGGCCGATCTCGATGCGCTGCTGGAGCGCATGGCCAGGGAGGAGTTCGACCTGATCGCGGTCGGCCGCGCGCTGATCAGCGATGCCGAATGGGTCGCCAAGATCAAGGCCGGCGACAAGGCGGGCCTGAAGGGCTTCAGCGCAGCGGATCTCGGCGCGCTGGTTTGAGCTGTTGTAGACCCATTGGTGCCCCTCGTCCGGCGTAAGCGGGGCGAGGGGGGCGTACCGTCAGCGAGGCGCGAGCGCGAGCCTGCCATTAGTCCTCGCGATGACTAATGCACCGTCAGCTCGAGATACATCGGGCTGCGGAAGGTCGAAGACGGCATCCAGGGCAGTTGCTCCTGGGTGCGGCGATAGTCCGGCACGACCTTGTGCAGCTCGTCGAACGCGATCTTGATCGCCATGCGCGCGATCGCCGATCCCAGACAGGCGTGCACGCCGCCGCCGAAGCCGAGATGGCCGCGTGGCTTGCGCCTGATGTCATAAACATCCGGATTGGGAAACTGCCGCTCGTCGCGGTTGGCGGAGCCGTAGGCGAGGCAGACGAAATCGCCCTCGCGCATGGTCTGGCCGTGCAGGGTGACGTCCTTCTGCAGGCAGCGGCGGAAGCGCTGCGCCGAGGTGTTGTAGCGCAGTGACTCTTCCACGGCGTCCGCCATCAGGTCGGGATTGGCGACGACCGCCCGGCGCGCCTCCGCGTGATCGGCGAGATTATACGCCAGCATCGTCATGAAACCGCCGAGCGACTCGATGCCGGCCATGATCAGCGTGGTCGTCGTCAGCAGCACCTCGCGCTCGTCGAGCTTGTCGCCGTCGATCTCGGCCATGCTGAAGTGCGAGATCAGGTCGTTCTGCGGCCGCGCGCGGCGCTCCGCGATGATGCCGGCCGCATAGTCCTGCATCCAGTTGTAGGCTGCGATGTGCTGCGGTCCCTTGGCGCGGCTCACCGGATCGCTCTGCACCATCAGCACCGCCTTGTCGCGCACCGTCTGCTCGTCGCCGAGCGGCAGGCCGAGCGCGGCGAACAACACGCGCACGGTGAATTTCGACGAGAATGCCTCGATGAAGTCGAACCGGTCCTGGCCGCGCAGCGCCTCGGCGCAGTCGCGCGCGATGTCGCGGATCGGGCCTGACAGGCTCTCCAGATTGCGCTTCATGAAGGCATGCTGGACGAGGCCGCGCAGCCGGTCGTGGCGCGGCGGGTCGGTGGTGCCGAGCGTCGCGCCGGCACGGTTCGGCAGCTCGGTCATCAGGTTGCCCTTGGCCGACGAATAGGTCTGCCAGTTCGTTCCGGCCGCCGCCACATCGGCATAGCGCGACAGGATCCACACCTGGGCCTGCGGGCTCCAGAAGCAGGGGTGTTCGTCGCGCAGCGTCTTGTAGAACGGGAACGGGTCGGCATCGACCGCAGGCGAATACGGGTCGAACGCGAACATGTTGGGCCTCCTCTCCATTGAGTGTGGTCGTTGTTGTTCTTTTCATTGATCTAGCCGAGCCGTGGCCGCGGCGTGAGACACGAAAGCCGGCCAAGACTTGTACTTTTCCGACATTCAGGGTTAGCTCTCGCTCATGCCCCGCTTTCGCACCAAGCCGTCGATCCCCGCGTTCGCGCTGTACGGCGAAGCGTCGGCCGCGCAGCCGGACATGCTGCATGTCGAGCCGATCCAGGTGCGCAGCAAGCTGTATCGCTGGGAGATCGAGGCGCACACCCATCAGGGCCTGCACCAGATCCTCTGGGTCGGCTCCGGCCCGGCCGAGATCGCCTTGGACGAAAGCCGCGAGCGCTGTGCCGGCCCGGTCGCCGTGATCATTCCCCCCGGCGTCGTCCATGCCTTCCGCTTCTCGCGCGACACCGACGGCTATGTGCTGACGTTCAATCCGCGGGCGGTGGTCGAGGGCGACGTGCCGGCGACCGGCGAGGCGTTGCGCGACTTGTTCGCAACCGCGCAGATCCTGCATCTCGACGCACAGGCGGTCGCGACGCGGCGCATCGCCGCGCTGTTCGTCGACCTCGCCGACGAGTTCGCCGCCGCCGATTCCGCGGCCTCGCCGGTTCCGCACTGGCTCGGTCGCTCGATCGTGTGGCGGCTGGCGCAGCAGAGCGCGCGGCAGTCGCAAGGCGCGCGGCGCGGCAGCGGGCATGCCGCGCTGTTCACCCGCTTCATCGTGCTGGTCGAGGCGCATCACCGCGATCACTGGTCGGTGGCGCGCTACGCCGACGAACTCGGCATGACGCCGGAGCGGCTCAATCGGTTGACGCGGGCCGAGACCGGTCAGTCCGCGCTCGACATCGTGCATGCGCGGCTCGCGCGCGAGGCGTGCCGGCGGCTCACCTATATTGCGGCGCCGGTGTCGAAGCTGGCGTTCGAGCTCGGCTTCAAGGACCCGGCGTATTTCTGCCGCTTCTTCAAGCGGCACACCGGGGCGAGCCCGCGCGACTATCGGCGTGCGATGGGCGTCGGAGACGACGCGGCGCCGCCGGCAGGCTGATCGGCGCCGCCCCATGCCATTGCAGCGTTCGTTGTGCATCGCAGCATGGTGTCGGAAAAGTGCAAGAGAATGCCGCGTCCATCCAAGTGATCCCTGCGCATTCCTTGCTAAAATCCGCGACTGAAAAGCATACCCAACAAGCCTGCGTCTGCGAATCCGGGAGAACACGCCCATGAAAGTCCAAGTCTGCATCATCGGCGGAGGCCCGTCGGGCCTGATGCTGTCGCAGCTCCTGCATCTGCAGGGCATCGATACGATCATCCTGGAGAAATCCAGCCGCGACTACGTGCTGTCGCGCATCCGTGCCGGCGTGCTCGAGCACGGCTTTGCCGAGCTGATGCGCGAGGCGCAGTGCGGCGAGCGCATGGACCGCGAGGGCGAGATCCATCACGGTTTCTACATCGCCCATGACGGCAAGCTCGATCGCGTCGACCTGCACAAATATTCCGGCGGCAACTCGGTGATGGTCTATGGCCAGACCGAGTTGACGCGCGATCTCTACGAGGCCCGCGACAAGCTCGGCGGCAAGGTCGTGCACAACGCGGCCGACGTGACGCCGCACGACATCGCTTCCGACAAGCCCTTCGTCACCTACCGTCAGGACGAGGAGGTCGTCCGCATCGACTGCGACTACATCATCGGCGCCGACGGCTTTCATGGCGTCAGCCGCAAGTCGATCCCGCACGACAAGCTGACGGAATACGAGCGGGTGTACCCGTTCGGCTGGCTCGGCGTGCTCTCCCGCACCAAGCCGGTGTCGCCGGAGCTGATCTATGCCAAGCACGAGCGCGGCTTTGCGCTGTGCTCGCTGCGTTCGCAGGTGCTGAGCCGGTACTATGTCCAGGTGCCGCTCACCGACAAGGTCGAGGACTGGAGCGACGACGCGTTCTGGGAGGAGCTGAAGCGCCGGCTGCCGGCGGAGATCGCTGGCCGTCTGATCACCGGGCCCTCGATCGAGAAGAGCATCGCGCCGCTGCGCAGCTTCGTCGCGGAGCCGATGCGCTACGGCAGGCTGTTCCTGGCCGGCGACGCCGCCCATATCGTGCCGCCGACCGGCGCGCGCGGGCTGAACTCGGCTGCGTCCGACATCTACTATCTCTATCATGCGCTGCTCGACCACTACAAGAAAGGCGACGATCGCGGCATCGACGGCTACTCGCAGCGGGCGCTGGCGCGGATCTGGAAGGCGCAGCGCTTCTCCTGGTGGATGACGACGCTCTTGCATCGTTTCCCCGACCGGCTGTCCTACGACGACAGACTGCAGGACACCGAGCTCGCCTATCTGTTCTCGTCCGAGGCCGCGCAGCGGTCGCTGGCAGAGAACTATGTCGGGCTGCCGTTCTGAGCGAGGTCAACGCGACGCAGTTCGCCTGCGCTGCTTGATCGCATCACGCATCAGCAGCCTCGCTGTCGTCCCGGCGAACGCCGGGACCCATACCCAGGGAGCGGTTTGAGGCAGGCTGGCGATTGGCTTTGTGCCCATCCGCCTGCGGCTGCTTCGGCTGGTGCAACTTCGCTCAGCTCGAGATGGAGGGGGCAGACGATCGGGGACGCGCTGTCGGGATTGGCGCCGGCTGCCTCAGTCTGTCGGCTTCCCCGCCCGCCCTCAAAAATGAGTTGCGTACCTCAAAAACCGCGCTATGGTCCTCAACCCAAAGGGGAGGAGCATGAACGCGCCGCTGACATTGCGGGATATTGCGCGGCAGGCGGGCGTGAGCCTCGCCACTGTGGATCGCGTGCTGCACAACCGGCCCGGCGTGCGCCCGGATACGGTGCGACGCGTCAAGGACGCGATGGAGCGCAGCGCGTTCCAGCCGCATGCGGCGGCCTCCGAACTCGCCCGTGCCCGCGCGCGGCGCTTTGCCTTCGTGATGCCGTCCGGCGCCAATCCCTTCATGCAGCAGATTCAGGCGCATCTCGGCGATCTGACGAGCTGGATGGCCGCGCGCCGGCTCACGGTCGATGTGGTCACGACGGACGTGTTCGATGCGGCCGTGCTGGCCGCGAAGCTCGAGCAGCTCGTCGGTCAGGTCGACGGCGTCGCGGTGGTGGCGCTCGATCATCCGAGCGTGCGCGCGGCGATCAACGATCTCGTCGAGTCCGGCGCCAAGGTGGTGACGCTGGTGTCGGACGTGCCGTCGTCGCGACGGCATCATTATGTCGGCATCGACAACATCGCCGCCGGCCGCACCGCGGGCGCGCTGGTCGGACGCTTCGCCGGCGGCAAGGCGGGGCGGGTCGCGATCATGGCCGGCTCGCAAAGCCTGCGCGATCATGCCGAGCGCATCTTCGGCTTCGGCCAGGTCCTCGCGGCGGAGTTTCGGCAACTTGAGGTTTTGCCGGTCGCTGAGGGGCATGACGTGGACGATCGCTCAGAGCACCTCATGCGCAAGCTGCTGACCGAGCATCGTGACATCGTCGGGCTCTACAATGTCGGCGCTGGCACGGCCGGCGTCGCCAAGGCGCTGACCGAGTCGGGGCGCGCCGACGACATCGTGTTCGTCGGCCACGACGTGACGGCACTGACGCGCAAGCTGCTGTTGAACGGCGTGATGGACGCGGCGATTTCGCAGAACCCGGGACACGAGGCGCGCTCCGCGGTGCGCGTGCTCCTCGCGCTGGCGCGCGGCGAGCCGATCCTGAGCGAACAGGAGACGATCCGCATCGACATCGTGATGCGGGACAATCTGCCGTGAGCGGATGGCCGCGATAACGCGGTCGGCCCGAACACGGAATGAGAAACGACCGAGGCGCTGGTCTCGAGGCGACGGCAGATCGCCGAAGCGCCTTGCGGTCGGTGGGAGGAGTGGAGACGTGTTTCTCGGACTGGATGTGGGCACATCCGGCGTGAAGGCCGTGCTGGAGGACGAGACGGGCGCGCTGATCGCGAGCGCCGCGCGGCCGCTGGCGCTGTCGCATCCGCAGCCGCTGTGGTCCGAGCAGAATCCGGATCACTGGGTCGAGGCCGTCATCGGCGCGGTCGATGATCTCGCGCGGGAGCGTCCGCGCGAGACCGCTGCCGTCAGCGGCATCGGCCTGTCCGGCCAGATGCACGGCGCGACCTTGCTGAACCGCACCGGTCGGCCGCTGCGGCCGGCGATCCTGTGGAATGACGGCCGCTCGCAGGCCGAATGCGCCGAGCTCGAACGCCGCTGTCCCGAACTGCATGCCATCGCAGGCAACCTCGCGATGCCCGGCTTCACCGCGCCGAAGCTCGTCTGGGTGGCGAAGCACGAGCCGAAGATATTTGCCGAGGTCGCGAAGGTGCTGCTGCCGAAGGCCTATGTGCGCTATCGGCTGTCCGGCGAGATGGTCGAGGACATGTCGGATGCGGCCGGCACCCTGTGGCTCGACGTCGGCGCGCGGCGCTGGTCGGAGAAACTGCTGGCGGCGACCGGGCTCGGTCTCGATCACATGCCGCGCCTCGTCGAGGGCAATGAGCGCAGTGCCGTGTTGTCGCCCGAGCTGGCGCGGCGCTGGGGCATGGGCGCTGACGTCGTGATCGCGGGCGGCGCCGGCGACAACGCGGCGAGCGCAATCGGGCTCGGCGCCATCACGCCCGGCGATGCGTTCCTGTCGCTCGGCACATCAGGCGTGCTGTTCCGGGTGACCGACCGCTTCGCGCCGGCGCCGGAAGCGGCCGTGCATGCGTTCTGCCATGCGCTCGGCGGTCTCTGGCATCAGATGGGCGTGATGCTGTCGGCCGCGGCCTCGCTGGCGTGGCTGGCGCGCCTTCTCGAGACGCCGGAAGCCGCACTGCTGGCGCCGCTCGGTATCAGCGTCGAACGTCCGAGCCCGGTGCAGTTCCTGCCTTATCTCGACGGCGAGCGCACGCCGCACAACGATGCCCATGCCGCCGGCGCCTTGGTCGGCCTGCGCAGCGCAGCCGGCCGCGGTGATCTCGTGCAGGCGGTGCTGGAGGGCGTGGCGTTTGCCTCACGCGACATGTTCGCCGCGCTCGCGCGCAGCGCGCAGCCGATCACAGAGCTCGATCTCGTCGGCGGCGGCTCGCGCTCTTTGTTGTGGGCGCAGATCATGGCCGACGTGCTCGGCGTCACCGTGCACCGGGTCGAGGAGGGCGAGGTCGGCGCCGCCATCGGCGCCGCGCGGCTCGGCCGTCTTGCCGCGACCGGCGCAGCACCGGCCGATGTCTGCCGCAAGCCGCAGCGGCTGCAGAGTTTCGAACCCCGCGCGCCGCAGCGCGCGGCATATGACGCCGCCTACGCGCAATGGCGCAAGCTCTATCCTGCTCTCAAGGAGTAACGTCGTGAACGTCCAGGCCCCCTTCTTCCAGACCGGCGCGACCGTCAGCTATGGCGGGCCCGAGTCACGCAGCCCGCTGTCGTTCCGTTGGTACGACAAGGATCGCGTCATCCGGGGCAAGCGGATGGAGGATCATCTGCGCTTCGCGGTCTGCTACTGGCATTCGTTCTGCTGGCCGGGCAGCGATCCGTTCGGCGGCGAGACCTTCCTGCGGCCGTGGCAGCATGGCGACGACGCGATGGCGATGGCGCGGGCCAAGGCCGACGTGGCGTTCGAATTGTTCCGGCTGCTCGACGTGCCGTTCTTCACCTTCCACGACGTCGATGCAGCGCCGGAAGGCGCGACGCTGAAGGAGTCGGTTGCCAATCTCAATGCGATCGGCGATCTGTTCGAGCAGAAGATGGCGTCTGCCAAGGTGCGGCTGCTGTGGGGCACCGCCAATCTGTTCTCGCATCGCCGCTACATGGCGGGCGCCGCGACCAATCCGGATCCGGACGTGTTCACCTACGCGGCGGGACAGGTGCGTGCCGCACTCGAGGTGACGCATCGTCTCGGCGGCGCCAACTACGTGCTGTGGGGCGGCCGCGA
This sequence comes from Bradyrhizobium sp. HKCCYLRH1030, assembly GCF_051168395.1. NCBI lineage: Bacteria > Pseudomonadati > Pseudomonadota > Alphaproteobacteria > Hyphomicrobiales > Nitrobacteraceae > Bradyrhizobium > Bradyrhizobium sp. HKCCYLRH1030. The sequence goes on along the minus strand of NZ_JBNPUY010000007.1, from coordinate 42,233 downwards.
GGGCTACGAGACGCTGCTCAACACCGACATGAAGCGCGAGCTCGACCAGCTCGGCCGCTTCGTCGCGCTGGTCGTCGAGCACAAGCACAAGATCGGCTTCAAGGGCCCGCTGCTGATCGAGCCGAAGCCGAAGGAGCCGACCAAGCACCAGTATGATTTCGACGTCGCCACCTGCTACGGCTTCCTGCAGCGCTATGACCTTTTGAACGACGTCAAGCTCAATATCGAGCAGAACCACGCCATCCTCGCCGGTCATTCGTTCCAGCACGAGATCGCGCTGGCGCAGGCGCTCGGCGTGTTCGGCTCCCTCGACATCAACCGCGGCGACGATCTGCTCGGCTGGGACACCGACCAGTTCGCGATGAACGTGCCGGAGCTGGCGCTGGTGTTCCACGACATGCTCAAGGGCGGCGGCTTCACCACGGGCGGGCTGAATTTCGACGCCAAGATCCGCCGGCAGTCGATCGATCCGGATGACCTGCTGCACGCCCATGTCGGCTCGATGGATGCCTGCGCGCGGGCGCTGATCGCCGCCGACGAGATGCTGACCGACAGTGCGCTGACCGCGCCGCTGGCGCGGCGCTACGCCGGCTGGGACGGCGACGAGGGGCAGGCGATCCTCGCCGGCCGCCGCTCGCTCGCCGAGCTCGCCGACCGCGCCGTCAACACCGGCCTCGATCCGCAGCCGCGGTCCGGCCGGCAGGAATATCTCGAAAGCGTGGTGAACCGCTATGTCTGACGACAGCAACCTGCGCACGATGACGAATGACGCTGAGCGCGCCGTGATGAGCACCGCCGCGCAGCCGGTCCTTGAGCTGAAGGGCATCGGCAAGCAGTTCGGCGCGATCCGCGCGCTGCAGGGCGTGGATCTTTCGATCGGCTCCGGCGAGGTCGTCGGCCTGATGGGCGATAACGGCGCCGGCAAGTCCACGCTGGTGCGGATCATCGCCGGCAATTTTCCGCCGAGCCAGGGCACGATCCATTTCGGCGGCCGCGAGGTGCATTTCCATCGCCCGATGGATTCGCGCAGCGTCGGCATCGAGGTCGTGTACCAGGACCTCGCGCTCGCCAACAACCTCACGGCAGCGGCCAACGTGTTTCTCGGCCGCGAGCTGAAGCGCAATTTCGGCCCGCTGGTGCTGCTCGACCACAAGGGCATGGAGGCGCGCGCGCTGGAGCTGTTTCGCGAGCTGCGCTCCGAGACGCGGCCGCACGATCTCGTCAAGGACATGTCGGGCGGCCAGCGCCAGGCGGTGGCGATCGCGCGGACGCGGCTGTCCAACGCCAGACTGGTGATGATGGACGAGCCGACCGCGGCGATCTCGGTGCGCCAGGTCGAGCAGGTGCTGAGCCTGATCCATCGCCTGAAGGAACAGGGTATAGCCGTCATCCTGATCTCGCACCGCATGCCTGACATCTTCGCGGTGTGCGATCGCGTCGTGGTGATGCGCCGCGGCGAAAAGAAGGCCGACAAGCCGGTCGGCGAGACCAGCCCCGAGGAAGTGACCGCGCTGATCACTGGCGCCAAGGAGGCGGCGTGATGTCCGTTCCATCCGAGACCAGCTCCGCCGGCACCGACGTCACCTTCACCAATGTCGGCGTCATCAGATGGTGGCACCGCGGCGTGTTCGCCTCGCAGACGGCCTACGTTACGCTGGCGCTCATCGCCCTCATCATCGTGATGAGCTTCGCCAGTCCCTATTTTCTGACCGAAGGCAATCTGCAGAACGTCGCCAAGAACTTCTCCTTCATCGCCATCGCGACGCTCGGCATCACCTTCGTCATCATTACCGGCGGCATCGACCTGTCGGTCGGCTCGATGATGTGTTTCGCGGCGATGATCACCTCGATGGTGATGACGACGCTATCGACGCCGGGGATGCCGCTGTCGTCGCTGTTCGTGCATCTCGCCGCGGACGGCAAGACCGTGGTCGCGAACGTGCCCGGCCTGATCCTGATCGTCTCGGTGCTGGCAGGCCTGGCGGTTTCGCTGGTGGTCGGCCTGATCAACGGCGTCTGCATCGCCTTGCTCGGGCTGTCGCCGTTTGTGACCACGCTCGGCATGCTGTCGATCGTGCGCGGCCTCAGCTACGTGATCTCGAACGGCAAGGGCAGCTTCCCCGGCGGCCCCGACGCCGATTATTTCTATGCGCTGACGCAGGGCGATGTGTACGGCGTGCCTGCGCCCTTCATCTATCTCATCGTGCTGGCGCTGGTGATGGCGCTGGTGCTGCACCACACCGCGTTCGGCCGCCACGTGTTCGCGATCGGCGGCAACGAGAAGGCCGCGGAGCTCACCGGCGTCTCCGTGCCCCGGGTGAAGATCGAGGTCTATGTGATCGGCGCGCTTGCCGCCGGCCTGCAGGGCATCATCATCTCGGGCTGGCTCGGATCGGCGCCCGCGAACATGGCGACGTCCTACGAGCTCAACGTGATCGCCGCGGCCGTGATCGGCGGCGCCAACCTCGCCGGTGGTCTCGGCGGTCCGCTCGGCGCCATCGTCGGCTGCGTCCTGCTCGAGGTGATCCGTAACGGGCTGGTGCTGGCGCAGGTCAACTCCTACTGGCAGCAGACCCTGGTCGGCGTGATCATCATCGCCGCCGTGCTTGTGGATCGTATCCGCGCGCGCCTGCTGTGACGAATACTGGCCGGGGTGACAATCGCGTCTATCCTCACCCGGAACAGACAATGATCAGGGATAGACATGGAGGAGGGAAACCCATGAAGAAGCTGCTCTATGCGGTCGCATCGCTCGCGATTTTGATGGCCCCGGCGCAGGCCGAGACCAAATACCGCTTCGCCATCGTGCCGAAGGCGATGAACAATCCGTTCTTCGACGTCGCGCGCGACGGCTGTCTGAAGCGCGCCAAGGAGCTCGGCAATGTCGAGTGCATCTACAAGGGCCCGGTCGAGCACGAGCCGGCCACGCAGGCGCAGATCATCCAGGACTTCATCACCCAGAAGGTCGACGGCCTCGCCATCTCGGTCGCCGACGTTCCATCGATGACGAAATCGATCGAGGCGGCGACGGCGGCCGGCATTCCCGTCATCACCTTCGACGCCGATGCGCCGGGCTCGAAGCGCATTGCCTATATCGGTACCAACAACAAGGACTTCGGCCTCGCGCTCGGCAAGCAGCTCCGCGAGCTCCGGCCTGAGGGCGGCAAGTACGCCGTCGTCTCCGGCGGTCCCGGCGCCAAGAACCTTGCCGAGCGCGTCGACGGCGTGCGCGAGGCGCTGAAGGGCTCGAAGTGGACGGAAGTGGCGGGCTCGCCGACCTTCTGCAACGACGATCCCGCGCTCGCCGTGCAGCAGATGGCCGATCTGCGCACCGCGACGCCGGATCTCGGCGCCATCGTGCCGATCGGCGGCTGGCCGATGTTCGCGCCCGAGGGCTACAAGGCCTTCGTCAACAAGAACCGCAAGGACATCGACGCTGGCAAGCTGACGCTGGTCGTTGCCGATACGCTGAAGATGCAGCTCGAGCTGCTGCGCGACGGCTATTCCAACGCGCTGACCGGCCAGCGTCCGTTCGAGATGGGCGAGAAGGCGATGGACACGCTGCTCGCGATCAAGAAGGGCGAGAAGGTGCCGGAGGTGATCTACACCGGCCTCGACCTCGTCACCAAGGACAACGTCGCCAAGCTTTTGAACTGAGTTCCTCCCGGGGAAAACCTGGCGGTCCGGCAACCGGCTTCGGCCGGCGGCTGGGCCGCCCTTTTTTGTTTGGGGATGCTTTTGGTACCCACGGACTGGACATGACGGCTGTGATCAATCGAAACGCTGCGGCGTACTGGATGCCCTGCTTGCGCAGGCAACGACGACAGAGGCTGGAGCGGCTGCCTGCACTCGACTACGGTCACAATTGACAGACGGAAATATCTGACTTAAGTCAGATACTATGCTCGACCCCGTCTCCCGCGTCCGCCGCTTCAACCGCGCCGTCACCTCGGAGGTCGGCGCGCTCGACACCTCGTTCCTCGGGCGCGGTCGGCCGCTCGGGGCGGCCCGCGTGCTCAATGCAATCGGCCATGGCCGCAGCGACGTGGCGGAGCTGCGCGACTATCTCGCACTCGATTCCGGGCTGATGAGCCGGCTGCTGCGCAGCCTGGAGGAGGAGGGGCTGGTGATGACCAGGCCGCATCCCGACGACGCGCGCCGCCGCGTCGCCAGGCTCACAGCCGCCGGGCGGCGCGAATTCGAGGCCTATGAGACGCTCTCCAACGCCCAGGCCGAATCGATGCTGGCGCGTCACGGGCAGCCCGAGGCGCTCTTGGCGGCGATGGACCTGGTCGCGGCCGCGCTCGGACGCAGCCGCATCGCCATCGACGAGGTTGATCCGCGCGGCGAGCAGTCGCGCTACTGCCTCGGCGAGTACTACGCCGAGCTGTCGCGCCGCTTCGAACGCGGCTTCGATGTGTCGCTGTCGCGCGATCCCGATGCCTTGGACATGATGGCGCCGCGCGGGGCTTTCTTCGTGGCGTTGTCCGACGGCCTGCCGCTCGGCTGTGTCGGGCTGAAGGGCAGCGGCGGCGATGTCGCCGAGATCAAGCGGCTCTGGGTCGCGCCCGCCGCGCGCGGCCTCGGCCTCGGCCGCCGCCTGATGGATGCGGCCGAAGAGGCTGCCCGCACGCTCTCGATCAGCATTCTTCGCCTCGACACCAACAGCGCGCTCGCCGAGGCCGTCCAGCTCTATCGCCGCACCGGCTGGACGGAGATCGACCGCTTCAACGACGATCCCTATCCAGACCTGTTCTTCGAGAAGCAGCTGTCGTCATAACGGCAGCAAAGCTCAAGATGTCGTCAACGCTACCTTCATGGAATTGGCCTCGTAAACACACGCGCCGTCCGCCAGCACGCGGCCATCGGCGATGCCGAGCACTAGGCGGCCGCGTTTGACTTGGCGCATGTCGACCTCGTAGCGCACGCAATTGACGTCCGGCGTGATCTGGCCTCTAAAGCTCACTTCTCCGACGCCGGTGGCGCGGCCCTTGCCGGGCGAGCCCGACCAGCCGAGCCAATAGCCCACCATCTGCCACATCGCGTCGAGGCCAAGACAGCCCGGCATCACCGGATCGTCGCGGAAGAGGGATTCGAAGAACCAGAGTTTGGGCGTGATGTCCAACTCGGCGACGATACGCCCCTTGCCATAGCGCCCGCCGTCGAGCCTCAGCTCGGTGATACGATCCATCATCAGCATCGGCGGCGCCGGCAGCTGCGCATTGCCCGGGCCGAAATAGCCGCCTTCGCTTGAGCGAAGGAGATCCTCCTTGGCGTAGGACGATTGCGGCACGTGAAAAGCGAGCGGGTCGGGCAACGCGTCATCTCCGTCAGCGATCGGGCATCGGCAAGGGAAGGACCCAGCCGCGGGCCGTCCTCCTCCACAGAGGATGGGAATGCAGTGCAGGCCGTGCAAGCCGAGGCGGTCAAATAACGCAGCGAAAGGCGCTCTGCTGATGCAGGCGAGCCACGCCAGGGTGGGCGGGTCCTCAGACCGGAAACAACCGTTCGAACTCGCGCAGCCCCTGCGGGCTGAACAGCACGGCGCGGCTGTCCTTGTCGCGGTGGGCCCATTTGAGTTTGAAGATCCGCGCGAGATAGGCAGAGCCGAGACGGCCGGCGAGATGGTCTCGCCGCTCGCTCCAGTCGAGGCAACTGACGCAGGTCATGCGGTCCTTCGACTGCAGCTCGCCAAGATCGATCCCGAACTGCTCGGTGAAAAGTCGCCCGGCGTCGGTTAGCGTGACGTGCTCTCCGCTGCGCTCCAGCAGCCTGCCACGCAGCAGGCTCTCGAACATCTGGACACCGCGGGCGCCGGCAAGATGATCGTAGCAGACGCGCGCCTCGCGCAGCGCGGGATCGCGCGGACCGGTGCGAACGCGCCGATGTCCCGTGCGCGCCGCCAGCAGCATCAGCGTCTCCAACGTGTGCACGACGTCCTCGCCGGACAGGCGCACATAGCGATTGCGTCCCTGCCGGACCGAGACGAGCAGTTCTGCCCGCTCGAGCTTGTTGACGTGGGCGCTGGCGGTCGGAAGTCCGATGTCCGCCGACCTGGCGAGCTCGCTGACGGTCAGGGCGCGGCCATCCATCAGTGCGGAGAGAATGTTGGCGCGCGCCGGATCGCCGATCAGCGCGGCGATGGCAGCGAAGTTGGGACCGTCCCTCATGGTGTGATCGATAGCGAAGCATCGGGGCGGTTTCAACGCATATAACGCTGCAAACCTGACGCAAGAATGGACGGATATATGCCGGGACGCGATGAACGGATCGGGACCTTGGAATTGGCGCTGAAGCATGCCGTGCGGCATCTGGAGCGGCAGCACAGCACGCCGGTCCGCGCGACGGCTTCACTTGAAGATCTACGACTTCGGCTAGGCCGTGCGCTGTCCAGTGACGGAGTTGCCGCAGAGCGCGTCATCGATGATCTCGTTCGCGACGTCGAGGGGGGAATCCTCGGCAGCACATCCGGGCGGTTTTTCGGCTGGGTGATCGGCGGGACTATGCCGGCCGCGCTGGCCGCCGACTGGCTGGTCTCCGCCTGGGACCAGAACGCGGCGATCAATGCCTGTGGTCCTGCAGAGGCCGTCATCGAGGAGATTGCGGGCGCCTGGCTCAAGGAGTTGTTCGGGCTGCCCATGACGGCGAGTTTCGCATTCGTGACGGGCACGCAGATGGCGCATGTGACCTGTCTCGGCGCGGCGCGTCATCGCTTGCTCGCGCGGCTGGGATGGGATGTCGAGGAACGGGGATTGTTCGGCGCGCCTTCCATTCGCGTCATCACGAGTAGCGAGCGGCACGGCTCTGTCGAGCGCGCGCTGCGCCTGCTCGGCTTCGGCAAGAACGCGGTGCAGTCTCTGCCTTGCAACGATGCAGGGCAGCTCACGCCGTCGGCCCTCGAACGCGCGTTGGCAGACAGCCTGCAGCCGACGATCGTGGTCCTGCAGGCGGGCGACCTCAACATCGGCGCGTTCGACCCGTTTGTCGACCTGATCCCCATCGCTCGCGCGCACGACGCATGGGTGCATGTGGACGGGGCCTTCGGCCTGTGGGCGGCTGCGAGTTCGCGTTACCGGCATCTGCTGCGCGGCGTCGAACTCGCGGATTCCTGGACCAACGACGGCCACAAATGGCTCAACACGCCGTTCGATTGCGGCTACGCGTTCGTGGCCGATGCCGGGGCGCATCGGAGCGCCTTCTCGCATCGTACGAGCTATACGATGTTTGTCGACGGCGCCCGCGACCCGATCGACTGGACCCCCGAATGGTCGCGGCGTGGCCGCGCCGTTCCGACCTATGCTGCCATCCGACAGCTCGGCCGGCGGGGCATCGCTGACCTCGTCGACCGATGCTGTGCCTATGCTCACGCCCTGGTCATGCGGATCGGAACGCTGTCCGGTGCGGCCGTGATGTGGGAGCCGACCCTGAATCAGGGATTGTTGAGGTTCCTTGATCCGCGTCCAGCCGCGACCGAAATGGATCACGATCGCCGGACCGATGCCGTGATCGCGGCGATCTGCGCCACCGGAGAAGCTTTCTTCGGCGGCACGACGTGGCGCGGCAAGCGCTGCATGCGGGTCTCGGTCTGCAACTGGCAGACGAACGAGGCCGACATCGATCGCGCCGTTGCCGCAGCCCGGTGCGTCCTCGGCGGTCCGTCACAATGACGGATCGAAAAGCTCAGTCGTGCTCGAACGGTCCGACCTCGCGGACGACCTTGCAGATCTGCAGGAATCCGCTGGCGAAGAACTCGGCATGTCCTCGCTTCATGGTCTCGACATGCTCGGGATGGGTCCGCCAGGCTTCGAGCGCTTCCTCCGAGGCGAAGCGGAACACGGTCAGCTCCTCGCCATCGGGCGCCTTGTACGACTTGACCGACAGGAAGCCCGGAAGTCTGCTCACGATGCCGTACATGCGTTCGCCCAGCCGCTCATATGTGTCGAGCGAGGCGTCGCTGCGCAGCTTCAGATCGCCAACGACGATCACTTCGCCGATCATGGTTTCGTTCCTTTGCCGATCAATTCGCGCGCCGTCCAGAGGTCGGTGCGGGCCGCCCCCCGGGCGCTGAATGGCCATTCGATTGGCATTGGGATTTGTTACGCGCCTCGCGACAGCGGATGCGACGGGCGAGCCGGATCGACTGCTGAGTAGGTGACTTGTCTTTGCGCAATCGAATCGCCACTCTCCTGATAGCGCGCGGGATGGCAGGGAACCTGCCGGGTCTCTGGTCCGACGGGGCCGGGTGGTTCGCCTGTGCACACGGCACGTCTCGGCAGGATCACGTCGGCCACGTCTGGAGGTTTCTCGGCTCGGTATGGCAAGTCACGATTCTCGCGGCCTTCGCGCCCCGCACGAGCCTGGACACCAGGTTCTTCACCCAAAAAACATGATCGAGCGCAAAGACTGTGCTCGGCCGCCCGCGCTGAGCGGGCGGCAACGGGCATTGAAATCGAGGCAGGGCATGGCTGGTCAGGTTACGGCGTCGCAATTCGCTCCAGCCAGGCGGCGTTGGGGAAGTTCCGCCTTCGTGACCATTGCGGCGCTGGCTGTGCTGGCGCTGTCCGGCGGCGTCGAGGCCCGCGCCCGGCAGGGGCGTCCGGCGCCGGTGATCGAGGCGACGGCGCCGCGTGCGCATGGCGATCCGATCATGGCGATCGTGTCGATCAAGACCCAGAAGGTGACGTTCTACGACGCCGATGGCTGGATATGGCGCGCACCGGTGTCGACCGGCGTCTCCGGCCGCGAGACGCCGGCCGGCGTGTTCGCCATCATCGAGAAGGACAAGGACCACCACTCGACTCTTTACGACGATGCCTGGATGCCGAACATGCAGCGCATCACCTGGAACGGGGTGGCGCTGCATGGCGGGCCGCTGCCCGGCTATGCCGCCTCGCATGGCTGCGTCCGCATGCCCTACGGCTTTGCCGAGAAGCTGTTCGACCGGACCTGGATCGGCATGCGGGTGATCATCGCGCCGGGTGACCCGGCGCCCGTCGAGTTCTCCCATCCCGCCCTGTTCGCGCCGAATGCGCAGGCGCTCGCCGCGGTGCCCTCGCGGGCCGCGACGCTCGGCCGCGAGGCCGAGGACGCCGCCAGGAGCGCCGACGAGGCCAAGGCGGCGGCTGCCGCGGCCGAGCGCGAGGCCAAGGCTCTGAAGACGTCCTTGCGCAAGCTGGAGCAGGCCAAGGCGCGCGCCGAGGCCGAGCTCAAATTCGCCGACAGGAAGCTGGCCGCCGCCAAGACCGATCAGGCCAGGACGCTGGCCGAGGATGCGAAGCAGAAGGCCGCCGCCAAGGCGACCGACGCGGCAGCGCAGCTCGAGGCCGCGAAGTCGGACGCGACCGCGAAGCTCGCTGCGGCGACCTCGACCAAGGATGCCGCCAAGGCGGCGGCGGCCAGGAAGGCCGATGCGAGCAAGGCTGCGACGGACGCCAGGCTCGCGACCGAGCCGGTCTCGGTCTATATCAGCCGTTCGACGCAGATGCTCTATGTCAGGCGCAACACGCACAAGCCGGCCCCCGATGGCGGCGGCGAGGTGTTCGACACCTCGATCGAGGCGCCGGTGACCATCCGCGATCCCGACCGGCCGATCGGAACGCATGTGTTTACCGCGGTGGCGCAGAACGGCGCGGAGCTGCGCTGGACGGCGGTGACCATCGACGACGGCGACACCGCCAAGGACGCGCTCGACCGCATCACCATTCCGAAGGACGTGCTCGACCGGATCGCGCCGACGGCCGTGCCGCGCTCCTCGATCATCGTCTCGGACGAGCCGCTGTCGAGCGAGACCAATTACCGGACCGAGTTCGTCGCGGTGCTGAGCAACCAGCCGCAGGGCGGCTTCATCACGCGCCGGCCGACGACCAATGTCGACGTCGTCGCCAGCGGGGACGAATATGACGACGGCTTCGGCAGCTTCTTCCAGCGCAGCTGGGATGGCCAGCCCGTCGCGGCGCCGCGCCGTCGCGGTCCGCCTCCGACCTACTACCGGCCGGTGCAGCCGGGCTGGTGGTGACCAGCCGGGCTGGTGGTGACCAGCCGGGCTGATGCCTGACCGCGATTCGCGGGTCAGGCCGGATGGCGCTTCAAATCAGTTGCGACCTGCGGGGATGACGCCGGGCCACTGCATCAGGAAAGGCTGCGGCTCGTGCTGCGCCTCGGTCGCGCGCGCCACGCGCCTGACACGGTGAGGCCTGCGGGAGATCGAGCTGGTCGCCTCGCGAGCGGTCTCGATGCGCGTCAGCTGCTGACGCATCTCGCCGGTGGAGGTCCGGAGCTGCTCGATGGTCATGTCGCTGTTCGCGGCCGCGGTGCGCAGCCCGCTCAGCTCGGTTGCCGCATCTTCCTGGGCGCCGCGGAGGCGGATCGTCTGGCGCTTCAGCAGCGCGAGATCGGATTCGATCTTGTCGGCCGTATCGCGGCGGCGCGCCTCGGTCTCGTCGGCGGCGGTGCGCAAGACGGCCAGGCCCGTTTCGGCCGTGGTGAGGCTGGCGCGCAATTGCAGAAGCTCGCCGGAGGTGTCGCTCTGGCGGTCGCGCAGCTGGGCGGTCTCGGCCTTGAGCTGCGCCAGCTCCGAGGTCAGCGTGGCGACGCGGCTCTCGAGCGAAGGCGCTCCGGTGCCGAAGGAGAAGCTGTTGGCGCCGCCGCTGCTCCACCACATCGCACCGGCGCTGGCTACGAGCGCCAGGCTCAGGACAATTCGTAGAGAGGCCGTGCCGCTGCTCGGCGGGGCGTCCGGCGTCTTGGTGGATCTGCGCATCGACGGGTCTCCGGGATTTGATGGAGACAATTATGATCATATTAAGGTTGCCAATGTTCTAAGCGCGCGGCTCCGGCGGAACATTTCATCCACGTAGTTTTGCGGGAATGGGCTCTCGCAGCCTTGAGCTGTGAACATGACCGGCGGCGCTCAGGAGTGCCGATGCAGGGACGGTGATGCCCCGGCTGGATCGTTGGCACGCAGATCGGATCCGTCGGAAAAGGCTTCGTGCGTCCTCGGGATCGTGATCTAAATCGCGCATGTCCGACATTCCACCCACCGCCGCACCGCCGGCATTCGACGTGCTCGCCGAGGCCATCGGGCAGCGCCGCTCGGTCTATGGCCATATCAGCGGGCTCAGGATGGATCGCTTCGCGCCCGGCGAAGCCTGGTCGACCCTGCCTTATCGTCCCGTGTTCGTCGGTGACAGCGAAACCGGGGTGATCCATGGCGGCGTCGTCACCGCGATGCTCGACGAGAGCTGCGGCATGGCGGTGCAGCTTGCGCTCGACGGCAGCCGGGCGATCGCCACGCTCGATCTGCGCATCGACTATCAGAAGCCGGCGACCCCCGGTCTCGACATCAAGGCCCATGCGGTCTGCTTCCGCGTCACGCGCTCGATCGCGTTCGTGCGCGCCACCGCCTATCAGGAGGAGGAGACCGCACCGGTCGCCACCGCGACCGCCTGCTTCATGATTGGCGCCAACCGCACCAACATGCTGACCGACCGGGCGGCCTTCGACGGCGCGCCACCGCCGCTCGACGCCCCGGACGATCCGGCGGGGCCGTTTCCCACCAGTCCGTTCGCGCGCTGCCTCGGCATCCGCTTCGCCGAGAACGACACGCTGGTGATGCCCTTCTCGCGCCGGATCATCGGCAATCCCGTGCTGCCTGCGATCCATGGCGGCATGACCGGTGCGTTTCTCGAGACCGCAGCGATCGTCACCGTGATGCGCGAGCTCGGCGCCACGGCGCCGCCGAAGCCGGTCGGCCTCACCATCAACTATCTGAGGTCGGGGCGCGCGCTCGACACCGTCGCATCGGCGTCGATCGTCAAGCAGGGGCGCCGCGTCGTCGCCTTCGAGGCCCGCGCCTGGCAGGACGATGCGACGAAGCCGATCGCCACCGCCTTCGGCCATTTCATGCTACGACCGGCGCCAGGGCAGGAGCAGGATTGAGGGAGACCGGGTCGCGAGACACGATCAGGCCTTGCGCAGGATCTTGTCCATTGCCTTTCCCCGCGCCAGCTCATCGACCAGCTTGTCCAAGTAGCGGATCTCCCGCATCGTCGGTTCCTCGACATCCTCCACGCGGACGCCGCAGATCATGCCCTTGATCAGGGTCCGCGCCGGATTCATCGCTGGCGCCTGTGCGAAGAAGGTCTCGAAGTCCGTCTGACGCTCCAACCGGATCTCAAGCTCGCTTTGGCCATAGCCCGTCAGCCAGCAGATCACCTGATCGACCTCTGCCTTGGTGCGTCCCTTCTTCTCGGCCTTCGCGACGTACAATCGGTACACGCTCGCGAAGCTCGTCGTGTAGATGCGGTGTTTTGCCATGCTGACTCCATCGGATCGTAGGCGAGGCATGTCGGGTCTGCGAGGGGCGACGGCGCGGCACGAGCGCGTGCTTCATGTCCGCGTTTCGGATCGTCGGACAGCACGTTCGTTCGCACATGTCGGAAACGGACGCTAGCCCGGCAGGAACATCGGAAACGACACCCCGAGCGACCACGCCAGGATCAGGCCGAGACCGAGGCCTTCGGCCATCGGCGAGCAGGTCCTGCGACCGACACAGCCGCCGATCAGTCCGAACACGATGAAGAACAGCACGATCACGGGGATGATGATGAGCAGGAAGAACAGCCGCTTGAGGTCGAGCGCGACTGCCCCGCCCAGCGAGGCCAGGAAGGCGGTGCGGATCCACACGGTGCGCCATAGCGCGGCGTGGCCGCCCCTGTTGGCGATGCAGTCCGCCAGCATGTAGGGCACCGCGCCCATTGCGATCGCTGCGATGATCGGCAGGCGCGCCGCGATCGGCATGAACGAGGCGACGTAGCGGTCGAGCGCGCCACCGAAGCCGCAGATGCCGTAGGCGGCCAGCGCCAGCGCCGCGAGCCAGGCCACGCGGCCGAAGTGAACGCCCTGCGCGCGTAGCAGCGTGAGCGACAGCGTGCCGTACACGAAGAGATGTACGGCGAGGTAGTCGGCGATCAGAACGGGCAGGAAGCGGGTCTCGACGAACCTCAGGACGATCGGTGTCGTCACCGCCGGCACCAGCGTGGCGATCGCAAGACTGCGCAGCGGAATTGTCGGCGGCGGCGCATCACCCTTCGGCAGCAGCTCGGCCAAGGGCCACGCCAGCAGCACGATGCCGGCGAGCAGCAGCGCGATCGCACCGCCAGTCGAAGCGACCGGGCCGCTGCTGGCGCGGCCGAACGCCCGATCGAGCCAGTCGCGCGCCTCGCGCAGTGCGGTCGTCGAATACAGCACACTGACGTGTTCGACTCCGGGCGCGACGACGGCGCGGCGTCCGCCATTTGCGGCGGGATCGCCCACGGTGTCGCCCTCGCGCGCGGCGGGATCGGCGAGCCGGAGGTTGCGCAGCGAATCCCGGCGCAGGGCCGCCTCCCATTCGCCTGTGATGATCAGCAGATTGCGCGGCGCGCTCGCCGTGACGGCCTCGGAAAACATCGAGATCGCCACCGTCGCCCTGATACGCGGATCGGCCAGCGCCTGGCGGACGATGATGTCGGAAGCCATCGAGTGTCCGAGCAGGGCGACCTGGCCGTCGTTCCCCGGCAGGGACAGCGCGGCGTCGGTGACGCGGCCGATCTCGCGCATCAGCTTCTTCGTCGTGCCGTCGACGCGCGTGACGTCGCCCGACATCGGCGTCGGATTGCGGCCATGCCCCTCGAAGTCGAACGAGACCGCGACATAGCCCGCGCGCGCCAATGTCAGCGCATAGGCCTCCATGAACTGGCGTGAGCCCGCAAAGCCGTGGGCAATGACGACCACGGGCGCCGCAGCCGCGTCGTCGCGCCGATAGACGGTGATGGGGGTGGTGCCTGCCTGCAGCAGGGTGATCGTGATGCCCGCGCGCTCGGCTTCGAGGCGCCAGATCCCGGCGACGCAGAGCGCGAGGCCGGCAAGCGCTGCGGCCAGCAGGGCTGCCCCGCGCAAACCGATGGCGTCTCGTCTGCGCGGCGCAGCGTCCATGATCGGCTCCGTTTGCAGCCGAAACTAGCGCAGGAATTGGTGCGGTAACAACGACGGCGCAGGCGAGCCGCACCGGCGCAATCGAACGAAACGCACGCCGCTTCGTTGACAACGCCGCCGGAGCGATATTCGGTGACCCCCGTTCAGCGGCGACAAGGAGGATGCATGAAACCGGAAGTCATCTGCCTGATGGCGTCGAGCGTCGACGGCCGGACCCTGCCGAGCCGCTGGCGTCCGAAGGGATCGGGCGATTTGTTCGAGCAGGTGCATGACCGGCTCGGCGGCGACGCCTGGCTGATCGGCCGCGTCACCGGCCAGGAATTCGCCAAGGGCTCGGCCTATCCGGCCGAGACGACGGAGAAATTCCCGCGCACCCATTGCATCGCGCGCCGCGATGCCAAGGCCTACGGCATCGTGCTCGATCCCCATGGCAAGATCTGCTGGGGTCGCTCCGACATCGGCGGCGATCCGATCGTCGTCGTGCTGACCGAGGCCGTGTCGGATGCGCATCTTTCGGGACTGCGCGGCGAGGGCGTGTCGTACATCTTCGCCGGCCAGGCGAAGCTCGATCTTTCGCGCGTGCTCGAGATCGTCGCGCAGGAGCTCGGCGTGAAACGCCTGCTGCTCGAAGGCGGTGGCGGTGCCAACGGCGCGTTCCTTCGCGCGGGCCTGGTCGACGAGTTCAACCTCGTTCTGTGTCCGGCGGTGGATGGCGCCAAGGGGGCGCCCAGCGTGTTCGATTCGACGGAAGCCGAGTCCGGCGAGCGTGCCCCGATCACGGCCATGACGCTCGAAAGCAGCACGGCGCTGGAGGGCGGCGCGCTGTGGCTGCGCTACAAGATCACCAACGGCTCGGCCTTGCCGGCCCAGGCAAGTCATGGCTGAGCGGCGAATGCACATCATCATCGTCGGGGCCGGTGCCGCGGGCCTGATGGCGGCGCGCGAACTGGCCCGCTCAGGCCAGCAGGTGACGCTGCTGGAGGCGCGCGATCGCTGCGGCGGGCGCATCCATCCGCTGCCCGCGAGCAGGTTCGGATATCGCGCGGATGCCGGTGCGGAATTCATCCATGGCGAGGCGCCCGTCACCCACGCGCTGATGGTCGAGGCGGGGCTCACCTCGACGCCGGTCGATGGCGCGCGCTGGTACGTGACGGATGGCGCGTTCTCGCGCGAGGATCCCGCTGATCGGCAGATGCGCCAGTTGCACCGCGTGGCGCGTCAGCTCGACGAGGATATGACCGTGACGGCGCTGCTCGATCGGCATTTCGCCGGCGCGGAGTTTGCCGCCCTGCGCAAGTCGGTCTTGGGGATGGTGCAGGGCTATGACGCGGCCGATCCCGGTCGTGCCAGCGTGTTCGCGCTGCGCGACGAATGGATGGGCGGCGACCGCGGCGCTCAGGCGCGCATCGTCGGCGGCTACGCGGCGCTGCTCGATCATCTCCTGGCGGAGTGCCGGGCGCATGGCGTGGCGATGCTGCTCGAGGCGGTGGTCCGCGCGGTGGAGAGCTCCGACGATGGTGTCGTCGTGCGCTTGGCTGACGGCCGTGCGCAGCGCGGCGATCTCGTTATCCTGACCGTGCCGCTGCCGCTGCTGCGAACCATCGCGCTGCCGCCGGCCATGCGCCCGCAATTGGCCGCAGCCGAAACCATCGGCTTCGGCAACGTCATCAAGCTGCTGCTGCGCTTCGAGCGTCGCTGGTGGCGAGAGGCCCGGACCGAGGACCTTTCCGACATGCTGTTCGTGCTGTCCGACGCCGACGTGCCGGTGTGGTGGACGCAGCATCCGAACGATGACGCGGTGATGACTGGCTGGCTCGCCGGGCCGCCGGCCGCTGCCTTCGCCGCGTGCGACGAGGACGCGCTGATCGAAAAAGGGCTTTCGGCGCTCGCAAACATCTTCTCACAGCCCGTGTGCTCGCTGAAGCGGCAACTCGTCGCGTCGCACGTCACGGATTGGGCGAAGGATCCGTTCGCGCGCGGCGCCTATTCCTACGCGACGCTGACGTCGCGCGAGGCGCAGGATACGCTTTCGCGCCGGGATGGCGGACGAGTGCTGATCTCCGGCGAGGCGTTGTATCGCGGCCGCGACATGGGAACGGTCGAGGCGGCGCTGGCGAGCGGGCAACGGACGGCGCGGTGGACCCTCGCGGTGTGATCGTGCCGCGTGCCTCGTTGCGCCGTCCTGCCCGCGGAGCTAGCATTCGGCCGTCATCATCGAGAGGATCACCATGCTCGACCACGTCGGCTTCCCTGTCTCCGACTTCGCCCGCGCCAAGGCGTTCTATGCGGCCGCCCTGGCGCCGCTCGGCTATGTCCTGATGATGGAAATCACCGACGCGCAGACCGGCGGCCACGGTGATCACGCCGGCTTCGGCGACGGCCGTCCGGATTTCTGGATCGGCACCGGCGGGACGGCCGCGACCTCGACGCATGTCGCGTTCCACGCCAAGGATCGCGCCACGGTCGATGCGTTCTATCAAGCGGCGATCGCCGCAGGCGGAATGGACAACGGCGCGCCTGGACTGCGGCCGCATTATCACGAGAACTATTACGGCGCGTTCGTGCGCGACGCCGACGGCAACAACATCGAGGCGGTGTGCCACGCGCCGGCGTGAGGGCCGCTCACCCCTCGGGATGAGTCAGGCCATCACCGGCATGTGCTCGGCGGCCGCGGCCAAGCTCGGCGCGACCACGATCTCGAGCTGCTGGCGCAACCAGCGGTGCATCGGATCTTCGTGGTGGCGCAGGTGCCAGACCATGTACATCGGCATCGCCGGGCAGGGGACCGGCACCGGCGCCACCGCCAGGCCGCGCAGCATGTAGGCGCGCAGCAGGCTCGGCAGGGTCGCGATCATGCGGCTGCCGCGCAGGAACGGGCCGATGCCGCCGAAGCCCGGCACCTGCGCTGCGAACCGCCTGACGAGGCCGCGCTCGGCCAGGACCTCGTCGATGTCGAGCCGGCGCCGCGGCTCGTACAGTACCGTGACATGGTCGCTGGCGAGATAGTCCTCCAGGCTCTGCGGCGGCTCGCGCTGGCTCGCATCGTAGAACACGCGATAGCTGTCCTCGAACAGCCGCTTCTGCAGGATGTCGCTGCCCTCAGGCGGTCGCGGCGTGATGATGAGCTGACAGTGCTCCTCGCGCAGCATTTCCGGCGTCGGTGCGCCGGAAGGGATCACGCGCAGGCTGAGGCCCGGCGCCTGCGCGCGGGCATAGCGCAGCAGCGACGGCAGCAGCAGGTCGCGCTGCAGATCATTGGCCGCGATCGTCACCTGCGCGGAGATTTTCGCCGGCTCGAACGCAGCGGTGTGCGAGAAGCTCCGGAGATCGTCGAGCAGCGCGCGGGCGCGCAGCGCCAGGAGCTGCGCATGCGCGGTCGGCACGATGCCGCGGCCGGACTTCACGAACAGCGGATCTCCGGTGATCGTGCGCAGCTTGTCGAGCAGATGGCTGACGGCCGACTGCGTGACTCCGAGCCGCTGCGCCGCGCGGGTGACCGAGCCTTCCTCGATGACGGCGAGCAGGAGCTGCAGCAGGTGGCCGTCGAGGTCCAAATGATCGAATTGGCTCATGGATCGGATCGGTCGCGCGGCCTTTATTGACGTTGTCTGTCGGCGATACTGGCGGGCACGAACGGCGCCGCGTTTGATCCAGATCAAGCGCGGCCGTCCGAAACACGCCCAGGGGAGGCTCAGATGTCCACCACGTCAGCCCGGCAGCCCGTGCCCGGCACCACCATCTTCGACGGCGAGCAGGCCCGCAAAGGCTACGCCCTCAACAAGATGTGCTACTCGTTCAACGATGCCGCCAACCGCAAGGCGTTCGTCGCCGACGAGGACGGCTATTGCGCCAAATACGGCCTCAATGCACAGCAGCGCGCGGCGATCAGGAACCGCAACGTGCTGGAGCTGATCGAGGCCGGCGGCAACGCCTACTACCTCGCCAAGTTCGCCGGCATCTTCGGGCTCGACATGCAGGACATCGGCGCGCAGCAGACCGGGCTGACGAAAGAGCAGTTCAAGGCCAAGCTTCTGGCGGCGAGGGGGTAATCGTCATGGCAAAGATCGTCGGTTGCATCACCACCTCGCACGTTCCGGCCATTGGCGGCGCGATCGCCAAGGGCCTGCAGCAGGATCCGTATTGGAAACCGTTCTTCGACGGCTTCCCGCATGTCCGCGAGTGGCTCGCCAAGGTCAAACCGGATGTGGTCGTGCTCGTCTATAACGACCATGGCCTCAACTTCTTCCTCGACAAGATGCCGACCTTCGCGGTCGGCGCGGCCGACAGCTACAGCAATGCCGACGAGGGCTGGGGCATTCCGCAGACCGCGCCGTTCAAGGGTGACAGCGAATTGTCCTGGCATTTGATCGAGCATCTGGTGAAGGAGGATTTCGACCTCACCACCTGCCAGGAGATGGTGGTCGATCACGCCTTCACGCTGCCGATGGCGCTGTGCTGGCCCGATCAGAAATGGCCGGTGCGGGTGGTGCCCGTGGTCGTCAACACGGTGCAGGCGCCGCTGCCGTCGGCCGCGCGCTGCTACAAGCTCGGCCAGGCGCTGGCGCGGGCGATTCAATCCTGGCCGAAGGACGAGCGCGTCGTCGTGATGGGGACCGGCGGCCTGTCGCATCAGCTCGACGGCGAGCGCGCCGGCTTCATCAACAAGGATTTCGACGAGAAGTTCATGGCCAGCATGGTCGACGATCCCGCCTGGGCGACGAAGTATTCGACCACCGAGCTGGTCGAGCTGTCGGGCACCCAGGGCGTCGAATTGCTGAACTGGATGGTGGCGCGCGGCACGCTGCCGGAGAAGGTCCGCAAGGAGCACGCCAACTATCATATCCCGATCTCCAACACGGCGACGGGACTGATGGTGCTGGAGCCGGTGTAGGGCCCCTGCGAGAGTCTTTTTCGGAAGGCGACGACTGAGAGTCGTCTGCCAACGACGATCACGCGGTATGGGTCTCGGCTCAAGGCCGGGACGACACGGGTGGGCTTGGATAGGCCGCGCCCCACCACTGCTGTCGTCCCGGCGAACGCCGGACCCATACCGCGGATGCTATCGAGGGATGTGGCTGTCAGTGGCTCCCTTCGACCGACTTCCGTGCGGTTGCCCTTACCCCGACCCTCTCGCCGTGAAGAACGGTTGAGAGGGAACGCAGCGTCTGGGCGGCGCGAACACGGATATCAATTCCGGCTGCCACGGCTCCGCTCCTGGCTGATGTTGATGTCAGCTCGCGGTGCCCTCGTCGCCCTGGATATCGGCGATGGCGCGGGTGAGGATGTCGCTGACACGCTTCGCTTCCGCGTCGCTCCAGCCCTGCCGGTGCATCTTGAGCGCCA
Source organism: Bradyrhizobium sp. HKCCYLRH1030 (assembly GCF_051168395.1). Classification (NCBI taxonomy): domain Bacteria; kingdom Pseudomonadati; phylum Pseudomonadota; class Alphaproteobacteria; order Hyphomicrobiales; family Nitrobacteraceae; genus Bradyrhizobium; species Bradyrhizobium sp. HKCCYLRH1030. The sequence continues at coordinate 22,916 of NZ_JBNPUY010000007.1, read as the reverse complement.
TCTTTAGCGTCTGCACGCTCTGCAGCACCGGCTCCGGCGGGCGCATGCCGCCCATGGTGCGGGCCATGATGCGCAGCCGGCTCAGCAGGCCATCGATGGCGGCTTCATCCTCTTTCAGTGCCTGACGGCCGGCGTCGGTGATCGCGAACAGCTTCTTGCCGCCCTCGGCCGATGCCGCTTCGATCTGGCCCATGTCCTCGAGCAGATTGAGGATCGGATAGACCGAGCCCGGGCTCGGCGAGTACGCCCCGCCGACCAACTGTTCGACCGCCTTGATCAGCTCATAGCCATGGCGCGGCTTCTCACCGATCAGCCACAGCAGCAGGCTGCGCAGATCGCCGGGACCGAAGAAGCGGCCGCCGCCGCCACGCCCGAACTCCTCGCGACCGCCGCGGCGGCCACGCTCGAACAGGCCGGCCGCCCGCGGGCCGAACCCGCCGCCGCGCCCGCCCATGCGCATCTCCTCGCAGGCTTCGTCGAAGCCACGCCGTCCATGACGTCCGCGATGTCCCCAGCCGCGCTCTTGGTTGTCGTCGTCTCTGCGGGAGGGGCCAAACGTCCAATGATGATGTCTCATACGATATGATCTCCGTTTCGTACGAACGATATATCGTTTATAGGTTTCGTTTGTCAACCGTGACCGATGCAGGTTTCCGAATCTGCAAATAACGCGTTGATTTCACGCGATTTATGGGATTGCCTCGGTCACGCGACCCGCGACCTCGTGCGCCGTGCCGCGATGCGCAATCAGCGCATAGGCGACGGGGACCACGAACAGCGTGAACAGGGTGCCGATCGCGAGTCCGGTCGCGATCACGAGCCCCATGTTGAAGCGGGACACCGCGCCGGCGCCGCTCGCGGTGATCAGCGGGATCACGCCGAGCACCATCGCCGCCGTGGTCATCAGGATCGGCCGCAGGCGGACGGTGGCCGCCGCGATGATCGCCTCGGTGCGGTCCTTGCCCTGTTCGCGCAGCTCGTTCGCGACCTCGACCATCAGGATGCCGTGCTTGCTGACGAGGCCCATCAGGGTGACCAAGCCGACCTGGGTGTAGATGTTGATGCTGGCGCCGCCGACGCCGAGGCTGATGAAGATCAGCGCGCCCGCCAGCGACATCGGCACCGACACGAGGATGATGATCGGATCGACGAAGCTGTTGAACAAGGCGGCGAGCGCCAGGAAGATGATGATCAGCGCGAACACGAAGGTGGTGACGAAGCCGCCGGATTCCTGCTCGAGCTGTCGCGACGCGCCGCCATAGTCGATCGAGTAACCCGATGGCAGCGACTTCGCGATCTCCTTCAAGGTGGCGAGCGCGTCGCCCATCGCGATGCCCGGCATCGCCACGCCGGAGATGGTCGCCGCATTGATCTGCTGGAAGTGATTGAGCGACTCAGGGATTGTCTTGTGCTCGAGCCGGGCCACGGTCGACAGCGGCACCATGGCATTGCCGCTGGTGCGGATCGAATAGTCGAGCAACTGACTGTCGGTGAGGCGGTCGTTCTGCCGGACCTGGGGGATCACCTTGTAGGAGCGGCCCTCCAGGCTGAAATAGTCGAGATAATTGCCGCCCAGCATGGTCGCGAGCGCGCCGCCGAGATCGCTCATCTTGAGGCCGAGATCGGCGGCCTTGTCGCGATCGAACACCACGGTGGTCTGCGGCTTGTCGATCTTCAGATCGCTGTCGAGGAAGATGAATCGGCCGCTCGCCAGCGCCTTGGCCATGAAATCGCGCGACACGTCGTTGAGCTCGCCGAACGCGCCGGTGGTGCCGATCACGAACTGGACCGGCAGGCCGTTGCTGCCCGGCAGCGGCGAGGGCTGGAACGCCACCGAGCGGGCGCCGGCGATGCCGTTCAGGAGCTGCTGGAATTCCGGCTGCAGGGTCTTGGTCGTCGCATTGCGCTGATCCCAGGGCTTGAGCACCCAGCCGCCGATCACCTGCGTCGAGGTGTCGATCTGGAACACGGTGCGCGTCTCCGGCCGCTGGGCAATCAGGCCGTACAGCTGCTGGCCGTAGAACTGGCGCTGCTCGAGCGTGGCCGAGGGCGCCGAATTCGTCAGCGACAGCACGATGCCCTGGTCCTCGTCCGGCGCGAGCTCGCTGGTGGAGCTGACATAGAGCCAGGGGATCATCGCCAGCAGCAGCAGCGCGAACACCACGACCACCGGCTTGGTCGCGAACACGCTTTCGAGCCCGCGGCGATAGCCCTGTGCGAGCCGTTCGAGCACGTGGTCGATCGCACGCACCAGCCGCGCCTCGACCGTGGTGGCGTCGCGCTCGGTCCGGCGCAGCAGCCAGGCGCAGTTCATCGGCGAAAGCGTCAGCGCGATCACCGCCGAGACGGTGACGGCGCCGGCGAGCGTGAAGGCGAATTCGGTGAACAGGGCGCCGGTGAGGCCGCCCTGGAAGCCGACGGGCACGTAGACCGCGATCAGCACCACGGTCATCGCGATGATCGGGCTCGCCAGCGCGCGCGCCGACTGGATGGCAGCCTCGACCGGCGGCACACCCTCGTCGATCAGGCGGTGCACGCTCTCGACGACGATGATGGCGTCGTCGACGACCAGGCCGATCGCGAGCACCAGCGCCAGCAAGGTCAGCAGGTTGATGGAGAAGCCCATCAGCAGCATCAGGCCGAAGGTGCCGATCAGCGACAGCGGAATGGCGATCACCGGGATCAGCACCGAGCGCCACGATCCCAGGAACATGAAGACGACGACAATTACGATCCCGATCGCCTCCACCAGCGTATGGATCACCTCGTCGATGGACGAGTTCACGAAATCGGTGGAGTCGTACAGGATCTCGCTGGTGATGCCGTTCGGCAGCTGTCGCTGCAGCTCCGGATAAACGACCTTCACGCCGTTGATGACGTCGAGCAGGTTCGCCGTTGGCGCCACCTGGATGCCGATGTAGACCGCGGTCTTGCCGTTGAAGCGCGTCGCGCTGTCGTAGTCGTCATTGCCGAGCGTGACATTGGCGACATCGCGCAGGCGGATGATGGCGCCATTGACCTGCTTGACGACGAGATTGCGGTATTGCTCCAGCGAATGCAGGTTGGTCGCGGCGGCGAGATCGACCTGCACGAGGCGGCCCTTGGTGGTACCGAGCCCGGAGATGTAGTCGTTGCCCGACAGTGCCGTCGACACGTCGGTTGCCGTCAGGCCATAGGCCGCAAGCTTGTCGGGGTCGAGCCAGGCGCGCAGCGCGAATTTCTTGGCGCCGAGCAGTTCGGCGGTCTGCACCCCGGAGACCGCCTGCAGCTTCGGCTGTACCACGCGGGTGAGGTAGTCGGTGATCTGGTTCGGCGCCAGCACGTCGCTGGCGAAGCCGATATACATCGAGTCGATGGTCTGCCCGACCTTCAAGGTCAGGGTCGGCTGCTGCGTGCCTGTCGGCAGCTGGTTCAGCACCGAGTTCACCTTGGCGTTGATCTCGGTCATCGCCTTGCCGGAATCGTAGTTGAGCCGCAGGTTCACGGTGATGGTGCTGCTGCCGGTGACGCTGGTCGACGTCATGTAGTCGATGCCGTTGGCCTGGGCGATCGCATTTTCCAGCGGCGTGGTGATGAAGCCGGCGATGATGTCGCTATCGGCGCCGGCATAGGCCGTGCTCACCGTGACGATCGCGTTCTGCGTGCGCGGATATTGCAGGATGGCGAGCGTCGTCATCGAACGCAGGCCGAGCACGAGAATAAGGGCGCTGACCACGAGCGCCAGCACCGGCCGGCGGATGAAGATGTCTGTGAAACGCATAGTGATGACTCTGATGGTGCGGGCTGGCCGGATTATTGGTCGACGACATCCGGCGCGGCTTCCGCGACCGGCACGTGCGAATTGTCGATTCTCACCGGGCTGCCGTTGCGCAGCTTGATCTGTCCCGCGATCACCACCGTCTCGCCCGGCTTGATGCCGTCGGTGATCGCGATCCGGTCGCCCTTGGCCGGCTTGCTCTTCACGAACGTCTGCCGCGCCTTGCCCTCGCCGTCCTTCAGATCGTCGACCACGTAGACAAGATCGCCATAGGGATTGCTGACGATCGCTGTCAGCGGCAGCGTGACGAGCTGTTCGGGCTTGCCGGTCGCGATCTCGACCTTGGCGAACATGCCCGGCAGCAACCGCGTCGCATCGTTGTGCAGCGTGGCACGAATCTGGACGTTGCGGCTCGTCGAATCGACCTTGGCGTTGATCGCCGAGATCTGACCGGTGAAGCGTTCGCCGGGGTAGGCGTCGACGGCGATTCCGACGTCCTGGCCGATCCGGATGTCGGCGAGCGACTGCTGCGGCAGATAGAAATCGACGAAGATCGGATCGAGGCTCTGCAGGGTGACAATGGTGGTGCCGGCGCCGAGATACTGCCCGAGATCGACGGCGCGGATGCCGAGCCGGCCGGCGAAGGGCGCCTTCAGGGTCTTCTGCTCGACGATCGCCTTCTGCTGCGTCACGAGAGCCTGCGCGTTCTTCAGGTTGGCGCGGTCGCTGTCGAGCGTGGCCTGGCTGACCGCGTTGAACTTGATCTGCTCCTCGTCGCGCTTGACGACGATGGCATAGTTCTCGGCAGTCGCCTGCAGCGACTGCAGCTTGGCGACGTCATCGGTCGCGACCAGCTGCAGCAATTGCTGGCCGGCTTCGACGGTGTCGCCCGAATTGAACTGGATGCCCTGCACGATGCCTGCGGCCTGCAGCGCCAGATCGGCGCCGTTGACGGCGCGCAGCGAACCGACCGCGGTGAGGTTGGAGCGCCATGCTGCGGTCGCCGCAACGACCGTCGAGATCGTCTGCGGCGGGTTGGCCATGGCGCCGATCGCCTTGGCGATCATGATGCCCTTGAAGGTCTGAAAGCCGTAGAGGCCGCCGAACAGCACCGCCATGGCGGCCAGCATGATCGTCATGCGTTTCTTCATTACATTGCTTCCTGGGTCGTACGATTGGGACCGGCGAAGTAGCCGGGATTGGCGCGGGGCAGCGCCGCCGGGGTCTCGTCCTGGCGATTCCACCAGCCGCCGCCGAGCGCCTGGAACAGCGCCGCGGTGTCGGTGAAGCGCGTGGCCTGCGACTTGATGCGGGAGACGCGTGCGTTGAGATAGGATTGCTGCGCGTTGATGACGTTGGCGTAGGGCACCGCGCCGCTCCTGAACTGCTCGACCGCCATGGCGAGACTGTCGGCGGTGGCCTTCTCGGCGGCGGCCTGGGCCTTCAGCGCCTCGGCGTCGTACTGGATGGCGCGCAGCGAATCCGCGACATTCTGGAACGCCGTGATGACGGTGCTCTTGTAGAGCGACAGATCCTGCTCGAAGGTGGCGACGTCCGCCTCCTTGGTGTGATACAGCGTGCCGCCGTCGAGCAGCTTCTGGCTGACGCTCGAGGCCGCATCCCACACGATGGTCGTCGGCGAGAACAGCCGGCCCGGTCCGCTTGCGCCGTAGCTGCCCGACAGCGTCACCTGCGGCAGCAGATTGGCGACGCCGACGCCGACCGTCGCTGTGGCCTGGTGCAGCGTGGCCTCGGCCTGCCGGATGTCGGGACGCTGCCGGACGAGCGAGGAGGGCAGTGACATCGGCAGTTTGCGCGGCAGCCGCAGCTCCGCGAGGGTCACATGCTCGCCGCGATCCTGGCTCGGCAGCCGGCCGAGATAGGCCATCAGTTGATTGCGTTGCTGTGCGAGTTGCTTCTGCAGCGGCGCCAAGGTCGCCTTGGCCTGCGCCAGCGTTGCTTCCTGCGCCAGCACGTCGGATTTGGAGATGGCGCCGACGTCAAACTGGTGTTGGATCCGGCCAAGCTGGTCGGTCTCCGCCTTGATGATCTCCTCCGTCGCGGCAATCTGATCGCGCAACGAGGCGTCGCTGATCGCGGCGGTGACGACATTGGCGGTCAGCGACAGATACGTCGCTTCCATCTTGAAGGCCTGGTAGTCGGCCTGCGCCTGCAGCGCCTCCACCTGGCGACGCGTGCCGCCCCATAGGTCGAGCGCGTAGCTGACGCTCACCGACGTGCCATAGAGCGTGTACAGCGAGGTCTGACCAGGCCATTGTCCCTGCTGCGTGCTGGAGGCCTGCGTACGCTCGGCCGAGCCGCTCGCGCTCAGCTGCGGAAACAGCGCGCCCTGCTGCGATAGCGCGTTCTCGCGCGCAGCACGCAGCGCCAATTGTGCGGCTTCGATGTCCGGGTGGTTGCGAATCGCCTCCTCGACGAAGGCGTTGATCTGCCGGGAATGAAACAGCGCCCACCAAGTGCCGGGCAGATCGCCTCCGGGCGCGAAGCTCTGCACATTGCCGCCCGGTGTCGAGGCGCCGGCGGTCGCGGCGAGCCGACGTTCGGCCACATAACCAGTTGCGGCCGGCGCGTCGGGAGACATGAAGTCCGGACCGACGGCGCAGGACGCGAGCAGCATGCTGCAGCCGAGGAGGCCGAGCCGCAAGGGCAGCGCGCTGCATCTCGGGACCAGCCCCAAACAGGCATGAAACATTTTGACATCATCGGACATAAAACTAAACCGTTTCGTTTTCTGTCGCCGACGATGCGTGGCGGTTCCGGCCTAGTCAAGTCACGTTGATGACAAAGCGAGCTTGCTCACAGCTTCACGTCTCGCGCACCGCTGCGCGGCGCCGGCGCTCGTCTGCATCGGGACGCGGGCATGACAGCTCCGAGACGAACGCCGAGAACGCGCCGCTGCCCTTCCCGCGGTGGCGGGCAGCTGCGTCGTTTCTCACAATGATCGAAAAAGCGTCGTCGCGCCCACATTGTCCACGGCAGGCCCGAGCGAAGCAGCGCGTGCAGATCGCGCTGGAAGCCGGCCCGCGGTGCGAGCCGGCGTCTGCAACGTAGCGCCGGTCAGGATGGCATCGAGGATGCGACCACCGGCTTCGCCGGCACGTCGCGCACGCGGCTCGGGCGCCGCAGCCGGCGTTGCGTCCAGATCAGCAGGCCAGTGACCAGCAGCGCGAACAGCGCGACCGAGATCAGAACGTTGGCCGCGCTGCCGATCAGAGACCAGTTGCCTTCATGCAGCAGGCGCGGCCAGTTGCGCGGCAACGCGGAGAGCCCGTCGGACGTGACGGCATAGGCCCTGAGCTCATCGCCCTCGATGATGCGCGCCATCATCCGTCCGCCGCGATTGCCGATCGAGTTCACCGACGACAGGTCGTGGTCCTTGGCGACGATGCTGACGGCGTCAGGCAGCGAGACGCGCTTGGCTGCGGCAGGAGGAGTGGCGCCTGCGAAGGTCAGGCCGAGCTCGAGGCAGAGTCCGGTGAGCGGGCTGAGCAAAATCAGCGGCAGCGTGAACCAGGCCGTGCCCTTGTGCCAGCCGGACAGCGTGTTGCGCAGCCGCGGCAGTCCCATCAGGATGCCGATGATCATGATGCTGATCATGGCGATGGTCGAGATCAGGGTGAGGCCGGGGATTCCGATCAGATGCTCGTGGGTCCTGCGCGCCCACGAGAAGAAGCTGGGCATCGCCGGCTTTTCGACCGCGGCACCGGTTGTCATGTCGACCTCGGCGCCCGGCGCCCCCTGCAAGGTCAGATGCTGCGTGGAGGCGTCGATCGACAGACCGCGTGCCTTGCCGTCGGGATCGTATTGCTTGATCAGCGCGACCACGCGCGCCGGATCGACGCTTTGCGGCTTGACGGCGGCGACCTGCGCCATCGGCTCGAAGGAGAGGATCAGCCCGGTCACGATGATGACAAGCAATGGCAGCGCAAAGACGAGGCTGATCCAACGGTGAAGTTTGAGCAGAAGCTGCTTGTTCATGATCGTCTCCGATTGATCGTCTCGCACGCGGTATCATGCGGGACCGTTGTCCGCAGGCGTCTGCTCCGTGAACGTTTCTGATCGTTCTCGCTGGACGACGCCGGGATATCAACCTGTCGTCCGCCGCGCTTCATTAGCTGAGCGCAGCAGCGAGACGAAGGAGATAACTATTAATTTTAGGTCATGCGCCGTTTGATCGGCATCAATGCGGCAGAGGTCGTTTCAGGACTGCTGGGATGATGTCAATTTGTATCAGATGCCGTCTTGCGGCCATCGAGCACCTCGCGCAGGCATGTCGCGTCCAAGCCGTTCTCCCACTTCGCGATGACGATGGTGGCGACTGCATTGCCTATCAGGTTGGTCGGCGTCAGCCCCTGCGACATCAGGCGATGGATGCCGAGCACCAGCGCGACGCTGGCGACCGGAATCGTACCGGTCGCGGCGAGCGTGGCGGCCAGCACGACGAAGGCGGCGCCCGCGATGCCGGCCGCGCCCTTCGACGTCACCAGCAGGATCAGCAGCAGCCCGATCTGGTGGCTGATGTCGAGATGCGTGTTGGTCGCCTGCGCCAGAAACACCGCGGCGGTCGCGAGGTAGAGGCAGGTGCCGTCGAGATTGAACGAATAGCCGGTGGGGATGACGAGACCGACGATGCTGCGTTCGCAGCCAGCGGCTTCGAGTTTCGCCAGCATGCGCGGCAGCACGGTCTCCGATGACGTGGTGGCGATGCAGACCAGCACCTCGTCCCTGATGTAGCGGATCAGCTTCCACAGGCTGAAGCCGGTGAAGGCGGCAATCGGGCCGAGCACGGCGGCGATGAAGATCAGGCACGTGAGATAGAAGCTGCCGAGCAGCAGGCCGAGCTTCGCCAGCGAGCCCAGGCCGAACTTGCCGACGGTGAAGGCGATGGCGCCGAATGCGCCCAGCGGCGCTGCCCACATCACGATCCGAACGACACCGAAGATCATCCGGCCGGCGACATCGATCACGTCCGTCACCGGCTTGGCGCGGTCGCCGAGCCAGATCAGTGCAAAGCCGCACATGACCGAGATGAACAGCACCTGCAGGATATTGCCCTCGGCAAAGGCGCCAACGAAGGTCTGCGGAATGATGTTGAGCAGGAACGGCACGAAGCCGACCGCAGCGGTCTGCTTGACATAGGGCTCGATCGTCGCGGAGTTGATCGTCGCCGGGTCGACGTTCATGCCGACGCCGGGCTGAAACAGGTTCACCGCGGTCAAGCCGATGATCAGCGCCAGCGTCGTGATCGCCTCGAAATAGATCAGCGCCTTGATCGCGACGCGGCCGACCTTGGCCATGTCGGCCATGTGGGCGATGCCGTTGACCACGGTGCAGAAGATGATCGGCGCGATCAGCATCCGGATCGCCTTGATGAAGGCATCGCCGAGCGGCTGCATCTGGGCGCCCAGATCCGGCTTGACGGCGCCGAGCAGGATGCCCGCTGCCATCGCGATCATGACCTGGACCCAAAGCTCCTTCCACCAGCCGCGGCGGGCGCCTGCCTTGCTGTCGGCGGTGAGGGTCGTGGCGGTCATGATCGGTCCTGTCGCTGAACGGGCGAATTCGCAGCTGGCGGTGACTCAGCTCTTGGGCTCGAACTTGAACAGCCGTTCGGGATTGCTGACAAGCAGCTTTCGCTGCATGGCCGGATCCGGGGCGTAGAGTGGGATCAGATCGACCAGATCGCCGTCATTGGGCATGATCTTGACGTTCGGATGCGGCCAGTCGGTGCCCCAGATGACGCGATCCGGCGCGTTGTCGATCAGCTTGCGGGCGAACGGGACCGCGTCGTGGAACGGGGGGCCGGAGGCCGAAGCGCGCTCGGGACCGGTGATCTTGATCCAGCACTTGTCGTCGCTCGCCTGCAGGTCGAGCAGCGCCTTGAACCCGGCATCGTCGATCCCCTTGGCAGCGCTGATCGTGCCCATGTGGTCGATCACATAGGTGACCGGCAGCGCCTTCAGGATCGGCACGAATTCCTGGATCGTCCCGGCCTCGAGATAAACGTCGACGTGCCAGCCGATCGCCGCGACGCGGTCCACCAGGGTGCGGAAGACGTTCATGTCGCCGACGCCGCCGAGGCGGCGGAGGAAGGCGAACCGGCAGGCGCAGATGCCGGCCTTGCCGAGCGCCGCGAGGTCGGCATCGGACATCGCCGCGTTGATGTTGGCGACGCCCTTGTAGTTGCCGTTGCTCTGCGCGATCGCATCGGTCACGACCCGATTGTCGGTGCCGTGGACGGTGGCGTTGACGATGACGGCGCGCTCGACGCCGATCTTGGCGTGCAGCGCCCGGAACATCTCCAGCGATGCGTCGGGCGGCGTGTAGGGGCGGCTGGGCGAGAATGGATAGGTCGCCGCCGGCCCGAAGATGTGGGTGTGGGTATCGACGCTGCCCGGTGGCGCCCTGAAGCTCGGGGTCTTCGGTGCCGGATCCGGGCCGGCGATGCTGGGGATCTTGGCCTCGTCGGCGGAGAGGGCAGGGCCTCCGAGCACGCTCGCCGCTCCCAGTCCGGCCATGGTGGCCAGCAGGTCTCGTCTCAACATCAGAGCGTCCTCCTCGGGATGGCCGCGGTCACAGGCAGGCGCTGCCCGCCAGGCTCCGGCATCGTTCGTGTTTGCTATCGTCACGCCACGATGGAGAGGTCGGGCGACCTCTCAACGTGGCGTCGTGATCATGGGTGCTCCGGATCCGGAGCCGGCGGATCGCTGTGATCCCAGTTGTTCCTGATCGAGGATCTTGCAGCCTCTGCAGCATGACAAGAAGCATTGGGTGAACGGTCAGTTCGCTTGGTTGGACAATGCTCTGCAGTCCAACTGCCAACGTTGCCGAGACCCTCCGTTCGAGCTGCGTTGCAGCGCGCCTGGGCGAGATGGGTTGCTCTTCAACCAGTCTGCGAGAAGGCAGCCCGAGCGCGCCGATCCGCGGAATTGTTCGTGCGACGGAAAGGTGAGTTGTGTCAAAGCCATGGCGTGCGTTCTGGTCATGCGCCGGCAGCTTCAAGCGCCGTTGTGAAGACCGCACGCGCAATGCTATGCGACAGCAAAGAGAGGCGTGCGGCCGCCGAGACGCCGCGCGCTGTCAGCGCAAAACAACATCGGGCAAAGGAAACACCATGGTCGACGCGCTCATCATCGATGCCTGCAGAACGCCGCGCGGTATTGGCAAAGCCGGCAAGGGCGCGCTCGCCGGGCTGCACCCGCAGCATCTCGGCGCCACCGTGCTGCGTGCGCTGGCCGACCGCACCGGCATCAATACCGGCGATGTCGACGACATCATCTGGGGCTGCTCGTCGCAGCGCGGACCGCAGAGCGGCGATCTCGGCCGCATGTCGGCGCTCGATGCCGGCTACGACATCCGTGCCTCCGGCGTCACGCTCGATCGCTTCTGCGGTTCCGGCATCACCAGCGTCAACATCGCAGCAAGCTCGATCATGGCCGGGCAGGAGGACCTCGTCATCGCCGGCGGCTGCGAGATGATGTCGATGGACGGCCGGCGCGGCGAGGGGCCGCTGATGATGGATGCCGGCAACCTGCATCTGCGCGCGCTGCATCCGCAGTCGCACCAGGGCGTCTGCGCCGACGCCATCGCCACCATGGAAGGCATCACCCGCGCCGACGTCGACGCGCTCGGGCTGGAGAGCCAGAAGCGCGCGGCGGCTGCGATCGCTGCCGGCCATTTCAAGAAGAGTCTGGTGCCGGTGCATCGCGAGGACGGCAGCGTCGCGCTCGACCACGAGGAATACCCCCGGCCGCAGACAACGGCCGAGGCGCTGGCCGCGCTGAAGCCGGCGTTTCCGGCGATCGCCGACTACGCGCTGGACGAGAAGGGCACGACGTATCGCAACCTGATCCTGCAGCGCTATCCCGGCCTCGAGATCGAATTCGTGCATCACGCCGGCAACTCCTCGGGCGTGGTCGACGGTGCGGCGGCGATCCTGCTGGCGTCGCCGTCCTATGCCAAGGCCCATGGCCTGAAGCCGCGGGCACGCGTCGTGGCGATGGCCAATATGGGCGACGACCCGACCCTGATGCTGAACGCCCCGGTGCCGGCGACGCGCAAGGTGCTGGCCAAGGCCGGGCTCAAGCTTGATGACATCGACCTGTTCGAGATCAACGAGGCGTTCGCCGTCGTCGCCGAGAAGTATATCCGCGACCTCGAGCTCGACCGCGCCAAGGTCAATGTGAACGGCGGCTCGATCGCGCTGGGACATCCGATCGGCGCCACCGGTTCCATCCTGATCGGGACGCTGCTCGACGAGCTCGAGCGGCGCGATCTCAAGCGCGGCCTGGTCACGATGTGCGCGGCCGGTGGCATGGCACCCGCGATCATCATCGAGCGGATCTGAACGGGACATCTCCTCGATTTGAGTTGCGCGCGCCCGTTGCGGAGTCTCCCGTGGCGGGCGCCGTTGTTTTGCACCTGGGCCGCTTGTGACCTCGGCGGTGCCGCGCAGTTGAGGCGCAGGATCGCGCGAGCCGCGGCGGTTCCACTTTCCGGACCAGTCAACCACGTTTCGATCGGACAGGAATTCGCGCTTGTTCCGCTAGTTGCGACAGGTTATTGCCACGGCGAGGCCTCATCGTAGAAGAAATGGCTCTCCGTGCTGTCGACGCTGTCGCATATCATCGATCGCAAGGCTTCGAACCGGGTGGTCACGCGGCTGCGGGCCTTGCTGCGCAGCAACGAGTTCTACCTGATACCGCTGGCGCTGGTGATCGGCGTTGCGACGGGTGCGATCGTGACGGTGATGAGCCTGATCGCGCAGGTCGCGCATGTGGTCATCTACGGCATTCCGATCGATGTCCGGCTCAGCGCTCATACCTGGGTCAACCCGGCGGTCGCCCTGATCGCGCCCGCCTGCGGCGGCCTTGCGCTCGGCATCATGGAATGGCTGCGGCGGCGCTGGAAGATCGCGGCCGCGGTCGACCCCGTCGAGGCCAATGCGCTGCGCGGCGGACGGCTGTCGATGCGCGACAGCATCGTGGTGAGCGGCCAGACCCTGGTCTCCAACGGCTCCGGCGCGTCGGTCGGGCTCGAGGCCGGCTACACCCAGATCGGCGCCGGCGTCGCCTCGCTGCTTGGGCAGTATCTCACGCTCCGCCGCAACGATATGCGCCTCATCCTCGGCTGCGGTGCGGCCGCCGCCATTGCGGCCGCTTTCGGCGCGCCGATCACGGGGGCGTTCTATGCCTATGAGCTGATCGTCGGCGTCTACTCCGTCGGCAGCGCGGCGCCGATCCTGGCGGCCTCGCTGGCGGGTGCGCTGACCTCGCAATATCTCGCCGGCGCGCCGTATTCGCTGGAGGTCGCCAAGGTCGGTGCGGTCGGCTTCGAGCAATACATCGCGCTGTTCGTGCTGGCGCTCCTCGTCGCCGGCATCGGCATCGTGGTGATGCGTGCCTCGCCGGCGGTCGAGCGGCTGTTCGTCCGCATTCCGGTGTGGCTGCGCCCGGTGATCGGCGGGGTCTGTGTCGGCGCCATGGCGATCGTGACGCCGCAGGTGCTGGCGGCAGGCCACGGCGCAATGCTGCTCGACCTGCATCGCGAGATGGCGGTCGGCATGATCGCCACCATCATCGTGCTCAAGCTCGCCGCCTGCCTGATCTCGCTGGCCTCGGGCTTCCGCGGCGGTCTGTTCTTCGCCTCGCTGTTCGTCGGCAGCCTGCTCGGCAAGCTGTTTGCGGGACTGCTCGCGCTGGCCGGCCTCGGGCTCGCGATCGACCCGCTGGTGGCGATGCTCACCGGCATGGCGACGCTCGGTGTCGCCATCGTCGGCGGGCCGCTGACGATGTCGTTCCTGGTGCTGGAGATGACCCGCAGTGTCGACGTCACGGCCGTCGTGCTGGGCGCTTGCATCGTGACGTCGGTGTGCGTCCGCGTCCTGTTCGGCCACTCGTTCTCGACCTGGCGCCTGCATCTGCGCGGCGAGACCATCCGCAGCGCCAATGACGTCGGCTGGCTGCGCAACCTCACGGTCGAGCGGCTGATGCGTTCCGACGTCGCCAAGGTGCCGACCACGACCAGCATCGCGGCCTGCCGGCGCGAGTTCGCGCTGGGCACGCGCCAGGCCGTGGTGGTGGTGAACAACAGCGACGATTATTGCGGGCTGGTCTCCTTGCCCGATCTGTTCTCGGGCGAATTGGACTCCATCGCCGACGAGATCCAGGTGGTCGAGCTCGCCAAATATTTCGACGTCGCGCTGTTGCCCGAAATGAACGTCAAGACGGCGATGAAGATCTTCGACGATTCCGGCGCGGAAGAGCTGGCGGTGCTGGAATCGGAGAACAGCCGCAAGGTGATCGGCTTCCTGACCGAGTCCTTCGCGCGCCGCCGCTATGTCGAGGAGATCGACCAGGCGACGCGCGGCGTGCTCGGGGCGCTGTCGTGATCGCGTCCTGTCGCCGCGACACGTGATCGCCGGTCCTCGACCGGGGTAGACTGCCGGCCGTTCGAGACGCGCGAGGACCGCATGACGAGACTGATCAGCACGGCTGTCGTGGCGACCTTGAGCGCGCTGGCGGCGACCGCCGCCGCAGCCGAACCTGTTGTGCTGAAAGGCAAGGACGCGTTCGGCAGTTGGCAGGGTGATGCACCTGGCACAATCAGGCTGATCCGTCCCGAAGACCTGCCCAAACCGGGTGCGACGGCGTCCGCAGCCAACGTCTCCCGCGTGATGCAACGACCGGCCTCCGCCGTGCCGAGGGTCATCGACGGTTTCAAGATCGCGCTGTTCGCCGAGGGGCTGAGCGGGCCGCGCATCCTCCGCACCGCGCCGAATGGCGACATCTTCGTTGCCGAGACCCGGGCAGGGCGCGTCCGCGTGCTGCGTCCGAGCGAGGACGGCAGCAAGGTCGCGTCGAGCGAGATCTTCGCCGACCGTCTCGGCCATCCCTTCGGCATCGCCTTCTACCCGAGCAGCGATCCGCAATGGATCTATGTCGCGAGCACCGAGCGCGTCATGCGCTTTCCCTATCGGGCCGGCGACATGAAGGCGTCGGGGCCGCTGCAGCTCGTCGTGCCCGATCTGCCGGCTGGCTACGGCCATTCGACGCGCGATATCGTCTTCACCAGGGACGACAAGCGCATGCTGGTGTCGGTCGGCTCCGCCGGCAATGTCGGCGAAGCGCTGGGAGAGCCAGCCGGCGGAGTCAGTGCCTGGATCAAGGCGCACCCGCTCGGCGCGGCCTGGGGCGGGGAGGCCGACCGTGCCAGCGTGCTGGCGTTCGATCCCGACGGCAAGAACCGCAGCCTGTTCGCCACCGGCATCCGCAACTGCGTCGGCCTCGCCATCCAGCCCGCGACCGGAACGCCGTGGTGCTCGACCAACGAACGCGACGGGCTCGGCGACGATCTGGTGCCGGATTATGTCACGCGGGTGAAGGAGGGCGGCTTCTATGGCTGGCCCTGGTACTACATCGGCGACAACCCCGACCCGCGCCATGCCGGCGAGCGCCCCGACCTGAAGGGCAGGATCACCGTGCCCGACGTGCTGCTGCAGCCGCATTCGGCCTCGCTCGGTCTGACATTCTACGACGGCAATCTGTTTCCGCCGGAGTATCGCGGCGATGCCTTCGCTGCCGAGCACGGCTCGTGGAACCGGTCCAAGCGCACCGGCTACAAGGTGATCCGGGTCAGGCTCAAGGACGGCGTGCCCACCGGCGAATACGAGGATTTCGTCACCGGATTCGTCGTCAACGATCGCGAGGTCTGGGGCCGGCCGGTCGGCGTCACCGTGGCGCGCGACGGCAGCCTGCTCATCTCCGAAGACGGCAACAGCACGATCTGGCGCGTGAGCCGCTGAGCGGATCTTTGCGGCGCAGGAACCTCTCGATCCGGTGTGGGTTGGGAGCGCGGATGAATGCCGGATGAGCGTATGAACATCTTCGATCCGCAAGGGCCGATCGCCGCCGCCGAGCAGACGATCCTGATCGATTCCGTCATCATCATGCTGGCGATCATCGTGCCGACATCGATCGCGGTGCTCGCTTTCGCGTTCTGGTTCCGCAGCTCCAACACCAGGGCGCGCTACCGGCCGGAGTTCGCCTATTCGGGCGCGGTCGAGCTCGTGGTGTGGTCGATCCCCGCGCTCACCGTCATCCTGCTCGGCGGCGTCGCCTGGATCGGCTCGCACCAGCTCGACCCGGGCAAGCCCGTCGACGGCACCGGGCTTCCGATCCGCATCCAGGCGGTGTCGCTCGACTGGAAGTGGCTGTTCATCTATCCCGACCAGCGCATCGCCACCGTCAACAGCCTGACCGTCCCGATCGGCGCGCCGCTGCGCTTCGAGCTGACATCCGGCAGCGTCATGACGGCCTTCTTCATCCCGCAGCTCGGCGGCATGATCTACACCATGAACGGCATGGTCACGCGGCTGAACCTGCGCGGAGATCATGTCGGGACCTACAAGGGCTTGGCCTCGCATTTCAGCGGCGACGGTTTTCCCGACATGATGTTCGACACCAACGTCGTCTCGCAGCCCGACTTCGCCAACTGGGTGACGAATGCTGCCAGGAGCGGCCAGGTGCTCGACGAGGCGGGCTACAAGGAGCTCGCGGCGCAGTCCGTCGAGACCCGCCCGAAGACCTACCGGCTCGCGGATCCCGAGTTGTTCGGCAACATCGCCAGCCAGAAGATCCCTCCGGCGCCGGGACCGCAGCTCAGCGAGAACCAGTCGCGGCCGGAAGGCGGAACGGCGCATGCCCACTGAAGTCGTCGCAAAGGGAGTGGGCCGATGTCGGTGACCACCGTCGCTCAGGCGCCTGCCTATGCCGATCCGCATCAACTGCGTGCCGCCGAGCATCCTGGGCCGGCGCCGAAACGGATCGTGACCGGATTCGGCTTCTGGATATTCCTGCTCTCCGACATCGTGATGTTCTCGTGCTTCTTCGCGAGCTTCGCTGTGCTGTCGGGTGCGACCGCCGGCGGTCCGGGCGGCGCCGAACTGTTCGACGTCCGCAACGTCGCGGTCGAGACCGCTTTGCTGTTGCTGTCGAGCTTCACCTGCGGCATGGCGAGCATTGCCGCCGAGCGCCACAACCAGCTCTGGTTCCAGGTCGCGATGGCCGTCACCGGCCTGCTCGGCGCCGGCTTCCTGCTGCTCGAGGTCCGAGAGTTCGTCGACCTCGTCGGCCGCGGCGACGGGCCGAGCCGCAGCGCCTTCCTGTCGGCGTTCTTCACTCTGGTCGGCTGCCATGGCCTGCACGTCGCGGCTGGCATCCTGTGGCTGCTGACCATGATGGCGCAGGTGGTCGCCAAGGGCTTCCGCGCCGACATCGAGCGTCGCATCCTGTGCTTCGCGCTGTTCTGGCACGCGCTCGACATCATCTGGGTCGCGGTGTTCTCCGTGGTCTATCTGCTCGGGAGTGCGACATGACCGATCAAGCCCCCGCGGAATTCGATCTCGCACCCGGCGAGCAGCAGCATGGCAGCCTGCGTTCCCGCGTCCTGTTCTATGTCGCCGGCCTCGGTCTCGCGATCCTGCTGACGGCGACATCGTTCTTCATCGCCGGCACCGACCTCGTCTGGCAGCCGTCGATCCCGGTCGCGATCATCGTCCTGGCGATCGCCCAGATGGGGGTGCACCTGGTGTTCTTCCTGCACATCACCACCGGGCCCGACAACACCAACAACGTGCTGGCGCTGGCCTTCGGGCTGCTGATCGTGTTTCTCGTCGTCGGCGGCTCGCTGTGGATCATGGCGAACCTCAACCACAACATGATGCCGATGGATCAGCTGCTGCAGATGCAGCACTGAGCATCGCTGCGGCAATCCAGGGGCCGCGCGACAGCTCTCGATTGCTTCGTCGTGCCGGCTTGTCGACCGTCCGATCTCACTTCTTCGGCGCGCGGCAGTTGAATGCACGGCGGAAGCCGGCGGCGCGTGCATCGTCCTCCGAGCAGAACCAGCGGTCGGGCTCGGTGGTCGCCGGATAGCTCGGGCAGCCCTGCAGATGGTAGATGCCGATGTTGCCGGTGACGCGGGCACGCACCGCGAACTTCCCCTTGATGCTGCAGCCCGGCGGCGCGCTCGGCGCGTCCGGGAAGAGCACCGCACGGATCTCGCGGTCGCGGTCGGCGCGGCAGGCCGCGCCGAGCAGGGCGCCGTCCTTTTTGTCGGCGCGGAACTCGGCTGGGGCGACGAAACATCCCTTCCACAGCCCGCGCACCGCCTCCTTGGCCGCGGCGACATCGTCCTTGGCGCGATACTTGATCGCCGGATCCGCGCTCATGGCGTAGCCCGCGCGCGCGACCTGTTGGTTCAGGCTGACCTTGTCGCCGTCGATGGTGCAGAGGCCGATCCTGCGCGTCTTGAGCGGCTTGTCGGGGCCGAGATCGTCGCAGCGCACCGAGCGGCTGCCGATCAGCTTGCCAAGCTGCTCGCGTGCCTCGACGCCGCAGCTCCAGGAATCGGCGTGATCGTCGATGCAGAGCTGGTCGACCTCCGGCGCATCGATGCCGTCGAGCCGGAACACCGTGTCGCCGAGCTGGATCGTGTCGCCGCTGCGCACCGTGGCGCTCGCCGCCAGCGATGCGCCGGTCATGTCGGCTCCCAGCACCATGGCCCCACACAACGACAACAGCCGATCTCGCAGCCGCATGCTTCCTCCCGCAATCAGATTCATCAAATACCCGGCCGTAGTCCTATCACAGCGCGCGTGAGTCTCGCCAAGGACGGCGCGGAACGGCGTCGCCGGATCGCCACCTTGCGCGGGGGGCGGCTGCTACCCATCTGACCGGGCGAAGGAAATCTTGCCATGTTGGACTTTACCTCCGATCTCGCCGGCGATGCGCTGTCGCCGGCGCGCGCGTCTGATGCTGCGCCGGCCGACGACCGCGCGCTGCTGGACGCCTATTCCAATGCCGTCATCGACGTCACCGAGCGGGTCGGCCCTGCGGTCGTGCGCGTCGAAACCGGCCCCAGGGCTGGGTCGACCGCCGGCTCCCGCGCCGAGCGCGGCGGGCTCGGCTCGGGCATCGTGATCTCGCCCGACGGTCTCGTGCTGACCAACAGCCATGTCGTCGGCTCCTCCAAGAGCATCCGGCTGCGCGACGTCGAGGGCGTCGTCACCGACGCTCAGGTGCTCGGCGTCGATCCCGACACCGATCTCGCCTTGCTGCGCGCCAATCACGCGCGCGACCTGCGCTACGCCGCGCTCGGCAACTCCAAGAGCCTGCGCCGCGGCCAGCTCGTGGTCGCGATCGGCAATCCGCTCGGCTTCGAATCCACGGTGACGGCTGGCGTGGTCTCGGCGCTCGGCCGCTCGATCCGCTCGGTCTCGGGCCGCATGATCGAGGACGTCATCCAGACCGATGCGGCGCTCAACCCAGGCAATTCCGGCGGGGCGCTGGTGTCGTCGGCCGCCGAGGTGATCGGCATCAACACTGCCATCATCCAGGGCGCGCAGGGCATCTGCTTTGCGGTCGCCAGCAACACCGCGCAGTTCGTGCTGTCGGAGATCATCCGCCACGGCTACGTCCGCCGCGCCTATGTCGGCGTGTCCGGGCAGACCGCGCCGGTGCCGCGGCGACATGCGTTGCTCGCCGGCGTCGAGAACAAGATGGGCGCGCTGTTGATGCAGATCGAGCCGGACGGGCCCGCGGCCCGCGCCGGCCTGCTGCCCGGCGACGTCGTGATCAAGCTCGACGGCGTCGACATCAACGGCGTCGACGACCTGATCCGCGTGCTCGACCGCGACCGCATCGGCCGTACCGTGCCGATGGACGTGCTGCGGCTGGGCCGCCTGCGTGGCATCGACATCCACCCGGTCGAGCGCAGGCCGGCGGCACGGCAGGCGTCGTGAGCGTCGTGAGATATCGAAAGCCATAAACAACACCGCGGTCGTCCCGGCGAACGCTGCCGGCTTGTCCGGGACGACAGCAGAAGGTCTGGCGGGATTTTACGTTTCAAACAGCCAACGGATGAGGGACATGTCATCGCATTCTCGCGGCGTAGCACGCCCGAGTCCCGCGATCAGTCCGTCCCTCGCAACTCATGCAGAGGGCGCAGGGAATGCCGGGTGAAGGCCTCACCCATGGCCCGCCTGCGAAAAGAATGCAGGCGGCAGGTACCACAGGCAAAGCCGAAACACGCCGGCATTCCCTGCGCGATGGTCTTCACGCTTATACGCAGTCTCCCTGGTGCACCGGGCTTGTTGGCCACCATTCGCGGCAACGCTTGCGCATTGCGCGGGACACCAGCATCGGGGTGTCAGGACGCTGCGACTTCACGTCCACGACAGATCGTTCGTCCGCGCCCTCGTTACCGAAGACGCTGCGATCTCTCGCGGCCATCGCTCCCCACCTCGCGTGTCGTGACGATCGCGCGCAACGCCCCTCTGCATGAGGCGGGATACGCATAGACAATCACGATTTCTGTAAAATCGCAAGAGGTTTATCTTTATCTGAAATGTCGCCCGATCAGCCGGTACCGGGGGCGAAGCCGTTGCCGGACGATTGATGACGAGAAAAACCCGAGTCGGCTGTTGAACGGGAAGGCCGACCAGGCTTGCGCCCTTGAAAATCCGATCAACATAAAACGTCGAGCGGCAATAAAAGTTAGATAACTAACCGAAACTCGGGATAGTGGAACGGAGAGCTTCAGGTCGGCAGAAGCCACGAAGCATCTGCTCATCTAGGCTTACTCCGAGTGCTTCTCCCTCTTGGCACATTACTCTCACGGAACGCCCGAAGCTGGCGCGACTAAGCTCCGCATCCTCCAGAGGAATCAGTGTTTGATCGGGATTTAGCGGATCTGAGAACAACTGTATCCGCTTCGGTGCCACGAAACGACGGGCATCAAGGATCCGTTTCGAGACCGCGGCGGGTTCCGTCACTAGGCTCCCGTCGCTCCGCCATTGCCCGAACGACGTGAATTTCGGATTGAGTACATTGGTATCGATCTCACCATAGGGGCGGGCTAGATCAGTCTTGGTTTGAAATAGATGCCAATTGCCTGAATTGTAAAATTCTGCTGTGCGCCAATAAGCGACAGAAGCCGAAAGCCAATAGTACATATCCCACTGTTCTTCTGCGAGGATTTCGCAGGTTTTTCCGCAGCCGTAGACACCGATTTTGCGACCAGATTTGGCTACTTCTTTTTGCGCGTACTGAAAATACTGTTTTATCGCCAGAATATTTTTCTCACGGTCGCCGCTCGCTAGGTCAAAATCCGCGCCAAAGTAGATAGCGCTCCCTTCGGGCTGCTTCATGTTATCAGCATTCTTCACTGCGTCGCGCACGTCATAAATTTTCTTGGTGGGCTCTTGAAAAGTTCGGCCACTCCCGCCGCTAAAATACTGGAATACAGTTGCGACGGCGATCCTCTGGTCTTCAAGCGCATTTAGTTCCGCTTTGGATAGAACTGCGTTCTGATAAGGGCCGTGATCCAAATTTTCGAGGCGTGTATAAAACCGGATCACTGTAGTGACGCCGGCGTCTGCTACCCGCTTGGCGGATCTGGTAAGATTCTTGCTGGCATCAATGATGCGTATGTCGGTTTGATTTGAGGTCCTACAAGTCGCTTCAGCGCGAGCCATCGAAGGGAAGACACCGATCGTAGCGCCTATACACATGCCAGACAGAAATTGTCGACGCTCCATAGCGTGTCCTCGTCATTCTATAGACAATACCCATACATCAGGCTGCCGGGCCTGAGATGCGGCGTCGTTTGCTATTTCATGAGCAGCACTAGTTTGTTGGGATATAAATTCCTCGCCGAGGTGGGCGATATGGAGATCGCCCGTCTCGTGACGCTCACTAATGCTTCCTATCCTTATTCCACAAAGAAGCGTTCGCTATCCCCGCCGGGGCCGCAAAAGCTCTTCAGCGAGCCCTTGCTGATAGTACCGCTTTTGACTGACACATCGCCCCCGCGCATTTTTCTAACACGATAGTCAAAACGCATCTGAACGTTACAAGTGGTCCTCGCCTGCCACCTGTAGCAAATCTACTCTGAGTGAAAAGGATTGTCCGTATCAGCGGGAGTGATCTGATCTTCGAGATAGCTTGCAATAACCGAACAGTCGCCGGCCCGTACCCTGTCTTCGGCTAACGAAAAAGTGGTAGACGCAACGAGTATTAAGGCGATTAGTGCGTTTCTCATCGCTTAGACTCCATGCAAAATGTTATTCGTTCTATTCGAGCATGCATGCGCAGTTACAAAGCAACCGCGGCCAGAAACGTCATCTGGCCGCCGGGCGCCATATTAATTCCGTACATTTCGGGTTGAGAAAGTGGATGGTAGTCCGGACTGCCGGGCCACGGATCGAGCACGCCCACTTGCTGGGGAGCCGGACCCATTGGACTCATAACATAGTTGAAATCGACTATGACCATTGCGTGGTGAGTGTTGCAGTACAAGACGGGTCGGTCGTTCGCAAGTTCGTTGATAATGAAGTTATTACTGATGGCCATAATACCGTCAGTCGGATCGTAGGCTGCGCTGATGCTCGCCTGGAAAGACTGGCCGCTGTCGTCGACCCACGGCGCACTGAGTGCTTGCGCTATGGCGAGCGGCGTTCCAGCGGGTTTGCATGCGAGGCCGCCAAATACTTTGGCTACGATTTTCTTTTGATCGGTACGATGTCCGTGCGCCGCAAAGATCATTGCTGTGGAGGCTGCCCAGCACCATTCAGGACATTCCTGTTTAATGATTTGCGGCTTGGCAACGTAGGCGCGCTGCAAGGTGCCAACGCTGTCTTTCATGGCCAAAAGTTTGGAGCTCGAAATCGCGACTGCGCCAGCGCCTGTTAGTAATGACCTTCGACTAATTAGCCTCATGCAATCCCCCTTGAGCCCGCCCAGTGCGAAAGTTTAGAAGTATACCGAAAGGTTGTAAATGTTACAAACATATATTAATGAAGGAGGCTGCTAAATAGCGCCGCCAATTTTCACGCTTTGTCACTGTCCAATTGACCGATCCCCTGTAGTGGCAACTCTCAAGGCGTCATCCGGCAGTGGCGTCTGACTGCCCGGTGACAACGGCCGCGACTCGGGCTCCCTGATAAAGTTCAGATTGCAGCGCGCAGCACCGTTGTTCTGATGTCCGCTTCGGGTCGATTTTGTTGAAAAAGTCAGCAGTTGCGACGCAGAGATATCGGTGATTCAGTCTGTCTAGTGGGCAGGACTGAAGGTCATGA
>NZ_JBNPUY010000006.1:0-494911 GCF_051168395.1 Bradyrhizobium sp. HKCCYLRH1030 | reverse complement strand
AGCTCCCGCCGCTACGACCGCCCAGATGGGCACATCAAACCGCCCGAACGAACTCAGATCTGGATAAAACTTGGGGGGCAAGGTCAGCGCTACAGTCCGACGACGCAAAAACGCTGGCGACCCGAAAAGCTCAATCGCATCAAAAAAGCCCGTGAATCGAGCAGAGCCTTAGTGACAAAATCAAACGCGAACGACAATCGGCATAACTGCTGCTCAGTCCAAATGAATTTGCGCGCGCCGGACCAAAAAAAACCAACAATTTGAATGGCCTCCATCCAAGTGATTTCGCGTCGAGTCGGTTGTCATTCCATCGGAAAATGCGTTTCGTGTATGATTTATCCATCGGAGTTCGCGTTTCGTGACGAGCGCCTCCATCGGAAATCGCGCTTCGTTGCGCGCAGCAAAAAGGCGCCGTGCGCCGGCGCCTTCCAGTGATCCCTCTCCGACTGGGCGGGTCGTGTCCCCGGTCGTTGTGTTGCTCTGTCGAGCAGCGCCCGGACTCTGGCCGCCGGGGTCGGGACTGGATGCGCGCCTCCCGGCCAATGAACGCGCCCGGCATGCGCGACGCGCCAATTGATCCAAATCAAGACTTACGACTTAAAAGCGAGTTCTGCTTCGCCCGTTGCGTGCGGGTGCCCATCAGGATTGAATCTTGCTGAGAAGAGGGAACATCCCGTGAGTGACTGCTCGTCTGTTCCGCTTTGAGATGCGAACTGGGTCGGCCCATGATGCGAATCTTGAGCCGTTGTATTCCGAGAATTGCGTTGGCTGCGCTGCTCGTCGCCGTCGCCGGTGGAGATGCATTTTCCCAGAACGGCGAGTTCAAACTCTTCAGAAGCGGAACGGACGCACTGGGCGCTTTCATCACCCCTGATGGCAACAAGTATGGATATTTCGTCCCGCAGACGCGCTGGGAGTCAGAGCGCGACGGTCGTACGATCATCTTTGTATGCTGGGAAAACTATAACCCTGACCTGAACGCCGAGCATTTGACTATCCAGAAAGCCGTGACTGAGAGCTGGCAGGAACATTCAAAAATCGAATTTCGTGGCTGGCAACCCTGCGCTGAGCGCAGCGCCGGGATTCGCATCTACATTTCGGACGAGGTGGCGCATACCGACGGTTTGGGCAAAATGATAGACGGCAAGGAACACGGCATGGTCTTGAACTTCACGTTCAAGAACTGGTCGCAGGACTGCAATTATTCCCCGGAACAAAGAAAGGACTGCATCAAGGTGATCGCAGTGCACGAGTTCGGGCACGCAATCGGGTTTGCGCACGAACATATGCGTCCCGACAAACCTGACGACTGCAGAAAGCCTGCCGGACAACCCGCCGTTCCGACGGCGGTGAGGCTTACGCCATATGATCCACACTCCGTGATGAACTACTGTAACGACGAATACAACAACAATGGGGAGTTGAGCGCGCTGGATGTGGATGCACTTCACAAGGTGTATGGAGTCAAATGATGAGAACTCCAGTCAAGCATATCGTGATTGTAGTGGTACTCATGGTCGCGATCGCTGGGCTGGGAAAGGAGGCATTCGCTCAACAGCGAACCCTTACGGATCTGGCACGGCAATCCATCGTGTACATCTGGTTCGACGTTGCGGACCCGACGACGGGTGCAATGGCACGTGTGAACGGGACAGGATTCATCGTCTCCAGAACAGGCTATGTGCTCACTGCCTCCCATCTGTTCCAATCATGGGACATGCAAACGGACGCAAACAAGAAGAAGAACCTGATAAGAGGCACTCTCCAAGACCGTCCGGGATTTACTCCCTCGAATCCGCTTATCCTTCAGCGCATTCCCGTTGCCGGCCTGAGCGACGCTTCGGGCGATGTCAGCCTTCTAAAGTTGCCGTATTCTCGTCAGGACTATCCGGCGGCGACGATTTGCAGACGAGAGGCTTCTGCGGCGCGTGACGGCGACGCTTTCGAAGCCTTCGGATTTCCGCTATCGCAAAGTCTCCAAGGTATCGATGGTAAGCTCGGAACGACCAATGCCCCCGACGGGCGATGGGCGGCGCAGGCGCCGTTCATCTTTGGATTGAGCGGGGCGCCCGTCTACAGCAAGCGGGGATACGTCATCGGTCTAGTCGAAGGTGGCCTGGAAGATGCGGCCAACTGGATTACGCCCATCCAGCACGTCCTTACGCTCCTTCACATCGCGAACTACGTTGACTGCCCGGACGTGACGAAAGCGCTCGTCGAAGCCGCCGATTTCGTCGTTTTCGAGAATCTGTTCGCAACGTTTTTGGAGCCCGTCGACTGGTCCAATGCCGGCATCGTTTTCGATCTGGACCGGGCTTTGACTGCCCGCTATCGGCCTCTCGCGCAGAAGGTTTGGAATCCTCAGAAGAACGACTCGGAGCTAGAAAAGCTAAATCAGGCCGAACGAAACGAGTATGATTTGCGCTCGAGTGAACTGACGTTTGTTTCAACCAAAGTCGCGGGCCTCCTGAAAAATCGCCCAGTCGACGTGTCGCTCGATTTGCATTCCATGAATATTTGGAACGTCGATTTGCGGGATGCCGATCTAACCGGGGCTAACCTCAACGACACAGAGGTTTCAGAGTCGGACATGCGGGGAGCGCGGCTGAACGGCTCCTCTCTGGACCGCGCCATGCTGCACCAAAACGACATCGAGCGAGCAGACCTCTGCGGAATTACTCAGTATCAGGATTCGAATTTCATCGAGACACCTTGGTGGCAGGCTTCGCACGTAGACGGGGACTTGCTCGCTTACCTCGCCAACCACTTCGCATTCGACCAAAGAACTTCCTATCCGCGTCACACGTCACGGCAGGATTTCCAAGCCGGCTTGACGCGGCTACGGCAGTCGTCCCCAGAGCGTGGTTCGACAACAGAACAAGGAGTTGCGCGCGGACCGCGAGACTGCAATTAGACTCTCTGCTCGAGCAACGTACCGGCACGAAGGATGCATCCACAGCCTTAACGTGTATCTCCTGTGGCGCTG
Source organism: Bradyrhizobium sp. HKCCYLRH1030 (assembly GCF_051168395.1). Classification (NCBI taxonomy): domain Bacteria; kingdom Pseudomonadati; phylum Pseudomonadota; class Alphaproteobacteria; order Hyphomicrobiales; family Nitrobacteraceae; genus Bradyrhizobium; species Bradyrhizobium sp. HKCCYLRH1030. Next base: position 491,925 of record NZ_JBNPUY010000006.1, on the reverse strand, counting down.
GAAGAAAAACCATCATAACATGAGCTTGCGCTCGACGTCGGTGTTGGGGGACACAAAGATGAAAAGTCCGGTGCTTGTCAGCTGGCCAGCGGTGGCCTGCATTTTGCTGCCTGGATGCGTGCAGACGCCTCCCTCCGATGGAATGGCCAGCGTCCCCGTGCACGAGGTGGTTCGGCGACTCAAGTGTGAGCTTGTGGACGCGATCCGTCTGAAGGTGACGGAGGACAATCGGTTCGGTTTTCTGACTCAATGGTCGGCGAAAGTTCATCTAACGTTGGTCGTTGATGATCAGACCTCGATCAACCCTGGGGCCACTTTCATTGAACCGCTCAAAATAGCCGGCACAAATCGCAGTCTCGCCGTGGGCGGGGGGCTGACGACTCAGGCGGTACGCACCGAGGACATGGAGTTTTTCATGTCGTTTCCCGAGGTGCTCAAGGAAATGAGCAACGACCGGATATGGTCAATGACCTATGCAAACTGCAGCCGTTATCCCGGCATTCTTCTCGAGAGCGAGCTTGGGCTCAAAGCCGTCATCGATAAGGCGCTTGCTCCGGTCGGCGCCGGCGTTCTCTACACGGGCGTCAACAACCCGGGCCTCGGAACTGGCCAGCCTAAAGTGCCGGCCGGTGAGATAAAAAACATAGATACGGCGCTGAACAACCTGAAAGCGATAGATCGCCTGCCGCGTCCGGGCTTGAGCGAGCCCGAGCTGGCACAAACCTCTGCCGGACAAAAGTCTCAATCTCTTGAATTTTCCATCAAGCGGCTCGGCGAGGCCAAGGAGAAGACCGAGCAACAACTAAAGGAATTGCAAGACCAGATCCAGGAACAAAAAACATTGAAGGACAATTTGGCAAAGGCGAAGCAGCTTGAGATCAATTCCAAGATGCTTATTCAGGAGGTTGTGACGCCACTCAGCGATATTGCCGCCAATTCCATAGCAGACAAGTGCCTTGCTGGCGTCAAAGCTGAAAGACTTGCCGCAGTCACGTCGGCATCTGTGGTGGCGGTGAAAAAGTACGGCGTTGACAATGCTCAGGACGGCAAGACATCGACAGAATTTCTGAACGGCGAGCAGGCCGCGGCAACCGACACATTCACACATGCCGACAACATGCTTCGTCAAATCAAGAACTGCGGCCCCAGGGAAAAGCCCAAGCCCGCGCTTTACGACCCGCTCGACGTGATAGGCGAGACGGTCAATTTCTATGTCACGGCTACGGGAAGTGTCACGCCCTCCTGGAAGCTCGTGAGGATTACTGCGCCACTGGCGCCAACCTTCATCTCTGGAACGCGGAAGGATACCAATACTCTGATAATCGCCATGGGCCGCCCGAACACGAGCGGCGACATACCCAAATCGAGTGAGGCAATGAACCAGCAAGTCTTGGCGCAGATTCTAAGCCAGGCAATCACCACCAGGATCAATCAGCAATGAATGACGCGCGATGGTATGCGCTGATCAGATTGGAGGATGGAGTATCCGCTGCCCTCAGGGATTACAGATGCTGCGATGGTTGCAGTAAAATAGACTTAGATGAGGGGCGCGTCTGCATTCGCGGACTAGGCGCACGTGTTGAAGCTCTCGATGAAGGCGTTGATCTGCTCTTCCGTAAAGCGGCTGCGCTTCATGCTCTGGTCCTCGTTGGGCCAGAACGAACTTCAAACTGGATTAAGCCCCAGGGGCAAGGTCAGCGAATACCAACAAAATCAGAGAGTTGAGAACTCGTTTGGGAGGAAAAGGCATCATTGTTCTGCAACGCCTTCCAAGAGCAGGCCCCAAACGGACTGGACGAAGTCAGCCGCAGACCGAGGGGCCGCAGAGCGGCGAACCAGTGAATTCGGCGAACCGAACGGTCTGGCGCAGTCGGGGGCTTAACGTCCCGGAGACGTAACCTTCAGAAGTCTGCGACCGCCTTGGACTCATGCCGGGCGAAACGCACGGGAGCGTAGGGCCTGGGATCGACGATCGGTTTGGCGGAGGTCACGAGATCGGCGATGAGATGGCCCGCACCTGGCCCGATGCCGAAGCCGTGGCCACTGAAGCCGGCGGCGACGATCAGGCCGGGCAGCGCGGCGAGCTCGCCGATCGCAGGCACGCCGTCGGGCGTGGAATCGATGTAGCTCGCCCACGCCGCCGTGACGCGGCTCTGCTTCAAGGCCGGCAGCAGCTCGACCGCGCGCGCCCGGGTCAGGCGGATGGTGGCCTGGTCCGGCCGGGGATCGAGGATGCGGGTCAGCTCCATCGGCGTCGGCGCGTCGAGCCGCCAGCGGCCGACCGTCTCGTGGCCGGCGCGCAGGCCTTCGAGCCCGCCGGGCAGCAGGCTGCGCCAGCGCCTGGCGAACATCGGCAGGAAGTGCGGCGCGAAGCGCAGCTGCTGAAGTGTAGGATCGACGCGGCCGCGGCCGCTGATCGCGAGGGTATGGCCGCCGTCGCCGCGCCGGGTGATCGAGACGGCGGCGGTGTGCAGCGCCGGGGGCAGCGGCTCCGCCGACGGCGACAGAGCGAGCGCCGAGGCGCGGATCGAGGCCATCGGCAGTGCGACACCGAGCTGATGGCAGAACGACGAAGCCCAGGCGCCGGCGGCGAGCACCGCGACCGGCGTGCGGATGGTGCCACGCTCGGTGATCACGGCCGACAGCCGGCCGCCGCTGGTCTCGACGCCGCGCACGGCGCACATCTGGTGCACCGAGCCGCCCTGCTTCAGGATCGCGCGCGCCACCGCGGGCGCGGCATCGGCGGGGCTGGCGGTGCCGTCGGTCGGCGAGAACACGCCGCCCTTCCAGCTGCGCCCGGTGGCAGCGCCGCGCTCCGTGGCCTGACGGCTATCGAGCATGTGCGTGGTGACGCCGGCGGATTTGGCGAACTCGCCCCAGCGCGCCCAGCCGGCGAGCTCCGCCTCGTCATTGCTGAGATAGAACAGGCCGCAGCGCGAGAAGCCGGTCGCCTCGCCGCTCTCGGCCGCGAAGCGCTCCCACAGATCGAGGCTCAGCGTCGCCATCGGCAGCTCGCGCGCATCGCGGTTCTGCTGCCGGCACCAGCCCCAATTGCGGCTGGACTGCTCGGCGCCGATGCGGCCCTTCTCGATCAGCGCCACCGCGAGCCCGCGCCGCGCGAGGTAATAGGCCGTGAACACGCCGACGATGCCGCCGCCGATGACCACGGCATCTGCACGCGCGGGCAGCGTTGGCGATGTCTCGACGTGCACCAGCGGTGCGGGCATGCGGTCTCTCCGGCTGTAGGCTTGGACAGGTTAGAGCGGTATCAGGCCGCACGGGCGCCGGATTCGCGGCCGGGACGGCATATCATTCTGCCGGCCGGCGCAGCGCCGGCGTATTGTTTTGCATCGCATAATCCCGGCGGATACGGCCCCATTCTTGCTTTACGGACATTTCGTTGGGCCAAGCGCAGAATTTTCTGCTGTAATGGGGACCCGACCTCGCGCCACACGGGACCACGGCTTCATGAAGCTCGATCGCATCGACATCAAGATCCTGCATGAACTGCAGAAGAACGGCCGCGTCACCAATGTGGAGCTGGCCGAGCTGGTCAATCTGTCACCGAGCCCCTGCCTGATGCGGGTGAAGAAGCTGCAGGCGGAAGGCTATATCGAGGGCTACTCGGCGCAGATCTGCGCCTCCAAGCTCGGCCAGACATTGACCGTGTTCACCGAGGTCACCCTGAAGAACCACCGCCAGATCGACTTCGCCCGCTTTCTCGCCGCGGTCGAGAAGATCGACCAGCTGATCGAGTGCCACCTCGTCTCCGGCGGCTACGACTACATGATGAAGTTCGTCACCGCGGGGATCGGCGAGTACCAGACCATCATGGAGCGATTGACCGACATGGACATCGGAATCGAGAAGTACTTCAGCTTCGTCGTGCTGAAGTCGCCGATCGTCAAGCCCTATCTGCCGCTGACCAGCCTGTTCCAGATGTAGCCGCGCGGTCAGCGCTGGCAGTATTCGCGGACCTGCTCGGGATCCTGGCGGAGATTGTCGAGCCAGGCGGGATCGAGCTTCGGCACCGACGACAGCAGGAGCTTCGTGTAGGGATGCTCCGGCCGCGCCATGGCCTCGGGCGTGATCTGCTCGATCTTGCGGCCGCGATACATCACGACGATGTCGTCGCAGATCGCCTCGACCACCGACAGATCATGGCTGATGAAGACATAAGCGAGATCGAGCTCGCGCTGCAGCTCCTTGAGCAGATCGATGACCGCCGCGGCGACGACGGTGTCGAGCGCGGAGGTGATCTCGTCGCAGATGATGAGCTTGGGATCGGCGGCCAGCGCGCGGGCGAAGTTGACGCGCTGCTTCTGTCCCCCCGAGAGCTCGCCCGGACGGCGCAGCCGTAGGCTGCGGGGCAGCTTCACCATGTCGAGCAGCTGATCGATGCGGGCGCTGCGATGCTGGCGCTGCATGCCGTGATAGAATGTCAGCGGCCGCCCCAGAATGTCCTCGACCGTATGCGCCGGGTTCAGCGCCGTGTCGGCATGCTGGAACACGATCTGCACCTGGCGGAGCTGGTCCGCATCGCGGCTGCGCGCGCTGCGCCCGAGCTCGCGGCCGTCGAACACGACGCCGCCCGCAAACGGCGGCAGGATGCCGGCGATGGCACGGGCGAGCGTCGACTTGCCGCAGCCGGATTCGCCGATGATGCCGAGATTGCGTCCGCGCGCGACGCGCAGGCTGACGTTCTCGACGGCCACGATCGCGGGCAGGCCGTCCGAGCGCAGCGGACCGTAGCCGACCGACACCTCGTGCACTTCGAGCAATGCCTCGGCCGCCGCGGACGCCTCCGCTCGCGGTTCATGATGCGGCGCGATGGCGGCGAGCAGCTGGCGCGTATAGGGGTGCTGCGCGCGCTCGAGAATGTCGGCGGTCGTCCCGCTCTCCTGCACCTCGCCATTGCGCAGCACGACGATGCGGTCGGCGATCTGGGCGACGACGGCGAGATCATGCGACACGTAGATGCCGGCGATGCGATGCGCGGAGATCACCGACTTGAACGCGCGCAGCACCTCGACCTGGGTGGTGACGTCGAGCGCCGTGGTCGGCTCGTCGAAGATCAGCACCTTCGGGCTCGCGATCAGCGCCATCGCCGCGGCGAGCCGCTGCAGCTGGCCGCCGGACACCTGGTGCGGATAGCGCTCGCCGATCGTGTCGGGGTTGGGCAGCGACAGCGCACGGAACAGCGCCGCGGCCTTGCTGCGCGCCTCCTCCACCGGCATCACGCCGTGGATGCGCACGACCTCGATCACCTGATCCATGATGCGGATTGCCGGATTGAACGCCGCGGCGGCGCTCTGCGGCACATAGGCGATCTTGGCGCCGCGCACGGCCGCCTTGTCCTTCTCCGAGAGTGTCACCATGTCGACGCCATCGAGCGTGACCGAGCCGCCGACGATCTGGCAGCCGGCCCGCGCATAGCCCATCAGGCTCATCGCGATGGTGGTCTTGCCGGAGCCGCTCTCGCCGATCAGCGCGACGATCTCGCCTTCGGCGATGTCGAGATCGACGCCCCTGATGATCTCGATGGTGCGGCCGGAATCGGTGGTCGCCTCGACGCGAAGATCGCGGATCTGCACCAGGCTCGTCATCTACGACGCCCCCCGGTCGCGGATCTTGGTCGGCAGATTGTCGATCAGGAGATTGACGGCGATGGTGAGGCTTGCGATCGCCAGCGACGGGAAGATCACGGCCGGCGCGGCATAGGGCAGCCCGCCGATGTTCTCGCGCACCAGCGCGCCCCAATCGGCATAAGGCGGCCGCACGCCCAGGCCGAGAAAGGACATTCCGGACAGCAGCAGCACGATGAACACGAAGCGCAAGCCAAGATCGACCAGCACCGGGCCGATGATATTGGGCAGGATCTCGGCGCGGATCAAATAGAACAGGCTCTCGCCGCGGATCCGGGCCACCGTGACGAAATCCATGGTGTTGATGTTGACCGCGAGCGCGCGGGCGAAGCGGTAGGCGCCGGGAATGTAGATCACTGCCATGGTCAGGATCAGCACCGGGATCGACGAGCCCACCGCGGCGACGACGACGAGGCTGAACAGCTTGCTCGGAATCGAGCTCAACGCGTCGAGCAGCCGGCTCAGCACCATGTCGACGACCCCGCCGGTGATCGCCGCAATCATGCCGAGCGTGACGCCCGACACGCCGGCGATGATCACGGAGGCCACCGAAATGCCGAGCGTATAGCGCGCGCCCATCAGGATGCGCGAGGTCATGTCGCGTCCGAGATAGTCGGAGCCCAGCCACAGCTCGCGGCTCATGGGGCCGAAATAATCGGTGTCGACGATGTCGCCGATCGGATGCGGAATGATGGAGGGCGCGACGAACGCCACCACGATCCAGAACGCCACGATCAGCGCCCCGGCAACCCCGACAGCGTTGATGCGGTAACCGAAGCGCGGGGTTCGCGAGGCGGATTTCGCGGCGCTCGTCATCGCAGCCTCGGATTGGACAGGATGGCGATGATGTCGGCCGTGGTGGTCAGCAGCAGGAAGCCGAAGCAGAAGATGATGGCGCAGCTCTGGATCAGCGGCAGGTCGCGGGTCGACACCGCGTCGACCATCAGCTTGGCGATGCCGGGATAGTTGAAGACGGTCTCGATGATGATGACGCCACCCAGGAGATAGGACAATGACAAGGCCACCGCATTCACGATCGGGCCCAGCGCATTGGGCAGCGCATGGCGGAGCACCAGACGGCTGCGCGAGGCGCCCTTCAAGAGCGCCATCTCGACATAGGGCGTGTTCAAGGTCTCGATCACGGCCGCCCGGCTCATCCGGATCATCTGCGCCGAGATCACTATGGTTAACGTCACGACCGGCATCGCATAGGCGCGGGCGAAATCAGAGGCGGTGCGGATCTCGCTGATGAAGGACACCGCCGGCAGCCAATTAAGATAGACAGCGAACAAAAGCACAGCGAGGGTCGCGATCATGAACTCCGGCACCGACACGATGCCGATGACGGCGATGGTCAGACAGCGATCATACAGCGTGTTGCGCAGCATCGCCGCGGTGATGCCGAGAGTCAGCGCCAGCGGAACCGCGACGGTCGCGGTGAGGCCGGCGAGCTTGAGGGTGTTGACGAGGCGCCCGCCGATCAGCTTCGCGACTGGCATGTTGTTGGCATATGACACGCCGAGATCGCCCTGCACGACGCCGGCCAGCCAGCGCAGGAAACGGAAAATGGCGGGATCATCGAGATGCATCGCCTTGCGCAGCCCCTCGACCGCCTCGGGGGTCGCGGCCTGGCCGAGCAAGATGGTCGCGGTGTCGCCCGGCAGCATCGCGGTGGCGAAGAAGACGGCGAATGAGACAATGATCGCGGTGACCAGCGCGATCGCCAGCCGGGCCAGGATGAGGGATGCGATCCGATGTTTCAAACTTTGGGTCCGCGAGCCTGATCAGATCATGGTCATCGCGGCGCCGACCCGAGTGACCGGCGCCACGCGACTCAGACAACATTCACGAATCGAGCCAGACATATTCGGCGAAGGCATATCCCATCATGCCGCCGAGCGGGCTCGGCTCCAAGCCCTTCAGTCTCGACGAGGTGGCATCGATATTGGAGATGTAGGCCGGAATGATGGTGCCCGCCTCCTCCGCGATCATCGCCTGCATCTCGGCATACATCTGCTTGCGCTTGGCCTGGTCGAGCAGGCCGCGCGCCTCGAGCATCATCTTGTCGAACTTCTCGGACTTGAAGCGGCTCTCGTTCCACGGCGCCTCGGAGGCATAGAGCAGCGAGAACAGGATGTCCGGCGTCGGGCGCGGATTGATGTTGCCGAAATGGACCGGCGCCTTCAGCCAGTAATTGTCCCAATAGCCGTCCGAGGGAACGCGCTGCACGTCCAGCGTCAGGCCGATCGCCGCCGCCGAGGCCTGGATCACCATGGCCATCTCGATCGCCGAGTTCGCCGCTTCCGAGGTCACGACCGGGATCGACGTGCCGAGCACGCCGGCCTTCTGGAACAGCGATTTTGCCTTGTCCGGATCGAACGGCTTCGGCTTGAGGTCGGGGTTGTGAAAGAAATTCGCCGGCGAGACCGGCTGGTCGTTGCCGACGACGCCGAAGCCGCGCAGCACCGACTTGACGATCTGCTCGCGGTTGACCAGGTGCTTCATGCCGTCGATGAAGTCCTTCTTGTTGCCCGGCGCCATGTCGAGACGGATGTTGAGGTCGGTGTAGTTGCCGGTCGTCGATTTCGACAGCGCGATCCCCTCCTTGCCCTCGATCAGCCGGAGCGAGCGCGGGTTGATGCTGGCGGCGAGCTGGATGTCGCCGGAGAGCAGCGCGTTGACGCGCGCATTCTCCTCCGTGATCGCGATGAACTCGATCTGATCGAGATAGGGGCCGTCCTTGAAATAGCTCTTGTTGCGCACGCCGATGGAGCGGACGCCCGGCTCGAACGCCTCGCGGACGAAAGCGCCGGTGCCGTTGCCCTTCGAGAAATCGGTGGTGCCGTCGGCGACGATCATGAAGTGATGCAGCGCCAGAATCATCGGCAGGTCGGCGTTCGGGCTCGCCAGCGTGATCTCGACGGTGGTCTTGTCGACCGCCTTGAAGCCGGTCATCTGCGCCGCGATCTTGGCGACCTTGGAGCCTGTCGCCTTGTCGAGATGCCGCTTCAGCGAGAACACGACGTCGTCGGCCGTCAGCAGCTTGCCGTCGTGGAAGGTGACGCCCTTCTTGAGCTTCACCGTCCAAGTCTGCGCATCCTGGGACTCGACGGATTCGGCGAGCTCCATCTGCGCCGCGCCGCTCTTATCGAGCGTGGTGAGCCGATTGTAGAACGAGCAGCAGCGCACATAGTCGGTCGAGAACGACGCCTTGGCCGGATCGAGCGTGTCGGCCGTCGAGGTGGACCAGCCCGCGGCCTTGATCGAGCCGCCCTTCTTCGGCGTGGCCGCGAATGCGCGCTCGACGCGACCGAGGATGGTGCTGCCGGAAGCGAGCGCGACGCCATTGGCGAGCATCATCTTCAGGAGATCCCGGCGCGAGGCGCCGCGCCGGATTGCCGCCTCGACCAGCACATCGTCACTCGGAGTCCAGTTGGCGATCCCTTTGCTCATGTCATCCGTCCCCTGTTCGATCCGGCAGAATGAAAATCGTCAGTCGCACATCATTTGGCAGGCACCTGGTCCACCGCGTCGACCAGCTCGGCCATCGAATGGAAGTGGAAATCCGGCTTGGTGAAGGACGCCGGCGCGATGGTGCCGCCATAGCCCTGCTTGTCGTGGCGCCGCTCGATCCAGCAATTGATGACGCCGAGCTGCCGGGAGATGCCGATGTCGTGATACTGGCTCTGCGCCACATGCAGGATCTGTGACGTCGAGCCGCCGTCACGTTCGATGAAATCGAACACCTGAGTGAAGAAGGCGGGATCCGGCTTCTCCGTCCCGGTGTCGTCGACCGTGAAGCTCGCGTAGAACGGCGAGCCCAGCTCGCGCTCGAAATGATCCAGTGCCCAGCGCCGCGCATTGGTCATCGCGATCAGCTTGTAGCGCCGGGCGAGACGCGCCATGGCGGCGGCGCTGTCCGGGAAGGCCTTCCAGCGTGCGGCGGAGTCGCGGAAGCGCTCGCCGAGCGCGGTCTGCCTGGGCAGATCGAGTTGTGGTGCGATGATGTCATAGACCCGGACGAGATCATCCGGAAAGCGGTCGGCGTCCGCCGCGTAGCGTGCCGCGCGGTACAGGCTCAGCGCCTGCTCACCGTCGATTGCCTTGTTTGCTTCCGCCGCGATCTCGCCGAGGCTCGAGACGATCCCGCTTTCGAAGTCGATCAGCGTGCCGACCACGTCGAAGGTCAGGTACCTGAATTGAGCAAGATCGAGCTTGGTCATTCTGTGAGGCCCTTCCGCGTCATCGGTCCTAGTGTGAAGCCGGGTTCCGGCGAAAACTTCCGAATTGCGAGGACCCGACGGCAGAAAATTGCGAATAGGAGGAGCCGCCGACATATCGGCCCTGCTGCACACGCACCGATATGCCCGTGCCCACCTTCACGCCATGGCCTCGCGGACGTCCGGATCGGCCAGGGTCTGATCCAGCGTCCGTGCGGTGCGTTCGAGGATGGCATCGATGTCCGCGTCGCTGCAGCACAGCGGCGGCGCGTAGCCGAGCACCCCTGTCGGGAAGGCACGGATGACGAGGCCGTTGGCCCAGGCGCGATCGAAGATGCGGCGCGACGGCTCGGCGCTCGCCGGCAGCGGCGTCTTCTTCTCCTTGTCGGTCACGAGCTCGATGGCCGCCAGCAGGCCACGGCCGCGCACCTCGCCCACCAACGGATGGTCCTGCAGCGCGCGCAGGCCCGCCATCAGCCGCGCACCCGCCCGCCGGCCATTCTCCAGCAAGCCATTCTCATAGAGATCAAGCACGGCAAGGCCGACCGCCGCGCTCACCGGATGCGCCGAATAGGTATAGCCGTGCCCAACGGCCGAAGAACCTGCGCCATCGGCAATAACGCCATAGACATGATCGGACATCAGCACCGCGCCCATTGGGACGTAGCCGGAGGTCAGACCCTTCGCGACGGTCATGAAGTCCGGGACGATGTCGTCATCTGTGCAGGCGAACAGCGGTCCGGTACGACCGAAGCCGGTGATCACCTCGTCGGCGACGAACAGGATGCCGTGCTGCCGGCAGCGCTCGCGCATCGCCTTCATCCAGCCGTCCGGCGGCACCAGCACGCCGCCCGAGCCCTGGATCGGCTCGGCATAGAACGCGGCCACCCGTTCGGGACCGCCGACCTCGGCGATCTTGGCTTCGAGGGCCGCGAGCGAGGACGCGATGACGGCGTCGGGATCACTGCCAACGGGGTTGCGGTACGAATAGTGCGACGGGATCTTGTGCTGCCAGTTCAGTGGCACGCCGAAATTGGCGTGGAAGGCCGGCAGCGCCGTGAGTCCTGCACCGACCGTCGACGAGCCGTGATAGCCCTGCTGCAGCGTGATGAACTGATCGCGCTGCGGCTGCCCCCTCGCGTGCCAATAGTAATGGATGAAGCGGACCGTGCTGTCGACGGCGTCCGAGCCGCCAAGCGTGAAATAGACGTGGTTGAGATCACCCGGCGCGCGCTCGGCGAGCGCTGCCGCGAGCCGGATGGCCGGCTCCGAGGCGAGGCTGAAATAGCCAGTGGCATAAGGCAGCTCGCGCATCTGCCGCGCCGCCGCCTCGACGATGCTCTCATGGCCATAGCCGGCATTGACGCACCACAGCCCGGCGAAGCCGTCGACCAGTTGATGGCCCGAGGCATCGGTCACGATCGCACCCTTGGCGGATTTCAGGACCCGCGCGCCGGCGGCCTCGTGTCCGCGATAGGACGCGACCGGATGCACCAGATGGGCGCGATCGAGTTCGATGAGCGAGTTGCTGAGCATGATGATCTCCGGTTCAGCCGAACGCCTGGCTGGCCAAGGCAAATGATGTCGGGGCGCGCCGCCTCGTGTGACCAGCGGCCGGCCTAAGCATGACGATGCCGCCGCCGACATGATCGAGGCCCAAGCCGCCCAGCCATGGTGCGAGTCCCGTCTCGCTGCCGGTGTCGACGCGGATGAACTTGCCCTGTCGCCCAGCGAGGAAATGCGCGACGAGCGACTTGGCGTCCTCGCTACGGAAAGCGACCACGGGGCCAATCACGAGACCGCGGCCGAAGTGACGCAGCGCGGCGAACCCCGCCGCACGGCCCTGGCGCTCCAACACCGCGAACTCTCCGATGGATGCGATATGGGCTATCAGGTCGCGGCGATCCGCGCCAAAGGCCGCGATGTCGAGTGCCGTGATGACGGCGATGTCGTCGGGCGTGGCCGCACGCACGGCGTCGGGCTGCGCGACAGCTTCCGCGAGATGTCCCTGATGCTGCACGATCTCACCGCTGCGGCGGAAGCCGAGCTTCTCATAGAGCTGCAGTCCATCTTCTGTCGCGACGAGCTGCAACCGCCGCTCACCGGCGAGCGCCATCGCCTGCTGCATCAGGCACCGTCCGAGCCCCTTCCCCCGCTCCGCCTCGTCGACAATGACCATGTTGATGGTCCCGGCATCCTGGCCATACGGCGTCATCAGCACGGTGCCGATCACGCGACCGTCCGCCGCGACCGCCACGCAGCCCTTGCTCAGCGCAAGCGCCATCTGCCAGTCCTCGCGACGATGCGGCCAGCGGACCTGCTGCGACAGCCGCGTCGCTGCATCCAGGTGCTCCCCGCTGAAAGCTCTGAAGCTCGCGGCGTCGGACGTCATGTCATGCACTCCCATCTGCACCGGAGTCTGGGCGAGCGGCCCCCGGCAGATCGTCTGAAGGCGATGATGCCGACAACATCTTCCGCCGCCGAACCGGGGCAAAGCCGCATCTTATGCTGGCGGGGCGGCCTATCATCGGACGTCGAGACCACGACCGGCATGAGGATCCATGAGCCGCTTTCGCCCGAAATACGTGACCTTCGACTGCCACGGCACGCTGATCAATTTCGAGATGGCCGAGGCCGCACGCGATCTCTACAGCGCACAGCTCTCCGAGTCGGCGATGACGGAGTTCGTGAAGGTCTTCTCGGCCTACCGCCTCGATGAAGTCCTCGGCGCGTGGAAGCCCTATGCCGAGGTCGTCAGCAACGCCCTGGCGCGCAGCTGCCGCAAGATCGGCATCCCCTTCAAGCCCGAGGATGCCGAGATGGTGTATCAGCGCGTGCCGACCTGGGGTCCACATCCGGACGTACCGGCGGGTCTCGCCAAGGTGGCCAAGGAGATCCCGCTGGTCATCCTCTCCAACGCCATGAACGTGCAGATCCCCTCGAACGTCGTCAGGCTCGGCGCGCCGTTCCATGCCGTGTTCACGGCGGAACAGGCGCAGGCCTACAAACCGCGGATGCGCGCCTTCGAATACATGTTCGACATGCTCGGCTGCGGCCCCGAGGACATCACGCACTGCTCCTCCTCATTCCGCTACGACCTGATGACCGCGCACGATCTCGGCATCACCAACAAGGTCTGGGTCAACCGCGGCCACGAGCCGGCCAATCCCTATTACGGCTACACCGAGATCAAGACCATTTCCGAGCTGCCCGGCGTGTTCGGCCTGTAAGCAGAGTGCCCGCGATGAAATATGTCTCCTACTGGCGCGACACGGCGACCGCATTTTCCGGCGGCCATAGCGGGCCCGTGGAGGGGCATTACGACGTCGCGGTGATCGGCGGCGGCTTCACCGGGCTCGGCGCGGCACTGCGGCTCGCCAAGGCCGGGGCCAAGGTGATCGTGCTCGAAGCCGATCAGGTCGGCTCGGGCGCGTCGGGACGCAATGGCGGGCATCTCAACAACGGGCTGGCGCACAGCTATCCGGCCGCGAAGGCCGAGCTCGGCACCCAGCGCGCGATCGCGCTCTACAAAGCGTTCGACGAGTCGATCGACACGCTCGAGCGCCTGATCGCGGAAGAAGACATCGCTTGCGGTTTCCGCCGCTCCGGCAAGCTCAAGCTGGCGTCCAAGCCTGGCCATTTCGCGGGAATCGCGGCGAACTTCGAAGCGATCCACCGCGAGGTCGATCCCGACACGGCGCTGCTCTCGCCGGCCGAGCTGAAATCCGAGATCGGCTCGCCCTTTCACGGCGGCATGCTGTTCAAGAAGAGCGCGATGATGCACATGGGCCGCTTCGCCGCGGGCCTCGCCTCTGCCGTGAGCCGCCGCGGCGCCGTCATTGTCGAGCAAGCCGCCGTCACTGAACGGGTGCAGGACACCAAGCGCTTTCGCCTCACCACGGCCAAGGGGACGGTGAGCGCCGAGCAGGTGCTGCTCGCCACCGGCGCCACCACGCCGCCGAGCTTCAGCTATTTCCGCCGCCGCATCATTGCCGTCGGCAGCTTCATCATCGCGACGCGGCCGCTGACGGAGGCCGAGGCTGCCTCGGTGCTGCCGGGCCACCGCACCTACGTCACCTCCATGAACATCGGCAATTACTTCCGCCTGTCGCCGGACAATCGCCTGATCTTCGGCGGCCGCGCGCGCTTCTCGGCGACATCGGATCAGCAGTCCGATGCGAGGAGCGGCGCGATCCTGCGCGCGGCGATGGAGCGGATGTTCCCGCAGCTTGCCGGCATCGACATCGACTATTGCTGGGGCGGCCTCGTCGACATGACCGCCGACCGTTATCCGCGCGCCGGTCGCCAGGACGGGCTGTGGTACGCGATGGGCTATTCGGGTCACGGCGCGCAGCTCTCGACCCATCTCGGCATGATCATGGCCGATGCGATGCTCGGCCGGCCCGACCGCAATCCGATGAAGGACGCCGGCTGGCCGGTCGTGCCAGGCCACTACGGCAAGCCCTGGTTCCTGCCGTTCGTCGGCGCGTATTACAGGACCCTGGACTGGATCCGCTGAGCCGTGACGGCGCGACCGCGATCAGTAGCCGCGGCTGCGGTCGACGAGGCCGACCGGATCGAGCCCGGCGCGGTGTCGCTTGATGTTCGCGGCGACCGCGAGCGCCGCTGTTTCCGGCTGCGTGACGCTGGCGACATGCGGCGTGATCAGGACGCGCGGATGCCGCCACAACGGGTGATCCGTCGGCAGCGGCTCGGGATCGGTCACATCAAGCACGGCGCCCGCGAGATGCCCGGAGTCAAGTGCTCCGAGCAACGCCGCCTGGTCGAGCTGCGCGCCGCGGCCGGTCTGCACCAGCGAAGCGCCTCGCGGGAGCTTGGCGAGCAGTTCGGCATTGAGCAGGCCGCACGTCTCCTCCGTCAGCGGCAGCAGGCAGACCAAGATGTCTGTCACCGCGAGCATCGCATCGAGGCCGTCGGCGCCATGGTACGTAGTCACGCCGTCGATCGCGTGCCGGCTGCGGCTCCAGCCCGAGAGCGGAAAGCCGAACGGCTTGAGCCGCTCCAGCACCGCCCGGCCGAGCAGCCCGAGGCCGAGCACGCCGATGCGCCGCACATGTGCCTGCGGCTGCGGGATGGCGCGCCAGAGCTGCTGCCGCTGCTGATCGAGATAGATGGTCCAATTCCGGTGCAGCGCCAGCACGGCCAGTGTCACGTATTCCTGCATCATCCTCACGATGCCGTCCTCGACCATGCGGACGATCTTGACGCTCGCCGGCACCGACGCGGCGTTGAACTGATCGATGCCGGCGCCGATCGAGAACAGGATCTCGATATTGCGATAGGCGCCGAGGTCCGGCGGCACCAGCCAGGTGATCATGTAGCGGACTTCATCGGCATCGACCTGCGCCGGATCGATTTCGAACGGAAGATCCGGAATCTCACGCGCAAGCACCTCGCGAAAGATCGCGCCGCGCGTGCCATCGGAGTTGAACAGGAAGGTCATGCGGTCATCCCAGCGGCCGATCTGGCTCGTAGCGCCTCCGATCATGGCGGTCGCGGCCTGCGTTACGTGCCGAATGCAGGGCAGGATTGAGAAGAATGTTGCGAAGTTCGCCCGCAGGCGCCTCAATATGCGGAGGTGACGACAGCATGGTCGCTCTCGACCTCATCGAGGCTGGGTGACGCGTGGCGGGCGGAACGAAGACAGGGACAGCGTGCATGGACAATCCGGACGTCGAATCGCGAATCGTCGACGTGTTCGAGATTCGCCTCGCCGACATCGACAGCGTCGACCTCGCGCAGTTGCTCGCCTTGTCGATCGCCGTCCAATGGCCCCATCGGGCGGAGGATTGGCAATTCATGCGCAGCATCGGCCGCGGCGTCGTCGCGCTCGATGAGATCGGTCGGGCCCTCGGATCCGCCATGTGGTTTCCCTACAGCGACGGCTTTGCTGCGGTTGGGATGGTCATCACCTCGCCGCGGCTGCAGGCCCTTGGCACCGGGCAATGGCTGATGCATCGGGTGATGGCCGAATGCGGCGGTCGGACGCTGCGACTCAACGCCACGCGCGCCGCCTATCGCCTCTACCGATCTCTCGATTTCAAGCGTGAGCAGACTCTGTTTCAGTGTCAGGGTGAGGCGATTGCCTCGGACGCGGCGCCGGCCGAAGCGGGAAATATTCGCGTGCTGATGGAGGCAGACCTGCCGGCGCTGATCGAACTCGACGCGGCTGCTTATGGCGTCCGGCGAGCCGGGCTGATGACCGGACTGTTTCACCAGTCGCGCAGCTTTGGGCTGTTTCGCGCGGGGCGGCTGGAGACGTTCGCGATGTGCCGGCGGTTCGGACGCGGACATGTCGTGGGGCCGGTGGTCGCATCCTGCGACAGCGACGCGATCGCCGTGTTGGCGCCGCACGTGGCAGCTCACGAAGGCCAGTTCCTCAGGCTCGACACTCATCGGGCGACAGGAGAGTTCCGCGACTTTCTCGCGCGGTCGGGGCTCGCTCTCTTCGATGCCGTCACCACGATGTCGCTGCGGAACGACGTGAAGGGTGCCTTCCTGCGCGGCAACGACCAGCCGAAGATCTACGGCGTCGTCAGTCAGGCATTCGGCTAGCCCCTGCGTCCCGGAACAGAGCGCGGACCAAGCCCTCAGTCTCCAACTATCAAAACTGCGGAGCCCTCCCGATCTGTCGCCGGCGGCACCCTTGCTACACTGATCCGTTTCCTCGCTATGATTCGCTACACTGCGTTCGACGATGTCCCTCTCGGTGATCTGCTATTCGATGAACGTGGCGGCGCTGGCGACGCGACGTCCTGCCACGCAGCTGATGCTGATGGGCGGGCTCTATCATCCCTCGTCGCAATCCTTCTCATCGGAGGAAGGCCTGTCCTATTTGCGCAAGCTCGGCATCAACAAGGCCTTCATCTCGGCGGGCGGCGTACATGCGAATAGGGGCGCGAGCTGCTCGAACTTTCATGAGACGGCGGTCAAGCAGGCGGCCATCGCAACGGCGATCGAAAGCATTCTGGTCGCCGATGCGAGCAAGCTCGACAGCCTGAAGCCGGCCTTCTTCGCCGACCTCCATGCGTTTTCCAGGATCATCATTGGCGGGGCCGTATCGCGTGAGCACCGCAAGCCGTTCAAGCATCTCCCGGTCGAGTATGTAACCAGGACCGACTGAGGAAGCCGCTTCGCGCCCTGCAAATTGGCGCGCTTCTGAGGTCGCCGCGACCGAGACGCGTGGGGCGGGGCGGGGTTCGCGGTGTAGCGGCACGCCATCGCCATGCGCAACTGAGATACACGGTCAATGACGGCCCCGTCGCCATGCATCCGGGGCAAACGCTTTCCGCCAGGCGCTGCGGGCTGCTTAAGGGGAACGACTGCTCAAGCGGTCGCGAGGCGCGCCTTACCAACTCGCAAAATTTGAAAAGATGCCTCCAAAGAACTGCTGGTTATTGGGAAGCATTTCCACGGTGCAGAAAATCGGTGCCATAAAATTGCGCCCGAGATCGCCGACACGAGGATCGGGTTGACGGTCTTCTGAGTTTTGCGCGGCGTCTACGTCGATATCGATCGCGGACTTTACAGTTTCAAGCATAACTCCGACTTTTAACTTCGGCGGATGGCTCGTCGTGACTTCCGGAATACTCATGGTGGACAAAAGCCGACCATCCACGTCTTGGATGGGCTGTTTGCCGGCGATGCTTGGCCATAAAACACCAGCGCGCGCAAATATTACATCATGGTACGGCTACCCGGACTGCAATCTCGGATCGGGCTGAAGGAACGCAGAAAATCGCTCGAGAAGGACGGTGTCCGAGCTCAATTGAGGCCGACCGAACCCAATTGGGTACGGCTATCGAGCGAATTTACTGGTACGCCTGAGCCGCTCGGCTCTTCATCGAAGCGGCGTGTAAGGCAAGCGGCTTGCCGTTGCCCTTCCCCCTATCGAACCGCCTTGCCTTAAAGGGCGATGCCTCCGAACGCGGCCGCACCAGTTTCGCACCAGAAACGAACTGAACAAACCGCGACAGGCGCTATCAACATTGAGCAAAAATGCTGCAAAATCAATAAACCTATTCAATCTCCTCCCTCTCATAATGGTCTGGTTGCAGGTTCGACCTTTGGTGAACAAGCAACAATAAATTCGGCAGCCAAACGGCACCGCCCCGCGGGGCTCTTGCTGAAGGTTCTGCAAATTCGGCAGGGTGAAAATCGACAAGATTGCCGAATGCGAAAAATGTCGGTGATCCTTCCTTTTTGCTTGCCGCAGCATCCAATTGTACGATGTGCCTTCGACGACTATTTTGCTTAGGCATCGCAAATTACAGTATTTCCAGATGAACAAGTCCTCCGACCTGCTTTGATTGGCGGGTACGCGAAGACCACAGACTGAAGCCCGCAAATTGCCCTTGTAGATGAGTCCAGAAGAAGCGAATCTACGGGTGGCGCGCGTGGTCGAAGGTTGGGTCGATAGCCAGAATTAAAGAAGCCATTTGGAAGAAGCGCAGGAGAGAGCGGCGATCTGACGCTCGATTCTGAATCGGTCTCCAGAATGAGCTTCGACTGAAGGTTGACTGTGCATATGTCCAGAAAGGCGCCGAAGCGAGCCCCGAAGCGAGCGTGTGCAAGTACGTAGCAAAATATGGACTTGCTGCCCATCTGTTCTACCATTCTGATGGCAGCGTTGCCGCCGTTAAGCTGAGCAGGCCGGAATTGAAGGCCGCTCAAAACCCCGACGAACAGGCGTCTGAGGATATTAGAAAACTGCTATGAAGCCGCCGCGCAGTGCCCTACCCCTACCTCGCTATGTTGAACGTAAGCCGCTCAAAAGTGGCGGCTGGGGCTACTTCTTCCACGTGCCGTCGTGGGCCAAGAAGGCAGGTTGCACTGTGCATAGCGAACGGCTCGGCACCGACTATAAAGCGGCGATTTTGCGCGCCGAAGCAGTGCTCTTGCCCGACTTCGACGCGTGGCGGACCGGCGGCAAGGCCTTGGCAGCGTCGCCTCCCAATGCGGTCGGAACGCTCGATTGGATGTTTGCCGAATACCGCTCTGATCGCCGCTACGCCAAGCTCGATCCTAAGTCCAAGCGTAATCACGAGGTCGGATTCAAGCTTGTCGGCGGCTACGTCCTGAAAGATGGCAAGCGACTGGGCGAGAAGCGCCTCACCGCAATCGATACGGCACTGACCGACGACCTCTATGAAAAGTTGCCGATCCTCAAGATCACCGACGCTGTGGGAAACGTGATCGAACGCGAGCGTCGCACTACGGTCAACCACGCGATGAAGTCATGCCGCCGCGCGTGGAACGTGGTCGCGCGCCGGCACCCGGGCAGGCTGCCATTGGTCAATCCATTCTCGCAGATGGGACTTCGGTCATCCAATTGTGAGACGCCGACGGCGGCGTACGAGGAGCTGGTCGCCTTCCGTACAAAGGCTGTCGAGCTTGGGCTTCCGTCGCTGGCGACCGCTGCCCTGATCGGCTGGGAATGGCTCCAGCGCGAGACAGACATCTTTGCGACTTTCGACGTGTCGCATTATCGCCCGAAAGGGCGCCCGAATATGGTCCGCATCATCGATGAGAAGACTAGGCAGAAGGGCTGGATACCGCTGTTCGACGATGCAGGTGCACCGGTTTATCCCGAGTTGATGGCGGAGCTCGACGCCATCAAACGCGACCGCATCGGCGGCCTAATGCTGTGCCGGGATTGGGGCGAGCGCGGACCATGGCCGACATGGCCGACATGGCCGAAGCCGGATCAGCCGGATCAGCCGGATTTCACGCACGTGAGCCGCAAGGTCAAAGAAGTCATCCGTGCTGCTGGCCTTCGCGATGAATTGTCGTTCACATCGTTCCGGCATGGCGGCTCTACTGAAGGTGGCGACGCCGAACTGACTGACCGCGAGATGCTGGCACAGGGCCGGCACACGACGGTGAAGGTGCTGCCAAAGTACACCAAGCGCACGACGCGGCAGATCGTCAACGGCGCCAAAAAGCGGCGGGCAGCTCGAACAAAGGAAGGACATCTGTCCGAATGAGCATCAGCCTGCTTGTCCGAATGGAAAGCTGACGGCGCGACAAGTGCCTGAAATCGTTGGAGCGGGTGAAGGGAATCGAACCCTCGTATTCAGCTTGGAAGGCTGCTGCTCTACCATTGAGCTACACCCGCATTGGGCGTTCCCTAACATGGTCCGCGGCGGGTCTCAACCTCTTCGGGGCGAGGTTTCGAAGCGGATGGGTCCCGGATCCGGCCTGATGGAACGACCCGAAGCGATCGCAGCGCGCGACCTCGAGACCGCGGCGCGGCACGCAGGCGGCGGCCGGTTCCGTAATCGGCCCCCCTACCCTCGCCGCCCGGACCGTCCTATATTGGCGTTACCATCAACAACGAAAGGAGGTGATCCAGTGTCTTTCACCAAGCGCTGTCACCTCGCTGGGATCGCCCGCTGAGCGGCTCTTCATGAGCGACGTTTGAGGGCGTGATTCGTCAGCGGATTGCGCCATCGCGGCTCGGCAACGGGGCGGTCTCGGCCCTGGACCAGCGAGTTCAAGAACGGAAGCGCGGCGGGTCTCACGGCCCGCCGCGTCTTTTTTTATGGCAACTCCGCCTGCTCGCCGGCCGACGGCGCCGGGCTGCGGACGAACCGCCGCGCCAGGAAGCCGCCGAAGCCGAGCATCCAGAAATACTGCACATACTCCGGCGCAAGCGCTGCGATCACGATGCCCGGCACGAACACGATGACGGGAAAGATCGCGCCGGCGATCTCGGCATGGCGGCCGCTTGGAAGCGCGAGCCACCACAGCGCGGCGTTCAGCGACGCAATGATCGTCAGATGCAGGCCATAGAGGACGGCCACCGCGCTGCTCAGCCTGTAGCCGCCGTAGAGCCCGTTGGTGACCGGCAGCAGCACGATCGACAACAGGAAGAACAGATTCAGGATGACCACGGGCCGGCCCGCGAACGGCTGCCGGGCCAGCCGCCGGTGGTGGCTGATCCAGAACACGCCGGCGATGATGAAGCTGAGGACCAGCCCGGCAAGCCGCCCGGAATAGGTATGCACCAAGTCGATCCAACCCGGCATATGCGCGAAATTGGGCTTCGGCAGGTCGTAGGCGAGAAGCGTCATCGCAACACCGAAGATGGTGTTGGAGAGCGATTCCAGCCGGCGCATCTCGAACAGGTCGGACTGAGGCTCTGCCATGTCGAATCGGAAGCAACCGAGGCGAGGAACGGAGATGAGGACTCACCTTCTATAGCAGCTCCGGCGCCGCGCCGCCCGACTTCGCTGCCGCCCTTGGGCGGCAGGCTGTCACGTCACTCGCCACCCTCCAGACCAAACCGGCCCTCGAGCGTCAGCCCTCACCGGCAGGCATAGATGTGGCCATCGAAGCCGCGATAGCTGTGCGTCGCCGGATTATAGCTGCGGAATTGGACGCAGGCCGGCAGTCCCGCGGTGCGCAGTCGCGGCCTGCCCTCCGCCTGCAGCCGGGCCGAGGCCGTGGTTGCGGTGGCGGGCCTCGCGATCACGATCATCGGCCGGCTCGCGACCATGCGCGATGTCCTGCCGGCATCCTTGACCGCTGCATCCCTGGCGGCGACCACAACGGCCTGCGCCTGGGCCGACTTGCCGGACGACGGCTTGCCCGATGAGGCGCCGGCTGGCGATGGCGTCGTCCCAGGCGGATTGGCCGCGGCCGTCTTGGCAGAGGACGGCTTGGCAGAGGACGGCTGGGCAGATGACGGCTGGGCAGAGGACGGCTTGGAAGAGGACAACTTGGCAGAGGGCGGCTTGTTCGCTGGCGCCAGCGCCGATGGCGATTTCACGGACGGCTTGGTCAGGGAGGGCTTGCCGGCGGCTGGCTCTGCTACGGCGACCTTCTGAGCCGCATCCTGCTTGTCCGCAACTGCGGCCTGCTTCGGCTCAGCCGACGCGGCGGGTGTCGTCGCAACCGCCTCCGCAGCCGCGGCAGGCTTGACCTCGGGACCGGCCGAAATGTCGGCGCTGGCCGCCTGGCTCGGAACGGACGGCGCGGGATTGACCGACGCGGTCTTGTCGTCGGCTGGGGTCTTGTCCTCGGCGACCGGCGCCTCAGCTGGCTTCTTGATCAGCTTCTTGCATTCCAGCGGGAACACCAGCTCGCCCGATGCCGTCAACCCGATCGGCTCGCATCCGCCGAACGGCCCGCTCTCCTTGCCCTGATCCTTGGCCACCTCGCCTGCGGATGGTGAGGAGCCGCCCGGCTCGGCGCTTCGCGCAAGCGAAACGCCAACCGCAACCTGAAATAGAACAACGCCGCACAACAATCCGGCCCGGCCGGCCTTCCGCCCCAATGTACGCATGACACGCTCGCTCGACGCATGAACTCCGACAAGGCCATCACGCCATTGAGGCAAGTCTGTGAAGGCAAGCCGCGGATTCCCGCTGCGGTGTCAATTCGATGGCATTGTGTCCTGTCTGCACGACCAACGGTGCCGCAGGAATCCCTCAATGCGGTTGCAATCGGAGCCTACCAGGGTCGCCTGCGTGCAGTGACCGTCGGGCTTTGACGGCCGCCGCCAGATGCGAGCGTCCGGACAGCCCCCTTGAGCGCAACCGACTATCGTCCCGACATCGACTGCCTGCGCGGCTTCGCAGTGATCTCGGTGATCGCGTTCCACTACGACATCTCGCCGTTTCGCAGCGGCTATGTCGGCGTCGACATCTTCTTCGTCATCTCGGGCTTCCTGATCACGCGGATCATTCATGCGGAGGTGCGGACCGGAACCTTCTCGTTCGCCGCGTTCTACCGGCGCCGTGCCCGGCGCATCCTGCCCGCCGCCTTCGCGATGCTGTGCGTGACCCTGCTCGGCGCCAGCGTGATCCTGTTGCCGCGGGATGCGGTGTCCGTGGCGCAGCAGGCGCTGGCCGTCCTCGTCTTCTGCTCCAACATCCTGCTGTGGTCGCAGCAGGGCTATTTCGACGCCGCCGCCATCACCAAGCCGCTGCTGCACACCTGGTCGCTCGGGGTGGAGGAGCAGTATTATCTGCTGTTTCCCACGCTGGCGCTCGCCGCCTTCGCGCTGCGGCGGTCGCTGATGCTTGCGAGCTTCGCCACGGTCTGCGCGACCTCGTTCCTGCTCTGCGTGATCCAGACCCGGCTGCAGCCCGCCGCCGCGTTCTTTCTGTTGCCGGCCCGGGTCTGGGAGCTCGCGCTCGGCGCGCTGCTGGCCGTGGAAGCCCTGCCGGCGCCGCAAAGCCAATGGCTCAGGATCACGGTGGCCGCGCTGGGCTGGATCGCGCTCGGCGCCGCCGTCAACCTGTTCTCGCCGCACACGCCCTATCCCGGCACGGCCGCGCTGCTGCCGTGCCTCGGCGCCGCCGCCGTGATCTGGGCCAATCCGCCCCCGAGCAAGGCCGTGCTGACCGCGGTCAAACCGATGATCACAATCGGGCTGTGGTCCTACTCGCTCTATCTCTGGCACTGGCCCGTCGTCTCGCTGGCGACGGCGGTCTGGGGTCCGCCGAGCTCGATCGCGGACAAGCTGGCGCTGCTCGGAGCCTGCACCGTGCTGGCGCTGACGAGCTTCCATCTGATCGAGCAGCCGGCGAGGCGTGCGCAGTCGCCGATCGCGGCGCGCGCGCTGGTCGCGAGCGCATCGGTCGTGCTGCTGGCCTCGCTCTCGATCATCGGACTTGCCGGCTTTCCCGCCCGCTTCTCGCCGCAGGAGCGGGCGCTGGCGGAATTCATCAGCTACGATCATAAGTCCGCCTACGAGAGCGGCACCTGCTTCCTCGATCCGGGCCAGACGTTCGCGGCGTTGCAGCCGTCATGCCTTGCCAAAGGGCAGCGCCCGCGCATCCTGGTGTGGGGCGACAGCCACGCCGCTCACCTCATCCATGGCCTGACGCGAGCCATGCCCCAGGCCTCGCTGCTGCGCGCCAGCCTTGCGCAATGCATCCCTCACGCCGAAGCGGGCCAGTCCGCCGCCTGCATGGATTTCAACCGCCGGCTGCCTCGGCTGGTGCGCGAGCTCACGCCCGACATCGTCGTGCTGTCGGGCAATTGGACACGCACCGCGATGACGCCGGCCGCACAGGCCAGCCTGCTCGCCACGATCAACGCGATTGCGGACACCGGCAGCAGGGTGGTGGTGGTCGGGCCGAGCCCGCAATTCGATCGTCCGCTGCCGCATTTGCTCATCGCGGCGAAGCGCTTTGGCGTCGGGACCGACGGGCACATGCTGGATCTGCTCGGCGAGGTCGACGACTTCATGCGCACGCTGCTGGCGAACGTGGCGCAGACCGAATACGTGTCGCCGCTCGCGCTGCTGTGTCCGGCGGGAGATTGCGTGCTCCAGACCTCCGACGGCGCGCCGCTCGCCTGGGACGATGGTCACCTCACGGCGCAGGGCTCGGAGCTCGCAGGCGCACGGATCGTCGCGGCGTCGCCGGCATTGGCCGCAGCCGCAAGCGCCGCAGCCGACAGCGAATAGCGCCACCTAATCATCCGACAGGAAACTCGCGAACACCGGCGCAGCGCGCTCGCCCATCCGCTGGGCCCCTGCCACTGTGAAATGACCGGCATCCTGGAACAACCACACGCCCCCCTCCACGACCGGGCAATCCCGGTCGCAATAGACCTCCGAGGGCCTGAGCAGCGTCACCTTGGCGAGCGGCCTGATCGCCTCCGACAGGACGGCGTCGATGACGCGGTTGGTCGCGATCGCCTCGCTCTTCGGCACGGCATCGCACGGCTTGGCGGGCGCGTGCCAGCGCGGCCCCGGCAGCATGCGCAACTGATCGAAGGCGCAATTCACCGGACGGACCTGGCCGCCGACGACGAGGAAATGCCGGCCGGGCCGGTCGAGCAGACGGATGGTCTCGGCGAGATGACCGGCGAGCGCGGCGTTGCGGCCCCGCGCTGCCGGCCCTTCGCCGAGGTCGAGATAATGCTGCCACGCCTGCCCGATCACGACGAAATCGGCCTGCGACTGCCGGATCCGCGGCAGCTCGCTGTCGCGCAGCTCGGCGCAGACCTGGGCGCGAGGTCCCTCGGCGGTGAGCCCCGCGAGGGTGGGACATCCGCTCATGGTGGACACGTGCCCGATCATGCCGCGCGCCTTCAGCGTCGCATCGAGCGCGGCGACATATTGCTGGACATAGGAATCGCCGAGCAGCTCGACGCCGCGCGTGCCCTCGAGATCGCCGAACGCGCACAGACGGCCGACGGTGCGACCGCATTTGTTGAGGCCGAAGCCCTGCAGCTGGAACAGCGCGAGCTGATCGTCGGGCAGCCGCGACACGACGCCATTGGCGCGGAACGTCACATGGGTGAGCGCCGCACCGACGATGAGCACGGTCGCAAAGCTCGCCACCTGCGCGCCCCTCGGCCACGGCAGCCGCCGCAGCGGCCGCTCGACGATGACGAACATCAGCGTGGTCAGCACCGCCACCAGCGCGAGCTGCGCCGCCAGTCCCGCCGCGGTCTGCGCCGCATCGCCAAAGATGAAGCGGACGAAGAAGATCACGGGCCAGTGCACGAGATAGAGCGAATAGGACGCAGCGCCGACGGCGCAAACCGGGCGAGCCATCACCAGCGACGTCGGGGCATTGGCCGCGATGATGACGGCTGTGGCGATGCAGGGCAGCAGCGCGGCGACGCCTGCCTGGAATTGATAGCAGCCGATGAGGAGAAGGCTGCCGAACAACAGAACGTCGCCGCAGGCGGCGGCGAGAGAGCGTGCGCGCGGCGACGCTGCCAGCCGGGCCTCGAGCGGAATGGCGAGCGCGCCGAGGGCGAATTCGAACACCCGGAACGGCGTCAGGAAGAACACGGCGTCCGGATCGCGCGATGACCAGAGTGTGGCCGCGGCAAGGGACAACAACCCGATCGCGGCAATGGCACCGAACACATGCCGGCGCGTGCCGAGCCACATCAGCAGCAGGGGCGCCAGCGCGTAGAATTGAACCTCCGCCGACAGCGACCACAGGTGCAGCAGCGGCAACTGATCCGCGCTCGGCGCGAAATAGGCGCTGGCCTCGCGCCAATATTGGATATTGGCGATCGAGAGCAGGCCGTGTGTCGCCTCCTTCGCGAGCTGGCGCAGGGCTTCCGGCGACAGGAACAGCCAGCCGACCGCGAACGTGGCCGCAATGGTCACAACCAGCGCCGGCAGGATGCGCCGTGCCCGTCGCAGATAGAAGTCCGACAGCGAGAAACGCCGCGCGGCGACATCGCGCAGGATCTGCCCAGTGATGAGATAGCCGGAGATGACGAAGAAGATGTCGACGCCGGCATAGCCGGCCTCGAAGCCGGTGATCCTCAGATGGAAGAGAATGACGATGACGACAGCGATCGCCCGAAGGGCATCGATGTCAGCCCGATGACTGCGTTCCAATGTCGTCCACTCCGCGCATTCCTCGAGGCGGACGAGTTGCGCAGACACGGATGGCAACAGCGGGAAACAGTCATGACGTCATCGGACCCATCCGATGACACCGCGCGGGCGATGCTATGGCGGACGTGAAGGAAGTTTGCTGAAGTCGGCCGCAAGTTCGGCAATCCGTTGAACGATCAGCTCGAATACGGCAATCTGGCGGCGCTGAGGGACAATGCGGGGCTGAGGACGGTGATGAACCTGTTGCGAGGAGAATGGCGGGGAGCGTTCGCGGGAATAGCCGTCGCGGCGCTGCTGGTGGCGGCCACCGCAGCCTCAGCGCAAGCCCAGACGCCTGCTCCCGCGCCCGGTCCCGCTCAGACCACGGTCGAGCGCAACGCCAAGGGCGTCGCCGGCAAGCCGATCCAGGTCGGCATCTATCTCAACGTCCAGCCCGACTGCTCATCCGGGCCCCTTCCCGCCATCCGCCTTGTGTCGCCGCCCGGCAACGGCACCGTCACGATCAAGCGCGGCAAGGTCAGCGCCACCAACTACAAGCAGTGCCTCGCCCTGGAAGTGCCGGGCTTCATCGCCTTCTATCAGTCGAAGGCCGACTTCGCCGGCACCGACACAGTGACGCTCGAGGTCAAGTTCCCGCAGGGCCGCACCGAAGTGCAGCGGATCATGATCAACGTCGGCGTCGGGCCGGCAGGGCAGAAGATCTGAGCCGCAGCGCCTCGGCGCGCCGCATCCAGCCATGAAAAAGGGCCGCCTCATCGGCGGCCCTGTGCTTTCGCGTGTCCCCTGCCGGCCGGGATCAGACGTGGGCCTGCGTCTGGGCGTGGCTGTTGTCGATGATCATCTTGATCACGTCGTCGCCGGCCGTGAGGTTGCCGCCGGTGTCCTTGATCGTCGCGACGTTGGTCCAGCCGGAGCCGGCGTTGATCTGCAGCGTCAGGTCGCCGTTGTTCAGCACGCCGCTGCCGTTGGCCGAGGCCAGGCTGGTGTGCCCGCCGCTGTCGACGAAGCGCACCGCGTCGGCATGGTTGCCGGACACGCTGGCCAAGAGGCCCGAGAGGTCGATGACGTCGCCGGACGTGCCGGTCTGGAAGTCCAGGATGGTGTCGAGCCCGCCGCCGGCGAGATCACCGGCGTTCCACTTGAACGTGT
Source organism: Bradyrhizobium sp. HKCCYLRH1030 (assembly GCF_051168395.1). NCBI lineage: Bacteria > Pseudomonadati > Pseudomonadota > Alphaproteobacteria > Hyphomicrobiales > Nitrobacteraceae > Bradyrhizobium > Bradyrhizobium sp. HKCCYLRH1030. The sequence goes on along the minus strand of NZ_JBNPUY010000006.1, from coordinate 464,563 downwards.
CGGAGCCGCTGTTGCCCGTGAGCTGGTCGGAGCCGGCGCCGCCGATGAGAACGTCAGCGCTGCCCGATCCATTGATCGTATCATTGTAGTTCGAACCGATCACGCCTTCCATATTCTTGTAGCTGTCCGTGCCGAGACCAGGAATGGACACATTCGTGGCGGTCGAGCTTTGAGTCAGCGTCAGCGTAAAACCGGCCGTCGCATCCGAGAAGTCGAGCAGGTCGATCCCTGCCCCGCCATCGATGGTGTCGTTGCCGCCGCCGCCGCGGATGATGTCGTCGCCATCGCCGCCATTGATCGCGTTGGCAGCACTGCTGCCGATAAGGATGTCGTCGCCCGAGCCGCCGGTCACGCGCTCGATATTGGCGATCGAGCTGAAGCCGGTGGCCGTGCCGGCGCCGAGATTGACCGTCACGTCCTCGCTGGTGATGTAGGTCAGGGTATCGCTGCTGCTGCTGCCGAGATCGGCGGTCACGGCCTCGATATTGCTGAGCTTGGTTCCGTTGACGTCGGTGATCACGCCGCCGGCAACCGTGACATAGATCAGATCCTGGGACGACGTCCCCTCGATGACGAACGTGTCGGTGCCAATGCCGCCGTCGACGGTGTCGACGCCGTCGTTGACGCCCCAATAGAAGGTGTCGTTGCCGGAGCCGCCGATGGTGACGTCGTTGCCGCTGCCGCCCCGGATGGAGTCGTTGCCGGTGCCGCCGTTGATGTAGTCGTTGCCGGCGCCGCCGAGCAGCGTGTCGTTGCCGCCGAGGCCGTAGATGCCGTCGTCGTCGGCACCGCCGTTGAAGTTGTTGCCGCCGCTCGACCCGATCATCACGTCGTAGCCGTTGTTGGCATTGGCCTCGAGCGGGTTGTCGACCGTGGCGGTGATCGCGTCGCCGTCGTTGGCGCTGTAGCCGGAGAGCCACGGGGCCGAACCGACCACCCACGACTTGTCCGACAGCGAGTTGATGGTGAGGTTGAGCGCACCATTGTCGAGCGCATTGAAGGCCAGATAGGTCGATACGGACGATACCGAGTCGGTGGCCGTGACCTTGTAGACATACAGGCCCGCGTCGTTGTTGCTCGGATCTCCGGTGAACTGATTGCCGGTCCGGTGGATCCAGCTGTCGTCGCCGGTCGAGCTGTAGACGAGGCTGTAGGTGTAGGTGACCGTCCCCATTCCGCCCGAGAACAGCGTCGCCGCGTCCAGGCTGACCACGTTCGGCGAGTCGCTGTTCTTCGACAGCGCATAGCGTCCGTCGGCGCTCGTGGTGTCCACCACGGCCAGCGGCGCGGGCTCATTCGTGCCGCTGATGGTCACGTCGATGACCTGGCTGGCCGTGCCGTCGACCGACTTCACCGTCAGCGTGTCATGCTTGACGTCGCCATTGTTGAGCGCCTGCACGTTGGCAGCCGAATTGTTCAGCGTATAGCCCCAGTCGCCTGTCACCGCATTGAAGGTGAAGGTGCCATACGTCCCCGCCAGCGAAGCCGGCGTCTGGAACTGGGCTTCTCCGCTATCGACGTCGGTGACCGTCAGGGTCCCGCCTGCCGTCAGCGTGCCGTCCTCCTTGACCGCACCGCTTGCCATGCCCGCGATCGACGCCGCATCGTTGACGCCGTTCACCGTGACGGTGACGGTCTGCATCGTCGTCCCGCCGTGACCGTCATCGATCTTCACCGTATAGGTCTGATCGATATGGTCGCTGGCGCGCAGCGACTGGATGTCGGCGTCATTGACGGCGAACGTCCAGTTCACCTTGTGGCCGGTATTGTCGACCGTGGCGCTGAACGAGCCGTAGTAGTTGCTGCCGGCCGGTGTCGTGTAGGTCACGGTCTGGGCATCGCCGTCCACGTCGGTGAAGGCGATCGCGCCGGACGCCTGCTCCACTCCCGGTGTCACGACCGTGCTGGGCTGCACCGAGATGTCGTCGATGACGGCGCCGCCGCCGCTCGCGAACTTGATGGTGGTCGACGTCGAGGTCGCGGTGAACTGGTAGGTCTGCTCCGTCCAGCCAAAGTTCCAGGCGCTCGTCGTCAGAAGGGTTGTTCCATCAACGGCTGATGTCACGGCCGTACCGTAGGTCATCACGTAGAAGTCGACGGTATAGGTCACGCCGACGACGGTGCTGATGGTCTGGCTCATCGAGCTCGATGCGCCGTAGAAATCGGCCGAGCCGCCGTCCGTGCGGCCGCCCACGACGGTGACGGCATGGGCGCCCCCGACCGTCCACGCATCCAGCGTGTAGAAGTTGCCGTTGTAGTAGCCGAACGAGCCGTTCTGGATCAGGTTGCCGCTCGGCGCCGCATAGGAGGCGTCCTCCGTGACGCTTGCCGTGGTCGTTCCCGCCCCGAAGGTCGGCGCGTGGTTCGGCGCCGTGACCGAGCCGGTCTGGCCGCTGGTCACGTTCTCGGCAAAGCCCTGGCCGTCGGTGTAGGTGACGTTGGCCGAGATCTTGTGGCCGACGTCGTTGGAGCCCAGCGTGTAGGTCGAGCCCGTCGCGCCGTTGATGACGGCGCCGTCGCGCAGCCAGTGATAGACGACGTTCGACGCGGCACCATCCGGATCGCTGCCGAGATTGGCGGTCAGCGTCTGACCTTGCGTCGCCGTGCCCGACACCGTCACGCTCGCAGCGCCGTCATTGACCGGCGTGATGGTCAGCGTGAAGGCGTCCGAGACTGCATATTCGCCGTCGCTGGCGTAGACCGTGACGTTGACCGTGCCTGCGAAATTGGCGGGCGGGGTGCCGCTGAAGGTGCCGGTCGTGGCGTCGAAGTGCAACCACGCCGGCAGGTTGCTGCCGTCGCTGAGGTTCGCCGACAGCGTCAGCGGGTTCGCGGTGCCATCGAAGCGGCCATCGACATCGGCAAACGTGTTCGACGGGATGGTGAAGCTGAACGGCTGATCTTCCGCCGAGCTGCGGTCGGTCAGCGCGTTCTGCAGGACCGGCGCGTCATTGTTGCCGAGGATCTGGATCGTCACCGTCTTGGCGGTGCCGTCCTCCGTGTAGACCGTGAAGCTGTCGGTCAGCGTGGTCTCGCCTTCCTTCAGCGCCTGGATTCTCGGGTCGTTGTTATAGATGCCGTAGGTCCATCTGCCATCGCTGCCGATGTCGTACCAGCCGTAGCCGTTGGCCGTGTTCGAGGACGTCGCCTGCCACACATCGTTGTGCCCGTCGACGTCGGTCGCATTGAGGTCGCCGCGGGCGATGCCGTAGAGCGGGCTGCTCTGGCTGTTGGCGATGCCGCCCTCCTCGGCGACGGTGCCGGTGGCGTCACCGCTGATCACGGCCGCGTCGTTGACGCCGATGACCGTGATCTTGAGCGTCGCGGTGTTCGACACCGCGCCCGACGGATCCTTGTCGGTATAGGTGAAGGTGTCCACCGCGGGCACGCCCGCCGCCAGCGCATCGGCCTTGTCGGCGACATAGGTGTAGGAGCCGTCCGAATTCAGCGTCAGATGGCCGTAGGCGCCCTCGATCGAGGTGCCGACGCCCGCCCCCTGCGTCACGCTGCCGGTGCCAGCCACGACGCCGGACACGACGAGTGAGCTGACGGGGTTGTCGACGTCGCTGTCGGCCACCGAGCCGCCGGTCGAGCCGCGGATCACGCCGTTCGCCGCCGAGATGTTGAGGCTGCCATCCTCCAGCACCGCATGGGTGTCGGAGTTCGCCACCGGCGGGTGGTTGGCGGGGATGACCTCGACGCTGACGGTCTGGGTGGCACTCAGATTGCCGCCGCCGACATTGCCGTTGTCGTTGATGGTGATCGTGACCGACCCCGGATGGTCGCTGTTCGGGGTGAAGACGGCAGAGGCCAGATAGGTGTTCAGATCGCTGATCTTGAACCCGCTCATCGAGAGCGTCTGTTCAGCGTTGAAGACGCCGAGCGACGGAATGGACAACGTGCCGCCGGAGATGTCGAACCTCACGGACTCGACGACATCGCCGTCCGCGTCGGAGAAGGTGATCGCGTTCGCTCCGGTGAAGGCGAACGAGGCGCCTTCATTGGCCGTCACATGCGTCGGGGCATGGATCTCCGGCGCATCGTTCACCGGCGCCACGTTGATCGTCAGCGTGCCGGTGTCCGTCTGTCCGGCCGCATCACGCACCGTGTAATCCACGGTATCCGCGCCATAGAAGTCGGCCTTGGGCTTGTAGACATAGGTGCCGTCGGCATTGAAATGGATCGTGCCGCCCTTGGCCGTCGTGAAGTCACCCGCCACCACGCTCAGCGTGTCGCCCGTATCCGGGTCGCGGTCGTTGTGCAGAACGCCCTGCACCGGATTGGACACGGTCAGCGTCGTGTCCTCGTTCACGCTGGCCGTGTCATCCACGGCCGTGGGAGCATCCTCGATCGGGTTGATGTTGATCGTGATCGTCTGCGTCGCGCTCAGATTGCCGCCGCCGACATTGCCGTTGTCGTTGATGGTGATCGTGACCGATCCCGTCGCGTCGTTGTCGGCTGATGGCGTGAACACCGCCGACGCCAGATAGGTGTTCAGGTCGCTGATCTTGAACCCGCTCATCGAGAGCGTCTGGCTGGCGTTGTAGACGCCGAGAGACGGGATCGCGAACGTGCCGCCGGAGATGTCGAACCTCACGGACTCGACGACATCGCCGTCCGCATCGGAGAAGGAGAACGCGTTCGCGCCGGTGAAGGCGAATGGCGTATCCTCGTTCGTCGTCACCTGCGCCGGCGCATGGATCTGCGGCGCGTCGTTGACCGGGGTCACCGTGACATCGATCGTCTGCAGTGCGGTGTTGACGACGTCGGTGTGGACGTTGCCGTCCGACAACGTAGCCTGGTCGGTAACCTCCGCGACCACCGACAGCGAGAACGTGCCGTTGTAATTCGCGGGCGGCGTGATCTGCAGCGGATGGCTGTCGAACGCGGCGATCGCGGCGGCGCTATCGATCACCCACTTGCCGGCGTCAGCGCCGGTTCCGGCATGGCCGACCGAGAAGGTCGCGCCGGCCGGATAACCTGTAATAAGCAGCCGCAGGCTTTCGGAGCCGTCGGTGTCGGTGACGGCGGCACTGATGAGCTTCAGGTTGATCGTGGTGTCCTCGGCACCCGAGGCCGGGCCGAGATCCATGAAGCCCAGCGTCAGCGCGTCCGCCTTCGGTGCGACGTCGACCGTGACATGCGCGGTCGCGGTCCCGCCATCGCCGTCGCTGACCGTGTAATCGAAGCCGGCAACGCCCGAGAAGTTCTTGTCCGGCGTGAACACCGGATTGCCGTTGGAGAGCGAAACGGTGCCGTGCGTCGCGTTCGACACGCCGCTGACGGTCAAGGTGTTGTTGTCGACGTCGGTGTCGTTGTTGAGCAGGCTGAGCAGCGCGTTGACCGTGAGCGGGCTGTCCTCGCTCGCTTGCACCGCGTCGTCATGAGCCACCGGCGGCGTGTTGAAGACGCCGGTCAGCGTGCGCGTGCCGTCGGTGAAGGCAAAGCTCTCATAGTTCGTGAACGTATCGGTCAGGCCGTTGTGGGTGACCTGCACGCCGATCAGCGTCACGCCGTCGGTGGCGAACACCTTGGTGTAGGTCGCCTCGGCGAACTTGAAGCCGAACTTCACGGTGTCGGTGTCAGATCCGCCGTCGGACACAACGCTGGTGTTGCCGGCAAACCGGAAGAGATCCAGCGTGTCGTTGCCGGAGCCACCGTTGAACACGATGGTCGACGGCGCGATCGCGGTGCCGCTGATATCGGTGATCGTCACCGTGTCGCTGGCAGTGCCGCCGGTGATCGTGATGCGCTCGATCTCGTCGGCGCGGATGGTCGCTCCGTTCGGACCGTCATAGCGCACCAGAATGTCGGTGGCGTTGCTGGCGGAGGGATCATTCAGCGTCGGATTGATCTCGGTGCCGGTCGAGGTCTTGCCGATGGTGAAATTGCGCGCATTTCCATCGCCCGTGATCGCGAGCACGTCGTAGTTCGGAAAGGTCGTGCCAGACTCCGAGCCGCCGTCGATGACGTCGCTGCCGTCGCCCACCGTGTAGAGGAAGGTGTCGTTGCCGGCGCCGCCGAACAGCCGGTCGCCACCTCCTCCGCCGATGATGATGTCGTTGCCGGCGCCGCCATACAGGACTTCGCCGCCCACGCCGTTGCCGCCGACCAGAATGTCGTCGCCATTTGAGCCGTGGGCCTCGGTCACGCCGCCGAGCTTGTCGGTGCCGACCACCTTGTCGGTCACCGCGGCGCGGTCGGTCACGCTGTGAGCCCCGACCGTCTCGCCGAGGACCGTCGCCGAGCTGTCGCCGAGATTGACGAACACAGGCGAGTTCGGCGCGTCATAGCGAGTCGTCGTCACCGTGCCGGCAGCATCGACCCGGACGGTGAAATTGTTGGTGAAGACGTCATGGTCGCGATCCTCGACCGCGAAGGCGAAATTGATGTCGAGATACTGGTCGGCCGCGCTCGAGGTCCCGATCGGCGCGGGGTGATCGAGCGGCTGCAGCAAGGTGAAGTTGTAGGAGCCGGTGCCGGCCTCGGACAGCGTCACCGTGAAGACCGCGGCATCAGCCGCGTTGCCGGTCACCAGACCATTCTGGCCGATGTAGCTGCCACCGCTCATGCGATAGGCGGTCAGCGTGGTGTGATCGGCCGATATGACGTAGGTCAGACCGAAGCCGAGCGAGGTCAGCCCGGAGAGCTGGTGGTTGGCCGCATCGTAGGCGCGCACTGGCGACGCGCCGAGGAAGGTCACCGACGGACCGGAGCTGTCGCCATCGGCCCCATAGGTGATGCGCAGATCGACCGCGCCGGTCGAGACGCTGCCGGCTGCCTCCGAGATCGCGACGGTGTCGACGTCCTGCGACTGCGGGCTGTCATCGTTGACGGTGATGATGATCTGATCGTGCAGCGCAACGGAATCGCCGTCGGAATCGGTGGCGGTCACCGCCGTCGACAGGTCGAGCGTCAGCGTGTTGTCATGGCCGGTGCCGACATGGTCCAGCGCGCCCTTCAGACGGAACGAATACTGGCCGGTGTTGGCATCGACCTGGAACTCGAAGATCGTGACGCTGCCAGCCTTGGCGATCAGCGTGTTGTCGACTCCGATGCTGTAGGTCAGCGCCACGCCGCCCGACGTCAGCGACAGCAGCTCGGGCGCGAGGTTGGTCTTCTCGACCGTGTAGGTGCCGGGCCTGTCGGCGCCGAACGACACCAGCGAGCTCAGATTGCCGGTGAAGTAGGAATCGTTGCCGTTGCCGTCGCCGTTGAGGTCGCCGCCATGGTTGCCGGTCGCGGTCACTACCGTTCCGTTCGGCAGCTCGCTCTCGTAGACTGCCGCTCTCAACACCGTCGCGGTCGCGACGGGGGTATCGTCATCGATCGTCACGGCGAATGACGAGCTGGCGCTGTCGCCATCCGCATCGGTGGCGGTGAAGCCGAAGGTCAGCTTGACGTCGTTCTCGTTCTGGCCAGCCGGATGATCGACGTGCTTCAGCAGCGTGAAGCTGTAGCTGCCTGCACCGGAATCATCGAGCGAGACCTTGAACACCTGGCTGGCCACCGACGGCGGGTTGCCGTTGGTCGGATTGCTGCCGGTGTAGCCATAGACCGTATTACCGACGACCCAGAGCTTGACCTGGACGCCCTCGACCGTCAGCGAGCCCGCGTCCGAAGTGGCGTTCTGGCCGTTGGTGATGCCGCTGAACGCGACCGCGCGGTTCACGCTGCCGCTGTTGTTGTCGTCGGCGCCCCAGGAGATCGCCAACGAGCCGTTGGCCGTGACATTGGCACCGGCGACGTCGCCGGTGGCCGCTCCGGTGTTGCCGCCGGAAAGCCCATCCTCGTCGACGGTCCCGGCATCAGCCGTGCCGATCGCGGGCCGGCCGTTGTCGTCATTGATGGTGACGGTGAAGTTGCCGCCGGAGGCGGTATCGCCATCGGCATCGGTCGCGGTGAAGCCGAGCTTCAGCGACAGTGCATTGGTCTGGCCCGAGCCGACGTGATCGACATTGTCCAGGAGCTCGAAGGTGTAGCTGCCGGAGCCGTCGTCGGACAGCGTGATGTGGAACACCTTGCGGTCGTTCGTCGTGAGCTGGCCGCCATTGTCGTTGGCGACGCCCCAGATCTCGGTGTCCGACACGCGGATGAACTGCACCGCCGTGCCGTTCGACGTCAGCGTCGGGCTGCCTGCGCCGGTGGTCTTGACCACGTCGCCGGTATGGATCGCGCTATCGAACGCGACGCTGCGATTGGCCGCGCCCGAATTGTTGTCGTCCGCGCCCCAATTGATGTTGAGCGCGACATTGGACGCGGTCTGGGTCTGGAACACCTCCGCCCCGGCGGATCCGGTGGTGTTCTCGGTCACCGTCGCTGCGGTCGGCGAACCGAGCACCGGCACGTCGTCCTTGACCGAGACGGTGAAGCTGTTGCTGGACGTGTCGCCGTCGCCATCGGTCGCCGTGAAGCTGAAGGACAGCTTGACGATGTTCTCGCCGCTGCCGGCGGGATGATCGAGGGTGCCGAGCAGCTTGAAGCTGTAGGAGCCGTCGTTCTGGTCGCTCAGCGACACTTCGAACACGCGGGTGCCGTGGGCGAGATCGCTGCCGGTGTAGCCGACCAGCACGCCATTCTCGAAGCTGTACTTCACCGTCTGGCCGTCCGACGTCAGCGCCAGGTTGCGGCCTGCGCTGTCCTCGGCGTCGACATTCGCGCCTGCGCTCGTGTAGCGGAAGCTGACCGAGCGGTCGCCGAGCCCGCCGCCCGAGGTCTTGTTGCTATCGTCGGAGCCCCAGCTGATGTTGAGGTCGCCGCTGACCGCGGTCGGCTCCTTGGAGACATCGGTGCCGCCCGGCAGATCGTCCTCGTCGACGGTCCTGGCATCGCCGGCCGCCGCCACCGGCGCGGTGTCGAGCACCGTGACCTTGAAGCTGCTGGTGACGCTGTCGCCGTCGGAATCGGTGGCCTTGAAGCCGAACGTCAGCGGCAGGCTGTCATCGTTCTGGCCGGACGCCGGGTGGTCGATGTTGTCGTACAGCGTGAACTTGTAGCTTCCATCGCCGCTGTCGGACAACTGGATGGTGAAGACGGTGCGGTGATCCGCGGTGACCGCCGTCAGCAAGGTGCCGTCGCCGGAGATCGTGTAGCTGATCGCCGAGCCGTCGGAGGTCAGGCCCGTGGCGCCGGCGGCGGTCGTGAAGGCCACCGCGCGGTTGTGCCCGACACCCGTATTGTTGTCGTCGGCGCCCCAGGAGATGTCGAGGCGGCCGGTCTGGACCGTCGAGTTCGATGCATCCGGATGGCTGGTGTCGTAGCCGTCGGTCGGCAGGCTGGCCTCGCTGACGGTCTCGTCCTCGGCGCAGCCGACGGTCGGCACGTCGTCCGTCACCGCCACCGTGAAGCTGCTCGCAGCGCTGTCGCCATCGGAATCGGTGGCCTTGAAGCCGAAGCTCAGCGCCAGGCTGTCGGTGCCCGACTTGCCATGATCGAGGTTGTCGAGCAGCGTGAACTTGTAGCTGCCGTCGCCGTCATCGCTCAGCGTGACGGTGAAAACGGTGCGGTGATCGGTGGTGACCGCGCTCAGCGTGGTGCCGTCGGACGAGACCACATAGCTGACCGCATAGCCGTTCGACGTCAGCCCGTCCGGTGCGGTCGTGTTGAAGAACGCCACCGAGCGGTTGTTGGTCGCGCCGGAATCATTGTCGTCGGCGCCCCAGGAAATCGCGAGACGGCCGGTCTGCACCGTCGAGTACGGCGAATCCGGGAACAGGACGTCATAGAGATCGGTCGGCAGGTTGGATTCGCTGACGGTCTCGCTCTCGGCGTGTCCGATCGTCGGGACGTCGTCGACCACGGTGACGGTGAACGTGCTGCTGCTCGAATCGCCGTCGGAATCGGTCGCGGTGTAATCGAAGGTCAGCTTGACGACGTTGCTCTCCCGCCCGGCCGGATGATCGAGATTGCCGAGCAGCTTGAAGGTGTAGGTGCCGGTGCCGTCGTCATCGAGCGAGGCCTCGAACACGCGCTGACCGGAATTGAGGCTGTTGCCGGTGTAGCCGACCAGCACGCCATGATCGAAGGCGTATTTCACCTGTTGACCGTCCGACGTCAGGCCACTGAGGCCGACGTCGCTGTCGTTGGTCACATGGACGTCGGCGGCTGCGTTGGACGTATTGGTGAAGCGAACCGAGCGATCGGCGGCGCCGCTGTCGTTGTTGTCGGCCCCCCATTTGATGTTGAGCGCGCCGGTCACCTGGGGATCGCGGCTGCCGCCATCGTGACCGCCGAAATCGTGACCGCCGAAATCGGGGCCGCAATCGCCACCGCCAGCGTTGAGATCAGCTTCGCTGATGCTCTTGGCCGTCCCGGTATGCGCCTCCGGGCTGTCGTCGTTGACGCTGACCTTGAACGTGCCGCTGACCTGGTCGCCGTCGGAATCCGTGGCGACGTATTTCAACGTCAGCGCGATGCTGTCCTCGGTGTTGGGCACCGGGTGGTCGAGATTGTCGAGCAGCGTGAAGCTGTAGGATCCGGAATCGAGGTCGGACAGCTTCACCGTGAACACGGCGGCATTGGCCTTGTTGCCGGTCCAGTTGCCGTTGCCGTCGATGTAATGCTGTCCATCGAAGCGGTAGGCCGTGATCAACGTGCCGCCTTCGCTGACGTCGTAGGTCAACGCGACGCCGTTCGAGGTCAGGTGCTGCGCGGCGAGCGTGGTGGTGGCGTCGGACGCGAAGGTGACGGCGCGGTCGCCGTTCACCGGGGACGCACCGGTGATCCCGACATTGCCGAGATTGTTGGCGCTGTCGCTGCCCCAGGAGATGCCGAGATCGCCCGTTGCGACGGTGTTCTGGCCGGGGACGTCGCCAGACCCGCCCGCGAGCCCGGTCGGGAGCCCGTCCTCATCGACCACGCCGGTCGCAATCTCCCGGTTCAGCACCGGCGCGTCGTCGTTGATCTTGACCGTGAAGGTGTCGGAGACCGCATCGCCATCCGAATCCGTGGCGACGAAGCCGAGGGTGAGCGTGACGTCGTCCTCGGTGTTGTGGGCCGGATGATCGATATTGTCGATCAGCGTGAAGCTGTAGGACCCCTGCCCCTGGTCGGACAGCGACACCGTGAACACCGCAGCCTTGGCCGGATCACCGGTGGCATGGCCCTCGCCGTCGACGTAGGTGTGATGCGCTTCATCGTAGCGGTAAGCGGTCAGCAGCGTGCCGTCTGGGGACACGGTGTAGGTCAGCGCGACGCCGTTCGACGTCAGATGCTGGCCGGTGAGCGTCGAGATCACGTCGGAGGCAAAGGTGACGGCGCGGTCGCCATTGACCGGCGTACCGTTGATGCCGCCGTCGACATGGCTGTTGGCACTGTCGGCGCCCCAACGGATGCCGAGGAAATCGGTCACCGTCAGATTGGCGCCGGCTGCGTCCTTGCCGTCCGAATAGGAGTTGCCGGGATTGCCGAGACCATCCTCGTCGACCACGGAGTAGCTGACGCGCTCTCCAAACACCGGAGCGTCGTCGTTGACCTCGACATTGAAGCTGCCGTGGATTGCGTCGCCGTCGGAATCGGTGGCGACGAAGCCGAAATACAGCCCTTGATTATCCTCGCTGCCGTGGACCGAATGATCGAGATTGCCGGTGAGATTGAACGTGTAGGAGCCCTGGTCCTGATCCGACAGCGAGACGGTGAACACCGTGGCGCTGGCGAGGTCCTCCGTCGGCTTGCCGTTCGCGTCGACATAGGTCTCGTGGGCGGCGTCGTAGCGATAGGCGGTCAGCAGCGTGCCGTTCTCGGAGACCTGATAGCTCAGCGCAATCCCGTTCGACGTCAGCCCCAGTTCCTCGAGCGAGGGAACGGTGTCGGCGGCGAAAGTGACGGCGCGATCACCCTTGACCGGGGCGCCATCGATGCCGCCGTCGACATGGCTGTTGGCGCTATCGGCACCCCACAGGATCGCGAGCGTCTTGGTCACCGTGAGATCGGCGCCGGCGACGTCGCTGCCTTGCGCATAGCTGTCGCCGGCATTGCCGAGGCCGTCCTCGTCGACCACGCCGGCGCTCGGCGCATCGCCGAACACCGGCGCGTCGTCGTTGACTTTCAGGGTGAAGCTGTCGGTGACTGCGTCGCCGTCGGAATCGGTGGCGACGAAGCCGATGTTGAGCGTGATGTCGTCCTCGGTGCCGTGCACCGGGTGATCGAGATTGCCTTTCAGCTCGAACGTGTAGGAGCCGTGATCCTGATCGGACAGCGCCACGGTGAACACCGTCGCGTGGGCCGAATCCGTCGGCTTGCCGTCTGCGCCGACATAGGTCTCGTGCTCGGCGTCATAGCGATAGGCGGTCAGCAGCGTGCCGTTCTCGGACACGACGTAGGTGAGACCGAAGCCGTTCGAGGTGAGATTCTGGGCGTCGAGCGTCGCGACCACGTCGGCCGCGAAGGTCACGGCGCGGTCGCCGTTGACCGGCGTGCCATCGATGCCGCCATCGACATGGCTGTTGGCGCTGTCGGCGCCCCAGCGGATGCCGAGCGTATCGGTGACCTTCAGGTCTTCGCCATAGGCGTCGCCGTCGTCCTTGTAGCTGTTGCCGGCGTTGCCGAGGCCGTCCTCGTCGACCACCGAATAGCTCGGCTTCTCGCCGAAGCTCGGTGCGTCGTCATTGACCTTCACCGTGAAGGTATCAGTGATGGCATCGCCATCGGAATCGGTCGCGACGAAGCCGATGTTGAGGGTGATGTCGTCCTCGGTGCCGTGCACCGGGTGATCCAGGTTGCCCGACAGCGCGAAGGTATAGGAGCCATGGCCCTGGTCTGACAGCGACACCGTGAACACCACGGCGCCCGACAGGCCCTCGCCTTCCAGCGGCTTGCCGTTGGCGTCGACATAGGTCTCGTGCGCGGCATCATAGCGATAGGCGGTCAGCACGGTGCCGTTCCCCGACACCTCGTAGCGCAGGGCAAAGCCGTCTGAGGTCAGATCCTTTGCCTCGAGCGAGGCCGCCACGTTCGCGGCGAAGGTGACGGCGCGGTCGCCATTGACCGGCGTTCCGTTGATGCCGCCGTCGACATTGTTGTTGGCGTCGTCGGAGCCCCAGCGGATTCCGAGCGTATCCGTGACCGTCAGGTCTTCGCCATAGGCATCATGGCCGTCGGCGTAGCTGTTGCCGGCATTGCCGAGCCCGTCTTCGTCGACCACCGAATAGCTCGGCTTCTCGCCGAAGCTCGGGCCGTCATCCGCGACGTTGACGGTGAAGGCGCTGTTGACGGGGTCGCCGTCGGCGTCGGTCGCAACCACCTTGAAGGTCAGCGGCAGCGAGGCGTCGTTGGCGCCGTTGTGGTCGATATTGTCGGACAGCGTGAAGGTGGCGCTGCCGGAGCCGGTGTCGGACAGCGACACGGTGAAGATGGTGCGTGCGCCCTCACCCTCGCCTGCGGTCGCGATGATCTCGGTGCCGTTGGCCGACAGCGTGTAGGAGATGGCCTCGCCGTTCGAGGTCAGGCCCAGCGCCTGCAAGGTCGCGATCTCGGACGCATCGAACACCAGCGAGCGGTCGCCGTCGACCACGGTGCCGTTGGAGCCGCCATCGACCTTGCTGTTGCCGTTGTCGGCGCCCCAGCCGATGTTGAGGTCCACGCTCGCGGTGGTCGGCTCGAAGCCGTCGCCGCCCACGACCTTGGCGAAGAGCTCGCTCTCGCCGCCGCCTTCGCTTCCGCCGCCGGTGTGCTCGGCGACATTGATCGCCTCGACGGTGCCGGCGACCGGCGAATCGTCGTTGACGCCGATCACGATCGTCACCGGCGCGGTGTCGCCGCTGCCGTCGATGGCGATGACGTTGATGGTGAGATTCAGCGTGTCTTCGGTGCCGAAGACCGGATGATCGAGCGGCTGCAGCAGCGTGACCGTGTAGGTCCCCGCGATCGTCGAGTTGGCGTCGAGCGTGACGGTGAAGACCTGGTTGGCGACGATCGAGGGATCGCTGCCGATATAACCGATCAGCTCCGGCTGGCCGTTGACGGTGGTGATCGCAAAATGCACCTCCTGGCCGCCGGACGTCAGCCCGGCAAGACCAGGCTGTGACGCCGCGAACGCAAAGGCGCGGCCGATCACGTCGGTGCCGAAGTCGACGTTCAGCGAACCGGTGAAGCTCGTCACCGCGCCGCCAATGTCGCCGCTGCCGCCGGGCCGGCCTTCGGACAGGCCGTCCTCGTTGAGCACTACGCTGTCGGCAACGCCGGCGATTGGCGTCGGATTCGGCGTGACCGGGTTGTCGCCGAATTTGGTGGTGGAGTCCTCGGGTCCCAGCAGCCCGAGCGGCGTGCCGACGGTCAGCGGGTCGACCTTGAACGTCCCGAAGTTCGCGCCGGCAGGCACGCCGGGCGCACCGGGCGTACCCGCGGCGGGCAGCACCGACTGGTCGGTGGTGATCGGAAACAACTCGGCGAACTGATCGCCATTGATGATTCGGTCGGGGCCGACTTCGAAGCTGACGTCCTTCAGCGGGGCGCCGTTGGCGTCGAAAACCGGGTCGATCGAGACCGTCGACTGATTGTCGAACAGGATGATCAGGCGGTCGCCGATCTTGACGAAGGTCAGCCGCTCGCTGGCGATATCGCTGAAATCGATCTGGCTCTGGCCGTCGAGATGAACCGTAACGGCTTGGTTGCCCGGCGGTTTCCCGATCTTGAGGTGCTTGGCCGAGGCGCTGGATGGCTGCGTGGACGTGCCGGTCAACTGGGCCAGCAGGACAGGAGCATTCATGCGCCAAAACCTCCAAATATGGGGCGCTTTGGTGGCGCTCCATTTCTATCGTTAAACTATTATTAAACGAGAATACGGGTCAATATTACCGGTTCTTGTTAATCGGATTTTAGGGACTTTGGGTAAATGCAGTCAAGTGCAGCGGCATTTATGAAGGGAAACAAGGCTGTGCCTATGCTTCCGTCCCCCGCGAGGCAGGGGCGGAACGACAAGAATAAATGGAGACAGAGCCCGGAGAATTACTGCTAATTGGCAGTTATTCGATCACACAATACTTGGGGAACAACACGCACGCTGTTGGGAATAAAAGCTTGCCGCCATGAAACGGCCGAAATGGAACCGGCCTCTCGCGAATTATTTGCGAAAGGCAGGAACTATTCTTGAGGAGCGTCGAAGTCGCGGCAGATTGCCTCAGATGCGACTGACCACGCAGGCCACCGGTTCGTATTTGCGGAAATACAACAATGCCTGGTCACCGATGCCATCGAGCCACACGCCGCGGCCCGCATAGCGATAGCCGTCGCCCATCGGGACGAGACGGACCGGAATCGCACGGTGAGGATGGAGGTAGAGTTGCGCGGTAACGATCTCGCCCGGCGCGAGCACGGGACGAGAGCGCAGCACGTAGCTGCCGCCATTCTCGCAGGCGATCGAA
The DNA here is from genome assembly GCF_051168395.1 of Bradyrhizobium sp. HKCCYLRH1030. Taxonomy (NCBI): domain Bacteria; kingdom Pseudomonadati; phylum Pseudomonadota; class Alphaproteobacteria; order Hyphomicrobiales; family Nitrobacteraceae; genus Bradyrhizobium; species Bradyrhizobium sp. HKCCYLRH1030. Next base: position 449,204 of record NZ_JBNPUY010000006.1, on the reverse strand, counting down.
AACGCAGCGCCCGGCAGCATCACCGCGTGAGCCTGTGCACCGCCGATGAATCCACCGATCGCCGACAAGGCCAATGCCCCGCAAACCATGACTTGCTTGATATTCACCGCAGCCCCCTGCTCGCCAGCTTCCCTGCGCGCATTAAGACCGCAAATGACCTCGGCTACAAGCCGTTCACCTGCGACATTCAGAGCAGCAGCGGCCGCCCCGGATTCCCGCCGCCGATGTCGGCCTCCGCCGCCGGCGTGACGTCGCTCTCGCTTTCGTGGTGCAGCCGCTCGGCATAGGGCGCAGCGAACAGGCTGACGCCGCGGTGATCGATGGCAAACAACGGCATGAAGGACTGCAGATCGCGGCCTTCCATCAGAGCGGCCCGCCGGTTGTCGAGCACGGACCATTTGCCGTCGAGCCGCACGGCGACGACGGCGTGATCCTGCCGCACGGCGAGGTCTCGGACCAGCAGCAGCTTGAGATCCGATTCGGGCGTCCCCGCCGCCAGCAGCAGCGCGTATTTGGCAATCGAGTAGTCTTCGCAGTCACCGAGTCCACTGCGCAAGGTCTGCAGTGGCGAACTCCAGACGTCCGGCAGGCCGTGTTGCTGATCGTCGCTGACGTAGCGCACCGCCTGGTTGACGCCGCGATTGATCATTTCCGCGCGCGTGCGGCCGTCGCTCACCGCAGACGCCGACCGGGTCAGCGCGACGAAGAGGCGCTCCGAGGCCGAGCAGCGCGCGTCATCGCGGTTGCAACGTTCGACCGAGATCCGCTCGCTCGCCATCGCCCCCTGAATGCCGCGCCACTTCACCCACAGCACACCCTCGGGTGCGCGGAACGTCATCAGGCCGAACGGCTCGTCGCTGGGAGTCGCGACCGCGGGTCCCTGCGGAGCGTCGCTGACTGATCCCGCAGGCCCGGCCGGGTCGGTCGATGCGACTTCCACAGCAGCGGAGGCGGAGCGACGCAGGCCGTCATGCTTGGCAAGCACGGCATTGATGGTGAAGAAACGGACGGGCGGCGGTACCGGCAGCGCGCCATCCGCAGTGCCTTGCGGAGATCTACGATTTGAAGTCTCGGCGAACGCAGCGCCGGCACAACCGGCCACGACCGACAACACCAGCGCAAGTCCCAGCGCGCGCGGGAGAACCCGCGGCCGATCGATCCGCAACATCAGTGACGCCCCGTATGCTCCGGGGCATCGGCCGACGTCATCGCGTCGATCCCTGTCCCGGTTGTTATCGGATCAGGGATAGGGCCGGCGCTGCTGCGGGCCGGTTAAACCGCGGTGATGTTCGCCGCCAAGCTGCGAACGCGACTAATCACGGCCGACCAAATCGCGTCGCATTTGAACGATTCAGATTTTGGCAACGCTGTCCGCCGCACGGGGCGCCCCGGATGAGCGCAGCGGCATTCTGGGTCACACGCGCTTTCGTGGAGAACCCCGGTTTCGGTGCGCTCGCGCGGACGCCTGCTCAGCGCTCGCGCAGCGCCTCGTCACGCAGCATGCGGGCAGGCTTGACCAGATAGTCCAGCACCGATTTCTTGCCCGTCAGGATCTCCACGGTCGCGACCATGCCTGGGAGGATCGGAAGCGGCTGCTGGGCGGTGCCGAGATGGTTCTTCTCGGTGCGCACCATCACGCGATAGAAGGTCTCGCCGCGCTCGTTCTTGTCGCCCTTCTCATCGGTGATCGTGTCGGCACTGATGCGCTCGACGCGCCCGTGCAACGAGCCGTACACAGATGAATCATAGGCGCTGAGCTTGACCACCGCCTCGTGGTTGGGACGGATGAAGGCGATGTCCTGCGGACGGATGCGGCCCTCGACCAGCAGCGTGTCGTCGAGCGGCGTGATCTCCATCAGGCTGGCGCCCGGCGCGACCACCGCGCCGATGGTGGTGACGTTGAGCTTGTTGACGATGCCGCGCACCGGCGAGCGCAGCTCGGTGCGCCGCACCCGGTCCTGGGCCGACTTGATGTTCTCGTCGAGCACTGCGAGATCGCCGCGGGACTTGGCGAGATCGTCTTCGGCCTGCGCGCGGAAGGCGGTGACGATGTTGAGCCGGCGCGAGCGCGCCTCCTGCACCGCCGCCTCGGTCTTCACGATGCTCGCCTGCACCACCGCGAGCTGGCCGCGCATGTCGGTCGCCTGGCGGTCGGCGCGCAGCATCTCGATCTCCGGCACCACCTTCTGGTCGAACAGCTTGCGGGTCAGTCCCAGCTCGCGATTGAGCAGCGCCAGCGTCTCCGAGAAGCGCTTCTCGGTGGCCCTGAGCTCGTCGATCTCCTTGCTCTTCTGCTGTTCCTGCTGCTGCACCACGTCGATGTCCTGCGCGAGCTTGCGTGCATGGGCGTCGAACACCGCGCGCTCGGTCTGCACCGCGCGCGGGGCGTCGGCGACGAGGTCGTCGGGAAACTCGACCGGGCTGCGGCCCTCGGTCTCCGCCGCGAGCCGGATCACCCGGGCCGCCATCGCGCCGCGGCGCTCGCGGATCTCGCCGAACTGCGAGGCGAAATTGGTGTCCTCGATGCGCGCCAGCGGCTGATCCTTCTCGACGATCGCGCCTTCCTGCACCAGGAGGTCGGCGATGATGCCGCCTTCCAGCGACTGCACCACCTGGGTCTGGCGCGACGGCACGACCTTGCCGTTGCCGCGCTTGACCTCGTCGAGCACGGCGAAATGCGCCCAGATCAGGAAGGTGAAGAACAGGCCGAGCGAGGCGAGCAGCAGCATCCGCGCCGTCTTCGGCGTGCGCAGCTCGACGGCAGCCCTGATGTCGTTGGAGAACGCGAAATCGCTGTGCGCCATGTCACCTCGTCCCCTGGACCGGCTTCACCGCGTGGCTCGCGGCCGGCGCCGCCGCGGGCTGCTGCGGACGCAGCATGGTGAGGATCTGCGCGGTCGGCCCGTCGGCGACGATCTTGCCGGAGTCGAATACCAGGATGCGGTCGACCAGCGACAACAACGACGGTCGGTGGGTCGAGACGATGATGGACATCTCGCCTTTGGCCAGAGACTTCAGGCGCTCGAGGAATTCGCCCTCGCTGCGGACGTCGAAATGCGCGGTCGGCTCGTCGAGGAACAGCACGCGCGGCTTGCGGATCAGGACGCGCGCGAGCCCGATCGCCTGCTTCTGCCCGCCCGACAGGCTGCGGCCGCCTTCGGCGATCATCATCTCGTAGCCCTGCGGATGACCGGCGATGAAGGTCTCGACGCCGGCGAGCCGCGCGGCCTCCAGCACCTCCTCATCGGTCGCCGCCGGACGGCCGAGCGTGATGTTGTCGCGCAGCTTGCCGTAGAACAGGTCGGTATCCTGCAGCACGAAGCCGATGCCGGCGCGCAGATCGGCCGGGTCGTATTGCTGGATGTCGATCCCATCGATCAGGATGCTGCCTTCGGTCGGCGGATAGAACGCGGTGGCGAGGCGACCGACCGTGGTCTTGCCCGAGCCGACGCGACCGATGATGCCGATCTTCTCGCCGGGCTTGATGTCGAAGGAGACGTTGTCGAGCGCCTTGGTCTGGCTTCCCGGATAGGAGAAGCTGACATTCTTGAACTGGATGCGGCCCTGGTTGATCTCGCGCGCGACGTAGATCTTCTCCGGCGGACGCTCACGGTCCAGCGACATCAGCCGGTCGATCGAGCGCAACGCCGACGTCGTCTGGGTGAAGCGCGTCATCAGGCCGGCGATGCCTGCGATCGGACCGAGCACGCGACCCGACAGCATGTTGGCCGCCACCAGCGCGCCGACCGAGAGCTTGCCGTCGAGGATCAGGAACACGCCGACGACGACCAGCAGCAGGCTGCAGAACTGGCTCGCGACGCTCGCCGCTGTCATCGCCATCGAGGCCCAGAACTGGACGTCCTCGCTGGAGCGCGCCTGCGCCGCCACCGAACGCTCCCACACCGTCTGCACCCGGCTCTCGCCGGCCACCGCGCGGACCGTCTCCATCCCGTTGAGCGATTCCACGAGAATGCCGTGACGCGCGGCGGATTGCGCCTGCATCTGCCGCATCGCGCGTTCGAGCGGCCGCTGGATCAGCAGCCCGACGGCGATCATCACCGGCAGCATCAGCAGCGGAATCCAGGCGATGGGACCGGCGATGATGAACAGCACGATGATGAACACGACCGCGAACAGCATGTCGGTCGCCGACACCACGGTGCCGGAGGTAAAGAACTCGCGCACCGAATCGAAGTCGCGGAGCTGATTGGCGAGGATGCCGACCGATGGCGGCCGCTTGTCCATCTTCAGCGACATCACGTGCTCGAAGATGTTCGCGGCGAGCACCACGTCGATCTTCTTTCCGGTCATGTCGATGATGCGGCTGCGCACCACCTTGAGCAGGAAGTCGAATCCGATGGCCAACATGAGGCCAACGCCGAGTGCGACCAGCGAGGGGATCGCGCCGTTCGGGATCACGCGGTCGTAGACGCTCATCGTGAACAGGGGCGCGGCCAGCGCCAGGATGTTGACGATGAACGCGGCGATCGCGACATGGCCGTAATTGGCGCCGAAGCGGCTGACCACCGACCAGAACCAGTGCGTCTTCGGCACTTCACCGGCTGCCGCCACGCGCGGATCGGCAATTGTGGCGGGCCGCACCAGATAGGCGAAGCCGACATACCGCGCCGCGACCGCCTCGAAGCGCTCGATCGCCGGCTGTTCGCGGCGCGAAGGATCGATGATGGTGAGACGGCCGGCGGCCTCGTCGATCGTCAGCAGGATGCGCGTGGTGCCGTCGTGAAACATCAGCACGCAGGGCAGCACCAGCGCGGGAATATCGCTCAGCGGCCGTTCGACCAGTTGCGCCTCGAGCCCGGCCCGCTGCGCGGCGCGCTCGTAGAGCGCGATGCTGAGCACGCCGCTGTCGAGCGGCAATCCGGACAGCAGCGCGCTGCGGCTCAGGGCGCGGCCGTGATGAGCAGCGAGGTAAAGCAGACTGTCACTGAGAGGATCAGCTGCTGGTGCGGCTGCGCTCATCTGGGGCATCACGTGCGCCGTCTCTTCGAGCTCGAACCTTGTCGGACGAATGTTCAACGACGCCTCGGAAATCCATCTGGCCCACCGAGCAACGCGGACCGGCACCCATTGCTTCTTGCTAATAATTTGCCTTAGCCTAATTCTTTGGCCCGCACTTGGCTTTTCTGAGATTTTTACAGGTGTTTCGCGACAAACTCAGCGCAAAGTAAATGCGTATGGTGAAAAGCCGGCGCGACATGCACCGGCTCTTGTTAGTCTCACCTATTTCGGCGCGTGCCCGTTGGGGCTCTGAGCGTATCCGCCGTATTTTCCGGACGCGACGAACAGCGTCGTATCCTCGGGATCGCTCGAGGCCCACCGATCGCCAAAGGTAATCGGCGCGGGATGCTTCGGCGTACCGTCATGCAGGCCGAACATCGGCACCGGACCGGCGGAGCTCAGCGGCTGCGGTCCGGGCGCCGGCGCACTCAGCCGAATGGGCGCCAGGCTGTAGCCGATGAAGCCACTCGGCGTGTCCACCGGCTCGGTCTCCGGCGGATGCCCGGTCTTCAGGTAGTTCAGCATCTGGCCCATCGCGGCGAGCAGCTGATAGTCGGCAAACACCACCACACCGCGCGCCGACACCAGCGACACGTTGGCGTTGAAGTACTGGTTCTGGGAGTTCAAGAGATCGATCAGCGTGCGCTGGCCGAGCTCATACTCCTTGTTGTAGGCGACGAACGTGCGGCGGGCCGCTTCGACATCGCGGACAAGAGCTGAGACGCGATCGGCGGTGATGATCCGGGCCGCCCAGGCCTTGTCGATCGACTCCAGCGCATCGCGCTGCAGACGAGCATGCTTCTGCTGCTCCTGGATCATCCGCTGCGCGGCTTCTTCGCGGCGCCAGCTGTTCTGGCCGCCGTTGAAGATATCCCAGGATGCAACGACCTTGCCGCTGACCTCGTCGTAACGATTGTTGTAGGTGATCGATTCCTTGCCGGTCGTCGCGCGGCCTTCGAGCGAAAGCGTCGGCAGGAAGGTGCCGGTGGTGGCATCGAATCCCCGCTTGGCGGCCGTCACATCCGCCGCGGCAGCGCGCAGGGTCGGATTGAACTTGTAGGCGATGTCGAGCGATTCCGCCTTGTCCCGCGGCATGTCGGACAGCCGGCCGGGGAAACGCAGGTTATAAGGCTCGACGCCGACGACCTTGCGGTACTTCGCGCGCGCCACTTCGAGGCTGAGACGGAATTCCTCGAGCACGGCCTGCGCTGCCGCAACCCGTTCCTCGGCCTGCTGCGTGTCGCCCTCGCCGGCCCGGCCGCCCTGGAAACGGGCCAGCACGTTCTTGCGCAGTTCGAGATGAACCTTGAGGTTCTTCTCGGCCAGAGCGACCAGCCTGGAGTAGCGCACCACGTCGACATAGGCTTCGGCGGCATCGAGACCAATCAGTTCGGTTCGCTCCAGCACGCGGTACGCGGCGGCATCGACCCGCGCGGCCTGTCGCCACACTTCATTGATCGAGGAAAAGCCATCGAACAGCAATTGACGGACCACCACGCCGGCCTCGCGGCCGCGCAGGTAGCGGCCATTGTTGCTCGGCGCCGGCGAGACATACTGCTTGAGCATCTCCGGTCCGGCGCTCGCATCGAGCCGGACCTGCGGCAGCAGCGTCCCCTGGGACTGGCGAAGCTCGGCTTCGGTGGCCCGCCGATTGGCGGCGGCCTCTCCGACACCGGGATTGGTCTTCACCGCCTGGTTGATGGCGTCCTGGATGGTGAACGGCTCAGCGCCCAATGCCGGGCTAAAGCTCATTCCCACAACACATATGAAAATGGGTGTATATACGATCTTCAACATAGGGAACCGATAACAAACCCGAGATCGGCTCGCAATGTGACTCGCCACATTTGCGGCGAAAAGCCGCCCGGTTGTGGCAGAATAGCTACGCTCCGCCATATTCCTCAGGGCAAAGATTTCAGAATCTGAAGCGAAATCAAGGTCGTGGGGATGACGTGAGGCTGAGGCGGTGATTTAAAGTCAGCTATTTATTTCATAAAGAAAAATCTCGCGTCAGAGAATGTCGAGTTTTTCGTGTTTATCTTCAATATGGACCGCTTCCGCGGCATTAACTGAGATGTCGCAGCCGGGGCCCTCAACCCGAGACGGCGGAACGGCAACAGGCGATCAGTCGCCCGCCATTGCCACGTCGGCCCCGCAGATGTCGGAAGCCTGGGTTCTGGCGCGTCGTCACGACAGCCGTGAGCGATCGCCGCCCAGGGATCGCGAACAACGAAGGATCCAATGAAGATCACGACCGGCCGGCAGACCCAGATGCGACCCATATATTTCGACGCATAGTCTGCAGGGAAGCAATGGCCAATGGGGTCCATTGTCCTCGAAAAATCTCGTGGAGCTGAGAGGCAGTGAATGGTGGGGGAGGCAGGACTCGAACCTGCGAAGCCATGAGGCGGCTGATTTACAGTCAGCTCCCTTTGCCACTCGGGACACTCCCCCGTATCGATGGCAATTCGGGCCGGCCGCGGAACAGCAGCGTCGGGACCATCAGCGCCATGGAGACGGTAAGACCGCGGGGCCCGAAGGAGCGGGCGCGCGCGGCCGGGGCCCTTATGATCGAACCCGGCCCTCGAAGTCAACCAAGGGACGACGAATTTTCCCGTCTCAGCGGTGCCAAATTGCCAGAATCCGCAGGCCGTGACAGAAGCTCGGGCCATGAGCGAACGCGACCGAAAGCCCCCTTTTCGCCGTCCGGGCGGTAAATTCTCCGGCAAACCGCGCGGATTCGAGCGCCCCCAGCCGTGGCGGGAGCGCGACCAGGACTCGGATGCGCCCGTCATTCTCTATGGCTGGCACACCGTGACCCTGGCGCTCGCCAATCCGAAGCGGCGGATTCGCAAGCTTTACCTGACCGAGAACGCCGCCAGGCGGCTTGCCGACGAGCGGATCGAGACGCGGGTGACGCCCGAGATCGTGCGCCCCAGCCAGATCGACCAGCGGCTCGGTCCGGACGCCGTGCACCAGGGCCTGTTGGCGGAGGCCGAGCCCCTGCCCTCGCCGGACATCGACACGCTCGCGGCCGAGGGACTGATCCTGGTGCTCGACCAGATCACCGACCCGCACAATGTCGGCGCGATCTTGCGCTCGGCAGCGGCGTTCGGCGTAAAGGCGATCGTGACCACCGCCCGCCACAGTCCGGAGGCCACCGGTGTACTGGCCAAGTCCGCATCGGGCGCCCTGGAGCTGGTGCCGATCATCACGGTGCAGAACCTCGCACGCGCGCTGACGCGGCTGAACGAGCGCGGCTTTCAGACGGTGGGGCTGGACAGCGCGGGCGAGGAGGACATCGCGGCGGTCGCCTTGCGCGAGCCGCTCGCACTGGTGCTGGGCGCCGAGGGCAAGGGCCTGCGGCAATTGACGCGCGAGACCTGCAGCGTCGTGGCGCGGCTCGACATGCCCGGCGCGATCAAGAGCCTCAACGTCTCCAATGCCGCCGTGCTCGCGCTCTATATCGGCGCGAGCCGGCTCGGCTTGATGTCAAAATGACGAAACGCCCGCGCGCATGAGGCGCACGGGCGTTGGCGCGAACGAACGTCCGTCTGATCAGTAATAGCGGCGCAGCACGCGCTGCCCGTGATAATAAGGCGAAGCGCCCCAGCGATAGGCGTGGCGGCGGTGATGATAGCTGTAGACCGGAAGCGCCTGCTCCTCATAGGCAGGATACGGCGCGAAGGCGCCAGGACCGCTGTAGGTCGGGCCCTGGTTGACATAGTAATACTGCCGGGTCGGCTCGGGCAGCCGCTCATAGCTCGCGCCGCAGGCGCCGCAGCCATGGCCGTAGGTGTAGGTGTAGCCGGGCTGATAGAAATATTGCGGCCGATACGTCACCGTGGGCTGGTACGTCACGGTCGGCTGATAGGTGACGGTCGGCTGATAGGTGACCTGCGGCGCGCACGGCGCGGCGTAGCCGCACGGGCCGCAGGCGGTGGCGCCGCAGGCCGCGGCCGGCGCGCTGCCGGCGACGGCGAGGCCGGCAATGGCGACAAGTCCTGAAACTACTCCACGCATAACTCTCTCCTGTTGATCTGTTCTTGCTTGGTCTGGCTGTCGATGGTGAGTTGCTGGCTAGCGGCGGTAGGCCGGCGGCCGATTGGGATAGCCGCGAGGATCACCATCGGGCGGAGCCAGGATGACGGCAGGCGGATACATCGGCACCGCCGGCTCCGGCGGCTGCATCTGGGATTGGGCGCCCCACGAGCGGGAATAGCTCTCGGCCGGCTTCGGCAGCTTGCGATCGGCCGGCGGCTCGATCTCCATCCGGCCATAGCCGGGCCTTGCTCCGAGGGTTGGATAGTAATGGCCAACATATGGCTCGGGCTCGACCGGCCGGCCGCCATAGATCGTCGGCTGCATGTAGTTGCCCCTGCCAAGACCGTACTGGCCTTCGACGACGGCGTAGGACGCATCGATGCCGTTGATGACGACGGGCACGCCGGGCCGCTGCGGAATGACGATCTCGAAGCCTTCGCTGGCGAGCGCGGCCGAAGACGCTCCAATCAGAATCACAAGAGCCGTTGTAGTACGCATGAATTCACGCCCCGGTTGCCATCCTACCAATACCGCAACGCGCGCCCCGATGGGTTAAACGCGCACATCAATCTGCTGGTAAGACTAACGCGGGAGCCACCATTCCGGGTTAAAGCCCGGGTGGGGTTCGAGTGCGAGGGTTAATGGCTGATCATCAGCCGATGAGCGACAATATTGCCAGCATCAACCCCGCTGCCCTGTCCGCAAGACTAACAGCCTTCGGGTCGGAGCAAGCCGGACCGCAACCGCGGCTCCGGCCTCCGAAGGCACCGGGCCTCATGTCGTTCCAAAACATTCCCGTCGCGGCGGGAACGACGGGGCCGGCTTGCGCTTAGCAGGTGGGGCGCAACGATGGAGTATTCCATGACACGATTTGCTATTCTCGGGGCTGCGGTACTCGCAACGGCGCTCGCCGGCCCGGCCATGGCGCGCGACGTGCACCACCGGCATATGAACCACCAGCAGGAAGGAATGATGCAGCACCGGCACATGGCCCGCCAGGACGGGGCCATGATGCAGCAGCGCACCGATACCGGATGGAACAACAACGGCTGGGATCGCCGCAACAGCGATCGCCGCAACAGCGGCTTCTGGCCGGCTGACGTCGCCGCTGGAGCGGTCGGCACCGCTGCCGGCATCGCAGGCGCAGCCATCGGAACCGCCGGCGCCATCGCGACCGCGCCGTTCCGCACCGCGGATGCCTATGCGTACAGTCCCGGCCCCTCTTACGGCCAACCGAGCTATGATCGCGGCCCGAACGGCTATTATGGCGACTGGAACAGTTACGCGACCCGCAACGGCCTGGTCTGCCGCCCCGGCACCATGTTCAAGGGCAGCGACGGGCTGATGCACATCTGCCAGTAAAGATCGAGCCGGAGCGGCTTCGACGATCGGCTCCGACAGGGGCGGCCCAACGGCCGCCCTTTTTGCTGGGCTGATGGCAGAAGCGGCGCTCACGCGGGGAGTAGCCGGACTGCATCAACTCTGGTAGGAACACCGCGCTTCGCGAGACCTCGTCGCAAACTGACGACGAGATCTCCGCCACCAATGTGCATTCGCCGGCTTAGCTCAGCGGTAGAGCAGCGGTTTTGTAAACCGAAGGTCGGGGGTTCAATCCCCTCAGCCGGCACCAGCTTCCGTGAAGTTGGGATTTGCTGCGGCAATGGCTGTCACCGGCTTTAGGCGTCAATTCGCCCTCGTCCTGACCGCGGGTTTGGCGATGCCGGTCGCCGACGGCGGCCTGGGCGCAGTCCACTCTGGATCCGGCAACGGCCCGCCACCCTCGCCGGTCGCTCCGATGAGTTGGCCGGGCACCTGATCCGTGACCAGCACCCAGCCTTGCGTCGCGCAGAACAGCCCGAGCAGACAGCCCTTGACCGCCAGCATCTTCGTGCCCTCGCGCCAGATCGAGACGGCATAGGTCTTGCCGTCCTCGGCGTTGTAGACCTCGCCGCTGTGGCGGCCTTCGGCGTTCAGCTTCAGGCCGAGCAGCATCTGGTGGCCCAGCAGCAGACGGCCGCGCCTGGCCGGATCGGGATTCAGCCGGTCGCGGAACGGCTGCCCCTTGGCATCCGCCGTCGCCTTCATCCACACGATGTAGCCGCAGACGCGGTCGGCCATCGCGCCACAGCGCTCGACGCGGACGCGGGCGCGGCCGTCCTCGGTCAACCATGTGCCGAACGGATCGCCGACGGGAGCGGCGTGACCGCGGCCCTCCGCCATCGACAGCAGCAGGCCGACGACGATGCGTAAGCCGACGCGCAGAACGAATCTCAATGTCATGTCCAGGGACCTCACTGTCTCCATGGCCTCGAGCCACGCGCTCGTACGGCCGGGTTGACGTCACCGCTGACTGCCCGAGATCTGGCCGTGCCCTCGATGCCAAAGCGCGCACACGAAGGCGCCCCGATGCGGGGCCATCTGCCCGCGCGACGCGATCGTTCGCACGGCCCGCTCACTGGAGCTGCGCGACCAGGGCCTCGGCGCCCTTGTCGATTCCGGCCTCGGCGGCCGCGAGCGCACCAACGCTGGCCTTGATGTCGTAGGGCGAGGGATATTGCTTGCTGACGAAGGCGCTCAGCAGTCGCCCGCTCGCGGCATCGAAGATCTCGGCCGCGTAGAATACCGAGCCGGTCAGCAGTCCCTCACCGTCGCGTGCACTCTGCACGCCGTTGTAGAGGGCTCCCGCGAGATCAAAGCGCGAGGCGGTGCCGAGCACCGGCGTGTTGGCGACGGCGCCGGTCAGGGTGAGCCGCACGCGCAGCGTATTCGGCCCCCGCTGATGGACGATCTGGAAGCGCGCCGAGAGACTTTCCAGGAAACGCCGCTGCATGTAGGCGGCGAGCGCAGCCTTGTCCCGGTCGGACATGTCGCCGAACTGATGATCCGCGCCGCGATAGATCACGACCGGATCGAGCGTCACCTTGTCGTAGCTGCGCCAGTCGGTGGCAGTCCCGTAGCGGTAAGGCACCCGGCCCGATGGATCGGATGTGTTGGGCGCCAGATAGTGCGCCGACGCCACCCCGGAATAGGCCACCGGCGTCACCGTGTTGCATCCGGCACAGAGGCTCGCGGCGATCGCCGCGAAGCCAGACATCGGAAATCGACTCCTCATCCCCCTCCTCCACGATTGCGGCGCCGTTGCCAGCGCGTCGACATGGCCACCCCAATAAACCGACCAGGCGGTTTGTAAATACAAATCGAATGAAATGAATTGTTCACACGTCGATGCGGTCGGCACGGGACCTCCAGGAGGCATCGGCGGACGGAAGTCGGACGGCAAGCCAGCCCGACTTCGCTCAGATCGAACCGTCCAATGATGGAGATGGCGCCGAGCTCGAGCGTGTCATCGCTCCCCAGTCGTCCCGGCCTGCCGGAATGTGGTCCATTGTTGGTCGTCGAGCAGGCGGGCAAACAGACGGTCCAGGTCCGGCTGCTCCAGCGGCGAGACGCGTAGCATCGTCATCAAGGCAAGCCCACGTGCCGCCGCCCATCGCAGGACCGCGAGATCAGCGTCATCGGCCTCGCCGCGGATCTCGGCTACTCTCTCGGCATCCTTGGCACGGGCATCGGCCAGCAATCCCGGCTCCTGGGCGAGCGCCCCGAGCATGGCCTGAGCCACCGAATATTGCTGGGCGATCAGCTCCCGCGAGATCGCGATCTGCGTCGCGAGTTCGGGCTGATCAGCCGCTTTACCGGCTCCAGCCCTGTACCTGCTGGCGAATTCGTCGAAATGCAGGAATTGCTGTTCCAGCAGAGCCTTGAGCACCGCTTCCTTGTTGGGAAACTGGTGCATCAGGCCGCCCTTGCTCAGCCCGCTCTCGCGGGCGATGGCGTCGAGCGTCAGCCGCCCCGGACCATCGCGGGCGATGATGGTAAGGGCGGCGGTGAGCGCGGCCTTGCGCGACCGCTCGGAGCGTGAAGGGTTGTCCATCGAAGTCTGCGAAGTGCCCGGACGGTGCACGAAGGTTGCGAGCAGATGATGCCCCGAAGACCGAGGCGGCTCGGCCATAGGGGCGAGCCGCACTCCTCTGTCAAGAAGAGCTCCGGAAAAACGCCGCTTAGGAACCATCTATGCGGGATTGGATTTCCGGTATCGCCTTTCGCGGGTGGGGGACGAAACGAGTTCAGACTGTGGCAACATTGTTGTCACATCTCACCTAGAACTCCTGCTTATCCCCAGAAGTCACTGGTCTTCAACTTGATTTCGTCAGCCGCTTTTGTTGCAATTGAGGCATCGGGGGACAAGCGTCATGACGTGGAAGGAAGAGCGTGATGCGCTGATCGCGCAGACCATGGCCTTCGTGCAGTCTGTGACCGGCAAGCCGGCCGACTTCGCCCAGTTCGAGCTGCCTACCGTTCCGGTCGGCACCCCCATCACACCGCAGCAGGCCGTGGCCGATCGCCCGACGCACGCGGCTGTCGAGCACGTGATCGCGAACACCGTTGAAACCGAGGCACGTCGCGGCGGCAACGTGCAAGTCGCAATCCCCAATGCCGTGGGGGAGCCTGCAAGGCCGAGAGCGCCCGACGCCATTGCATCCGAGGCTTCGTTCGCCGCCCCGAGCCCGGTCCCTGCGGAGCGTTTCACCAGCATCGCCTCGCAGCTCGATCTCCAGCGCGACATGCAGGCGGAGATTCGCGCCCGCGTCGCGCGCTTCCGGGCCCATCAGGAGCGCTTCAATCGGGAGCGTCAGGAATATTTCAGCGCGACACTCGCGCGCCTGAAAGCATCGGCCGGACGGAGCGCCCTCCCTGAGGACTAAAGGCGACCGCGCTGAGGATCTATGGCCGAGGGTACACAAACATATCCGCAATCGCCGCGCCGGCTCACAGCCAGGCGCACAGCAGCGCCACATTGGCGACGAAGGCGAGCAGCAGCCCAAAGGCGAGCGTCAGCTGGATCCGCCCGCAGAAGATGTGGAGATCGGTTCCCATGGGCTTAACCATCTGGCGATTCTAGCCCCGGAGTCCCACGGATTCTTTTTTCAAAAATTTAGGACTCGTTTACGACTCGGCCGCCCGAAAAGGCCCCTTTCCTGCCCCAGGCGCGCCAGTGTCTCGCTGCACGTGCCGTTCATTCTCGGTTCATCCTTCGCTTCTCTGGAGCTGTTTGGAATGCCCTACGCGCTGTTTTGCAACGACGCCAAGTTGAGCAAGGCCTATCCGACCGAGGGGGATGTCTGGCGGCTGGCGCGGCAGAGCGGGCTGGTGGTGGACGTGATGATCAATGCGCGATCGACCGCGCATCTGCAGCTCGACAATGATTACGAGATCCGGCCTTGCGCCGCCGAGCCCGAGGAAGATCCCTGGCAGAACCGTGCCGAAGCCGAGCAGGAGTTCAACATCCCGTTCGCATCCTGAGCGGCTGCGGCGGAAGCGCGCCGCGGGTGATACTTCTCTGGTGATACTTATAGACTCTAGTCTCTGTGCGCTGCTGTCCCCGAGCCTCGGCGTGCCTGGACGGAAGCCGCCGGCAGAAGACATTCACGTCTTCATGCCAGTCCGGTCCCGCGGACGACTTGCCTTCATCAAGGATTTTTCGACAGACAGACCCGCGATCAGCGGGCAGCCGGAGCTGCCCGCTGGAAGGTCGCCATGAAGCCCGTTCTCAGGGCGTCGCCGTCGCCAGCGATGCCGTTTCGGCCGGAAGGGCGACACAGGCACGCTTGCGGCTGACACCGCGGATCGCACCGGTCACCTTCAGCACCTTGCCCGACGGGCAGGACGCGGTTTGCACCAGCGCCACCTCGTAGGGGGCCAGCATCAACGGTTCGGTCTTCAGAACGGTCTGGGCGGAGCACGGCAAAACAGCCGCCGACAACAACAGCACGGACACCAAGATACGCATGTGGGATGATCCATCAAACCGGCGCACCGATAATATCAACTGATGGCGAAAGTTTCACGAAGGTTTGAAAATTTTTTCGCACTGCGTGAGCGATCCCGAAACCATCGCCAGCCAACCACCGGACAGCAACACGCCCGCACCAGACGGCGCGGGCGTGTTGGAATTGAGGCGTGATCCGCTTCCAGCCGAACGCCGCCGGTCACGGGCTCGGCGATCTCGCTTAGTACTTGCTGGCGGCTGGTCCGCCCCAGCCGAAGCGGTAATTCACCCCGACCTTGACCGTATGCTCGTCGCTGTTGAAGCGGCTGCCCACAACCGGAGCCGGCCCACCCGTGAAGGTCGTATTGCCGAAATTGTAGTACTGGTACTCAGCCTTGGCCGACCAGTTCGGCGCGAACATGTATTCGAGGCCGGCGCCGACGGTGTAGCCGTCCTTGCTATTGCCGGACGTGGTGAAGCCCGTCGGCACGCCGGCGACGCTCACCCCGAGATTGTTGCCGTCCCGCCAGGCATAACCGCCCTTGGCATAGAGCAACGCCGGTCCCCAGGTGTAGCCGAGACGGCCGGTGACCGAGCCGAGCTGGTTGGCGCCGGTCGAGGTCACGACCGCAGCCCCCGGGAAGCCGAAATTGGTCGTATTGCGATCCATCCAGCTGTACTGGGCTTCGATGCCGAGCACCCAGTTCGGGGCGAACTGGTAGTCGAAGCCGCCCTGCACGCCGCCCAGGAAGCGGCCGTTGTTGCCTTCCAGGCTGCTATTGCCCGCGAAGGCGCCGCCGAGGTGACCACCGAGATAGAAGCCGGTCCAGTTGTAGATCGCCTGAGGCGGCGTGTAGACCGGCGCCTTGGTGTAGGTGCGCGGAGGCATATCGGCGGCGAAAGCCGGGGCAGCCAATGTGGTCAAAGCCACTGCACTGAATAAAAACCGCTTCATGGGACGTCCCCGTTATTCGTTTGCGACATCTATCGAACATCATGGCCGCATTTGGGTTGCCCGGTGGCGGTGACGCAGCTGTGATTGCTGCTGCGGTGTCACCAGAGGGCAACAAAGGCCTTTTGTTCCATAGGCTTCCCGAATATTTCGTGAAGCTGACGCCTCGCCCGATATTTGGTCGCCGCGAGGCGACAAAGCGTTCGGTCCACCCCTGATTTGTGATCGGGCAAGCGGCTTGGCAAGGCGCTGCGACGACGTGGCAATCCTTCGAAAACGCCGGGACCTGAAAACGCCGCGGCCTAGCGCGTGAGGCCGGCCAGCTCCGGGAATGGCGCGTAAGTCGACCCGGCACAGAGCTCGCCGGCATCCTCGACCAGACGGTCGAACCGGCCGTCGACGAACACCGCCGCGCGCTCCTGCGCCGGACGGTAGCTGCCGTCGGACTCGCGCGCCGCATAACGGAGGCAGCTCACATAGCGCAGCCGGCCACCGACCGTCCGTTGCACCGGCTCCGCCATGACGCCGTCGCGCACCCCGACCGGATTGTTCAGGTAGGTCCTGAGATAGGACAGGATCTCGCTGCGGTGGTTGGCCGGAAACGGCTGGCTGCCGACGCCGCGATCGCCGGTGTAGGAGATGCCGCGATTGTCCTCGCTCATGAACGCGGCGGGACCTCCGCTGGCGCACCCCGCCAACAGCAGCGCCAGCGCGGTTGCCGGCCACCAGCTCGTTCTCCCCATCCCCAGGCGCCCAACTCTTGAAAGCCAATCCCGCGGCCGTTCTAGCTCAAAGCCAGAGGCCGGGAAATCCGTCCCGGCTCACGCCTTCGTCAAGCCGCTGCCGCCGGAGCGCTCTGGCGCGCTCCGGCGGTCAACGACCAGATCGGCTCTGCGTGGCCTTGGCTGGATCAGCCGCGGCGGGTCGCCGGCGTCATGCGCTTGAAGCTCACCTTGTTGTGATGGCTGAGATGCGCCACGTGGCGATGCTTGTGGCGGACAAGCGAGGCATGCGGCTTGGTCTTCGTCTTGCCGACGGTGGGCTTCATCTCGTTCGCCTTGTCGCCGGCCTGCGTCGCGCCCGGCTTGGTGGCGTTGGTCTTGGCCGCATCGGTCTTGCTCACATCGGTCTTCGCGGTGCCAGTGGTCTGGCTGGACTTCGCGGACGTATCGGTTTTTGCAGCACCAGCAGCGAATGCGGGCGCAGTCAGGATCGACGCGGCGAGCAGCGCAACAGACATTGACTTCAGCATGGTCGTCTCCGTGATGTGAAGATCTGGAGGCACCATCCAGTCTGGATGGGCTCGTGATCATGGAGACGACGATAGGGAACCGGCACTGAACCCACCCTGAAGTAAAGCGCTGTTTTCGGTTCATGGACATGAAGGGATAGTCATCGAGGTGACTGGTCTGTCATCATGTCGTCCGTATAATGCACCGATCGCGGCGCAAAATCCGCGCAAATGGCCGGGAATATTTCGCAGCTGCGGGAGTTCTTCCCCGTACGCAGTCACCTGTTGGATCGACAACTCGGGAGATACGAATGAAAAAGTCTGCGCTCAGGATTGCCACGCTGGCTCTGTTCTCGATGGCCGTGGCCTCCGGGCCGCTGCTTCTGTCGAAGGCCTATGCCGCGGGCAGCGATACCCCGTCGTCGCCGCCGGCGTCGGATTCGGGCAAGAAGAAGAAGGACAAGAGCTCGAGCATCGAAGATCCGAAGTTCCTGGCGGCCTATCGCACGGCCTATACCTCGATCTATGATCGCGGCGACTACGCCACCGCGATCCAGCAGCTCAAGGCGCTGAACCGCGAGGACGTCGCCGACGTTGCCAATCTGATCGGCTACTCCTATCGCAAGCTCGGCAACTACCAGGCCTCCAAGCAGTACTACGAGCAGGCCCTGGCGGATGATCCGAACCACGTGCGCACCTGGCAGTACTACGGCCTGTGGCAGCTCGAACAGGGCAACCGCGAGCAGGCCAAGTACCACCTCGACAAGGTCGCGCAGCTCGCCGGCACCAACAGCCCCGAATATCGCTCGCTGGCCGACGCGCTCGAGAAGCAGCCGGGCACCGGCCTCGTCTACTGACGACGCGATCGGACCAGCTCCGATCTCGACAGTGGCGCAACCCGAAAGGGTTGCGCCATTTTCGTTTGTCCGCTGTCGTTGATCCGTTATGGATGAAACCTCGTGCAGACCATTTTCATCAGATTTTTGAATGGGAGATTGCCTCGTGGAGTCCTGGCTTGGCGCAGCACTCGATTACATCAGGGATTGGCTGGCCTTTCAGGTCGCGGTCTCCGAGCAACCCGGTTGCATTATTGCGATCGCCCATCGCGGTGAGATCGTCCTGGAGGCGGCCTTCGGGCACGCCAATCTCGACAGCGGCGAGAAGCTGACGCCGCGGCACCGCTTCCGCATTGCTTCGCACACCAAGGCGTTCACCGCCGCCGCCATCATGCGCCTGCGCGAGCACAAGCGGTTGAAGCTCGACGACACCGTCGGACAATACGTCAAGGATCTGCATCCGGATGTCGCCGCGGCCACACTGAACCAGCTGCTGTCGCACACGGCAGGCCTGATCCGTGACGGCAAGGATTCCGGCCAGTTCACGGATGGCCGGTCCTATCTCGACAAGGACGAACTGCTGGCCGAGCTGAAGCAGCCGCCGGCGATCGATCCCAACAGCCGGTTCAAATATTCCAACCATGGCTACGGCCTGCTCGGCCTGGTCATCGAGGCGATCACCGGCGAGCCCTACCCGGCCTGGCTGCAGCGCGAGATCATGACGCCGCTGGCTTTGCGAGAAAGCGCGCCCGACATGACGCTGCTCGGCAAGAGTGTCCCATTCGCGCGCGGCCATTCACGCGTCGTCCCCGTGGGCCGCCGGGTCGTGATTCCCGGCGACAATCCGACCAACGCGATCATGCCGGCAGCGGGCATCGTCGCGACCGCGGCCGACACCGCCCGCTTCTTCGCCCAGCTTGCCCCGAACGCGAAGAAGAGCCTGCTGTCGGTCGCTAGCCGGCGCGAGATGGTGCGCCGGCAATGGCGCGTGCCCCAGGACGTCGAAGAGGCCTATTACGGCCTGGCGCTCATGAGCGGGACAACGGCCGGCTTCGACTGGTTCGGCCATGGCGGCGGCTTCCAGGGCTACATCTCGCGGACGTCGGTCATTCCCGCCCGCGACATCACGATCACCGTGCTGACCAATGCCGTCGACGGCTGGGCACCCGGCTGGGCCAATGGCGTCAAGTTCATCCTGCAGGCCTTCGCCACCCACGGCGCGCCGTCGCGCAAGACGCGCGACTGGACCGGCCGCTGGTGGACGCTGTGGGGCGCCGTCGATCTCGTCCCGTTTGGCGACAAGGTCATGGTCGCCAATCCGGTATTCATCAACCCGTTCCTCGATGCCGCCCGCATCGAGGTGACCGGACGCGACACCGGGCGCATCGTGCACGCGGCCGGCTATGCCAGCCATGGTGAGGCGGTGCGGCGCGTGCGCACCAAGTCCGGCGTCAGCGAGATCTGGCTCGCCGGCGCACGGGTGCGGCCGGAGCGCGTGGTGAAGGCCGAGATGGAGCGGAAATATCCCAAGGGCCGGCGCAAGAAAGACTCATAGCCCGGGTGTCGCTGCATTCATCGGGCCTCCTCCCTGCCCTCCTTCATCAACGCCTCGGCCTCGCCGCGGAAGGCTTTGCGCGCATCGTCGCGGGAATAGAACATGTGGCCGCCCGGATAGACCACGAGCTTGACCCGCGGCGGCCGCGCGAAGGCCGGCAATTGGTCGAGCAGGATCTTCGAGCCGTAATATGGCGTGGCGAGATCGAACAGGCCGTGGCCGACCAGGAGTTTGAGCTTGGGATCGAGCGCGAGAATCTGCCGGAGTTCGCCGGTGGACTCCGGCGGGTTGGTGCCCTTTCCGAAATCCCATGACCGGTTCACCGCCCCGCTCAACAGCTCATAGGAGCCGTCGGGGTGCCAGCTCAGCTTGCGTGTCGTCAGCTCGACCGCGGCGCTGGTCAACGGCGCGGTGAGCACGTCCCCGGATGGATCAGAGCTGCGCGAGCGGCTCGAATCCGGATAGGGATCGATGCCCAGCACCGAGCCGTCATAGCGCCCGGTGATGCGGCCGTTCTTGCGGTCGAACTCACGGCGAAACTCCGAGACGTCGAAGCGGCCGGCCAGCCTGCGGCTGACCACCTGGTCGATGCCGGTCAGGGTCGCGACCCTGTCGGCGAGCCGATTGGTGGCTTCCGTATCGGCCTCGCCCTTGACGAGATCGAGCAGGAAGTCGCCGCTGGCGTAACGCTCGACATCGGCAAGATCGGCGCGGGTCACCGGCCCCTTCATCTGCTTCGCGACGGCCGCATAGCTCGGCAGGCTCGCGACATATTGCATCAGGCTCGAGCCGGAATAGTCGCGAAAGTCCATCAGCGGCGACAGCAGGATCAGGCCGCTGATGCCGATGCCCTGGTCATGCTGCAGGTTGTTGACGATCTTCGGACCGCGAATGCCGCCATAGCTCTCGGCCGTGATGAATTTGGGCGATGCGAGACGGTCGTGCTTCTCCAGCCAGCGACGCACCACGAGCGACAGCGAACGCACGTCGCCGTCGACCGAGAAGAACCGTTTGCGCACCTCGTCGCCGGCTGCGACGAAACGGCTGTAGCCGGTCCCGACGGGATCGATGAACACCAGATCGGTAAAGTCGAGCCAGGTGTCTGCATTCGGCATCAGCTCCAGCTTCGACGACGGCGTCACGCTGGCCGCATCGATTCCGATCCGCCACGGACCGGCATTGCCGAGCTGCAGATAGGCGGACGAGGCACCCGGCCCGCCGTTGAAGAAGAAGGTCACCGGGCGGCTGGCGCGATCGGCGCCATCGAGCTGATACGAAGTGTAGGCGATGTCGGCCTGCGGCTCGCTCTTGTCGTCGAACAGGCGGACCGAACCGGCAGTCGCCGTGAACGACAGCGTGCGGCCGGGCAGTTCGAGCTTCTGTGTCGTGGTGGAGTCCGGCGGCAGCTTGTGCTGCTCGGCGGTCGATGCTGAGCCGGGCGGGCTCGCGGCGCGATTTCCGGCCGAGCCGGTGCGATGCGAGCCCGGCGCTGCGGCGTCGTGCGCCGCCGGTGGCGCATCCTCGGCGTGCAGGGCCGGGCCGGCGAGCAGTGCCGTCAAGGCCAAAGCCATCAGTCTCGGCCACGCGACGGATGATCTCATCCCTGCCATCAGCTCACTCCCCTAGGCGCTTGGCGCAACACGCCACCTCTGCAAGGCCATGAACCGCGGCTTGGGAGCAAGCTCAAGCAACTCTTCCGTGATCCAAGTCACATCCGCACCAGTGCCTGTTCCCCTCAGGTGTGTTATGGGCTCGAACCTCTCCATCGCCTCCGACGTCCCATCACTGGGACACCCAGGTTTGGGGCAAGAGGCCCGCCGCCGATTGCGATCACGGAGTTCATCATGAAGTTGCCGACGCTCATCATCGCAGCCCTCTCCGGGCTCGCCGGACCGGCCGTGATCGGATCGCCGGCGGCCTGGGCCGGTCCGCCGGCGGCGCTGGTCGAGGACGTCCAGGGTGATGTGGCCGGCGCCGAGCTGATGGACTATGTCGCGCCCGGCCAGGTGATCAAGCTCGGCCCGGATGGCGCCGTGGTGATGAGCTACCTCAAATCGTGCCGGCGCGAGACGGTCAACGGCGCCGGCAGTGTCACCGTCGGCCCCGGCGAAAGCACGGTCGACGGCGCGACGCTCAAGAGCGACATCGTCAATTGCGACGCCAGCCATGCACAGGCCACCTCGCGCGAGACCAGCGAGGTCGCGGCGACGATCGTGCGCAGCGTCGGACCGGACAGCGCGCCGGTGGCGCAGGCGATCATCTACAGCGCGTCGCCCATCTTCGAGGCCAAAGGGCGCGGCACGCTGACCGTCGAACGCCTCGACCAGCCCGGCGAGCGCCAGCAGGTCGAGCTTTCGGGCCGGCAGTACAAGGGACGATTCTACGATTTCGCCGGCACCAGTCACCCGCTCACGCCCGGCGGCACCTATGTCGCGAGCTTCAGCAACTTGCGCATCGTGTTCAAGGTCGATGCACAGGCCAAGGCAGGCCCCGGCCCTGCGGTCGGGCGATTGATCCGGTTCAACTGAGCCGAAAGCTCTTGTCGGTGGCGATCGGACGCCGGACGCGCGACGCGCTTGCCGTCATCGCCATCGCGCTGGCGTGCGCGGGCCTGTTCGTGTCGCCCCTCTTCGAGCGCGGCCGCGGCCTGTCGCTGGATGCACTGACATGGCTGCGCTTCGAGACCTTCGGCAACCGTCACGATGCAGCAGCGAGTCCGGCGGTGGTGATCGCGGTCGACGAGGAGAGCTACCAGGCGCCCCCCTTCAAGGGCGCGCCGCTGTTGACCTGGACCGGCGAGATCGGGCGCGTGCTGACGGCCGTCCTCGACGGCGGCGCCAAGGTGGTCGGCTTCGACATCGTGTTCCAGACTTCGATCGAGCAGTCGGAGATTCCGCTCGGCGACAGCACTCTCGGCGAGAAGACGCGCGGCTTCGATCGCGACTTCCTGCGTGCGCTCGCGGCCGCGGCCGCCGGCGGCAAGGTGGTGCTGGGCGAGATCTTTGCCGAGCCGCCGATCCTGCCCGCGCCCGGACAGCGCATCGCGGTGCGCCAGCAGCAGAACCTTCGTCCGCTCAACACCTATACCGACAGCGACGATGTCGTCCGCCGCCATCCGCTGACGCTGTCGGTCGACGGCAAGGCCGTTCCGAGCATGGCGCTGGAATTGGCGGGGCGCGCAGCCAGCACCGCGCCGGTCATTGCCGCGGATGGCGTCACACTCGGTGCGTACGAGGTGCCCGGCAGCGTGCCGAGCACCATGACCCTGAATTTCGCCGGCGGCGCGCAGGACATTCCAACCTATTCGTTTGCCGACTTGCGCGCCTGCGCGCTCAAGGGCGACAAGGACTATTTTCGCCGCGAGTTCGCCGGCAAGGTCGTCCTGCTCGGCACCGTCGGGATCGAGGATCGGCGGCTCACCTCGAAGCGCTTCGCAACCCGCGCCGAGGGCGCGCGGCGGCCGCGCTGCGTTCTGGACGAGCGCAGGATCTCCGAGACGTTCGCCCGCAGCACCATTGCCGGCGTCTACATCCACGCCACGGCGGTGAACAATCTGGTTCGGCACGACGCGATCACCGAGCTCGGACGCCCAGCGATCTTCGCCATCGCCGCAACCATCGCCCTGCTGGCTGCGCTGCTCGCCCGATTGCTGCGCCCCGCCTCTGCAGCGGCAATCCTGGCAGGGCTCGCGCTGCTCTATACCGCGCTCGCCACCATCCTCTTCGACCATTCTTACGGGCTGCCCTTGACGGAGCCGCTCGCAGCCGGCGTGCTCGCGCTGGCTGCGACCACCGGCTATCGTTTCATGGTCACCGACAAGGACCGCAGGCTGCTGCAGAAGAGCTTTGCCTATTACCTCGCACCGCACGAGATCGACCGCATGCTCGCCTCGCGCCGGCTGCCGCAGCTCGGCGGCGAGACCCGCGAGGTCACCGTGTTCTTCTCCGACATCGAGGGCTTCTCGCGCCTCGCCGAGCAGATGACGCCGGAGCAGCTCATGGCGCTCACCAACGAATATCTCTCGGCCATGACCGACGTCATCGAAAGCCACGACGGCTATGTCGACAAATACATCGGCGACTCCGTGGTCGCCGTGTTCGGCGCTCCGCTCGACGATCCCGACCATGCGCACAGCGCGGCGCGTGCGGCGCTCGACTGCAAGGCGAAGCTCGCCGAGCTCAACCATTCGTCGACGGCGTTCCAGGGCATCAAGGTGGCGCAGCGCATCGGCATCAACAGCGGTGCCGCGCTGGTCGGCAATTTTGGCTCGCAACGCCGCTTCAATTACTCCGTCATGAGCGACGCCGTGAACGTGGCCTCGCGTCTGGAGGGCGCCAACAAATTCTACGGCACCACGATCATCGCCTCCGAGAGCACGGTGGCGCTCGCCGGCACCGAGTTTGCCTGGCGCGAGCTCGACACCATCCGGGTCAAGGGCCGCGAGCAGTCACTGAAGATCTACGAGCTGCATGGCCGCGCAGCCGAGCTCACGCCGGAGGAACAGGCCCTCCTCACCAGCTATGCCACAGGCCTTGCGCACTGGCGCGCCGGCGAGCTGCCGCAAGCGGTCGACTGCTTCGCGCAAAGCGCACTGAGCGATCCGCCAAGCCACTTCTTCGCCGAACGCGTGAAAGCAAGCTTGGCGACCGGGTCCCTGGCCTGGGACCCCGTGCGCAGCCTGCAGGAAAAATGACGCCACGATGACTTCCGTGCGTGCGCGCACGTCCGGGCCATATCAGCCTCATCCCGGCCCCATTGCCCCAGGATACCGGCCGCGATGGACAAGCACGGGCAAGGTCGGCTAGACGACACGGCGCCTGTCACCGGCCAACCGACCAGCGAGCCCTGCGACGCATGACCACGTCCAAGCGATATGAGCGGATCGCCTTCGTCGCGAGTCCGAGTGCCGAAGCCCAGGCCGCCCTGACGCAGCTCTCCGCGCTGTACGGCAACTCCGATCCGGACCTCGCGGACGTCGTGGTCGCGCTCGGCGGCGACGGCCTGATGCTCCAGACGCTGCACGACCACATGCGCTCGGGCAAGCCGATCTACGGCATGCATCGCGGCACGGTCGGCTTCCTGATGAACGAGTTCAGCACGATCGATCTGCACGGACGGCTCGAAGCGGCCCAGGAATCGGTGATCCATCCGCTGCTGATGCGGGCGACCGATGCCGCGGGCGTCGTTCACATCCACCACGCCATCAACGAGGTCTACCTGTTCCGACAGACGGCACAGACGGCGCGGCTGCGCATCCTGATCGATGAGCGCGAGCGCATGCCGGAGCTGATCGCCGACGGCGTGCTCGTCGCCACGCCCGCAGGCTCCACCGCCTATAACCTCTCGGTGCAGGGCCCGATCCTGCCGATCAACGCCGCGCTGCTGGCGCTGACGCCGATCAGCGCGTTCCGGCCGCGTCGCTGGCGCGGCGCCCTGCTGCCGAACACGGCCTATGTGATCATCGAGGTGCTCGAAGGCGACAAGCGGCCGGTCGCGGCGGTGGCCGACCATGACGAGGTCCGCAACGTCCAGCGGGTCGAGGTGCTCTCCGACAAGACGATCTCGATGCGGATGCTGTTCGACGCCGGCCACAGCCTGGAAGAGCGGATCCTGAGCGAGCAGTTCGGCTACTGACATCGGGCGGTTTTCCGCGCCTTTTTGCTCCGTGGCCGCCCTGCGCAACGCTTTGTTAACCCGCGGCTCCGTATGGTTAATGCGGGTATACCGCCATCACCGGTGATCCCTTCGGGCCGGCCAAATGTACCGCATCGACTTCAACAAGCTGCGCTTTCTCGTCTGCGACGACAATCCGCACATGCGCCGCATCCTGCGCACGCTGCTGCATTCGTTCGGCGCCCGCGAGGTCAACGAGGCCGAGGACGGCGCGACCGCACTCGAGATGTATACTCATTTCTCGCCGGATATCGTCATCACCGACTGGGCAATGCCGATCTTCGACGGCCTCGAGCTCGCGCAGATGATCCGGCAGCCGGAAGCCAAGGGCAATCCCTACGCGCCGATCATCATGCTGACGGGACATTCGGAGAAGCGCCGCGTCACCGTCGCGCGCGACGCCGGCGTCACGGAATTCCTCGCCAAGCCGATCTCGGCCAAGGGCCTGTATCAGCGCATCCTCAACGTGGTCGCCAATCCGCGGCCCTTCATCAAGACCAAGACCTATTTCGGCCCGGACCGGCGCCGCAACACCAACACCGCCTATATCGGGCCGGAGCGCCGGATCGGCGGCGAGGCGGAGATCTTCCAGCAGCCGTCACTTCTGGATAAAGCGCGCTCCGCAGTTTAGGGGCGCGGCAGTGAGCCCGCGTTAACGCAATCGGGGGATCGGCGCCCAGCGCGCCAAGGTCCTCGGCTATGAATCGGGGAAGTGAGTCGATTTGCGTTGGTCGGCATCATCAGGGGATATCGAGATGGCGAAAGACAAGGCCCCGGCGGTCCAGGTCAAGACCTACGCCTCGCATCACGTCATCACCCAGCCCAATCCGCTGAAGAAGGTGCTGCGCCGCGCCGAGGAGAAGGATCTCGACGATCCGATCGCACGCGCGGAAGCCGCGCTGGCCGGACTGTCCGGCGAGTTCAAATCGTGGATGGACACCGAGGCCGATCGTCTGACCAAGGCCTATGCAGCAGTGCTCAAGACCGGCTTCGACGACGACGCCTGCGAGGAGATGTTTCGCGCCGCCCACGACATCAAGGGCGACGCAGCGACCTTCGGCTATCCCGCCGCTGCCGAGGTTGCCGATAGCCTGTGCCGGATCATCGAGCACGCGCCCGACCTCGAAAAGGTCCCCGCCGAGCTGTTCGAGCATCACGTCAACGCCATCCAGGCGATCGTGCATGATCATACGAAGTATGACAGCGCGACGGTCGCAGGCGAATTGAGCCGCCGGCTGCGCCGCGTGGCGGACGACTATCTGATCCAGGTCAACCGCAACCGGCCTGAGCATCTCGAAGCGATCCTGGCGCCGAGCCTCGTGCCGAGCGATCAGCCATAGGCCGGCAGGCCGCTCACTATCCGTGTATTCCATCGCAGGATCGTTGGCCGCCATCCATCCTGGCGTCATTTCGGGGCATCGCGCAGCGATGAGCCCGGAATCCATCGCCATAGAATGGAATGTGAGGCGCGCGAGCGGTGACGGCTTGCCTCGGCACGTTGCCCTGTGGTTATGGATTCCGGGCTCGCGCTTCGCGCGCCCTGGAATGACGGGCGGAGAGATGTCGGCCTTGATCTGCTGAGGAATCCGCGGACGAACAGGCGAGCTGCGCTAGGCCGCGATCAGTCCGAACTCCAGCCCGGCGACGAAATCCTCCGCCATCACCTCGTCGCAGAACTCGCGGGCCTCGTCGCGTGCGGATTCGGTGGCGAAGCGCCGCAGCAGGATCAGCAACGGCTCGGCGGCATCACGGTCGGTGGCGCAATGGGTGAGCACGCGCTCCACCATCTTGCGGCGCAGGATCGCTGCTCCGCTCAAGGTGTCGGCAAATCCGTTCTCGCGGCAGACCTCGAGCGCGATGCTGAACGCGTCGAAGGTGGTGTCGGGAATGCCGGCCTTGCGCAGCAGCCCCTGCAGGCTGGCGCGACCGCGATCGTTGAGCAGCGCCGACACCCGCGCCCGCGGCATGTCGGCGAGCTCCGATAGCGCGATCTCGAACAATTCGACGTTGCCGGAGAGAAGCGCGCGCAGGATCAGGCCCGCGGTGAGTTGCGAGGTTGCGCGCAGATGCTGGACCAGCCCGCGCAGCTCCTCGCCGCGCGAGCGCGCCGCGATGGTGATGGTCGAGCGGTCGCGCGCCTCATTGGTGATGCGCCCTGCTTTGTCGGCACTGAGCCAATTCCTGGCGACGACGAACTGCGCCAGTGTCTCGGAGAGCTTGTCGACCAGCGCCGCCCGCGTCGCGGCCGGCAGGTCGTCCAGCACCAGCATCGCTTCGCGGATGGCGGCGAGATGGCCGTGGCGCTCGACGATGCGGTCCCAGGAGAACGGCGCGAGCTCGGCATAGGCGTTCTCGATCAGCTCGAGCGCGGCGGCGGCGCTGCCGACCTCGGCGATCGCGGCGCAGACCGGCGCCGGCAGGCCGACGCGGCGCGCGATCGCGCATTGCGTGTCGGAGTTGCCGGTCGCGACGATGTCGACGAGGTCGGCATCGATCAGCAGCGGCGAATGTTCGAGGATGATGGCGGCCACGGAAGCCTGGTCGGTGGCGAGCGCCTGGACGATGGCGGCCGGCGCCTCCTCCGAGCGGGCGAACACCTCCGCCATGGCCTGACGCACCAACGGCGACGGATCGTCCAGCAGCATGAGGAGCGCGCCCTCCGCGGCGCCGCGATCCTCATCGCAGAGATCCGACAACAACCACGCCCGCGCGAGCGCCCTGGTGGCCTCTGCCCGCTCACCGGCGGGTGCGGTTCTGACCCAACTGAGAAACTGCCGAACGATCATGGTCTTTCCGGCTTACGCAACTTGCAGACAAAGGCCACGAGGGCCTCAACAGCACCGAAAATAAACCACGACGCTTAACAAAGCGTTCACCATAAGTGGCTGGTTTTGTTGATGTTTTGTTAAGGCGGCAGATTGTTTACATACTATGGTACCACTCAACGTCGCATTTGGCCGTAATCCGACGGGGGAAATGCGGCCGCCGCCAGCGGCGCGAGCCGCGGCGGGACTTCAAAATAGTTCTTTTTGATCAATGGTTCAGCGACGAGCGCGACCGCCTTCGCCGGCGCATCAGCCCGAGAAGGTGCCGTGCGGATCGCTGAACAGGTCGAGCCTGCGCTGACCATTGCCGCTGGCGTCGATACTGCCGCTCTCCGACGGGGTCGCGCTGGCAACCGATGAATGGCCCCACAACTCGCGCACGGTCGGCGAGACCGCCTGGCTCGACTGGCCATCAACCTGGAATAGCGAACGAAACATCGGATCCGCCGGCCGGTTGACCGCCGACGCATCGGCCGTCGTCGAGGAGCCGGACCGGGATGAGCCGCGCGCATCCGGAAACATCGACAGGAAGGTTGCGGTGTCGGTGGTCGGCAGCGCGCCGCCGCCGGCCGCATTGGCCGCGACATTCGTCCCACCATAGAGTGCAAGCGCGCCCCGGGTGGCCGAGGAATTGGCGGCGCCTGCATAGCGCGTGTTCAGGACCGCATAGACCTGGGACACGCTGCGGGCTTGTCCGTCGCGATCGTAGAAGATCGGCCGGTTGGCCGCGGCGGCGCTGGGAAACATCCGCGCGGCCGACGCATTCGGCGTCTCCTGGGTGCTGGTGATCAGCTTCGCGGCGCCGCCGACACCCATGAAGTGCGCCATGTAGAGCTCGGCATCGGTCGGCCGGCGGCCGATCTTGCCGGCGAGCTGGAAGCTGTTCGATTGCGTGAGCGCAGCCGCCATCGCGGACGACGCCTGCGGGTCGTCGCGCAGCTTCATGATCGCCTGCCGCATGGCGGGATCGCTGACGGTGTAGTCGCCCGACGGTGTCCGGGTGATTGCGTCGGCATATTGGCCATAGCCGAGATCGGCGCCGGCTTCCTTCACCGTGCCGAGCCAGGTCTGGTCGATGAACTGGTAGAGCCCGCGCGCTGATGACGTCGAGGCGCCGGCGGTCGGATTGAAGTCGGACTCCATCTTGGCGGTCGACAGCAGATATTCGAAGCTGGTGCCGACGCTGTCAGCGGCCTGCTTGATCGCGCCGGCGACCTTCGCCCGGACGCCATCGAGGAAACCGGTGGACGAGGAGTTGGATGCGTCGACCGACATGGGAAGACCCGCTGTTTGCAGATTCGCTGGCAGACGAACGCGCCGGAAACGTCCGGCAAAATGCGGCGGGTATGGTTAATGGCGAGTTAATTCGCCGGGCCCGGCCGGGCCAATGAACGACCGGACAGGCCCGGAGGCAGGTCGCTGGCCTACTTGCGATAGACCTCGGCCGGATCGAACAGCCGGTCGGCATCGACGAAGACGAGCCGCGCGCCGCTGCCGTCATCCGATCGCTCGACCTTGCGATAGAAGCAGGAATGGCGGCCGGTGTGGCACGCCGCGCCGGCCTGCTCGACGCGCAGCCAGACCGCGTCCTGGTCGCAATCGGTGCGCATCTCGACCACGCGCTGGGTCTGGCCCGAGCTCTCACCCTTGCGCCACAACGCATTGCGCGAGCGGCTGAAATACCAGGCTTCGCCGGTCGCCACCGTCTTGCGCAGGGCCTCCTCGTTCATGTGGGCGACCATCAGCACGTCGCCGCTCACGGCATCGGTCGTCACACAGGTGACGAGGCCGGCCGCGTCGAACTTGGGCAGGAAGGCCAAGCCCTCCTCGCGCTCAACTGAGGATGAAGACACGAAACTCTCTGCTCAACGGGTTGGCAGGCCTACCGTTGCGGCGACCGCACCATGGACAGGAAGCGCGACTGCTCGGCCGGATTGTCCCTGAACATGCCGGTGAAGCGGCTGGTGAAGGTGATGGCGCCGTGCTTGGCGACGCCCCGCACCGACATGCAGGTGTGCTCGGCCTCGATCATGACGGCGACGCCGCGCGGCTTCAGCACCTCGTCGATCGCGGCCGCGATCTGGGCGGTGAGATGCTCCTGGGTCTGCAGGCGGCGGGCGAAGATGTCGGTCAGGCGCGCCAGCTTGGACAGGCCGACCACCCGCTCGACCGGCGTATAGGCGATATGCGCGCGGCCGTAGAAGGGCATCATGTGATGCTCGCATTGCGACGTGAACTCGATGTCGCGAATCAGCACGAAGTCGTCATAGCCCGCGGTCTCGCCGAAGGTGCGGTCGAGCACCTCGGCCGGGCACTGGTGATAGCCCTGGTACAATTCATCATAGGCCTCGACGACCCGGCGCGGCGTGTCGACCAGCCCCTCGCGGGTCGGATCCTCGCCGATGTAATTCAGGAGCGTGTAAACCGCGGCCTCGGCTTCCGCGCGCGACGGCCGTGGCCGATCCGGCCGCACGGCGGCGGCGAGAAAATCGGCAGGATCGAGCTCTGCAGCGCGGGGGTCAGTCAGCTTGGCGTCTAACGGCTTGCCCTCGGGCTTGTTCGCGCGCAACGTCTTGATCAAAGTGTCCATCTCAACTCCGTTCGACCGGTCGGCGGTCCGACCGGAGTGTCACCGGCACAGCATCACCTTGAGGGCGTCACCTGCAGAGGTGCCACACGCAGGCTTGGCGCCTCTCGCGCCGGACGCCTGTGGATGTGGCTGGAATTCCTGCCAATCGTTTCCATATACTCGCAATATAGGGCGATGAAACCCGGCCGCCAAGGCCGCCACGCCGGTAATTCCGGGACGTCAGGCACAATGCTGAACGACATCTACAACAAGCGCATCATCGAGCTGGCCGGCAACATTCCGCGGCTCGGACGGCTGGACCACCCGGACGCCACCGCCACCGCCCATTCCAAGCTGTGCGGCTCGACCGTCAAGGTCGACCTCAAGATGGACGGGCCCGTGGTGACCGACTTCGCCCACGACGTGAAGGCCTGCGCCCTCGGCCAGGCCTCCTCCTCGATCATGGCCCGCCACGTCATCGGTTCCAGCGCCGCGGAGCTGCGCGAGCTGCGGGAGACGGTGCGAAGGATGCTGAAGGAGAACGGTGCGCCGCCGGAAGGCAAATGGGCCGACATCGCCCTGCTTGAGCCGGTGCGCGACTACAAGGCCCGCCACGCCTCCACGATGCTGACGTTCGATGCCGTGGTGGACGCGATCGGCCAGATCGAGGCCAAAGCCAACGGCGAGCAGCCGGCCGCGGCCCAGGGCTGAGGCGGCATCATTCCCCCGCACGTCGAAATCACATAGCCAGCTCGCACGAGGGTGACGGCACCGGTCGCCCCTTTCGGACGCTGGCGCCGGTTCGCCAGCGACGTCGCTGCCTATTGCGGCGGCGTCGCCGCCACCGTCGCCGCCGGAAGCGCTTCGGCGGTGCGGGAGAGTTGCTTGTCGAGCGCGGCCGGGAAGCGGTCCTGCTGCTTGTCCCTGGCCTGCGGCTTCGGCGCGAGCTCGGCGACGGGCACCGCCCCCTTTGGCGGCAGCACCTCGGCGACCAGATCCGTGGTCACGATATTGGTGAGGCGCAGCTCGGCGCGCGACAGCTCATGCAGGTCCTCCCAGGGCGGCACGTTCAGCGCCAGCGACAGCAGATCGCCCGCTCCGCCCATGTCGAAGGTGTATTTGGCGAGACGCCCGATGTCGCGCTCGACGATCATCAGGTCCTGCGCCGTATAGCTCGCCGCCTTGGCGTCGTCCGCTCGGTCTCCCATCCAGATCTGGTGAACGCGGACATGGGCGGTGTCCGGAACATAACGCGTGGTTCCAGCCAGCAGCAGGAACACGCACATCGACTCGCAATAGGCCTCGGGCACCACGCGCGGCCGGTCACCCGCGCGGCTCGGACGCTGGGTCATGCCGACCGTGGTGCGCATCTTCAGCCCACGGAACCGGCGACCCAGGGTTATGGCGTCGTTGACCGAACCACCGCTGGAGTCGAGCACCAGGGTGGCGCCCGTCAGGTCCCGATCCCTCGCGAAATCCTCGAAATCCTTCGGCGTGTCGCCGGTAACGATCCCGACCGCGCTGACCCAGCCGCAATTCGGCTCGCAGGCGACCCAACCGAACCGCATCGGGAGTTTGCGCTCTTCGAGCGCGCCGCCGGCGCGCGCCGTGTTGGACATAACGGTGATCGCCCCACCGACCACCAAACCAAGCGCTGCCACACCGAGTAGCATCCAGCGCAATTCATGCGACCGCAGCAATCTCACGCGCAATCCGTCCCCCTCGTATAGCTCGGTACGCAGTTCCTCGGTTTTCTTGCGGAAAGACCTGACAAGCTGGCCTCAAATCCGTTATTAGTCTGTCACATCCTTGTCGGGAAACGTATCCGGGCAATCACCGACCGTCCAGCTGCGGCGTGCTGCGGCGCCGCTGAAAACTGGCCATTGTTGCATCACATCACCACAAATGAACGAGAGCAGGGTTCCCTGCCGAGGAACCGGTCAGAAGCTCGCACATCCATCTGGCATTTCGCTCATGAAGCACTCATGCTCCGACATCGGCTGCCATTCTGCGCACATCGGGTCGCTGCTGGGGCGACTCCCGCGCCGCGCGGCTCACGCGCTGATCTGGCTTTATCGCCACACATTGTCGCCGCTGGTCGGCTACAATTGCCGGCACCTGCCGACGTGCTCGGTCTATGCTGATGAAGCCATCGAGCGCTTCGGGCTCTGGGCAGGCGGCTGGATGACGCTCGCCCGGCTGCTGCGCTGCCAGCCCTTTGGCACCTCCGGCATCGACAACGTCCCAACGACGGCTCCTGCGCGCGCCCGCTGGTACCTGCCTTGGCGCTATGCGCGATGGCGCGGCGTCAACGGGCCGAACTGAGGTGCAGCGCAACAAGCACCGAATCGATCGATCGACCTCGCAGATGGCGCTGGCGAAATCCCACGCCAGGACTATGCTTCTGCAATGCGACGGCGCTGTCAGCAGGAACCGCGCCGCTTGGACTGGCATTGATGTGACCCTTCCTTCGGGAGGAAACAACGATGCGCTGGACAATCAGCCCCAGAAGCCACCGAGCGCGCAAGAGTGTCGGTCCCGATCGTGCCGGCCATCATGACGCACGCCAGGTGGACCTGCTCTGCATCATCGCTTTGTTGATCGTCATTGTCGGTGCCTGGCGCTATCTCACGGACAGCACCGCCCTGCCCCCGCCGACGACGTCCTACATCGTGCCCAGCCAGAGCGTGCACTGGTGAGATTCGCCCCTACCATCTCGGCCAGAAGATGAAATCGTCGCGCCGCGGCGGCGGATAGAGAGGAACCGGCTCCGGCGCCCGCGGCACGCGCCGGGCGCGCGGCGGCGGCTGGTAATCCGTCTCTGGAAGGACGCTCGCTTCGGCCGAGACTGTCGCGTCGGCCGGAGGCGATCTCACCGCGAGCAGGACATTCGATTCACGCGTGCGCCAGCGATAGCCGATCCCGAACTCCAGCGGCTGCGCGCGCTCGAACAGCTTCGCATAGCTCCTCTGATACATGTCCGGAAACTTGTCGATCGGCCCGGCGTAGCGTCCGAACGGCAGGAAACGCCAAGCCCGCGCTTCGTAGCTTGCGAGCGGGATGCCGGAATCGTCCTGGATGATGGTGGCGCTGTTCTTCAGCAGCCAGCTACGGACCCGCCCGAAGCCGTTCTCATGCAACAGATAGGACGCGCTCTTCAGGAGACTGTCGCCCGGCCCCAGCGGCTCGCAGAACTTGAGCAACCCGCTCGCCTTCACGCCGGAATCGGAGAGATCGCTGGAGAAGTAGTAGAGCGTCTTGGCGACCCCGTCGGCGCCGGCAAACAGGATGCGCGCGCCCTTGGTCGCATTGCGCGTCGGCGCCTCGTCGTTGCCGTGCAATCCGCCGTTCTCGTCCAACCAGATCAGACTGGCCTCGCGGATCGTCTTGCCGGTGCGCGCCAGGAAGACGTAGAGGATCGGCAAGGTCCCTTCGAGCTCGCCTTCGCGCAAGTCGACCTTCATGTCCTTGGTGATGAAGAAGGAGAAGCTCAGGACCGATTGCAACGAGCGTTCGACATAGGACAGCGCCGGGCCGATGCTGCCTCGGGGCAATCTGGTCAGGTCCGGGATCGGGCCCGTCGGCTCGAGTGCCGCCAGGACATAGGTCGTTGCCTTCGGATGAAAGGCATCGGCATAGAGAAAATCCGGCCCCGAGAAGAAATAGAACATCGACGGCCGCGGCGCGGCCAGATTGGCATCCGCCCAGGCCCTGATCTTCGACAATTGTCGCTGCTCGAGCTGATTGAAGGCGTTGTCGAAGAACGCCGCGTGGCGCCGCCACGCCGGATCCTGCACGAAGGGCAGGAGCGGCGAGCCCGCTGCTGGCGGCATGCCCGCCAGCACCCGCGCCGTATCGTCCGGCGTGGTGGTCTGAGCCCGAGCCTCGAAGCTCATGGCAAGGATCAGACATGCGACGGCGAACCAGACTCTCGAGACCAACAGCATTTCAATCCGAACCCGATGCGAGCGTTGCGGCGATACGGCGCGATCGCGCGTGAGCGAACCAATAGATCACCAATCCCGACGCCATTGCGCCTGCGCCGAGCCCTGCCTGCAAGGGCCGCGTCGTGATGAGATAGTACATCATGAAGAAGGTCACGCTGAGGAAGATCAACGGCGTGACCGGATAGCCCCAAGCGCGGTAGGGTCGCGTGAGTTCGGGCTGCGCGATGCGCAGCTTGATCAGTCCGAGCACAGCGAGAAACGAGCAGGACAACAGCGAGAACTGGACGACGTCCAGCACCGCCTCGAAGCTTTCCGTGAACAGCATCAGGGTGGCGACCGTGAGCTGGAACAGCACGGCATAGGCCGGCGCCCCATTACGCGAGCGCCGCGCAAACACCGACAGCGCCGGAATGTCCTCGCCCATCGTCATCAGCACGCGCGGGCCGATCCACATCATCGCGGCAATGGAAGGAACCAGTCCGACGCAGATCATCGCGGCCACGAAGCGCCCGCCGGTCTCGCCGAAGATATGACTGCCCGCGATGCTCGCGACCTGGAGCTGGCCTGCGAGCGCGTCCATCGGTGCAGCCCGCAGGAAAACAGCGTTGAGCGCAATGTAGAGCACCAGAACGATCACGGTGCCCAACAGCAGCGCGCGCGGCAAGGTCCGCTCCGGCGCATGCAGCTCGCCGATGATGTAGGTCGCCGCGTTCCAGCCGGAAAACGCGTACATCACGAACACCAGTCCGGTTGCGAACGCCGCACTCGTCACGTGGCCGATATCGGCCGCGGTCGGCAGGAAAGTGACCGACTGCGGGGCGGCAATGGTGTAGCCTGCGATGAGAAAGGCGGTGATGAGCGCGAGCTTCAGCATGGTCGACAACAGCTGGAAGCGGCTCGACTGCCTGATGCCGCCGAGCTGCACCGCTGTCACGAGCCAGACTGCACCCGTGGCGAGCAGCATCGGCGGAGCACTGGTGATGACGGCCCGACCATATTCGCCGAACGCCATGGCCGCGAGCGCCACCGGCGCCGCGAAGCCCACCGTCGCCGAGACCCACCCGGCCATGAAGCCGATCGCCGGATGGAACGCCCGTGTGAGGAAATTGTATTCGCCGCTCGAGCGCGGAAACATCGTGCCGAGTTCGGCATAGGACAGCGCCCCGCAGATCGACACCAGTCCCCCGACCGCCCACAGCGCCAGAATGGAGAAGCCGGACGGGATGTCCCGGACCTGGAAGCCGAGGCTGGTGAAGACGCCGACTCCGATCATGTCGGCGATGACGATCGCGGTCGCGACCGGCAAGGACACGGATGGAACCCGGTCGCCGTCTGTCCGGCCCCGGCCGGGATCGTCCGCCTCGGATGCAGCCATCTCGTCGAGGGACGCCCGGCGCCCCTTCCTCTGCCTCAGCCCAGGTTCCCGCCGAAGCATTCAAACATCGTTAACGGGCGTTAAATATGACCTTCCTCAAGGGTATTTTTGAACCGATTTCGGCTGGGCTGGGCTGCGGCATTGCATCGGGCCGCCGGCCGTCCCACAATCGCGACACGTTCGCGTGGTGTGTCCCGGTACGCCCGGGGTCGACCGGACACGATCCTTAACGCGACCTCAATTTCGGCGGCGCAGGTTGAACGAAATCCGCTGGTTGAAGAGCCGTGTTGCGGCTCGAACGCGTCTTTGGGGACGGATGATCGGGGAAGACGAGAAAGTGGTGACGTCTGTGCGCAGGGGCTCGTGCCTCTGGTGGCGCGCGGCATCGGCGCTGGCAATCTGCCTTTCCTT
The DNA here is from genome assembly GCF_051168395.1 of Bradyrhizobium sp. HKCCYLRH1030. NCBI lineage: Bacteria > Pseudomonadati > Pseudomonadota > Alphaproteobacteria > Hyphomicrobiales > Nitrobacteraceae > Bradyrhizobium > Bradyrhizobium sp. HKCCYLRH1030. Next base: position 412,940 of record NZ_JBNPUY010000006.1, on the reverse strand, counting down.
CACGCATTGCGGCAAGGCGCCCAATCCCGAGGCGTTGGCCGCCAACGCATCGACGGCCCAGGGGCTGACCTTCGACGATCGTTTTCCGGCACCTGAATTCAGCGACCGCTTCCCGTCCGCGCAGGAGAGCTTCCGGCTTCACACGCCCTCCGACTTCGCTCCGAAGCCGGCGCCCTCACAGATCGCATCGCTGGAGCCGCAACGGTCAGAACGGCGGCAGCGTGAGGATCTGACGACCCTCGTCAGCATGCAGTCGTCGGCCTTTCCCTATTTCGGTAACAATCCGGCATCCGACGCGCCATTCCTGAACGTCAGCAACGGTGAGCGCCGCGGCCACCGCAGCTTGTCCGGCCGCGTCTACTGGCAGGACCAGACCTACAACGACAGCCGTGTGCTGGTGCACGTCCCCGAACAATTCGATGTGCGCAAGCCGGGCGTGATCGTCGTGTTCTTCCACGGCAACGGCGCCACGCTGGAGCGCGACGTGCGCGACCGCCAGTTGGTGCCGCAGCAGATCACTGCGGCCGGCGTCAACGCGGTGCTGCTCGCGCCGCAGATGGCCGTCGACGCCGCCGATTCGAGCGCCGGCAAGTTCTGGCAGCCCGGCGGCTTCAAGCGCTTCATGGACGAGGCTGCGGCCAGCCTCGCCCGCCTGACCGGCAATCCGGCCGCCGCGAAGACGTTCGCCGGCATGCCCATCGTGATCGTCGGCTACAGCGGTGGCTTCCTTCCCACGGCCTGGAGCCTCGAGGTCGGCGGCATCGGCGACCGCGTGCGCGGCGTCGTGTTGCTCGATGCGGTCTACGGCCAGCTCGACAAGTTCGCCAACTGGGTCGAGCGCAACCGCTCCGGCTTTTTCATCAGCTCCTACACGCGCTACACTGCGCGGCATGATCAGGAACTGATGGCGATGCTGCGCAATCGCGGCATCGAAGTCTCCGAGGACATGGACCGGCCGCTGCGCCCGGGCAGCGTCGTCTTCGTCGAAACCGACGAGGGCATCACCCATCGCGACTACGTCACGCAGGCATGGACCCGCAACCCGATCAAGGATGTGCTGGTCAAGATGGCGGCCGCCCAGCCGCCGATCCGGATCGCGGCCGGAGCCCAGGACATGTCGAACCGCGTGTCGAGCCGCTGAGACAGAGGCCGCCGCAATGCCTCAGGACTTGGGAAGCTTCTCGACGAAGCCGTTGAAGCAGGCGAGCCGCTCATCCTCTTCCTTGGTGAACTTGCAGTCGCCGACCACCTTGGCCTTCATCGCCTTCGGCTTGGCTGCCGGCGGAATGACGGCGTCGTAGCAGTTCAGGCGCTCCTTGGTTCCGTCGTCGATCTCCAGGCAGGCCTGGAGCTTGGCGGCCGCCGATTGCGGCTTGGCCGGCGCGGCGGCGGCGGTCTTCGTCCCCTTCGGCTTGACCTGCACCAGCGGACGGTCACCGACCATCGGCGCGCTCTGGGCCAGCGCAGGGGTGCACAGCAGCACTGCGGCCAGGCTCAACATCATCTTCTTCATGCCATATCTCTCTCATCCGACCCGTGGGCACGCGAGGACGTCCGTCGATGCTACTCGCCGGCCGTGGCAGAATCCACGCCCCAGCAACCCCCACGACATCGGCCTTTAATCCGGTCGGGCCGGCTTTGCCAAGCGCCAACCCGCTGCTCAGGCCGGAACCGCGGTCCGCGCGCGCTGGCGGCTGGCCAGAATTGCCAGCAACGCCAGAGTTAGGAACATCAGTGCGACGTAGCCGGTGGCTCCGAGCAGGTCGCGTGCAAACAGGCTGCCGCCGATCGCGGAGCCGATGGCCTGGCCGATATAGAGCACGGAGGTGTTGAGCGACACCGAGGCCGAGGCAAGCGGCGGCGCGGCTGCCACCAGCCGAACCTGCTGCATCGAATTGGTGGACGCAAACCCCAACCCCCAGATGGCGACCGCCACCGCCATGAGGCCGTAGGTGCCCGCCGCCAGCGTCCAGGCCGACACACCGGCGAACATCAGGCAGGTGAACAAGAGCGATGTCCGGTAGGCCCCCCAGCCATCGACGATCCGGGTTGCGATGACGACGCCGAGAAAGCCGCAGGCGCCGTAGATCGCGAACACCAGCCCGATCTGGTTGGAGTCCGCGCCAGTCAGGCGCTTCAACAGCGGTCCCATGAAGGTGAAGATCACGAACTGCCCCGACATCTGCAGGGTCGTGACCAGGAGCAGCAGAACCACCAGACGGTTACGGCCGAGCTCGGTCCAGGTCTTCAACGCAACCGGCGCGCCCTTCAGGCCGGATGGCAGGCGCCATGTCAGCAGAACAAAGCTGACCGCGCCGGCCGCACCGACGGCGAGATAGGCAGCCCGCCAACCGGAATGACTGCCGATGAAGGTGATCATGGGCAGCCCCACGGCGGCCGCCAGCGACCAGCCCAGGAAGACATAGGCGATGGTGCTGCCGCGTCTCTCGATCGGGCTGATCAGCGCCGCCGTCCCGGCGGCCTGCGGTGTATAGAGCGCGCCGACCGCGAGCATCACGAGCCGCAGCACCAGCAGGCTCGCATAATCGGGCGCAAACGCCGAGGCGAGATTGCCGAGCGTGAGGACCATGAGCGTCGCTGCGAGCAGACGGCGGCGATCGAAGCGGCTCGTCAGCCAGGCGGTCAAGGGCGAGCAGATGCAGAGCACCACCGCGCCGAAGGTGATCAGGAGTCCCGCCGTCTGAACGCCGACAGCGAGATCCGCGGCGAGCTCGGACAGCAGGCCGGCGGGCGCGAGCACCGAGCAGCCGGTGACGAGATTGCCGAGCATGAGCGCGGTCGGCGCAAAGCGCCCGGAAGCGAAAGTGGATGTCATCGCGCCTCAATAGCAGAGAATTTCATGCATTTGCATGAAAATGTCTCATGCCGCCCATGACTTTCTCTCGTCCTCCCTCCTCCCTCCTTCGTCCTGGCCGCCCTTCTCGTCAGGGCGCGGGGGCGGACTGCGCCGCCGAGGCCTGCGGCGAGGGAATCTGCGTCCACGGAACCGGCGTACTCGTCGGACGGGCGATGGCCTTGGACGGCGGGCAGCTCTCGGTCAGCATCTTCAGAGCAGATTGCAGGCCTTCGCTGCTCACCGGAAATGTCGAGACATTGCGACGCGCGACATTCAACAGGGAATCGCTCAGCTCGGCCGACGGCATCAAGGACAGCGTTTTCACCTGGCTTGCATTCAGGAACACGCCCCAGGTCTCGCGATCGCCCGACCGCCGCGGCGGCGAGAGGAAATTGAGCCGCATATCTCCGCTCGCCATCGCCAGCGGACCCGGCGGCGAGCCGGCCGGCGCGATGCGCTCGACGTCGAGCTCGAAGCGGTCCTGATCGAAGCAGACCATCTGCAAGCGCGTGGTCTGGAACGTGCTCTCACCGTCCTTGCGTGCGAGAATGGTCTTGTAGGCAATCCCACGGCTGGCGGTCTCGAACATCCAGGGGCTTTCCACCCGCTGCCGCCTGTCGAGCGCAAACCGCGCGATCTCCTCCCGCGTCAGGATGCGCATGCTCTCGAACGGGACGGACCGCGCCACCGTGAGCAGAGCGGGATCCGCGCCGAGCTTGGTGATGTAGTCGAGCACCATCTTGTCGGCCCGCGCCATCGCCTGCTGCATCGCCTGCGCCCGCATCTCGCGGGTCGGCACGCCGCCGGTGAAGTTCAGGATGACGCGCGGCGAATGCACCGCGAGCGTCGCATCCGCTGCGATCTCACGCGTGGGCGCGCCGAGCAGCATGTAGGGACAGGCCGAATTGCACATCGCCCCCCGCGTCCAGACCTCGCCATGCAGCTCGCGCCCGGACAGCTTCAGCTTGGTACAAGCTTCGCCCTCCTGAGGCTCGAAGCCGCACTCGCGCAAGGTGGTGCGTCCCACCCGCACGGCGGCCTTGCGCTCGCGCAGCATGTCGCCGATGGCGAGCGCCTGCTGCAGATTGCCGCCTGGAGAATTGAAGTAGATCGGCAGTCTGCGCTCCCCGATCTGCTTCATGAACTTGCGAAAGCGCGCCGCGGCGCCGCCGTCGATCTTGCCTTCGGCGGCGATCCAGCTGTCACAGCCATGTCCACAGGCGTCCGAGGAGCCCTTGACGAGAGCGAACGCAATCGGCGTCGAGCCGTCGGCGACCCGCGGCGACGCGGCGCGGCGCGCGGCCGGCCTGGACTCCGTTGCAGGCCTGGCCGGGGCACCCGGCCTCGCATGTGCCGCGGGCTTTGGCTGGGTCGCCGGCTTTGGCATCGCCGGAACGGCCGCGAACGACGACAGGCTCGACAACACGAACACGATCAGCGCGGCCCCAACATGAATGCCGCCGCGCCGATACACAGACAGCGGCGCCTCTCCTGCAGACTCCATCGCCAAACGCGTCCCCACGCCCCGAACACTTGAAGTTGTATCATACCGGCCCGCGGCGGCAATCTCCGCATCGCCGCACCAGCCGCAATTGGGCGGTTTTCCCGTCCCTCTCCCGGTTGCAGCCTGAAAATCCCCTGCTATACCCCTTGCTCCCGCTTACCTGCGCTCGTTCGCAGGAGTGAGCTCAAGGAGTGACCCATGTCCGATCCGAAATCGCCTGATTCCAAGTCCGACCAGCAAAAGTCCAATTTCCAATACAGCCTCAGCAACCTGAAGCCCGCCGCCCCGGTCGAGAAGATCACCATCAGCTTCCCCGACGGCGCCCGGCGTGAATATCCCCGGGGCACCACCGGCTTCGACATCGCCAAGGGCATCTCGCCCTCGCTCGCCAAACGCACCGTCGCCATGGCGCTGAACGGCGATCTCGTCGACCTCAACGATCCGATCAATGAGGATGCCAGGCTCGAGCTCGTCGACCGCGACGATCCGCGCGCGCTGGAATTGATCCGGCACGACTGCGCGCATGTGCTGGCCGAGGCCGTGCAGGCGCTGTGGCCGGGCACCCAGGTCACCATCGGCCCTGTCATCGAGAACGGCTTCTACTACGACTTCTTCCGCAACGAGCCGTTCACGCCCGAAGACTTCGCCGCGATCGAGAAGAAGATGCGCGAGATCATCGGCCGCGACAAACCCTTCACCAAGGAGGTTTGGGACCGCGAGAAGACCAAGCAGGTGTTCCGCGACAAGGGCGAGGCCTTCAAGGTCGAGCTGGTCGACGCTATTCCCGGCGAGGAGCCGATCAAGATCTACTACCAGGGCGACTGGTTCGACCTCTGCCGCGGTCCGCACATGACCTCGACCGGCAAGATCGGCAACGCCTTCAAGCTGATGAAGGTGGCGGGCGCGTATTGGCGCGGTGACTCCAACAATCCGATGCTGACCCGCATCTACGGCACGGCGTTCGCCAAGCAGGAGCAGCTCGACGCCTACCTCAAGCAGATCGAGGAGGCCGAAAAGCGCGACCACCGCAAGCTCGGCCGCGAGCTCGACCTGTTCCACTTCCAGGAGGAAGGCCCAGGCGTCGTGTTCTGGCATCCGAAAGGCTGGAGCATCTTCCAGGCGCTGATCGCCTATATGCGCCGGCGCCTCGCCGGCGACTATGACGAGGTGAACGCGCCGCAGATCCTCGACAAGTCGCTGTGGGAGACCTCCGGCCACTGGAACTGGTATCGCGAGAACATGTTCGCGGCGCAGTCCGCCGGCGACGAGGCCGAGGACAAGCGCTGGTTCGCGCTGAAGCCGATGAACTGCCCGGGTCACGTGCAGATCTTCAAGCATGGCCTGAAGAGTTACCGCGACCTGCCGCTGCGGCTCGCCGAATTCGGCGTCGTGCACCGCTACGAGGCCTCCGGCGCGATGCACGGCCTGATGCGCGTGCGCGGCTTCACCCAGGACGACGCGCATGTGTTCTGCACCGAGGACCAGCTCGCCGACGAGTGCCTGAAGATCAACGACCTGATTCTGTCGACCTACTCGGATTTCGGCTTCGAGGGTGAACTGACGGTGAAGCTCTCGACCCGCCCGGAGAAGCGCGTCGGCACCGACGAGATGTGGGATCACGCCGAGCGCGTGATGGCGACCGTGCTGAACGAGATCAAGGCGCAGAGCAACCACATCCGCACCGAGATCAATCCGGGCGAAGGCGCGTTCTACGGGCCGAAGTTCGAATATGTGCTGCGCGATGCCATCGGCCGCGACTGGCAGTGCGGCACCACGCAGGTCGACTTCAACCTGCCGGAGCGGTTCGGTGCGTTCTACATCGACGCCGACGGCGCCAAGAAGGCGCCGGTGATGGTCCATCGCGCGATCTGCGGCTCGATGGAGCGCTTCATCGGCATCCTGATCGAGCACTATGCCGGCAGCTTCCCGCTGTGGCTGGCGCCGACCCAGGTCGTCGTCACCACCATCACCTCGGAAGGCGACGAATACGCCAAGCAGGTGCTGGCTGCGCTGCGCCGCGCCGGGCTCAGATGCGAGATCGACCTGCGCAACGAGAAGATCAACTACAAGGTCCGCGAGCACTCGCTGCAGAAGATCCCGGCCCTGCTCGTCGTCGGCAAGAAGGAGGCCGAGACGCATTCAGTCTCCGTCCGCCGGCTCGGCCGCGACGGCCAGACCGTGATGCCGACCGCGGAGGCCATCGCCGCCCTGGTGGACGAGGCGACGCCGCCGGACGTGCGGCGCCGTCAGCGCGAGGCGGCGTGACGTCGTAGCGCGTAGCCCGCACGAGCGCAGCGACATGCGGTGTCGCCGCGACAGCGCGTGAGATCCCGGATGTCGCTCCCGCCGTCGCCCTGACGGGCTCCGGCGCGCGCTCATCCGGGCTACGCGGCTACGCCGATAGACTGGCGACAGCATCCGCCGAACCTCTGTCTCGACCCGCGGCCTGCAGCGCCACGTCGGCGCATTCGGCCATGTAGAGAAACATCGTCGCGAGCATCCGCTCGATCGCCTCGCGCCCCAGCGGCAGAATGGTGATGGCGTCGGTGCTGCGGATGAGCAGGCGCTTCTCCTCTGCGTCTCGCAGCAGCGTCAGCACGTGCTTGCGCGACACCGAAAAGCGGGTCGCCAGACCGTTGATTGAGAACGGCACGGGGCCGTCGGGCGGGAATGGCTGGTCCGGCCCGGCGCCTTGGGCCAGGCTGAACAGGATCACCATGCCCGCGGTCCGTTCGGCAAACGGCTCAAGCTCCGGCGCTCCGTCGAGGATCCGGACGCCGGCGATGAAGCGACGGCCGAGCTCGAGCACGAAGCTCTTCACGAAGGCCGGATCGTTCAACGCAGCCCGGTAACCCACGGCGGCCGGCAGCACCGCGCTCATGGCGTCGAACTGTACGCCCCAGCGCTCGCGATGCAGCGCGATCAGCTTGTCGGTCGGGACCAGCGGCCGCCGCCGGCGGTCCAGATTCGAGGCCGACGCCACCAGCCCGGTCGCCCGCATCAGCGCCAGCATGGCCTCGCAGCGGCCGCCGCTGCACAGGTCGAGCCTGGCACACATCTCCTTCATGGCGCCGACGGTGAGACCGAGCTCGCCGTCGCGCTGCTCGGCAAAATGCAGATACAGCGCGACGTGCGGAAACAGCGCCCGCGCCCGGTCGCTCAGCAGCGCATTGAGGATGCGATCGCCCCGATACAGCCTGATCGCCGATGCCGTCGACGCGCGCATCGCCCGTGCGAAACCAGCCGTCCCGCGCAGCCGCGCGACGGCGTCAGGTGACGGAATCAGTGCGGTCATCGGCACGTCAGATCTTGCACTCGAGGCAACTCCCGGCGGATCTCTTAGCACTATGTTTTTACCGGCCCGCCCAAGGTTCGACAATTCGCTGGGAATATCGTGCTTAGGACAGATGGCCGCATCGGATATGCCCTGATCCGCGTCGTCCCGCGCGAAGTCTTCGCCGAAACCCGCAAAGGCTGCAGCACCGGGTGCAGTAGAACCGATCAAAACGCCGTGCCGTGGTCTCGTTGCAGGCGGAGGCCCATGCTATCTGTCGCGCGTGCAACGAACGAGACCCACCGACGTGACCGACGCGATTGAACTGCTGAAGACCCGCCGCTCCGTGAAGCCGCGCGAGATGAGCGGCCCCGGCCCCTCGCCCGCCGAGCTCGACACCATTCTGACCATCGGCGCCCGCGTGCCAGACCACGGCAAGCTTGCGCCATGGCGCTTCATCGTGTTCGAGGGCGACGGCCGCCGCCGCGCCGGCGAGGTCATCGCGGCCGTGTTCGCCAGGAAGAACCCGCAGGCGAGCGCCGCCGAGCTGGAGGTCGAGAAGAATCGCCTCATGGAGGCGCCGCTGGTGATCGGCCTCGTCAGCTTCACCCGGCCGCATCCCAAGGTGCCGGCCTATGAGCAGGAGCTCTCCGCCGGCGCGAGCGCGATGAACATCCTGACCGCGGCCACCGCACTCGGCTATGGCGGCTGCTGGCTGTCTGGCTGGTTCATGTTCGACCGCGACGTGATGGACGGTCTCGGCCTCAAGCCGGAGGAGAAGCTCGCCGGGCTCATTCACATCGGCAAGCCGGCCAAGCCGAGCGAGGACCGGCCGCGTCCGGCGCTCGCGGACATCGTGACGCGGTTCTGACGAAGGCACGCGCGGGACCGGCGCGACCTTGAGGACCAGACGCCCGGCGATCGCTCGGCTCATTGCCGCGCCACGCTCCATCCGCCCAACCTTGCGAGCGCAAACAATCCAGGATTCCTCCGCGGAGGCCGTCTGGATTGCTTCGCCGCGCCGCGCAATGACGTGCGGAGACGCCTCAGCCCCCAACTAATTGGCACTCCGAAGCCGCGTGCAACATTCCGTACGCTTCCCTCTAATCCTCACGCCGCCTTCGATGATCTCGTGCCGAACTGCGCCAGCAGGCCCGCGATCTCCGAGGCCGGCTTGGCCGCGCTGAACAGAAAGCCCTGGACCTGATTGCAGCCCTCGGCGCGCAGCCACTCGAGCTGATCCGATGTCTCGACACCCTCGGCGGTGGTGATGATGTTGAGGCTCTTGCCGAGGCCGGAGATGGCGCGGACGATGGCGAGGCAGTCGGAGCGCTGCGCGAGGTCCTTCACGAAGGAGCGGTCGATCTTGATCTTGTCGAACGGGAAGCTGCGCAGATAGCTGAGGCTGGAATAGCCGGTGCCGAAATCGTCCATCGAGATGCGGATGCCGAGCTGGCGAAGCTGATGCAGCGTCGCCAGATTGGCCTCGGTCTCGGCCAGCAGGATAGACTCGGTGATCTCCAGCTCGAGCCGCTCCGGCGCCAGCGCCGACTGCGCCAGCGCCTGGACCACGACCTGCACGAGGTTGCGGCTGCGGAACTGCACCGCAGAGAGATTCACCGCGACCTTGATGCCGTCGGGCCATCGCGCCGCCTCGTGACAGGCCTCGCGCAGCACCCACTCGCCGAGCGGCACGATCAGGCCGATGTCCTCGGCCACGGGAATGAAATCGGCGGGCGAGATCATGCCCTTGTCGGGATGACGCCAGCGCAGCAGGCATTCGAATGCGGAGATCGCGCCGGTCGCGACGTCGACCAACGGCTGGTAGTGCAGTTCGAACTCGCCCTGGGCGAAGGCACGGCGCAGATCGTGCTCCATGTCGCGGCGCTTCTGCGCCTGGCGGTCCATCTCCTTTTCGAAGAACCGATGCACGCGGCCGCCGTCCTGCTTGGCGCGGTACAGCGCCATGTCGGCGTTCTTCATCAGCTCCTCGCAGCTCGCGCCGTCGCCCGGCGACAGCGCGATGCCGATGGAGGCACCGATCACGAGCTCGTTGCCGTCGATGTCATAGGGCGCGCTGAGCGCCGCGATCAGGCGGGCGGCACACTCACTGGCGTCGCTGGCGCCGCAGCTCTGACTGATGATCACCGCGAACTCGTCGCCGCCCAGCCGCGCCGCCAGCTTGCCGCCATGCATCTGCTGTGTCAGGCGGCCCGCGACCGCCTGCAGCAGCCGGTCGCCCATCGGATGACCGAAGGAGTCGTTGACGGTCTTGAACAGATCGAGGTCGATGCACATCACCACGATGCGGCGGTCGGCCGCCCCGGCGCCGTCGAGCTCCTGCGCGAGGCGCTGCTGGAAGAATTCGCGGTTCGGCAGGCCGGTCAGCCCGTCGTGGTGCGCCATGTAGGCGATGCGCGCCTCGGCGCGACGACGCTCGGTGATGTCGACGATCGCGACCAGCACGCCGTCGCGGCCATCGAAGGTGATCTCGCGGCCGTAGGTCAGCACCTCGATCTCGCTGCCATCGGCCTTGCGATGGCGCCAGTCGCGGTGAAACAGATCACCGTCGGCCAGCCGCAGCAGCGCGTCATCGAGGCTTTCCCATTCGCCCGGCGGCCAGAGATCCCAGACATTCATGCACAGCAGATCCGCCCGGCCGTAGCCATAGTGCCCGACCATCGCATCGTTGACATTGAGGATCTGCGCGGTCTTCGCATCGAGGATGCACATCGGCACCGGGTTGGCGTCGAACAGCAGCCGGAACGAGGCCTCGCGCCGCTTCAGCGCGGTCACGTCGGCAATGGTCAATGAAATGATGTCGCCAAAGGCGTGGGCGCCGAGCCTGAGACTGCGCGCCTCGCTGTCGAGCTCGAACTGGTCGCTCCGCCCGTGCGTGACGACGTCGAACAGCCGCGCCATCACCTCGGGCGTGCACAGCATGTTGCCGCCCTGCTTCAGCCGATGCCATTGCAGCGTCGCCGACGGCAGCCTGAGCAGGTCGGCCGCCGCGCGATTGTGATGAACCACCTGGAAATCGCAGGGCATGCCGACGCTGTCGCGGATGGTCGCGAGCGAGACCACGCCGTCGTCCGTCGTCGAGAAGATCGCATCGAGCAGATTATATTGCGCGTCGCGCTCGTTGACGTAGGTCCCGACCAGCGTACTGCCCCACCGCGAGTTGGTCGGCAGCGCCAGCACGTCATAACTGCGGACCATGCCGTCGCGGACGCAATGCGCATGAGCGAGATAGGGCTGGCCGCTAACGAGCGCGCAATTGGCCGCCTCCACCAGCACGGTGGCGCAATCCGGCGACACGGCTTCGACCGCGACGTCCCAGCGCTCGTCCTGCAGCCATTGCTGGACGTAGCGGCCGCTGCGCGAAATCTGGAGGCCACCGTCCTCGTTGTTGAGCACCGCGATATGATCGGCGAGACGGCCGAGGCTGCCCAGCATGACGTCCTCGTAGCGCGGCAGGCGCTGGCCCGGCTTCAATGCCGCCTGCCATTTGCGCCTGAGCACCGGAATGTCGTCAAAAAGATCGCTGCTGATCGTCGTCAACGCCTTGGTCGTCGCGGCACGCATCATTCCCACTCAATCGCCACCCTGTCGGTCCCGACGGTATCTGAAGCAGACACGGCTTTAACGAGCTGTAAATGCATTGGCTTCGCGCGTTGCGCGCAGCGATTGTGACAGTTTTAAGTGGTTCCATGGTTATCGCGCATTAGCGACTGTGACACCGGTCGTGAGGTCGACGGCGATCGTCCGATGATGTTGCTCGCCCGCTGTAGTGTCGCTCTCGTCTTGCCCTGCACATGATGCGACCTCGCGATCCCGCGGCGGAATCCGCCCGGGTTGATGCATCGTTCTCCACCCTCGATGATGATGTGAGGGCGCAGGGAGAGCCGGACCTCGACTGAGGCCCGTGGCCCGCCTGCGAAAAAAATGCAGGCGGCAGGTACCACAGGTCAGCCGGAAACCCGGCCCTCCCTGCGCGATGGCTGAACGGCTGCTTCGCGTTCTCCCTGGTGCGCCGGGCTTTCTGGCCACCATGCCCCGCACGACGCGCGAGCGTCGCTGTGAGGTTGATATCAGCATCGGGATATCAGGACCGCGCGACTTGACCGTGCGCAGCGAATTGTTCGTCGGCACGAGAGACTCGCGCTGCAATCCACTACGCCCACCGCTCCCCGCCTCGCGTCTCGTGACGACCGCGATACGCCCCTCATCTCGAGGCGGGATGCGCGGAAAGATCGACCTGATTTGCCCGACGACACAAGAACTAATAACTGCGACAAAGTAACCCGACGGGCAGATGTGCACGACTTAGCGAGTCGTGTCGCGCACCACTGCTTCGACAATCACCGCTGTCGTCCCGGCCTTGAGCCGGACCCATAGCCACCGGCCGCGGTGATGCGGACCACTGACAGCGACGTCCCCCGATAGCATCCGCGGTATGGGTCCGGCGTTCGCCGGGACGACACCCGTGGTCAGGCGCGCTCCTGCCAAAAACGCTGTTCTTGCATCAGTCCTCCTCGAGACGGATGCCTGCGTCGCTGAGCGCCCGCATGATCCGCTCGATGTCCTCGGGTTCGACTGTGTTACCCGGGCAAAGTGCGTTCAGCTCGTCGAACGTGATCCAGCCCTTGCGCTCGCCGATCTCGATGGCCTGGCGGATGATGTGGGATATCTGCATGCGGCTCTCCCGGAGACTGGCTCTCATAGATAGCGGGGAGAGTCGGTGTCCTTCTGCGGGGCCATTTCGCGTGCGAGCCGCTCAGCGCGCGAGCACCTCGACCTCGCCGTCAACGCCGTTGACGACGCTGAAGGAGCGTTCGAACACCTTGCCTTCATTCTTGGCGATCGCGCGGTAGTCGCCTTCGGACAGCACGACCTTGGGGAAGGCGCCGATCGATTCCTTGATCACGTCGCCGCCGGGGTTGATGACCGACCAGGCGGTGTTGGCGAGCGCCTCGCCGCCCTTGTCGGAGACGAGCTTCAAGGTGATGACCGCGGCGCGGTGCGTCACCGTGACGTCGGTGAGCTTGCCAGCCTGGACGCGGATGTCGGAGCGCACCACCGAGTTGGCGTCGCCATAGTTGGAGACGATGTAATAGGTGCCCTCCGGCAGCATCAGCATGTCGCCGGCGGCGACGTTCGGCACCAGCGGCGCCCGCTCGCGGCCGTCGAACTGGCTGCCCTTGTAGATGGCAAACGATATCTGGTTCTGCGGGATCTTGCTGGTGCCGACCCTGCCCTCGAGGCGCAGGCCCCCGGCCGGCAGCACGAAAGATTCGCGATCGGTCTCCGTCTTCAGGTTCACCGACCTGACCGCGCTGACGAGGCCGAGCGCGACATGCACGACATAGGTGCCGGGCGGCAGCACGATGTTCGGCGTCGGGCCGCGATCCTCGCGCAGCATCTTGAAGGCGCCGGATTCGTCCGGCCGGTCGGCGAACACGCGCCAGACCAGACCGCCATTGATGTTCGGCAGGTCCTTTCCGAACCGCGCCGACAGCGACAGCACGCCCTGATTGGGAGCCGCGGCGGGTGGAGCAGCAACCGGCGGGATCGCAGCCGGCGCGCCGGGTGGGATCGCGGCGACGGGCGGTCCCGGCAGCACCTGCGGGGCCGGTGGCGGAATGGGACCGGCGGCGGGGCCGGAGGGTGGCGCCAGGCTCACCGCCGCCCCGGGATCGGGCACCGAAGCCGGCGGAATCGGCGGTGGCCGGTCGCTGAACAGTTGCGCCGCGGCCGGCGGCGTCACGAGCCCGGTCAGCGGCCACGACAAGGCGAGCACAAGCCATAGCCGCCCGCTGCGCCGGAATCTGGTGAACCCGCGACCTGTCGTCATCGTCTTGCTTTTGAACAAAAACGCGGCAAATTCAAGCCTCTACTCAACTGTCCCGGAGGAACCCCGTAAGCAGCGCGCGACTTGGTCGCATTCTCCGGCGGAGAGTTCAAATCAGCGGCATCCGGCGCTCCCGTCGACCCGGCATAAAGGATGCTTCTGGTAGGCTGGTGCTAGGCTGTCATGCGTCATGAGTCCGTTGCCGACTCGTTGCACACAGTTTGCGTAGGCGTGGAGATCTCGGTGCTGGACATTCTGAAAGGACGCCGTGCGAACGGAACCGAAGGTTCCGATGTCGGTCTCGGCACGATCCGCAAGCCGGTCATCGGCCTTGCGCTTGGCGGCGGCGCGGCGCGCGGTTTTGCCCATATCGGCGTGATCCGGACCCTGATGGCGCACGGAATCGTGCCCGATGTCGTGGTCGGCACCTCGATCGGCGCCGTGGTCGGCGGCGCCTATGCGGCCGGCCAGCTCGATACGCTGGAGGAATGGGCGCGCAGCCTGCAGATGCGCAACATCCTCGGCTATCTCGACATCCGCCTCAACGGCTCCGGCCTGATCGGCGGCGAGAAGCTCGCCGCCCAACTCGAAGCCTCGCTCGGCCGCGTCACCATCGAGGAGCTGCCGATGAAGGTGGCGACGGTGGCGACGGAGATCCGCACCGGGCACGAGATCTGGCTGACCCATGGCAGCCTCGTCGACGCGATGCGCGCCTCCTACGCCCTGCCCGGCATCTTCGCGCCGGTCCTGATCGGCGACCGCTGGCTGGTCGACGGCGCCATGGTCAATCCGGTGCCGGTGTCGGCGGCGCGCGCGCTCGGCGCCGAGATCGTGATCGCCGCCAACCTGTCGAGCGACGTGTTCACGCATTCGACGACGATCTACTCGCATGGCCAGCCGGTCGAGGTGCCGGAGACAGTGATGGAGAGCGCGCCGCCGAAGCGGCGCTTCCGCAGGCTGTTCTCGCCGGAGCGCGCGGTGAAGCGGCAGTTCTTCGGCGAGGGCGGCCGGCCGGGCATCTCGTCGGTGATGGTCGACGCCTTCAACATCATGCAGGACCGCATCACCCGCGCGCGCCTCGCGGGCGATCCGCCGGACCTTCTGATCTCGCCGCGTGTCGGCCAGATCGGCTGGTTCGACTTTCATCGCGCGGCCGACCTCATCGCGTTCGGCACGAGGGCGGCCGAACGTGCGCTGGATTCCATCCAGGAAGCGATCGGCGCGGTGACGCCGACCGGCGGCGGAGCGACTACGCCGTCTTGATGTACTGGCGCAGTGCTTCCTGCTCGGCCTCGTATTCCTGGACGCGCCACTTCACGACGTCGCCGATCGAGATCAGGCCGGCCACGACGCCGCCCTCGATCACCGGCAGATGGCGGAACTTGCCGTTGGTCATCATTTCCATGATCGAGGCGACGGTATCCGCGGGCTTGCAGCTCACCACCCGCCGCGTCATCACGTTCGACACCGGCTCGGTCAGCGCGGCGGCGCCGCGCTCGCCGAGCGCGCGGACGATGTCGCGCTCCGAGAGGATGCCCTCCATCCGGGAACCCGACATCACCAGCACCGCGCCGATCTTGCGGTCGGCGAGCCGCTTGGCGGCTTCGGCGAGTGTGGTCTGGGACTCGACGCTCTCGACCTGATGGCCCTTGGTGTCGAGGATCGCACGTACTGTCATTGCTCGTCTCCTTGAGGGGCCGGTGTGCCTTCTTGAGCGAGGCGTCGTTGCGGCCGATGCTTCCAGCGATCGTCAGTCAAGCGAGTCTTCAATCAACAGTCTGGCAATGCAACGGATCCAATCCTTCTGATCGCGCTTTGGTTGCATTGCACTCCGCAAGCTGGCCTGCGCGGCACAAATCGCCTGCTTTCGTTCATCCGGAATCGTGCCCCGGTTGCAGTGGACGCAAATGATGAATGAAATCACCTGCGCTCGCAAGCGCAGGATCGCGGCACCTAACGGTCGACCACGTCGGACGGCAACGCAGGTGCAGCATCGTCACGCACATGCGGGGTGGGATCGAACAGCGCAAACAGGATCAGTCCGGCGATGAATCCGCCGATATGAGCCTGCCAGGCGACGTCGGCGCCCTCGGCGCCGGGCGTGATGCCGCCAATGCCGAACACGATGTTGACGCCGAACCACACTGCCAGAAAGCCGAGCACCCGCGGATTGCGCAGCGCACGCGTCAGCGACAGCGCCGGAACCCTGGCCGCCGCCTCGGCATCGCCGCGGGTGAACGACAGGAAGCTGCCGCTCACGAAGGCAAAGCGCATCGCCGCCGCCATGGTGCCGGACACCGAGGCCGAGGCGCCGATCATCGGCGCCAGCGCGTGCTCGTGCGTGAGCAGATGCGCCAGCGCACCGGCCGCCGCCGTCACCGCCATGAACAGATAGAACCGGACCGCCCCGAAGCGGCGCGCGAGCGCGCTGCCGAACGGCAGCAGCCAAAGCACGTTGAAACCGATATGCGCCAGATTGGCGTGCAGCAGCGAGTAGCTGAAAAAGGTCCAGATCTTGGCCGGCGTGCCGCCGGGAAACGCCCCGTCCATCAGGGTCTGGTCGTATCGTTTCGGGACGAAGGCGAACAGGTCGATGATCCAGCCGTTCCACTCGTCCGGCAGCAGCACACGCAGATGGATCACCGCGATCAGCAGGATGTAGGCGGTCAGTGCGCCCGGCAGATTGAGGATCGGCTCCCGCGCCTGCTGGAGCGGCGGATCCTGCGTGAGGTCTGACGAGGGGGAATCCAACGGAACGCACGCCTTCGACGAGAGGAACAGATCCGTCAGATAGGCGGCTTTGGCCGGCCTGTGCAAGCGCATGGCGGCAGAGTTGATGTGCAGCCCCGGGCCGCGGAGGCGAAAGGACAGCCGATCCGCCAAAAGAAAGAGGGAGGGTTCTGAGAAAACCCTCCCTCCGAGACCTGCCGGCCTTTGCCGCGTCCGGAGCGCCCGGGGTCGTTTTCCCCACCCCGCCCCGTCGCGACGACCAGACTTGTTTGACGCCGCCTGCGTGTAACTCACCGTATCGCGGCGGACCTTCCACCTTCCGGCCGCGATCTGATGAACGCATTGTTAACGATCGCTCGGCGGCCGCCAAGCTCATCGTTAATTTAACCTTAACGCGCGGAAGGCCGGGGGAAAGCCGGCACGATCGCACCATCGGCATGGACGCTGCACCACCCCTCCTGCGAAAACAAACCAGGGAGGCGCCTGGACGAAAGCGGGACAGCAATGTCCTCCGTGACGTCGAGGGCGCGAGGGATCACCGAGATGAAACATCCGTCCAATCGCGAGCTCTTCGCCTATTGGAACGACAGGCGCGGCCATGCCAAGGCGCCGGAGCGCTGCGACTTCGAGCCGTCGGCCGTGCGCGAGCTGCTCGGCGACATCTTCGTCTTGTCCTGCGATGCCGACAGCGGCTTTCCGTTCCGCATGGCCGGCACGCGGCTGTGCGCCCTGCTCGGCGGCGACGTCAAGGACAGGAGCTTTCCGGCGCAGTTCGCGCCCGCCAGCCGCCGCGAGATCGAGGAGATCACCGCGGTGGTCTGCGAAGAGACGCTGCCGGCGATCGCCGGCGTGACGGCGCAGGCGCCGGATCGCACGACCGCGCATTTCGAACTGCTGCTGCTGCCGTTCGCCACCCGCGCGCATGAGCCGATCAGCCTGACCGGCCTGCTCGCCCCGTTCGAGACGCCGCAAGGCGCGCTCGGTCCGCTGGAGATGGTGTCATGGCGCTACATCCATCCGCCCGCCGGACCGATCGTGCCGCGCGCGTTGCGCAAGCTCGCGCTCGCCCGCGGCCTGATGGTGTATGAGGGACTGCGCTGAGTGCAGCGCCGATCTCGTGGCCCGGATGAGCGCCAGCCGGAGCCCGAAGGGCGCAGGCGAAAGCGACATCCGGGACAGACCATCCTTACATCGCGTGCCCGCGTCGAAGCTGTCGCACGCCGACGGTGAATCGCCGGCGGACAGACGTCCCCGCATGTCGCTGCGCTCATGCGGGCTACGGGATCTGGGCTGCCGTCCCGCCTCCTCAATGTGAGCCGGTCAGCGGCGTGATCGGACTGCCGTCGGGAGCAAACGCGGCGACCTGATCCGAGATGACGAACGACGTGAGATCGCGCCCGACCACGAGCGGGCCCTGATAGCTCGTCCGCGTGCGCGCGATCAGCGCCTCTTCGGGCACGTCCTGGACCGGCTTCACGGTGGCGAACACGATGTGCGAGTAGACCGCCAGCTTCGGCTTCGCCTCGGTGAAGATCCTGCCGGCCTCCTCCGGCGAGGTGTGGTGGTCCTCGATCGCACGATAGTTCGGATAGGTCTTGATCAGTTCGGGATCGATCACCGCCACCTCGTGGATCAGAAGATCGGCTCCCTCCGCCGCCTTCTCCACCCGCGGATCGGGCTTGGTGTCGCCGGACAGCACGACCTTCTTGCCGTCGAATTCGACGACATAGCCGAGCGCCGGCTTGATCTTCTCGCCGTGATTGACCTCGATGGCGCTCACCCTGACGCCGTTGCGCTCGTAGACGACGCCGGGCCCAATGTCGGCCGCGGCGAAGGCGACGCCTTCCGGCGGATAGTGCTCGTCATCGATGCGGATGCGGATGTCCTCGGAGAAGGCCTTGGTGAGATTCTCCGTCATCGCCACTGTCCCCTTCGGTCCGAACACGACCATCGGCCCCTTGCGCGAGGCCCAGGGCGTGCCGATCCAGCCGCTCAGCCACATGTCGGGCAGTCCCACCACGTGATCGGAATGCAGATGGGTGAGGAAATGCGCGGTGATGCTGCCGAGCGGGATGCTCTTCTGGAACAGGCGGATCGTGGAGCCGCGTCCGAGGTCGAACAGCAGCCGCTCAGGCCCGGCCTCGATCAGGGTCGAGGCGCTGAAGCTCGACAGCCGCGGCGTCGGCGTGCCTGTCCCGAGCAGGGTCACCTTCATCTCGGCTGCCGCGGCCGGCGGCGATCCAGCCACCACGCAGACCACGACCGCCACGACGGCTCCCAACAAGCTCCGCATGAACGTCTCTCCCATCTCCGTTGGCGTCATTGGCGCGATGTCGCGCCTGCCCATTCTATCAGCTCGTCATGGCCCGCGGCAGAGTGCTGCAGGAGCACAACGTAACGCTGAATTAACCGTGAAGGACTTAGTTTCAACACTGGATCATCCGGCACGCTAAGAGCCGGCTTTGAGTGGCGAAACATGGCGTTGCCGAACAAAAAACTCTCTCTTCCGGCCGCCGAGGAGCGCCGCCGTTTCCAGCGGGTCAAGGTCCACCTGCTCGGCCGCTACATGCTGCCCGACCGGCGCGAGTTTCCCTGCCAGGTGATCAACATGTCGCCGGGCGGGCTGGCGCTGCTCGCGCCCGGCATCGGCAATGTCGGCGACCGCGTGATCGCCTATCTCGACCATATCGGCCGCGTCGAGGGCAAGATCACCCGCATCATCGACAACGGCTTCGCCATGACGATCGGCGCCACCGCGCGCAAGCGCGACAAGCTCGCCGCGCAGCTGACCTGGCTCGCCAATCGCGACATCCTCAATCTGCCGGAGGATCGCCGCCACGACCGTATCATTCCGCGCAACCCGATCGCGGTGCTGACGCTCGAGGACGGCACCAAGATGACCTGCCGCATCATCGACATGTCGCTGTCGGGCGCGGCGATTGCGGCCGAGACCAGGCCGCCGCTGAAATCGCAGGTCATGCTCGGCCGCGTCCAGGCGCGCGTGGTGCGAAATCTCGAAGGCGGCTTCGCGATCGAGTTCACGCACGCCCAGCTCGCCGAAACGCTCGAAGACAGCGTTACCGCGCGGTAAAGCCGCAAGCCTCTGAAATCCCGCAACTTCACGGAGCACACGGCGTCCGCCACCACGGGCGCCGTGTGGCGTTCGGCCAGCGCACAGGTGATCCGGCGCAGTTAATAGTTGACGGGAAAAGCGCAGGGGACCCTGCAACGGCAGCGGTTCCCGGCTTAATGCAGCGCATTCGATTCAACCGCGAATGATTCAAATTTTAGCTAGATTCGATTCAAGTGAAAGTCGAATAAGCCCTTTGTTTTACTTGGATTTGCGTCAAATCCATCGTGGCGATTTAGCGGCAGCGAAAAATCTTTGTGAGACACATGGTCCCAACGAAAACGGGGGCCAAAATGGTCAAGCGGACGGGACAGGCAACGGGGTGGGCGGTCGCAGCCTTCCTGATGGCGATGGGCGGGATGGCGCATGCCGGTGATGACCGGGTGCTCTATGCGAGCCTGGGCGACACCGCACGGGCGCCGATCGGCTGGGTCGAGTTCTGCACCGAGGCGCCCGAGGAATGCCGCGGCGGCGCGTCGCAGCCCCGCGACATCGTGCTGTCCCAGACCGCCTGGCGCGATCTGCTAAAGGTCAATCGCTGGGTCAACGAGAACGTCAAGCCCATCACCGACATGGACCATTGGGGCGTGGTCGAGAAATGGTCGCTGCCGACGGACGGCTACGGCGACTGCGAGGATTACGTGCTGCTGAAGCGCAAGCTGCTGATCGATGCCGGCTGGCCCCGCGAGGCGCTGCTGATCACGGTGGTGCGCGACAAGAAGGGTGAAGGACACGCGGTCCTCACCGTGAAGACCGACAAGGGCGAGTACGTGCTCGACAATCAGAACGAGAGCGTCGTCGCCTGGACCGAGACCGGCTACCGCTTCGTCAAGCGGCAGTCGCAGAGCGACCCCAACGTCTGGGTCTCGCTCGGCGACGGTCGCCCGGCAGTGGCCACCGCCAGCGCCAGAGAACGCTAAGGCGTCCGCAAGCGCTGATCAGAGAGGCGAGACACGAATTCGAGTTACGCGACCCGGTCACATCCCCACCCCTCCCCGTCCCAGACCGGTTCGCGCGCGGCCAGGCCTCCCCCAAGGCCTGGCCGCAACTTTTTTTGGCCTTGCTTTGACGATATGTCGCAGGCGGGGCGCGGCAACGGCCGGCCAACCTTGTTTTCCCTCGACCGTCGGGTTTAGGTTGTCGGCATGATGATGATCCTGCGAAGCGCGACCTTGCTGGCCGCGGCCCTGACCCTGGCGAACTGCTGCATGTCCGGCGCCGGCTGCTCGGGACCGCTGGCCGCGGCCGGCCCAGCCGCGCCGGCGATGGCCGCTACGCCCGCGGTGATTACCGCGCAGCCGACGAGCGCTGCGGCCGACTGGGACGGCCGTGTCGCCACCTCCGACGCCGACACCGAGATGGTGACGGAGCCGGACATCGGCACGTCGCGCAAAGGCGCGAAGCGCCGTGGCGACTCGCGGGTCGACGTGATGTCCGCGCAGTCGAGCTCCGGCTATCGCGGCCGGATGAGCTGGGAGGAGGAACAGGCGGCCGACCTCGCCGACGAGGCCCGCCTCAAGCAGAAGCTCACGATCTGCCGGAACTGCAGCGCAACGCAGTAAGCATTTGTCCGGCCGCAGTTTTCGGCTGGTCGCGACCGCGCCCCGGAACCGGCGTGGTGCATGCGGCGGGCGCGCCATTTCGGGCTTGCAGGCCTCGCTTTTGTCGGATTTCCTAATCAAAAGCTGACGACTTGGTTCGTTCGCCAGATGCACGATTTGCGGGCTGGGCGGACAGCGTTCTCTGCTCGAGTTTTTCGCCTCTCCCAGTTTTCGGGAGGAGCATCCGAAGCTTTTTCAATTTGGGTGGTTTCGTGATGAATCCGGTGACGCGCGACACCAGACGCTACCCCGAGAAGCTCAGCCCGGCCCCCGTCAAGGGCGCCCAGCCGATCGCGCTCGCAGCCGCGACGCTCGTGGTGCTGATCGCGGGCATCGGCGGCATCATGTTGTGGCGTGCCTATGGCGGCGCGCCGGAAGCCGAGCGCGGCGCGGTGACGCGGCAGTTGCAGGCGCGCACGGTGCA
Source organism: Bradyrhizobium sp. HKCCYLRH1030 (assembly GCF_051168395.1). Classification (NCBI taxonomy): domain Bacteria; kingdom Pseudomonadati; phylum Pseudomonadota; class Alphaproteobacteria; order Hyphomicrobiales; family Nitrobacteraceae; genus Bradyrhizobium; species Bradyrhizobium sp. HKCCYLRH1030. The sequence continues at coordinate 391,569 of NZ_JBNPUY010000006.1, read as the reverse complement.
GGCGTCCGAGCAGTTGGTGGAGAAGACCAAGGGCCTGGAGGCCACCCAGCAGGAATCGATCGACCAGTTGCAGATGATGCAGGAGCAGTTGCAGAGCATGCGCCGCCTGCTCGCGGCCCAGCAGGCCGACACCAAGCGCCTGTCGGACCAGGTCTCGACCCTGAAGGACTCCATCGATGGCCTGCGCCAGTCGTTCGCCAGCACGCAGAGCTCGGAGCAGGCCGCGCCTGCTCCACGCAACCGCAGCATCCGCGCCCGCGCCCATGCCAGCCGCGGCGGCCATCGGCATCGTCGCAACCGATCCTGAGACGGCCGGTCCCGACGCCTGCTCGTAGAATTCCCGCCGAATATTCCCAGGATCCTGTGAAGTGCTTCACAGATTGAAACCGGGAGTCACGCCATCCTGCCTTCACCGGATGGCGAGCCAATTTCAGGATGGCACAGGGCCAATTTCAATATCCGGGGCTGGCAAGGTCGTTGGCGCCATACTGCGCCGACGGCCTTGTTTTTTGTGGCGGCGCGTTCGACCGCCCGGAACGGATCCGACGCCGCGGCTCTCCGGCTGGTGACTTGCTTTTCCCCGTCAATTCTCGGCTCAATGCGCCCGTAAGACGCAGAGGAGCCCCCATGTCCGCCGATCCAGCACTGACGTCCGATGTCATCGGGCTGACAAAAGTCGCCCCCTTCTCACGCCGCGGCTTCATGACCGCGTCCGCTGCCGTGACGGCCGGCTACACGCTGGCTGCTGGCCCGGTGCGGGCCGAGGTCATTACCACCGACACCAGCGGCCTGAATGCCGGAGATGCGAAGATCAAGGTCGGCGACCGCGACATGCCGGCCTATTTCGCGCGCCCCGCCAGCGCCAGCAATCCGCCCGTCGTGCTGGTCGCGATGGAGATCTTCGGCCTGCATCAGTACATCAAGGACGTGACGCGCCGTCTCGCCAAGCTCGGCGCGCTCGCCGTGGCGCCGGACTACTACTTCCGCAGCGGGACCGACCTCACCAAGATCACCGAGATCAAGGACCTGCTGCCGATCGTGAATGCCAAGCCCGACGCGGAGCTGCTGTCGGACCTCGACGCGACGGTGGCCTGGGCCAAGTCGCAGGGCGGCGACACCTCGCGTCTCGGCATCGTCGGCTTCTGCCGCGGCGGCCGCACCGTGTGGGAATATGCGGCGCATAGTTCGGCGCTGAAGGCGGGCGTTGCGTTCTACGGCCCGCTGATCGATCCGCCCAATCCCGCCTGGCCGAAGAGCCCGACGCAGCTCGCACCCGAGATGAAGGCGCCCGTGCTCGGCCTCTACGGCGAAGCCGACACCGGCATTCCCGTCGCCAGCGTCGAAGCCATGAAGACCGCGCTCGCCGACAACAAGAAGACCGCTGAGTTCAAGATCTATCCAGGCGCGCCGCATGGCTTCCACGCCGATTATCGCCCCAGCTATCGCAAGGACGCCGCCGAGGACGGCTGGGCGCAGATGCAGGCGTGGTTCAAGAAATATGGCGTGCTGAGCTGACAGCCGCGGCCCGGGCGAGCGAACCCGTCAGACTGCGCCCGCGAGGCTTCCCGCATGTCGCTTGCGTTCATGCGGGCGCCGGACCGTCGGCTGTTAGCGCAGGCGACGATCGTCGCGACGGATCTTCGCCAGCTGCCTGCCGCCCTGCTCGAGCTCCCAGGCCATCCAGACCAGCGCGGCGCCCAGGCTGACGACGACGCCCATGAAGACAAACGTGAGTTCAGGGGATGTGAGTGTGTTGATCATGCCTGGATCCCATGCAAGCGTTGCGCCAGCTACTTCTCCGCCGCCGCTCCGCCGATCGGAGCGGCAACAAATCGTCACGAGATGTCGTTAAGGCGAAGTGACCGGATCGGCCGGTCGCCTCACCCAAGCTTCATTCACACACCTCGACGTTGCGGAAGCGCCAGCCGCGCGCTGTCCGCACACGCTTGCGGGCGACGTAACAGCCGCCGAGGTCCTCGTAGGTGTACGGGTAGTAATAGGGATAGCCTCCGTATCCGTAGTAGCCGGGATAACCAAAACCCAAGCCAAACCCGAGTCCAAAACCCGGGCCAAAGCCACGATGGCCGAAGCCATGATGGAAACCGCCCGGCCCGTGCGCCGACGCCATGCCCGGCATCATTGCGGCCGCGATTACGGCGCCCGCCAGCAATCCCATCAATCTCTTGCGCATCGATCCGTCTCCAAATTTAACCGGCATGAGAGCGTCATTGTACTCTGTGCTCCCAGCGGGATGTCTCTAAGCCGGATTTGGAACGGCGCGCGGGCAACCCCGCTCACATCTGCGCGATTTCGATGTCGTTACGTGACGTCCGGAGCCGCGGGCAATATTCAGCAACCGCGGCAGATGCTCTTCACCTTCCGGTCGACCGTCTTGTTCTCCTGCTGAACCTGCTCATCGGTATCACTGGCGCGGTTCGGTCCCGTCGCCGCGGTGCCTCCCGCCGCTCCACGACCCACGCCGGTCGTGACGCCGGAATTGCTCGACCCCACCCGGCTTGCGCCCGAGCCGGACGACTGCGCTGTGCCGAGGCTGTTAGTCCCGTTTGCAGCTGCCGCCCCCGGTTGCGACAGCCGCGAGGGATTGCTGCCGCTTCCGGCTCCGTTCTGCGCGTTGCCGAGACCGGCGACGTTCCCTGATCCTGCAGCGGTACCGGTCGTGCCGATGCCGGCGGCTCCCGCGCTCGCCGCGCCACCTGCGCTCGCTCCACCGCCAGCGCCTCCCGCACCGCCGCCACCGCCTTGCGCAAACACCGCAGTGGCCGTGCCGAGGCCTGCAATCACGATCAAAGTGCCCAATGAAAACCTGGCCATGGGACCGTCTCCCTTTACACTTCAACCCAACCGGACGGACCGCGTTCCGGAACGAATGTTGATCGGAGAGGATTGATGGGGCGAGGAGAGCAAGGAGCCGTGCGCAAGCTGATCGCCTTCGACGAGGACACGTTCGACAAGCTCAAGCAGCTCGGCCGCGATCAGATGCTGAGTCTGCAGGACCTCGCCGACGAGGCGTTCATGGACCTGTTGGAAAAGCACGGCGTACCGGCGGATCTGAAGGACGCGCTGCGCAAGAGCGCTGCGGAGGATGGCGATGGCGCAGGCAAGCCTGCGCGCAAACGCAAGAACGAGCCCGACGACAAGTCCAGAAACCAGTCGAAGCACAAGCCGAAGCAGAGGAGCAGGACGTCAGCATGAGCACCGACCCGTTCGAACAGGGCGAGCGCGCCGCGCGCGAGAACATTCCGGCCGAGGCCAATCCCTATCAGGACGGCAGCGAACAGCATGCGCTGTGGGCGAGCGGCCACGAACGTGTCGCCAGCGCAGCGGAGGCAGGCGAGTCCGAAGGGACGTGAAGAATCTCCGACTCCATCGGCCGTGATGTCAGCCGATCTTCTTCAGACCCTTGGTGTAGCGCGGTCCCTTGGCGACATAGGCCTTGGCCGCGATGCCCATGCGCTCGACCTGCGCCGGCTCCAGCGTGCGCACGACACGCGCGGGCGCGCCGACGATCAGCGAGTATTCCGGAAAATCCTTGCCCTCGGTGATGATGGCGCCGGCGCCAACGACGCTGCCGCGGCGGATATGCGCGCCATTCATGATGATCGAGCCCATGCCGATCAGGGCATCATCCTCGACGGTGCAGCCGTGCAGGATCACGTTGTGGCCGACGGTGACGTTGCGGCCGACGCGTAGCGGGAAGCCAGGATCGACGTGACAGGTGGCGTTGTCCTGGATGTTGGAGCTCTCGCCGATCTCGATCCAGTCATTGTCGCCGCGGATCACCGCGCCAAACCAGACCGTGACCTCCTTGGCGAGCTTCACCCGGCCGATCACGGTGGCATTGTCGGCGATGTAGTAGTTGCCGTCCGCCGGCAGCTCGGGCGCCTGCCCGTCGAGTTCGTAGATGGCCATCGAGGTCTCCCGTTCGCAGGCGACCTTGGCACAGCCCCCAGAGCGATTTCAAGCAAGCGCCGCTGCGGCGCCCGGCACGGGAACTAGGCCAGCACGCCCGCGGCGCGCAGCGTCATGACCACGAAGGTGCCGCACATCATGCTCCAGAAGCCGGCGATCACGGTCGCCAGCATCACGAACTCGAAGCGACGGCGCTCGATGCGGGCGCCGCGCAGCGTGTTGCGCATGATGATGAAGGGCGCGGCGAACACCAGGAATGGCACCGCGGCGAACCGCCGGGGCGTGACGCCCTCCTGCAGCAGCTCGAATCCCGGCGGACGTTCGGCATAGGCCTGGTAGCCGCTCGCCAAGGCGCCGGCCAAGGCGAAACCGATGAGGAGCGAGAACAGGGAATTGAACGCCTCTGCCGACATCGTACGCACTCACACACTTGCAGAACTGACCGATGCTGGTTTGGCAAAAAGCGACCGCGCCCGCCACATTATCCTTAAGGAAGGGTTAATGGCGGCCGCGGCCGGTGCGCGGCTCCCTACAGGTAAGTTTCTGCAGAATGCCGCATCGCCATGGCATAGTCGGCGCTGATTCGGTCCTTGAGATCCCCTGCCCGCCATGACGATGTTTTCGGTCCGCAGTGCCCGCCCTTCGAACGGACATGGCCATGCCGTGCCGATCATCCTGGGCTGCGTGCTGGCGGCGGCGGCAATCGCGCTGGTCGCCTACCTGCTCTGGCCGACCTGGCGCGCCAGCACCTTCAAGGGGCCCGAGCGCCTGCCGGTCAGCATCGGCGGCACCGTGTTCAACGTGCCGGCGGCCGCCATCCGGGTGAAGGTCCAGCGCCATACGGGGCCGCAGGAGCGCGTCGATCTCGGCTTCGAATATCCCTCGCTCACGCCGCCCGAGGCGCCGCATCACGTCAGCGCCGACCAGATCGATCAGGCGCCGCACCCGATCGATCGCATCTTCGTCTCGATATCGGCGCATCACGACGCAATGTCGCCCGAGACGCGACTGAAGACGATCTATCCGCGCTATCTCAATCCGACGGCCGTGCCGGTGCAGGACGGATTGAGCATGCGAAGCTTCCGCGCGGGCACAGCGTACGACATGGAGGATCTGTTCACGGCCGAGCAGCCTTTGCTGGTCGCCCGCTGCACGCGTGATGCCGCCACGCCGGGCATGTGCCTCAGCGAGCGCCGCGTCGAGGGCGCGGATCTCGTGTTTCGCTACCCCCGCAGCTGGCTGTCGCAATGGCAGGACGTGGCGAGCGCGATGGAGCGGCTGACTGCGCAGATGCACGCGGTGAAGTAGGTCGTAGGCAATCGTTGAAATCGTGGCCCGGATGAGCGCAGCCCGCGCACGGACGTCGAATGTGAGAGCTGCCAAACTCTCTCCGATCGTCATTCCGGGGCACGCGAAGCGTGAGCCCGGAATCCATACTCACGAGCGGATGTTGGGGCGACCACATGCGCCACGGCCATCGCGCGTCTCACGCCGTCCTGGGGCTATGGATTCCGGGCTCGCGCTTCGCGCGCCCCGGAATGACGGCGTGGATGGAAGCCGGGCTCATCCGCGGACGGATTGCGTGCTGACAGCGTGTGCGTAAGCACGCCGGAGCCGGTCTGCGGGAGCTGCTCTCTCAACCCGCGCGAGCGCGCCCCTGGGCGCGCCTGCACCACGATTCGTTCTGGCAACGCCGCCATCTTCGCAAGCGTCCCCGCATGCGCTTCGCGCTCATGCGGGCCGCTGCATCCGGCAACTACTCGACCAGATCGTCTTCCAGGATCGCCATCTGGAACTGGAACGAGCGGTCGTCGTCCTCGTCGTCGACGAACAGCACGCCGATGAACTCTTCGCCGATATAGACCTCGGCGGAGTCTTCCTTCTTCGGCCGCGGCACCACACGGATCTTGGGATTGCCGAACACGCGCTTCAGATACGCGTCGAGCTTCCTGACTTCCTGAACGTCCACGGTGATCTCCAATCGACAGCGAGGTTTGCAGATGATGCGGACGTTGCAGCGCGAACGTCCGTGTCCTTGTGAGTTCGACATTCCAGCCCATCGATCGAGGCAAGACGAGCCGGCGATGTCGAACGACCTGAAAGGGACGCCGTGGATCTCACATTCATTCCGCCGAGACAAACGGCGGATCGTCAAATCCACAGACGCCGATGTGTTGGCACGAAAATCCCTTGATGAGAAGGTCTTGACTTCGCGGTCGCCGACGCGGTCGCGGCTCAGATCCCGATCGCGTTGATCATCTGATCCATGGTGCGCGACGGCTCCGCACAACCGGCCTCGCCGACGATCTTCGCCGGCACGCCTGCGACGGTGACGTTGTTCGGCACCGGCTTTACGACGACTGAGCCGGCGGCAATGCGCGCGCAATGACCGACTTCGATGTTGCCGAGCACCTTGGCGCCGGCGCCGATCAGCACGCCGTGACGAATCTTGGGATGCCGATCCTCGTTCTCCTTGCCGGTGCCGCCGAGCGTCACGCCGTGCAGAATCGAGACGTTGTCCTCGATGATGGCCGTTTCGCCGCAGACGAAGCCGGTGGCGTGATCGAGGAAGATGCCGCGGCCGATGCGCGCCGCCGGATTGATGTCGGTCTGGAACACCGCCGAAGACCGGCTCTGCAGATAGAACGCGAAATCCTTGCGGCTCTTGCGGTACAGCCAATGCGCCAGCCGGTGCGTCTGCAGCGCGTGAAAGCCCTTGAAGTAGAGCAACGGATCGATGAAGCGCGTGGTGGCGGGATCGCGATCGTAGACGGCGACGAGATCGGCGCGAAACGCATGGCCGAGGTCCGGCTCGTCGCGCAGCGCGTCGTCGAAGGTCTGGCGGATCAGGTCGCCCGACAGCGCGGAATGATCGAGACGATCGGCAACCCGGTGCACGACCGAATCCTCGAGACGGCCGTGGTGCAGAACGGTTGAATAGATGAAGGTCGCAAGCTCGGGCTCGCGACGCACGATCTCTTCTGCTTCGTGGCGGATCCGATCCCATATCGGATCAAGCGTCGCCAGCTTGCTGCCCTGCTGCGGATTGGTCTGATGCATAGCCATGGCTGCTTCTCGCAGTTTCAGTGGGCGGGCCTTATAGCACGGCGCATGGAACGATGTCCTCAGTGGGCTGCGCGACGCCGGGGATCCATTCCAGCCAGCCTGCCTCCCAGAGAACACGGGATTGAGACATTTCCGTTACGCCCCGCCGGTGACGTCCCGGTTGCGCCGCCATGCCATTCGGCACCGCGTCGGCTCAAGGTGGGCAGCAGGAACCCAAAATCAAGACGATCATCGGGGAAGCAATCCGTTCCCGCCCCCTGGAGCACGCTGCGGGAGAGCGGATGGGGCGGATACCGGTGGCTGCGGCAAAAAGGAACCACCCGGAGGATCGAAGGCCGGCGGCCCCCCGTTCGATCACGGGATCGGCTTTACCATCCATCGCTCTGCGTCTACTAGTGAATATCGCCCTGACCATACTTCGGCCACGGTGCTCCTGATCGGGGGGACACGGGTATCAGTAACACTCAGATCCTGGACGAACGCGCGACCGAGGCCGGATTGGCTTGGCTCCCCGTCATCGTCATCCCGCTCTTCCTGGTCGCGCCGGCGCTGTGGAACGGCTACCCGCTGCTGCAGTGGGACACCGGGGGCTATCTCGCGCGCTGGTACGAAGGCTATCTGGTGCCGAGCCGCTCGACCGTGTTCGGGCTCTATCTGCATTGGGGCGAGGGCTCGAGCTTCTGGCTCAATCTCGGCCTGCAGGCGCTGGCGACGCTGTGGATCCTGCAGCTCACCTTGCGCCTGCTGGGACTGGCCCAACCGCTGCGACTGCTCTGGATCGGCCTGCTGCTGATCCTGACCACCGCCCTGCCCTGGCTCGCCAGCATGCTGCTGACCGACATCTTCGCCGGCCTGTCGGTGCTCGCGCTCTACATCATGGTCACTCAGGCGCGCCGGACCACCGTCCTGGAAAAGTGCGCGCTGTTCGGCTTCGTCGCGTTCGCCTCCGCCACCCACAGCGCCACGCTCGGCGTGCTGTTCGGCCTGTGCTGCGCCGGCTGGATCGCCTATCCCTGGCTGCGCCGGCAGATCGCGCTCTCCGGCCTGCTCCAGGCCAGCATGACGATCGTCGCGGGTGCGGCGATGCTGCTCGCGGCCAACTTTGCCCTGTCCGGCCAGCTCGCGTGGACGCCGGGCGGTACAGGCGTCGCCTTCGGCCGCATGCTCCAGGACGGCATCGTGGCGCAATATCTGAAGGACCATTGCGCCCGCGAGAAGCTGAAGCTCTGCCCCTATCGCAACGAGCTGCCGCCCACCGCCGACGACTTCCTGTGGGGCAACAGCATGTTCAACAAGCTCGGCCGCTTCGAGGGCATGAACGACGAGATGGGCTTCATCGTGAAGCGGTCGCTCGCGGCCTACCCGCTGTGGCAGGCCAGGGCCGCCGCGGTCGCCACCGCCGAGCAGCTGGTGCATGTGGCGACCGGCGAGGGCACCAACGGCTGGCTGCCGCACACCTATGGCATCATCGAGCGCTACATCCCCTCGCAGGTCAAGAAGATGCGCGCCGCACACCAGCAGCACTGGGAGATCAGTTTCGCCGTCATCAACTGGCTGCACGTGCCGGTTGCGCTGGCCTCGATGCTGGCGGCGGTGGCGATCGCGGCGCACGCGATCTGGCGCCGGCGACGCGACGACGTGGCCCTGCTCGCCATCACCGTGACCCTGGCACTGCTCGGCAATGCCGTGATCTGCGGCGTCATCTCCGGCCCGCATGACCGCTACGGCGCCCGGATGGTGTGGATCGCCACCTTCACCGCGCTGATCGCGGCGACGAGGTGGTTCAGCGGCGAGCGTGTGGACGGCTCCGCCGCATGACGCCCCCGTGGCCCGCATGAGCGACAGCCGGCGCCGCAAGGCGTCGGGATAGCGACATGCGGGGTCTCGCGCGCTGTGCCGGAGAACCCGGGGGCGCTGCGCTTGCCCGGGCTACGGCTTCACCGCCGTGACAGAAAGTCGATCACCCCGGCCTTGTAGACCTTGTCGCCGACCGCGCGCATGTGATCGCGATTGGGGATATCGAGCACTTCGGCACCGGGGATGAGCGCGCCGAGCGCCGGACCGGAGCCCGACACTTCGTCGGCCGTGCCGACCGCGACCAGCACCGGCACGGCGATACGGCGGGCGTCGTCGCGCGAGATCAGGCCGCGCGAGCCGCGCATGCAGGCGGCCAGCGCCAGACGGTCCGAGCGGGTCTGGTCGGCGAAGGCGCGGAAGGTGCGGCCCACGGGATCGGTCACGTTATCGATCGAGGGCGCCTCGAGCGCGGCGGCGACGTTCTCGCCGGGACCGCCGCCTTCGATCATCGCCATGCCGATGCCGCCGAAGATCGCCGAACGCAGCCGCTCTGGCGCGGTCAGCGCGATATGCGCGGCGATGCGGCCGCCGAGCGAGTAGCCCATCACGTCGGCGCTGGCGAGGCCGAGATGATCCATCAGCGCCGTGACGTCGCTCGCCATCTCCGCGATCGAATACAGCGTGGGGTCGTACAGCTTGGCCGAATCGCCATGGCCGCGGTTGTCGAGCGCGATCACCCGGCGGCCATCCTTGCGCAATTCGGAGATCCAGGCCGGATAGACCCAGTTGACGTTCTTGCTCGAAGCAAAGCCATGGACGAGCACGATCGGATCGCCCTCCCCCTCGTCGATGAAGGCAATTTCAACGGCGCCGTTGTGAAAGCTCGGCATCGGTCGCGAATCCCGGAACGCTGGAGTGAAGCTGGTCGGACGAAGTCTAGATCATGATGCGATTCCACGGAATCGCATCATGATCTTATCCCTTTGTTTGAGCATGATCTTTTCGGAAAACCGGCTTCCACTTTTCCGGATCATGCTCTAGCCGCAGGACGCGGTTGCGGCCAGTTCGGGAGCGACGGCCGCGGCCTGCATCCGGCGCAGGCGGCGCCGCCGGCTCCGGTCGAGCCAGGCCTGGGTGGCCCGCTCGCTCATCGCCTTCAGCGATGCGACGAAGCTGAGCAGCGTCATCAGCGCGCCGAACAGCCAGAGCGCGAGATTGAATGCCCCCGCGGTCAGCAGCAGCGCGCCGCGGCCGAGCAGCTTCAGGATCGCCCGCGTCTGCCCGCCCTTGGCCTCCGCCAGGCGGGCCGCGCGGGCGATGTCCTTCGGTCCTTCGGCGAGCTTGAGCGAATCCAGTGCGCCGCGCGTGCCGGCCTTTTCGGTGATGCGGCCGACATCCTTGGCGAGCCGCACCAGCGCGCCGGCCTTCTCAGCGCGGAACGCCGCCCGGATCGCGGTCGCGGTCTGGCCCGGACGAAGCACCGAGCCCGAGGCCACCGCCTGCTGCAACAGAGGCGCATCGACCACCTCGCGCGCGGAACGTCCCGCCCAGGCGGCGAGCCCCTCGCCCAGCCGGCCAACCTTTCGCGCATCCTTCACCAGCGTCAGCCCGGCCCGCACTGGCGCGGCGGTGCCGGCCGAGGCATAGGTTACGGCGGTGACGGCAAGACCGGCCGTGGCCAGGCCCAGCACCAGGCGGTCGGTCTCCTCGCCCATCACCAGATGCTTGCCTTCGCGCACCGCGTCGCGGATGTCGCCGAACACGAAGAGATCGCCGGCCACCGTGCCGGACAGGCTCGCGACGTCGTCGGCCTGGCCGGTGACGAGCCCGGTCGCGAACCGCTTGGCAACGCTGGCCGGCGCCTTCTCGGCGGCCACCGCATCGCTCACGCGCTGCACCAGCCCTTCGTCGAGCGCGACCTGCTGATCCCGCGCGAGCGCGACGAAGCTCTCCGCGAGATCTGGATCGCCGGCGGCGAGCGCGTCCTCGATATTGCTGATGATCCGCGCCGGATCGTTCTGCAGAACGGACGCGATCTGAAGCTCCGACAACCTCGCCGGATCGTCCTGCGCCACGACGATGGCGCCGGCGCCATAGGCGTGCGGCCATATCGCAGCGCCAACCGCGGCGCTCACGGCGAGCCCGGCCAGCGCCAGACCGAGTCCCAGCTTGATTCGCTTCGAGATCACGCCGCCTTCACGTTTTCGCGGGAACGATGCGGAGACACATAGTAATTCCCGTGCCTGGCACAACGGCCCCGACGAAAGAAGGGCTTCTCGGCGGCCCTGAGTTTGTGTCGAATCCACAGGCCACAACATAACGGCGTGCGTTGCACCAAACGCGGGTTCCCAGCACTAGGAATTGGCCTTAAGGCTCAGTATGGTCGCGCCGTTTTCGACGCGCGCGGCCGTGCGACCTCAGTCCCGTCCTGCTCCGTCGTGCTGACCGCATACGCTCCCGTTGCCACGCGAGGTGATACCGATGGCCGATAACATCGTCCCGCATTTCAACAACGATGCCGGAGTCCCCGTCATCGAGATCGGCTCGCATGAGTTCATGTGCGTGGGCGCCAATCCGCCGTTCGATCATCCGCACGTGTTCCTCGATCTCGGCAACGACAAAGAGATCATCTGCCCGTACTGCTCGACGCTGTACCGCTATGCGCCGGACCTCGCCGCCGGCGAGGCGCGGCCGCCGGAATGCGTGCTGAAGGACGTCGCCTGATCGGCGTGTCGTGGCATCGCGTACCGTCTATGTGGCGGGGGCCGGAATTGGCGGCCTGACGGCTGCGCTCGCGCTCGCCACCAAGGGCTTCCGCGTCGTCGTGCTGGAGAAGGCCGAACGGCTCGAGGAGGTCGGCGCCGGCCTGCAGCTCTCGCCCAACGCCAGCCGTATCCTGCTCGATCTCGGCCTGGGGCCGCGGCTGACCGCGCGTGCCGTGGTGCCCGACGCCGTCAGCATCATGAGCGCGCGGGCCGGCGGCGAGATCGCCCGCCTGCCGCTCGGCGAGGCCGCGAGCCAGGCGGCTGGCGCGCCTTATTGGGTGATCCACCGCGCCGATCTGCAGGCGGCGCTGGCCGCGGAGGTGATGGCGCATCCGGACGTCGAACTGCGGCTCGGCTGCCAGTTCGAGGACGTCGCCGCCCACGCCAAGGGTCTGACCGTGGTGCATCGCCGCGGCAATGAGCGCCGCCAGGACGTGGCGCTGGCGCTGATCGGCGCCGACGGCGTGTGGTCGGCGGTCCGGCACCACCTGTTTCCGCAGGTCCGCGCCGAGTTCTCCGGCCTGATCGCCTGGCGTGGCACGCTCGACGCCCGGCAATTGCCACGCGAATTGACGGCAGCGCGGGTGCAGCTCTGGATGGGCCCCGAGGCCCATCTCGTCGCCTATCCGATTTCGGCCGGCCGCCAGGTCAACGTGGTCGCGGTGGTGCCGGGGACCTGGAACCGGCCGGGCTGGAGCACGGAGGGTGATCCGAGCGAGCTGAAGGCGGCGTTCGCGCCGCCGCGCTGGCCCGCGACGGCGCGGCTGCTGCTCAATGCGGTCGACGGCTGGCGCAAATGGGCGCTGTTCGGCGTCCCCGAAGGCATCGAATGGACCGAGGGCAGCGTCGCGCTGCTGGGCGACGCCGCGCACGCCATGCTGCCCTTTGCAGCGCAGGGCGCGGGAATGGCGATCGAGGACGCGGTGGTGCTCGCCAAGTGCCTGAGCGAGGCGCGCCCGGACGGTCCGGGCGCGATCCCGGCTGCGCTGAAACGCTACGCCAAGCTGCGCCGCCCGCGCGTCGGCCAGGTGCAGCGCACCGCACGCAATCAGGGCCGCCTCTATCACATGACCGGACCGCTGGCGCTGGCCCGCGACCTCAGCATCAAGGCGCTCGGCCCGCAGCGCCTGTCGGCGCGGCAGAGCTGGATCTACGACTGGCGGCCGTAGGCGAAGCGGCCCGGTCTCAGTAGACCGAGCCGTCCCGCGGCAGGGTCGACGGCGTGCCCGCACCGGAGGCCATCGGCCGCGCGGGACGCGCCGGCTTGACCGGCTTGCCGGATTTCGCAGCAGCCGGCTGCGGTGCCGGGGTCTCCTGGCACTTGTTGCGGCGCCAGGCCTCTTCGGCGAACTGGGTCTGGCCACGGATCGCGATATAGTCGTTGCGATAGGCGACCTCGGCCACCACCGCGCCGCCGGCTCCGGTCTCTGCCTTGGCCATCAGGCCCTGCAGCTCGGCTGCGCGCCCGGCCAGCGCCTTGCGCTCGGCCTCGAGCTGCTTGCAGTCATAGAGCTCATACTTGGCCGGATCCGCGAAGGCGGTCGACACGCTGTCGCTCATGCCGGCGCAGCCCGACAGCAACGATCCCAACCCCAGCAGTCCCGCGGCCAGCGCGACGCGAAGCCGATCGCTGGTCACGCAGCCTCGACCGTGCAGCGGCGTCGAGCCATTGGCTCGATCCTGGGCTCGATCATGGGCTGATCGGCCGCGGACATCGGCCCGAACGGCGGCAGCATTCGTCTCTGCGATGGTCCTCGGATTCGTCACGCTCACCTCGCCCAACGACCGGCCCGCAAGGGATGCGGATCCGAATCGGATTCTCGTGATGGGTCCGTGCCTTACAACGGCCGCTTCGTCCATGTCTTGCACCACGTGATCCCAGACTTGGCAAAGCGCCTCAACGCGAAGGCATCTCAAAGCAGCTGGTGACGGCCGGATTGAGGCTTTACCAAGGCGCTCGCGCTGGCTTGAGCAGGAGCTTCGTCAGGCACGCCATTGCCGGACGCTTACGGTTTTTCACCTTGATCCGATCCCTTTCATGGTGCGGGCGGTCAATCGGTTTCGACACCATCCCCTCTTATCCCTTGCTGCGGGCGGCGGGACAGGTCGGCCCCGATCTCCCCGCGCCCAAGGGAGCGACGAGGAGGCCGCCCGAGCGAGAGAAACAAGCTTCGGGGCGGGACGGCGGCGCCGGCCACAGAGCGCCGCCGTTGGCGAGATCAGCGATCGGCATCACCGATGCGAATATAGATGCGCGATCCATTGCAGATCTGAGCGTACCGGTTGCCATCGGAACGGCTGACCAATTGGACGATCGGCGCGGGCTGGGCGAATGTGATGGTCCGCGCGCCCTCGCTGATCACCCCAGTCGCATCTGCAACGTCGGCGACTTGCGTCAGCCCGGCGATCGGGCCGGTCAGGATCGTGTGGCTGTACGTGCCCGGCACCGCCTTGAGCAACACTCTCTCATCGGAGGCGATCGTGTAGGTGAACTTGTATGAGGTAACGCCGGTCTCGCCTCCGCCGGTGTCCACCGAGAAGTCCTGGACATCCATCATCCCGGTGCCATCGGCGCGAAGCACCATGACGCCTTCGACGGTGAAGGAAAAGAGCTTCAGCGGGCCGCCCTTTGGCGTGAAGTTCGAATTGAATCCGACAGCGGCCGGATTCCGGATGCACAACGATTTGCCAGCTAACGCATAGGTTCCGCGTAGACTTGCATGATCATTCGCAGACGCGGCCGTGCTTGCCGTCGCAGCGGCGGCCAAAATAAGAAAGCGGTGCATATGGTTTCCTCCCCGATCCGAACAATGGCTCGCCCTTACATCAGCGGTCGTCGTCGCTGAGGCGGGTCATGATGAGAGATCCATTGCAGATCCGGGCAAACTGGGTGCCATTGGAACGACTGACCGTCAGGACGGTCGGCGCGGGCGGAGCGAGGACGATGGCCCGTGCTCCTTCGCCGATGAATCCGCTGGTGTCGGGAACATCGACGACTTGCGTCAACCCGGCGTTCGGTCCGGTCAGGGTCGTGGAGCTGTACGTACCTGGCACCGCCTTGACCGACAGCTTGCCACCGGGGTCAATCGAGTAGGTGATCTGGTACGAGATATCGCTGGTCGTGCCTTCGCCTGCGTCGACCGTGAAGGACCGGTTGTTCACCGTGCCGGTGCCGTCGGCGCGAAACACCATGACGCCGTCGACGGTGGTGGCGAAGAACACGACCGGCCCCTTCGGCAAGAAGTTCGAATCGAATCCGATCGACGCCGAGTTCTGGATACAGTCCGATGCGCCCGTCATCGCATAGGTCCCGTGAAGCCGACTGGGGTGATCATGAGCAAACGCCGCCGCGCTTGCAGTGATACCGACGAGGACCAGAATAGAAGAGCGATGCAAAGTAGCCTCCCTGATCGAATGATCGCCCTTGCGTGGGCTGGAGGTACCATATGCCGCAAAGATGACGATTAGTCGTTGTTAGTAACAAAGCTGCAAAATAACGCCGCACTCGCAAGAGTTGAATGCTCTGCGGCAATTTCTCATACGAACAGCTCGACTCCAGCAGGCGCAATCTCCACATCAGTCCCCGCTCCTCGTGCATCCACAACCAGCCGTGCGGGATCCGAGGTCGTGTCCCCGGTGGTGGTGTAGCTAGCGGTGGGGCAGCGCGTTCGCCGGGGAGAGCCGGGCAGGTCAGCTGGCGATTGCCGGGGCGGGAGCTGGGCCGCCACGGCTCACCAAGCCTTATTTCGTTATCATCCGCCTCGGTGGCGCGGTCGGCGTTGGTGCCGCCGGCGAGATGACAAACGTCACCCAGGCGTTCCAGCCGTCAGGCCGGTTTTCCGCGGCAAATTCCTTGTAGGCCTTGAAGTTGAGGTAGCCTTGCATGTCACCGACCGGGAAGATAAACCCGACCTGCGGGCCGACACCCGCGACCTGCGAGCGGAAGCAGCCGACGCGATCGCCGGAGCCGCTATCGCAGCCAAGTTGCTTGTAGACGTAGCCCACCAGCCCGATCTGGACCTGCTTGCTCAGGAATTGCGAAGCGCCCCAGTCGAAGTGCATGTCGACGCCGCTTTGATACTGCGTGTCAGGATTTGTGAAATTGTAGGTGAAGCCTAGCACGCCGGAGAGCTCATGTCCGCTCTGTGGATTGAAATAGGTGTAGCCGCCGCCCGCATCGATCGTCCCATGCCCGATCCCGATATTGGCGAGGCGCGTGGACTGGTAAGCGCCGACAGGGATGTCACCCATCACGTAGGTCATGTAGTTGTTGACGCCCGCGTTCCAGCGCAGTGCGAATTGGGGGATCAAATCGCCGAAGCCAGTGATGGAATCGCTGACGGAATCAAAGCGCGAGAACGGAATTGAGCCGCCCGGTGTTGAAAGCGAGCCCGTCACCAATCCATTGAGCGAGGTTGTATTTGCGCCGTAGATTCCGATCAGGCTTGCAGACGCCTGACCACCGAGAACCGGTGTCGCGAAGACGTAGGTCGCATTCAGCAGGCCAAGATCGACGTTCGCATTGACGTTTGCGTTCAAGGTAGCTGTCAGATTCGCAGGAATACGGCCGATCTGGATCTCACGAGCGCGCGCCACGTCCCTGCCGGCAGACACTGAGGTATGATAATAAATTGACGCAGCCGACCAACCGGGCTGCTGAGGCGTGGCGGCAAGGCTACCGAATGTGCCCGGAATCCAAAAGCTGATGCCGCTCTCATCTGCCGAGACAATCGTCGGTACTGATGCAATGGTCGCAAATGCAATAGCGCCAAGCGCCCTCGTCATTCTCATGGCAATCTCCTGCCGAACCACGACCCTCGCTCATAGTGAGTGACGAGCATGATGCTGACAGCATGACAGGCCGTACTGCGCCGGGCGATAGCCGTCACGATGATAGGGAACAATTTGCAACCGGATGTTGCAAATGGAGCACAGTGTCGCGCTGGTCCGCCGCTTAGCAAAGAATTGCTGTTTGTTCCTAAGGAAATTCACGCGGCGCTTTGAGAGACAGGATAGCCTCGCGCGTGATCATGAGAGACAAACCTCGTCGCCGTTTGGGAAAGTGCCTTTTGGTTTCTCGTCTTTCAGGAGGCAGTTGCCAGCTACATCCATAGGGCCACACGGCCTCCGCACAGCCATCTCCCAGGTCAAGACGATTGCCCTACTCGAGACGATCGCTCTTGATCGCAAGCCGATGCTTCGCAGAAAGCTTCTGCCAAGAAACCAACGAAACTGCTGCAACCAAGGTGATCGCGAGCGCGGCGCCGACGACGGGATGATTGAGCTTGTAGGCGAGCATAGCGTATCGCTGTCGATCCAGGAAGACCAGGAAAGCTTGCCCTTGACGGTTTGAGACTCAGAAAATGTTCCCCATTGATTTCGCTCAAGGTCCGTTATTCGACTTGTTCGGTGCAGCACGATGCCGAGCGTGTGCGCGTGTCCTGCTCTTCAATATTTCTTCGATATTTGATGGTTCTTTGCAGATGCCTGACCGGCGTGAGACATCGGCAGGTCCATACAATAATACAATAGATGAGCGTGCCCCGCTGGTTAGCACAGCCAGGCGATCGCATCTGCCCTAGGCGCCTTCGCGCGTGGGTTGATCTGCGTCAACGTCGCTCCTTGCGCCGTCCTAGAGGATCACAAGCATCTGCGCGGTTGCGCGCACCTCTTGGGGAGGGCCTGCGATGAATTTTCGTGCGATTGCTTCCATATTGTTTTTGACGTCGGCGATATCCGCCCCCGCGTTTGCACAGCAAGCGCAACCGACTACGCCGCCGCTCGGCTCCCCGGCCGCGACCATCACCATTCCGGGCGACCAGCTTCCACCGCCACCGCCGAAATTCGGCGGCACGATCACGGAGGATGCGAAGACCTCGAAGCCGTGGTGGCCTCCGACGGTCGTGCCACGTAAAGGTGCGCCGAACGTTCTGCTGATCATGACCGACGATTCCGGTTATGGCGTGCCGAGCACATTCGGCGGGGTGATCCCAACGCCAACGCTCGATCGCATCGCCAAGAATGGCCTGCGCTACACCCAATTCCACTCGACGGCGCTCTGCTCGCCGACGCGAGCGGCTCTGATCACCGGTCGCAACCATCACTCGGTCGGCTTCGGCCAGATCAGTGAACTGGCGACTGGATATCCGGGTTATGACTCGGTCATCGGTCCGGAGAACGCGACTATCGGCCGGATTCTGAGCGACAACGGATATGCCACATCGTGGTTCGGCAAGAACCACAACACGCCGTCCTTCCAATACAGCGCGGCCGGTCCGTTCGACCAATGGCCGAGCGGGATGGGCTTCCAGTACTTCTACGGCTTCATGGGTGGCGAGACCGACCAGTGGACGCCGTACCTGTTCCGCGACCACACCCCCGTTTACCCGTGGGTCGGGAAGAAGGGCTACAACCTGATCACCGACATGGCGGACGACGCGATCCGTTACATGAAGGAACTTGACGCCGCGGCGCCCGAGAAACCGTTCTTCGTCTACTACGTACCTGGCGCGACCCATGACCCGCACCAGCCAACCAAGGAATGGATCGACAAGATCAGCAAGATGCACCTGTTCGACCAGGGCTGGGAGAAGTTGCGAGACCAGATCTTCGCCAACCAGAAGCGATTGGGCGTGATTCCCGCAAACACGCAGCTCACGCCGTGGCCGGACGTCTTGCCGAAGTGGGATTCGCTCTCGGAGGTGAAGAAAAAGATCGTCATTCGCGAGGCCGACGTGTTCGCGGCCTATACCGCCTATGTCGACGATGAGATCGGCCGGGTGATCCAGGCCGTCGAAGACATGGGCAAGCTCGACAACACGTTGATCATCTACATCAACGGCGACAACGGCACGAGTTCGGAAGGCTCGATGATGGGTACGCCAAACTGGCTGACGGTCGCCAATGGCGTGCTCGATTTGCCGGAGGTCGAGTATCTTCGATATTACGAATCCTGGGGTTCGGACCAGACCTATCCGCACATGGCCGTGCCGTGGGCGTGGGCGTTCGACACGCCCTTCAAGTGGACCAAGCAGATCGCGTCGCATTTCGGTGGGACGCGGCAGGGTATGGCTATCTCGTGGCCCGGCCACATCAACGATGTCGGAGGCATTCGCCCCCAGTTTCATCACGTGATCGACATCGTGCCCACAATCCTTGAGGCGGCCGGCATCAAGGCGCCCGACATGGTCGACGGCATCAAGCAGAAGCCCATTGAAGGCGTTAGCATGGCGTACACGTTCGACAAGGCAAATGCCAACGCACCGTCGAAGCGCACGACCCAGTACTTCGAGATGTTCGCCAACCGCGGCATTTACCACGAAGGCTGGTACGCCGCGACCACACCACCCGAGCCGCCGTGGCTTGTCGGCACGAAGGCGCTGCCGCCGGTCGAGCAGTACAAGTGGGAGCTCTACAACCTTGCCGAGGACTTCTCGCAGGCGGACGACCTTGCGGCGACGAATCCCGAGAAGCTCAAGGAACTGCAGGCGGTGTTTGCGGCGGAGGCGAGCAGGTACCAGGTGTTTCCGCTGGATAACTCGGTGCTCCCGCGGCTTCTCACGCCGCGGCCGAGTGGGACGGCAGGGCGAACGGAGTTCACCTATGTCGGTGAGAACGCTGACATTCCGATTGCCAATGCTCCCAGCCTCCTGAACAGGGACTACACGATCACAGCCGAGATCACCGTGCCCAGTGGCGGTGCCGAAGGGATGATCGCTACAATGGGCGGGAGGTTCGGTGGCTACGGCCTTTACCTGCTCAAGGGCAAACCGGTCTTCGTCTACAATCTTCTCAATCTCAAACGTTACCGCTGGGAGGGCGGCGTTGGAGCCGATGACTGGCTGGGCCAGGCGCTCAGTCCGGGTAAGCACAAGATCGTCTTCGACTTCAAATACGATGGACCCGGACTCGGCAAAGGCGGCAGCGGTGTCCTTTCGGTTGACGGCCGAGTGCTGTCGCAACAAAAAATGGAACACACGATTCCATTCATGATGGCGATCGATGAATCCATGGACGTTGGGCTCGATACCCGCACCGCGGTCGATGATAGCTATACGCTGCCATTCCGATTCACAGGCACGATCGACAAACTGACCTACAACATCAAGCCGGAACAGTTGGCTGAGGAAGATCGCAAAGCCATGCAGAAGGCCGCGACCAAAGCAAACGACTAGCCTGGTCATTCCCAGCAAAGCAGTGGGGAGCAAAAGCTCCCCACTCTCAGAACCCGATGTGTTCCGGGTCTCGCATCGGGGATAGTCGCTTATATGGACCTGCCATCTGCGTCATCTGCGGTGGCCTCCCTCTTCGACGGCTTGCGACCGAAAGACAGGACGTTTCGAGCTTAGGTCAAATATGGGTCGAGCGGCGCACTAATGAAAAGGAGATCGCTCATGAATTCATCTGCTGGACAGGAAGGCATTTCGCTTCATCGCCGCTGCCTGCTCACGACCGCACTCGGTGCCGGGCTGGGCACAGCCTTGTCATCCACAAGAAGCGAGGCGGCCGGCCCGCTGCTGCGCGCACTCGGCGACCTGAAGGGCGATGTCGAGGAAGAACTGGCGTATGTTCTTGCGTTGGAATGCTATGTCTACGGCTTTCCGCTTGTCATGATGGACGCAACCCGAGCGGTGATGACTGCCACGTCGAAGTCCGAACAGTATAAAGCGCCTGTCAACCAGTTCGGCAGGATGCGGACTTATGTCGATCCGGATTTCAAAGACTGCGTCCGCATCAGCGTCAACTCCCTCTGGGCGTTTTCATTCATCGACCTGGACAAGGAGCCGTTCGTCTATTCTCAGCCCGACACTCAGGGGCGATACATCATCATGCAGGCGCTCAACATGTGGACCGACGATTTCGCCTCGGCGGGCAGTCGGACGACCGGAACTGGCGCCGGAAACTTTCTGATCGCCGGCCCCAAATGGAACGGTGTTGCGCCCAATGGCATCAAGCAAACGTTCCGATCGACGACGCGCTACGCATCTGTTCTGGTCCAGATCGCATGCGACAGCCCCAAGGAGTTCGTTGCAATCAACAAGCTGCAGGATGAATTGCAACTGACGCCGCTCAGCGCCTGGGGCAAGTCCTACACGCCACCCTCCGATGTGCCGATCGACACCAGTGTCGATACAACGGCGACGCCGTACGATCAGGTGCGGCTCATGACCGGCGAGATGTTCTTCAAGCGCCTCGCCGCTGCG
Organism: Bradyrhizobium sp. HKCCYLRH1030; assembly: GCF_051168395.1. Taxonomy (NCBI): domain Bacteria; kingdom Pseudomonadati; phylum Pseudomonadota; class Alphaproteobacteria; order Hyphomicrobiales; family Nitrobacteraceae; genus Bradyrhizobium; species Bradyrhizobium sp. HKCCYLRH1030. Next base: position 370,808 of record NZ_JBNPUY010000006.1, on the reverse strand, counting down.
TTGAAGGACAACCCGCCTTACCCTGACGACGCCAAGACTATCGACAAGCTCAAGCGCATCGGGATCGAGGTCGGCAAGGACTTTGAACCGTCCAAGCTCGATCCGGCCGTTCTGCGGGGGATCAACCGGGCGCCGGCCGAGGTCTGGTACAAGCTGGAAACAGGCCCCTACACTGCGCCGACCGTGAACGGCTGGCAGGGCGCGCTGAATATCGGTCGCTTCGGTACCGACTACACCACGCGGGCATTCATCGCCTGGTTTGGATTGGGGGCGCTGACGTCGGACGATGCGGTCTATCCAACCGCCTTTGTCGATGGCGACGGCAACGTGCTGGACGGCGCGGCGAAGTATGTTCTCCATCTGGAGAAGGACGAGATATTCCCATCCGAAGCTGGGGTCTGGTCGGTCTCGCCCTATCGCGAGAATTTCTATGTTCGGAACGCGATCAACCGCTACGGCATAACTTCTGCGATGCCGATCAAATACAATCCAGACGGCTCGCTCGATATCTACATCCAGGCGCAATCACCAGGCGGCGACAAGGAAACGAATTGGCTTCCGTGTCCGCCGAGCCTGCCCTTCAATCTCAGCGTCAGGGTCTATCAGCCCAAGACTGCCCTTAAGGACGGGACGTTCAAGATCCCGCCCATCCGGCGCGTTCGCGACACCTGAAGAACTTGCAAGGACTGCGCGAGGAGATGGACAGTGTAATCCAGTTAGTGCCGGTAACGCCTTCAATCGACCAACTGGCACGGATCATCGGCAACGTGGCGGCCCCGGCTTTCCTGCTGGGAGCCGTCGCGTCCTTCATCTCGGTTCTTATTTCCCGCATCAACCGTGTGGTCGACCGGGCCCAGTTCCTTCACGGCATCACCGATGATGATGCTTCAAAGGCTTACCTCAAGACGGATATTCCCCGGCTGCGGCACCGGGCTTCGCTCCTGAACAGGTCGCTGTTCTGCTCCATCCTTTCTGCGATCCTCACCGCCCTCATCATCATCGTTGCCTTCATCAGCGCCCTGTTCGATGTTGCCCACGAATATGGCGTGGCGCTGCTATTCATGGCTGCGCTGCTGACGTTCTGCGCTTCTCTCATCGACCTCGCCCGCGAAACCCGAATTGCACTTCACGACAACGACCTGCGCGTGTAAGTCTTCCAGGGCAGTCGAGGGGTGATCGGATGTGACGAAGAGGTCTCGGAAGAGCCGCGGGCGTCAGAAGGCCACCGCGACGGCCCGGCCTGAACAAGCCCGACTCCTGCTCAACGCTCCGCGCCAACATTCCGCTTGCGGACTGCCGCGCTGTTGGCAATCGGGTCGGGTGCGCTGTTTCCTCTGCTTGCAAGCGGGCTGTCCTGGTTCAAGACGCCGGATACCTCGTCTCAGCCGACCAGCGTAGCAGAGCTGAGCTTTGTCGGCAGCCAAGCGTGCAGCGGCTGCCATCAGGCGGAGACAGGGCTATGGCAAAGCTCGCAACATCGCCACGCTATGGATCACGCGAACGACACGTCGGTCCGCGGCGACTTCAACGATACCGCGTTCGAATATGCCGGAACGCGCTCGCGCTCCTTCCGCAAAGACCGGAAATTCTTGGTCGAGAAGGCCCACAAGGCCGATCCCAACGCTAACCGCGAGTGGGAGCCAGAGGAGTGGCAATTCGCGCGCGAGAACGCTCCGCTCGAGATCAAGATTTGCCTGTTCCTCGCACGTTACAAGACGCGCACGAACGACAAATTCGTGAACCTACCGGTGCTGCCCGAGTTGCAGGCCTTCATGGGCGAGCTGAAGGTGCAGCGGGCGAACAGGCTGATCGCTGTCCGCGACGACGGGACGGTGTGGCCGTCCGAGAAGGAGATGCAGACCCGGGTGAGCCACTGGCTGCGCGACCGGGAGCGCGCCGGCCACATTGGCGCCGGCACCACGCTGCACGGTCCTGCGCGTGTCCTACGCTGCTTGGTGGAGGCGCAACGGCGCCAACACCCGCGAGGTGGCCGATCTGATCGGCGACGAGCCGGAACGCATGGGCGCCCACTATACCCGGCACGTCGAGGCCGAGCAGAACATCATCCGAGCATTCAGCAGGATCAAAGACGGTCAGGACAAGGCGTGAACGGGTTTTGTAACCGAAATGGAAACGCAAGGGTTCGATTGGAAAACATTTGCCGGCCTGGAACGAAAAAGCTATGGAAATCAATAGGGCGGACGTGGCGGAATTGGTAGACGCAAGGGACTTAAAATCCCTCGATGGCAACGTCGTGTGGGTTCGAGTCCCACCGTCCGCACCAGCCCTGTGCACGCCCCGCTCGGCCGCCCTGCCCGGCTCAGTTCAACGCCGCCAGCCGCTCGAGCTCGGCGAGATCGGTGACCTCCAGCCTGCCCTCCGTGATCGTCAGGATCTTGCGATCGCGAAACAGCGCCAGCACGCGGCTGACATGGACCGAGGTCAGGCCGACGGCGTCGGCGATGTGCAGCTGCTTCAAGGGAAACGGATAGCGGTGGTGCTGGACCACACCGTCCACCGCGACGCGCCGCATCAGGCTGAGCAGCAGATGCGCGATCCGACGCTCGGCCGGACGCTGGCCGAGCACGGTGATGAGCTCGTAGGAGGCCCGGCCGTTGTCGCCGAGAGAGCGGAACACCTCCATCATGACCAGCTCGTCGGCGCGGCACTGCTTGCGGACCTCCTCGCCATCGAGCCGGCTGACCTGGACCTGGGTCAATGCCTTGGCCGAGAAGCTCATGCCTTTGGCGAAGATCGCCGCCGGCGAGAAGATGTCGCCCGGCAGCAGGAAGCGCAGGATCTGGCGGCCGCCATCCGACAACTGGATGTAACGGAATGCCCAGCCGCCGCAGAGCACGAGCACATCGTCGCGCGCCTCGCTCTGGCATTTGATCTGCTGGCCGGCCCGGACGGTGAAGAACTGCTGATGGAGCCGCGGCAGGGCCGACTGCTCCCGGCAGGCCTTGAAAAGCGCGGCACAGAATCCGGAATCGACGTGGGTGCAGGAGACGCAGCAGCCGGGGAGATCGGGTTCTGATCGCAGCATCAAGGGGTGCGCGCGCTTGCGTCCAATCCGTCCCGCCGACCCGGCTTCGTCATTCGGTCATCGGGACGCTGTGGCGGTCGATCGGGGGCGGCGGATGCCGAGGCCCTTCGACCTACGTCGCAGCTAAAATGGAACCGGCCCGCCGCGATATAACCTGGATTAATCACGCGGCTGAAAGTCGCGTATCCATGCCGACGGCCGTCGCAGCGCGATCGCTCGCTTGGGCTTTGGATCTCACCCGAAGCATCATTGACGCCGCACGCGCCTACGCCGCCTGCGCTCGCGCCGTCAGCTCCGCCATGGTGGTGGACTTGAAGCTCGGTCGCGCCTCCAGCCGTTCGATCCAGGCTACGAGGTTGGGATGGCCGGCGGTCAGCTCCGCCCATTCCGGCGTCAACGACAGGAAGCTCGCCTGCGGCGCGGCCTGCAGATCGGCCAGCGACAGATGATCGCCGACCATGAACGGCTGCTCGCCGAGCAGCCGCGACAACTCGGCGATGACAGTTCTCGCCTGCGGCATCGCGCGTGCGATCGCGGCCTCATCGGTGGTCGTGCCGAAGAATTGCGGACCGACGATGCGCTGGAAGAGGATGACGTTGCACACGCCCTGGAACAGGTACCAGTCGCTGATGTTCATCACCTGGTCCATGCGCGCGGCCTGCCTGACATCCGCGGGCGTCAGTGCCGGCTCGGGCAGCACACGATCGAGATAGCGCAGGATCGCCTGGGTCTCGTACAACACGAAGCCGTCATGCGCGAGCACCGGCACGCGCCCGAAGGGATGACGCGCCAGATGCGCCGCGCCCTTGGAGTCGCCCGGCGCCAGCGCCGCGAGCCGATACGGCGCGCCTTTCTCCTCCAGTGCGATCAGCACGCTGCGCCCGAACGGGCTCCCCGGCACGGAATGGACGACGAACTCGGACATCACGATCTCCCCCACGCTGATGATGAACTGCTCACGATGACGCCGGCGGCCGCTCGGCCTCGGCCACGAAGCGCTGCAGCAGCCCCGGCCAACCGCCGTCGACATCCCGCCGCATCGACGCGCCGGCCTCGCGGCCCATGGTTTCGAACTTGTGGTGCAGCAGCTCGACGCGGGTCACATCCGGGCCCTCGGCAACGAATTGCACATCGACCTCCGAGCGCATCGCCGCATCCGGCCTCCACTGCGCATCGACCTGCCACAGCATGACGAAGCGATGCGGCGGCTCCCATAGCGTGATGGTCGCGACCGTGGTCGCCGTGCCGTCCTCGGCGATCTCGAGCCAGTGGCCGCCGAGCTTCGGCTCCAGCAGCACCTTCTCGATCGGCTTGCGGCCGACCCCATGCGTATGCGGCCACCAGCGCGTCAGGCCGCGCGTGAACACGTCGAAGGCATGATCGATCGGCGCCCGGACATGGACGAGCTTCCGCACCGGCGCGATCACGACACCCTCACTCATCGATCCCCCCTTTCGTCTGTCGATGCGTGCGCTCCGCCTCGATCTTGAAGGCGAGCAGCGCGTCGTCCCAGAAGCTGTCGAGCCAGTCGCGCAGCTCGGCCAACCCCTCACGGCGCAACGCGTAGATGCGGCGCACGCCTTCGCTGCGTTCCTCGACCAGCCCGGCATCCTTCAGCACCTTCAGATGCTGCGAGACCGCCGGCCGCGACACCGGCATCCCGGCCGCGATCGCATGGACCGGCCGCGGTCCACCGCGCAGCCGTTCGAACACCTCCCGCCGCGTCGGGTCCGCCAGCACATTCAGTGTCGTTCCGTAAGCCATGACTTACTGTAAGCCACTACTTACATAAACGTCAAGGCGGCACGCCGGAGAACGCGAGAGCCCCGATCCCTGCAGATCTCGCCACCGCCGGTTGCAAGGAGAAACCCGCCATTAACCATAACCGAACCAGGGTGGAACCAACGGTTGCCGGCGTCCGGGCGGGTTGTGCGACGTCGCTCAGGCTGGCCGGGGCTCGCCATCAATGAGAGGCACGATGCTGGGATTCCGCCGAAAGAACGAACCATCGGACGCCCCGCTTGCGTCCGACACCTCCGCACACGACGCCTTCCAGGACGCGCTGGCGCAGTGCCTCGGTGACTGGGCGGACGGCAAGCTCAATCGCGATACCGGAGGCGTCGATGCTGCCGCGCTGCGCGCCCAGCTCAAGCCGCAACTGATCGAGGCCATCCATCGTCTCGGCACCGCGCTCGCGGCCCGCGCGTCCCAGGATCTCGATTCCGTCGTCGACATCTGCATCAACAGCAACGAAGCCTCGATCAGCGCGGCGCGCCTGATCGGCGCCTCCAACAATCAGTCCGAACGCTGTCAGAGTCTCGCTGCCGCATCGGTGGAGATGCAGGCCTCCGTGCACACCATCCGGTCGACGTCGACCGAAGCCGCTGCCGAGGCCGCCGCGACGCGCCGGGCCGTCGAGAACAGCGTGACCGCGGTACAACGAACGTTGCAGACGATGAACGGCATCGCCAGCTCCGTGCGCGACACCTCGGCGAAGATCGCCGATCTCAGCGCCGCCTCCGCCGAGATCGGATCCATCGTCGGCACCATCGACGCGATCGCCAACCAGACCAACCTGCTGGCACTCAATGCCACCATCGAGGCGGCGCGCGCCGGCGAATTCGGCAGGGGCTTCGCGGTTGTCGCCGCGGAGGTCAAGAACCTGTCGCAGCAGACGACCAAGGCGACCGAGGACATCAAGGGTCGCATCGAGCGGCTGCAGGCCGAGATGAGCGGCATCGTCGAGGCCATGGCCGGCGGCGCCAAGGCGGTCGAGGTCGGCATGTCCGAGATGAACGATCTGGCACAGGCGATCGATCAGGCCGGCACCCGGACCGCGGTGGTCAGCACCAAGATGGACGAGATCTCCGGCATTCTCGCCGAGCAGTCCGCCGCGACCGACGAGGTCGCGCAGGGCATCACCATCATCGCCGATCTCGCGACCGCCAATGCCAACGAGGTGATGTCGCTCGCGGACACCATGGGCAAGACGGACGCGAAGGTCGGCAAGATGCTGGGCGAGATCGCCAAGCTCTCGCTCGACAACCAGGTGGTGAGACTGGCCAAGGCCGACCACGTGATCTGGAAAAAGCGGCTGGTCGACATGTCGGTCGGCCGGCTGCAACTGCGGGCCGACGAGCTCTCCGATCATCACACGTGCCGGCTCGGCAAATGGTACTATGGCGAAGGCGGCCGGCAATTGGCCGGGGATCCGGCATTCCGCAACCTCGAGCGCCCTCACGAGGCGGTGCACCGCCACGGCAAGGAAGCCGCGCGCCTGTTCAGCTCAGGGCGCATCGAGGAAGCGCTCAACGAGATCGGCAGGGTCGAGGTCGCTTCCAGCGAGGTGTTGGCGGCGCTGGACGAGATCAGGGCCTCATAGCTACGAGGCTGCTGCCGACGTCACGTCACTCCATCCTCGCGTCATTCCGGGGCGTGTGCAGCACGAGCCCGGAATCCATAGCCACAGGACAGGGTGTGGTGTGAGATGGCCGTGGCGCTTGTCTTCGCCACATGACGGCGCGTGGATATGGATTCCGGGCTCATCGCTGCGCGATGCCCCGGAATGACGGCGAGAGAGCCGGCCCCGTCGGCAGTCGTGTAGCCCGGATGAGCGCGGCGACATCCGGGTCTCCTCCACAGCGCGTTTGAACCCGGATGTCGCTATCGCTCATCCGGGCTACGGCTACGGCTACGGGCCGCGGCCGACATCTCGTCACTCGCTCTTGTCGACGTTCCAGAACACCGGCACGGCCTGCCCTTCCAAGACGCCGGTGATCGATTTGCGCCAGGCGCTCGGCATGAACCATTGGCCGAGCGGCACGTAGATCACCTGGTCGTAGACCTCCTGCTGAATCTGGGCGGCGATCCGCTTCTGGTCCTCCGGCTTGGTGGCCTTGGCGAAGGCGTCGCGCAGCTCCTCCATCTTGGGATCGTCGGGCCAGCCGAACGGGCTCTTCTGGCCGCGTGCGCCGACGAAGGTGCTGCCGATCGGATTGCCGGAGTCGGCGATCACCGAGTTGGTGAAGAACATGTTCCAGCCGCCCTCCTTGGGCGGCTTCTGGCTGGCACGCCGCGTCACCACGGTCTGCCAGTCCGTCGTCTGCAGATCGACCTTGAAGCCGGCCTCGCGCAACAGCTGCGCGGCGACCACCGGCTGCGCCTTCAGGGTGATCGCGTCGCCCGGCGCGAGGATCACGACGGGCGTACCGTCATAGCCGGCCTCGGCCAGCAGCTTCTTGGCCTGCTCCATGCCGTTGCCCTTCACCAGCGTCTCCGAGCCGATGTCGGATTCGAGCGGCGTGCCGCAGCCGAACACGGCGCCGCAGATCGTGTAGTACTTGGCGTTACCGACGAGCGCGTCGAGCACATCCTTCTGGTTCAGCGCCAGGAACGCCGCACGGCGGATCTTCACATTGTCGAACGGCGGAAACAGGAAGTTCATGCGTCCCAAGGTCTGGTAGCCGAACTTGTTCAGCACGTTCATCGAAAGATCGGGATTGGCTGATAGCACCGACTCGAGATCGAGCGGCGGGAATTCCATGAAGTCGATGTCGCCGGCCTGCAGCGCGTTGACGGCCGTCTGCGCATCGGGCATCGAGACCCACTCGACGCGGTCGACCTTCACCACCTTGCCGCCGGCCGTCCAGCTCGGCGGCTCCTTGCGCGGCACGTAGTCGGTGTTCTTCTCATACACCGCCTTCACGCCCGGCTGGAATTCCGCCTTGACGAACTTGAACGGTCCGGAGCCGATCTGCTCCGAGATCTGCTGGTTCGCAGGCGTCTCGGCCAAACGCTTCGGCATCATGAACGGTACGTAGGAGGACGGCTTGCCGATCGACTCCAGCACCAGGCCGTACGGCTCCTTCAGCTTCAAGGTGATGGTCTTGGCATCGGTGGCCTCGAGCGAGGCCGTGGCCTCCATCAGCTTCTGGCCCATGCTGTCGTTGCGGCTCCAGCGCTTCAGCGAGGCGACGCAATCCTCGGCGGTGACCGGCGTGCCGTCGTGCCACTTCAGGCCGTCGCGCAAGGTGAAGCTGTAGGTCAGTTTGTCGTCCGAGACCGTCCATTCTGCCATCTGCGGCTGGACCTGAAACTTGGCGTCGGTCCCGAGCAGGGTGTCGTACACCATGTAGCCGTGGTCGCGGGTGATGTAGGCCGGCGTGAACACGGGATCGATGACGCGCAGGTCCGAATGCATCACCGCCGTGATCGTCTTCTTGCCGGCGGCGAAGGCCTGGGTCGTCACGCCCGCCATCGACACGGCCATGATCGAGGCGACGAACCATGAAACGAGCGCGGATGCGGTCCGGCGCGGAGTATGTGACATGCGATCTCTCTTGGCGTGAGCATCCATCCGAGGGCCCCGATACCGATCAAGGCCTGACGAGGCGTCCTGCGTCGCGTCTGCAAACGCTCAGCAAACAGTCTCGGCGAGGAAGATTTGCAGCAGTTCCATCGGAGGTCAATCGCCATGGACGCATGGGTCACCGCATCAAGCGGCTGCACACATCGTGACTGCCGACGATGGCGTCCCGCCATCTGGAACTCGGCTGCGCCCCGTCCGTTATGCGCAGCAGCAAGGAGCCTGATGATGCCGAATGAAGTCACCAAACCGCGGGACGGTCGACATCCGGCCATGCCGATCCGCACCGATAAGAACCCGTCCCGGGATCAGATCAGCCCACCCTTGATGGTCGAGGGTCTCGAAGCGGTGCGCGATCCGCACTGCTGAAGGGCGCTAACGCACGGGCGAATGCAGGAACAAGAAAGAGACGCGGCGAAGTCTCCACTTCGCCGCGTCTTTGTTTGCATCACGAGTGCGTCCGCCGCCTACTCGCTCTTGTCGACATTCCAGAACACCGGTGTCGCCGGGCCGTCGAGCACGCCAGTCAGCGATTTGCGCCAGCCACTCGGCAGCAGATATTGTCCGAGCGGGATGTAGATCACCTTCTCGTAGTTCTGCTTCTGGATTTCGGTGGCGATCTTCTTCTGCTCGTCGGGCGAGGACGACCGCGCATAGGCGTCGCGCAGCTTCTCGATCTCGGCATCCTCGGCCCAGCCGAACCAGCCGCCCTTGGTGCCGCGGCCGCCGACCGAGACGTTCGCCACGGGATTGGCGACGTCGGCGCCGACCCAGTTGGTGAAGAACATGTTCCAGCCGCCCTCCTTCACGGGCTTCTGGCTGGCGCGCCGCGTCACCACCGTCTGCCAGTCGGTGGCCTGCAGGTCGACCTTGAAGCCGGCCTCGCGCAACAGCTGCGCCGCCACCACGGGCTGCGCCTTCAAGGTGGTGACGTCGCCCGGCGCCATGATCGCGATCGGCGTGCCGTCATAGCCGGACTCGGCGAGCGCCTTCTTGGCCTCGGCCATGCCGTTGCCCTTGATCAGCGTCTCGGCACCGACGTCGGTCTCGAGCGGCGTGCCGCACACGAACACGGCGCCGCAGACCTTCTGGTACTTCTCGTTGCCGACCAGCGCGTCGAGCACGTCCTTCTGGTTCAGGGCGAGGAAGGCCGCGCGGCGCACCTTCACGTTGTCGAACGGCGGGTTGAGGAAGTTCATGCGGCCGAGCGTCTGGTAGCCGAACTTGTTCAGCACGTCGATCTTGAGCTCGGAGTTCGACTCCAGCACCGGCAGCATGTCGTAGGGAAGGTTCTCCATGAAGTCGATGTCGCCGGACTGCAGCGCGTTCACGGCGGTCTGCGCGTCAGGCATCGTGATCCACTCGACGCGGTCGACCTTCACCACCTTGCCGCCGGACGTCCAGCTCGCCGGCTCCTTGCGCGGCACGTAGTCGGTGTTCTTCTCGTACACCGCCTTCACGCCCGGCTGGAATTCCGCCTTGACGAATTTGAACGGGCCCGAGCCGATCTGCTCGGGAATCTGCTGGCCCTGCGGCGTCTCGGCGAGACGCTTCGGCATCATGAACGGCACCAGCGAGGACGGCTTGGCGATCGACTCCAGGACGAGTCCGTAAGGCTCCTTCAACTTGAGCACGATGGTCTTGGCATCCGGCGCCTCCAGGCTCGCCGTGAAGTCCATCAGCTTCTGGCCCATGCCGTCATTGCGGCCCCAGCGCTTCAGCGAGGCGACGCAATCCTCGGCCGTGACCGGCGTTCCGTCGTGCCACTTCAGACCGTCGCGCAGCGTGAAGGTGTAGGTCAGCTTGTCGTCGGAAACCTTCCAGTCCGCCATCTGCGGCTGGACCTTGAAATTCGAATCGGTCGCCAGCAGCGTGTCGTAAACCATGTAGCCATGGTCGCGGGTGATGTAGGCCGTCGTGAATCCGGGATCGATGACGCGCAGATCCGAATGCATCACCGCCGTGATCGTCTTCTTGCCGGCTGCGATGGCCTGGGTGCTCAGCGCCGTCGAGAGCGAAAGCATGGAAACGGCGAGGCTCGTCGCGAGCGTCAGACGTTTCCAGCGCGGGCTGTGGAACATTACGAGGTCTCCTGAGTGGATGGCCTGACCTGAAACTGATCAGATCCAGACCATTCGTTGGGCGTGCAGATCAATCCTTGTGCGAACTAACATGCTGTAAGTCGCAAGCTTTCGACAGTTGCAGAGGTCGCCTTTCGCGTCAATCCGCATTCAGCGCATGCGGCCCGTGGCTGACAATGCCGTTAACGTCTGCATAGCTTTCGCTTTACAAAGCGCGCCCGCCTGCGTCTCGTGTCATGAGATCGCGACAATGCCTTGAGAGAGCACCAATGAATCCAGCCCATCTTCCCTTTGATACCGAAATCATGCTGCGGGGCTTGCGCGGCTGGGTCGAGTGCGAAAGTCCGACCTGGGACGCCGCCGCGGTGGAGCGCATGCTGGATCTTGCCGCGCGCGACATGGCCATCCTGGGTGCGACGATCGAGCGCATCGCCGGGCGCCAGGGTTTCGCCGGCTGCGTGCGCGCCCGCTTCCCGCACCCGCGGCAGGGTGAGCCCGGCATCCTGATCGCCGGCCACATGGATACCGTTCACCCCGTCGGCACGCTGGCCAGGCTGCCTTGGCGCCGCGAGGGCAACAAATGCTACGGGCCCGGCATCTGCGACATGAAAGGCGGCAACTATCTCACGCTGGAAGCGATCCGCCAGCTGATCAAGGCTTCCATCGTGACGCCGCTGCCGATCACCATCCTGTTCACGCCGGACGAGGAGGTCGGCACGCCCTCGACCCGAGACATCATCGAAGCCGAGGCGCAGCGCAACAAATACGTGCTGGTGCCCGAGCCGGGCCGTCAGGACAATGGCGTGGTGACCGGCCGCTATGCCATCGCCCGCTTCAATCTCGAGGCGATCGGACGTCCGAGCCATGCCGGCGCGCGGCTCGGCGCGGGCCGTTCCGCGATCCGGGAAATGGCGCGACAGATCCTCGCCATCGACGGCATGACGACGGAGGACTGCACCTTCTCGGTCGGCATCGTGCATGCCGGCCAGTGGGTCAACTGCGTCGCCACCACCGCCACCGGCGAAGCCCTCAGCATGGCGAAGCGGCAGGCCGATCTCGACCACGGCGTGGAGCGGATGCTGGCGCTGTCCGGCACCACCGACGACGTGACCTTCAAGGTGACGCGCGGCGTGACGCGGCCGGTGTGGGAGCCGGATTCCGGAACCATGGCGCTTTACGAGAAGGCGCGCGGCATCGCCGAACAGCTCGGCCTGTCGCTGCCGCACGGCTCGGCAGGCGGCGGCTCGGATGGCAACTTTACCGGCGCGCTCGGCATTCCGACCCTCGACGGCCTCGGGGTGCGCGGCACCGACATGCACACCCTGAACGAGCACATCGAGATCGACAGCCTTGCCGAGCGTGGCCGCCTGATGGCGGGACTGCTCGCGACCCTGGCGTAGGATTGCCTCCGGGCAAGATCTCGTAGCCCGCATGAGCGCAGCGACATGCGGGGTCATCGCCGCAGCGCGAGACCCCGGGGTCGCTTCGCTCTCCCGGCTACGCACCGCCTGCTGCGCAGCAGCACGGTTTCATTTTCCGGGACCAGGACGGTGAGTAGACAACGGCTCCACGGCGCGCGCATGATGGCATGCGGCTTGCAAAGTTTCGCGCAGGGTTCGCCGCAAAGTGCTGCGACATTGTTCGCAAATGCGACGGTTCGCGCGGATCACGAACACCGTGTCATCGCGCGTGCACGAGCGGACGAGCGAACACCGGAGACCTTGAAAGCGATGGATATCGGTGACATGCACACTTTCTCACGACGTTGCGCGCGTCGCCCCAGCACCATCAAGGTGGTTCTCTCAAGATGATCGGTTATCTGCTTCGCCGCATCCTCGCATCCATCCCCGTGATGGGCGTGGTGGCGCTGTTCGTCTTTCTCCTGCTGCGGCTGACGCCGGGCGATCCCGCCGCGATTCTCGCCGGCGACAACGCGACTCCGGAGCAGCTCGAGCGCATCCGCACCACGCTCGGACTGAACGAGCCGCTCTACATCCAGTTCATCACCTGGATCAATCAGTTGCTGCATGGCGATCTCGGCGTGTCGCTGATCTCCAAGGTGCCGGTGCTGCAGATGATCGGCCAGCGCATCGAGCCGTCGATCTCGGTCGCGGTCTCGACCATCATCCTGTCGATTCTCGTCGCTGTCCCGCTCGGCGTCATCGCGGCCTGGAAGCACGGCACCTGGATCGATCGTTTCGTGATGGCGCTCTCGGTGATCGGCTTCTCGGTGCCGGTGTTCGTCATCGGCTACATCCTGATCCAGCTGTTCGCGATCAACCTGCGCTGGGTCCCCGTCCAGGGCTTCAAGAGTCTCAGCGCCGGCTTCGGCCCGTTCTTCGAGCGCATCATCCTGCCGACCTGCGCATTGTCCTTCATCTACGTCGCGCTGATTGCGCGCATGACGCGCGCCGCGATGCTCGACGTGCTCGGCGAGGACTTCGTGCGCACCGCGCGCGCCAAGGGCGTCAGCGAGATCGCGGTGCTGCTGCGCCACGCGTTGCGCAATGCGGCCGTGCCCGTCATCACGGTGATCGGCTCCGGCTTCGCGCTGTTGATCTCCGGCGTCGTGGTCACCGAGAGCGTGTTCAACCTGCCCGGCATCGGCCGCCTCACCGTCGACGCCGTGCTGGCGCGCGACTATCCGGTCATCCAGGGCATGATCCTTCTGACCTCCTTCATCTATCTCGCGGTCAATCTCCTGATCGACCTCGCCTACACCCTGCTCGATCCACGCATCCGCTACTGAGGCCCTTTCCGATGGCGATCGTCACCACCCCTGAGCCGTCGATCCCGGTCACCACGCGACTGGGGCCCCGGTTCGGCTTTCTCACCTCGACCCCGATCATCGCCGTGGCGACCGTCTGCCTGTCGCTCATCGTGCTGATATCGGTCCTTGCACCGCTGCTGGCGCCGCACGATCCCGTGCTGCTCGCGCCGGCGCAGCGGCTCAAGCCGTCGAGCGCGCAGCACCTGCTCGGCACCGACGCCTATGGCCGCGACCTGCTGTCGCGCACGATCTATGGCGGCCGCATCTCGCTTCTGGTCGGCGTCGGCGCCGCGATCATCTCGATCGCGATCGGACTCGTGATCGGCCTCGTCTCCGGCTTCTTCCGCTGGGTGGACGCCATCCTGATGCGCGTGATGGACGGCCTGATGGCGATCCCGAGCATCCTGCTCGCCATCGCCGTCGTCTCGCTGTCGGGCGCCAGCGTAGGCACCGTGATGATCGCGATCACCATCGTCGAGATCCCGCGCGTCGCGCGCCTGGTCCGCTCGGTCGTGCTGACGGCACGCGAGGAGCCCTATGTCGAAGCTGCGATTTCGCTGGGGACGTCGATGCCCAAGATCATGTGGCGGCATCTGATGCCGAACACGATCGCGCCGCTGATCGTCCAGGGCACCTACATCTGCGCCGCCGCGATCCTCACCGAGGCGATCCTGTCGTTCCTCGGCGCCGGCATCAGCCCGGAGACGCCGACCTGGGGCAACATCATGGCCGAGGGCCGTTCCTACTTCCAGATCAAGCCGTCGTTGATCTTCTGGCCGGGCCTGCTGCTGTCGATCGCCATCCTCTCGATCAACCTGATCGGCGATGCCGCGCGCGACGCGCTCGACCCGCGCATGAAGCAGCGCGAGGCCGGCAAGTGACGGCCTTTCGTAGCCCGGATGATCATCTCACTTTTCGTCATTGCGAGCGAAGCGAAGCAATCCAGGGCCACGCCCGGAACTCTGGATTGCTTCGTCGCTTCGCTCCTCGCAATGACGCTGGAGAAATGAACACATGACCGACACCATCCTCGACATCGACAATCTCGTCGTCACCGTCGGCAAGACGAAGAACCCTAACGGCCCGCGCATCATCGACGGCGTCTCGATCAAGGTCGAAAAGGGCGAGACGCTCTGCGTCGTCGGCGAAAGCGGCTCCGGCAAATCGGTGACCTCGCTGACTACGATGGGCCTGCTGCCGAAGAACGCGCTGCATGCCGTCGGCGGCAGCGTCAAGCTGGTCGGCGAAGAGCTGCTCACGGCGAGCGATCGCCGGCTGCGCGAGCTGCGCGCCACCCGGATGGCGATGATCTTCCAGGAGCCGATGACCGCGCTCAATCCGGTCGTGCCGGTGGGCCGCCAGATCGACGAGGTCCTGCGCGCGCATACGTCCCTCGATGCGCGGACGCGGCGCAAGCGCATCCTCGACATGATGGAGCAGGTCCACCTGCCCGACGTCGAGCGCATTTTCGGCTCCTATCCCCATCGCCTGTCCGGCGGCCAGCGCCAGCGCATCATGATCGCGATGGCGCTGGTGCTCGAGCCGAAACTCCTGATCGCCGACGAGCCGACCACCGCACTCGACGTCACCACGCAGAAGCAGATCCTCTCGCTGATCCGCGAGTTGCAGCGCGATCACGGCACCGCCGTGCTGTTCATCACCCACGACATGGGCGTCGTCGCCGAGATCGCCGACCGCGTCTCGGTGATGCGCCAGGGCCGCCTGGTCGAGACCGGCGCGCTCGACAAGATCCTGCGCAGCCCCGAGATGGACTACACGCGCAACCTGCTCGCTTCCGTCCCCAGCCTGATCCCACGCCCGCCGCGGCCCGAGAGCACCGAGCCGGTGGTGCTGGAGACCAACGAGCTCGGCAAGGTCTATCGCGAGCGCTCGTTCCTCGGCAAAGCGCGCGAAGTCGTCGCTGCGCAGAACGTCACGCTCACCCTGCGCAAGGGCCGCACGCTCGGCATCGTCGGCGAAAGCGGCTCCGGCAAATCGACCGTGGCCCGCTGCATCGTGCGGCTGATCGATCCGACCTCCGGCGGCGTCCGCCTCGCCGGCCACGAGATCTCGATCCTGACCCGCCGGCTGCTGCAGCCGCACCGCAAGCGCATCCAGATCGTGTTCCAGGACCCCTACCGCTCGCTCAACCCGCGGCTGACCGTCGGCGAGAGCATCGCCGAGGGACCGGTCAACTACGGCACCTCGCATGACAAGGCGATGGCGCGGGCGCGCGAGCTGCTCGAGCTGGTCGGCCTGCCCGCGGACGCGATCTCGCGCTACCCGCACCAGTTCTCCGGCGGCCAGCGCCAGCGCATCGCGATTGCGCGCGCGCTCGCGCTCGATCCCGACGTGCTGGTGGCGGATGAAGCGGTCTCCGCGCTCGACGTCTCGGTGCAGGCGCAGGTCCTGGAACTGCTCGACGAGATCCAGCAACGGCTCGGCATCGCCATCCTGTTCATCACGCATGACCTGCGCGTCGCCGCGCAGATATGCGACGACGTCGTCGTGATGCAGAAGGGCCGCATCGTCGAACAGGGCCCGGCCGGCGAGATCCTGACGCATCCGAAGGAGGCCTATACCAAGTCTCTGCTCGAGGCCGCGCCGGGACGGAACTGGGATTTCGCGAACTTCCGGCCGGTGGCGGAGGCGGTGGCGTAGCAGCGTCACCCACCGCTGTCATTCCGGGGCGAGCGCAGCACGAACCCGGAATCCATACCCACCGGCGGGTGTGGTGATATCGGGTGGTCGACAGCCTGCTTCCCAACGACCGTCTGTGGGTATGGATTCCGGGCTCATCGCCGCGCCATGCCCCGGAATGACGCGCGGAGAGAGTCCGTGCAGGCCGGCGCGCCGTCATCGTGGCCCGCATGCAAAACGGCATCGCTCCTTCGCTTGCCTGCGCCGCGAGGGCCGGTCTAACGTCATGACACGTTCAACGGCCTGAGGCGAAGTCATGACGCGCGTCGCGATCGGCGGCTTTCTGCACGAGACCAACACATTCGCACCGACGAAAGCGGACTACGACGCGTTCATGCATGGCGGCGGCCGCGCCTCGATCGCCGATGCGGCCTCCGTGCTCACGACGATGCGCGGCATCAATGCCGGCCAGGCCGGCTTCATGGCGGTCGCAGAAGCCAACGGTTGGGACGTCGTGCCCACCATCGCCTGCGCGGCGAGTCCCTCCGCGCATGTCACCAGGGATGCGTTCGAGCGCATCACGGGCGTGATGGTCGACCGCATCAAGGCCGCCGGCCCGCTCGACGGCGTCTATCTCGACCTGCATGGTGCGATGGTGACGGAGCATCTCGACGACGGCGAAGGCGAGATCCTGGCGCGCGTGCGCGAGGTGATCGGCCCGAACGTGCCGCTCGTCGCGAGCCTCGACCTGCATGCCAACGTCACCCCCGAGATGATGGCACATGCCGATGCGCTGATCGCCTACCGGAAATATCCGCACACCGACATGGCCGACACCGGCCGCGCCAGCGCCGAGCACCTCGCGCTGCTGCTGCGCGCAAAGACGCCGCTGGCGAAAGCCTTCCGGCAGTTGCCGTTCCTGATCCCGATCAGCTGGCAGTGCACCAATGACCAGCCGACCAAGGGCATCTACGAGAAGCTTGCGGCGCTGCAGAGCGAGGCGGTGCCGACGCTGTCGTTCGCGCCCGGCTTTCCCGCCGCCGATTTCGCGCATTGCGGCCCAAGCGTGTTCGCCTATGGCCGGACGCAGGCCGACGCGGACGCCGCGGCGGATGCGATCGCGGCGATCGTCGCGGGCCACGAGGATGATTTCGACGGCCGCATCTACACGCCCGATGACGGCGTGCGCCATGCGATGACGCTGGCGAAGACAGCGACGCGTCCGATCGTGATCGCCGACACCCAGGACAATCCCGGCGCGGGCGGCGATTCCGATACGACCGGCATGCTGCGCGCGCTGGTGCGCAATCGCGCCAGCCGCGCCGCGATCGGCATGATCTACGATCCGCAAGCGGCGATCGCCGCGCATGCGGCCGGCGAAGGGGCCACCGTGACGCTGTCGCTCGGCGGCAAGAGCGGTATTCCCGGCGATGCGCCGTTCGAGGAGAGCTTCATCGTCGAGAAGATCTCCGACGGCCGCTTCGTCGCACCCGGCCCGTTCTACGGCGGCCGCAAGATGGAAATGGGACCGTCAGCGTGTTTGCGCATTGGCGACGTCCGCGTCGTCGTGGCCTCGCACAAGTCCCAGCTTGCCGACCAGGAGATGTACCGCTTCGTCGGCATCGAGCCGACCGCGCAGGCGATCCTGGTCAACAAGAGCTCGGTGCATTTCCGCGCCGATTTCGAACCGATCGCCGAACATCTCCTGATCTGCGCCGCGCCCGGCGCGATGCCCGCCGATCCCTCCACCCTGCCCTGGACCAGCTTGCGTCCGGGCATCCGCCTCAAGCCGAACGGCCCGGCGTTCGAAGCTTAACCCGACAACGGAAACGCTCCATGCCCACCATCGATCGCATCCAGGCTTACGCCGACGAGCTCACCGCCATCCGCCGCGACCTGCACGCGCATCCGGAGATCGGCTTCGAGGAGACGCGCACCTCCGGCATCGTCGCCGAGAAGCTTGCGCAATGGGGCATCGAGGTGCATCGCGGCCTCGGCGGCACCGGGGTGATCGGCGTGCTCAAGGGTAAGAACGACAGCGGCAGGAAGATCGGCCTGCGCGCCGACATGGATGCGCTGCCGATGGAGGAGAACACGAACCTGCCGTGGCGCTCGACCATCCCCGGCCGTTTCCACGGCTGCGGCCATGACGGCCACACCACGATGCTGCTCGGCACCGCGCGCTATCTCGCCGAGACCCGCAACTTCGACGGCACCGTGCACTTCATCTTCCAGCCGGCGGAGGAAGGCCTCGGCGGCGCACGCGCGATGATCAAGGACGGCCTGTTCCAGAAGTTTCCCTGCGACGAGCTCTACGGCCTGCACAACGCGCCGGACTTGGAGCACGGCGAGATCGCGATCCTGCCCGGTCCGGCAATGGCCGGCGCCGACTTCTTCGACATCCGGATTTCCGGCTACGGCGCTCATGGCGCCATGCCCGAGCGTTCCAAGGATGCGGTGGTGATCGCGACCACCGTGGCGCAGGCGATCCAGACCATCGTCAGCCGCAATGTCGAGCCACTGCAGGCCGCGGTCGTCTCGATTACGCAGATCCACGCCGGCTCGGCCTACAACGTCATTCCCGGCGATGCCTGGCTGTGCGGCACCGTGCGCGCGTTCTCGGACCCCGTGCGCGCGTTGGTGCGCGAGCGCATGCGCGCGATCTGCGCCGGCATGGCGGCCGCCTTCAATTGCGAGATCGACGTAGACATCCGCGACACGTTCAGCGTGCTGGTGAACCAGGAGGAGCAGTCCAAGGTCGTCGAGCAGGTCGCGCGCACCGTGGTGGAGCCGTCCAAGGTGCTGACCCGCTCGACGCCGAAGATGGGCAGCGAGGATTTCGCCGACATGCTGCAGACGATTCCGGGCGCCTATTTCTGGGTCGGCCATGACGGCTCGGTGCCGGTGCACAATCCCGGCTACGTGCTCGACGACAAGATCCTGCCGATCGGCGCCAGCATGTTCGCCCGCATCATCGAGACGCGGCTGCCGGCGGCCTAGCGCGACTGACATACGTCAATGAGCGGGCGGCAGATCGAGATGAACTTCGGCGTGGGAGTACCAGCATGCACAAGCCCGTCTCGGATGACGTCACCTCGCTTCACGATCTCTCCGCCGTCGACCTGATCGCCGGCTATCGCGCGCGCCAGTTCTCGCCGTCCGAGGTGATGGACGAGGTCCTGGCGCACGTGGCGGCGTGGGAGCCGCACATCAAGGCGCTGTATCTGCTCGACGCCGACGCCGCGCGGGCCGCGGCCGAGGCGTCGACCGCGCGCTGGGCCAATGACGAGCCGGCCGGCGTGCTCGACGGCGTACCGGCGACGGTGAAGGACAATCTCGCCACCAAGGGCCAGCCGATGCCGCTCGGCGCAGCCAGCGTCACGCGCACGCCGCTCGCCGCCGATGCGCCGCCGGTGGCGCGGCTGCGCGAGGCCGGCGCGATCATCTTCGCCAAGACCACGATGCCCGACTACGGCATGCTGTCGTCGGGCCTGTCGAGCTTCCATCCGCTGACGCGCAATCCATGGGATCTCCGCATGAACCCCGGCGGTTCGAGCGCCGGTGCGGGTGCCGCAGCCGCCGCGGGCTACGGTCCGCTGCATGTCGGCACCGACATCGGCGGCTCGATCCGGCTGCCCGCGTCGTGGTGCGGCCTCGTCGGATTGAAGCCGAGCTTCGGCCGCGTGCCGATCGACCCGCCTTATGTCGGCCGCGTCGCCGGTCCGATGACGCGCATCGTCGACGATGCCGCGCTGATGATGAGCGTGCTGTCCAAGCCCGACCGCCGCGACGGCACCAGCCTGCCGCCGTCGGACCTGCACTGGAAGGTCACGGAGAAGCCGGTGCGCAAGCTGCGCATCGGCCTGATGCTCGATCTCGGCGGCGTCGGCCAGCCACTGGAGGAGCCTGTGCGCGCGACGACCCTGGCTGCGGCGAAAGCGTTCGAGGACGCCGGCGCCGTGATCAGCGAGGTCAAGGGCTTCCTGACGCGCGAGATGCTCGACGGTCTCGACAATTTCTGGCGTGCACGGCTGTGGGACGATCTGGCGCGGCTGGCGCCCGAGGTGCGCGCGAAGACCCTGCCCTACATCCTGCGCTGGGCCGAACGCGGCGCCGCGCTCTCCGGCGTCGAAGTCGTCAGAGGCTTCAACGTCACGATGGCGCTACGCGCCGCCGCGGCAAGACTGTTCTGCGACTACGACTACATCATCTCGCCAGTCTCGCCCGGCGTGAAATTCCCCGCCGAGCTCGCCTCGCCGGTCAACGATCCCGAGAGGCCGTTCGAGCACATCACCTACACCGTGCCCTGGAACATGTCGGAGAACCCGGCAATCTCCGTCAATGCCGGCTACGACCCCGACGGCTTCCCGATCGGCCTGCAGATCGTCGGCCGCCGCTTCGATGATGTCGGCGTACTCGGGATGGCCAAGACGTTCGAGGGATTACGCGGCGAGCAGCGGCCATGGCCGATACCGCCGGCCTCCTGATTCGCGTCACCCCACTCCTTCCTCCGTCATTGCGAGCGAAGCGAAGCAATCCAGAGTCCCGCCCACGACTCTGGATTGCTTCGCTTGCGCTCGCAATGACGGGGAAAGAGCGTGGGCCACATCGCTGCCGGATCGCGTGCTGGGAGACCAATGAAAAGCGCGGCTCTTTGCCCGCCATGCGGAATGTCGGCACGATTTGACGCGGCCTCTCGCTGAACTATTGTACTCCCTATCGTCGATCCCAGTCGTCGTCATTCCGGGGCGTGCGAAGCACGAGCCCGGAATCCATACTCACGATGGTGGTTATGGATTCCGGGCCTGCGCCCAAGAGGGCGCATCCCGGAATGACGGCGGAGATTGTGGCACGAGCAAACAACTAATAAGCGCCACGACAACATCAGGAAGCGCCAATGGCTTATCAGACCATCCTCTACGACGTCGCCGACAAGATCCTCACCATCACGCTGAACCGCCCGGAAAAGCTCAACGCCTTCACCGGCACCATGATGGAGGAACTGATCGACGCCTTCGATCGCGCCGACAAGGACGACGGCGTCAGGGCGATCATCGTCACCGGATCGGGCCGCGCGTTCTGCGCGGGTGCTGACCTCTCCTCCGGGGCCGACACGTTCGATCGCGATGCCAAGCGCGGACCGGTGAAGCGCCACGCCGATGGCCGCGTCGACTATTCCGATCCGCAGGTGCGCGATGGCGGTGGCCAGGTCACCTTGCGCATCTTCAAGTCGTTGAAGCCGGTCATCGCCGCGGTCAACGGCCCCGCCGTCGGCATCGGCGTCACCATGCAGCTCGCGATGGACATCCGCATCGCCTCTGACGCGGCGCGGTTCGGCTTCGTGTTCTCCCAGCGCGGCATCGTGCCGGAGGCGGCGTCGAGCTGGTTCCTGCCGCGCATCGTCGGCATCTCGCAGGCGCTGGAATGGTGCTACACCGGCCGCGTGTTTCCGGCGCAGGAGGCGCTCGCCGGCCGCCTCGTCAGCAAGGTCGTGCCGCCGGATGATCTGCTGCCCACCGCCCGTGCGCTGGCCCGCGAGATCGCCGACAAGACCGCGCCGGTGTCGATCGCGCTGATCCGCCAGATGATGTGGCGCATGATGGGCGCCGACGATCCGATGGAGGCGCACAAGGTCGACAGCCGCGGCATCTACGCGCGCGGCCGCTCCGACGACGTCAAGGAAGGCGTGGTGTCGTTCCTGGAGAAGCGCCCTGCGCAATTCAAGAACACGGTGACGGCCGATATGCCCGACTATTTCCCGTGGTGGGACGAGCGGGAGTATAAGTAGCGCCACGGCCCCAGGACACCATTTGGCAAAGAACGGCGTCCAGAGCGCCACGCGATAGATGGCGCGGTATGGGTCCTGGCTCAAGGCCGGGACGACGCCGCGTGGGCGGCAACTGCAACGACTCCATCACCAGCACCAGGATCGCAATCGACCCCGGCAGCCAATCACCGCGCCAATCACATCGCGCGCGATCGCTCACGCCGCCTTGATGCCGCGAATGAAGTCGTCGACATGGCGGCGCATGCTCTCGGACTGACGCAGCAGCTCCGCCGACGCCCCGAGCACCTGGCTGGCGGTGGCGCCGGATTCGTTTGCGGCGGCCGTGACCTGCTGGATGTTCTGCGAGATTTCGTCGGTCCCTTTGGCTGCGTGCTGGACATTCCGCGCCATCTCGCGCGTCGCCGCGCCCTGCTCCTCGACGGCATTCGCGATCGACGACGCGATCTCGTTCAGCTCGCCGATGGTCGTGGTGATGCCGCGGATGGCCCGGACGGCCTCGCTCGACACCTCCTGCATTCCGGAGATCTGCGCGCGGATCTCGCCGGTCGCCTTGGCGGTCTGCTCGGCGAGCAGCTTCACCTCGCCGGCGACGACGGCAAAGCCGCGGCCGGCTTCGCCCGCCCGCGCGGCCTCGATGGTCGCATTGAGCGCGAGAAGATTGGTCTGGCCGGCAATGTCGCTGATCAGCCGCACGATGTCGCCGATCCGCTCGGCCATGCTGGAAAGGCCCTGCACGGTCTCGTTGGTCCTCTGCCCCTCCGCGGCCGCCCTCTGCGCCATGTCGGCCGACTGCGTCACCTGACCGCCGATGCCCGCGACCGAGCTCGACAGCTGGTCCGTCGCAGCGGCCATCGTCTGCATGTTGCTCGACGCGGCCTCGGTCGCCTGCGCGACGCTGCTCGCTTCACTGCAGGTCCGGCTCGCCGTCCGATTCATCACGGCGGCCGTCGATTCGAGCTGTGCCGAGGCTGAGATCACGCTGTCGATCACGGCCGCGATGTCACCGCTGAAACGGTCGGTCAGTTCGCCGACGCGCTTGGCTTTTTCGGCGCGCTGGCTCATCGCTTCCGCATCCCTGGCAGCGAGCTCGGCACCATGGATCATGTTCTCCTTGAAGACCTGCACTGCCCTCGCCATCAGGCCGACCTCGTCGCGCCGATCGACCGCGTCGATTGCAGTGCTCACATCGCCCTTCGCCAGCCGCGTCATCGTATCGGCAAGCGCGTTGATCGGCCCGGTGATGCTGCGCGCCAGCGCAACGACGATCGCGAGGCTCAGCGCCAAGGCGACCAGCAGCAGCGCGCCGACGGCGGCGAGGCTGGCCGTGGCCGCGGCCTGCTTGCCGGCCATCAGCTCGGACAGCTCGACGGCCAGAGCGTCTTCGACCTGCTTCAGCAGATCGATCCGCAGCGTGGCCGCATCGAACCAGGCCTTGCTCGCGAGCCCTTTGAAATCACCGCTGACGCCGCCCTGCTCCACCACCTTGCGCATGGCAACGACGCCCTCGATCGCCGGTCCCGTCATCGCCGCATCGAACGCCGCACGTCCTTTCGCCGAGGCGGCGGCGCGAAAGGCCGCGAAATAGCTGTCCTGCGCCGCAGCCAGCCCTATGGCGCGCGCGTAGGCGGCCTGCTCGAAGCGACCGGCGGCAAGGCCTCCCGCCACGACCGCGCGCTCCAGGCCGGCGCGCTCCTTGCCTTCGGTCAGATTGCCATAGGCAATGATCGCCTTGGAGATATCGTCGTCGTCGCTGAGCCTCGATATGCCGCTGATCAGGCTGATCAGCCGGCTGACGATCTCGGTGAGCGAGCTGACCGCTGCCGCCGGCGTGACGGCTTGGGCATCGATGTCGCCGCGGCGGCGATCGAGCTGCGTCAACGCCTGTTCGCTCGCCTGCGCCGCCTCGGCCAGTGCGGCGCTCCGGCGCAGCCCGTCCAGCGCGGCAACCGCGTGCGCGCGCTCGCCATCGGTCAGCTTGCGCTGCTGATCCAGCTCGGCACGCATCTGCGTGCCCTTGCTGCTCAGAAATGCCGACGACATGCCGCGCTCACGCTGCAGCTCATGAACGAAGCGGCTGAGCCTGGCGACGGCGTCCGCCGCCGGCTGCATGCGCGTCATCTCGACACGCACCGCCCATTTCGTGGAAATCTCGTAGGCCGCCAACGCGGCCAGTGTGACGATGGGCAGCAATGCAGACAGGGCTATGCGGTGAAGTATCTTCGACGTCTTCAACATGATCGGCCTCGACCTGTCCGATCACTCTATGAATCCAGTGGTAAAAAAATACACAGCCCCATCCGCCGAATTTTTGGGCAGACGCCTGCCAACTAATCCATCACCAGCGCGACGCGTCCGATGGCCCTGCGCTCGATCAGAAGCCGCATCGCCGATGCGTAATTGTCGAACGGCACGCGGTGGGAGACGTTGGGCCGCAGCTTGCCTTGCTCGGCGAACGCGAGCAGTGCAGCCATCCGTCGCTCGCCCAGCTCGGGATCCTTCCGCACCGCCTCGCCGGCGCGAACGCCGAGCACGCTTGCGCCCTTCATGAGGATCAGATTGGTGCGTGCGAGCCCGATGCCGCCGGTGAAGCCGACCACCAGCAGCCGCGCGCCCCAGGCGATGCAGCGCACGCTGTTCTCGAACACCTCGCCGCCGACGGGATCGAACACGACGTCGACGCCGCGGCCATCGGTGATGTGTTTGACGGCGTCGCGGAACGGCCCGCGTGAATACAGAATGAGATGATCGGCGCCACGCGCGCGTGCCACCGCGAGTTTCTCCTCCGACGACGCCGCCGCGATCACCGTTGCGCCGAGCAGCTTGCCGATCTCGACGGCGGCGAGGCCGACGCCACCGCCGGCGCCGTGCACCAGCAGCGTCTCGCCGGGCTTGAGCTGGCCGCGATCGACCAGGGCGTGATGGGCGGTGCCGTGGCCGGCGAGATAGGTCGCGCCTTCCGCGTAGTCGAAAGTCGACGGCAGCGGCGTGAGCTGGCTGGCCGCAACCACCGCCTCCTCCGCATAGGCGCCGAAGCGCATGCGGACGATCACCTTGTCGCCGACGGCGCGGCCGGTCACGGCGGCCCCGGTTTCGACGACGTCACCGGCGGCCTCGACGCCGGGCGTGAACGGCAGCTCAGGCTTGAGCTGATACTCGCCGGCCGCCATCAATATGTCCGGAAAGTTGATGCCGGCAGCGCGGATCTTCACCCGCACCTCGCCGTCACCGAGTGAGCGCGGCGGTAGGGCCTCCAGCCGCAGCGTCTCCGGCGGACCGAGCTCGCGGCAGACGATCGCACGCGGCATCAGGCGCGCCCCTTCGCCCGCGCCAGCGCCTCGCGGATCAGCGGCAGCCGATCATTGCCGAAATACATGTCGGTCACGTCGAGGAAGATCGTCGGCGAGCCGAAGCCGCCGCGCTTGACGACCTCCTCGGTGTTGATGCGCAGCTGGTCCTTGATGCCCTGCTGCGCGATCCCATCGAAGAACGCCTTCGGATCGACGCCGACGCGCCGGCACACCTCGGTCAGCACCGCATCCTGCGAGATGTCCTGGTCCTCGCCCCAATAGACCTCGAACACGGCCCGCGCGAACGGCACCATGTCCTGGCCCAGCCAGATGCAGCCGCGCATCGCCTTGACGCTGTTCACCGGAAACACCGATGGCGGCATCTTGATCTTGAGCCCGGCCGAGCGGGACCAGTCGTCGAGGTCCTTCAGCGTGTAGGCCGCCTTGGCCGGCACCGGCTTCTCGCGCTGCGCATAGACGCTGGGATTGACGGTGTTGAAGATGCCGCCGACCAGGATCGGCCGCCAGACGATGTCGACGCCGAATTCTTGCGCGAGCGGTTGGATGTTGTGGAAGGCGAGATAGGTCCAGGGGCTGGAGCAGTCGAAGAAGAATTCGATCATGTGTGTTTCCTCAAGGTCTTGATAAGTTCGCCTTTGCGCGCGCAAAAATCCGGAGTGTGGTCGTGGCCCTGGATTGCTTCGCTTCGCTCGCAATGACGGAGAGAGTTGGTGCAAACCACTCTTTCCGTCATTGCGAGGAGCGTAGCGACGAAGCAATCCAGGGGCTGCAACATACGGTCTGGATGGCTTATCCCCATGCTCCTCGCGATGCCGCGGAGCTCGCTCACGACCGCCCCGTCATCTCCTTCGCGCGCGCGCCGAACATCACATGACGCGACTGCTCGTTGAACGGCTCCTTGACGAACTTGCCGATCGCCAGCCCCGCCTGCAGCTTGGGCCGCGCGCGCAGGTCCGCGTACCAGCGCTGGATGTCGGGATAGTCGTCGAGCGTGAATCCCTGGGCCTTGTGCGTCATCATCCAGGGAAAGCAGGCGATGTCCGCGATCGAATAGTCGTCGCCGGCGACATAGGCGCCGGTCTTGCCGAGCTGCACGTCGAGCACGTGGAACAGCCTGGCCACCTCGTCGCGGTAGCGCTGGATCGCGTAAGGGATCTTCTCAGCCGCATAGAGCGCGAAATGGCCGTGCTGCCCCATCATCGGTCCCAGTCCGGCCATCTGCCACATCACCCATTGGATGACACGCGAGCGCGCCCGCGTCTCCTGCGGCAGGAAACGGCCGGTCTTGTCGGCGAGATAGATCAGGATGGCACCGGTCTCGAACACCGGGAACGGCGCGCCGCCGTCGGCCGGCGCGTGATCGACGATCGCGGGAATCCGGTTGTTCGGGCTGATCGCCAGGAACTCCGGCTTGAACTGGTCGCCGGCGCGGATGTCGACGGGAATGACGGTATAGGGCAGCCCGAGTTCCTCGAGCATGATCGAGATCTTCCAGCCGTTCGGCGTCGGCGCATAATGGAGATCGATCATCCTTCCACGATTCCTTCCCCGGACCATTATGCCGCGCTGCGGAACACGCGAGGCGGCTTCGTTCTTCTGTACCTGAAGGGTAAGCCATGGCAGACAGGCGCTCAAGCCTGACCGCCTTTATGCTGGAGAGTTCGACCATGCTGTTTCCATCGACCATCGCAGGCTCGCTGCCGAAGCCGGAATGGCTGGCCGAGCCCAACGTGCTGTGGGCTCCGTGGAAGTCGAAGGGCGAGGAGCTGGCGCGTGCCAAGCGCGATGCGACGATCCTGGCGCTGAAGCTGCAGGAGGATTCCGGCATCGACATTCTCACCGAGGGCGAGCAGTCGCGCCAGCATTTCGTGCACGGTTTCCTGGAACGTGTCGAGGGCATCGACTTCGCCCACAAGGTCGAGATGGGCATCCGCAAGGACCGCTACAAGGCGATGGTGCCGCAGGTGGTGGCGCCGCTGTCGCTGAAGGGCCGCGTCCATAGCGACGAGGCGCGGATCGCGCGCACGCACACCACGCGCGCGCTGAAGTTCACGCTGCCCGGACCGATGACGATCATCGACACCATCGCCGACAACTACTATGGCGACCGCGTGAAGATGGCGTTCGCCTTCGCCGAGCTGCTGAACCAGGAGGCCAAGGCGCTGCACGACGACGGCATCGACATGATCCAGTTCGACGAGCCCGCCTTCAACGTCTACATGGACGAGGTGCGCGACTGGGGCATCAAGGCGCTGGAGCGCGCCGCCGAAGGGCTGACCTGCCCGACTGCCGTGCACATCTGCTACGGCTACGGCATCAAGGCCAACACCGACTGGAAGGAGACGCTGGGCGGCGAGTGGCGGCAGTATGAGGAGACCTTCCCGGTCATCGACGCCAGCACCATCCAGCAGGTCGCCGTCGAATGCCGCAATTCGAAGGTGCCGATCGAGCTGCTCGGCCTGCTCAAGAACAAGATCGTGCAGGCCGGCGTCATCGACGTCGCCAGCGACGCGATCGAGACCGCCGAGGACGTCTGCAAGACCCTCGAGGACGTCATGAAGGTGGTGCCGAAGGAGAACATCATCGCCACCACCAATTGCGGCATGGCGCCGATGCGGCGCGAGATCGCCGAGGCCAAGCTGATGGCGCTCGGCACCGGCGCAAAGCTGGCACGGCAGAGGTTTGCCTGACTCAGATGTCAGGTCAGACCCGAAGCAAGGGCGTCGACGGCTCGCCGCCCCCCAGGCATCGCGCTCGGGGCCCTGGCTCAATCGCGATCGCGCCGGGAGGCGACACGCACACGGTCCTGGAATCAAAGTAAGAGCGCATCCGAGGTGAGCACGGTCTCACCACGCGCGATTCGCCGCAACAGCACGGCCGCGCCTTTGCTGCCCCTGCACGACCGCCGCGATGGCCACGTCAGCCTTTCATATGCACTGCTCTGTGTTTTGCAGCAGATCGCAGCGATCATCGATCACGGTCGCCGGATGGGGAAAATCTATCCTTGGTAGCAAAATACCAGACGCACAACATTCCCGACGCTGTGTGTCTTTGCTGCGCTTGACAGTATGTGTCCTAACATTTCATTTCTTGGCCACAAGTGTGGCGTGAATTTTTTGCTGCTTAATCCAGTTCGTATCTGACCTCCGCTTTCATTATTGGGGAATGCAATGGCTTGCCTTGCGAGAACGATGTTTGCTGCGCCGAAGTCGCGGCGCTGGCTGACCCTCTCGGTTCTTCTTGCGGGCACCATGTTGAGCACCCAGGCCCTGGCGATCGATGTCGCCAACCAGACCGACTGGAATACGGCGGTGGCAGCGGTCGCGGCCGCCGGCGCCAACTCGACCGTCACCATCAACATCACCAGCGGCTTCACGCTGTCGAGCTCGCTTGCGCAACTGCAGGCCGCCAACAGCAACGTCACGGTGAACATCACCGGCAACGGCCAGACGATCAACGGCGCCTCCTCGTTTCAGGGCATCGTCGTCAACGGTGCCAACGCGCCGACCGTGAACATCTCCAGCCTGGCGATCACCAACACGGCCGCGATCGGCGGCAACGGCCAGAACGGCCAGAACGGCTATTATAGCGGCGGTCTGGCCTATGGCTCCGGCGGCGGCGGCGGTGGCGGTCTCGGTGCCGGCGGCGGCCTGCTGGTCGGCAGCGGCGCCAACGTCACGATCGCCGCGGTGACCTTCACCAGCAACAGCGCCACCGGTGGCGCCGGCGGCAATGGCGGCAGCGCACAGAATGCGGCGGCCGACCCGGTGAATGGCGGCAACGGCGGCGCGGGCGGTGCCGCGAACAACGGCGGTGCCAGCGGCGGCGGCGGCGCGGGCGGCACCGGCGGACATACCGGCACGCAAGGCACGGCCGGCACCGCGGGCGCCGCGCTCGGCGACGGCGGCGGTGGCGGCGGCGGCTCAGGCACCACCAACAGCAACACCTACACCAACAACAATCCGGGCGGCACCGGCAACGCCAATGGCGGCAACGGCGGCACCGGCGGCGACGGCGCGACGAATGCCAGCGGCGCGGGCGGGCCTGGGCCCGGCTCCGACGGCGGCGCCGGCGGCAATGGCGGCGCAGCCAATGGCGGCGCCATCTATGTCGCCACCGGCGGCACGCTGACGATTCTCGACTCGCCGATTTCGGGCAACACCGTCACCGGTGGCGCCGCCGGCACCCCCGGCATCGGCATCGGGCCAAGCGCCATCAACGGGTTTTCGGCAGCGGCCGGTGCAGCGCAGGGCGCCGGCATCTTCCTGAGCGGCGTGACGGCCAATATCAGCGTGTCCGGCGGCACCGTGACCTACGGCGACTCCATCGGCGGCACCGGACTGACGACCGGCGGCGTCAACACGGCGATCAACAAGACCGGCATCGGCACGTTGGTGCTGTCGGCGGCCAATACGTTCACCGGCAACGTCAACATCAGCGCCGGCACGCTCTCGGTCGGCGCCACCGCCAATCTCGGCAACGTCGCCAACGACGTGATCATTTCCAACGGCGGCACATTGGCGGTCACCGGCACGACGACGTTCGCCAACGGCCGCGACTTCAAGATTGCCGGGCTGTCGACGATCTACATAGCCGGCGCGACCACGACCACGTTGCAAGGCATCGTCGGCGACGGCGCTTCCGCCGGCACCCTGGTGAAGGCGGGCGGCGGCATCCTGCTGCTCTCGGGCACCAACACCTACACCGGCGCGACCAATGTCGACGCAGGTACGCTGCGCGCGGGCTCGGCCGGCGCGTTCGGCGCCAGCACGGTGTTCAGCGTGCTGTCCGGCGCCACGCTGGATCTCAACGGCTTCAACAAGACGTTCGGCACGCTGAGCGGAGATGGCACCGTCACCGGCGCCAACGCGACGATCTCAGGTTCGTTCGCGCCGGGCAACGGCACCCCGGCGTCCTCCATGGCTATCGTCGGCAACCTCGCGTTCCAGTCGGGCGCGCAATACCTGGTGCAGGTGAATCCGAGCACGGCGTCGTTCGCCACCGTCACCGGCACTGCGACGCTCGGGGGCGCCGCCGTCACCGCGACCTTCGCAAACGGCAGCTACATCTCCAAGCAATACACCATTCTCACCGCCACCGGCGGCGTCAGCGGCACCTTCGGCGGCGTCACCAACACCAACCTGCCGGCGGGCTTCAGCGCGACGTTGAGCTACGACGCCAACAACGCCTTCCTCAATCTGACGATGAGCTCGTCGGGGAACATCAACCAGCAGAACGTCAGCAACGCGCTCAGCAACTACTTCAACACGAACGGCAGCATTCCCGTCGTCTTCACCGGGCTGACGCCAGCGGGGCTGACGCAGATCTCGGGCGAGACCGCGACCGGCTCGCAGCAGACGACGTTCAATGCGATGACGCAATTCATGGGCGTCATGACCGATCCGTTCATCGGCGGCCGCGGCGACCAGGGCTCTGCGCCCAGCGGCGCGATCGGCTACGCGGAAGAGACGCTTGCTTTTGCGTCCAAGCGCAATCCGAACGACGCGCTGGCCGCGATCTACACCAAGGCGCCGGCCGCGCCCGTGGTCAGGCCGGGCTGGAGCGTGTGGGCAGCCGGCTTCGGCGGCTCGCAGACCACTGATGGCAACACCGCGCTCGGGTCCAACAATACCACCAGCAACATCTACGGCACGGCCGTCGGCGCCGACTACCGCTTCTCGCCGTCCACGATCGCCGGGTTCTCGATGGCCGGCGGCGGCACCACGTTCAGCGTCGCCAATGGCGGCAGCGGCCGGTCCGACCTGTTCCAGGCCGGCGCCTTCGTCCGGCACACGGTCGGCCCGGCCTATATCTCCGCGGCATTGGCCTATGGCTGGCAGAACATCACCACCAACCGCACCGTGACCGTGGCCGGCGTCGACCAGCTGCGCGCCAACTTCGACGCCAACACCTTTGCCGGCCGGGTCGAGGGCGGCTATCGCTTCGTGTCGCCCTGGATGGGGTTCGGGATCACGCCCTACGCCGCGGCGCAGTTCACGACGTTCAGCCTGCCGGGCTATGCGGAGAATGCGGTCTCCGGCGCCAATACCTTCGCGCTGCGCTTTGGATCGCAGAACGTCACCGATACGCGGTCGGAGCTGGGCCTGCGCACCGACAAGGCCTATGCGCTGGCTGACGGCGTTTTCACGCTGCGCAGCCGCTTCGCCTGGGCCTATGACTTCAACCCCAGCCGGTCGGCCGGGGCCACGTTCCAGACCCTTCCGGGCGCATCCTTCGTCGTCAACGGCGCGCGGCAGGCGCAGAATTCAGCGCTGACCACGGTCTCCGCTGAAATGAAGTGGCGGAATGGCTGGTCGGCCGCCGCGAGCTTCGAGGGCGAGTTCTCGGATGTGACCCGCAGCTACGCCGGCAAGGGCATCGTGCGCTACACGTGGTGACGCGCGGAGCTCCGCGCGGCACATCCGCACGGCGCCCCGATCACCCGACGGTCATCGCGCTCGGATGCAGCACCGGCGCGTAGCCCGCCTTGATCGCGCGCAGCGTCGAGGGCGGGGTCAGCAGCAACGCGTCGGTGATCCCTGCGCGTGGCGCGTCATAGCCCGCCGCCGACCAGGGCAGCGCCCTGCCTTTTCGGATCAGAAAGCTCTCCTCGCCTGCCTGCACCATGGCCCCGTCAGGCAAGGCGGCGAGCGGCGTCGGCAGCGGATGCAGGCGCTTGCGACCGCGATCGAGGCGCTCGCGATGGAGCACGCGATCGATCTCGGAGATGCGCAGTGCCCCGACGCCGTTGCCCTCCTCCCACGCCGCACGAAACCTCTTGGCGTCGTCGCGGCGGCAGTAGAAGCAGGGGCGATGGCCGGCGGCGAGCGCGGTCGCCTCGTCAAGGAAGAACAGCTCGGTCCAGCTTTGCGTTGCCATGACCTTGCGGCGCTTGCCGCGAAACTCGCACAGGCAGACCAGCCAGGCGGGGCTCGACCAGCGCTTCCGCAACAGCGTCTTCGTCGCGGGGTCGTGGATGATGCCGCGATTTCCGGTGAAGAGGCCGCGATGCGGCGCGGCGACGATATCGCCCATCGGCGTGACGCGGTTCTGCAGCGGCATGGCGAGCCTTCGGCTGGCGAATAGCGAATGGGGAGTAGCGAATAACGAACGCCTCGCCCACCCGAATTCCCTATTCGCTACTCCCTATTCGCCACTCTCCGGGCTTACGCCGCCCCGTCGCGCAGTGGCGGCGCGAACGACAGCGCGGTGTCCCAGGGGAAGAAGATCCAGGTGTCCTGCGACACCTCGGTGATGAAGGTGTCGACCAGCGGTCGGCCCTTCGGCTTGGCATAGACGGTGGCGAAATGGGCGTCGGGGAGGATCTCGCGGACCATGCGTCCGGTCTTGCCGGTGTCGACGAGATCATCGACGATCAGGAGCCCCTTGCCGGTGCCGCCGCCGAGTTGCGCCGTGTCGGCCGAGATGCCCTTCAGGACCTGCAGCTCGCCCTGCTTGGTGTGGTCATAGCTCGCGATGCAGATCGTATCGATGACGCGCACGCCAAGCTCGCGCGCCACGATCGCCGCCGGCACCAGTCCGCCGCGGGTGATGGCCACGACGGCATGAAACGGCCCGATCTCGTTCAGCCGCCAGGTCAGCGCCCGGCAATCGCGATGAAACTGGTCCCAGGACACCGGGAAGGCCCGGCCCGCGCGCTCCTCTGCACTCAAAGTCTTGTCTGGCATCTCATCTCGTCCGTGAGTTCTCGACAGCTGCACCTGCTTTAGCGCGTCACGTCGAGCCCGGCGAGCATCTCCTTCACGGCTGCCATCGCGGCCGACAGCTTGTCCTGGTCGCGCGAGCGCACGACGAGATGCGTGTTCGGCTTCTGATCCTCGTCGATGAAGGGATAGCTGCCGATGATGGTGTCCGGATGCGCCTTGGCGATCTCGCGCAGGGGGCCGCCGATGTCGCCCTCGCGGGCATTGGCGCGCACGGTCTCCGACAGCATGCGCACGCCCGATTTCAGCTTCGGCGCGACGATGTCCATCATCGCCTGCATGATCGACGGCACGCCGGCCATGACGATGACGTTGCCGAGCTTGAAGCCGGGCGCCAGGATGGTGGCGCTCTGGATCAGCTCGGCGCCGTCGGGGATGCGCGCCATGCGCAGCCGCGCCTCGTTGAGCTCCTGCTCGCTCCAGCGCTCGCGGAAGCGCGCCACCACCTCGGGATGGTGGTCGATGCCGACGCCGAACGCCTTGGCGATCGCATCCGCGGTGATGTCGTCATGGGTCGGACCGATGCCGCCGGTCGTGAACACATAGGTGTAGCGGTGCCGCAGCGCATCGAGCGCCGCGATGATGTCCGGCTCGTCGTCCGAGACCACCCGGACCTCCTTGAGGTCGATGCCCAGATTGGTCAGGTATTCGGCGATGAAGCCGATGTTCTTGTCCTTGGTGCGGCCGGACAGGATCTCGTCGCCGATGACCAGCAACCCCGCGGTGACGATCTCGCTCATGGTTTCTCCTCGCATCTGTCGTCTCTTTTGGCCCGCCACGGCGCCAATGTCATCCGGAACGTCGCAGTCTATGCCGCGGATTTGAGCACCACGCAGCCGGTTTTTCGGGCACGGCCTTCGCACCCCCCACGAAATGCCGCAGGAGAATGCATATCGCGCTGGCCCGCCCCTTGCTACCATCCCGAGGAGTCATGCAGTGTATGGCGAGGCTGGGACACACGGGCATCTATGGCAGTTGCGTTCGACGAAATGAACGGGCCGGGCGGCGAGGTCCGTCAGGCTTATCAGGAGCTGTCGCGGTGGCTGAAGGAAACGCCGCCGGAGGCGCTGGAGTATCGCCGCCACGAGGCGGAGCTGTTGTTCCGGCGAATCGGCATCACCTTCGCGGTCTACGGCGAGGCGGAGGCGCAGGAGCGGCTGATCCCGTTCGACGTCATCCCGCGCATCCTCTCGGGCAAGGAATGGACCCTGCTGGAGAAGGGACTGAAGCAGCGCGTCAAGGCGCTGAACATGTTCCTGCGCGACATCTATCATGGCCGGGACATCCTCCGCGCCAACGTCATCCCGGATGACTTGATCTTCCAGAACCCGGTGTTCCGCCCGGAGATGAACGGCCAGGACGTGCCGCACGACGTCTACGTCCATATCGCCGGCATCGACATCGTCCGTGTCGACGCCAACGACTTCATCGTGCTCGAGGACAACGCGCGTACGCCGTCGGGCGTGTCCTACATGCTGGAAAACCGCGAGATCATGATGCGGCTGTTTCCGGACCTGTTCGCGCGCCACCGCGTCGCGCCGGTCGAGCGCTATCCGGACGAATTGCTGTCGGCGTTGCGCTCGGTGGCGCCGCTCAGCGCCTCGGCCGAGCCGACGGTGGCGCTGATGACACCGGGCATCTACAATTCCGCCTATTACGAGCACTCGTTCCTGGCCGACAAGCTCGGCATCGAGCTGGTCGAGGGCCGCGACCTCATCGTCAAGAACGACGAGGTGTTCATGCGTACGACCGAGGGGCTGAAGCGGGTCGACGTGATCTACCGCCGCGTCGACGACGACTTCCTCGACCCCCTCACCTTCCGCCCGGACTCGGCGCTCGGCGTGCCCGGCCTGATGTCGGCCTATGTCGCCGGCAACGTGACGCTCGCCAACGCGGTCGGCACCGGCATCGCCGACGACAAGGCGATCTACTCCTACATGCCCGATGTCGTGAAGTTCTATCTCGGCGAGGAGCCGATCCTGAAGAACGTGCAGACCTGGCGCTGCCGCGAGCCGCAGGATCTGTCCTACGTGCTCGACCATCTCGGCGAGCTCGTGGTCAAGGAGGTGCACGGCTCCGGCGGCTACGGCATGCTGATCGGCCCGGCCGCGACCAAGGCGACCATCGAGGCGTTCCGCGACAAGCTGAAGCGCGAGCCGGAGGGCTTCATCGCGCAGCCGACGCTGGCGCTCTCGACCTGCCCCACCTGCGTCGCGTCTGGCCTGGCGCCGCGCCATGTCGATTTGCGCCCCTTCGTGCTGACGGGACGCGACCGCACCACCATCGTGCCCGGCGGCCTCACCCGCGTGGCGCTGAAGGAAGGCTCGCTGGTGGTGAATTCCAGCCAGGGCGGCGGCACCAAGGACACATGGGTGCTGGATGAGTAAGCCTCGCCGCCCTCGCTTCACGCGCTTCGTTCCCGTGCATGCCTTCCCCCTCGCCGGGGCGGGTTCACATCGCACCTCATAGATTGCCCATGCTGTCGCGCACCGCCGAAAACCTGTACTGGCTGGCCCGCTACGTCGAGCGCGCCGAGTACCTCGCCCGCACCATCGACGCCACCCTGCGCGTCACGGCGCTTCCCGCGGCCTATATCGGCAAGACCAATGAGTGGGAATCGGCGCTGATGACCGCCGGCGTCAATGTCAGCTTCTACGAGCATTACTCCGAGGCCAACGAGCAGAACGTCGTCGAATATCTCTCGTTCAACCAGTCGAACCCGTCCTCGATCAAGAACTGCATCGAGGCCGCCCGCCTCAACGCCCGCTCGGTGCGGACGGCGCTGACGTCGGAGATGTGGGACACCCTCAACGGCTCCTGGATCGAGCTCCAGGAGGTCTGGAGCAAGGGCACCAAGACGCGCGAGGAGCTGGCGCGCTTCCTGCGCTTCGTGCAGGAGACCTCGCTGCGCTTCGACGGCTCGGCCTACCGGACCATGCTGCGCAACGACGCCTATTGGTTCTCGCGGCTCGGCCTGCATCTGGAGCGCGCCGACAACACCGCCCGCATCCTCGACGTCAAATATCACGTGCTGCTGCCCGAGGAGGAGCATGTCGGCGGCCCGCTGGACTATTATCAGTGGACCTCGATCCTGCGTTCGGTCTCGGCGCTCACGGCCTATCACTGGGTCTATCGCGAGACGCTGAAGCCCTGGCTGATCGCGGACCTGCTAATCCTCAACGACACGCTGCCGCGCTCGCTGGCAAGCTGCTACGGCAACCTCGTCCGCAATCTCGACCAGATCGGCGTCGCCTATGGCCGCCAGGGGGCCGCGCAGCGCCATGCCCGCGGCGTCCGCAACCGGCTCGACCACTCCAACATGGACGACATCTTCCAGCGCGGCGTGCACGAGTTCATCCAGGAGTTCATCGCCGACAATTCACGGCTCGGAGAGATCATCACCAAGCAGTATCTGATCTGAGCGCCTGGAGCGCGGCGAATACGGCGATGGGCGGCCGTCGGACTGTGACTGCGAGACCACGTCCGGCACCCGGCCCCCTGCCCTCCGCCCGAGGGATCCTCCTTCCCCCTTTCAGGGAGAGGTGAAACGAGCTACCGCGGACAGTACATCTGACGAAGACTGGTCGACCGCCATGCGCCTGCGTATCTCCCATTCCACCACCTACCGCTACGAGCCGGCGGCGACCGGCGCGATCCAGATCATCCGCATGACGCCCGGCAGCAATGACGGCCAATATGTGGCGGAGTGGCAGATCGACGTGTCGACCGATTCCCGCCTCGACATGCACGAGGACGCATTCGGCAACGTCACCCATGTGATCACCCACGGCGCGCTCGAGGACCTCACGATCACGGCCGAAGGCCTGGTCGAGACCCACGACACCGGCGGTGTGCTGAAGGGAGCGGACGAGCGCTTCCCGCCCAGCTTCTTCCTCCGGCAGACGCCGCTCACGGCCGCAAATGCGGCCATGGCTGCCGTCGTGCGCGATCTGCGCGCGGAGTCGGAGAGCGACGTACTCGGCCTCCTGCACACGCTGATGATGCAGGTCTACGAGCACATGACCTTCGACGAGGATCCGACCCACAGCGGCACCTCGGCGGCGGAAGCCTTCGTGCTGAAGCGCGGCGTCTGCCAGGACTATGCGCATATCTTCATCGCCTGCGCGCGCGCCGCCGGCATTCCCGCGCGTTTCGTATCCGGCCACTTCCTGCGTTCCGATGGTGCAGTGCACCAGGAGGCCGGCCATGCCTGGGCGGAAGCCTATGTACCGGATCTCGGCTGGGTCGGTTTCGACGCCGCCAACTGCATCTGCACCACCGACGCTCATGTCCGGGTCGCGATCGGACTCGATTATCTCGGCGCGGCGCCGGTGCGCGGCACACGCTATGGCGGCGGCACCGAGACGCTCACCGTGAAAGTGAAGGTCGAGCAGGTCGGCCGCGGCGGTCCGTCGCAATCCCAGTCGCAGCGGCAGTCCTGAATTCTGGAACGCGCGCTCCAGCCATGGTGTCGTTCCGGGGCGCGCGAAGCGCGTGCCCGGAATCCATCGGGCGGCAGAATGCACGGAGGGATGGATTCCGGGCTCGTCGCTTCGCTCCGCCCCGGAATGACGACCTTTTGTGGAGCGACCGCTCATTCCGGCTTCGACATTGGCGGGGGTGGACGGGAGGCCGATTTTCGCTAGTAATTCGCGCAATGGCTCGAGGGGACTGAGATGACCTATTGCTGCGGAATTCTGGTGCGTGACGGCCTCGTCATGATCGCGGACACCCGAACCAATGCCGGTCTCGACAACGTCTCGACCTTCCGCAAGCTGCACATCTTCTCCAATCCGGGCGAGCGCATCGTGGCGGTCGCCAGCGCCGGCAATCTCGCCATCAGCCAGTCCGTCCTATCGACCTTGACCGAAGGGATGGAAGACCCCGACACCGGCGAGGTCGAGACCCTGATGAACGCGCCGACGATGTTTCAGGCCGCACAGCGCATCGGCAAGGCGATCCGCATGGTGCACGCCACCGAAGGCCCGGCGCTGAAGGCCGAAGACATCTCGTTCGACGTCTCGTTCCTGTTCGGCGGCCAGATCAAGGGCTCGCGGATGCGGCTGTTCATGGTCTACACCGCCGGCAACTTCATCGAATGCACCACCGACACGCCGTACTTGCAGATCGGCGAGCACAAATACGGCAAGCCGGTGCTCGACCGCGCCATGCATTACGACGTCGAGCTCTACGAGGCGCTGAAGACGGGCCTGATCTCGATGGACTCGACGATGCGCTCCAATCTCGGCGTCGGCCTGCCGATCGACGTGCTGGTCGTGCGCGCGGAGGCCTGCGAGGCCGACCTCAATCATCGCATCGAGGCCGGCGAGCCCTATTTCCACGATCTCCGCTCGCGCTGGTCGGCGGCCCTGCGCGCTGCGCATAACAACATTCCAAGGCCGCCCTATAAGACTCAGAGCGAGTCAAAACACTGAAACTGCAAAACACTTGAACTGAAGGTGAGGAAACATGGCTGAAGCGGCAAAGAAGATCGCGCTGGTGACAGGCGCAGGCACGGGGGTCGGCCGCGCCGCATCGCTCGCGTTGATGAACTCCGGCTTCACCGTGGTGCTGGCCGGTCGCCGCAAGGAGATGCTGGAGGAGACCGCCAAGCTCGGCCCAGCCGGCATGAGCCTCCCCGTCTCCGCCGATATGATGGACCCCGCCTCGATCGCGGCGCTGTTCGACACCGTGAAGTCGACCTACGGCCGGCTCGACGTGCTGTTCAACAATGCCGGCATGGGCGCGCCACCGGTGCCATTCGAGGACCTCACCCTGCAGCAATGGCAGTCGGTGGTGGCGACCAACCTCACGGCGCCGTTCCTGTGCACGCAGCACGCCTTCCGCATCATGAAGGATCAATCGCCGCGCGGCGGCCGCATCATCAACAACGGCTCGATCTCGGCGCACGCGCCGCGGCCGTTCTCCTCGCCCTACACCTCGACGAAGCACGCGATCACGGGTCTGACGAAAGCGTCGAACCTCGACGGCCGCGCCTATGACATCGCGGTCGGCCAGATCGACATCGGCAACGCCGAGACGCCGATGACCGAGCGCATGGTCGGCGGCGTGCTGCAGCCCGACGGCCGCATGATGCCGGAGCCCCGCATGGACGTGAAGGCGGTCGGCGACGCCGTCGCCTACATGGCCGGCCTGCCGCTCGACGCCAACGTCCTGTTCATCACGGTGATGGCGACGAAGATGCCGTTCGTCGGACGGGGGTGATCACTTCTTTCAGATCCCGCACCCTGCTCTCTCCACTCGTCATTCCGGGGCGCGCGAAGCGCGAGCCCGGAATCCATAGCCACACGCGGTGGTGTGGCGCGAGATGGATGTGGCATTTATCTTCGTCACACGACGTCTCACGGTGATGGATTCCGGGCTCATCGCTGCGCGATGCCCCGGAATGACGGAGAGAGCGCGGCCGGCTCGCCCTACTCCAACCGCTCCACCTTCCGCAGCTCGGGAAACAGCTTCATCCACGCCAGCGCGATCGCGATGGTGCCGACGCCGCCGAGGATGGCGGCGGGCATGGCCCCTAGCAGCGCGGCGGTGACGCCGCTCTCGAACTGGCCGAGCTGGTTGGAGGCGTTGATGAACAGGAAGTTCACCGCGCCGACGCGACCGCGCATCTCGTTGGGCGTGGCGAGCTGAACGAGAGAAAAGCGGATCACGACGCTGACGGTGTCGGCGGCGCCGAGAACGGCGAGCGCAGCGACCGAGATCCACATCACATGCGAGACGGCGAACACGACCGTCGCCGCACCGAACACGATGACCGCCTGGAACATGCGCAGGCCGACGCGCCGCCGAATGGTGTAGCGCGCCAGCACCGCCGTCATCGCCAGCGCGCCGACCGCGGGCGCGGCGCGCAGCACGCCGAGCCCGAACGGCCCGGTGTCGAGAATATCGCGCGCGTAGATCGGCAGCAGCGCAGTGACGCCGCCGAGCAACACCGCGAACAGATCGAGCGAGATGGTGCCGAGGATCGCCGGATTGGCGCGGATGAAGCGGACGCCGGCGAACAGATCGTCCTTGCTGCCCTCGAGCCGCTCGGCCGGCACGTCATCAGGCACCTGCATCAGGCCGGTCAGGGCCATGCCTCCGATCCAGAACAGCATCATGATGCCGTAGGGCACACCGGGCGCGACCGCATAGGCGAAGCCGCCGATCGCAGGCCCCGCGATGGTCGCGAGCTGCGCTGCACCGCTGGACAGCGCGCTGGCCCGCTGCAAGGTCCCGGACGGCGCGATCAGCGGCAGCAGCGCCGCCGTGGCCGGGCTTTCGAAGGCGCCGGCAATGCCGAGCACGAAGACGGCCGCGAACAGCTGGAATTCGCCGAGCTGACCGGCGTAAGCGCCCCAGCACAGATAGAGCGCCGTCAGCGCCTCGACGAGCTGACAGAGCTGCACGACGCGCTTGCGCTGGAATCGGTCGGCGGCGCTGCCGGCGACGAACACCAGCAGTGCCGTTGGCAGGAACTGGATCAGCCCGACCATGCCGAGATCGAAGGCGCGCCCGGTCAGGTCGTAGATCTGCCAGCCGATCGCCACCGCCGCGATCTGGCTCGCAAAGCGCGACAGGCTGCGGGACGACAGGAAGAACAGGAATGCGCTTTGCTTCAAGAGATCGCGCGCGCCGATCGGGACGGTGGACGACATGATGGCGCCTGCGTGACGCAGCCCTCACTGCTTGTCAATCGCGGGCCCCGCATGGCCGCGCGGCATTGCACGCGGCAGTTCCCTGCGCCCATAATGAAACGGGGTTCGGGGGATATGATGCTTCAGCTGCAATCGGCGTTCGGGATAATCGCACTGCTCGCGATCGCATGGGCGCTCGGTGAAAACCGGCG
This sequence comes from Bradyrhizobium sp. HKCCYLRH1030, assembly GCF_051168395.1. Taxonomy (NCBI): domain Bacteria; kingdom Pseudomonadati; phylum Pseudomonadota; class Alphaproteobacteria; order Hyphomicrobiales; family Nitrobacteraceae; genus Bradyrhizobium; species Bradyrhizobium sp. HKCCYLRH1030. Next base: position 330,234 of record NZ_JBNPUY010000006.1, on the reverse strand, counting down.
CGCGGTGTCGTTGAAACAGGCCGGGCTCGGCCTGGTGGTGACGCTCGTGACGGCCATCGTCCTGCTCAAGGTGCCCGCCGTCGCCCGCGCGTTCGGCGCCATCAACGACGTCGTGGGCGCCATCTCGTCGGCCTCCCGGGCCGGCACCTCCTTCGTCTTCGGCTATGTCGGCGGCGGCGCCCTGCCCTTCGAGCTGAAGGCGCCCGGTGCCGATTTCGTGCTCGCCTTCCAGGCGCTGCCGATCGTGCTGGTCATGAGCGTGCTCACGACGCTGTTGTTCTACTGGCGCGTGCTGCCGCCCTTGGTGCGCGGCATGGCCTGGCTGCTGGAGCGCACCCTCGGCGTCGGCGGCGCGGTCGGCCTGTCGACCGCCGCGAATGTCTTCCTCGGCATGGTCGAAGCGCCGCTGTTCATCCGGCCGTATCTGGCGCAGATGACGCGCAGCGAATTGTTTCTCGTCATGACCGGCGGCATGGCCGGCATCGCCGGCACCGTGCTGGTGCTCTACGCCACGCTGCTGGCGCCACTGATCCCGGATGCCGCCGCGCATTTCGTCATCGCCTCGGTGCTCGGCGCGCCGGCGTCGATCCTGGTCAGCCTGATCATGGTGCCGGAGACGTCGAAGCAGCTCACCGGCGGCGCGCTCGGCGATCCCGGGACTCAGGCCACCTCGACCATGGACGCGATCGTCAAGGGCACCAGCGCCGGGCTCGAACTCTTGATGAACATCGTGGCGCTGCTGCTGGTGCTGGTCGCGCTGGTGCATCTCGCCAACGCGATCCTGTCGCTCTTGCCCGCCATCGGCGGCGCCGACATCTCGCTGCAGCGGCTGCTCGGCCTCGTGATGGCGCCGGTGTGCTGGCTGATGGGCCTGCCGTGGTCGGAGGCCGTCACCGCCGGCAGCCTGATGGGCACCAAGACGGTGCTCAACGAGCTGATCGCCTATGTCGAGCTTGCCAAGCTCGATGCAGGCGCGCTCGATCCGCGCGCGCGGCTGATCATGCTGTACGCGATGTGCGGCTTCGCCAACTTCGCCAGCCTCGGCATCATGATCGGCGGCCTCGGCACCATGGCGCCGACCCGGCGCGACGAGATCAACGCGCTCGGCCTGAAATCAATCGTCTCCGGCACCCTCACCACCTGCCTGATGGGTGCGATCGTCGGCCTGCTGACGTGAGCTGAGCTCGGTCGTCATCGGCAGCAGTTGCGGCACGATCCGGGCCATCACGAGCTGCGAGCCCGCCGCCGTGAGATGCGCGTGATCGAACGACAGCGGGACGTCGCCGACCGTGAGCGGACAGCGGCCGCTCTCGCAGACCGCCGACAGGATCGAGACGTAGGAAAAGCCCTCACCACTCGGCAGCGCCGCCTGCATGGCCGCATCCAGCGCGAAGATGTCCGACCGGACGAAAGCCACGGGATCCGGCGCCATGCCGCGCAAGGTGGCGCGCGCCAGCATCGACGGCAGTCGCGCGCGAAATTGCACGGAGGGGCCGAGCAGCACCACCGGAATGCCGGCATCACTGAGCCGAGACAGGGTCGACCTGAGGTCGCGCACCATTCCGGCAAAGCGCGGCGATCGGGCATCTTCGAGCCAATCGGCTGACATCACCACCAGGTCGGGCCGGTGCGCCGCGAAGTAGTCGCGCATCTGGGCCGCCAGCGCGCGGCAGGCGGCCACGCCCTGCGTCTCCGCGCTGAAGGTCGGCATGCAGGTGGGCTGGCTCGCCTGCATGATGTTGACGGTGTCCGGATCGAGCTCGGCCTTGAGGCCGTGATAGTAGTGCGCGGCAAAGCTGTCGCCCCACAGCAGCAAGTTGGGCTTGCCAGGCTCTGGACGGAGACAATCCTCCGGCACGCGCCCGTCCGGCGTCGTGAAGCAGGTGCCGTAGCGATAGACCGGCTTCATGTCGTAGGCGTTGTAGGCGTCCAGCCGCTGCGCCGCGCGGTCGGCGTCCGACACGGCGCCGGCGCGCAGCAGGCCCACGCCGCTGCCGGCCAGCAGCAGCAGGCTTGCCAGCGCCGCAAGACCGAAGGTCGCGCGCGGGGTCGCTGCGAGTTTGCGATGGCGGAACGGCTGCTCGATGAAGCGCCAGGACAGCGTGGCGACTGCGACCGTGAGCGCGAACAACGCCACCCGCTCCCAGCCGTCGAGCGCGAGGCCGGGCTTGGCGAAGCGCGCGAAGGCGAACAACGGCCAGTGCCACAGATACAGCGAATAGGAAATGCGGCCGAAGAACGCCGCCACGCCGAGCGGCGATAGCGGGCTACGCGGCACGTTGGCCACGCCGGCGCCGCTCCACAGGAACAGCGCGGCACCGAGGCATGGCGCCAGCGCGTCGACGCCGGGGAAACCCGGTCCGGGGCGCAGCGCCAGAATCGGCACCGCCATCAGCAGCAGCGACAGCGCGCGGGCGCCGCGCCGTGCGAGACCAGGCCGCGGTGCGGGAAGGCCGGATATCGCGACCAGGCTGCCGAGCAGGAATTCCCAGGCGCGCGGCGGGCTGAGGAAGAATGCGCTCGCGGACGCGCCCTCGCGCATCAGCAGCAAACCGAGCGCGAACGAGCCGGCAGCCAGCAGCGCCAGCGTGAAAGTCAGCGCCAGCCTGCGGCCGCGCGCTATCAGCAACACGGCCCAGACCACGATCGGCAGCACCAGATAGAACTGCTCCTCGACCGCGAGCGACCAGGCGTGCAGCAGCGGCTTCTCCACCGCGGCGTGGTCGAAATAGCCCGACTGCTGCCAGAAGAAGACGTTCGAAGTGAAGGTGACGACGGCGGCCGCGGAACGGAAGAATTCGGCGCGCTCGGAGCCCAGCATGTCCTGCGACGCCGGGAGCGCCGCGAACGCCACCATGGTGTAGAGCGCCGGCAGCAGCCGCCGCACCCTCCGCTCGTAGAATTGCACGAACGAGAAGCGGCCCGCCGCGATCTCCGCGGCGATGATGCCGGTGATCAGGTAGCCGGAGATGACGAAGAAGATGTCGACGCCGACGAAGCCGCCGAAGATCGCCGGCGCCTCGAAATGGAATGCGACGACGGAGAGCACCGCGATGGCGCGCAGCCAGTCGATGTCCTCGCGATGTCCTACACCTGAAGCCGAGCCGGCGCCCGCGCTGGCGAAGCGGGGCTGAATCGATGCGCGCGTGCGAGGCGCGCGCGGGATCGTGGGAGCGAACTGGACGACGAAGCGCGGCAACGGGACGGGTACGCCTTTACGCAAGCCCGCGGCGAACACGTCTTACGGATTCGTCGCCGGCCCATCCGTCCCAGTGACGCGAGACCGGATGTCAACACACACGCGCGATGGGACCGCCGTCCATCGCACGCGAATGTTTCCATCCATTTCTGTCGGCTTTACGTCGACAGTTCGACGGTTTTGAAGTCGGCCGGCATGATCACTTCCAGCAGCTCGACGTCGTCGGAATAGTCGAGGATCATGTGCCGGATCTTCGGCGGCTGGGTCCAGCAGCTGCCCTCCTGCATCAGCGTCTCGCCGACGCCTTCGAGGTAGCTCTTCACCCAGCCCTTGAGCACGTAGACCATCTGGAAGTCGACCGCATGGGTGTGCAGCTTGGAGACTTCCTGCGGATTGCACGGCGGCAGCATGCGGATGACATGCGCGCGCGCCAAACCGTGCGTCGCGTCGGCGATGCCGAGGTCGCGGTAATGGGCATAAGCGCGCAGGCCGTCGGCCTTGAAGTCCTCCTCGCGGTGATGGCTGATCGCGACCTTCTGTTTGCGGCGGCGCGGCGCCGGCGCTGGTCGCCCCTTGCTCGCCAGCGCCTTGCGCGCCGAGGGCGCAGCCGCCCGGCCCGGCTTGGCGGGCGTCTTCGCCAGCGGCTTGGCGCTAGTTCTCGTAACGGCCTTCGCCGTCGCCTTGCTGCTCTTGCCGGTCTTCAGCGCCGCTGACTTGGCGGCGGCGCGTGATGCGGGCTTGGTCGTCCGGCTCTTGGTGGCCATGGTGCTCTCCCTGCGTATCCTCGTCGCGAGGGTAGCACATATTGGAGAGTCCCAGCAGCCGCTCCAACAAAGGTCGTCATTCCGGGGCGTGCGAAGCACGAGCCCGGAATCCATTCCTCCGCGCGTTCCGCCGCCCGATGGATTCCGGGCTCGCGCTTCGCGCGCCCCGGAATGACACCGGTCATGAGGCGGCAGCGGTGGCTGTCAGCCTCAATGCAGCCGGAAGATGCCGTCGACGGCGCGCAGCTCGGCCGGCTTGATCAGCTTGGAATGCGCCACCGTGACCGAATACAGCGGACCCTCGATCTTCTCCTGCCAGAACGCCAGGAAGTCCTGCAGCGCCGGGAATTTCGGAAACAGGTCGTAGTTCTGCCAGACATAGGTCTGCAGCAGCGAGCGATGGTCCGGCATCCGATACAGGATCTGCGCCGTCGTCAGCCCGTAACCCAGCACCTGTTTCCGAAAGTCCTCGGAAACCTCAACCTTCGACACCATGCCAACCTCCGTTTCTGGAGCGCATGTCCGTGTGGCCATCCGGGATGGAGCCACCCGGCAAAGATGCGCTCACTGCCTAGAAATGTGACGCATGTCCTCAACCCATCTCAAGCTTAAATGTTTAACGACATGTTGAAAAATGCTGCATTAGCAGCCACTTAGCCCAGGTGCTAATACGGGGTTTCATGGTTCGTTCCGCTCCCGTTAACGCTATCGGAACGCTTTGGCAGAGCCCGCAGTTGACTGCTAATTTTTCTGCTACAAGCCCTTGCCCGGCCGAATGCTCTCCCCTAAATCCAGCCTGCGTGCTGGCACTCGCCGGCGCCGACTGCCAAATTCCCAGAAACTGACAATCGCCTCAATAGCTTAGGAGGACTGTATGGCTTTCCGTCCGCTTCACGACCGCGTCGTGGTCAAGCGCATCGACGCCGAAGAGAAGACCGCTGGCGGCATCATCATCCCCGACTCGGCCAAGGAAAAGCCCTCGCAGGGCGAAGTGATCGCGGTGGGCCCGGGCGCCCGCGACGAGAGCGGCAAGCTGGTCCCGCTCGACGTCCAGGTCGGTGACCGCGTGCTGTTCGGCAAGTGGTCGGGCACCGAGGTCAAGATCGACGGCCACGAGCTGCTGATCATGAAGGAAAGCGACATCATGGGCGTGCTCACCGACACCGCGTCGAAGAAGAAGGCCGCCTAAGCCAACCCGCTCAACGCTCACCCTGAGGAGCGCCTGCGGGCGCCCTGCCCAGGGTGAGACGACCAATTCAACTCAGGGAAACCCAATATGTCAGCAAAAGACGTAAAGTTCGGCGTCGACGCTCGCGACCGCATGCTGCGCGGCGTGGACATCCTCGCCAATGCCGTCAAGGTCACGCTCGGTCCGAAGGGCCGCAACGTCGTCCTCGACAAGTCGTTCGGCGCGCCGCGCATCACCAAGGACGGCGTCACCGTCGCCAAGGAGATCGAGCTCGACGACAAGTTCGAGAACATGGGCGCGCAGATGGTGCGCGAGGTCGCCTCGAAGTCCGCTGATGCGGCCGGCGACGGCACCACCACCGCGACCGTGCTGGCCCAGGCCATCGTGCGCGAAGGCGCCAAGGCGGTTGCCGCCGGCATGAACCCGATGGATCTGAAGCGCGGCATCGACCTCGCGGTCGAGGCGGTCGTTGCCGACCTCGTCAAGAACTCCAAGAAGGTCACGTCGAACGACGAGATCGCCCAGGTCGGCACCATCTCCGCCAACGGCGACGCCGAGATCGGCAAGTTCCTCGCCGACGCCATGAAGAAGGTCGGCAACGAGGGTGTCATCACCGTCGAGGAAGCCAAGTCGCTCGAGACCGAGCTCGACGTCGTCGAGGGCATGCAGTTCGACCGCGGCTACATCTCGCCCTACTTCGTCACCAACGCCGACAAGATGCGCGTCGAGATGGATGACGCCTACATCCTGATCAACGAGAAGAAGCTGTCGTCGCTGAACGAGCTGCTGCCGCTGCTCGAGGCCGTGGTGCAGACCGGCAAGCCGCTGGTGATCGTCGCCGAGGACGTCGAGGGCGAGGCGCTGGCTACGCTCGTCGTCAACCGCCTGCGTGGCGGCCTGAAGGTCGCGGCCGTCAAGGCTCCGGGCTTCGGCGATCGCCGCAAGGCCATGCTGCAGGACATCGCGATCCTGACCGGCGGCCAGGCGATCTCGGAAGATCTCGGCATCAAGCTCGAGAACGTCAACCTCTCCATGCTCGGCCGCGCCAAGAAGGTGATGATCGACAAGGAGAACACCACGATCGTCAACGGCGCCGGCAAGAAGGCCGACATCGAGGCGCGCGTTCAGCAGATCAAGGCGCAGATCGAGGAGACCACCTCGGACTACGACCGTGAGAAGCTGCAGGAGCGTCTGGCCAAGCTCGCCGGCGGCGTCGCGGTGATCCGCGTCGGCGGCGCGACCGAGGTCGAGGTCAAGGAGCGCAAGGATCGCGTGGATGACGCGATGCATGCGACACGCGCGGCTGTCGAGGAAGGCATCCTGCCGGGCGGCGGCGTCGCCCTGCTCCGGGCTTCCGAGCAGCTCAAGGGCCTGCGCACCAAGAACGACGACCAGAAGACCGGCATCGAGATCGTCCGCAAGGCGCTCTCCGCCCCGGCCCGCCAGATCGCGATCAACGCGGGCGAGGACGGCTCGGTCATCGTCGGCAAGATCCTGGAGAAGGACCAGTACGCCTATGGCTTCGACAGCCAGACCGGCGAATACGGCAACCTGGTCTCCAAGGGCATCATCGACCCGACCAAGGTGGTTCGCGCCGCGATCCAGAACGCCGCCTCCGTGGCCGCGCTGCTGATCACGACCGAAGCCATGGTCGCCGAGCTGCCGAAGAAGAACGCCGGCGGCCCCGCGATGCCTCCGGGCGGCGGCATGGGCGGCATGGACTTCTAAGTCCGACGCTTCGTCGCAGACGACAATTGCAAAACCCCGGCAGCGATGCCGGGGTTTTCGTTTGTACTGGAATTGTCGAATCGCCAGCCTCGGTTTCGGGCTCGTGCCCCGATGCATTCAATGCGTAGTTCGGATGAGCGCACGCCGCATCCCGAAGGGCGCGGGCGGAAGCGACATCCGGGGTCTCACGAACCGCGCCGGTGATCCCGCATGTCGCTTCGCTCATGCGGGGCTACGGGTTCGCGTCCGCCCTACTTCACCATCGTCCCGATCCGCTCGAAACGGATCCGGCCCGGCTCGCCTTCTCGGCGCGGGCGGCGGAGAAAAAGATCATGGCGGCGCGGCCGATCACGTTCTCGATCGGCACATAGCCGATCTGGGACAGGACGCGGCTGTCGGTCGAGTTGTCGCGGTTGTCGCCGAGCATGAACAGCCGGCCGTCCGGCACAACGAAGACGTTGGTGTTGTCGAAGAAGCCGTGGCTGACGCAATCCAGCGTCTCGTAGCTCGCGCCATTCGGCAAGGTCTCGCGCCAGCGCGTGACGCGCTCGTTCGCATCGCCCCCGCAGGCCGCCTCTCCGGTCAGATCCTCGACGCGCTCCCGCTCGACGGCCGTATCGTTGATGTAGAGCACTCCGTCCTTCATCTGGACGCGATCGCCGGGCAGTCCGACGACGCGCTTGATGTAGACGGTCGCATTGTCTTTCGGCAGGAAGAACGCGACCACATCACCGCGCGCAGGTGTCGCGCCCCAGATGCGCGCCGATGGCGGCAACGAGCAAGGCCATGACAACGGCCAAGTGAAGCGGCTGTAGCCGTAGGGATATTTCGACACGAAGAAGACATCGCCGACGAGAAGCGTTGGAATGTTCGAGGATGAAGGGATGTTGAACGGCTGATACAGGAAGGAGCGGATCAGTACCGGTGAGGCCAGCAGCAGGCACAGCAGCGCAAAGCCCGCGATGAATATCCCCGCGATCGCCCACCACGGCTCGCGCTTCGGCCCGATTGCACCCGCATCCAGGCTCGTCATCGCGTCTCCCCCCTTCTTCACAGCCTGAGGATGATGGAAGGCCCGGCCATGCGCAATCGCCAAATGAACCGGCGGCCACGCGGCCGCTGATCACCTCCGGCGCCTGCCGCCCCGTCAACAGGAGGCCGCCCGTGGGCGACCTCACCGATTTGGAGTCTTCACCGCCCCTTCCGCCACGGCGCGTCGGCTTCCCAGTCACCGGCCATGATCGAGCCGTAAGGGATCACCTCGTCGGTCACCTCGCCGAGGCCGTAGCGTGCGATCTGCGCCCGTACCGACGCCGCGTTCTTGTAGGCCTGCGGCAGCTCCGACAAATCAGGCTTGCCGCAATAGAACCGCGCATCGATGCCCTCGGGCATCTCCGGGCGATGCGCGCGCAAAAACGCCTTCCGACCGAGATTGCGGCCAGCGCCGTGCGGCGCGAAGCCGAGCGCATCCTTGTTGTCGCGATGCTTCAGGATCAGCACCGGCTCGGCCATGTTGAGCGGCACGATCGTGCGTCCGTCATCGTCAGCCGAGAAGCCGGACCAGTTCGGCGTCGCCCCCTTGCCGTGGTAGAACAGGCCGTCGCTCTTCTGGAAGACGAAGTTGTGCTCGTTCCAGAACCGGTCGGCGACGGCGTTGCCGAGCTTCGCCGCAGCGAGATCGTGAATCGCGTGGTGATTGGCCCTGGTCCACAGCCGCGCGACCTGCAACGCCTCCCAATAGGCGCGGCCGTCGTCGCTCGACGCCTTGATCCAGGCGCTGTGCTCCGGGACCTTCGGCGCATGGATCGCGGTGTGCCGCTTCGCCACCGCCATGCCGCGCTTGTAGAGCTGTGCGCCGAAGCCGCGCGAGCCGTGATGCGTCACCAGCGCCGCCTGCCCGGTCGACCTGAGATGGCCGACATAGGCGAAGTGGTTGCCGTCGCCCTGCGTGGCGAAGTGGCCGATCGCGAAGCGCTCGAGCCCCTTCAGGAAGGGGTTGGCCTCGAACCCTGCCATCACCTCGTCGGGCGGCTGATGCAGCCGGTCGCGTCCGCCGGGACCGAAATGGGTCACGGCGTGAACCGCATCGAGAATGCGCTTGGGATCGTCCTTGCGCGCGAACACCGTCACCGCCACCGAGCAGCAAATGTCGGAGGAATGGAAGCCCGGATGGATCGCGTCCTCACAGGCGACCACGCCGCCGACCGGGATGGTGCCGAGCGCCGTTCCCGACGGACAGGCGTCCGGCATCACGGCGCCGGCTACGATGGTCGGCACCCGCATCAACGCATCCATGTGCTGGGTCACCGCCGCGACATTGGCGCGCTCCAGCTCGTTGTCGGCCTCGATCAGCATCGCGAACGGCACGCCGTTGGTGCGCATCAGCGTCTCCGCCGGCTGCAGTTCCTGCAGCGCGGCGAAGATCGCGTCATCATCGGCGCCATCGGCCCGCATCGCATTGGCCGTCGCCAGTCCCTCCTTGAACCAGCGACCGGGCTTGAAGCCCCAGGCGATCAGGGTGTTTCCGTCGATCATGGCTCGTCTCACATTCCAATCAGGTCAGTTTGTAACATCCAGCGGCAGCTGCGTTCATTCGCCGCTCGTAGCGCGATCAGTGGCGCCTGTGCGTGCGTAGTTCGTGACACCAAGATGTTGCGCTCATCGCCGGCCAAGCATATGGCATCCGTCGATGATCTATACCCCCGACACTGTGCTGGCCGAGAATGGCGGAGGAAAGAGCGCGTGATCTCTCGATGCGTCATTCCGGGGCGCGTCGGCAAGCAAATGGCAAAGCCATTTGCGCAGACGGCGCGAGCCCGGAATCCATACTCCCGACGATCAGTGTGAGGCACCGTCTCAACCACAAATCCCCGGATACAGATCGTCCCAATTCGGGTTGTTCTCCTCGATCAGCCTGATTTTCCAGTCGCGCCGCCACTTCTTCAGCTCCTTCTCGCGCGCGACGGCCGTGATCGCGTTGTCGTAGATTTCGAACCAGACGAGCTTGCCGATGTCATAGCGCGAGGTGAAGCCCGGAGCCGCCTTGGTTCGGTGTTCGTAGACGCGTCGAATGAGATCATTCGTGACGCCCAGATAGAGCGTCCCGTGTTTTTTGCTCGCCAGTAGATAGACGTAGTATGCCATCCGAGAGCCGTGGTTATGGATTCCGGGCTCAGCCGCTACGCGGCTGCCCCGGAATGACGCGTGGAGAGAGGTGTGATCTCTCCTCCCGTCATTCCGGCGCTCGCGCAGCGAGAGCCCGGAATCCATACTCACGAAACCCAGCAGCTTTTTCAATTCTGTCCCACGCTCCCTCCATCGCAAGCGAGAAGCCGCCCGTGGGCGGCCTCCCTTGTCCATCACGCCGTCTCCGGCGCCTTCAGCCGCACCAGCCGCGTCAGCAGCGCGTCGAGGCCGGCGCCGTCGCCGGCGTGCAGGTCGATACGGCCGACCTTCTCGACCAGGCGCTCCAGCGACTCCAGCTCCTTGAGCCGCAGCAGCAGCGGGTTCTCCTCCATCAGCCTGGCGGTGTTCAGGAGCGAGCGCGTCGCCGCGGTCTCCTCCTGGCGACGGATCAGGTTGGCCTTGGCCAGCCGCTCCGCCTCCACCACCTTGTTGACGAGCTCGCGGATCTCGCCGGGCAGGATCACGTCCTTCACGCCGAGCTCCGTCACCTCCACGCCCGAGCCGCCGAGCCGCGCGCGCACGTAGTCGCGCAGCTCGGCATCGAGCGAGGCCTTGGCGGCCAGCACCTCGTCGAGCGTGCGTGACGCCACCGCCTCGCGGATCGCGAACTGCACCAGCCGGTACAGCCACGCATCCACATCGGGCGTGGTCGCGACAGCCGCCTCCGCGTCGGCAATCCGCCGGAACGCCGTGAGCGTCACCCGCAGCGCGATGCGATCCTTGGTCAGCATCTCCTGCGCGGTGATCTCCAGCACTGTGGGCCGCATATCCAGGCGCTTGACCTCGATCTTGCGGCCGACCGCCCAGAAGGCGTGCCGGCCCGGCGCCAGCCGCTCCGTCAGCTTGCCGTCGACATGGAGCAGACCGGCCTCGTGGTTCTCGACCACGACCTCGGTCACAACGCTCGGCCGGTTACGCTCGATCATCGCCAGATGCCGCGCGCTCACACGCACGTCGCTTGCGATGTCGATGCGCTCGACCTCGACCTGCGTCGCCACCTTCCAGTAGACACGTGTCTGCCACGGCGTGAGCAGATGCGTCGGCCGGCCGTCGAGGCTGACGATCGCGATCTCGTTCGCGCCGGTCTCCACGGCCTCGAAGAGTTCGGCGGCGAGATCGGGCCGCGCGGCCTTCAGCACCGCGTAGCGCTCGGCCGGGTATTCGGCCCTGACCACGTCGTACACTTGCACCATCAGCCGGTGCAGCGGATCGAGCAGCGCATGACGGCCAGGACCGAGCACGCGCACGAGCTGGCCGTCACGCCACACCAGCGCCCGCTCGCCATCCTCCACCGTCACGGTCTTCGTCACCAGATGCCAAGTCACAACACACTCCCACAGCTTGCGTCCGGCCCATCGGCCGAAACGCGATTCATTGATCAAAGGACGTGAGGACCGGACGACGCTTCCTGCGTGAACCGAGCGGACCGAGGCTTGAGCATCTGACGATGCCGGGCGCACGCGCGCGGTCACACGAGCTATCAGCCCGAGCGTCCTTGCGCAGCCTTCCCGGCATCTTCAGACGCGGTATCCACCGCGGCACAGAGCCGGTTCTGCAGTGTCTTGATCTGGTCGAAATGCCCTAGAACTTTCTTCTTGGGCAAAACGGCCGGACCGCGACTGAAGCGCGCGTCCGGTCCTCGTCAGAGGCGATTAGCTTTTCAGGCTAAACCGAAGCGCTGGAGCGGGAGTCGAACCCGCGACCCGATGATTCACAGTCATCTGCTCTACCTAACTGAGCTATCCTTTGGTGGTGTCGATCGGAATCGAACCGATGCCTTCGGGCCTTCAACCCGACGCTCTCCATGAGCTACAGACTCCTTGTTCTTTGCGACGACGGAACACGGGACCGGACACCGGCCGCGCCAGTCGGGATTTCAGCGAGCCCGAACCAAAGTCATCACGAAGGACCGTGCTACTACACACAATCAACGGCACGCGCAAGACGTAGACATCGATTATTTTCGAACGATCTCATTCCGTAACTAATCGTCTACATATCGATCTACTCATAACGACGTCGCTCGCATGCAAATGCGGGCGACGCAATTTCGTAGCCCGGATGTCGCTTACGCCGAGGCCCGTTGGACCTCGGCGCACGCTCATCTGGGCCACCTCTCCTCACCGCTCCAGCTCCACGTCCCAATAGAGATAATCCTGCCACGTCTCGTGCAGGAATCTCGGCGGAAACAGGCGCTGCGCGGCCATCAGCTCGTGCCGCGTCGGCTCGAAGGGCGGCCGTCGCGGCTTGAGATAGCGCCGGTCCTTGCGCGCGTTGCATGGACTGCAAGCGGCGACGATGTTGGTCCACGACGTCTCGCCGCCATCGGCCCGCGGTACCACGTGGTCGAACGTCAACTCGCCGTGCAGATAGCGGCCGCCGCAATACTGACATTCGAAGCGATCGCGCAGGAACACGTTGAACCGCGTGAAAGGCACGCGCATCGCGGGCCTGACGTAGTTGCGCAGCGCGATCACCGCCGGCAGCCGCATGGTGACGCTCGGGCTACGAACGACCCGGTCGTATTCCGCGACGACGACGTGAGAGCCGCTGACGACTGCCCTGATCGCATCCTCCCAGCTGACCACTGACAGCGGGAAGTAGCTCAGCGGCTGGAAGTCGGCGTTGAGAACCAGCGCCGGATTTGTTGCTGACATCGTCGACCTCCTCTCTTCGCTTCAACCGCCTGGTCGTTCTGGCGCCCATGGCGGGAATCGAACCCGCCTTCCCGGATCGACGGTCCGGTCCCTTCGCCAGATGGGGACATGGGCCTCATGGTCTACCCGGCGCACCGCTCGACGCTCGCCGGCCATCGCGCCCGCCGTCCACCGCGTGCGGATGAAACGCGTCCGGATCGGTGCGATTGAGGTAGTCGAGATAGAGCTGCCGCGCGCGCGCCTCGGTCACGCCTCGGCACGTCATGACGATGCGCACGAAAGCTGCTGCCACCGGTGAATCCAGTGCGCGCGCAATGTCGCAAGTCTCGGGATCTTCGCCTGACGTCCGGGTCATCCAACCCTCCGCTTGGTGCGCGGAGGGTGCAGTCCCGCCGCTGTTATGCTCTTGCTGAAATCTGGAGCCCCGGTCGGGCCAGGATTTTCACGAGATCGCTTGGACCCTGACAGGCGACGCGCAGACCCGACCAATCGCTCGACCGATTAAAGGGTCGTTCGTTGGTGGCGGCGTTCGCGAGATGTGAGCGTAGGCTCAACACGGTCGTAGTCCTCAAGAGCGCGCCGGTGATGATCGGCGGCCGATTGCGATGGGGCAGAGCTATGCGCAGAATTTTCCGAAACCGTCAAGACCAAAGCGTGAAGCGATGACGTTGCCGGCTTCCGCAATGCGACGGATCTGCAACAGCCGGACTGCTCGTCGGGCAAATCAGTTGCGCATTTTCGCGCACGACAAGAGCACTGTCGCCCGCTCGAACGATCGAAGACGCGCGCGCGAAAGCTGATTTGTTGAGCCGGGTCAATCAGATCGCCCCGCTCGCCTCCTGTGCCTCGCATTTTCTTGTTTCCAAAAATCGGAAATCATGCATTCTATGCCGGTCCCGCCCTCATGAGAGGGGCGCTTCGCGATCGTCATGAACGTGGAGGGCGGGATGCGGTGGGCGCGTCGGGTTGCAGCGTGATCTGATCACGCGGACGAACGATCCGGTGCGCACGGCGAAGTCGTGATGTCCTGACACCCCGATGCTGGTGTCAAGGTCGAGAGAGACGAATGCTCCGACCGATGGTGGCCAGAAAGCCCGGCGCACCAGGGAGACCACGTATAAGCCGTAGGTCCATCGCGCGGGGAATGCCGGATGATGCGGCTGAACCTGTGGTGACTGCCGCCTGCTTTCTTTGTTGCAGGCGGGCCATGGGTGAGGCCCTCACCCGGCATTCCCCGCGCCCTCTCCTGATTTACGAGGGCGATGTCGCTGGCAAGCCTCGGGCGTCATTCGCCGCGAGAATGCGATGTCGTGTCCAGGAGTGTTCGAGCTGTGTATCCGTTTTTCCTTCTTCCAGTGCGATCGCATGAAGCGGTCGCCCGGAGCGACGCCGATCCCGAAGCCGCATCAGAAATCGTGCGCTCGTGACTGCACGGCAGCCAACGGATTCTCGATCTTGTGGCTCTAAAAGTGCGTGCTCTAGGAGATTGGGAGATCGGACGAGCGCTGCAAGTGAATGCGCCCTCTCCCACAAGGGAAGAGGGCGCTGTATCGCGCAGCGTAGTAGTTGGCGATATAGCACTCGTGCGACGGGATTCACGGCGCACCTTTGCACGCCCTACAGTTCGGAACTACTGCTGAGTGTGAGGGCGACCATGCAGATCCCACCTCAACGCCGCCTGTCCGGCTCACTCGATGCGGGCGAGCACGGCGAGCTTGCGGATGCCCTTGTTCTTGTAGGCATCGAGGAACGCATAGTAGTCGCGGAACGAGACGCAGCCGTTGGAGTCGCCGTTCGGGCCGAGCATGAAGGTGTGCGCGAGCAGGCCGTTGCGACCGTGGATGGCGTCCTCGCCGCCGATCGGGTTCAGCCGCAGCGCCGGCACGCCATGGAACAGCGCCTCGCGCGGCTTCAGCTCGTAGATGTGCGGCGGGGTGACGCCGCGCATCTTGATCTTCTCCGAGCTCGGCTTGTCGAGGTTGTCGCCGAGGCCGGAATGCGCCTCGAGCTTGGTGCCGTCGGGCAGATACACCGCCTTGGCCGAGATGTCGTACACGGCCGTGCTCAAATCGTACGGCGGCCGGCCGCCGCGGGTCGGATCCTTGGCGATGCTGGCAGTGATGTTGGAATCAGCCGAGGCATAGGCCAGGAGCCCGCCATCCTGGTTCTCCGGCTTGCCCCAGAGCTTTTCCTGGATCGAGTGGCGCTCACCCGCGATCGACAGCACCGCCGCCTTGGCACGCTCGGTCATCGCGCGCAGCGAGAAGCCGCTGCTCTTCGGCGCATTGGCCTCGGCAGCCTGCGCCGGCGTCGCGGGCTGCGCGGCCGGCCTGGTGTTGGCGAGCGCCAGCTGCATCGGCGGCCGGGCATCCTTCTTCGACGCCTCGGCGACCTTCGCAGGCTCGGCCGGCTTGGCCTCGGCCGACTTGGTCTCGATCTGCCTGGTCTCGATCTGCTTGGGCGCGGCTTCGGCGAGCTTGGGCAGCGGCGGCGCGCCGTTCGCGGCGTTGGAGGCGACGCCCTGCGGCACGGCCGCGCCGAAGCGGTCGTTGAACATCTGCGGCGTGATGGCGGCGGCCGTGGTGACGGGCGGAGATTCCGGGAATGCCGAGAAGGCCTCACCCACAGCATCGGCGGCGCTGCGCGTCGCGAGCCGCGGCGCCGGGCGCACGACGGGCTCATCCTGCTCGATGCTGCCCAGGGTCGGATAGGCGTCGGCCGCGATGATCTTGGTATAGACCGTTACGGCGCAGCCCCCGATCAGGCATGCGATTGCCGCGCCACCGATCAATTTGTGAGAGAACGCGATCAGGGAGGACTTCCTGCGATTTCGTGCGGCCAACGCAGCTCGACTGTTACTCATTCACTCACGCCCGAACGAATACTCGACAACTCTCGCTCGATGCGCCACGGACACCCGCTTTGCATCTCGCAGAAGCACAGAGCTTCATTAAGGCGACTTTTAGTTAAATGCTGATTAAGTTTTGGCGGATTAGAGGCGGGTTAACCATCAGGGGCTGTTTTGCCGGGAAAGAGGGCAGAAACAGGGCAAAACCGCAGCCGGAAGCAATATTGCCGTACCGGGAAAATCGGGAGAGGCAGCATCCGTCGGCCGCGCCGATCCGTAAAACAGCGCACGCCGCGTTAACGATTGGGCCTGGGCGGCGGCGAGCGATCGATGATCTCTCGTATGCGTGCGCTGACGAGGTAAAGGCCACAGGTCTCGCCAGTCGAAAGCCCCTGCTTCGGCAGGCCGGGTGCGCGACAAGCGCATCCGTAGCAACCCGGAGTTACAGGCGCTGTGGCCGCTGGCGACAGTATGGTACGGGACGATTCTCTGCGACACGCCGTCGGCGAATCGTACCGCGTCCGCTCCCGGCCAAGACGACACGAGAGGACCTCTCCATGCAGATCCCCGGCCGGAAGCTGGCCTTCGTGCTGGCCTCGACCAATCAAGGTACGATGATCGTCAACCGGCTCGACTATCGCATGATCGACGCCAACCGCGGCTACGGCGTCGGCTTCCAGATCCTCAACACCGGCGCCTTCGATCCGGGAGAGGTGCAGCTGGCCGTCCGCCTGCTCGGCGTACGCCGCAGGCACCATGGGGACGGCGCGGTCGCGATCGACTGCGGCGCCAATATCGGCGTCCACACGATCGAATGGGCGAAGGCGATGACCGGCTGGGGATCCGTGCTCTCGATCGAGGCGCAGGAGCGGATCTACTACGCGCTCGCCGGCAATATCGCGATCAACAACTGCTTCAACGCGATTGCGATCCATGCCGCGGTATCCTCCGAGCGCGGCGTGCTCAACATCCCGAGCCCGAACTATCTGACCCCGTCGAGCTTTGGCAGCCTCGAGCTGCGCCAGCGTCCCAACACCGAGTTCATTGGCCAGG
Source organism: Bradyrhizobium sp. HKCCYLRH1030 (assembly GCF_051168395.1). NCBI lineage: Bacteria > Pseudomonadati > Pseudomonadota > Alphaproteobacteria > Hyphomicrobiales > Nitrobacteraceae > Bradyrhizobium > Bradyrhizobium sp. HKCCYLRH1030. The sequence goes on along the minus strand of NZ_JBNPUY010000006.1, from coordinate 313,610 downwards.
CCATCGACTATGCGAACGACACGGTCGAGGTGCGCAAGCTTCCGCTGGACGATTTCAACCTGCCGCGTTGCGACCTGATCAAGCTCGACGTCGAGGGCATGGAGCTCGAGGCGCTCGAAGGTGCCGCGGCGACGATCGAACGCTGCACGCCGATCATGCTGGTCGAGAAGATCAAGACCGATGCCGACCAGTTGCGGCAATGGTTCGATCGCCGCGGCTACAAGACCATCGACGCCGACATCAACATGGTCGCGATCCACGGCGGGGACAAGGCGCTGGCGGACATCATTCCGCAGCAGGCCTGAGGCGCGTGTCAGCGCTGCAGCTCCGGCGGCGGCGTGCGGTCGAGGAGATCGCCCTTCGGCTCGCTGAGCGCGTAGAAGGCGTAGGTCTCGATGGTCAAGGACCCGCGCTTGCGCGCGGCCTCGCCGACCTTCTCGATGCGGCCGAACGTGTTGCTGACGTAGACCCGCGTCGCGATCTGGGCCTCGTCGACGAAAAGCTGCGTGCCCGCGAGCTTGGCCGGATCCGGCTCCGGGAAATTGACCCAGCGGATGCGCTGGATCGGCTGCAGCACGCAGGTCCCCGGCGGCAGATAGAACGACAGCCAGGCGGTGGTGCCATAATCCATCGCCAGCACGCAGGACGCGTCGGCGCGCACCCGCGCCGCCTCGATCTCGGCAGCCAGCGGCCGCCAGCCGACGCCGACGCTGCGCACCGTGGCATCGCGCCGGTAGCCGGACAGCAGGCCCGTGTTGGCCTGCACGATCAGCGCGACGAACATCACGACGCCGACGGGCACGGCCCAGCGCAGACAGAAGGTCGCGGTGCGCTGCTCGCGCGCCGACCAGGCGACGAGATGGGCCGCCGCCGCGGCAGCCACCACGAACGCCGGATAGACCGGCGCGAACCAGTTGGCCTCGACCCGGGCATGCAGCGAATGCCAGACGAAATAGGCGACGATGACCCAGACCATCGCCTCGATCAGGACGCGCGCCGCCGCATCCCCTGCCCTGCGCCGGGCCAGGCCGTAGAGGCCCATCAGGCCGAGGATGAACACCAGCGGCGTCGCAAAGGCGAACTGCGTCGGGATGATCTCGGCGATGTAGACAGGCCTGACCGCCTCGACCCTGGCACGGCCGAGCTGCTTGATGAACGACACCCATTGGTGATCGGCATTCCACAGGATCACCGGCGCGAACAGCGCGAATGCCACGAGGCCGCCGAGATAGGGCCAGGGCGAGGCCAGCCAATGGCGCAGTTTCGGCACGGCGACGAGCCAGATCAGGATCGCCGCGCCGAAGAACATCGCGGAGTATTTCGACAGCAGCGCCGCACCGACGGCTGCGCCGACCGCGAGCCACCACGCGCCTCTCCCCGTCTCCAGCACCTTGGCGCAGAAGAACAGCACGAAGCTGGAGGCGACCAGCAGCGGCGCGTCGGGGGTCACGATCAGCGTGCCGACCGCCGCCATCAGGGTGACGTTGAGCAGCAACGCCGCGGTCGCCGCCACGCGCACGCCGCCGAACAGGATCTCGGCCGTGCGATAGACCGCATAGCTCATCGGCAGGCCGAGCAGGATCGAGACGAGGCGCACGCCGAGCTCGCTGTCGCCGGCGATCAGCGTGCCCAGCCGGATCACGACCGCAACCATCGGCGGGTGGTCGTAATAGCCGCCCGCGAGATGCTTCGACCACATCCAGTAATAGGCTTCGTCGAAGGTGATCGGCGTGACCGCGGCCGCGATCAGCCTGACAACGACGAGGCCTGCGATGGTCAGCCAGACATTGCGGACCAGCCGGGCGTCCTCGGCACCTGCCGCAGGGGTCATCGCTTGCGCCAGACGAACAATCCGGAGATCGCGTAATTCCACACCACGCCCATCAGCGCGCCGGCGGCGCCCGCCAGCCACCAGATCGGCTCCTGGTCATAGACCGAGAAGGCGACGCCGACATTGGCCAGCAGGCCGACCGAGCAGACCAGATAGAAGACGAGCAGGCCACGCAGGATGGCAAAGCCCTTCAGCCGCTGGTCGCGATAGGTGAGGAAGTTGTTGAGGATGAAGTTCGAGGTCATCGCGACGAAGGCGCCGAGCGCCTGCGACTCCGCGAACGGAAGGTCGAACAAATTGAGACCGAGGAACAGCGTGGCGAGATGGACCACCAGGCCGGTGCCGCCGACCATCGCGAACAACAGGAAGCGCAGCGACACCACGTCGTTGGTCATCTTGGCCAGCACGAGGCCGAGGAAGTCGAGCGCGACCATCGAGTCGAGCTTGCTCTCGCCGTGCAGGCGCGAGCCGAACGTATAGGGCACCTCGACCGTCTTCAGACCACCCTCGGCGCTGGCGATGATGTCGAGCAGGATCTTGAAGCCCTGCGTGGAGAGCTTCGGCGCGATCTCCTCGAAGCGGTCGCGGCGGATCATGAAGAAGCCGCTCATGGGATCGTTGACCTCGACCTTGAGCGCGCGGCGCGCGATCTCGGTGGCGAAGGCGCTGGCCCCGGCCCGCTTGCTGTCGAAGCTTGCGGCGCTGCCGCCCTCGATGTAGCGGCTGCCGACGACGAGCTCGGCCGCGCCGCTCTGCAGCAGCGACAGCATCTTCGGCAGCTGGGTCTCGTCATGCTGCAGATCGGCGTCGATCACGGCGGCAAAGGGCGCGCTGGCGGCCAGGATGCCCTCGATGCAGGCGCCGGACAGGCCGCGCCGGCCGACCCGGCGGACGCAGCGGACGCGTTTGTCGCTGCGCGACAATTCGCGCACCACCTGCCAGGTGCCGTCCGGGGAGTTGTCGTCGACGAACACCACCTCCCACGGCACATCCTTGAACGCCGCCTCCAGCCGCCGGTACAGCGTGGTGACATTGTCGCGCTCGTTGAAGGTCGGAACGACCACCGAAACGATCGGAATATCAGCGGTTTGCGGCGGCGCGGGCATGGCCGGTCGGAGGACATCGTTCATGGTGCGGATGCGTATATCTGCCGCGTTCCACACTGCCAAGCGCAACGGCTGAAGGAAGGCGCAAAAAGCCCGGACTGTGGTGCCGGCGTGCACCGCTGCCGAACGGGCGGCCCAAAATGCCAACGACCACAAACAAAGGGCGCGCGTACATCCGGCGCAACCGCTCTGCCGTGGTCGTCTCGGTGCCGGAGCCGTTACAGCTCGACGTCACCGTCCCGACCAAAATGGGGTACCTCGGCAGGATTGCAAGGGGTCCCTGGCCGGCCTAGTTCGGAACCTCCCGGACCACCGGTCCGCGTACGGCCGGAGCCACCGGAACCGTCTGCACCGGCGTGGGCGGCACCTCGACCTTGGCCGGCTGCATCTGACGGGCCATCGGCCCGACGGGAACATAGTAGAAGGCTGCCGCAAGCACGACAGCGGCGACGATTGCCCCCAGCAGGCCGCCGACCGATTCCGCTCTCATTGTCATATCTCCCCTTCCCGGCCCCGGCCCTGGATACACGAGGCTCCGGAGCACGGGAAGAGCGACGGCGCGACCGCGCCGAACTGGTCAGAACCGGCCCGGTTGACTATCGTCTCCCCTACCGCAACACCCTCGGCAATCAGCATCGGAATCGATCCGTGAGCAAAGCCCCTGCACGCGCCTCGCAATCCAAGAGCCACATCTACATCGGCATCGGCGGCTGGACCTTCGCGCCCTGGCGCGGCGTGTTCTATCCGGACAAGCTGCCGCAATCGAAGGAGCTCGAATACGCCGCCTCGAAGCTGACCTCGATCGAGATCAACGGCACCTATTATGGCTCGCAGAAGCCGGAGAGCTTCCGCAAATGGGCGCGCGAGGTGCCGGACGGCTTCATCTTCTCGCTGAAGGGGCCGCGCTTCGCGACCAACCGCCGCGTGCTCGCCGAGGCCGGTGATTCGGTGAAGCGCTTTTACGACACCGGCGTGCTCGAGCTCGGCGACCGGCTCGGGCCGGTGCTGTGGCAGTTCGCGCCGACCAAGAAGTTCGACGAGGCCGATTTCGGCAAGTTCCTCGAGCTGTTGCCGCGCGAGCTCGACGGCCGCAAGCTGCGTCACGTCGTCGAGGTCCGCCATGACAGTTTCTGCGTCCCCGGCTTCGTCGCGCTGCTGCGCGAGTTTGCAACGCCGGTCGTGTTCGCCGAGCACGGCAAATATCCGGCGATCGCCGATGTCGTGGGTGACTTCGTCTACGCCCGGCTGCAGAAGGGCAATGACGAGCTTGCGACCTGCTATCCGCCGAAGCAGCTCGACGCCTGGGCGAAGCGATTGCAGCTGTGGGCCGGCGGCGGCGAACCGGACGACCTGCCACGGGTTGACGACAAGCCGGCGAAGAAGATGCCGCGCGACGTGTTCGCCTATGTCATCCACGAGGGCAAGGTGCGCGCGCCGGCTGGCGCGATGGAGCTCATCGAGCGCGTGAGTTGACGCAGGAGTTGCATGATGGCCAAGAGCAAGACCCTGTTCACCATCGGTTATGAGCACACGCCGGCCAAGGCCGTGCTCGATGAGTTGCAGGCCGCCGGCGTCAAGCTGCTGGTCGATGTGCGCGCGGTGGCGGCCTCGCGCCGACCGGGCTTCTCCAAGAGCCAGCTTGCGGCCGGGCTCGACGAGCGAGGCATCGGCTATGTGCACCTGCGCGGGCTCGGCACGCCGAAGGAGGGCCGCGAGGCCGCCCGCAGCGGTCATTACGACACGCTGCACAAGATCTACAGCGCCCATCTGAAGACGCCGCAGGCGAAGGAGCAGATGGACGAGCTGGCCTCGCTGGTGAAGAGCGCCGGTCCCGTCTGCCTGCTCTGCTACGAGCGCGACCACGTCCATTGCCACCGGCAATGGATCGCCGAGATCATCGAGGAGCGCGACCATGTCCGAGTCGAGAATCTGATCGCGCCGCAGGTCTGACGTTTCACTCCGCCGCGCAGGTGAAGGATGACGCCTGCTCGACGTCGCCGCCGACATATTTGGCGAATTTCGGCCACGGGCACAGCGGCCGCGTCCGCTGCGGGCTCCATGTCGATGGGAGCTCCTTGTTGGCCGCATTGACCGAGGCCGTGATCGCCTCCGGCGCCTTGCCCTTCTCGACCCAGTCCATCAGCGCGCCCAGCGCATCGAACTTCTCCAGCGTGACGCCGCCGCCGCAATGGGTCTCGCCGGGCAGCGCAAACAGCCGCGCGAAACCGTCGGCCTTGCCCTGGACGTTGGCGTTGAGCTTCTCATACCAGCGGATCGTGTCGTTGATTGAGAACACCGGATCAGCCTGGCCGTGGTAGATCAGCATCTTGCGGGCACCGTTCTGGAACGCCGGCAAGGTTGGGTTATCGACCGCGGGCGGTGCCATGAAGTCCATCGCCGACTCCGTGAATGGGCCTTCCTTGGCGTAGATCTTCGGCGCGTCCTTGTCGAAGTCGTAGGTCTGCAGCTTCTCGACGAGCTTGTCGGGCGAGCCTTCGATCTCGACCGGCGGCGTCGAGAAGATGTAGTTGAGCGAGGCGCCGCCCATGGTGGCAATGATCGGAAGGTTGTTCCACGGCGCCACCGGGCTTTCGACCTTCCAGGCGCGCCAGTTGCCGGTGCCGACGCCACCATCCACCGGCCAGTCGGAATACAGCGGCTCGCCTTTGGAATTGTGGGGGCCCGCGAAGACTTTCTTCAAGGCATCGACCTTGGCGGCCGGCAGACAGGCTTCGGTTGCCCCAGCGGCGCAGCGCAGGCTGTCGAAATTGAACGCCTTCTGGCAGGCTTTCAGGTTGGCCGTGAGGCCGTCCTTGGCGCCGTCGAGCTCGTCGCAGACCTCCGTGATCTTGGAAGCGATCAGCTTGGCATCCTCCCGCGTGATCGACTTGCGGATGTCGACATCGGCCTTGGTCAGCGCCTGCACGTCCCAGGCGTGCTGCACGGCAGCGCGCGGCAGGTTGAAGCCGGGATTGCCGACCAGGAAGCCGTCATACTGCTCGGGCATGCGCTCGGCAGCCACCATGGTGTGGCGGCCGCCATTGGAACAGCCGGCGATGTAGGAGTAGTCCGGCTTCCTGCCGTAATGCGCCGAGATGATCGCCTTGGCGATCGGCGCCAGCGTGATGTCGGCCGAATAGCCGTAGTCGCGGCGCGCCTGCGGATCGAGCCCGAAGACTGAGCCGGACGCAAGCCCGCGCGGCTTGTTGGCGGGATCGCTGCCGGAGTGGCCGCTGTCCGACGACAGCACGGCAAAGCCGCGGGCGAGCGGCGTCACACCGCCGCTGACGAGACCGTCGGCCTTGTCGCCGAGCGCCGGCACCACCACGCCGTCATTGCCGCCATTGACCTGATGCAGGAAGCGGCCGTTCCAGGTCTCCGGCAGCCTGATCTCGAACTGGATCGCATAGGCATGGCCATCGACGCCGGTGCGCTCGTTGACCTTGCCGGAGAGAATGCAATGCCGCGGCAGCCCGTCGGCGGCCTCCTGCAGCTTCGATCCCGTCAAAGTCAGCCCGGGGACCTTCAGCGTCTCGGCCGTCACCTTGCTGCAGGCAACATCCTCAGCCCGCGCCGCCTCCAGCCCGGCTGCGCACACGATGCCTGCTGCGGCCAAAAACGACGCCCCGGTTCGGATCATGCATTCCCCCTGATGATGCTTCTCGTTGGGGGCAGTTAAACGCGGAGGCCAGCCAATGTAAATCTCCGACATCGCGCCGTATCGCCTGCGTCAGTGCAATTGCCAGATCTCGAACGGCCGGTCGTAGCCGCGCACCGACACCGCGCCGTGGAAGACGGCGTCGCGCGCCCCGTCGCCGGCCGCCTGCCGCACCTCGCTCGAGATCAGGAGTTGCGAATCGAACTCCTTGTTCAGCGCCTCGAGCCGCGAGGCGAAGTTCACGGTGTCACCGATGACGGTATACTCTTTGCGCCGCGGTGAGCCGATGCTGCCGGCGACCACCTCGCCCAGATGTATGCCGATCCCGATCCTGAGCTGCCAGGACGACGATGCGTTGACGCGCTCCATCGCAGCCACCATCTCGCGCGCAGCCACGACCGCCTGCACGGCGGCATCGCGCGACTCGAACGGCGCGCCGAACAGCGCCAGGAAGCCATCGCCGAGGAATTTGTTGACGATGCCGCCATGACGCTCGAGGATCTCCACCAGCACCGCGAACGCTCCGTCGAGACGATCGACAACCTGCTGCGGCGTCTTCGACCGCGCCGCCGCGGTGAAGCCGCGGAAGTCGACGAACATCACCGCGACCTCGTGGATGTCGCGCGCCTCCGCCGTCCCCTCCTTCATCAGGCGCTCGACGACCTGGGGCGAGACGTGCTGGCCAAACAAATCCGTGACGCGGTCGCGCGCCGACGCGGCCTCGATGCTCGCCGCGAACTGGCGTCGCAGCTGCACGCTGACGGCACCGGCGAGCATCCCGCACAACAGGATGATGAAGCTGCGCTCACCGTGATAATAGATCTCCGGATTCTGGCTGAGATCGATCGAAGGCCGGTCGAACAGCGCCACCACCAGCAGCTCCACCGCAGCAACCAGACCGGTGAAGCTCGACAGCCAGAAATCGAGACGAAGCGTCGAGAGAACGATGAAGATGAAATAGACCAGCGGCGCGCCGAAGCCCAGCGCCTTGTCGTGGCCGATGCCCTCGATCTGCAGGATGAGGACGAACGTTGGCAGCGAGGTCTCGACCAGGGCGCTGACATAGCGCCAGATCACCGGCACGTCCCGGCCGTGGCGGATGTCCGCCTTGATCCTGAACAGGATGAGAGTCTGGAAGCTGATGAATGCGACGATGATCGCGTAGACGTAGAGGACCCCGGTTCGGGTCGGCCAGATCCACTCCGAGATCTTGGGCTCGAAGATTTCGACCAGCACCGATATCACGAGAAACAGAGCCGCAGTGGCGATCAGCGCCCTCACCCGCAGCAGCTCGGTGTTCAACGTCTGACGCATCAGCGCCTGGTCGAACTCGGCCGGCGCTTCGTTCGCCTGTCCTGCTCCTCCCACGATCTGCATCTTGCCTCAGCCGTTCCTGCTCCCGGCCGCCATTGTGCCTCAATCGAGGGTGCGGCGGAAGCGCAGGACGGCGACCGTCATGGCGAACAGCATGAGGCCGAACAGGGCGATCGTATCATGCTGCAGGTTCTGGAGCGTCGAGCCCTTCAGCATGATGGCGCGGACGATCCGCAGATAGTGCGTCAGCGGCAGGCATTCACCGAGCACTTGCGCCCATTGCGGCATGCCGAGAAAGGGAAACATGAATCCGGACAACAGGATGCTCGGCAGGAAGAACATCATCGAGAGCTGCATTGCCTGCAGCTGGTTCTGCGCCAGGGTCGAGAAGGTGTAGCCGATCGAGAGGTTGGTCGCGATGAATAGCGTCGACAGCAGCGCCAAGAGCAGCAGGTTGCCCATGATCGGAACGCCGAACAGCAGGACGCCGATGCCGATGATGATCGTCGCCTGCAGGAAGCCGACCATCACATAGGGGATGATCTTGCCGAGCATGACCTCGACCGGCTTGATCGGCATCGACAGCAGGCTCTCCATCGTGCCGCGCTCGATCTCGCGCGTCACCGAGAGCGCGGTGAAGATCAGCATGGTCATGGTCAGGATGGTGCCGACGAGGCCCGGCACGATGTTGAGCCGCGACGACGCCGCCGGGTTGTAGCGCGCGTGGGCCCTGATCTCGAACGGCGTCGTGACGGGATTGCCGGTGTAGAGATCGTGCGCGAGCGCGGTCTGCACGATCATGCCGAGCGAGGACAGCGCCGATGACGCCGCGACCGGATCGGTCGCGTCGGCCGCGACGAGCAGGGCCGGCCGGTCGCCGCGGCGGACCGCGCGCTCGAAGCCACGCGGGATCTCGACGCCGAACAGGACCTTGCCGGACAGCAGGAGATCGTCGAACTCGGCGACGCTGCTGACCTCCTGGGTGAAGCGGAAATAGGCGGTGTTCTCCATCGCCTTCAGGATCGAGCGGCCGAGATCGCTGTCCTCCTGCAGCAGCACCGCCGCCGGCAGATGATGCGGCGTGGTGTTGATCGCGTAGCCGAACAGCATCAGTTGCATCACCGGGATCATCACGATCATCGCAAACGAGACCCGGTCGCGCTTGAGCTGGATGAACTCCTTGACCAGCATCGCGTAGGTGCGCCGCCAGAAGCCGAAGCGCGGCTCGGACGACGCGTGATGGACGGCTGCGTCGCTCATTGGAAATTGTCCCGTGAACGGTTCATCAGGTCGATGAAGACGTCCTCAAGCGAGGGCGCGGCGGGCTGCCAGTGCAGATCAGCCTTGTCGCGCCAGGGCGCGATCGCAGCGTCCAGCGCGTTGCGATCGCGGCCGGACACGTGCAGGCTGGTGCCGAACGGCGCCACCATGTCGACCCCCGGCTTGCCGGTGAGGTCCGCCGCGAGCTCGCGCAGATCGTCGCCGCTCACCGTATACGTGGTGAGCGCCGATTGCGCGATCACCTCCGAGACGGTGCCGTGCACCAGCAGATGACCATAGGCGATATAGGCGATCTCGTGACAGCGCTCGGCCTCGTCCATGTAGTGGGTCGAGACCAGCACGGTCAGCCCTTCGCCGGCGAGCGCATGGATCTCGTTCCAGAAGTCCCGCCGCGCCTTGGGATCGACGCCAGCGGTGGGCTCGTCGAGCAGCAGCAGTTGCGGATTCGGCAGGGTGCAGGCCCCGAGCGCCAGCCGCTGCTTCCAGCCGCCCGACAACTCGCCGGCGAGCTGCCGCTCGCGGCCGGCAAGCCCGAGCCGCTGCACCATGTCGCGCGCGGCCCGGCGCGGATCGGACATGCCATAGAGGCGCGCCACGAATTCGAGGTTCTCCCGCACCGAGAGGTCCTGATAGAGGCTGAAGCGCTGCGTCATGTAGCCCACCCGGCGCTTGATCTTGTCGGCGTCGCGACGGATGTCGAAGCCGAGGCAGGTGCCCTCGCCGCCGTCGGGTGTCAGCAGGCCGCACAGCATCCGGATGGTCGTGGTCTTGCCCGAGCCGTTCGGGCCGAGAAAGCCGTAGATCGAGCCGCGCTTCACCTGCATCGACAGATCATGCACGACCTCGCGGCCGTCGAAGGACTTGGTCAATCCCTGGACGTCGATCGCGATCTCGGCGGGACCCGTTCCGTTCATTGCTTGTCCGCCACCGGGGTCTTCGGATCAGGCGTCCTGGAATGCGGATAGATGCTGACCGGCTGGCCGACGCGCAGCGCATCCGGCCGCGACGGCCGCGCCTGGATCAGATAGACGAGCTTGTTGCGCTCATCGAGGCTGTAGATCACCGGCGGCGTGTATTCCGCCGAGGTCGCGAGGAAATAGATTCTGGCCGTCAGATCATCAGCACAGTTGTCGCAGGTGACGCGGACCTCGTCACCGATCGCGAGCTTCGGCAGATCAGGCTCGGGCACGTAGAAGCGCAGCTTCATGTTGCCCGGCGGCATGATCGACAGCACCGGCCGTTGCGCCGCGACCATCTCGCCCTCGCGGAAGTAGATCTGCTGGATGGTGCCCGCGACCGGCGCCACGCCCTTGCGCCGTGCCAGCCGCGTCTGCGAGGTCACGAGATGGGCCTCGGCGACGCGCAGCGCCGAAACGGCGGAGTCGAGCGTCGCCTGTGTCCCCGCGCCCGTCTTGCTCAGGGCCGCGGCGCGGTCATAGGTCTGCTGCGCGTTGGCCAGCGTCGCCTTGCTCTGGTTGAGATCGGCCTGCTGCAGATCGTCGTCGACCGAATAGAGCGGATCGCCGACCTTGACCACGTCGCCCTCATGCACGTTCAGCTTCGTGATCCGACCCGCTTCGTCCGGGCTGACGAAGATCATGTCGGCCTCGACCCAGCCTTGATAGCCGGGATCGCGCGTCTCCTTGCAGCCGTTGAACGTGAAGGCCGTGACCAGCACGGCAAGGCAGTGCAGCAGACTCATGTCGGCCTCCTCGCGCCAAAGATCAGATCGAGATGGGTCTGCAGCATCGCTTCGGCGTCGAGCGGCGCATGTCGCTCGAACAGGCTCTTCCACAGCACCGCGACCATCATTGGCGCGATCATCAATTGCGGGTGTTGCACCAGCTTGGGCTCGCGGATCTCGCCGCGCGTGATCGCCAACTGGATCAGCGCGCGCATGGCCGCGAGACCGCGGGAGACGACCTCGCGATAATAGAAATCGGCAATGGCCGGAAAGCGCGGCCCTTCCGCGATGATGAGCCGGACGAGATCGGCCCGCCGGGTGCCGGCGACCTCCTGCAGGAACATGCGCGCCAACGCCTCGACCATGTCGCGCACCGAGCCGCCGGCCGGCGGCGGCGCCGCAAGACGGCCGACGAAGGGCACGATCGCGGTCCGGATCAATTCCTCGAACATCGATTCCTTGTCCTTGAAGTGAAGATAGATCGTCCCCTTGGCGACCCCGGCCCGCTTGGCGACGTCGTCCAGCCGCGTCGCCGCGAAGCCTCGGGCGATGAACTCGTCCATCGCCGCCTGCACGATCGCCGCGCGGCGCTCGGCGGAGCGATCCGCCCGGCGCGACGCGCCAGCTCCCGCTGGCTTGACGGCCTGAACTCTGCGCTCGGACAATTTCGACGGCTTCGACATTAAGCCATTATGACTGACTAGTCAGTCATTGTAAAGAGGCCTCGCAGATCCGTCGGCGCGGGTCAGGAGCCCTACCCGACCGCGCGGCCCCGTCTTCAGACGAAGTCGGCGCGATCACGCACAGGACCTGATGTAAGGCCGATTGACCTCCCAGAGCTCGTCCACGATCTGGCGCGCGGCGGCCGCCGAGTTGACGACGGGATCGATGAGCAGCGCCTGCAGCGCGAGATCCTTGGAGGCGGTCATGGCCGCCTGCACCGCCAGTTGCTGAACCTGAACCTGGACCGACATCAGCTTGGCGACTGCATCTGGAAGCGGGCCCAGCGACACCGGATGGATACCGACGCGATCGGCGACAACGGGCACTTCGACGGCGGCCTCGGCAGCCAGGTTGGGAATGACGTGACGGTTCAGAACGACGCCGGACTCGATGACCTGCTTCCGATCGTGCAGCACCGAGCCGATCACGGTGACCGCGCGCTCTCCGGACGGCATTCGCCACCAGTCCGGCATGCCGGCTTTGCCCGCCAGGACCTCGTCGAGCTGCCGGATCAGCTTGGCCCGCTCCGCCTCGTCCCAGGCGAAGTCGTACCCGCTCTCGCCCGCTTCCCAGCCATAGGCGAGATACTCGCCGACATGGCTGTCGCCACAGCCCAGCCAGAAGCCGAAGTCGCGCAACAGCGCCCGCGTCAGCGGCGCGACCTTGGGGTCGTGGCTGCCAGCCTTTTCGCGGAGCAGTGGATAGAGATCGGCCCCGGTCTCGCTATCCCGGATCTGCATGAGACATTGGAAATGGTTGAGCCCGGCGCCCCACACGTCCACGCGCTCCTCGGCCAGTCCCAGAATGGAAGCCACCTGGCTGCGCGCGATGAAGATGCCGTGGCACAGGCCGATATGCGCGAGGCGGCTGTGAAGCCCCAGCGCGAGGATGATGCGGCTCTCGGGATTGGAGAAGTTGATGAACAGCGCGTCCGGACAGCGCCGCTCCATCTCGCGCACGAAGTCGAATACGACCGGCAAGGTGCGGAGCGTGAAGAACAATGCGCCCGGCCCGCCATTCTCGCCCAGCGTGTGACGGATGCCGTATTTGCGCGGCACCTCGAAATCGAGCTTCCACAGGCGGTTGCGGTCGATCGCGGTGGCATGGATCACGAAGCCGGCGCCGTCGAGCGCCGCGCGCCAATCCGTGGTCGCTTCGATCTTAAGGCCGGCGCCGGAGAGGTCGTTGAGCAGCCGGGCCAGTGCTTCCGACCGGGCAAGCCGGGTCGGGTCGCGGCCGACCAGCACGAGCGTCGAACCCGCGAGATCGTGCGTCGAGAACAGGTCCCGGAACACGCTGAGTCCAAAGGACGCGCTGCTCGCGCCGAGGAAGACGATCTTGGTGACGGCTGCCATGAGCAATTTGTGCCAGCGCCGCGCGTCTTCATTCCTGATCCAGATCAAACCGCCGCCCCAATGTTCGGCACGGCGGCGCCGTCGATCGGTCTTGCGATCAGCCGAAGTCGAGCACCACGCGACCGTCGATCTTGCCGGCCTTCATGCGGTCGAAGACGGTGTTGATCTCCGACAATGGCGCCGTGGTCACCTCGGCCGTCACCTTGCCGTCCGCGGCGAACGCGATGGCTTCGTCGAGATCACGCCTGGTGCCGACGATCGAGCCGCGCACGGTGATGCGCTTCAGCACGACATCGAAGATCGGTGTCGGGAATTCGCCCGGCGGCAAGCCGACGAGGCTGACCGTCCCCTTGCGGCGGACCATGTGCAGCGCCTGGGCAAAAGCCGGTGTCGACACCGCAGTGACCAGCACGCCATGAGCGCCGCCGCCGGTGATTGCGATCACCTGCGCCACGGCATCCTTGTCGAGCGCGTTGACGGCATGTTCGGCGCCGGCCTGCAGCGCGAGTTTCAGCTTGTCCTCGGCGATGTCGAGACCGATCGCCTTCAGCCCCATCGCCTTCGCATACTGGATTGCAACATGACCGAGGCCGCCGACGCCGGAGACCACCACCCACTCGCCCGGCCGCGCGTCGGTCTCCTTCAAACCCTTGTAGGTGGTGACGCCGGCGCAGAGGATCGGCGCGATCCTGGCGAAATCCACATTGGCCGGCAGACGCGCAGCGAACGCCGCGGATGCGATCACGTATTCGGCAAAGCCGCCATTCACGCTGTAGCCGGTGTTGTGCTGGTGCTCGCACAAGGTCTCCCAGCCGGTCTCGCAATACTCGCAGCGCAGGCAGGCATCGTGCAGCCACGCCACGCCCACGGCGTCGCCGACCTTGAAGTCGGTGACCCCGGGCCCGAGCGCCGCGACGATCCCGGCCGCCTCGTGTCCTGGGATGAATGGCGGCACCGGCTTCACCGGCCAATCGCCGGAGGCGGCGTGAAGGTCGGTGTGGCAGACGCCGCACGCCTTCACCCTGACCAGAAGCTCGCCGGGTCCCGGCACAGGAATCGGAACGTCCTCGATGTCGAGCGGCTTGCCGAAGGCTTTGACGACGGCGGCTTTCATGGTCTGCATCTGTCTGCTCCTCATGTCGCGGCGCAAACTAACGACGTCGGCGTATTCCGGGCTTGATCGGCATCAATCCGCGCCGCTGCATGAAGTAACAGTTTGATGACAGCGCAATGTGCCCATGGCTGTCAGGCGTGAAATTTGAGTCCGTCGACGACCTTGTCGACCACCCTGCGCTCCGCACGAAACGCCAATCCCACCAGATTGAGATCGGTGCGCGCCACCGCCTTCACGGCATCACGGTTGGCCTCGTCATGCGCGGTCTTGAACATGTCCTCGGTGTAGAGCGCCGGCTTCACGCTGCGCGACAGCGCCCGATCCAGAGCACGCGCCAGCGCCGCACGATCCGGCGCGCCGTAGATCAGGATCGGCTGTCCGATCAACGCGTGATACAGGGTTGCCGAGCCGTCCTCATAAGGTGCGCCGATGCATTCGGGAAATGCCGCGGCGATGCCGCTGGAAAGAAACGCCGCGACGTTGAGCTTCTGCCAGGCCTCGAGATCGTTGCGGATGATCAGCGCGATCTTGGTGTCGAATTGCATGCCACTTCCAGGGTTCGATGTCATCGAACGCCGAGAATAGCCGAGCCGTTCTCGGGGTGAAGCATCGAAATGAAAGCGGACGTGGAACCCCAGCCGAGCCGATGAGATCATCAGACTCCAATCAACCCTTGGCGTCGCAGACCCAGGCGCGGATGACGCATTCCTTGCCGCCATATTTGTAGCATTCCCGGGTCGCTTCGTTGAGCGAGGTCGAGATCGTCGGCCGAACAGCATAGCCGTGGGCGCCGCAGGGATTGGTGAGATCGACCGCGAACGCCGCGCAGGCCTTCTTCATCGTCACCGCGGTGCAGTCGCCCTTGCACTGCTTGAGCGCCGCGGCCTTGGCGAGATGCTCCGCCGGATAGTCGAACGCCTGGCCATAGGCGGCGCACTGGCCAATGGCGAACGCGCCGGCCGCATGCGCCGGGCTGATAGCGCTGGTGTCTGCGATGCGCGTGGCACCAACGACCACGGTCAGTCCAAATGCAAACAGCGCGAAACGTCGCGCGGCGGTCGAAATGATCACTCTCTCCTCCCCCGAGGCCCAATGTCGGCAAATCTAGCCGGGGGTCGTTGAAACTTGGTGAATGAGAGGTTGAGTCGGAGGGAAGTCGTAGCCCGCATGAGCGTAGTCGACATGCGGGCTCTCACGCACGGCGTCGGTGAACCCGCATGTCGCTTACGCTCATGCGGGCTACGGGCTTCAACCGCGCCGCGCGGCTTCCAGCGCCTGCGGCGTGTCGATGTCGAGAAATGCACTGTCACCGTCGACCGGCACCTCGGCGACAGCCTCGGTGTGCTTGGCGATCAGGTGCCGCGCGCCGACATCGCCGTCCAGCGTCATCAGCTCGGCGAAGAAGCGGCGCGACCACAGCACGGGGTTGCCGCGGCGTCCCTCGGACACAGGCACCACGATCAAATTGCCGCGATCGGGCGCGAACGCGCCGATCAGGCGGTCGAGCAGATCCGAGGACACCATCGGCATGTCACCCAGGCACACCACCGCGCCATCGACGCCCTCAGGCACCGCGGCAATGCCCGATTTCACCGAGCTGGCGAGGCCGCCGGCGAAATCCGGGTTGCGGACGAAGCGGACGTTGAGGTCGGACAGCGCCTGTTCGACCAGCTCGGCCTGATGACCGGTGACGACGATGACCTCACCGGCCTTGGAGGCCAGCGCCTGCTCGGTCACGATGCGCACCAGCTTCTTGCCGTCGAGCTCGGCCAGCAGCTTGTTCGGCCCTCCCATGCGGGTCGAGCGTCCGGCGGCGAGCACGACGGCGGCTACCTTGCGTTCGCCCTCGACCTCCGGCTTGGCGCGCGGCTGCGGCCGCGTCACGATCTCCATGAGGAGGCCACCCACGCCCATGGCCGTGAGCTCGGCGCGGCTGACCTTGATGCCGGCGAGCAGCCGCATCAGCACCCAGTCAAAACCGTTCTCCGCCGGCGAACGGGCGCAGCCGGGCGCGCCGAGCACCGGCACACCGCCGGCATTGCCGATCAAGAGCAGATTGCCGGGATCGACCGGCATGCCGAAATGCTCGATGGCACCGCCGATGCCGGTGATTGCGGCTGGAATGACGTCGCGGCGGTCGGCGATGGCGGACGCGCCGAACACGATGACGAGCTCGGCGCCCAGCGCCAACAACTCCCTGATCGCAGCAGCCAGCGCGGCCTGCTCATGCGGCACGCGGCGCTCGGCGATGATGGTGGCGCCGGCCGGTGCGAGCCGCTCTGCGGTGACGCGCAGCGTCTTGTCGATGACCTTGGGTGCGAGCCCCGGAAGAAGCGTCGAGACCACGCCGACGCGCTTGATCACATAGGAGGCGATGCTGAGCGCGCCCCTGCCCGCCGCCGCGACGGCGGCATCGCGCAGGCGGCCTTCGACGCCGAACGGGATCAGCTTGACGGTGCCGACCATCTCGCCTTCGACCACCGGCTTGAACGCCGGCAGGGTCGCAAAGGTGATGGCCTCGTCGACGCCGTTGATGCGCTCGACCGCGGCGCGGTCGATCATCAGCACGCCGGCCTGCGCCGCGAACAGATTGGCGCGCCCGGTGAAGGCGCGATCGACGTGAATGCCCGCGCCGGCGACGACCTTGGCGACGTCGGCGGCCGCCTCGTCCTCGGAGACGTCGCCGGCCTCGAGCCGGACGACGACGATCTCCTTGACGCCTTCCCGGACCAGCGCCTCGACCTCCGCGGGACCGATCAGCGTGCCCTTCTTCAGCACCAATGATCCTTTGCGCAGGGTGTGCACCGTCACCCCGCCGATCGCCTCGGCTGGACTGGCAGGACCGAACTTCATGCCGCCTGCTCTTTCTCCTTGGCCGGCAGCCGCAACGTCGCGGTGATCTCGGCCATGATCGAGACCGCGATCTCCGACGGCGACACCGCGCCGATGGCGAGCCCGATCGGCGCATGGATGCGGGCAATGTCGGCATCGCTGGCGCCCTGCGCGCGCAGCCGGTCACCGCGCTTGGCGTGCGTCTTCCGCGAGCCGAGCGCGCCGATATAGAAGCAGTCGCGCGAGAAGGCGTGCAGCAGCGCCGGATCGTCGATCTTCGGATCATGCGTCAGCGCGACAAAGGCGGTGTAGTGATCGACGTTGAGCGGGGGCAGCGCCACGTCGGGCCATTCGGCGATCAGCGGCACGTCAGGGAAGCGCTCGGGGCTGGCGAAAGCCGTGCGCGGATCGACGACGGTGACGTCATAGCCCAGCGACTTGGCGATCGGCGCCAACGCCTGGCTGATATGGACGGCGCCGACGATCACGAGCTTGGCGGTCGGCGCGTAGACGTTCAGGAACAGCCGCTTGCCGTCCACCTCGACCATGCCGCTCTTGCCCATACGCAGATGGGTCGACAGCTCGTTGCGCAGCGGATCGTTGGCGATGGCGGCGGCCCTGACCAGGCGCTGCGCCCCGGAGCCGACGTCGGTGACGAGAATCGCCGGGCGACGCGCGGCACGCTCGGCGTTCAGTTCGGCCAGCGTTGCAAGCTGCATGGATCAACCCACCTTCTCGACGAACACGCGGATGGTGCCGCCGCAGGACAGCCCGACATTCCAGGCCGTCTCGTCGGCGACGCCGAACTCCAGCATCTTGGGCTGGCCGCTGGAGATGACGTCCAGCGCCTCGGTGACGACGGCGCCCTCGACACAGCCGCCGGACACCGAGCCCAGGAAGGTGCCCTCATCGTTGATCACGAGGTTGGAGCCGACCGGGCGCGGGGCCGAGCCCCAGGTCTCGACCACCGTGGCGAGGGCCACGCCGTGACCGGATTTGTGCCAGTCCTCGGCGGCCCTGAGGATGTCTTCGTCGCGGTTGAGCATGGTCATCTCCCTCTCAGGCGGCGGGCCGGATCGCGCTGCGCTGGTGCGGCGGCAGCGGCGACGACAGCGCCGAGATCAGCGTCTCGATCGAAGTCAAGTTATGTACCGGGCGGAATTCGTCAACGTGGGGCAGCATGGTTTTGATGCCCTGCGCCTTCGCCTCGAAGCCGGAATAGCGCAGCAGCGGATTGAGCCAGATCAGCCGGCGGCAGGAGCGGTGCAGCCGGTCCATCTCGAAGGCAAGCTTGCTGTCGGCCTCACGCTCCAGCCCGTCGGAGATCAACAGCACGATCGCGCCCTGCCCGAGCACGCGGCGCGCCCACTGCTTGTTGAAGGTCTGCAGCGAGGTGGCGATCCGGGTCCCGCCGGCCCAGTCCTCGACATTGGCCGAGCAACTCGCCAGCGCCTCGTCGGGATCGCGCTGGCGCAGCGCCCGGGTCACGTTGGTCAGCCTCGTGCCGAACAGGAACACCGAAACGCGCTTGCGCGCATCGGTGATGGCATGCAGAAAATGCAGGAACAGGCGGGTGTACTCGCTCATCGAGCCGGAGATGTCGAGCAAGGCCACGATCGGTGCCGGCTTCTCGATCCGCCCCAAGCGATGGAAGTTGATGATCTCGCCCTCGGTGCGCAGCGCCTGGCGCAGCGTCTTGCGCATGTCGATGCGATGGCCGCGCGGATCGGCAGTGTGGCGGCGGGTCTTCAGCTCGGCCTGCGGGAGCCGCATCTTGGCGATGGCGCGCGCGACCTCGGCGATCTCCGCCGCGCTCATCTGCGCAAAATCCTTCTTCTGCAGCACCTCGCGGTCGGACACCGCGAGCCGCAGGTCCTGCTCCTGCGCCTTCGGCTCCTCATGGGTCTGCGGCTGCGACATCGCCTCCTGGACCCGGCGCGACGCCGGCGGCGGCTTCTTTTTGGCGTGATCCGGCAGCGGCACCGAATCGAGCATCGACTTCCACTCCTCGGCGGGGCGGAAGAACAGGTCGAAGGCCTGAGAGAAGATCAGCGCATGCTCGTGGCGCTTGACGAAGATCGATTCAAGCGTGGTGAAGACGTCCGCACGCTTGCCGATGTCGATGACCTCGAGCGCGGTCATCGCGTCGATCACGGCACCGGGACCGACCGGCAGGCCGGCGGCACGCAGCGCCCGCGCAAAGCCCGCGATGTTGTCGGCGATGCCGCCGGTCGGCGGCGCGAGGTGATTGATGCTTGTGGGCACGTTCTGATCCCTCGTCCGCTTCGCACACGCCTCAAATTGAGCTCGTCATTCCGGGGCGCCCGGAGGGCGAGCCCGGAATCCATACTCACGATCGTGGTTATGGATTCCGGGCCTGCGTGCTGCGCACCCATCCCGGAATGACGACCTTTATTGTGGGCACCGGCGTGAACTACGTCTCGTTGGTCGCGTCCTTGATCGCCTTCTGCAACGCATCGCCCTGCATGCGGGCGATGTCGTCCTGATATTTCAACAGCGCGCCCAGCGTGTCGCCGACGACCTCGGCGTTCAGCGAGCGCGCATCGAGCTCCGTCAGCGCCGTGGCCCAGTCGAGCGTCTCGGCGACCCCCGGCGACTTGTAGAAGTCCTGGTCGCGCAGCGCCTGGACGAAGCGCACGATCTGCTGCGACAGCCGCTGCGAGATGCCGGGCAGCCGGGTTTTGACGATGGCAAGCTCGCGCTCGGCGGAGGGATAATCGACCCAGTGATACAGGCAGCGCCGCTTCAGCGCGTCATGGATCTCGCGGGTCCGGTTCGACGTGATGATGACGATCGGCGGATGCGGCGCCTTGACGGTGCCGAACTCCGGGATCGTGACCTGGAAGTCGGAGAGGATCTCGAGCAGATAGGCCTCGAACGCCTCGTCCGCGCGGTCGAGCTCGTCAATGAGCAGAACCGGCGCGCCGGCGACATCCGGCTCCAGCGCCTGCAGCAGCGGGCGCTTGATCAGGTAGCGGTCGGCGAAGATGTCCGACGTCAATTGATCGCGGTCGACCTCGCCGCCCGCTTCCGCCAGCCGGATCGCGATCATCTGCGCCGCTGAATTCCATTCGTAGACGGCGGAGGCGACGTCGAGACCCTCGTAGCACTGCAGCCGGATCAGCTTGCGGCCGAGCGCCGCCGACAGGACCTTGGCGATCTCGGTCTTGCCGACGCCGGCCTCGCCTTCGAGGAACAACGGCCGGCCCATGCGCAGCGACAGATAGGTCACCGTCGCCAGCGATCGCTCGGCCAGATAGCCGCGCGAGGACAACAATTCGAGCATCGCGTCGACCGATGCTGGCAGGGCCGGAGCACTCATGGGCGAGACCGCTTCCTTCTTCACGCGTCCGTCACGAAGCCGGAGCCTCGGGTTCGGCGGCTCCCTCCGACGCGGTTGAGGCCTTGGCGCCGGCATTGGCCGCATCGACCGCACGGCGCGCCAGCACGCCGATCAGATGGGCACGATATTCGGCGCTGCCGTGGATGTCGCTGTTGAGGCCTTCGGCCGAGACCGGAATGCCCTCCAGCACCTTCGGCGAGAAGCGCTTCTGCAGCGCCTCCTCGAAGGCGGTGACGCGGAACACGCCATTGCCGCCGGCCCCGGTCACCGCAACGCGCACGTCGGACGGACGGCGGGCGACGAACACGCCGACCAGCGCGTAGCGCGAGGCCTGGTTGCGGAACTTGACGTAGGCCGCCTTCTTGGCCAGCGGGAAGCTCACCTTGGTGATGATCTCGTCCGGCTCCAGCGCGGTCGTGAACAGCCCGAGGAAGAACTCCTCGGCCTTCAGCTTGCGCTTGTTGGTGACGATGGTGGCGCCGAGCGCGAGGCATGCGGCCGGATAGTCCGCGGTCGGATCGTTGTTGGCGATCGAGCCGCCAATGGTGCCGCGATGGCGCACCGCGGGATCGCCGATCAGGCTGGCCAGATGGGCCAGCGCCGGAATCGCCTCGCCGACGGTTGCGGAGTTGGCGACGTCGGCGTGACGCGCCATCGCGCCGATCACGAGGTTTCGGCCCTTCACCTCGATCGTATCGAGCCCCTCGACATGGGAGAGATCGACCAGATGCGGCGGGCTCGCGAGCCGCTGCTTCATGACCGGCACCAGCGTGTGGCCGCCGGCGACCAGCTTGGCGTCTTCGTTCTTGGTGAGGAGATTGGCGGCCTGGCGCACGGTCGCCGGCCGGTGATATTTGAATTCGTACATGGGGGAATGTCCTGTGCGCAGCGGGCCGACTAAGGCAAGGTCAGACGTTTAGGCGAGGTCCGATTTGGCCATCGCCTTGGCGCCGGCGGCGATCGATTGCACGATGTTCTGATAGCCCGTGCAGCGGCAGAGATTGCCCTCGAGCTCCTCGCGAATGGTCTCGTCGCTGAGCTCATGTCCCTTACGGTGGACGAGGTCGACCGCGGTCATGATCATGCCCGGCGTGCAGAAACCGCATTGCAGGCCATGATGCTCGCGAAACGCCTCCTGCATCGGATGCAGCGGCGCGCCGTCGGCAGCGAGTCCCTCGATCGTCCTGACCTCATGACCATCGGCCATCACGGCCAAGGTCGTGCAGGACTTCACTGCCTTGCCGTCGAGATGGACGACGCAGGCGCCGCATTGCGACGTGTCGCAGCCGACATGGGTGCCGGTGAGGCGCAGATTCTCGCGCAGGAACTGCACCAGCAGCGTCCGCGGGTCGACGTTCGCCGTGACGGGATTACCGTTCACAATCATGGAAATCTTGGCCATTCAGGACTCTCTATTATCCGCGCGACAGCGTTGCACTGCAGCGCAGCCCAGCAAAATCAGTCGAAAACCATCATATGGGCGCTCCCGGCGGCGGGCAACCTCGCCCCCGGCCGCGCATGGGTCGGTTGCGGTCAGCCTTGAACGGCTTTGGCGAAGTTGGCGAAGAATTCGTCGGCGAGCTTCTTTGCGGTGCCGTTGATCAGCCGCTGGCCGAGCTGCGCCAGCTTGCCGCCGATCTGCGCTTCGACATTGTAGGTCAGCAGCGTGCCGCCGTCCTTGTCCGCCAGCGCGACGACCGCGCCACCCTTGGCGAATCCGGCGACACCGCCCTCGCCTTCGCCGGAGATCTTGTAGCCGTTCGGCGGATCGAGATCGCTCAAGGTCACCTTGCCTTTGAAGCGCGCAGAGACCGGTCCGACCTTCATCTTGGCAACGGCGCGGAGGCCGCCATCCTCGGTCCTCTCCAGCTCCTCGCAGCCGGGAATGCAGGCCTTGAGCACCTCCGGATCATTCAGCTTGTCCCAGACCTGCTCTCGCGGAGCGGCCAGCTGGACTTCGCCCGTCATCGTCATAGCCATGTGCATCTCCCCCCGATTGGCGCGGTTAGAGGCATTCAAGTAAAGCACCGAACGCCCAAAAGGAAGGGCGAGCAGCGCCCGGAAGCGTTGCAGAAAAGCCGGGCACCGCAGCATTCCGGACCTCGCCGCCGTCGGGTTTTGATTGGCAGACGGCGGCGGCGGTGGTTAGTTCGCCATCAAATCTGCACGATTCCTCCGGCGGCGCGGCCGCCTGCGACAAGGATTCCGCCCATGCCGATGATCGATGCCGACGGCTGTCTGTTGAATGTCACCGTCGAGGGCCGCGACGGCGGGCCGACCCTGATGCTCTCGAACTCGCTCGGCTCGACCCTGCAGATGTGGGAGCCGCAGATGCGCGCCTTCACGCAGGTGTTCCGCGTGATCCGCTATGACCGGCGCGGTCATGGCAAATCGCAAGTGCCGCCCGGGCCCTACTCGATCGAGCGATTTGGCCGCGATGCGCTGGCGATTCTCGATGACCTCAACATCGAGAAGGTGCACTGGTGCGGCGTGTCGATGGGCGGCATGGTCGGGCAGTGGCTCGCCGCCCATGCTCCTGAACGCATCGGCAAGCTCGTGCTCGCCAACACCACCTGCTACTACCCCGATCCGGCAATCTGGGACGCCCGCATCAAGGCGGTCGAGGACAGCGGACTCGCTGGAATCGCCGACACGGTCATCGCTGGCTGGCTGACGCAGGAGTTTCGTGATCACAATCCTGATGTCGCCGACCGGATGAAGGCAATGCTCGTGGCCACCCCTGTCGGCGGCTATCTTGCCTGCTGCGCGGCGCTGCGTGCCCTGGACCTGCGTGAGGATCTGCCGGCCATCAAGAGCGCGACCCTCGTCGTGGCCGGCCGCTACGACAAATCGACGCCGATCGCGATGGCGGAAGCAATCCGCAGCCGCATCCCCGGCGCCAGCATGACCATCGTCGATGCCGCGCACATCTCGAATGTCGAAGCGGCGGGCCAGTTCAACGATGCGGTGCTGGGCTTTCTGACCCAGCACTGATGCACCGCGATGGATCGGGGCGTCATGCCTGCTGCGGCGACGGCGTCGCCGTGGGCTCCATCTTCGGCGAAGCGGATGCGGAAGACGGCGAGGCTTGCGTCGTCGGCTTCTCCACCAGCATGACGATGGCCGTGCCGAGCAGCATCAGGAGTTCCGTGGCATGCAGACGCAACGCCTGGGGCTCCCCGACTTTGGCAGCCATGATCATGCTGAAGAAGGCGAGCATGCTGCCGAAGCCGAGCCCGATCGACAGTGCCTCGACATAGCCGGCCACCTTTCGCACCCGCGGAACCAGGATCAGCACCAGGAACATCGCGAAGAAGCCTGCGACCGTCAGTCGCGCCAGCGCAAGCAGCCAGGCGGCGCGAACCGTCTCGATGCCCGACAGCTGCAGGTGGTCGCTGATGAACAAGGCCACCGCGATATTCGGCCGCGCGAACAACCCCTGGATCGGCGACACCATGATCTGAAACGCGATGATGGTCCAGGCGGGCACGAAATAGAGCGCCAGCAGCACACCGTTGACGCAGCTGAGCCGCCAATTCCTGATCACGCAATCCTTGATCATGTCACGCCCACCTTTGCATCCCACAAACCGCCCGTCCGGCCGATTTCCAGACGAGCTAACGCCCGGCAAACGCGCCCGGCAATTTAAACCATTCGTTTACCTTAACAGGGGGGCGACGGGCGCGAGAGCCCACCGTCCAATCGCCGCAGAGACCGTGCTGATGACCTCGCCGATCAGGCCCCGAATTCCCGCGTGATAGCGGCCTTTCCGGGCCTCATCGACGCCTCCTCGAACATCTGCATCGCATCCGACATTGCGTCCGTCGGCGGCCGCTGATTCACGTCCATGCGCCTCGCAACTCTGTGCGCCACGCCATCGGTGTTCTTGACTAGCGTCAAAGTAGTCTGAAACAGATATACTACCTTAGAGGCGAACGCCGCTGCGTTTCGCACAGCGGGATCGTGATGCGGCAGGCAGCTGCCGAGCGGGAGTACCGCATGAGAGTAGCTCGGATCTTCATCGGCATCCTCCTGCTGGCCGGCGGCCTCTACATCCTGGTCGGCGAGCATTTCGCCGGAACTTCGGGAGACGCGACCGTCAATGCCCGGCTTTACGTCGTGCGCGCGCCGATCGAAGGCCGCGTGACGCTGGGGGTGAGCAATATCGGCGCCAGGGTCAATGCCGGGGAACTCATGGCCGAGATCGTCGACGACCGGTTCGACACCACGCGCCTGCTCAATCTCGAGCGCGACCGTGACGAGCAGAAGATCGCGCTCAAGCGGGTTCCGGCGCAGCGTTCGGCGCTCGAGCAGGCGCGGGCCGCCTTCGCGGCCCAGTCGGCCAACTACAAGACCGGCCGCGTCCGCCAGATCGCGGCGCGCATCGCCGAGGCCAAGGCGGCGGAGGATGCCGCGGCCGCCCGGCTGAAGCTCGCGGATCTCACCTTCACGCGAGCCAACGAGCTGAAGGAACGCGGGGTCCAGACGGTCGCCGGCCTCGACCAGGCCAGCGCCTCGCTCGATATCGCCAAGCAGGATTTGGAAAGCGCGAAACAGCGCACCAACTATGTCGAGACCGAGCTCGGCTCCGCGCAATCGGGGGTCTTCATCGGCGACTCCTACAACGACGTGCCGTTCTCGATGCAGCGCATTCACGAGCTCGACCTGCGCCTCGCCGAACTTGCCGTGGACGAGCAGCAGATCCAATCCCGCCTGGTCCAATACGAGCAGCAGATCAACGCCGAACGCGTCCGGATCAACCGGCTGACCTCGGCGACGCTGAGGGCCCGCGTCCTGGGCATGGCCTGGGATTTCCTCGTCGACGATGGCGAATATGCCCGTCGCGGTCAGGATCTCGTCAAGCTGGTGGACTGCAACAGTCTCGTGGTGACCGCGAGCGTTCCCGAAAGTCTCTACGCCCGCCTGTCGATCGGCGCCCCGGTGCAGTTCCGTCTGTTCGGAGACGACCGGATATTCGATGGGACGGTGACACGTCTCGGCGGCTCGGGCGCCTCGCAACTCTACGCCAATCTCGCCGTCGGCCCGACGCCGCAGCACTTGCAGCGCTTCGACGTCACCGTTGCGGTGCCAGATCTCGCCAAGCAGCCGGATCTGTCCTGCGCCATCGGGCGCACCGGCCGGGTGATCTTCACCAGCGGACCGATCGCGGCATTGCGCGGCTTCATCGCCCGGTACGGCTACTGATGCCGACGTTGTCACCATTCCTGTCCGCGTTCGCAGTCGTTGCGATCATCGTAGGGCTGCGCGTCCTGGCGTTGCCCCTCCTGGACCCGAAGATATGGTACTGGCGGACCCTGCTCCTCAGCGGCTCGATCCTGCTGGCCTGGCGCTATGTCGTCTGGCGCTTCACCGAGACCCTTGCTCCGCCCGGCCTCACGCCGGATGGGATCCTCAGCTGGGGCTTCGCCATTCTCGAAGCGCTCACCGTTGTTTCGTCGTCCTTCGCCTTCCTGATCCTGACCAGGACCAAGGAGCGGACGACGGAGGCTGATCGCCATGCCGGCTGGTGGCTTCCGAGGCCGCCGCCTCGGGTCGACATCTTCATCACCACCTACAACGAGCAGCTCGAGGTCCTGGAGCGAACCATCGTCGGCGCCAAGGCGATCACCTATGCGGCATTGCGCGTCTTCGTCCTCGACGACGGCAGCCGGGCCTGGCTCCGGGATTACTGCACCGAGCACGGCATCGGCTATGTCGCCCGTACCGACAAGTCGCACGCCAAGGCCGGCAACATCAACAATGCCTTGCGGCTGCGCGCGGCTGATGCGGACCGGCCGGATTTCGTCGCCGTTCTCGACGCCGACTTCGTACCTCATCTTGACTTCGTCGAGCGGACGCTCGCGTTGTTCCACGATCCGGCTGTCGGCCTCGTACAGACGCCCCAGCACTTCTTCAACCCGGACCCGATCCAGCACAATCTCGGCATCGGCGCGGCCTATCCCGACGAGCAGCGCCACTTCTTCGACAACGTCGAGCCGGCGCGCGACGCCTGGGGCATCGCAATGTGCTGCGGCACCTCCTCGATATTCCGCGTCTCCGCCGTGGAGATGATCGGCGGCGTGCCCACCGAGAGCGTCACCGAGGATTTCCTGCTCACACTGCGCCTGTCCGCGCACGGCTACCAGACCGTGTACCTGAACGAGGCGTTGTCGGAGGGATTGGCGCCGGAAGGCCTTGCGGAATACGTCACGCAGCGCGGTCGCTGGTGCCTCGGCCTCATGCAGATCGTGCGCAACGTCTACAATCCATTCGGCTCCCATGGTCTCGATTTCTTCCACCGGCTCAGCGTGCTCGACTCGCTGCTCTATTGGACGTCGACCTATCCGTTCCGCCTCGCCGCGCTGATCTGTCCACTGCTCTACTGGTGGGGCGGGGTGACGGTGGTGAACGCCTCGATCGCCGACATCATCCGGTATTACGGCCCCTATTATCTCTCGATCATGTACACGCTGAACTGGCTGTCCAAGGGACTGTTCATTCCGATCGTCAACGATGTCTCGCAGATCGTCGCCGCCTGGCCCGTGCTCCGCGCCGCCGCTCTCGGCCTGCTCTCCCCCGGTCCGCACAAATTCTCGGTGACAGCCAAGGGCGGCGATCGCGCCAAGATCATCGTCCAATGGCCGCTGATGCGGCCCTTCCTGATCCTGATGGCGCTGACGATCGGTGGCATGATCGTGTCGCTGACGTCCGATTTCGTCTTCAATACCACGGGGACCGCGGGAGACGGCGTCATCGTCGTGATGTTCTGGACGATCTACAACATTCTGGTGCTGTCGGTGGCGATCGCCGTGTGCATCGACCGTCCACGCTACAACCGGCCGCAACGCCAGATCGTCGAGCCGATAACCCTGACGGTCGACGGCGAGCCGCAACGCGGCTGGATCGTCAATCTCGGCCCCGGCGGCGCACGCGTCAGCGGTCCGGTCGGCCTTGCGACCGGCGCCATCGGCACGCTCACCCTGCCCCTGATCGGCGATATCCAGACCAAGGTCGCGGCTCCGACGAACGACGGCTACCGGCTCATATTTACGGTGACGCCGCAGCAGCGCGCCCAGATCATCGAGCGGCTGCACACCGCGAGCGGAGTGCCCGGCGCCGACAGCGGCGATCTCGGCCGCATGCTGAAAGAACTCGCGCGAGCCGTGGCCGATTGAGGAGAAGACAATGACGAGGCGACGGTGGAGCTTACAGACAGCGGTGTTCCTCGGCGGCACGACACTGATCGTCGTGACGGCGCTGGCCGTTGCCATCCTCTATTCGGCGTCGCTGCAGCGGCGCGGCGAGGAGCTCGCGATCGAGCAACTGAGGACGCGCGGCGAGCTCACCGCAAACCTGCTGGCGCGACAGTTGTACGGCACGTGGAGCGACGTGTCGCGGCTCGCCGCGATCATCGACCCCGCCGACGTCGCCGAGGCGCGCCGGCAGATCCAGTTCGTGAGCCAGTTCCAGCCGCGCTATGCCTGGCTCGGCATCGCCGACTCCGGCGGCAAGGTCATCGCGAGCAAGGACCGGATGCTGGAGGGACAAAACGTCGCCGACCTGCGCTGGTTCCGGCATGGACTCGGGGTGCCGACGGCGGTCGATGATCGCGAATCAGAGGCCCTGGGCCGGATGTTGCAGGCCGCTTCGGGACCGGACCGCTTGATCGCCATGTCGGCTCCGCTCGTGCACGACGGCGCCCCCGCCGGCGTCATCGGGGCCCAGATCGATTGGAAATGGGTGATCGAATCCGTCGCGGCGCTGGCGTCGCGCGACATCGATCTGGTGTTGCTGTCGCGCGAGAGCATCGTGCTGTTCGGCCCGCCGGATCTCGTCGGCAAGCAACTGACGATCGGCTCGGCGCAGGCCGCAAGCCGCGGGGCCTCGGTCGCGCTCATCGAGCGATGGCCCGACGGCAAGGATTATTTCACCCTCACGTTCCCCACCGTGAAGTACGCCGATCTGCCGAGCTTCGGCTGGTCCCTTCTGATCCGGCAGGACGCCGTTGCCGCGATGGTGCCGACCCGCCAGCTTGTGCGCTCGTTTTGGTTCAACGTTGCCGGTGGCGTGTTCTCGATCCTGGTGCTGCTCAATTTCGCCGCGAAATGGGTGGTGACGCCGATGCGCCGTCTTGCCCAGGCCGCCGAGACCATGGTGAAAGATCCGTTTTCTGGCATGGTGGCTCGGGAAACCCGGTACGATGAGGCGACGCGGCTGCGCGACGCCTTGGTCAGGCTCCAGTCGAAGCTGATGGCAAAAGTGCCTGGTTCGACGGAAGACAGCGGTAGCGGCATATAGCGGCGCCAGCAACCGGTGCGAGAACCCTCCTTTTCGGCGCTACGTGCTGGGTTCCCAAGCGGTCATTTGATGGCGACGGCCGGCCCCGAGGAAGGCAGGGGAACCGCGCCATCAAAGGAGGCGGGATAAGCCCGCAATTGTGGCACTGCACGCTGTTGCGGCACCCGGTTCCGAACTGTTAGTACTACCGCACGCGTCGCCTTGGGCGCGGGTGCGTCTCCAGGCATACCGGCACCCGCTCTACAAGGCCCCCGCCGCGTTGCGAACCGGTATCGGCAGTCTCACTCACGGCAGTTCATGGATTATTTCGCGCAACAGCTCATCAACGGCCTCGTCCTTGGCTCGATCTACGGCCTGATCGCCATCGGCTACACCATGGTCTACGGCATCGTCGGCATGATCAATTTCGCCCATGGCGACATCTTCATGATCGGCGGCTTCATCGCGCTGATCTGCTTCCTGGTCCTGGTGTCGCTGGGCCTGACTGCGGTTCCGGTGATCCTGCTGATCGTGCTGCTGGTGTCGATGGCCATCACGGCGCTCTATGGCTGGACCATCGAACGCATCGCCTATCGCCCGCTGCGGCACTCGTTCCGCCTGGCGCCGATGCTGTCCGCCATCGGCATGTCGTTCGTGCTCACCAACTATTCGCAGGTGTCGCAGGGCGCGCGCGTCAAGCCGGTGCCGCCGATCATCACCGGCGGCTACACGCTGCACGAGGGCGCGGGCGGCTTCGTCGTCCAGCTCTCCAACATCCAGATCGTGGTGGTCATCACCACCATCGTTCTGCTCGCGCTGTTCACCTGGCTGGTATCCCGCACGCGGCTCGGCCGCGACATGCGCGCCTGCGAGCAGGATCAGACCATGGCGGCACTGCTCGGCGTCGACGTCGACCGCACCATCTCGATGACCTTCGTGATCGGCGCGGCGCTCGCGGCCGTCGCCGGCATGATGTACCTGCTGTATTACGGCCTGGTCGATTTCTTCATGGGCTTCGTCGCCGGCATCAAGGCGTTCACGGCGGCGGTGCTCGGCGGCATTGGCTCGCTGCCGGGCGCGATGCTCGGAGGCCTCGCGATCGGACTGATCGAGACGTTCTGGTCGGCCTATTTTTCGGTGGAGTACAAGGACGTCGCGGCATTCTCGATCCTGATCGTGGTGCTGATCTTCCTGCCAACCGGCCTGCTCGGCCGGCCCGAAGTCGAAAAAGTCTGAAGATGGAGTCCGCGTGAGCGCGTCCCTTCCCGCCTCGTCGAAAGGCTCCGAACCGGTCGGAGCCGCCTTCATCCTCAAGAAGGCCTTTCTCAGCGCACTGGTCGCTCTCGGTCTGTTCTCCCTGATGGTCGGCATCCGCACCGAAGCGGGTCAGAGCGGCCAGCTCGTATACTGGACCCGCTTCGGCGACCTCGCCAGCCTGGTTGTGGCGGTGTTCGTCGGCTCGATCGCGGTCGAACTGCTGCGGCTGTGGCTCGGACCGCGCGGCGGCCTCGGCAGCTTCGTGCCGCCGTCCGTGCGGAGCGGCATGTCCGTAGCCGGTCGCTATCTCGCGCCGGCGCTGCTGATCTTCACCTTGCTGGTGCCGGTGATCTTCTACAATCAGCGTTACATTCTCGACCTCGGCATTTTGGTCCTCACCTACGTCATGCTGGGTTGGGGCCTCAACGTCGTGGTCGGTCTCGCCGGCCTGCTCGACCTCGGCTACGTCGCGTTCTACGCCGTCGGCGCCTATTCCTACGGCCTGCTCTCGACCACCTTCGGCCTGTCGTTCTGGGTCTGCCTGCCGCTCGCCGGCATTCTCGCCGCCTTCTGGGGCGTGCTGCTCGGCTTTCCGGTGCTGCGGCTGCGCGGTGACTACCTCGCCATCGTCACCCTGGCCTTTGGCGAGATCATCCGCCTCGTCCTCATCAACTGGCAGGACGTGACCGGCGGTCCCAACGGCGTCTCCGGGATTCCGCGACCGACGTTGTTCGGCATTCCGCTCGCACCGGGCGAAGGCGGCCTTGCATCGATGCTCGGCATCCCGTTCTCGCCGACGCATCGCATCGTTTTTCTGTTCTATCTGATCCTGGCGCTGGCACTCTTGACCAACTGGGTCACCATCCGGCTGCGCCGGCTGCCGATCGGCCGGGCCTGGGAAGCGCTGCGCGAGGACGAGGTCGCCTGCCGCGCGCTCGGCATCAACATCACCACCACCAAGCTGACCGCATTTGCGACCGGCGCGATGTTCGGCGGTTTCGCCGGCGCCTTCTTCGCCACGCGCCAGGGCTTCATCAGCCCGGAATCCTTCACCTTCCAGGAATCGGCGCTGGTGCTCGCCATCGTCGTGCTCGGCGGCATGGGGTCGCAGCTCGGCGTCGCGCTGGCGGCGCTCGCCATGATCGGCGGCTTCGAGCTGTTCAGAAGCCTCGAGGGCTACCGCATGCTGGTGTTCGGTCTCGCCATGGTGCTGGTGATGATCTGGCGGCCGCGCGGCATTGTCGGCCATCGCGCGCCGACCGTATTCCTGGAAAAATCCAAGAGCATCTCTTCGGACCTCGTCAAGGAAGGCCACGGATGAGCTCCGCTCCCATTCTCGCACTCGAAAACCTCACCATGCGCTTCGGCGGCATCGTCGCCGTCAATGCGCTGTCGTTCACCGCGCAACGCACGCAGATCACGGCCCTGATCGGCCCCAACGGCGCCGGCAAGACCACCGTGTTCAACTGCATCACCGGCTTCTACAAGCCGACCTCCGGCGTCATCCGCCTGACCCATGATGACGGCGCGCAGTTCGAGATGCAGAAGCTGAAGGACTTCAACATCTCCAAGCAGGCCAAGGTGGCGCGGACGTTCCAGAACATCCGGCTGTTTCCGGGCATGACGGCGCTCGAGAACCTGATGGTCGCGCAGCACAACGCGCTGATGCGCGCGTCCGGCATGACGGTGCTCGGGCTGCTCGGCGTGCCCTCGTGGCGCGCGGCCGAGCGGAACGCGATCGATGCGGCCGTGTTCTGGCTGAAGCGCGTCGGGCTGATCGACCGCGCCGACGACGCGGCCGGCAATCTCGCCTATGGCGACCAGCGTCGGCTGGAGATCGCGCGCGCGATGTGCACCTCGCCGGCCCTGCTCTGCCTCGACGAACCGGCCGCCGGCCTCAACGCGCGCGAGAGTGCGGCCCTCAGCGAGTTGCTGCTGTCGATCCGGGCCGATCACGCCACGTCGATCCTGCTGATCGAGCACGACATGAGCGTCGTGATGGAAATCTCCGACCGCGTCGTCGTGATGGACTACGGCGTCAAGATCGCCGAGGGCACGCCGCGCGAGATCCGCGACGATCCGAAGGTCATCGCCGCCTATCTCGGCACCGACGAGGAAGAGGCCGCAGCCGTGATGGAGGCCGAGGCGTGAGTGCGTCCCTGCTCGCGATCCGCAATCTGCGCGCGTCCTACGGCAAGATCGAAGCGCTGAAGGGCGTCGATCTCGACATCAAGCCGGGCGAGATCGTCGCGCTGATCGGCGCCAACGGCGCCGGCAAGTCGACGCTGATGATGTCGATCTTCGGCCGCCCGCGCGCAAGCTCCGGCAACATCGTCTACGACGGCAACGACATCACACAGGTGCCGACGCATCAGATCGCGCGGCTGCGCATCGCGCAGTCGCCGGAGGGACGCCGCATCTTTCCGCGCATGAGCGTGGCGGAAAACCTGCAGATGGGCGCCGACGCCGGCGAGACGACCGACGCGGAGCGGGCCAGCACGCTGGAGCGCGTCTTCGCCCTGTTCCCGCGCCTGAAGGAGCGCGTCGACCAGCGCGGCGGCACGCTATCCGGTGGCGAGCAGCAGATGCTGGCGATCGGACGCGCGCTGATGAGCCGGCCGCGCCTGCTGCTTCTGGATGAGCCCTCGCTCGGCTTGGCGCCGCTGATCGCCCGCCAGATTTTCGACGCCATTCGGACACTCAACCGCCAGGACGGTCTGACCGTGCTGATCGTCGAGCAGAACGCCAATCACGCGCTGAAGCTCGCCCATCGCGGCTACGTGCTGGTCAACGGCCTGATTACGCTGTCGGGCACCGGCACCGAGCTGCTGCAGCGACCGGAGATCCGCGCTGCCTATCTGGAGGGCGGCCGCCACTGAGGCGGGCCCTCAAAACCCGGCCAGAATGGCCTTAGTCCTTCGTAGGTGTGGTCAAAAATTGCCGGTGACTTCGCCGGAAAATCAGCCACAATGCGCGCGGTCTGCGGCCCGCCGTTCGGGCCGTTCCGTGTCGACCTACCCCCGCGAGGATTTCTCATGAAACCACTCAAACTCATCGGCTTGGCTCTGGGCGCATCGCTGGCGCTCTCGACTGCTGCCTTCGCCGAAGACATCAACATCGCCGTGGCCGGCCCGATGACCGGCAGTGAATCGGCCTTCGGCCGCCAGATGCAGAACGGCGCCGAGATGGCGGTCGCCGACCTCAATGCCGCCGGTGGCGTGCTCGGCAAGAAGCTCGCACTGCAGGTGGGTGACGATGCCTGCGATCCGAAGCAGGCGCGTTCGGTTGCCGAAAAGCTCGCCGGCTCCGGCATTCCGTTCGTCGCCGGCCATTTCTGCTCGTCGTCGTCGATCCCGGCCTCCGAGGCCTATGCCGACAGCAACGTGCTGCAGATCACGCCGGCCTCGACCAACCCGCTGTTCACCGAGCGCAAGCTGTGGAACGTGGCGCGCGTCTGCGGCCGTGACGACCAGCAGGGTCTCGTCGCCGCCAACTACATCGCGAAGAACTTCAAGGGCAAGAACATCGCGATCCTCAACGACAAGACCACCTACGGCAAGGGTCTCGCCGACGAGACCAAGAAGGCGCTGAACAAGGCCGGCGTCACCGAGAAGATGTTCGAGTCCTACAACAAGGGCGATAAGGACTTCAACGCCATCGTCTCCCGCTTGAAGCGTGACAACATCGATCTCGTCTATGTCGGCGGCTATCATCAGGAAGCCGGCCTCATCCTGCGCCAGATGCGCGACCAGGGTCTCAAGACCATCCTGATGGCGGGCGACGCGATGAACGACAAGGAGTTCGCTTCGATCACCGGTCCGGCCGCGGAAGGCACGCTGTTCACCTTCGGCCCCGAGCCGCGCAACAAGCCGACCGCGAAGGCGATCGTGGACAAGTTCAAGGCCAAGAACATCGATCCCGAGGGCTATACGCTCTACACCTACGCCGCGATCCAGGTCTGGTCGCAGGCCGTCAAGAAGGCCAACACCACCGACGCCAAGAAGGTGATGGACACCATCAAGGCCGGCGAGTGGGACACGGTGCTGGGCAAGCTCGGCTTCGACGCCAAGGGCGACATCAAGCAGATCGACTACGTCGTCTACAAGTGGGACGCCAAGGGCGGCTACGCCGAGCTCGGCGGCAAGGGCTCCTGATAGAACTCCTGACCGTCTCGATCATCATCAGCAAAATGCAAACGCCCCGGTCCTGGACCGGGGCGTTCTGCTGAGCGCTTGGTTCGTCGTTGAGGCCCGCCGACCGTGGGGAACCACGTCGTACAGAGGAACAGACCGGCTCAGCCGGCACAGGCCGAAAGCGATGGGGCCCCCTTCGCCGCCACTGCTGCACGGGCCGTTTCAACGGCACGCATCAGCTCGGCCGGGCGGAACGGTTTCTGCAGGTAAACGACACGGGTCAGCTCGTCCGACATCGACGCGCCATCGAAGGCAGTCATGCCGGAGACGGCGACCACCGGAACGTCGGGAACCAGCGCGCGCATACTGCTGACCAGATCGAGCCCGTTGGAATCATCGAGATAGATGTCGACGATGACGGCATCGAATGCCTGGTCGCGGAACAACTGCAGTCCGGACGCAGCGGTTCCCGCTTCGACCACGTCGAACTGATTGACGCGCAGCACCATACAGATCATGGCGCGCACATCCTTCTGATCGTCGACCACCAGAATCCGTGGCATCAACTTCTCCAGAATTTTTCCGTTGGACAGCCTACAACGTAGAAAGAAATCGGACACAACTATGAGTATATTTATCCCATTTGCGGTAAAGGTGCGGTTACTCCAACTATCGACTCATTCTACAGAACGATCCGATCTGGTACCATACAACCTTCATTAGAACAGTGATTTTCTTCGCGCACCAGCTGTAAAGCCTCCCCTCTTGCACGTCGGCTCTGTTGCGCAGGACCCTTGGAGATGCAAAGCATCAAGGATCATCGCGAAGTCCTCCTGTCGACGTCCACCGCGACGCGCCGAGACCAAATCGCAGCACTCGCCGCGGTTGCGATCTCGACCTTGCTGTTTGCCGCCGCCGCTCCCTTTGCCAAGGTGCAGTTGCCGCCGGTGCCTGCGTTCGTCGCGAGCTACCAGTCGGCGCTGGCGCTGAACGATCTCATCACCGCGTTCCTGCTGTTCTCCCAGTTCGTGCTGCTTCGCTCGCGACCGTTGCTGTGGTTGGCCTGCGGTTACCTGTTTACCGCGCCGGCCTCGCTGCTGCACACGCTGGTGTTCCCAGGCCTGTATTCTCAGACCGGCCTGCTCGATGCAGGGCCGCAGACCGCAGCCTGGGTCTACATGATCTGGCACGGCGCGTTCCCCTTGTTCGTTCTGGTCTATGCGCTGCACGACCGTCTCCGTCCGGCGCCCGTTGGGTCGGTTGCGCTGTCTCTCTCGGTCGCCGTGCTCGGCGTGGCGATTGCACTTGCGGCACTCACCTGGGCGGTGATCGCCCATGATACGGCACTGCCTGCGCTCGTCCGCGATGACGCTGCCACTCCGGCTTTGAAGATCGTGGTCGGCGCCATCTGGTGCGTAACATCGGCTGCCCTGCTCGTCCTGGCGTTGCGCAGGCCGCACAGCATTCTCGACCTCTGGGTCATGGTGGTGCTGTGCGCTTGGCTGTTCGATCTCTCGCTCTCCTCGCTGCTCAACGCCGCCCGGTTCGACCTCGGCTACTATGCGGGCCGCATCTATGGTTTGCTGGCAGCGAGCTTCGTCCTCGGCGTCCTGCTCGCCGACAATGTCAGGCTGCAGACGAGGCTCACGCGGCTGCTGCAGCAGCAGCGCCGGCAGAGCGAAAGCGAGCGGGCACGCTTCATCGCGCGGGAGCGGCTGTTCAGCGCTGTGGTGGAATCCTCCAACGACGCCATCATCACGCTGACGCTGCAGGGCAAGATCACGTCCTGGAATCGCGCCGCCGAACACCTGTTCGGATACGGCGCAGACGAGGCGCTTGGCAACGACGTCGGCCTGATCGTGCCCGCCGAACGGCGCAGCGAAGTCGATCGCATCCTGAGCCGGATCGGCGGCGGCGAGAAGATCGAGCATCACGAGACGATCCGCCGCCACAAGGACGGCCGCGAGATCGAAGTATCGCTCGGCGTGTCGCCGATCCTCGACGCGCATGGTGTGGTCATCGGCGCCTCGAAGGTGGCGCACGACATCACCGAGAGCAAGCGCACCCGAACCGCCCTGACCCGTGAGACCGAGGAGCGCCGCCGCATCTTCGAGACCTCGCAGGACCTGATCCTGGTTGCCAACTCCTACGGACAATTGATGCAGGTCAGCCCGAGCGCGCTGGACGTGCTCGGCTATCGGCCGGAGGAGATGGTCGGCCGCAATGCCAGCGACTTCGTCTATCCGCCCGAGCTCGAGGCGGTCCGTAGCCAGATGCGCGCCTGCCGCCTCGGCCGCGACGTCCGTAATTTCGAGGCGCAGCTCATGCACAAGGAAGGCCGCGGCGTCGTCCTGAACTGGATGGCGAGCTGGTCGGAGCCGGTGCAGCGCCACTTCTTCGTCGGCCGCGACCTCACCGAGAAGCGCGCGGCCGAGGCGCAGTTCCGCCAGGCGCAGAAGATGGAGGCGGTCGGTCAGCTCACCGGCGGCGTCGCCCACGACTTCAACAACATCCTCACCGTCATCACCGGCAGCATCGGCATTCTTGCCGACGCCGTGTCCGACCGGCCGGAGCTCGCCTCCGTCGCCAAGCTGATCGACGACTCCGCCGACCGCGGCGCGCAGCTCACGCGGCAGTTGCTGGCCTTCGCCCGCAAGCAGCCGCTGCAGCCGACGGATCTCGACGTCAACGCGCTGTTGAACGAGACCGCAGCCTTGCTGCAGCCGACGCTCGGCGCGCAGATCGAGATCGAGCGTATCCTTGACGCCGATCCCTGCACTGCGCTCGCCGATCCGAACCAGCTCGCCACCGCGGTCATCAATCTCGCGCTCAATGCGCGTGATGCGATGCCGCAGGGCGGCAAGCTCACGCTGGAGACCGCGAACGTCACGCTGGACCGGGACTATGCCGACGTCCATAGCGAGGTCATCGTCGGTGACTACGTGATGATCGCCGTGAGCGACACCGGCTGTGGCATTCCGCCGGCCTATCTCGAGAAGGTGTTCGATCCGTTCTTCTCGACCAAGGGCACCGGCAAGGGCACTGGGCTCGGCCTCAGCATGGTGTTCGGTTTCGTCAAGCAGTCCGGCGGCCACATCAAGATCTACAGCGAGGTCGGCCACGGCACCTCGATCAAGCTGTATCTGCCGCGCTCGGCGTCCGCTCCGGCGGCCAGCGCGGGCTTGCAGGCGCCAGAGGCGCGCGGCGGCAATGAGACGATCCTGATCGTGGAGGACGATCCGCTGGTACGCCAGCACGTGATCGCCCAGGTCGGCAGCCTCGGCTACACCACCCTGGCTGCAGCCAATGCCGCCGAGGCGCTCGATGTGCTCGAGCGCCATCCGGAGATCGACCTGCTGTTCACCGACGTCATCATGCCCGGCGCCATGAACGGCCGCCAGCTCGCCGACGCCGCGCGGGTGCGGCGGCCGGCGCTGCGGACGCTGTTCACCTCGGGCTATACCGAGAACGCGATCGTGCACCACGGCCGCCTCGACGCCGGCGTGCTGCTGCTGCCCAAGCCTTACCGGAAGCCAGAGCTGGCCCGCATGATCCGTATCGCGCTGGAGCGCTGAAGCACGCGCCCGGATCGGCGTAAGCGACATCCGGGCCCACCGGCGCGGCACGTGAGACCCGGATGTCGCCTGCCCCTTCGCGCCCGCTGGACGCAAGCGGGGCGCTCATACCAGCGCCGAGGCGCGTGCCCTCCTGCATTGAGGCCTCGCGCCGGCCGCGCTATCCATCCGGCATCATCATCTGCAGCGAGGGACGATCGTGCAGAACCTCCTCACCGACATCCCCGGCGTGCGCGTAGGCCATGCCCATGACGCCGCGCTCGCTTCCGGCGTGACCGCGATCCTGTTCGATCAGCCGGCGGTCGCCGCGATCGACATCCGTGGCGGCGGACCCGGGGTGCGCGAGGATGCGCTGCTCGATCCTGCGAATACGGTGGAACGGGTCGACGGCATTGCCCTGTCGGGAGGCTCGGCGTTCGGGCTCGAGGCCGCGAGCGGCATTCAGGCGTGGCTGGCGGAACAAGGGCGCGGCTTTGCCGTGCGCGACGCGCTGATCCCGATCGTCCCCGGCGCGATCGTGTTCGACCTCTTGAACGGCGGCAACAAGGCCTGGGGCCGCTACACGCCGTATCGCGAGCTCGGCTACGCGGCGGCGGCGGCGGCCAGCACGACCTTCGCGCTCGGCAGCGTCGGTGCCGGGCTCGGCGCCACCACGGCCAACCTGCAGGGCGGGCTCGGCTCGGCGTCGGCGACGACGACAGGCGGCATCAAGGTTGCGGCCATTGTTGTGGTGAATGCGGTCGGCAGCGTCACTGTCGGCGACGGTCCCTGGTTCTGGGCGGCACCGTACGAGATCGACGGCGAGTTCGGCGGCCGCGGCCTGCCGGCCGCCTTCACGCCGGACATGCTGGCGATGCGCATCAAGGGCGGCCCGGCAGCATCGGCCTCCGAGAACACGACGATCAGCCTCGTCGTGACCGATGCCATCCTGACTAAGGCGCAGGCCAAGCGGCTCGCGATGATGGCGCAGACCGGCATGGCGCGCGCGATCTATCCGGTGCATCTGCCGCTCGACGGCGACATCGTGTTCGCGGCCGCGGCCTGCACCAGGCCGATCGAGCCGCTGGTCGAGCTGAGTGAGCTCGGCATGGTCGCGGCCAACGTCCTGGCGCGCGCGATCGCCCGCGGCGTCTATCACGCGAGCCCGCTGCCGTTCGCCGGCGCGCTGCCGTCCTGGCAAGGCCGCTTCGGCAGTTGAGCTTACGCGCTGACCGCGGTCGTTGAAGACGTCGAGGCCGACAGCATGTTGGACTGCCGCTGGATCAGCTTCTCGATCATGTTGTAGGACGAGGTCGCAGCGTTGGACGCGGTTGTGGCTGCCGGCGTCGTCAGCGTCACCTTGGAGCCGTCGGCATAGGTGATGGTGGTCGTGGTCGAGCCGTCGCTGTTGGTGGACGAGGAGCTCGACGCGCCCGACAGCGCCTGCATCAGCGCATCTGCGCCCGCGCTGGATGAGGTGCCCGAGCCGCCGCTCCCGCCCGCCTCCTGGTGATGATGGTGGCCACGTCGCCCCTTGGCGCCCTGCAGCGCCGAGGACAGCTCGTCGAGGCTGACATTGCCGTCGCCGTTCGTATCCAGCTTGCCGAACACCTTGTCGGCATTGGCGACGTTGGTGCCGCCGGCGCCGAGCGCGCTCTCGAACTCCGATTTGCTGATCTGACCATCGCCATCGCCGTCGATCTGCGAGAACAGGTCCTGTAGCGGATTGGTCGATGAGCTTGCGCTCGACGACGCGCCCGACTGGCTCTGCGCTGCGAGCAGCGCGCTCATGGTCTCCGGCGCGATCTGCCCCGAGCTGCTGCTGCCGCCCGCGCTCGACCACGGGCTGAAATTGCCGGAGCCGCTCGCCCCCTTGGTGTCGAGGCTGAACGGACCGCCGCCCGACTTGCCGGAGCCCGACTTGGTCGAGCCGAGCGACTGCAGGCTGTCCAGGACCGACGAGGCGGCCCCCAGTGCAAACCACATGGCGAAACTCCCGCAAGGCCGCCCACGCGGCGGCAGAACATCTTCCCACCGCCGTCGCAATCCCCATGCCAGCGCCAAACCGCTGATATGTCCAGATATTTCGCGATGTTACGGTGGCCTGAACCCGGCAGATCGTGCCGTGCCCGGCAGATTTTTCCCGCTCGCGTTGCCGCAGCCGGCCCTGCATGATACGGCGACATCCCCGATCGTCCTGGAACAGCCGCCCATGACCCAGTCCTTCACGCCGCGTCCGCTCGTCATCGCGCCATCGATCCTGGCGTCGGATTTCTCCAAGCTCGGCGAAGAGGTGCGCGCCGTCGATGCCGCCGGGGCCGACTGGATCCATCTCGACGTCATGGACGGGCATTTCGTCCCGAACATTTCCTATGGCCCGGATGTCATCAAGGCGCTGCGCCCACACACCACCAAGATCTTCGACGCGCATTTGATGATCACGCCGTGCGATCCCTATCTCGAGGCCTTCGCCAAGGCCGGCTGCGACCACATCACGGTGCACGCCGAGGCCGGACCGCATCTGCATCGCTCGCTGCAGGCGATCCGCGCGCTCGGCAAGAAGGCCGGCGTTTCGCTCAACCCGTCGACGCCGCTCAACGTGATCGAATACGTGCTCGACCTCGTCGACCTCGTGCTGATCATGTCGGTCAACCCCGGCTTCGGCGGCCAGGCGTTCATCGCCTCGGCGATCGGCAAGGTGCAGGATCTCCGCGCGATGACCGCGGGCCGGCCGATCGACATCGAGGTCGACGGCGGCGTGGGCCGCGACAATGCCGGCGCGCTGGCCGCGGCCGGCGCCAACGCCTTCGTCGCGGGCTCGGCCGTGTTCAAGGGTGGCACGACAGAGGCCTATCGCAGCAACATCGCCGCGATCCGCGATGCCGCCGCGTCGGCACGCGGCGAAGCGATCTGAGCCGCACGGACCCGGAATGCATAAGCTCACGCCGCAGCCGCTGACGAAGGCAGCGTTCGCTGCCTTCGGCGACGTTGTCGAGACCGACGGCGCCGAGACGATCGAGATCAACCAGGGCTTCGCCCACCGCTGCAACGGGCTGGCCGCCATCGACGTGACCTCCGGTGGCGCGGCCGTGAACATCAGCCTGTTCGAGGCCAGGCCGCGGCCGCTGCCGATCAAGATCAAGCTGATGGAGCGGCATCCGCTCGGCACCCAGCTGTTCATGCCGCTGCAGGACCGCCCCTGGCTGGTGCTGGTCTGCGCCGACCCGCGCAATCCCGCGAGCTACCGGGCCTTCACGGCGAGCGGCCGCCAGGGCGTGAACTACGCCCGCAACGTCTGGCACCATCCGCTGCTGGTGTTCGACGAGGCCTCGCGCTTCATGGTGGTCGATCGCATGAGCCCGGACAATCTCGAGGAGCTGTGGCTCGATGAGCCGCTGTATTTGAGCATCCCTTGAATGTGGGCGCGCGAGATCGACGATCCGCGCGCAGGAGAGACGATGATGGACAAGCCGAACTATTTCGTCCCGCAGGGCGGCCACCCGCCGCAGACCGACCTGCTGACCGGCCGCGCCGTGTTCACCGAGGCGTATGCCGTCATCCCGAAGGGCGTGATGCGCGACATCGTCACCTCGGCGCTGCCGTTCTGGGACAAGACGCGAACCTGGGTGATCGCGCGTCCCCTCTCCGGCTTCTCGGAAACGTTCTCGCAATACATCGTCGAGGTCTCGCCCGGCGGCGGCAGCGCCCAGCCCGAGCCGGATCCGGAGGCCGAGGGCGTGCTGTTCGTGGTGTCAGGCGAGATCATGCTCACCATCGCCGGCAAAGAGCATCGCCTGGGCCATGGCGGCTACGCCTTCCTGCCGCCGTCCTGCAAGTGGACGATGCGCAACGACAGCCAGGCGCCCGCGACCTTCCACTGGATCCGCAAGGCCTATGAGGCCGTTCCCGGCATCGCCGTGCCCGAGGCCTTCGTCACCAACGAGGCGACGATCGCCCCTGCCGCGATGCCGGAGACGCAGGGCCGCTGGGCCACCACGCGCTTCGTCGATCCGCTCGACGTTCGCCACGACATGCACGTCAACATCGTCACCTTCGAGCCCGGCGCCGTGATCCCGTTCCTGGAGACGCATGTGATGGAGCACGGGCTCTATGTGCTCGAGGGAAAGGCGGTCTACAAGCTCAACCGCGACTGGGTCGAGGTCGAGGCCGGCGACTTCATGTGGCTGCGCGCCTTCTGCCCGCAGGCCTGCTACGCCGGTGGCCCCGGCCGCTTCCGCTACCTGCTCTACAAGGACGCCAACCGGCACATGAAGCTGCGGCCGTTCAGGTGAAGGCCAGCAGCATCCGCTGAATGAGTCCTGGATACACGGCTGATGTCGACCGTTCCCGAACGCCTGGAGAGCTTGATCGAAGGGGAATTGGCTGAGCTGTCCGACAAGCGTGTGCTCTCGCATATCCGCGGCATGCTCGTCGCACCTCACATGGTGCTGCGCGATTGGGACTATGGCCAACCGGGGGAGCAATATCCCTGCTGGTTCGTGCTTCGCGATGCACAATCCGGTGCCGAGATCGCCTATTGTGAGCACGGCTTCGGACCGGGCTGCCCCTGGGGCCTGGTGAGTTCTGCGCACGAACCGGAGTTCCGCCATATGGGCATGGACTCCGGCTGGTTCACCTCGTTTCTGGATGCATTTTTCGATTCTTTCGCCTGCGTGGCGCTTCTAATCTGGAAGGTGATCAACATCGATGCTGACGGAACCCGGACCTGTCTGACCGCCGAAGGCGCGTGGGAGAGCACATGGCAGCGGGTCTACGAATTGCGCAATCATGATCCGAGCGGCCGCTATGAATGCGGCCACGACATCGGCTATCGCAAGACTGCCACCTGATGCGCTCGTCGAATCTTCGGCCGCAACCGCCGACGAAGAGCTTCTCCTCATCGGCCTCGAACACCGGCTCGATCGCGCGATCGACCAATCCACGCCGTACTCGCTCCCTCATTCTCCCCCTAGTGATCCTCCCTCACGCCCCCTGATACTCCACCTCTTCCGCCGTGCCGCGGTCGAGCACGGCCTTCGCCTTGGCATGGTCGAGGTCGTCCTCCCAGGCGGCGACGACGACGGTGGCGACGCAGTTGCCGATCAGGTTGCCGACGGCGCGCGCGATGCCGACGAACCAGTCGACCGACAACACGAGCACAAGTCCGATCGCGGGGATCGCCGGCACGGCGCCGAGCGTTGCGGCCAGGATGACGATGGCCGAGCCGGGCACGCCATGGGCGCCCTTGGACGTGACCAGCGACACGCCGAGCACCAGCAGCAGGTCGCTGACCGACAGCGGCGTGTTGGTGGCCTGGGCGATGAAGACGACGGCGAGCGTCAGGTAGATCGAGAACGCATCGAGGTTGAAGGAATAGCCGGTCGGGATGACCAGGCCGACGACCTCCTGCTTGACGCCCATCGCCTCGAGCTTGCGCATGATCTGCGGCAGCACCGAGTCGGACGACGCCGTCGCCAGCACGATCAGGAGCTCCTCCTTCAAATAGCGCAGGAACTTGAACAGGCTGAGGCCGGCCATGCGCATCACGAGGCCAAGCGCGGTCACGACGAACAGCGCCACCGAGACGTAGAACAGCACGACCAGCGCCAAGAGCTGCTTGAGCGAGCCGACGCCATATTTGCCGACGGTGAAGCCGATGGCGCCGAGCACGCCGAGCGGCGCGACGCGCACGATCAGCCCCATCGCCTTGAACAGCACCTTGGCGACGGACTCGATCAGGTCGACCACGGGCTTGCCGGGCTCGCCGACCAGCGCCAGGCTGACGCCGAAGATCACCGCGAAGAACAGCACCTGCAGCACGTCGTTGCGGGCAAAGGCGTCGAACGCCGTCGGCGGAATGATGTTGAGGATGAAGCCGCCGAAGCCGCCGCCCTGCAGCTTGTGGGCGTTGTCGGCGAAGCTCGCGAGCTGCTTGGCGTCGAGCTTGGAGACGTCGATGTTCATGCCGTGGCCGGGGCTGAAGACCAGCGCCAGCACGAGGCCGAAGGCCAGCGCGATCGTGGTCATGCCCTCGAAATAGACCAGCGACTTGACGCCGACGCGGCCGACCTTCCTGAGATCGCCGGCGCTCGCAATGCCGTGCACGACGACGCAGAACACGATCGGCGCGACCACCATGGCGATCAGACGCAGGAAAGCGTCGCTGAAGAATTTGAGCCCCTGGGCGGTCTCGGGCGCGAAGACGCCGATCAGGATGCCGAGCACGAGCGCAGCCACGACCTGAAAGAAGAGCGAGCCGAACAGGCCTCGCTTCGGCGCGGCTGTCCCCGCCATGCTCACATCCGTTGCCGCCATTGATCGTCCCCCCTCAGAAAAAAACCGACACGTTCCGCACGCGCCGGATCACTTTGGAGGGGGAACTTTCGAAACGCAACCGCAGCCGCGCCTCACTTTTCAGCCTGTGCATGCCGTTCTGACTGTCGTGCTTGGAGGCGCCGTGGATCTTCATCGCATGTCCATCATTCCCCCGACACGACCCTTGCCGGCGCATCATCATCGTCGCCCTCGGCTTCCCGTGCCGCGAGCCGTGTCCGCACCACGGTCACCGTACACCCCGCCTCCGCGGCGACCTTCGCCGAGACGCTGCCGAGCAGCGAGCGCAGCACGGAATCGCGGCGGGCGCCGATGATGATGTGGTCGACCTGGTTGGCCTCGGCGAATTCGATGATGGAGGCCGCCGGATCGACCGCCTCCAGCACGTGCACCGTCAGCCGGCTCGTGTCGAGCTTGAGCGGCGTCGCCCAGTGCTTCAGCGCGACCATGCGGTCGATGTGCTTGTTGTTGCCCTCCTCGTCCAGGGTGCGGTCGATGGTGAGACGCCCGAGCTTCAGCACGTTGACGCAGGCGAGCCGAGCCGCGGGCAAAGTGGCGAGGATGCGCTGCGCGGTCAGCCGCAGCGCGCCGTTGAGCTCCTCGCCGCCTTCCACGGTGTCGATCGCGACCGCCACGATCGGGCTGGAGGCGATCTGCACCGCGACGTCGGATGTTTTCTGTTCCGGCTGCACCAGGCCGCGGTTGAAGCGGCGGCGCCACACGGCCGTGATCGGGTCGCGCTTGACCTTCTCCGCACGCGCCGTCAGCTTGACCTGGTCGGGATGGCCGAGATCGAAGGCGAGCTGCGCCGCGGTCGGGTAGCGCCACACCGGCTCGATCTCCAGGCAGCGCAGCACGATCTCCTGCAGCCACGGCGGATAGTCCGGCTTCAGCTGTCGCGGTGGATAGGGATCGCGCCACAGCCGCCGGCGCATGCCGCGCAGGGTCTCGGTCTCGCCGAACGGCCGCACGCCGGTGGTGAAGAAGTAGAGCAGCACGCCGAGCGAAAAGATGTCGCTGCGCGGATCGCTACGCGTGCCCATCATGCGCTCCGGCGCCATGTAGGGCGCGGTGCCGTAAGGCAGGCGGAACTCCTCCTGCAAGAGATCCGGCAAGTGCTTGTGGCAGGACAGGCCGTAGTCGATCAGCACCGCCTCCCCCG
Organism: Bradyrhizobium sp. HKCCYLRH1030; assembly: GCF_051168395.1. Lineage (NCBI taxonomy): Bacteria > Pseudomonadati > Pseudomonadota > Alphaproteobacteria > Hyphomicrobiales > Nitrobacteraceae > Bradyrhizobium > Bradyrhizobium sp. HKCCYLRH1030. Next base: position 268,632 of record NZ_JBNPUY010000006.1, on the reverse strand, counting down.
TCGGCCGGAACATGATGCTGGAGGGCTTGATGTCGTGATGGATGACGTGCTGCCGGTGAATATCGGCGAGCGCGGTCGCGATCTTCGCGACCAGCACCCGCGCCTCCTCGTAAGCCAGCGGCAGCTCGGGCAGCCGCTTGTACAGCGTATCGCCTGGAATCTGCTCGATCACCACATAGGCCTGGGTGGCGAAATCGCCGGTGCCGAAACAGGCCGGCACGTGCGGTCCCGACAGTTTTGGCAGAATCATCTGCTCCATCTCGAAGCTGACGATCGCCGCAGGATCCTCGCCCTCGGAGACGCGCGGCACCTTCATCAGGATGGGCCGGTCGATGTCCGGATGGGTGACGCTCCACAACGTCGCCATGCCGCCGGAATGCACGCATTCACCCACCGTGAAGCCGTCGATCACGACGCCCGGCTTGAGCCTTGATTTCGTCATGCTCTAGCGCCCCATCGAGAGCCGTTGCGCCAGCCAGGGCGGCAGGCCGTTGTCGCGAATGCGCTGCGCCGCCGCCTCGACGTCATAGGGCACGCGGCAATAGGTCAGCTCGCGGGTCCTGGTGTCGAAGGTCACGAACGACGCGGCGGGATCACCGTCGCGCGGCTGGCCGACCGAGCCGACCACGGCCAGCCATTGCCGGCCGCGCAACAGCTGAATGGGCATGTTGGCGGTCGGGGTGAAGCTCGTCATCTTGGCGGTGGCGGACATCGAGTACAGCGCCGGACGGTGGATGTGGCCGCAGAACGTTACCTGCGCCTCGGTCGCGATCATGCTGCGCGCGGCATCGGCGGACGACTGCACATAGCGCCAGCGCGGCGGGCTGGACGCCTCCGCATGCACGAACAACCGGTCGTCGTCACCGATACTCATCGGCAGCTCGGCGAGAAAGCGGCGCTGCTCGGCGCTGAGCCGCCCGCGCGTCCACTCCATCGCCGCCTGCGCCTCGGCATTCATGCTCTCGCTTGCCGTCGAGACGGCATTGTCATGATTGCCGCGCACCGCCAGCCCGCCACCGGCGACGATCTCCATGACGGTGTCGACCGACCATTCCGGATCGGCGCCATAGCCGACGATGTCGCCGAGACAGATGAGACGATCCGCGCCACGCGCACGCGCCGCCTCTAGGCAGGCCGCGAAGGCCTGCCGATTGGCATGGATATCGGTGAAAATCGCCAGCAGCAACCCGTGTCCTCCGGTTCTCAAGGCTAGCGGCCGTGGCCACACGAGACTTGAGGAACATCAAACAAGATAGGCGGAGAGATGCGGAATGTCAGCGTTGCAGGTCCCCTGCGATGCGCCGGTGCGGCTTTCTTCCCTGGGTAAAGCCGAAGCCCAGGAACTTGCGGCGGTTCGGTCTGGCGACCGCACTCTTGACCTTGTTGATCTTGAGCTCGAGGCGCCGTGCCAGGAACGTCCCGATGCTCGCCATTGCCCGCGCGCGAGCTTCGCGCGGGAGGATACGGCCGCAGCCGCCTACTGCTCGTCCTTCGGCGGCATGCGCGGCGGCAGCAGTGGCGTGAACGAGACGCCGTCGCCGGCGTTCTTGGCGGCCTTGAACTCGCCGGTGGAGGGATCACCGCCGGCGGTCTCGATGATCGTCTTCGGCAGAATGTATTCGCGCGCGGCGTCGATGACCCCGCCGTCGCCGGTGCCGAAATCGGCGGCGCGGCCGCCCTGCGGATGGCCCGCCGCGATCTGGTCGGCGGCGTGCTGAGCCTTGTCGGCAAGTGTGTCGCTGTAGGGAATACGATAGGCGCGCGGCACGCCGCTCGGACGGTTGTCGTCGTCGAGCGCCTCGACCCACAGATAGACCGCGCCGGGATCGCCCTCGACGGAGTGCGGATCGACGATCCGCACCTGCAGCACCTTGAAGCTCCTCGGCAGCCGGTCGACGCTGGCCCAGCCGAGCAGGCCGCGGGCGCCGGCGAAGCTGCCGACATAGAACGCACTGGTGATGACCACGGCGACCGCCTTGGCCTGCCAAGGCAGCCTTGCATAGACCAGCACCAGCAAGAGCAGCGCGCCGATCAGCGCGTAGCACACGGACAGCGTGACGATGACGGTCTGCAGACTGCTCATCATCGCCTGATCACCCTGACGCCGGTCTTGGGATCGAGATCGGCGCCATTGCGCCAATTGCTGCGGAACGTCTCCAAAAGCGATTTCGGTCGGCGCTGCACGTCGATCACCTTGCCCTCGGCATTGAGCTTGAAGCGCAGCGCCGTCTTCTCGTCGCCGGAATGGTCGAGCACGACCTTGTCGTCGAAGATCACCTGCGCGGTCGGGTTGAGCTTCTGCACCTTCACGGTGGCCTCGACCGGCGCGCCGCTGACGTTCTGGAAATGCGAGATGTTGACGGTGTATTCGCCGGCGACGATTCCTCTGATGGTCACGATCTCCTCGCGGATCGGCGACGGGATCTTCAGACCGTTGACCAGGATGAAATCGTTGGCGCCGCCGCGGTCGTCGCGATCGAGGGTGAGGAAGCCGGCCTCGCGATGCCGGTACCAGGCGATGTTGCCGACGGGGTCCTGCACGAACAGGTCGAGATCGTCGGGATGATTATCCGGCCAGTCCATCGTGATCAGGAACTCGGCCTTCGAGTCGACCTTGCCGTCCTTGGCGTCCGGCGAGATCGCGAGCACCGCGATGAAGAAGAAGAACGCGACGATCTGCAGCGCCTTGAACAGCATGACGCTGAACGGGTCGAACTGCTCCTCGCGCGGATAGAGCCCGAAATCGTCCATCATGCGCCCTGCTCCGGCGCGCGATCCATCGCGCGCTCGAGCCGCGGCGTCACCCGCGTCTCGGTGAGCATGACCGCGTCCGAAAACACGCGCCCGGTCGCCGCGTCCAGCATGTAGTACTGGATGCGCACCAGGATCGAGCCGACGAGGCCGGCGAGCGTCGTGTACATCGCCACCGCCATGCCGTCGCTCATCAGCCCCATCGAGGATTTCATCGCCAGCTTGTCGTTGACGTCGAGGCCGGCAATCGGCGCCAGCATGATGATGAAGCCGATGATGGTGCCGAGCAGGCCGAGCTTCATCAGCGTGTCCGATGCGAAGCCGCCGAAGCCGTTGGAGCCGCGCAGGCGGTCGGCGAGCGTCCGCAGCAGCAGCGTCTGGTCGAGCCGCCCTGCCCCTTGCGTCCGCGCCTTGGTGACGAGGCTGCGGATGTGGTTGGTGACCAGCCCTTTGGGAAGCAACTGCGCATCAGGTTCGAGCGCGCGCGCCGCATCGGGCCCGATCAGCACGGCGCGGCAGCACCGCGCCGCATCCGCCTCGCGCGCGATCGCTCTGGTGCGCCAGAAGCAATGGCAGCACGTGGCGACGTAGAGCACGGCGATGACGCTGGAGATGTAGGTGCGGTCGGAGGCGACCATCAGGTGGAAATAGCCGTAGCGGGCGAGCACCACGCCGGCGAATATCGTGAGGCCGGTGAAGATCATCCAGAGCAGCAGCGGCCCGCGCTCGGCTGCGTCGCGCGCAGGTTCCACTCGTTCGGCACTGCTGACCACGCTCATGCATGAACTCCCGATGCGCGCCGTTTCGTTCGGCGCTTCGCAGACGAGTTAAGCAGAGCAGCGGAACAGCGTCCAAAGACATCTGCCTCGAGGCTCTCGGGAAAATTTCCCAACCTGCCGCTTGCTGCAGTGCATTTGCTTGGCGGAGCACCAGCCCATTGTTACGCTGCGGCAAAAGCCGTGGAGAGGATCGCATGCGTCTCGTGCTCCAGCTCATTGCGCGCCTTGCGCTGATCGTGCTGCTGTGTCTGGCCGCCGCGGCCGTATGGGTCACCGTTGACGCCTATCGCAGCGTCGACCGCGCCACCGCGGCATCGGCCGACCGGGTCTCGCAGGCGCTGGAGGCGCTGTACTGGCGCGAGCTGCTGCTGCGCGGCAACCGATCGCGCGAGCGGCTGCTGCCGCTGCCCGACTGGCGCACGACCGAGACCATGAAGCTGATCGCGCCCGGCATCTGCGTACAGTTCAAGCCCGAGGCCGCATTCGAGAAGCCGCTGTGCGGCCAGAGCAAGGGCCTCGGCGCCGCGCCGCCGCGCTGGTTCTCAAGCGCCGTGGAAGCCATCCTCGGCGATCACGCGGCGGTCGCGCAGCCGATCAGCGCGCGCGCCACCACGGCGGGAACCGTCTCGGCGATCGCCGATCCCGATGCGGCGATCCAGCTCGCCTGGCTGCGCATCCAGGACAGCTTTGGCGTGGCGCTGGCGATGGCGGTCGCGATCGGCGTACTGGCCTCGCTGGCGATCGCCCATGCGCTGGCGCCGGCGCGCAGCATCGTCTCGGCGCTGCAGCGGATGGCCGAGGGCGACCACCGCCCCTCGCTGCCGCGCTTCCGCTCGATGGAGCTCGCGATGATCGGCCGCGCCGTCGGCGAGCTCGGCGACCGGCTGGCGCAGGCCAATGAGCAGCGCGCCGCGCTGACCGAGCGCCTGCTCGACATCCGCGACGAGGAGCGGCGGGCGCTCGCCCGCGAGCTGCACGACGAGTTCGGGCAGAACCTCACGGCGATCCTCGCTTTTGCCTCGACGATCGAGAGCGCCGGCAACGGCCGCAACGATCAGATCGCCCAGGACGCACGCATGATCACGCGATCCGTCAGCCATCTGATGGCGTGCCTGCGCGGCACCTTGAGCCGACTGCGCCGTCCGCTCACCGAGGAGCTCGGCCTCGCCGCAGGCCTGATCGCGCTGACCGAGAACTATCAGCACGCCGCGCGACCGGCGATCCGGCTCGACCTCCACGGTGATCTCGCCGACATCCAGGGCCCGGTCGCGGTCACCGCCTACCGGATGGCGCAGGAGTGCCTGACCAACGCCCTGCGCCACACCAGTGCGAGCGAGGTGTCGTTGCGGGTCGAGCGGCGCTCCGGGCCCGACGGTGCGCTGCTGATTTCAGTCGAGGACGACGGCGGCGGCGATGCGACCCTGCTGGCGCAATCGAGCGGCTTCGGCCTGACCGGAATCCGCGAGCGCATCGCCGCCGTCGGCGGCTCGCTGTCGATCGGACCGGCCGCGCGCGGGCTCAGCGTCTCCGCGACAATTCCACTGGCCGCCTGAGATTACGGGGATGCCCGAGCGCACAGGCATTTCGATCCTGCTGGTCGACGACCACCCGGTGGTCCGGCAAGGCTATCGCCGCGTGCTGGAGAGCCAGGACGGGTTTCGAGTCATCGCCGAGGCCGACAGCGCCGCGGCGGCCTATGCCGCGTTCAAGGCGCATGCGCCCGACGTGGTCGTGCTCGACATCTCGATGAAGGGCGCCAGCGGGCTGGAGGCGATCCGCAATATCCGCGCTCGCGACAATCGCGCCTGCATCCTCGTGTTCTCGATGCATGGCGAGGCGCCGTTGGTGAAGGCGGCGTTCGCCGCCGGCGCGAGCGGCTTCGTCACCAAGAGCAGCGAGCCGTCGGCGCTGGTCCGTGCCATCCGCATGGTGATCAGCGGGGAGCGCGCGCTCAGCGACGACGTCGCCCATGTGCTGGCCGCCGACAGTCTCGATCCGCAGCAGACCGTGCTCGACCGGCTCGGCGAGCGTGAGATCGAAATCCTGCGCCAGTTCGCGTCGGGCCTGACCACCGAGCAGATCGCCACGAACCTGCACCTCAGCGTCAAGACGGTGCAGAACTATCATTATCTGGTGAAGGCCAAGACGGGACTGCAGACGGATGCGCAGCTGGTGCGGCTGGCGGTGACCAGCGGGCTGACGGATTTGTAGCCCGGATGAGCGCGCGCCTAGCGCGCCTGAAGTCCACGGAGCAGCAGGGTCAGCACGGCATCGACGCGGGCCGAGCAGGTGCATTCGCCCCATTCGTCAGCGTGGGCGGGATGATGGAAGCTTCGGGTCGCGTCGAAGATCGCCGCGGCCGCGGTCTTGGGATCAGCGACATCGAACGTCCCCTGCGCGACCCCCTCAGCGATCATGCCCTCGACCTGGGCGATCAGGTTCTGCTTGTGCGCCTTGACTACCGAGCACGCCTCGCGCGCCAGGGTGAGATAGGTCGCGAACATCTCCGGATCTTCACAGACCCGTTTCTGCTTGGCGCCGAACAGCTCGCGCAGCCAGCGCTCCAGCTTCGCCGGCGCCGGTCCCGGCTCGGCCGCGATCTGCGCCAGCGGCGCGCTGACCCGCTCGAGCCAGCGCTTGGCAACCGCCTCACGCAGCGACGCCTTGCTCGGAAAGTGACGGTAGACGGAGCCGTGGCTGACATCGAGCGCTCTCGCGACGTCGACGACCGTCGCTTTGGCGAGCCCATAACGGCGCAACACGTCCTCGGTGACTTCGAGGATGCGCTCGGATGTCAGAACCACGGCCTCATTCATGCGTGCACCATATCGGCGTCGGACGAATTCGCCTTGATCTGGATCGTCTCAGCCTGGTCGGTGGACGATGGCGCGCGAAACCTGGTGGCCTGGGCCTCCAGGTGACGCGCGACCTGGAGATTCAGCCAGTCCTGAAATTGTGAGTGCAACAATCGCTTTTCAATCTTCATCGAAGCGGTCCTTCGCAGTTGAAACCGCTGAACCCAAGGTCAGACAGTGGAAGTTGGTCTTAAGCAAGATGGCAGGATCGACATACACCATCGCGCTGACAGATTTCAATATCTGTCAGCGCGATTTTTTGAAAATGGTATTATGATCCGGTAACGGCATGCCGAGCAGCCGGAAAGACCGCCGTTTGTGTCGATCCGGCCGCTCTGGTAAAGCGCGGCGTAAAATGCCGGCGCGGACGCTTGGTCCCGCCCACCTTCCCTCCCGCCTCGGAGCGCCGTCGATGATCCCCCGCTATTCCCGTCCCGAAATGGCCTCGATCTGGGAGCCGCAGACCCGGTTCAAGATCTGGTTCGAGATCGAGGCGCATGCGGCGGACGCGCTGGCGGAGCTCGGCGTGATCCCGAAGGAGGCCGCCAAGACGATCTGGGCCAAGGCCAAGGACGCCACCTTCGACGTCGCCCGCATCGATGAGATCGAGCGCGAGACCAAGCACGACGTCATCGCCTTCCTGACCCATCTCGCCGAGATCGTCGGTCCCGAGGCGCGCTTCGTGCACCAGGGCATGACGTCATCGGACGTGCTCGACACCTGCCTCAACGTCCAGCTCACCCGTGCGGCCGACCTGCTGCTCGCCGATCTCGACCGCGTGCTGGCGGCGCTGAAGACGCGCGCCTTCGAGCACAAGATGACGCCGACCATCGGCCGCTCGCACGGCATCCACGCCGAGCCGGTGACGTTCGGTCTCAAGCTCGCTTATGCCTATGCCGAATTCTCTCGCGCGCGCGAGCGCCTGGTCGCCGCGCGGAAGGAAGTCGCGACCTGCGCGATTTCCGGCGCCGTCGGCACCTTCGCGCAGATCGATCCGCGGGTGGAGGAGCACGTCGCCAAGGCGATGGGCCTCAGCCCCGAGCCGATCTCGACCCAGGTGATTCCGCGCGACCGCCACGCGATGTTCTTTGCGACCCTTGGCGTCATCGCATCGTCCGTGGAGCGCCTGGCGACCGAAGTGCGCCATCTGCAGCGCACCGAGGTGCTCGAAGCCGAGGAGTTCTTCTCGGAGGGCCAGAAGGGCTCGTCGGCGATGCCGCACAAGCGCAATCCGGTGCTGTCGGAGAACCTCACCGGTCTCGCCCGCATGGTGCGCGCCTATGTGACGCCCGCGATGGAGAACGTCGTGCTCTGGCACGAGCGCGACATCTCGCACTCCTCGGTCGAGCGCATGATCGGCCCCGATGCCACCGTCACGCTCGACTTCGCGCTGATCCGCCTCGCCGGCCTGATCGAGAAGCTCCTGGTCTACCCGGCCAACATGGAGAAGAACCTCGACAAGCTCGGCGGCCTCGTCCACTCGCAGCGCGTGCTCATCGCGTTGACCCAGAAGGGCGCGAGCCGCGAGGACTCCTACAGACTGGTCCAGCGCAACGCGATGCCGGTCTGGCGCGGCGAAGGCGACTTCCGCACCCTGCTCAAGGCCGATGCTGACGTGAAGAAGTACCTGACCGACGCCGAGATCGACGAGCAGTTCGACCTCGGCTACCACCTCAAGCACGTCGACACGATCTTCAAGCGCGTGTTCGGGGAGAGCTGAGCGCGCGTCGAGCGGGCGGACGCCTCAGTCCGCCTCCTCGCACTTGTCCTGCTTGACCTTGAACATCTTCCGGAACTGGGTCTCGAGCGCGCTCCGCATCGCCTCCATCTTCTTCTCGCCGGTGTTGCGGAGGTTGTAGTTGATAGCGCAATTGCTCCAGCCGAAATTGACCAGATAGATCCGCATGCGCTCCTGGCCGTCCGGCTTCTGCGCCTCGGCGACGTAGCGGGCGACGCAGGCCTTCGGGCTGGCGTTGTCGGCGCAGCCCTTGTCGACGGTCTGGCGAAACATCTGCTGCAGGTCGGTCTTGCCCTCGATCGCGTCGACGAAGCGCGCGCAGGCGGCGGCAGGCTGGTAGTCGCGCAGCGTAGAGGGCGTCTTGAATCCGCGGGTCTGCACCAGGTCGAAATCGCAACTGTCCTTCAGCTCCGCCACCCTGGCGCGCCGATAGTCATCGATGCCGGGCAGCGCGATGAACTCCAGCCGCGCGGCAGCGTCGAGCGTGGCCTTGCAGGCGCGGTCGATCTTGTCGGCGTCGAGCGCCGCGACCGCCTTCGGGTCGAATGCCGGCAACGTGCCCGGCGAGTCGAAATCGGACGGGCCAAACAGCAGACGGACGGTGTTGCGCAGCCGCGTCTCGTCGTGCTTGGCGGGATCGTACCGGACCGTGAAACGGCAGCCGCTGTCCCAGGACATCGTCCGCTCGGCGGCATGGGCGCTGGCACCGGCGAGCGTGACGGCGGCGAGCGCCAAGCGTGCGGTCCATCCTGTCCAGCTTCGTCGGGTCATGGTACTCTTCGCAGTCGATCAATGCCTGTATCCTACCCAGCCCCGACGCCAACACCAGCCCGTGCCGCGCAGCATCTGAAGCGTGACGACGTCACGCTCGACAAGTGCCAGACCTGGCAGCGCTTGCAGCTACAGCTTCTTCAACGAGACGACCGCGTTGCCCTTGTTGTTGAAGTAGAATCGATACAACAGCAGCCAAGGAAGCATGATGGACGTGTCGTTGACGTAGACGAACACCTCCCCATCGCTGCGGGCCGTGAACCTGGCTGTCCAGCGGCTGCTGCCGGGCGTTTCCTGCTGGAAAGCCGGGAGATGCTCCTCCAGCCCGGTGCTGCCCACCCGCACGATCGGTGCGAACCAGTTCGACCAGATCAGCCGCTTGAAGGGTATCCCAGGCAATTGGGTCCAGGTGCCGTAACCGAAGCCGGCCGGAGTCGCAGGGATGCCGCCGTCGCTCCATGCCTCCCCGACGTCGAGCACGATCTGATAGGTCTCGCCCTGCGCCACGGTCAGCGCTGTCGGATAGCAATGGTGACGCGTCTCGAATACTGGCCGGATGCTTCCACCAGGGTATGCGCCGATCTCTGTCTCCTCGACCTCGATCGGCCTCAGCGTCTCCTTGCAGAACAGCCCGGCCGTATTGGCCGCGCCGAACCCCAGCCACCAGAACAGCCAGAACATGATGGCGAACGGGAAGATCCACGTTTTCAGCAGATAGAAACCGGCAACATACCAGCCCTGGCGTCGCAGCGAATAAACCGTCGCGCGCCAGCCGGTCACCGGCTTGTGCCGGGATGGATCGTTCCAGGCGATGCGTGCGGCGTCGCGGATCGTTCGCTGCAGTGAGGTGCCCCACGCCGTCAAGCCGAGCGCAGCGGCCACACCGACCACCAGCAAACCCGGCGAATCCCGAAACGCGACGAACCATGGGTCGAGAAATTTGGGCAAGAAGGCTGCCGCTCCGTTGACCAGCGGATTTACCAGCCCATGCAAGGGCTCATAAAGCACGCGCGGCCAATAGATGACGAAATATGGGATCGCCGCGACGAACAGCAGCGCGAACATGGTGGCGAAATAGACCACGCGGCGCAGCCAGACCCAATTCCAGACATCGTCCTGCACCCGCGTCCGCGCGTGCCCGTGATCGAGCGGATGCAGCGCATCGACCGGCGTATCGGTCTCATCCGTGACGCGGTAAGCGGCGGGTACGACCACCGGTGCATAGTGATCGGGACCCGACCCAATGCGTTCGAACACGGTGCGGTGGATCGTCGGCTTCACCGGCGGCAGAGGTGGCTGCGGCAGGCTCGGATGCAGATCGTCAGCAAGAAGCCCGGTCTGGGCCTTGAACGGCGAATGAAGCAGCCACTTGATGCGACTGACATCGTACCGGAGCGATAGCTTGTAGGGCGGCGCGTCATAGATCTCGCGCAGATTGCGCGGCTTGTAGCGGTAGTAGGCCGCAAGCCCCTTGCGCGAGTCGTTCAGCGTGTCGAGCGGATCGATCTCGGGATCGTAGAGCAGCCTGCGCCGCCCGTCGAGATAGACGAGACCATAGGCCTGGGCGCGGTCGAGCATCCAATCGAGCGTCACATAGGAAAGGCCATCCTGCGGATAGCCGCCGCCGATGTCGGAATGCACGCCGGTAAACCACACCTGGCTGATGCGCTCGCGGTCACGTGGCGGCAGATCGGTGCGCAGATGCGGCGGCGGCTCGGCCAGTTTCGCAGCCGCGCTGCGCGGATCGTGGTCGATGCCGAACAGCCAGTCCTTCTTGTCACTGCGGCCTGAAACAGCCTCGTCCCGTCCCCACACATAGCGCTCATCCCAGATCACCGGGCGGAAGGCGTCACGCTCTTCTTCGATCGCGAGGGCGTGGCAAGCGCGATGGATCTTGGAATTCATGAACTGGTCCGGCATCGACAGCGGCCAGATCCAATAGTCAATGGCGCGCGTCATCTCCTCGATCGGCCCGCCGTAGGCGTCAACGGTGTCCCAAATGCCGACGAAATGCACGCTCTCGACCTCGACTGCTGGCGGAGCCTGCAGCGCCACGCCCTGCACTCTGCGCAGCGTTCTGATTCCCCAGTCGCGCACTCCGCGCAGGTCCAGGCCGATCTTGCCGAGATATCTGAGAATTCCGCTATTGTAGCGACGCCGATAGCGGCGATAGGCGTCTGCGGCGAACCGGGCGAGATCGGCTTCATTGTCGTCGTAGGCGACGAGCCCCTGCCCCGCGATCATTGCCGCCACGATACGGATGGTGAAGGCACCGCGGCTGAACCCGAAGCAGTAGATGCGGTCGCCCGGCTTGTAGTTGCGACAGCAGAAGCTGTAGATCGCAATCACATTCCGCTTCAGGCCGAAGCCGAAGATGCCGCCGAGGGCTGCGAACAGCTTGAAGGAGGACGTTCCGACGCCATCGTCATAAAAGGCAACTTGCCGGCGCGGATCGCGCAGGTCCAGCAGCTGGAACAGGCGCCAGACATTGGTCTTGAACACGGCCTTGGCGCTGTTGCCGGTCCCGTCCGACAACAGCACGATGTTCTTTGCAACAGGATTGGACACGAGGCCCCCCGACCAGAATGCCGGCAGGGAGATTGGTCCGCAATTGCAGGAAAATCAAGGCACAATCCCTGCGCGAGCCCGCAGGACCACCCGCTCAGTTCTCAGCACCGCCCGTCATCCGCAAGGCAACATCGTCGCTTGATCCAATGCGGTCATCGAACGGGGGACGGCTTATCGAGGCGCGACTGACAGAGCGGCACGCATGGAATCACTCAAAAATGATCAGCAGATGCCTTTGTGCGGTTGTCCGACATCTCGTCGTCGACCTCTGATCCTTCGACAGAGGTCAGATCCGCGACTAAGCAGGTCGCCGGAATTCACCACTGACGAGCCCGACATGCCCGAGACGATCGCGAGCTACGATCCCCTGCTGCGATGGATTCATTGGGCGACCGCCCTGCTGTTCATCGCAGCGATGCTGATCGGGCTGTATTGCGGCCTTCAGCCGGCCGGGACGTCGCCGCGGCGGGAGCTGCTGGAGGTTCACAAATCGCTCGGCGTCACGCTGTTTATGCTGGCCATTATCCGCGTGATCGTGCGGGCTCGCACCACGGCGCCGGCCGCTCCGGCCACGTTCGGACCGATGGTCCGCGCGCTGTCGCAGCTCAATCATTGGGCGCTCTATGCGCTGCTGCTGATCATGCCCGTCACCGGCTACATGTTCTCGTCGGCCGGCGGCTACTCGCTGCGCTATTTCGGGACCTTCAGCTGGCCGCGCCTGTTCGCCGGCGACAGGACGATCGCCCATGCCGGCGAGATCACGCATGATACGCTGGCCTATCTGGCCTATCTCGTGGTCGGCCTGCACATTGCGGCCACGCTCTGGCACGCGTTTGTCAAGAAGGACGAGGCGCTGGCCCGGATGTGGCCGCGGCGGTGAGCGTGGCCGCCGTAGGGTGGGCAAAGCAGCCGCCGTCAGCCGGCAGCGTGCCCATCGTCGTGCGGCGAGCTCATTGCCAAGACGATGGGCACGGCGCTACACAATCCCGATCGTGGAGACCGCACGGCCGCGCCTTTGCTCCCCGACTCGACAACTATATCGGCTTCGCTGCCACAACGAGATCGCCGGCGCGCTGGTCCTGCTTCAGCAGGGCGGCGAGCTCGCTCTCGTCGAGCGTCTCCTTGACCAGCAGGCGGCGCGCCGCGCGCTCCAGCACGTCGCGCTTGTCCTGGAGCAGCTTGCGGGTGCGCTCCAGCGCGTTCGTCACGATCGCACGCACCTCGGCGTCGATCGCATCCCCTGCGGCCTCGCCATACTCGGCGCTGCGTGAGACGCCCGGCGCAAGAAACGACTGGTTGTCGCGCTCATAGGCGACCGAGCCCAGTTGCTCCGACATGCCGTAGCGGGTCACCATCGAGCGCGCGATGTCGGTGACGCGGCGCAGATCGTCGGCGGCGCCCGTCGACAGATGGCCGTAGACCACGAGCTCCGCGGCGCGGCCGCCGAGCAGCACCGCCATCTTGTTCTCGAGCTCCTCGCGCGTCATCAGGAAGCGATCTTCCGTCGGGCGCTGGATGGTGTAGCCGAGCGCGCCGACGCCGCGCGGGATGATCGACACCTTGTGCACGGGATCGGTGCCCGGCAGGCTCATCGCGACGATCGCATGCCCCATCTCGTGATAGGCGACGATCTCGCGCTCCTTCGGATTGAGCAGCCGGTTGCGCTTCTCCAATCCGGCGACGATGCGCTCGATCGCATTGTTGAAATCATCGAGCGTGACCTCGTCGCCGCCGCGCCGCGTCGCCAGCAAGGTCGCCTCGTTGACGAGGTTGGCGAGATCGGCGCCGGTGAAGCCGGGCGTCAGCGCCGCGACCTTCTCCGGATCGACGTCGGCGGCGAGCTTGGCCTTCTTCAGATGCACCTGCAGGATCTGGATGCGACCCGGCTTGTCGGGCCGGTCGACCAGAACCTGGCGGTCGAAGCGGCCGGCGCGCAGCAGCGCCGGATCGAGAATCTCGGGCCGGTTGGTCGCCGCCAGCAGCACGAGACCTGTCGAGGAATCGAAGCCGTCGAGTTCGACCAGCAACTGGTTCAGGGTCTGCTCCTTCTCGTCATGGCCGCCGGCGAACGGGCCCATGCCTCGGGCACGTCCCAGCGCATCGAGCTCGTCGATGAAGATGATTGCGGGCGCCTTGGCGCGGGCCTGCTCGAACAGGTCGCGCACGCGCGCGGCACCGACGCCGACGAACATCTCGACGAATTCCGAGCCCGAGATCGAGAAGAACGGCACGCCGGCCTCGCCCGCGACCGCCTTGGCGAGCAGCGTCTTGCCGGTGCCGGGCGGGCCGACCAGCAGCACGCCCTTGGGCATGCGGCCGCCGAGACGGCCATAGGATTTCGGATCCTTCAGGAACGAGACGATCTCGCGCAGTTCGTCCTTGGCCTCGTCGACACCGGCAACGTCGTCGAAGCGAACGCCCGTGTTGGATTCGACGTAGACCTTGGCCTTGCTCTTGCCGATCTGCATCAGGCCGCCGCCGAGCCCGCCGGCGCCGCCCATCATCCGGCGCGACAGCCAGTACCAGACGCCGAAGAACAGCGCGATCGGCATCACCAGCGAGAGGATGTCGCCGAGGATGTTGCTCTCGACGCGGCCGGTGAAGGTGACGTTGGCCTTGCTGAGCTCCTTGGCGAACTCCTGGTCGACGCGCGTCGTCGCGAAGCGCGACTGGCCGCTGGGCAGCGGCTCCTTCAGCGTGCCTTCCAGGTAGTTCTCGGAGACGCCGACCTCCTTCACCTTGCCGGCTGCGAGCAGGTCCTGGAATTGACTGTAGGGAATGACGGCGACCTGGCGATAGCTCGTCCACGCATTGTGGATCATCATCGCGACGAAGATCGCGACGATTGCGTACCAGAGATTGAAGCGGGTCTGCTTGGTCATGGGTCTCTCAATCGGGTGATCAGTCGAAATCGAGTGTCCGCGAACGGCGGATCAAGCGGCCGCGCGTCAGGTGCGGTCCTGCGCTGCGACCTCGGGCACGAACACCGTGACCGCACGCGGCAGCACGGAGAAGCGCGCCGGCGTGAAGGTGACGAGCTCGCCATCGGCATTGATCCGGCGCGGACGGCGCGTGCGGATCTCGAACGATGTATCACGCGAGGCCCGCACCTCCTGCCACAGGCCGTGGCGGCCTTTGCGGAAGTCATAGGCCATCGCCAGCAGCTTCCAGATGCGGCCGATCTCCAGCGAATACAGATCGAGATGGGAATCGTCGATCTCGGCGCGGTGATCGACCGCCATGCCGCCGCCGTAGTAGCGGCCATTGCCGACCGCGATCTGCAGTGTCTTCACCCGCACCGCGCCGTCGGACGATACGATCATCGCGCGGAACGGCCGTGCATTGGTCAGCACCTTCAGCGCCGTGAGCGCATAGCCGAGCCGGCCGAACCTCCGCTTGGTTTCCTTGGTCAGCTGCCGCGCGAGCTCGGCGCTCAAGCCGAGGCTGGCGACGTTGAAGAACGGGTGCCCGTTGACCTCGCCGAGATCGATCCGGCGGCGATGGCCGGCCGCAATCACATCGACCGCGGCCTCCATATCCGCCGGCAGGCCAAGCGTGCGGGCAAGGTCATTGGCGGTGCCAGCCGGAATGATGCCCAGCGGCAGGCCGGTCTTGAGCAGTGCAGGCGCAGCCGCGTTCAGGCTGCCGTCCCCCCCGGCGACGACGACCGCTTCCGCATCGTCGGCATGGGCTTCGATCCACGGCGCCACCTCGCGCGGACTATGCGGCGCCGAGATCACGAGATCATAGCCGGCTGCGCTCAGCCGCGACACGGCAACGCCGGCCGCCTCGCCGCCGGAGCGGCTGCCGCGATTGATGATCATCAAGAGGCGGCGCGTTGCCACGGCCGGGCGCGACGGCGGCGCCTTCGCGATCGATACCTGGTCACCCCCCGTGGTCACGATTGTCTCCCGTACACAAAATGCCAGCGCGCTCCAGCGCACAGGTTCCATACAAAGTGGCGAGCAGGCGCTCCGGTTCCATCACGATCACCGCCGCCCATCCAGGCGATGCCGGGAGGTTTCAGCGGGGTAACGATTGTTGGGATGGTGATGTGGGGGCGAGAGCCGCAAGGCCCGATAGCAACAAGCGACGCGTGGGGCCGCACCTCGTCAAACTCCTCAATAGCGCCCGAAGTGCGCAATACCGCCAGCGGCAGCGGTCATGAAAGAGAGTCCGACATCATAGTCTCACGGACTATCAGAGGGGCCCGGATCTCCGGCCCTCTGGAATTAGTTCACCGCCGCCCGGCCGCAAGACGGCCGCCGGGCAGCAGACACTCTGTCGCACCTCGCCGTTCATCTTGCCGAACGCAGATGCGAACGGCGGGCTCTTGAAAACCGCAGGCTCTTGAAAACCACTCGGCAGACACATACGTCCATCGCCTACCCCTGGTCCGGGCCCCTCTGGTGAAGCTGCCGGTGCGCTCACGATGTCGGACCTGACATCAATCTCACCGGCTTGAAAGAGGGACCCCTCGTGGAATTCCTGCTCATCGCGTTTGCCGGCAAGCCCGTCTGGATGTGGCTCGCCTTCCTCGCAATCGTGCTCGCCCTCCTCGTCTTCGATCTCGGCATCCTCCATCGCAAGACGCGCGAGATCTCGGTACGCGAGAGCCTCGTCATGAGCGGCATCTACATCATGCTCGCCCTCGCCTTCGGCGCCTGGGTGTGGTGGCAAATCGGCGCCGAGGCCGGCACCGCCTATCTCACCGCATTCACGATCGAGAAGGCGCTGGCGATGGACAACGTCTTCGTCATCGCCATGATCTTCAGCTACTTCTCGATCCCGCGCGCCTATCAGCACCGCGTGCTGTTCTGGGGCATCGTCGGCGTCATCGTGCTGCGCGCGATCATGATCGGCCTCGGCGCCGCGATCGTCGCCCAGGCGAGTTGGGTACTCTATCTGTTCGCGCTGTTCCTGGTCGCGACCGGCATCAAGATGCTGGTGTTCAAGGACACGCCGCACGACATCGGCGCCAACCCGGCGCTGGCCTGGGTGCGCCGCCGCTTCGACGTCACCGACCGCCTGCACGAAGAGCGCTTCTTCGTGCGCCAGCCTGATGCGCGCGGCAAGCCGACCTGGTTCATGACGCCGCTGTTCCTGGCGCTGATCCTGATCGAGTTTGCCGACGTCATCTTCGCGGTCGACTCGGTGCCCGCGATCTTCGCGATCTCGACCGACCCCTTCGTGGTCTACACGTCGAACATCTTCGCGATCCTCGGCCTGCGCGCGCTCTATTTCGCGCTTGCCGCGATGGTGGATCGCTTCCAGTATCTCAAGCTGGCGCTGGCGGCGGTGCTGATCTTCATCGGCTCGAAGATCTTCCTGGCCGACCTGCTCGGGCTCGAGAAGTTTCCGCCCGCGATTTCGCTCGGCATCACCTTCGGTCTGCTCGGCGCCGGCATCGCCTATTCGCTGTGGAAGACGCGGCCTGCGGTCGAGCCGATGAAGTGAGGCAGGTCGAAGGACAAGAGGTTGCTGCGTGGCAGTGAATGATGTCGCATCCGACGACGAGGACTCCTCGGCGCCGCGCCGTCACAACGGGCCGATCAGCCGCCGGCTGCTCGCGATCGCCCGGACGGTGCGGTCGGAGGAGCCGTCGATCGGCGAGTTGTTCGACCGGCTGGAATCGGAAGGTCTTGGCCTGACCCTGCTGCTGCTGACCCTGCCGGCGCTGATCCCGTTGCCGGGCCCATTCGGCATGGTGTTCGGCATGTTCGTCGCGCTGGTCGCGCTGCAGATCCTGTTCGGCGCCGAGCGGCTATGGCTGCCCGAACAGTTGCGCCGCCGGCCGGTGCCGCAGCGGCTGCTGCGCAAGATCATCCGCGCCGGTCTCGACTGGGCGGGCTATGCCGAACGCGGCCTGCGCGAGGACAGGCTGGTCTGGCTGACCGGCCGGCCGGCGCGGATGCTGCTCGCGCTGCCGCTGCTTCTGATGGCGGTCACCATCATCCTGCCGATCCCGATGGGCAACGTGATGCCGGCGCTGGCGCTGATCGCCGCCTCGATCGGCTTCATGGCAGGCGACGGCCTCGCCGTGCTCGTGTCGATCCTGATTGCGATGGCTGCGGTGGTCTGGACTGCCGTTCTGCTCTACACCGGCGCCGCAGCAGCCGACTATGCCGCAACTCTCCTGGCCCGCTTAGCTGTGCATCTGCGGGCGATGCTGGAAAGCGTCGGTGTCGATCTCGGCTTTGCCGCAGGCGTGACAACCGTATTTGCAGTGGTAACCGGCATCGCGGCGCTTGCCTTCTGGGTGCAGGCGGTACGCCACCGGCGCAGCCGGCGCGCATCCGTCGATCCGGCGCAGGATCCGCGCGAGCGCTCCCGCGCGCTGGCGCGTCGCGGCCGCGGCCTCGTGGCCGCCGCGAGCATTGCGACCACCGCAGCCGCCGTCTTCATCGCCACGCGTTTCATGCTCACCGGCTCGATCTGAAGTTCCGCCTGTGGCGGCGCGGCCGCACGACGGTGCATTGCGGCTGCGACGGACATATCTTCGTGAGCACCTGCCGGCCGGAAGCGCGAGCACTTGTCATTGAAGCAGCAACAAAAAATGCGACCGGTAAGCTCTGGCGCGTCGCGCATCGTCGACGGCCTGCGAGAAATGCCACTGTCCCTTTGTGCCGGCTGCAGCTATACGAGAGATGACTGTCATTAAACGGTTACAGAATCGACACATGCCCGATTCGAACGCACCGGCGTCGATCCACGGCAGTGGCCATGCGGTCGGCGTGCGGGAGAGTGGTGAGTCGGCGAGCAGCGATCCCGGTGGCGCCGCCGATCGCTTGACTGCGCAGCACCTAGCCGATCACGCGGCCACGCAGGAGGATGCCGCAGCGCTTGGCGTGGAGGTCGCGGCGCCGTCCTTGCCGGATCCGGCGGCCGGCAGCGGCCACGAGATCGAGCTGAAACTCCTCGTCGCGCCCGATCAACTCGCCGGCTTCAACAACGCACCGGTCGTCACCGCGCATGCGCGCAACAAGGGCTCGCGCAAGCATCTGACATCGGTCTACTACGACACGCCGAAGCGCACGCTGTGGAAGAACGGCTTCACCTTGCGGGTGCGCCAGAGCGGCTCGCGCTTCGTGCAGACTGTGAAAGAGCAGCACAGCGACGACCCGCTCAAGCGCGGAGAGTGGGAGGCCAGCGTCGGCTCGCTGGCGCCAGATCCGGTGCTGGCGGCCGCGCTGCTGCCGGAGGAGCTTCGCTCCGCGCTGGCCGAGGCAACGCTCGAGGCGGTGTTCACGGCCGACGTGCATCGTCACGCGCGCATGCTCGACGTGCCCGGTGCGACCATCGAGATCGCGTTCGACAGCGGTGTCATCAAGGCCGGCGAGCAGCGTGAGATCGTGAGCGAGATCGAGCTGGAGCTCAAGAGCGGCAACCCCGCCGCCATCTACGAGATCGCACAGCGCATCGCCGATCACGGACCGATCAGACCTTCGATCCGCAGCAAATCCGCGCGCGGTTTCGACCTCGCAGCCGGAGCAGCGCCGGGGGCCGAAAAGCCGCCCAAGCTGCGTCTCGATCCGGCGGTGTCTCTCGACGAGAGCTTCGCCCTCGTCCTGCGCGGCAGCCTGCATCATCTGCTGCAGGCCATGCCTGCGGCAGAGGACGGACGCGATACGGAAGGCGTGCATCAGTTGCGGGTGGCGCTGCGCCGCCTGCGCGCCGCGTTGCACCTGATGCGGCCGCTCGGGACCTCGGCGACGCTCGACGGTCTCGAGGCGGATGCGCGCTGGCTGGCACAGAGCCTCTCGGCGGCGCGCGACCTCGACGTGTTCCTGACCGATACGCTGCCCGAGATCGCCGAGGCCTGCCCCACTGTTGCAGGCTTCGACTCGCTCCGGGCGCTCTGCGAGCGGCGGCGCGATCTCGCCTATCGCACGCTGCGCATCGCGCTTGCCGAGCGCCGCTGCGCCGCTTTCGTGCTCGGCCTCGGCGAATGGATCGAGACCCGCGGCTGGCGCAACGACGTCTCCCCCGACGATCTCCGACGCCTCGCGGCGCCCGCGATCGATTTTGCCGGGCCTGTCCTGTCGGAGCGCCACCAGAAGGTGCTCAAGCGCGGCCGCCGCTTCAAGAAGCTGTCGGCCGAGCGGCGCCACCGGCTGCGTCTCGCGCTGAAGAAGCTGCGCTACAGCATCGACTTCCTGCTGCCGCTCTACGGCGCGAGCAAATCGGCGAAGAAATATGCCAGGACGCTCGCCGGCTTCCAGGAACAGCTTGGCCACTACAACGACATGGCGGTCACCGCCGGCGTGATCGAGACCCTCGGCACCGCCTCCACCGAGGCGGCGATCGCGGCCGCCGCGATCACCGGCTGGCAGTCGCATGCCATGGCCGGCGTGGAGGAGCCGTTGCGCGAGGCGTGGCGCGCCTTCACGAAGGCGCCGACGCCATGGCAGGCCGAGGAGGCGTGACGACCGGACGCGGTGACGTCGGTTCATGGACCGCATTGATCTGGTTCAAGGCGTCTGGTCGAGCTGTTTGGGAGCGTGATCTCATGAAGATATCCAGCGTGACGTGTCCCCATTGCCGTGCCGCCTACGAGATCGCGGAATCGACCTCCGCCGTTGGCGCTGCCGGGCGGTTCGACTGCGGCGTCTGCGGCACGCCATTGGCGGCGTGGGACGAGCCGAAGCTGCGGGCCTTCCGCCTGGAGGTACCACCCGAGCGCAAATATCCCCGCGTACCGGCGCCCGCCCCGCTCGCCTGACTCCCGTTCCGCAATCCGGAACGCCCGGCGTGGTCCGTCGAGGTGACCGCGCATCCGCGCATGGCGCCATGGCCGGCGGCAACTTGCCTGGCTTTTTTGACCGGGTCATAGTCGGTCACCGCGCGGTGCTGCCGGCTGGCTTGGCCGCATCCACTGCAGCGTCCCGATCCACTTCAGCGAGTCATCCGGTCCTCATGCCCATCCTCAACAGCATCGCCGCGCTCTCCGACGAAATGGCCGCCTGGCGCCACGACTTCCACGAACATCCCGAGCTGCTGTACGAGGTGCATCGCACCGCCGGCATCGTCGCCGACAAGCTGCGCGCATTCGGCTGCGACGAGGTGGTGACGGGCATCGGCCGCACCGGCGTGGTCGGCGTGATCCGCGGCCGCAAGTCGGCCTCCGGCAGGACCATCGGCCTGCGCGCCGACATGGATGCGCTCCCGATCGAGGAAACCTCTGGCGTTCCCTACGCCTCGAAGACGCCGGGCCTGATGCACGCCTGCGGCCACGACGGCCACACCGCGATGCTGCTGGGCGCTGCGAAATATCTCGCCGAGACCCGCAATTTCGACGGCACCGCCATCGTCATCTTCCAGCCGGCCGAGGAAGGCGGCGCCGGCGGCAAGGCGATGGTCGATGACGGGCTGATGACGCGCTGGGGCATCCAGGAGGTCTACGGCATGCACAACATGCCGGGCGTGCCCGAAGGCCATTTCGAAATCTCGCCCGGCGCGATGCTGGCCTCGGCTGATGCGATCCACATCAAGGTCACCGGCAAGGGCGGCCATGGCGGCGCCGGCCCGCACCGGGCGGTCGACAGCATCCTGATCGCCTCGCAGATCGTCAACGCGCTGCAGTCGATCGTCGCCCGCAACGTCGATCCGTTGAAGTCGGCGGTGATCTCGGTGTGCTCGATCCATGGCGGCACCACCTTCAACGTGATCCCCGAGACGGTCGAGATGCTGGGCACCGTGCGCACGCTCGATCCGGAGATCCGCGATCTCGTCGAGAGGCGCATCGTCGAGGTCGCCGAGGCCACCGCGCGCGCCTATGGCGGCTCGGCCGAGGCGATCTACGAGCGCAAATATCCGGTGACGATGAATCACCCTGCGCAGGCGGCTTTCGCCGCCGACGTCGCCCGCGACGTCGCCGGCGCTGAGCGTGTCAACGACCGCGCCATTCCGCTGATGGGCGGCGAGGATTTCGCGTTCATGCTGGAGGCACGCCCGGGCGCCTTCGTGTTCCTCGGCATGGGCCCCGGCAACGAATGCCACCACCCGGCCTACCGCTTCAACGACAACATCCTCAGCGCCGGCGCATCGTACTGGGTGAAGCTGGTCGAGAAGAGCATGCCGGCGAACTGATCGGAGCGACCGCGCAAGCTCGCAACGAGCGTCATTGCGAGGAGCCGTAGGCGACGAAGCAATCCAGGATCTTCATCGGATCGCCAGTCTGGATTGCTTCGCTCCGCGCTCCGCTCGCAATGACGGGTGTGGCTGACATCGCCGGCCCCACAGGCTCCGTCATCGCGAGCGCCAGCGAAGCGATCCAGGGACGCTATGCACCGATCGGAATGGCTTCGGCTTCCTTCCACGAACAGTTCGCCCCGTATCGAAACATCACGCGCCGCCGCCCGGCTAGGAGAAGCCATTCTCCCGCCCGCGAGGCACCATGCAGAGCCGCTCCGATCTCACGACAGAATTCGCCCTCCTGCTCGTTCTGTCCACCTTGTGGGGCGCCTCATACACCTTCATCAAGATCGGCGTCGAAACCATTCCGCCGCTGACCCTGATCGCCGCGCGCACGCTGATTGCGGGGCTGCTGCTGGCCGCGATCATCCGCAGCCGCGGCCTCGCTTGGCCGCGTGACCGGACGATTTGGCATCGCTTCGTGATCCAGGCCGGTCTCAACAGCGTCGTGCCATTCACGCTGATCGCCTGGGCCGAGCGCACCGTCGAGGCGGGTCTTGCGACGATCCTCAACGCGACCTCGCCGATCTTCACCTTCCTGCTGACCGCGCTGGTGACGCACCACGAGCCTGTCACCCTGCGCAAGCTGGTCGGCGTCGCCGCCGGACTCGCCGGCACCTGCCTCATCGTCGGCACCGAGGCGCTGGGCGGGCTTGGCCGCGAGCTGTGGGCGCAGATTGCGATCGTCGCCGCCACCATCTGCTATGCCGGTGCGGCGATCATGGGAAAGAGCTTCAAGGGACTCGATCCGATGTTGCCGGCCGCGGGATCGCTGCTGTCGGGCGCCGCGGTGCTGATCCCGCTTGCGCTGGTCGTCGACCATCCGTGGACGCTGGCACCGTCACTGCGCTCGGTGCTGGCGCTGGTCGCGCTCGCGACCGTCTCGACTGCGGCCGCGATGGTGATCTATTTCCGCCTGGTGCAGACGCTCGGCTCGATCGGCGCCACCGCGCAATCCTATCTGCGGGTGCCGATCGGCGTTGCGATCGCCGTGGCCGGGCTCGGCGAGCACCTCGCGCCGACCGCCTGGATCGGCCTCACCTGTGTCCTCATTGGTGTGATCGCGATGACGCTGCCCGCGCGCAAGAAGCCGACAGGCGATCCGATCCAAGGTTGACCGCACGCACCAGCGCTGCTTTGAACCCAAAGCGGCAACGCTGGATCAATAAAATGCAATGCATCTTCGTTTTGCTTCTTGTCGCGCTGGCAACCACGATTGGTCCGGCCGCGGCCTCGGCCGACATCCCCTACGCGATGTCGGAGCATCCTTCACAAGACGGCCGCTGCAAAGGAGACACCGGCAAGGCCGACCTCGACCGCGACGAGCAGGCCTGCCTCGCTCAGTTGAACGATGTCGTCAGGCGCAACGGCAAGTCGCTGGAAATCACATTCAAGGATGGTTCCACCAGAAGCTACGTGACCCGACTTCCGGATGACCTACCCGGACATGAGGACGACTCGGTCGAGTACAAGCTCGTCAGCTACTTTCCGGAGCACGAACTCCTGCTGATCGAGATCGGCTATTGGGAAGGCGTGCAATGGATGCTGCTGTGGCTCAATCGCGTCATCGAGACCAAGATCCATTCGCCGCCGCACGCCTCGCCAAGCCGCCGCTGGCTGTTTTCGGTCTGCTCCAGCGAAGGTCCCTCCGGCTGCGGCAACGGGATGGAGATCGTTGCCGCGCCGTTCGACCTCAAGCTGGGGGGCTGGTCCTATCTCACCCCTGACGACGACTACACCTTCTACGAGTTCGACGGCTGGGACGGCGACGACCGCGTCAAGCTCATCGCCACCTTCAAGGTCGGCACCGAGATGAAGCCATTCCCGGCCTCTGTCGAACGCAGCAACGGCCGCTGGCAATTGAAGCTGCCAAAACAGCACCGCAAACCGCCACGTCATTAGCAGCCCGTTTCTCTCGCCGTCATTCCGGGGCGGCGCGCAGCGACGAGCCCGGAATCCATAACCACGACTGTGCATGTGGCGAAGACGAGCATACCGGCCAGCTCGCGTCGCACAGCATCCTGTGGCTATGGATTCCGGGCTCGCGCCGCTGCGCGACGCGCCCCGGAATGACGGCGGAGAGAGTGAGGCTAAGAGTGCTGCCCTGCTTCGATGACGCAGTCGCCGACAGCAGCGTGGTCACTCATCCCCCGATCGCGATCGTCACCTTGCCGAGATGCGCGCCGCTCGCCATGTAGTGGAACGCCTCGCGCGCCTCGCTGAACGGAAACACGCGGTCGACCACCGGCTTCACCTGATGCAGCGTCAGCGCGTTCGCCAGCGCCTGGAGATCGTCGACCGAGCCGACCGTGACGCCCTGCAGCCGCTGCTGCTGCATCACCATCAGCGGCAGCCGCAGCTCCGAGGCCGGCGCACCGGCGAGCACGCCGATGAAGGCGATGGTGCCGCCGATCCGGGTGGCGCGGATCGACTCGTTCAAGGTGCCGACGCCGCCGACCTCGACCACGAGATCGACGCCCTGCCCGGTGATCTCGCGCGCCTTCTTGCCCCAATCCGGCACCTGCTTGTAGTTCAGCGTGACATCGGCGCCGAGCGCCGTCAGCCGCGCGATCTTGGCTTCACTCGACGACGTCGCGATCACCCGCGCGCCGGCCATCTTCGCGATCAGCAGCGCAAAGATCGAGACGCCGCCGCTGCCTTGCGTCAGCACGGTGTGGCCGGGCCTGATGCCGCCGAGCTTGATCACCGCGCTCCAGGCGGTGACGCCGGCGCACGGCAATGTCGCGGCCTCGACGTCGGTGAGATGCGCCGGCGTCCGCACCAGCGCGTGCATGGGAAACACCCGATACTCCGTCAACGTGCCGTCGACGGCGCCGCCCAGCGCCGCACGCATCTTCGCTTCGCTCGGCTCGCCGCCGGTCCAGCTCTCGAAGAAGCTGCCGATGACTCGGTCGCCGGTCGCGAATGCTGTGACGCCCTCACCGACCGCCTCGACCACGCCTGCGCCGTCGGACAGCGGCACCAGCGGAAATTTCTGCCGCGAGCCGTAGCCGCCCCTCACCGTGATCAGGTCACGATAGTTGATGCTCGCCGCCGTCAGCCGCACCAGCACCTCGCCCCTCCCCGGCTGCGGCACGGGCTTGTCGACCAGCGCCAGCGCATCGATTCCGCCGGGCCCCTGCAGCTCGTAACATTGCATCCGATGTCTCCCGCCCAAGCGGCGTCGCCGCTTCGTTGTTCTGCCGGGAATGGTGAAGCGTTTCGTGCCGGCGATCAAGCCGAGCCTCGTTCCGCGCGGCGGACAGACAACGCGAACGCAACGCAAATCCGATGGTCGCGGCGCCGCCGGCTCTCAGTCATCGATCAGCGGGATCACGACATGGTTCAGCACATATTCCGTGCCAACCCAGGTAATGGTGAGTGCCAGCAGCAGCAATCCAGCCAGCAGCAGCATGTCGCGCCGTTCCATCGAACACATACGCAGCAACGCCGCTGCGCGTTTCGCATCGCAGCCATGCCACGCGCCGCGAGACATGCGACGCCTGCGAGGAACCGGGCCTTCACATCGCCGCGTCGAACCTGATCCGGCAGACCAGACCTTCGTCGCGATAATCCTGCTCGATGCTGCCGCCGATCGCCGCAAGGCTCGCACGGATCATGCGCGTGCCGAAGCCCTCTTTCCCGGGCGGCTCGATCGGGTGCGGACCGAGCTCGCGCCAGGCCACGCTGCCGCGGCCGCCCTCCTGCGCGATCTGGACCTCGAGTCGTCCACCCTGGCCGCGCAGCGCGCCGTATTTGACGGCGTTGGTCGCAAGTTCGTGGAACACCAGCGCGAGATTACGCACCGCTTCCGGCCCCAACGGCATGTCCGGGCCGTCCACCGTCACGGCGCCGGAGGCGCGATACGGCTGCAGCTCGACGTCGAGCAGCATGCGCAAGGTCATCAGGCGGTGGTCCGACCAGGCGAGACTGTTGGCGCGCGCGACGGCGTCGAGCCGCAGCGCGATCGCTTCCCCTTTGGCGCGATCCTCGCCCGACAGGCTCGATCTGACGATCGCCTGAAACAACGCGAGCTGATTGTTCACGCGATGTCTCAGCTCGCCGAGCAGCAACTCGCGCGCATGCTCGCTGCGCTTCAGCTCCATCAGCGCGCCGCGACAGAGATGCCCGAGCCAGATGATCAGCGCCGCGGTGCTCAGGAATCCGACGAGGTTGATCGCCTCGGCATGATCGGGACGATCGGTGAAGCCGACGAGCACCACGGTGGCAGACAGCCAGGCGGCAAAAATGGCCGCGGGAATGCCGCCGAGCAGCGCGGCGAACACCACCGCAGGGTAGAACGTCGCGTAGGGCAGCGTCGCGCCGGCATAGTCCAGCCCGATCCGGCCCGCGGTCGAAATCGCGACGGCGAGCATGGTGAGCAGAAACGTGGTCGCCGACCACTGTCTGCCCCGAACGATCCAATCTGAGAAACTCCGACCCGCGCGCACGATTGACCCCGAGCGCAAGGTCTATCGCCGGACGCCTGCAGGAACAAGCTGAAGCAACTGCCGCATGGGCGCAAAAATTTTAGGAACTTTTGCCGCGCCGTTGCGTTTGACGGCCCTGTTGCGCCAGACGGAACGCATCATGCCGCGTGGTGGGAGAAGCGACCGCTGCGCCGCCACCGGCAAGCGTGACTACATGGCCCCTGCGCCCCCAGCGCCTCTGCTCGACACCATCAGTGCTACTCCGCGTCGCGTCGGCGCAGCACGAATGCTGGACGTTGCATGATGAGCTCGTCGCCGGCTGCGCCGATGAACTGAAAGACAACGGTATCGGAACGCTGCACGCGAGAGAGCTTGTATCCGGCGCCTCTTGCTGCGCTAACCCTAGCGGCTTGCCGCTGAGCGCCGCAGCGTCGATCATGGCGGTCATGACGACGAAATCGCGCGAGAGACTCTACGGTGCCGGCATCCGCATCGCGCAGGAGCAGGCCGCGCGCGCGCGCAAGGAAGCGGATCGTCTGGCCTGCGACGCCTGGAACAAGCGGATGCTCGGCTACAAGGGACCGGCGCAGCCGTCGCCGCTGCTCGGCGACGCGCTCAACGCGGGCTATTACTATCTCGAAGTGCGCTGCCTCGGCTGCGACACCAATCAGACCGTTGCGCTCGACATCATCAGGCGCGCCAAGACGACGCCAATCCATGAACTCGAGCGCTACATGCGCTGCCAGGACTGCTCGCGGCTGCGCGGTCGTCCCTACAAGCGCAGCGCGCTGGTGGCATTGCGCGCGACCAAGATCTCGGCCGCGCATCCGGCCTCGACATGGTGGCCCGGTGAACGATAGACAGTCGAATGCCGAGCGTCGCGTCATCTCGCATCCCCATAGAGGTACTCCGATCAGGCGCTGACGGCGCCGCTCGAAAAAATGCATGGACACCCGGAACAATCATGACGATCCGTTGTTTCGAAAACTTGCCGGCGCGGCAGGGAAGCGGAACATGTCAGAGTTGATGACCCAGCCGGACAAGCTGCGGGCCGACGCAGCGGAATGCGCCCTCATTCGTGATCTCGCCACCGACCGCGACAAGCGCGAGCTGTTCGCGCGCCTGGCCGAGCATCTGAGCATGCTCGCCGCCGAGGTCGAGCACGCGGCGCGCGCACGGGATGGGCACGCAGAGAATGCGAGCCTGCGCTGAACCGCGACGCTCGCCGGACGAACTGCGCCGATTGCGCTCCGCTGCTGTTGCGGTGCTCGCCACACAATCGCGCACCTCCCATTCGCTATAGATCGGGATGATCCGCGATCGATTCGCGCAGCGAGCGATCACGCCCCTCTCAGCGCCACAGGTGCCGATCTTGCGACGTCTCCTCCCCCGTCTCGCCTGCCTCGTTCTGCCGCTTCTCCTCGCTTTCCCCGCCACAGCCGCTGAGCTCGTCGGCCGCGTCAGCATCGTCGATGGCGACACGCTGGACATTCACGGCGAACGGATTCGCCTGTGGGGCATCGACGCGCCCGAAAGCGCGCAGCTCTGCCGCGGCCGCGACCGCAAGCCATATCGCTGCGGCGCGCTGGCCGCCAACACGCTGGACGCGTTCACGCGCAGCAAGGTTCTGCGCTGCCTGCCGGTCGATGGCGATCGCTACGGCCGCATCGTCGCGCGTTGCGCCGCCGGCGCGACGGATCTCGGCCAGTTCATGGTGTCGCGCGGGCTTGCGGTCGAGGAGCCGCAATATTCGCGCGGCGTTTACACCGCCGATCAGCGCGCCGCCCGCCGCGCCGGCCGCGGCATCTGGTCGGGCCGCTTCATCGCGCCGCCGCTCTATCGGAGCTGCATGCATGCCGGCGGTACGACGTCGGTGTGCTCGGACGGCGGGATCGGCTGGCGGTGAGCGCCGCCGCATGACGACGTCGCCTTCCACCACACCCGACACAACACCTCAATTGCCACGCGTTGGCCTCTGGCTGTACGGTCGCGCATCGCAGAGATCAGGGCTGGATGAGGACGATGACGGAGACAAAGACGCGCGTGGCGATCCTGTTCGGCGGGCGCTCGGCGGAGCACGACGTCTCGCGGGCCTCGGCGGCCAACATCGTCCGCTCGCTCGATGCCGGTCGCTACGCCGTCACGCTGATCGGCATCACCACCGACGGACGCTGGGTGCTCGCCGACGCTGCGAATGACGGCACGGGCGCGGCGCTGACCGTACCCGCTGACGGCCCGCAGATCGTGCTGCTGCCGGCCGGCCAGGGCCGCGCGCTGGTCATCGGCGACGGCGCCCCGCGCGAGCTCGCCTTCGACGTCGTGTTTCCGGTGCTGCACGGTCCGAACGGCGAGGACGGCACCGTGCAGGGCGCGCTGGAGCTCGCCGATGTCGCCTATGTCGGCGGCCGCGTGATGGGATCGGCGGCGGCGATGGACAAGGACGTCGCCAAGCGCCTGCTGCGCGATGCCGGCCTGCCGATCGTGCCGTTCGTCACCATGACGGAAGCGTCGCCTGTGACCTATGCGGCGGCGGTCGACGCCGTCGGGTCATCCGAGCTGTTCGTCAAGCCGGCCAATCTCGGCTCCTCCGTCGGCATCTCCAAGGCGCGCAGTGCCGAGGAGTTCGAAGCCGCCTGCCGCCTGGCGCTGCGCTTCGACCTGAAGATCCTGATCGAGCGCTGCATCAGCCCGGTGCGCGAGATCGAATGCGCGGTGCTGGAGCATGCCGACGGCGAGGTCGCCGCCTCCGAGCTCGGCGAGATCGTGCCCGCCGACAGCCACGGCTTCTATTCCTATGAGGCCAAATACACCGATGCCAAGGGCGCCTCGCTGCACGTCCCGGCGCAGGTCGAACCCGCTCTCGCCGCGCGCATTCGCAAAATGGCCACCGAGGTGTTCGGCGTGCTCTGCTGCGAGAGTCTCGCGCGCGTCGACTTCTTCGTCCGCGGCGAGGAGGTCTACGTCAACGAGGTGAACACCCTGCCGGGCTTCACCAACATCAGCATGTACCCGAAGATGTGGGAGGCCACCGGCCTGCCCCAGCCGGCGCTGATGGACAGTCTGATCGCACACGCGCTGGCGCGCCATGCCCGGCTCAGGCAACTGGCGTCGCAGCGCTGAGGAACGCTTTTGCGGCCGCCGCAGGTCAGCGCGGCGCCACCTTGACGCCGGCGGCGACCCGGTCGCTGGGATAGATGATCACGACATCGCCGCTGGCGACGCCGTCGGCCACGGCGGCGAACCGGCCCGAGCGCCGGATGAGCCGGACGGTGCGCAACTCGGCGCGCCCATCCTTCAGCGCGAACACCGACCAGTCGTCACCGCGCTTGAACAGCGCGCCGGTCGGAACGATGGTCGCATCCTCCTGCGTGAAGACGACGATCTGCGCATCGAGCTGATAGGCATCGCCGAGCCGCTGCCATTGCTCGGCCGGCGAGACGATGTCGATCAGCACGTTGACCCGCTGCTCCTCGACGCCGAGCGTGGAGATCTTCGTGAAGGCCGCCGGCTCGACCCGGCGAACCCGGCCCGACAGGCGGCCTGCCCCGCCCCAGCGATCGATCGTGACCTCGGCGCCGGGACGGATCTCGACCGCGTCGGTGCTCAGCACGTCGATGACCACTTCGAGATCACGGGGATCGCCGAGCTCGAGCAGCGCCGCGCCTGGCTGCACCGTCGTCTCGCTTTCCTGGATCACTTTCAGCACCAGCCCGCCGACCGGCGCGGTCACGCTCCAGCTATCCGCCGGCGCATCGGCATCGGTCTTGCTCCCGTAGCGCGCCAGCATCGCCCTGAGCTGGCTGAGCTCGTGCTCGGCGGCATGGTCGGCATATTCGGCGGCGCGCAGGTCACGTTCGGCAATCCGCATCGCGAGCTCGGCGCGCTCCCGGGCCTGCGCCGTCGCGGCTCCGCTGGCGGCCAGCGCCGTGGTACGCGCCAGATCGGCGCTCGCCTGTGCGCTCTGCGCCTGCGCTCGGGCCACCACCTCCTTGGCGCGCTCGACATTGGCCTCGGCCGCACCGAGCAGCTCCTCGACCTCGCGGCGGGCCCGCGGATCGAGCAGCGGCGCCGGCGCCGGCATGATTGTGGCGACCACGTCGTCGGCCTTGACCTGGTCGCCGGCCTTGAAGCGGATGCGGCCGAGACGGCCGGCGAGCGGCGCGGCCACGACGTAGCGCTGGCGCACCCGCGTCTTGCCGTCGTCCTCGACGGTGGCAACGAACCGCCCTTTCGTCACCGCGGCCGTCTCCACCGGGACGGGGCCCGGCATCATCATCCAGGCGATGACGGCGGCCGCCGCCACAACGCTCGATACGATGACGACGCGGCGCAAAACGGGTGGCATGCTCATTCCCTGGTCTTGAGGGCCGCGACCAGATCGAGCCGATCCACCCTCCTGCGGACGATGATGGCGCTGATCGCGGCGCTGGCCAAGACCACCGCTGTCGCGATCAGGTAGGTCTGCGGCGCGATCACGCCCGGGATCTGGAAGCTCTCGCTGGAATGCAGGCGCGCGATCAGGCCGATGATGGCGTGCGACAGCCACAGGCCGAGCGGAATCCCGGCCGCGATGTCCAGCGCGAACTCGCCGAACAGGATGCCCGCGACCTCGCCGCGGGTGAAGCCCAGCACCCGCAGGCTCGCGAGCTCCCAGGCGCGCTCCTGCAGGCTGATGCGGGCGCTGTTGTAGACCACGCCCACGGTGATGATCGCGGCGAAGCCGGTGAGGATGCCGGCGGTGACGAACACGAGGCCCGCGATCTTCTCGATGAAGGATGCGAGGGTGTAGGCCTTCATCGTCACGGATTCGATTTTCGGCATGCTCTTGAACCTCGCGCCGAGCGCAGCCAGCGC
This sequence comes from Bradyrhizobium sp. HKCCYLRH1030, assembly GCF_051168395.1. NCBI lineage: Bacteria > Pseudomonadati > Pseudomonadota > Alphaproteobacteria > Hyphomicrobiales > Nitrobacteraceae > Bradyrhizobium > Bradyrhizobium sp. HKCCYLRH1030. The sequence continues at coordinate 237,692 of NZ_JBNPUY010000006.1, read as the reverse complement.
CGCCGGCTCGACCTGGAGGCTCGCCGCCGAGATCACCGCGCCTTCGCCGGTGAAGCGGTTGAGCGTGTCGATGTCCATGTAGGACGCCATGCCGATCGCCTCGTCGACGATGGCGCTCACTGGCAGGTCGCGCCGCCGGCGGTGGCCTTCCATCGCCTCCACCGTCACGACCTGCCCTGCGCTCAGCGCCAGGCGCTCGGCAAGGCGTCGGGTCAGCGTGATGCCATCGGGCGCCGCGACGATCGGACGACGCGCGGAATCGTGCGGTCGGCGCAGCTCGTCGGCGGCGGCCAGTCCGATCACCGAGGTGAGGTAGCTCTGGTGCCCGGCCCGCAGGCGCACCGGAACGATGCGCTGGCCTTCGATCGCGAGCACGCCGGGCTGGCGCGCCAGGTCACGCAGGATCGCGCGGTCCATCGGATGGATGAAAGTGATCGTGGCGTTGCCGCGCTCGACCAGGTTGAACTGCAGCTCGATCATCTCGCCGATGGCGTCGCGCCAGAAGATCCCGAGCACCATCATCGGCACCGCGAAGGCGATGCCGACGATGGTGAACAGCGAACGGAACGGCCGCCCCGCGACGTTGCGCAGCATCATCATCCGCCGCGCGCCGAACGCCGTGCCGGGCAGGATGCGCTCGATCCAGGAGCGGCGGAACCCCAGCGGCATCGCGGGCCGCATCGCCTCCGCCGGCGCAAGGCCGACGACCTCCTGAAGCGCCGTGACGACGCCGAGGGCGCCCGCCGCGACGCTGATCGCGACACCGGCCACCGCCGCCCATGGCGCCAGCCGAAACGGCAGCTCCGGAAGACGGAAGAACCCCTGATAGCTCGCGATCATGGCATGGCCGAAGCCGACGCCGCCGGCGATGCCGAGCACCGATCCGATCAGCACGATGACCAGCATCAGCTTGAGATAATGGAAAGTGAGCCGCAGCGTCGGAAAGCCGAGCGCCTTCAGCGCCGCGATCTGCTCGCGCTGCGCGGCGACCAGCCGCCCGAGCGCGCCGTTGAGCAGGAACGTGGCGACACCGAAGAAGATGATGGGGATGGTGATCGACATCACCTTCTGCTGGTTCAGCTCGTCCTCGAGAAAGCGGTTCGACGGCTGGTCGCGCCGCGCAATCGCGCCGATCGAGCCATAGGGCTCGAGCAGCCGGTCGAGCTCCTCGATCACGGGCTTGGGATCGACACCCGGAGCGAGCGCGACCACGGCATCGTTGAACGCTCCTTTCATGTCGAAGGCGGCCTCGGCTGCGCTCCGGTCGACCCACAGGATGGCGTAGAGGCGATCGTCGGGGATCGGCAATCCAGGCTTCACCGCGTAGACATATTCCGGCGACAACGCGATGCCGGAAACCCGGAAGCCCTGCACGCGGCCATTGAGCAGCACGCGGATGTCGTCACCCGGACTGACGCCATTGGCCTCGGCAAACGCCTCGTTGACCGCGGCGCTGCGGGCGGCACCCGGCTCAGGCGCGGCGCCGCGGCGCAGATGCAACCGCGCCAGGGGCTCGTCGCCGGCATGGGTCAGCGACACCAGGCGGGCCGAGACCGGTTGCGAGACGGCCGGCCAATCGACGATGACCTCGCGCACGATGCGCGGCTCGACCGCGACCACGCCAGGAATGGAATTGAGCCGTGGCACCAGCGCGAGCGGCGCCCGCTTCAGCGTGACGAAGATCTGCGGAAACCGGCCGTCGGCATAGAACTGCTCGCAGCCCCCACGCAGGGACAGATAGGTCGAGACCGAGCCGACGAACACGGCGACACCAGCCGCCACCAGCAGCGCGATCGTGACCACCTGTCCGCGCATCGCGCCGATGTCGCGCCACAGCTTGCGGTCCAGCAGGCTCACCAGCGCACCTCATCGGCCGAGAGGCGCCGCGCATTGCGCGTCTCGCCGACGATGCGCCCGCCGCCGAGCCGCAGCACTCGATCGGCCATGCCGGCGATCGCCGCGTTGTGGGTGATGATGATGGTGGTCGTCCCGAGTTGCGCGTTGGCGCGGGCGATCGCGGCGAGCACGACCTTCCCCGTCTCATAATCCAGCGCGCCGGTCGGCTCGTCGCACAACAGCACGTCGGGCGCCTTGACCATGGCGCGGGCCACCGCGACGCGCTGCTGCTCGCCGCCGGACAGCTGCGAGGGAAAGTGGTCGATCCGCCGCTCGAGGCCGACGAGCTTGAGCACCTCGAGCGGATCGAGCGGCTTGTCGGCGATCTCGGTGACCAGCGCGACGTTCTCGAGCACCGTCAGACTCGGGATCAGGTTGTAGAACTGAAACACGAAGCCGACATGCTCGCGCCGGTAGCGCGTCAGCTCGGCATCGCCGGCGCCGACCAGTTGATGATCGCGCCATTGCGCTTCGCCCGACGTCGGGCTGTCCAGTCCGCCGAGGATGTTGAGCAGGGTCGACTTGCCCGATCCCGACGGCCCGAGCAGCACCACGAGCTCCCCCTCGTAGATGTCGAGGTCGACATCGCGCAGCGCATGCACCTCGACCTCGCCCATCCGATAGGTCTTCGAGAGCTTGCGCGCGCGGAACACCGGGGCGGCGCCGGGCCGATCAGAAGGCGCGGCGGGGCCCCCGTCGTTGGTGACGGCCGAACTCATCGGGCTGCGGTTCCTGCACCAAAGGCCCGCATCGAACGTGCGAGACGTCTCACGCCTGAATCCTCGACATCGGATGGCATCCCCGACCATCGGTCGGCAGCCATCGTCATCCGTTGATGCATGTCAAGCGGACCACATCATCACGTGGCCAACGCGCTGACGCCCATCAGACCGCGGTCGCGATCACATACACCAGCACGGCTGCGCCGAGGCAGCGGCGCCAGGGGTTGACGCCGCGCAGGAGTTCGTCGAACGCCCAGACGAAGAGACTGGCTTTGACCAGACAATCCAGATTGGCGCCTGTCTGACCCGGCGGATGCCAGACCCAGCCGACGAGGCTGCCCGCCAGCACGATCCAAAGAGCGGGGTTCGGCATCTGGGCGATCGTGATCTCGCCGGTCGCGCGATCGCGGAAGAACCACTTCAGGAATCGCGACATCGGACCACCCGCGTTCGTCGTGACATGGTCATGCGCCCTCCCGAGGACGACACCCGCCAGGATATTCGTGCCCGCTTAACGGGGGAGATGCATCATGGTTGCTGGTAGCAGCGACGCGCAGATGTGCAGATGTATTGCCCCCGCACGATGGAGTGCAGCACCACCGGCATTTTCACGGGCGCCACCGTTTTGCTAGTCCGCGCGTGACTGCGCGAGGAAGAACCGCAGCATCTCCCGCGTCGCATCCGGTCCTTTCGGATCGGTGTAGGATCCGGCCGGACTGCCGCCGGACCAGGCGTGAGCGGCGCCGTGGACGGTCCAGTGCTCCGACGTCACCTTCCCGCTCGGCTCCGTCAGAATCGTCCGCGTATAGGCATGGCCACCGGGCACCCGCCCGTGCACGACCGACGATGTCCCGCGCATGGCGCCGGTCGCCTGCGCAACGACCCGGTCGCCGTTGGCGGGATGCACGGTCGTGTCGCGATCGCCATGGAAGACGATCGTCGGCACAGCCGATCTCCGATCCGCCGCGTGGCCGGCGCCTTGGCGCATCGCCATCAACGCCGAGGGAAGATCGCGCGCGGCCCCGCAGGCGAGACCGGAATGGACGCCCGCTGCGGCGTAGAGATCGGGATAGGTCGCGGCCATGATGGCGGCCGTGGCGCCTCCGGCCGACAGGCCGGCGACATAGACGCGCCTGGAATCTACAGCATGGTCGCGCATCACCTGGCGGGTGATGCCCGCGATCAGCGACGGCTCGCCGCCCTCGCGCTGCTGGTCGCCGGTGCGAAACCAGTTCCAGCATTTCGACTGATTGGCACCGCTCGGCTGCTCCGGATAGACGACGAAGCAGCTCTGCTCCTCGCCCAGGAAGTTCATCCGTGTGCCGGCCGCGAAATCGTCCGCCGACTGCGTGCAGCCATGCAGCATGACGACGAGCGGAAGCTGACGGCCCTCGGCCCTGCTGGGGATCAACAGCTTGTAGCTCCGGCGTCCCGCCGCATTGCCGAAGCTGGCCTGGACGAATCTTGCACCTTCGGGGGTGGTGTCGCGCGCCGAAGGCGCGCGCAGATGCGGACCTCGCAGGCCGAACCCCGGCAGCTCGCCGAGATCTTCGCGCCGGACGGGTCGCGGGCGCGCCTGAGCCGGCTTGGCTTGCCATGGCTTGGCTTGCGATGGCTTGTGCGATGGCTTTGCCTGCGTGGCGCGCGCTTGCGCCGGGGCAACCTTCGCGGACGGCCGGTCGCGCTCACTGACGCGCGTCGCCTGTCCCTCGATGGTCGGAGGCGCGAGCCGCGCCGGCGCTGATCGCACTGGACTGGCCGCTGCCGCCGGCGAGCCATCGCCGCGCAGCATACGTTGCAGCAACGCCGTGGCCTCGCCCAACTGGCCGGCCCGCGTCAGGCGCGTCGCTTCGCGCATGATCTCTTGGTTCAGCATCGCGCTACCTCATTCTGTCGGCGAGAGCGGCCTTGACCGCGGGGGTGGCATGGAGTGCGCCCAGCACGGAGACCGAGGCGACGGTGGCGCGGGCCAGCTCGGGCGTCACATCGGCGGCGATGGTGGCAAGCCCAAGCACGTTGATTTGCAGCATCTGCCCTGCCCGCTGCGCCGCTTCGAGATCGGCGCGGCTGTAATGCCGCAAGCCGAGGTCCAGGCTGTTGCGCACCGTCGACTGCCTGACCACGTCGGCGTGCCGGTCGAGCTGATTGCGGATCGCGGTGCGAATGAAATCGGTGCGATTGGAATAGAACCCTTCCCGCACCATCAGATCGACCTGACCGAGATCGACGTAGCCGAGATTGACGGTGATCTTCTCGGTGTCCGGGATTTTCCCGCGGAGTGGGTGGACGTTGTCGGGCACAGCGGCATCCATTTCTACCATCCACTGGGATGGTGCATGGATGGCATATGGATGCCCACCGTTGACATTCAAGGCGCAAGCGTAATGTTCCGCCAGGGAACCGGTGATGCCGCGAGCTTCCTGTCGATCCTATCGCCTGCCAGCGCGGCCCGGCTCGATGCAGCAACCGAGGAAAGGGCCGGTCCAACATCGGAGGGGCAAGATAGAGCGTGCAGTCGCCACTGCCCCACCGCCGCGCAGGCCGTCGTTAGTCTAGTGCACAGTAACCCCGGAGCCGTAACCCTGGTCATCGTCGAAGGCGGACGATCCAGTACGCCGAGGTTTTTCGGTTCGGTATCTTCTGCAGCAGAATACTGGATGCTCCGCTTTTGGCGGAGCATGACAGCATTGGAGACGGCGAGAGCTCATCCCACGGCCAATTGCCGATTCTCAGGAAATGCTCGTCTCGTTCGCCCCAAGCACCAAGACTCACCGGGGCGGCATCTTCTCGAATTTCGGCAGCGCCGGATCGAGGTGATCCCAGGCGTACCCGGCTGATGTCCACGACACCAGTTGCGGCTTGTAGCGGCTGGGGTCGTCGAGACTGGCCGGCGGGACGATGAACACCTCGGGCATCGCGGGAAATGTCAGGTGAACGTGCGAGCCGCAGGTCGGACAGAACGCGCGCCGCTTGACGGTGCCGCCGTCGCCTGTGGTCTGCCAATGCGACACCTCGCCTTCGACCCTCACCTCCGCCGCGACGAAGGTCAGGTGCGATTGATGCCCGGTGCCGCTGTCGCGCTGGCATTGCCGGCACTGGCAGTCCAGCATCACGGCCGGCTCGCCCGTGATCTCGTAACGCACCGCGCCGCAGGCGCAGCCGCCGGCATAGGACTTCGTCATGTCGCTCTCCTGCTTGTTTCAATGCGGCCGCGGCGATGACGCCTGTTCGGCGGCGATCTGATCGAGCTTCTTGACGACCGTCTTCCAGCCCTCGCCCATCTTGCGATAGGCGATGTCATTGGTCGGCAGCACGAAGCCGGAATGCACCAGGCGAAGGCGCGTGCCCGTGTCCGCCTTGGAAAGACTGAAGGTGACCACCGTCTCCAGCTTCGCGCCGTAGCCGACATTGCTGTCGTGGCCGCCCTTCCACGCGTAGGACAGCCGCTCGTTCGGCACGACCTCCAGCACCTCGCAGTGAATGGTGCCATCCCATTGGCCGGCCGGCGTCGTTTGAAAGGTGAACCGATTGCCGATGATCGGCTCAAAGCCCTTGGGCGCCATCAGCCAGCGGCCGATCAGCTCGCCGTTGGTCAAGGCTTTCCAGATGATCTCCGGCGCATGCGGAAAGATGTCCTCGACGACAATGGCCCGCGTATCCGCGTTCACGGCTTGGTTCATGGATCGATGTCCTTCAGCAGGTTTCTCAGATTGGCGAAGCGGTCGCGCCAGAACGCACCGTAATGGCTCATCCAGTCGGCCAGCGGCTCCAGGCCGCGTGGCTCGGCGCGGTAATAGACCTTGCGGCCCTCGGGGCGCTCGCAGACCAAGCCGGCCTGTTTCAAGGATTTCAGATGCTGGGAGATCGCGCCCTGCGTGACGGTGCTGCCGCGGGTGAGTTCGACGACAGTGATCTCGTCGGCCTCGACGATGCGCTCGAACACCGCACGCCGCGTAGGGTCGGCCAGCGCGCGCATGACGGCCGTAACGGTTTCAACTTCGGTCATGCAGAAACAATAGCCAGCACTAATTCATTAGTCAATACTAATGTTATAGGGTGCGCAGATCCCGACGTAGCAGCCCCCTCCGCGTTCTGAACCGCGATTCCGGTCTTCCGTGCTGTCACCGGATTGGGTTCGTGAAGTCTCAGATGAGGCCGAAGGTGATCGCGATCAAGAAAAACACGAACAGTCCGATGCCGACCAGCTTGAAGATGTAAGCAGCCTCGACATCGCGCCCAAACCACTCGAAGTCTGGCCCCCATAGGACGGTTGCGACGAACCCCAGAACGAGGGTCGTGATCAGCAGCATCGTATAGACGGTGTCCATTGATTGAGCCTTCACTCGCGGACGCAGCTAAGGTCCAAAAGCGGCCTCCGGACGAGGTTTCGGTGGTTTCGGTGACAGTGCACCAAACTCAGCGTGCCTCGCCGGCACCTCGCCCCCACCCGTCCTTCTCCTCCGCCGGCTTCGGCCCGCGCTTGGCGGGCTTGAGCACGCGGCCGGTCAGCTTCTCGATGCGGGCGAGGAAGCGGTCGCTGCCGATCGGCCGGCCAATGCTCTCGGCGGCGCGCAGGCGGGCGAACAGAGCATCCTCGTTTTCGGGCGCGCGCGTCAGCAGCCCGGCAATGTCCGGGAAAAGCTCCTTGACCGGCTCGCGCGCGGTCACGCCATCGGCACGGCCGCGCAGATGCGCGCGCGTGCTCGACCAGGCCCAGTCCTGCGCCCGCGCCACCAGCCGTGCCCGCACCGGGTTGAGGCTGACATAGCGCAGCGCCGCTGCGAGATGCGCCTCGTCCATCGCCACCGCGCCGAACCGCCCCTGCCAGAAATGTCCGCTGCGCCGGCGTCGCGCCTGGATGGTCCCCGCGTAGATGCGATGCACCCGCGACAGCGCCCGGCGCAGGCCGTCGGCGTCCGAGGGCACCAGGATCAGATGGACGTGGTTCGGCATCAGGCACCATGCCCACACCGCGACGCCGGCCGCCCGGCAATGGGTCGCGAGCAGGTCCCGATAGAGCGCGTAGTCGTCGTCGCCAAAGAAAGTCCGTGCGCGGCCGTTGCCATGCTGAGTGACATGATGCGGCACACCGGGGACAACGAGGCGCGCCGGCATCAGCGATCATGCACTGTTCCGGAGCCATCGCTCGTCTCCTTCAGTCCTGCACAAACATCTTGCGCGCGCGAACGGACTGCCACGCCTCCGGCGAATCCAAACTGTCGATCTTACCCATCGCAATAGCACGCAAAAGACTGTGCGCGCCGAGATAGCCGCGATTGATCAGCCCATACTTGACCGTGATCGCGTCCTCGAGTGGCGTCACGACATCCCTCAGAAGGTCGTCGTCTACGCCAGCAAATTCGCCCTTCTTGATGACCTCCTTGATGATGCCCCAATAGGCAGAGTTCGCCATCAAATCGCGTGCCATCCACATCACCTCTTCCGCCCTCGCTTTTCTAGTGAGGATGCCGCTGCGATCGCCCGCCCGTTGAAAGAACCGATCCTCCAAGAAGGCGCGAGCCGTGAAATCGCCATGAATGCCGATACGCTCGAATGCCCGTCGCGCCGCTTCGTCAGCCTGGAGGAAAGCCGTCAGTTCGAGCAATTCGTCGAGACTCGTCGGATCGAACATCTTCTCTGGCGGGGGCGACGAATTGTCAGATTCAGGGCTCATCCTTGGCACTCCCACTCGTTCTTTTCACTGGCGTGGGGCGTGCGAATTTCCGTGTAATAGGTCGAAATCCGATAGCTACTGTGGCCCTGCGAAACCAAGTCTCGCCAAACCTCCACGAATATCTGCTTATCGAAATTGGCCTCAATATTGACTGCTCGGTAGTTCTTCTCCCACAGCGCCGTGGAAAGGCGATCGAGTTCAATAGCGCCGAGATCGGGATTTGCTTTCTTGATCGTGTCCTCGCCGTAATCGTAGGAGGCGGTAAACGGCACTTCGACTCCGCCGACAAGCAACTTGAAGTGCGTAGAGCGTTCCATCGGAGGCTCGTCGCGCACCCATTGGACGGCCAGACCGCTTTCCACATGCGTTGAACGTCGCAGGTCCGGATCAAATCTAATCGTCATGCAGTCACCTTCAAACTTCGCAACCGTTCTTCCAAAGCGAAATCGTCCGTATGAACCTCCGGGCCTATCGACCGGCGTTGCGACCGCCCTGCTAGCCGCAGCCCCCTTTTTCAATTCGCCAGCAAATATGTCCGGGTGCGCAGACGCAAGGCGCTATCACGACCACCCAAAAATAAGGTTTTCCAAATCGTTACGAAGCGATCGCCAGATCAGCACGGCAGACGAAGATTTATCTTCCGTTTTTCAGAATACAATGCTATGTTGCTCGCATCCCGTCTCACTTGAGGGGCGCATCGCGATCGTCACGAGCGTGGAGTGCGGGATGCGGTGGGCGTGTCGGGTTGCAGCGTGAGCGATCATGCCGACGAACGATCCGATGCGCACGGCGAAGTCGTGTGGTCCTGGCATCCCGGTGCTGATGCCAAGCCGGCGCTGCAAGTTCGACGAGCGCGCGGGCGACGGGGGCAAGAAAGCCGATCCCCGGGGAGATCACGTATAAGCCGTTCAAACCATTGCGCGGGGAAGGCCGGGATGATCCGGCCCGTACCTGTGGTTCCTGCCGCCTGCATTTTTTTCGCAGGCGGGCCATGGGTGCGACCGGCACCCGGCCTTTCCCGCGCCCTCATTCTGAAGAGGGCGATCAGACGAGCAACACTCGGACGCGGAAGCGGGCGCGAGGATGAGAGCACATGTTTCAGCGTCATTCATGTTTCAGCGTCATTGCGAGGAGCGCAGCGACGAAGCAATCCAGAGTCGTCGCGAGACTCTGGATTGCTTCGCTCGGCATGACGCCTCCATCTCCACTGTCGTCCCGGGCAAGCTGCTGCAACGCGTCAGCGTTGGCGCGGCGCCGCCCCCCCGGGACCATACTCCGCAGCGGTCGTGTGACGCACGCTGGAGCGTCCAGCTCGCACGCCCAACCCCGCCGGTGGGGTTATGGATCCCGGCGTTCGCCGGATGACACTGAGATTTTGACAGCCACCGTGGCCCCAATGCGCAGCTTTGAACCTTCGCCACCGCTGCCCGAACACACCCAAGCGCCTCACTCCCGCCAAATCCCGCAGAAAAACCGACTGAATCCGCCTCCCCGATCCGGTAGACTCGCCGCGTGACCCATCGCCCTACGATTCTCGTCTTCGACTCAGGCCTCGGCGGCCTGTCCGTGCTGCGCGAGGTGGTGCGGGCGCGGCCCGATGCCCACTACGTCTATGTCGCCGACGACGCGTTCTTTCCGTACGGCCATCACAGCGAGGCGGCGCTGATCGCCCGCGTGGTGCCGCTGATGGGCGAGTTGATCGCCGCGCACGAGCCGGACCTCGTCGTGATCGCCTGCAACACCGCCTCGGTGCAGACGCTGGCGCCGCTGCGCGCGGCCTACGCGACGCCGTTCGTCGGCACCGTGCCGGCGATCAAGCCGGCCTGCGCGCAATCCCTGACGAAGCGCGTCTCCGTGCTCGGCACCAAGGCGACGGTGCAGCGCGAATACACCCACGCCCTCATCCGCGACTTCGCGCAGGGCTGCGCCGTCACGCTGGTCGGCTCGCCGGAACTCGCGTCACTGGCGGAGGCCGCGCTCAGCGGAACGCAGGTCAGCGACGCGGCCATCGCCGCCGAGATCGCGCCCTGCTTCGTGGGCGACGCCGCCGATCCCGCGGGCCGGACCGACACGGTCGTGCTCGCCTGCACGCATTATCCGCTGCTGCTCGACCGGCTCGAACGCCTGGCGCCCTGGCCGGTCACCTGGATCGATCCGGCACCGGCCATCGCGCGCCGCGTCGCCGACCTGCTGGGCCCCCCGGCTGGCGGCCCCGACGATGGCGGCGCCACCATGATCTTCACCTCGAACAAGCCACATCAGCTCGGCCGCGCGCTCACGCCCTATTTCGGCGGCCGCGTCCCGGCCTGACGGAGACCGCCGATGGCCGCAGCGCCCAAACCGCTCAACCGCCTCAAGCAGGCCTGGCGCGACAAGAGGCCTACGTTCGGCGCCATCGCCACCATCCCGAGCATCCAGACCGTGCGCATCATGGCGCAGTCGCTCGACTGGATCATCGTCGACCTCGAGCATGGGCCGATCGATCTCTCCACCGCGCACGCGATGATCACGGCCACCGCAGGCACGCCCTGCGTGCCGCTGGTGCGCATCGCCGCCAACGAGCCGCATCTCGCCAAGGCGCCGATGGACCTCGGCGCCCTCGGCATCAACTTCCCGATGATTTCCAGCCGCACTGATGCCGAGAAGGCGGTCCGCAGCGTGCGCTACCCGCCCCAGGGCGACCGCCTGTGGGGTCCGTTCCACGCCCCCTTCCGCTGGAACGTGTCGATGGCCGACTACATGGCGACCGCCGACGACGACATGATCTGCATGGTGACGATCGAGCATGTCGAGGCGGTCGAGCGGATCGACGAGATCATGGCCACGCCCGGCATCGACATCGCGGTGATCGGCCCGGGCGATCTCGCCACCTCGATCAACAAGCGCGGCCAGCTCGATGATCCCGAAGTGAAATCCCTGATCGCCCGCGCCGAGGCCGGCATCCTCAGATCAGGCGTGCCGATCGGCGGCGCCGCGCGCTCGGCCGATCAGGCCAATGCGATGATCGCGCGCGGTTACGTGGCGCTGGCGCTCGGCTTCGACTGGTCCTTGTTCCAGCGCGGCATCGCCGCGAGCTTCGAGGGGATCAAGCGCTGATTCGCGCCGTTTCGAGCCGCGCTTCATGTTTCAAACGAAAAACAACTTTGGGGAAGAAGACCATGAGGAAGAAGATGATTTTCGGCCTGTCGCCGGCCGTCCTCGGGGTCTGAGGCCAAGCCGCTCGCCTCGCCGGCGCCCTCGAACGGCGCTTCCGTATCCCGGCCTGCGGTGTTAACAGCAGCCGCCGCCGGGGAGCCGGACCAGGCCAAGCAGAACGAACGGGAGCGACAGGTTCAGGATGCGCGGAACCACCAGGCCGATTTCGCTGCACCGCCGTCTGATCATCGATCTGATGCTCGCCTCCCGTGGTGTGCCGTTCGTCTCGCTGGCCCGCGCGATCCAGATCGGGCCGCTGCTCGAGGCCCGCGCCGCGGCCGTCCGCCCGCCCGGTTTCGCCGCGATCTTCGTCAAGGCGTTCGCCCTGGTCGCCCGCGACGAGCCGGTGCTGCGCACGCTCTACACCGGGTGGCCGCGACGCTGCCTCTACGAGCTGCCGCGCAGCGTCGCCACCGTCACCATTGCCCGGGTCGAGAATGGCGAGGATTGCGTGCTGCCGCAGCGCGTCTCCGGGCCGGAGGACATGTCGCTGGCCGAGATCGACGCGGTCATCCGGCAGGGCAAGGAGGCGCCGGTCGGGGACGTCGCCATGTTCCGCAAGATCATGCGGGCGACCCGACTACCGTTCCCACTACGCCGGTTCGCCTGGTGGGTTGGGCTGAATTTCGGCCGCCAGCGCGCCAACTGGTTCGGCAATTTCTCCGTCACCAGCGTCGCCGCCTGTGGTGGCGGCCAGCTTCTCGCCCTGAGCCCAGGACCATTCATCATCAATTACGACGTCGTCCGGCCGGACCAGACGATTCCCATCCTGATCCGCTGGGATCACCGGGTTACCGACGGCGCCATGATCGCCAGGACGGCGATCCGGCTCGAGCAGGTGCTGAATGGCGAGATCGCGGCCGAGCTGCGGGCCCGCCCGGTTCCCGGGCGCGGGCCGGCGGAGGCCGACCTGGGATGCGAGGCGGCGCGGCAGAAAATGACCGTCCTGAGGGGGCCGAAAGGGTGATTTGTCGGCAAAAGCGGCGGTTGCGGTTTGACAAACCGGCGCTTTCTCGCCTAAGACCCCCCTGCTCGCGGGCCGCTTTCGGCCCGCGTTGCGTTTCGCGACCCGTGGCCTTCTCCCTTCATGCTTTGGGGAGGGGCCTGTCGGTGGACCGGATTTCCCGGACACACAGGAGGGCGCGTTTCCTCAAACCCTAACTTGATCGAAGAGGACGCGATGACTAAGCGCAGTGAGGCGAAGTACAAGATCGATCGCCGCATGGGCCAGAACATCTGGGGCCGCCCGAAGAGCCCCGTCAACCGCCGCGAATACGGCCCCGGCCAGCACGGCCAGCGCCGCAAGGGCAAGCTCTCGGACTTCGGCGTGCAGCTGCGCGCCAAGCAGAAGCTGAAGGGCTATTACGCCAACATCTCCGAGCGCCAGTTCCACGGCATCTATGTCGAGGCCGGCCGTCTCAAGGGCGACACCGGCGAGAACCTGATCGGCATTCTCGAGCGCCGTCTCGACACGGTGGTTTTCCGCGCCAAGTTCGTCTCGACCATGTTCGCGGCGCGCCAGTTCATCAACCACGGCCACATCAAGGTGAACGGCCGCAAGGTCAACATCGCGAGCTACCAGGTCAAGCCGGGCGACGTGATCGAGGTCAAGGAAGCCTCGAAGCAGCTCGCCGTGGTGCTGGAAGCGACCCAGCTCGCCGAGCGTGACGTGCCCGACTACATCGAGGCCGATCACTCCAAGATGACCGCGAAGTTCATCCGCATCCCCGCGCTGTCGGACGTGCCGTTCGCGGTGCAGATGGAGCCGCATCTGATCGTCGAGTTCTACTCGCGCTGATCTTGACCGGACCGCGGTCCGGTCCCATCTGATAATCCGAAGGCCCTGGCACGCGCCGGGGCCTTTTCTTTTTGGGCTTGTTTTCGGATGGGGCGAACCGATTCCCGAATGCCACACCTGCCACGAATTCGCCCCAACCTGGGCTGACAGCTACTCCGTCCCGTGATTCACTGTCTGCAGTTGTAAAGTAGCGGGGCGTTCGCCATGGAGTTCAACAGGCGCAATATCATCTTCGGTGCGTTGCCGACCGATGCGGTCGGTGCCCCGCCTCTGCCGCCGTTGCGGGCGCCGCCGCTCAGCGCTCCGCCGTTACGCGCACGGACCTCCGGAGTCCGCTACCGCTTCAACGACGGCCTCTATCCCTCGACGGTCTTCGACCTCCTCGAACGCTCCTGCTGGCACGTCCAGTCCGATGCGACAGCCCATGTGATCCGCCATGTCGGGACCGGGCTCACCTTTGCCGACGCGCAGCTTCGCCACGATCCCTACGCGCTCGAGCTCCTCCACTGTTTCGACGATTCGCGCGAGCTCGCCGACGAATGGCACACCATGCTGGTCGGCTGGGCCGCGGTGAACATGGGCTGGAACATCAAGCGGCAACGCCCGGGCGCCGCGCTGCTTCTTTCACCGTCACGGCAGAGCCCGCTCGAACCCTGGGTGTTCGATTGCACCGAGGCGCCGCCGCTGGTCGCCGAGCCGATCGAGAGCAAGCCGTTGCGGCGGCCGGACATCTGGCTCAACCCGCCGCGCGCGGCGTAATCGAGGAGGCGTTTTGCGGGGGCGATGCGAGTTGGGTAAGGTCCGGGTCGTGATAAGCCGAACGAGGACCGCCGATGTATTACACCCCGCCTGCGCGTGATCCCAAGGCGCCGCCCGTGCGCGTCAATCTGTTGTCGGACACGCAGACCCGCCCGACGCCCGCGATGCGCGAGGCCATCGCGCGGGCCGAGGTCGGCGACGAGCAGATCGGCGACGATCCGACCGTGCATGAATTGTGCGGCCGCGTCGCCGCGCTGCTCGGCAAGGAAGCCGCCGTGCTGATGCCGTCGGGTACGATGTGCAATGTCGCGGCAACGCTGGTGCATTGCCGCCCAGGTGACGAGATCCTGGCACACGAGACCGCGCACATCATCTCGCGCGAGGGCGGCGCGCATGCGGCGCTCGGCGGTTTCCAGGTGACGCAATTGAAGGGGCCCGACGGACAGTTCACACCGGAGACGTTCCGCGCCGCGCTGCATCCGCGCTCACGCTACCAGCCGCCGCAGACCGTCGTCAGTGTCGAGCAGACCGCCAATATCGGCGGCGGCACGATCTGGAAGAAGGCCGCGCTCGACGAGATCGCCGAGATCGCCAAGGCGAACGGCATGGCGACGCACATGGACGGCGCAAGGCTGCTCAACGCGACGGTTGCCACCGGCATTCCGGCGGCCGAGATGACCGCGGGCTGGGATTCGGCCTGGATCGATTTCTCCAAGGGGCTGGGCGCGCCGATCGGCGGCGTGCTCGCCGGCAGCGCCGCCTTCATCGACGAGGTGTGGCGCTGGAAGCAGCGGCTCGGCGGCGCGATGCGCCAGGCCGGCGTGGTCGCCGCGGCCTGCATCTATGCGCTCGATCATCACGTCGACCGGCTCGCCGAGGATCATGCCAATGCGCGGGCGCTGGCACGCGGGCTGTCGCAGATCCAGGGTGTGGAGGTCCAGGAGCCGGAGACCAATCTGGTGTTCTTCAAGCCGGACGGCGCCGGCGTGTCCGGCGAGACGATGGTGAGTGAATTGCGCAAGCGCGGCGTGCTGCTGGCGATGATGGACGGCCGCATCCGCGCCTGCACCCATCTCGACGTGACAGCCGCCATGATCGAAGAGACGATCGGCCACGTCAGGGAGATCGTACGCAGGGCATGAGGATCATCGCACGCGCGCCCGGCAGACCTAATGCCGCACAGGGCACGCCGCTGTCAGCGCGGCGATCCCTTGCGAGCGCGGCTCTCGACGGCCCGGCTCAACGCCTCATCGTGCAACTCGGCACTCGCATCGGAAAAGCAGCAGAACACGATCTGCGACAGCGACGTCTCCGCGCTGATGGTCTCGATCGAAGTGGCGACCGCTATCGATGCCGCACGATCCGCAGGGAAGCGGAAGATGCCCGTCGAGATCGCGGGGAACGCGACCGAGTCCAAACGATGCTTGTGACACAGCTCGATCGAGCGCCGGTAGCACGAGGCCAGCAGCTCCGGCTCGCCGCGGTCGCCGCCCTGCCAGACCGGGCCAACGGTGTGGATCACGTGGCGGGCCGGCAGCCGGTAGCCTTTGGTGATCTTGGCCTCGCCGGTCCTGCAGCCATGGAGCATGCGGCACTCCATGACGAGGTCCGGTCCCGCCGCACGGTGGATCGCACCGTCGACGCCTCCACCACCGAGCAGAGACGAGTTCGCGGCGTTGACGATGGCGTCAACGCCGAGCTTGGTGATGTCGGCGACGATGACCTCGAATCGGGTCGCGCCGACCTTTCGGACCGGATAGCTCAGCCGGATAGCTCAGACAGAGGCCGCCGTGCCGACCGGGATGCCCTTGTCGGTGAACAGCTGCTGCAGCTCGCCGCTCTGGAACATCTCGCGCACGATATCGCAGCCGCCGACGAACTCGCCCTTCACATAGAGCTGCGGAATCGTCGGCCAGTTCGAGAACGTCTTGATGCCGTTGCGCAGCTCGGCGGATTCGAGAACGTTGAGGCCCTTATAGCCGACGCCGACATGGTCCAGGATCTGCACGACCTGGCCGGAAAATCCGCACTGCGGAAACTGCGGCGTCCCCTTCATGAACAGGACGACGTCGTTCGACTTCACTTCATTGTCAATGAATTGCTCAATGCTCATCTTCGCTTCCTCTAGGGCGCCTCAAGGAACGCCTGGGGCTCGGTGCGCGCTGATCGCCACCGGACGGATTTCGTCCGCAGCCGACCGTCACTTCTCTATATGTAGCGCAAACCGTTGTTCAACCAAAGTAAAATGCCGAGGATCGGCCGGCGACCCAGGCCCCGGCCGGACCATAGGCTGACGGCAGCAATATTATAGCCGGCACGAGGGTTTCATCCCGTAACCAAGCCCCTATTTAGGACGAACTGTCGAAAGGAACTTGTTCCGTCGAACATCGTTTTCTGCTGGCAAACGGAGACCCTCGTGACCAGTTCTGCCTCCGCTACGGCCCCGATCCCCGTTACTGATGCGCTTCAGAGCAGGTCCGGCTCCCTCGCCGGGCGCCTGACCGAGGCGTACCTCGCCGTCCGGGGCGAGACCGAGCGGCGCGCGGCGCCGCTGAGCCCGGAGGATCAGGTCATCCAGTCGATGCCGGACGCCAGTCCTGCCAAGTGGCATCGCGCCCATACGACCTGGTTTTTCGAGCAGTTCGTGCTGGGCGAGTACTGCCCGGGATATACCCCTTTTCACGCCGATTACGCGTTCCTGTTCAATTCCTATTACGTCAGTGCCGGCCCGCGCCACACGCGGGGCGAGCGCGGCCTGATCACCCGCCCGGGCGTGGCCGAGGTCACGGCATATCGGCGGCATGTCGATGCGGCGATGGTGGACTTCCTGGGCAGCGCCGATACCGCCACATTGACCGCGGTGGCGCCGCTCGTGGAGGTGGGCCTCAACCATGAGCAGCAGCATCAGGAGCTGATGCTGACCGATATCCTGCATGCGTTCGCGCAGAACCCGACGGCCCCGGCCTACGATCCTTCCTGGACCTTCCCTGCCCCCACGGAAACGGGCGAGGATTGGGTTCACCTCCCCGAGGGCATCCATACCGTTGGGCACGCCGGCGATGGTTACCATTTCGACAATGAGGAGCCGGCCCATCGCGCGCTGGTCGGGCCGGTGGGCATCGCGCGCAATCTCGTCACCAATGCCGAGTGGCTCGCCTTCATGGATGACGGCGGCTACCGGACCGCCACACTCTGGCTCATGGACGGCTTCGCCACCGCCAGCCGCGAGGGCTGGCAGGCTCCCGGGCATTGGTACAAGGTCGAGGGCGAATGGCGCATCATGACGCTGGGCGGACTGCGGCCGGTCGATCCCGCTGCTCCGGCGTGCCACGTCAGCTACTACGAAGCTGACGCCTTTGCCCGCTGGCGCGGCAAGCATCTGCCGACCGAGATGGAATGGGAGGTCGCCGCGCGCGGCAACCAGCTCAACGATGCCTTCGGCATTGTCTGGCAGTGGACCCGCAGCGCCTACAGTCCCTATCCCGGCTATCGTGCCATGGAGGGTGCGCTCGGCGAGTACAACGGCAAGTTCATGGTCAATCAACTGGTGCTGCGCGGCTCATCGCTCGCGACGCCGGTGGGCCACAGCCGTGTCACCTATCGCAACTTCTTCTATCCGCATCATCGCTGGCAATTCACCGGGCTCCGGCTCGCCGACTACACCTGAGCTATCAGCATTCGTTGCCCGACAGTCGCGCGTGTGTGCGCGTCCAGGAGAGTATCATGAACGTGCACGTCAACGCGCTGCTCGACGCCCATCTCCCCGACGACAAGACGTCGGCCTTTGCGACGGACGCCGTCGCAGGCCTCGCCCAGCAGCCCAAGCAGCTATCGCCGAAATATTTCTACGATGCCGCCGGATCCGATCTGTTCGAGCAGATCACGCGCCTGCCGGAGTACTATCCGACGCGGACCGAGCTCGGCATCTTGAGGGATCGCGGCGCCGAGATCGCGGCAGTCATTCCCGACGATGCCGCCCTGGTCGAGTTCGGCGCCGGCGCCACCACCAAGGTGCGGCTGCTGCTGGAAAGCTGCCGCTTCGCGGCCTACGTGCCGGTCGATATTTCCGGCGAGTTCCTGACCGCACAGGCCGACAGCCTGCGCCGCGACTTCCCGCAGCTCGCCGTGCACCCGGTCGTCGCCGACTTCACGACGTCGTTCAAACTACCTGACGCCATCGAAGGCAAGCCGAAGGTCGGCTTCTTTCCGGGATCGACGATCGGCAATTTCGAGCCGCATGAGGCGTGCCGCTTCCTGCGCTCGGCACGCGAGATCTTGGGGACCGGCGCACGGATGATCGTCGGCGTCGACCTGGAGAAGGACGAACGTGTGCTGCACGCCGCCTACAACGACGCGGCCGGCGTGACCGCGCGCTTCAATCTCAACCTGCTGCTGCGGATCAACCGCGAACTCGGCGGCAATTTCGACCTGTCCGCCTTCGTCCACCGCGCGATCTACAATCGCGAGCAGCACCGCATCGAGATGCATCTGGTGGCGCGGAAGCCGCAAACGGTGCGGCTACTCGGCACCACCATCTCGTTCCGGGCCGGCGAGAGCATCCACACCGAGAACAGCTACAAATACAGCATCGCGCGCTTCGGCGCGCTGGCCCGCGGATCCGGCTGGAAAGTCCAGACCGTGTGGACGGATGCCGAGAAGATGTTCTCGGTTCAGGCGCTCGTCGCCGAGGCGTGAGGCTCCGGCTTCGACCGCAACGACAGCGTCTCCCACAGCGCGACGATCGCCAGTAGCGCGCTCGTCAGCGCCGAAAGCACGAGAGGCGACAGTTCGGTCGCGAACCAGCCGAGCCCGATCAGTGCGAGCAGTCCGGCGCCGTGCGACAACTGCAGGAAGCCGCGGATGTTGAACTTGAAGAGGATGGTCCCGAGCAGAAACACGAACGGACCGCCGATCGTCGTCGCCGCCATATTCAGGTCGGTATGCCCGAGGGGGTGCTTCAGGACGATCTCGTCCGACACCGCCGACACGATGATGCCGGCGACGATCGGCATGTGCAAGTAGGTGTAGGCCGAGCGCGCCATCAGCCCGGATTGCGCCGACTGCGAAATCACTTCCGATCCCGCCTCAGCGCCGCGGTTGAAGTACACCGCCCACATCGCCACCGTGCCGATGAAGGCGCTGGCGAAGGCGGCAATGTTGGCTCCGGTCCAGTCGAGCTCGGCAAAGGTCGCGCCGGTGACGACGATGGATTCGCCGAGCGCGATGATGATGAACAGCGCACAGCGCTCCGCCATGTGGCCGCCTTCGACCATCCAGTCCTCGACGGTGGAGGCACCCAGCCCGGGGACCCAGAAGCGGACGGCCGGCGACGCATATTCCAGGGTGAGCGCCGCCCCCCACAGCCCCATCCGTGCCGGGCCCTCGGCAAGGCCGCCGAGCAGCCAGAGCACGGCGGAGGCACTGAGCCAGGAGAGAATGCGGGCGGCGTTGCGGCGGACGGCAGATCGCTGCGGCGGCGTCGCGGTCAGCCAGAACGCGGTCCGGCCGACCTGCATGGCGGCGTAGGCCATGGCGAACCACAGGCCGCGGTCCTCGAACGCCCGCGGGATCGACATCGACAGAACGAGGCCCGCCAGCATCAGCGCGAACAAGAGACCTCGGACCAGCGCCTTCTCGGGATCGAGCCAGTTGGTAACCCAGGCGGTGTAGACCCACACCCACCAGACCGCGAGAAACAGAACGGCCGTCTGGGCGGCGCCGAGCGGCGAGAAATGGCCGATCAGATAGTGCGAGATCTGCGTGACCGCGTAGACGAAGACGAGATCGAAGAACAGCTCGACGAACGTGACCCGGCTGTGCCGGTTCGGCTCGATGACGCGAAACAGCGCACCACGCGGATTGTCCACCGCCATCTCCCCCGGATGCGCGATCTCCCCCTAAGCAGTCAGCGCTGGTCCGGCACCCCGGTCTGCAGGGCCAGAGCATGCAGCACGTCACCCATCTGGCCGCGCAGCGATTGATAGACGAGCTGATGCTGCTGAACGCGGGATTTGCCGCGGAACGATTCCGAGATCACCGTCGCGGCGTAATGGTCGCCGTCGCCAGCGAGATCGCGAATCGTCACCTGTGCGTCAGGGATGGCAGACTTGATCATCTGCTCGATATCGTGGGCATCCATGGGCATCCCGGTGCATCTCCTTGTGTCGGGCAGGCGCCGCATCCCGTGGACGATGTAGCCCGCAGGGCCCGCGGCTTGGCTGCACTCCCATCAGTGGCCCGCCGAGCACGGCGAATCAAGGCGTTCTCGCGGGACCGTGATGGCGAAATCTAGCGCGAACCGCTCTCGAGGTCACGCGCGGAACCACTATATACCGGGATCAGACGAGATGTGTCGGACTGGGTGACGCACCCAAAAGGCCGAATCGCGAGGACGACGACATGAAGCTTCCAGGACCGGATCATCCGATCACCGTCACCCCCAATCCGAAACGCGTACGGGTGATCGCCGACGGCGTCGTGATTGCCGACACCACCCGCGCGTTGACGCTGAAGGAAGCGAGCTACCCCGCGGTTCAATACGTGCCGCGGGCCGACGCCAACATGGCGGCCCTGCAGAAGACTGATCGTGTCACCCATTGTCCGTACAAGGGGGATGCGAGCTATTTCAGCGTCATCGCCAACGGCAAGACATTGGACAATGCGATCTGGAGCTACGAGGCGCCCTTCCCGGCGATGACCGAGATCTCGGGCCACCTGGCGTTCTATCCGGACAAGGTGCGGATCGAGGAGGTCGCAGCTGATTGAACTGCGGTGACAGCCCGCCGCGCGGCCGGCACGAGGCCCATACCGGCGCGGCGGTCGTTTCGGTCACTGACCTGATGGCGTGCTACACTCTGAAAATCGTAAGCCCGAGAATCAGCAGCACGAGGAAGATCACCAGGAAGATATAGAACAGGATCCGCGCAATGTCGGCGGAAGCTGCCGAGATGCCGGTGAAGCCGAGAATACCGGCCACCACCGAGATCACGAAGAACAGCAGCGCCCATTTGAGAATAGTCACGGTATGGTCCTCCGGTTCTGCGCCGCGCCGGCGCGGCGCCTCACTAACGATGACGCGGGGAACCGGTTCCTTCGGCCATCGGTCCCGGTGCCGAAGAAATGCGCAACCCACGACAGTCCCGGCCGTAACTTCGTAGGTCGTCGGTTCGTAAGGATATCCGGAGCGGAAATCGGCAGAGTGTGTGAGAAACCGGCTTGCGGACCGCGGCACTTGCTGATTTGCAGCACCAACGACGACATCTGGTAGTCCGGCGCCGTCATTCGCTCGCTTTTGGGCGACTCCAGCGAATGGCGGTGCCACAGGGTCACACGAGCTCATCCACTCATTCCAGCTCGCGCAGCCTTGGACGACGTTTGCATGACGCCCCGCGGCGAAGGAGGATGCGAACGTCACATCCGCTGCACGGGCCGGGCAGCAGCGACGCCGGGGGGGGCGTATGGTCATATCGGTTACACAATCGGCGGCGGCCGCAAAGGTCGAGCTTCAGGCCCGCCCGCGCGCTCGGGCACGCAACGCCGCGCTCGATCACGCCCGGACATTCCTGACGCTGGTGGTGCTGCTCCACCACGCCGTGATTCCCTATACCTATTTCGGGCACACCGATCCGACGTCCTTCCTCGGTTTCGACGCCATCGTGCTGGCCACCGACAGCTTCTTCATGGCCATGTTCTTCTTTCTGTCGGGCCTGTTCGTGTGGTCGGGCCTTGCCCACAAGTCGACGCTGCAGTTCCTGCGTGACCGGCTATTGCGCCTTGGCCTGCCCTTCGCCATCGCGGCCCTGACCGTCATTCCGCTTGCCTATTACGCGATCGAGCTGCGCGCCAATCCCGACGCCCGCTTCGCTGCCTTCTGGTGGAAGACGGTCACGGTCGGCCCATGGCCGAGCGGGCCGATCTGGTTCATCTGGGTGCTGCTGGCGTTCGACACCTCGGCAGCCCTTTTGTACCGCGTCTCGCCGCGCCTGCTGGATCCGATCAATCGGCTGTCGCAGCGCGCCTTCGAGCATCCGCGCGACTTCTTCTTCGTCTTCCTGCTGATCACGGGCGGGCTCTACATCCCGTCCCGGCTCTATTTCGGCCCGACGTTGTGGTTCGAGGCAGGGCCGCTCTCGGTGCAGGCCAGCCGCGTCTTGCTCTACGCCGCCTATTTCTACGTCGGGGCTGGCATCGGCTCGGCCAATTTCGAACGCGGCCTGCTGGCCGCAGAAGGGCAGATGTCGCAGCGCGGACTCGGGGCCTGGATCGTGGTCACGCTCGTGCCCTATGCGCTGCTCTGGGTGCTCATCACGATCAAGCGCCAAGTGCTGGGCAATCCGCCCGTGTTGCCGCAATGGTACGAGGCGGCCTATGGCTTCTTGTTCGTCATCTTCAGCGCCGCGATCCTGTTTGCGATCCTGTCCTACTTCCTGAACAACCGCCGCTCGGAATTCTCCGTGCTCGATCGCATGCAGGCCGATGCCTATGGCATGTTCCTGGTACACTATCCGATCGTGCTGTGGATCCAGTACTGGCTGTTCGACTTCGGCCTGCCAGCCATCGCCAAGGCGACGATCGCCTTTGTCGGCAGCATGCTGCTGAGCTGGGGCGCGACCTGGGTGCTCAGGCAGATTCCGGGGGCGAAGAACGTGTTGTAGGACGGTCCTGCCTCCTCCGTCATTGCGAGGAGCGCAGCGACGACGCAATCCAGACCGCATCCGCGGATGGCGGTCCTGGATTGCTACGCTGCGCCCGCAATGACGCTGGGCGAGGCCAACGCTCTCACGACGAACTCCGTCGTCGTTTGCCAGCGTGCCTGACTGTGACAGCCGCGGCGTGCGTCCGGGGTCAGGCGGCTGACCCGCCCATGTATTTGGGCAGCCAGCTTTCGAATCCCGTCTTGAGCGCGGCGACCTCGACGGCACCATCGCCGGCGATCGCCAGCGCAGTGCCGCCTGTCGTGCCGATGCGCGTGCACGGCACGCCGGCGCCGCGCATCTTGGCCAGCACGCGGCCAGCCTCGGTCTCCGGCACCGTCACGAGATAGCGCGCCTGGTCCTCGCCGAACCAGTAGGCATGCGGCACGATCGAGGCAGGCGCGGCCAGCAGCCGCGCGCCGATGCCGGAGGCCATTGCCATCTCGGCGAGCGCGACGAGCAGACCACCGTCGGCCAGATCATGCGCAGCTGTCGCCGTGCCCGCATGGATCATGCCGCGGACGACATCGCCGATGCGCTTCTCGGCGGCGAGGTCGACAGGCGGCGGAGCGCCCTCCTCCCGGCCGCAGACGTCGCGCAAGTAGACCGACTGGCCGAGCCAGCCATGGGTCTCGCCGATCAACAGGATCGCCTCGCCCTCGGCCTTGAAGGCGATGCTCGCCGACTTGGTGAAATCATCGAGCAGGCCGACGCCGCCGATCGAGGGCGTCGGCAGGATCGCGCGGCCGTTGGTCTCGTTGTAGAGCGAGACGTTCCCGGAGACGACGGGGAAGTCGAGCGCGCGGCAGGCCTCCGAAATGCCTTTCAGGCAGCCGACGAACTGGCCCATGATCTCGGGCCGCTCCGGGTTGCCGAAATTGAGATTGTCGGTGATCGCAAGCGGCCGGCCACCGACCGCGGTGATGTTGCGCCAGGCTTCGGCGACGGCCTGCTTGCCACCCTCGAAAGGATCGGCCTCGCAATAGCGGGGCGTTACGTCGACGGTGAGCGCAAGCCCCTTCGGGCCATCCTGCACGCGCACCACGGCGGCATCGCCGCCTGGGCGCTGCACGGTGTTGCCGAGGATCACATGGTCGTACTGCTCCCAGATCCAGCGCTTGGAGCACAGATCGGGCGTTGCGACGAGCTTCTCCAGGGCCGGGATGATGTCCAGGGGCGGCTTGACCTCGCGGGCATGGATCACCGGCAGCGCCGACGAGGCCACGTGCGGGCGGTCGTACAGCGGCGCCTCGTCGCCGAGCTCCTTGATCGGCAGGTCGGCCATGACGTCGCCGCCATGCTTCACCACGAACCGCTTGCTCGGCGTGGTGTAGCCGACCACCGCGAAATCGAGCCCCCATTTGCGGAAGATCGCTTCCGCCTCCTTCTCCTTCTCCGGCTTCAGCACCATGAGCATGCGCTCCTGGCTCTCGGAGAGCATCATCTCGTAGGCGCTCATGCCGATCTCGCGGGTCGGCACGGCATCGAGATCGAGATCGACGCCGAGGTCGCCCTTGGCGCCCATCTCGACCGCCGAGCAGGTCAGGCCGGCCGCACCCATGTCCTGGATCGCGATCACGCAATCGGCGGCCATGATCTCCAGGCACGCCTCCAGCAGCAGCTTCTCGGCGAAGGGGTCGCCGACCTGCACCGTCGGGCGCTTCTCCTCCGAGGAATCGTCGAACTCGGCCGAGGCCATCGAGGCGCCGTGGATGCCGTCGCGGCCGGTCTTGGAGCCGAGATAGACGATCGGCATGTTCACGCCGGAAGCCGCCGCATAGAAGATCTTGTCGGCGTCGGCGAGGCCGACCGCCATGGCGTTGACCAGGATATTGCCGTCATAGCGGGTGTGGAAGCGGGTCTGGCCGCCGACCGTCGGAACGCCAAACGAGTTGCCATAGCCGCCGATGCCGGCCACCACCCCGGACACCAGATGCCGGGTCTTGGGATGCTCCGGCGCGCCGAACGACAGCGCGTTCAGGCACGCGATCGGGCGTGCGCCCATGGTGAACACGTCGCGCAGGATGCCGCCGACGCCGGTGGTCGCACCCTGATACGGCTCGATGTAGCTCGGGTGGTTGTGGCTCTCCATCTTGAACACGACGGCCTGGCCGTCGCCGATGTCGATCACGCCGGCGTTTTCGCCGGGGCCCTGGATCACCCAGGGCGCCTTGGTCGGCAGTCCCTTGAGATGGATGCGGGACGACTTGTACGAGCAGTGCTCGTTCCACATCGCCGAGAAGATGCCGAGCTCGGTGAAGGTCGGCACTCGCCCGATCAGCTTCAGGATGCGCTCATATTCATCGGGCTTCAGCCCGTGGGCGGCGACGAGCTCGGGGGTGATCTGCGGTTCATTGCGCATGGAGAAATGCCTTTGCCCGTGGGCCGCTGGTCCCTTGAAGCCTGCTTCATAGAAAGATCGCCAGGGCGGGAAAAGGCCTTTTACGGCCCTATTCCGCCCTGTCCAGAGCTTTGGCCCGGACCGCCAGAAGGGATATTTGCAGATTGGCGACCAATCGGATTTAAGACGGTAAATCAACAGTTAAAGGCCCTGACACGTGCACGACCTGTCCCGTTCCGCCTTCGAGAACCGCCCTGGCATCCACATCGCGACCGACGGCGAGTTCGCCGGCTGGCGGACCTGGATGCGCGACAGCTACGAATCCCACACCGGGCCATTCTGGCACCGGATGGAGGACGATGGCTCGATCCGCTGCGCCTTCCGGGTCGAGAAGAAGCACCTCAACGGCGGCGGTAACGTCCACGGCGGCTGCCTGATGACCTTCGCCGACTACTGCCTGTTCGCCTTCGCCGCGCCGATCATGCAGGGCCCGGGTGTCACGGTGTCGTTCTCGTCCGAGTTCCTCGATGCCGCGCGTGAGGGCGAACTGATCGAGGCTACCGGCGAGGTCACCCGCGCCGGCGCCTCGCTGATCTTCCTGCGCGGCATGCTGCATTCCGGCCCAAAGCCGCTGTTCTCGTTTTCCGGCACCATCAAGCGCATCAGGCGGCGGACACCGGAGGCGGCGAACTCGCCGTAGGGACGGAGCAAGGGGGATCGCGCTCAACTCTCTCCGTCATTCCGGGGCATTCGCGCGCAAAATGGCGTAGCCATTTTGAAGCAGCGCGAATGAGCCCGGAATCCATAACCACAGCCGCAAAATGGTCGAAGAACTGCGCCACGCGCATCCCGCCTCCCAAGACATGCGTGGTTATGGATTCCGGGCTCGCGCTCCGCGCGCCCCGGAATGACGCGCGGAGAAGATGTACCCTGCCGTTGCGGAGCTACCCCGCGAGCTGCTTCTCGGCGAGGGCGATCCACTCGGCCTGCGCCTTGCGCACATGCCGTGGTGCGCGCTTCATCTGGATCAGCAGCTCGGTGAACACGACCTTGGCCTCATCGATCCGGCCGACCAGCTTGAGCAGCGTGCCGTAGCGGACCTTCGCCTCGCTGCCCGGCGCATAGTCCAGCAGCGCCTGGTACTCCTCGATGGCCTCGTCGGTGCGGCCGGCTTCCTGCAAAGCCCGCGCATAGAGCAGATGCGCCTCGGCCGAATTGTAGTCCGGCCAGCTCTTCTGCAGCTCGTCGAGCGTCGCCAGCGCATCCCCTGGGCGGCGGCGCGCGAACTGCGCCTTGGCCTTGCCGAGCGCGAACAGCGGCTCGTGGCCCATCGGCAGGCTCAGGATGTGATCGTAATGCTGCTCGGCCTCCTCATAACGCCCGACCGCGACGCATTCCTCGGCCAGCGCCGCGCGGTTGGCGATCGTGTCCGTGATCGCGACACGATCGGACAACTCGCGGTAGTCTTTCTCGGGGTCCAGCTTGTTGGCGACGCGCTTGCGCGCCTTCTGGACGTCGTGGCTGCCCAGCCATTCCGGCACCAGCTCGACGACGATGTAGGCGAGCGCGCCGATCATCGGCACCATCAGGATGATGAAGGCCCAGGGCTGCAGACGGCCAGTCCGCGACGCATGGTAGATCAGCGAAATGTCGAGCAGCAGTACGACGAGCGCGATAGGCACGGCAGATCCCCAACTCGGCGAGATTTTACACGCCGACGTTGATAGCGTGGCCGGCCAGCCCGGACAATCCCGCGCTCACGCAGGCCGTTGCGGACGATCCCGTTTTGACGCATCACGGCCACAGCAGGTTCAATGGACGCACGCCTGTGGCGGCGGCCTCCGCGACGCTCGTAGCTAAGCTCCCACGGGGCCCCGGCGAGATTCATCGAAGCGAAAGAACGCCGAGGGATTGTCGACCAGAAGCCGCTGTCGCGCCGTCTCCGACGGCGCGATCTCGGCCACGAGGTCGGCCAGCACCGCATCGTCCGGCATTTGTCCCGTGATGTTGACGTGCGGCCAGTCGCTGCCCCACAGCACGCGCTCAGGGGCGTGCGCGGCAACGCTTCGGGCGAACGGCACAACGTCATGATAGGGCGCGCCCTCGCGCGAGATGCGATCGGCACCGCTGAGCTTGATCCAGACCCGCCCGCTGTCGAGCAAGCGACACAGGATCGCCTGACAGGCGCCGAGATTCCGGCCGAGGTCCGGCCGGGCCATGTGGTCGATCACCATGCGCAGCTCGATGGCCGCGATCAGCTCGGCATAGCGGATGAGATCGGCGGCCGTGACATGAATGGCGACATGCCAGTCGAACGGCCTCACCAGCGCGAGCACGGCCCGCATGCGCTCCGCCGACGGCGCGCCGCCGAGATGCGCCAGGAAGTTGAAGCGGGCACCGCAGACGCCGGCTTTATCGAGGCGCGCGACCTCCGCAGCCGTGACCTCCGCTCCGAGCACGGCGACGCCGCGGTAGCGGCCTTCTCCCACGGCCAGCGCATCGAGCAGCGGGCGATGGTCGCGGCCATGACCCTGGCTGTGGACGATGACCGCGCGATCGATGCCCAGCCGATCGTGCAAACGGCGCAGCGCCGTTTCCGGCGCCTCCGGCGGCGTGAAGCTGCGATCGTCGGGCAGCGGAAAGCGGTCGAACGGACCGAAGATGTGACAATGCGCATCGCAGGCCCCCGCCGGCCATGCGCGGGAAACGGCAGCCATGCCCGTGCTCATGGGTTCAGTCACAGCGGGCGCTCATGCCGCCATCGACAACGATCTCGGTGCCGGTAACGAAGCGCGCCTCGTCGGAGGCGAGGAACAGCGCGGCGTGGGCGGTGTCGCGGCCGTCGCCCATGAAGCCGAGCGGGATGCGAGCCTGCCGCGTCCGCAGCAGCGCCGCGACATCGCCGCCGGCGCGCTGCCCGGCGAGGCGCGCCTCGACCATCGGCGTGTGCATCTGGCCAGGCACCACCGTGTTCACGCGCACGCGCTGCGGGGCATACTGCACGGCAACGACGCGCGAGAACTGGATCACCGCGGCCTTGGCCGAGGCGTAGCCGACCTGCGCCGATCCGGTCCAGCGGATGCCCGAGGTGGAGGCCGTGTTGACGATGGCCCCGCCGCCCTGCGCCGCCATGTGCGGCAGCACCGCCTTGCAGGTGAGGAAGACGCTCTTCACGTTGAGATCGAGCTGCGCGTCCCAGCCCTGCTCGCTCAGCTCGACCGGGCCTCCCGGCGCCGAGCCACCGACATTGTTGACCAGAATATCGACGCGGCCGAACGCTGCGATACAGGCGTCGACCATCGCGGCGACATCCGCCGCATCGGTGACGTCGCAGCGGTGGGCCTGGATGACGCCGCCGTGGTCCAGGGCGCGCGCCAGCGTCTCGTCCATGCGGCTGCCATCGCGGTCGACGGCGAGGACCCTGGCGCCCTCGCGCGCGAAGATGACCGCCGCGGCGCGGCCGTTGCCCCAGCCCGGACCGACGCAGCCGGCCCCGGTGATGATCGCGACCTTGCCCTCCAGGCGCTTCGTCATGGTCATGGCTCCAGCTCCGGCGTCTCGCCATCGGGCAGGCCGATGTCGAACGCGTTGAGGGTCAGCGCCACCAGCCCGTAATAGCCGATGATGCCGACGAGATCGACGACGCCGCGCGTGCCGAGGGTTGCGGCCGCCAGCGCGTGCAGATCGTCCGGCACGCGGCCGCTGGCGAGCAGCTGCCGGGTGTAGTCGTGAACGAGCTTCGCGGCCGGATCGGTGAACTCTGGATCACGCCGTTGCGCGATCGCGTCGATGACCGACGGGGCGATGCCCGCCGCGAGCCCATCCCGCTTGTGGGCATACCATTCGACATGCGAGGTCCAGTGCCGCGCCGTCACGAGGATCGCGAGCTCGGACAGCGCAGGCGGCAATGACGTCTCGTAGCGGGCGAACTCGCCGAGCTTCTGGGCCCGGCGTCCGAGCTCGGGACTGTGCAGCCAGGCCCGCAGCGGCGCCGGGATCCGGCCGCGCCGGCCGGCGATGGCCTCTTCGGCCACCGCGCGCTGCGTCTCGTCCATCTCGGCCAGGGCAAGGTCCTCGATGCGCATGCGATGCTCCTGGTCACGAGGCGCGAGGAATCGGCTGTGCCGCGGGCGTGGCAAGAAAAGCCGTCAGCCGCCCCGCCAGCTCGGCCGGGGCCTGCACCTGCATCAGATGACCGGCCGTGTCGACGGTCGCGAACGCCGCGCCGGGAATGAGACGGGCGAGCGCCTCGACCTGCGCCTGCGGCCGCAACAGATCATGCGCGCCGGCAAGCAGCAGACAGCGCTGCCGAACCTCCGCGAGCCGTTCGCGCAGATCGACCTCGGCGAACGCCAGGTTGTTATGGGCATATCCGACCGGATCGTTGCCGAGGAAGCGGCCGAGATAAGCGAGGTAGGCATTGCGGTCGGTTCGCAGCACCGGCGGATAGGAACGATCGAGCGTATCAGCCGCCACAGCGCGCATGCCGGCGCGCATGCAGAGCGCGGAGCGCGCCGCCAGATACTGCACGCGACCAGCATCGACGCTGAGGGCCGGCGCGCACAGCGCCAGCGCGCCCACGCGCTGCGGATGCGCCAGCGCGAAGCTGACGGCGAGCGCCGCACCGGCGGCGACGCCGGCGATATCGACCGGTCCGTCGGTGCCGAGCGCCCGCAGCAGCCGGTCGAGGTCGCCGACGTGATCGGCGAAGCCGAACGGCGCGCGCGGCTTTTCCGACAGGCCGGCGCCGCGCAGATCATAGCGCAGCACCCGCAGGTCGTCGGGCAGCTCGAGCATCAAGGCATCGAAGCTTTCGATGCTGCCGCCGAGCTCATGCAGCAACACCAGCGTCCTCGCGCCACCGCCGCGCAGCTCATAGCGCAGCGTCAAGCCGTCGAGATGGATGAAGTTCATCGGCGAGGCGCCCGTCTCATCGTTGTCGGCGCGCGGTTTGACTCGCCCTGGGCCGCTTGCAATAAACTGCGGCGGGCAGCGGCGCGGAGGACACGGCCATCGACATCCGCGAGCTTCGTTACTTCGTGCAGGTGGCGCGCGCCGGTAGCCTGAGCCGGGCATCGGCATTGCTTAATGTCGCGCAATCCGCGCTCAGCCGGCAGCTGATGAAGCTGGAGGACGAGCTTGGCGTCGCGCTGCTGGTGCGGCACGGCCGCGGCGTCCGCCTGACCCGCGCCGGCACGACGTTCCTCGAGCACGCCCATGCCGTGCTGCTGCAGATCGACCAGATGCCGGGCGCGGTGCGCTCGCCGGATTCGAGCTTCGCCGGTCACATCGCGCTCGGGGTGCCGCCGGTCGCGGGCCTGCGCATCGCGCCGTCCGTGGTGGTCGAACTGCGCCGGCGCTGGCCGCAGGCCTCCGTGCAGGTCCGCGAGGGCATCAGCTCGTCGCTGGAGGAATGGCTGCTGGACCGCCGGCTCGACATCGCCGTGCTCTACAATCCCCCGCCGCTCGACGGCATCGCGCTGGCCCCCATCCTGCACGAGCGGATGGTCGTCGCCCTGCCGCCGGCCAAGCGCGGCGACACCGTGGCCGAGACGATCGGCTGGCGCGAGCTGGCCGGGCTGTCGCTGATCCTGCCGAGTCTTCCGCACAGCAACCGGCGGCTGATCGAGCAGGCGGCGATCCAGAACGGCACGCGGCTCAACGTCGCCTTCGAGGTCGACAGCGTGAGCATGACGAAGGCCATGGTTCGGCGCGGTCTCGGCGCAACGATCCTCGCCCATGCCGCGGTCGTTGCCGAGGCGAAGCGCGGCGAGCTCACCGTGCGGTCGATCGAGCGGCCGCCGCTGATCTCGACCGTCTCGATCGGCATGCCGCGGGAACGCCAGCCGACCTGGCTGGCCGACGAGCTGCTGGCGCTGATGCGCGAGGTGATCGCGCAGAGCGTGGCGGACGGCGCCTGGCCCGGCGCCAAGATCATCGGCGACTACGTGCGCTGAGCTCATTCGCCCGCACCGGCGATTGCAGCGTGGCCCTCGTCGACGGCCGCCTCCGCGGCCGTCGACGCGGCGCCACCCGCGAGATAGGCATCGAGCCTGGCGGCATCCAGCGCATTTTCCCAGCGCGCGATGACGAACACGGCAACGGTGTTGCCGACGACGTTGGTGAGCGCGGTGCAGGTCGCCATCAGGCGGTCGATGCCGAACAGCAGGCCGAGGCCGTTGAGCGGGAGCACGCGGACGGATTGCAGGGTCGCCGCGAGCTTGATGAAGGCGCCGCCCGCGACGGTGGTGCCGCCCTTCGAGGTCAGCAGCATGACCGCGAGCACCGCCAGCTGCTGGCCGTAGCTGAATGGCGTGTCGGTGGCCTGGGCGATGAAGCCGACGGCAATCGCCATGTAGATGCCCGTGCCGTCGAGATTGAAGCTGTAGCCGGCCGGCAGCACGAAACCGACGATGGCGCCGTCGCAGCCGGCCTGCTCGAGCTTCTGCATCAGCCGCGGCAGCGCAACCTCGCCGGACGCGGTCCCGAGCACCAGCAGCAGCTCCTCGCGGATCAGCCGCAGCAGCTTGAGCAGCGACAGCCGCATGATGGCGCACACGCCGCCGAGCACGACTGCGACGAAGACGACCGCCGTGATCCAGTACAGCAGCACGACCTTGCCGAGATAGAGCAGCGTGGCGCCGCCATGCGTGCCGATCGCCGCCGCCATGGCGCCGAACGCCCCGAGTGGCGCCAGCTTCATGATGAAACCCAGCATGCGGAACAGCACGTCCTGCCCCTCCTCGATGCCGCGCAGGATCGCCGACTCCGTCTTCAGGCCGACGCTCAGCGCCGCGCCCACCGTCACCGAGATGAACAGGATCTGGAGAATCTCGCCCTTGGCGAAGGCGTCGACGATCGTGGTCGGGATGATGCTGAGGAAGAAGCCGATAGCCGTGAAATTGCTCGCGGCGTTGGAGATGCGCGTCACGCTGTCATTGAGCGCGAGGTTGCCGGCATGGAGCCCGTCGCCGGGCTGGAACACGTTGACCGCGATGAAGCCGACGACCATGCCGAGCGTGGTCAGGATCTCGAAATACAGCAGCGACTTGAACGCGAGCCGGCCGAGCTGCCTCATATCGCGGACATGCGTCAGCCCGAGCACCACCGAGCAGAAGATGATCGGCCCGAGCATCATGCGCAGAAGTGCGATGAACGCATCGCCGAGCGGCTTCATCTGAACGGCCGCCTCTGGCGCCAGCAGGCCGACGGCGATCGCGAGCAGGATCGCGATCAGGACTTGGACATACAGCTGGCGGATGATCGCCATGGCTCGTTTCGCTCCCCTTGTGGACGAGATGGAATCTCGTTCCCCGTTGTGAGCGAACTGAAGCAGAGCCGGACGTGCTATGTCCAAATCAATCTTTCGATGACCTCCCATGCCGCAGCGGCAAGAGAGGTCATCGATGAGACAAGGCGCAGCCGCGCCTCGGCCCTACTGCTGCTGGTCGATGACCTGCACCACCTTCTGATCGCGCGGGTCGACCAGCACGACCTGCTCGCCGATCGCCAGATACTGGTAGTTGGCCAGCTCCGGATTGCTGCGCGCGAGCTCATCGGGCACGCGGCGCAGGCTCAGGCAGCTCGATCCGGACGAGGACGACGACGATGTCGTCGAGCCCACAGTGCCCGTCTCGGTGGCAGCGCGGCGCAGAATCTGGCGCTGATCGTCCGACAGCACGATGCGGGTCGAGCCGACGCCATAGCCGCCGCGATCATAGCCGCGGTCCGCGCGCATGCCGTTCTGCGGGATTACGTCGACGATCTCGCGGCTGCGCGGGTCGACGATCGCGATCTCGTCATGGATCACGGTGTACTCGTAGCCGCGATATTCCGGCACGATCGTCACGATGTCCGACGGCAGCGGACGCGGCCGCACGCGCTCCGGCAGGCGCTCGCCGACATTGATGTTGATGTTGAGATTGGTGCGCGCCTGGTCGAAGTCGTGATCGCGCTTGAGCTGATCGACCACGCGGGTCTTCTGCTGCTCGTTGACCGACACCTGCGTGCTGGAGCGGCTGCCATTGGGCTGGGTCTGATTGTTGGCCTGCCCGGTCTGATCACGCTGACCGGCGCCGGTCGGCTGGTTCTGCTGCGCGGTCGTGTTCTTGCTGTCGGCCGCGTTCGGCTGGTTGGCCTGCTTGCTGCGGTCGCCGGTCTGCTTGTCCGCGGCCTCGTCGGACGTGCCGGTCTTGCGCTCGTCCTGGCTCTGCCGGGTCTTGTCCTTATCGTGATCATTGCGATCGGCCTCACGGTCGGACTTCCGATCCGTCGCCCCCGACTTGCTCTCGGCGGCGCGATCCTCGCCCTTGCGCGGCTCGTCGGCGCGCCCCTGCTGTTGCTTCGACTCAGCCTTGCTCTTGCTGTCAGACTGCTTGTCGGCCTGCTTGCTGTCAGTCGACGACTTCGACTCGGCGCTCTCCTTGGCCTCGCGGCCACGCTCGGCGGCCGCACCGCCCTTGCTCTCGGCGCTCTGCTTGGCATCATGTGCCGACCGCTCGGAGGACCTTTCCTGAGCCTGCTCGCGTCCTGCTGCGGATGAAGGCTCGCCACGGCGCTGCTCCTGCGCGCTCTGCTTTGCCTCGGCGCCGGCACGTTCCGCCGCGGCGGCGCCGCCCTTTGCCTCTCCCTTCGCCTCGGCAGCCGGACGCGTGGCCTCGTGCGCCGTAGCAGCGGCCGGGCCTCCCTCGCGCTTCATGTCGCCTTGCGCCGATGCACCTGATGCCGTGCCGATCGCCAGGATGATCGCGGCCGTTCCCAGCCAATGTTTCGTCGTCATATGAGAACCTCCTTGGATCCCTGCCCCATTCGCTGGCGGACAACGCAAACAGCCGCCCGGCGTTGCCGGACGGCGCGAGAAAAAACTCCGGAACGATTTTGATGAACGGCTTCGGCGCGCCGTCACGCGATCATTTTGACCGTGGCGCGAGCAGAAGCATGACCGGGACCGCGAATTGCTTGAAGTTGGCCGTGCTGTTCGCCTCGCCAGTCGCGGAGCTGATCAGGCTGGCACTGCCTCTCGCGCCGAACAGCATGCCGCTCACTTGATATTCCTTCTCTCCGCCTGGCGACACTTTCAGGCGCCGTGCATAGAACATGCGCGGCAGCCCGCTGCCCTTGCCGCCCTCGACGCCCAGAATCGTCGTGGTCTGACCCGGCACGCGCTGGTCGAGCAGCTTGACGGTCTGGTCCTGGGAGGCGCGGAATTGCTCGATCGTCATCGTCGTGTTGGGTCCGTAGAGCCGGTAGCTCACCTTCGAGCCAGGGCCGCATTTCGCATCGTCGCACAG
Source organism: Bradyrhizobium sp. HKCCYLRH1030 (assembly GCF_051168395.1). Taxonomy (NCBI): domain Bacteria; kingdom Pseudomonadati; phylum Pseudomonadota; class Alphaproteobacteria; order Hyphomicrobiales; family Nitrobacteraceae; genus Bradyrhizobium; species Bradyrhizobium sp. HKCCYLRH1030. Next base: position 203,324 of record NZ_JBNPUY010000006.1, on the reverse strand, counting down.
GAAGAAGGTCACATCGGTGCCGTTCGGCCGCTGCGGTTTCCAGCCGCCCACGGTGAACGGCAGAGGCGGTGTGGCGACCGACGGCGTCGTCGACGGGGTCTCGGCCCGAGCGGCGCCAACGCCCGTGACGAGCGAGAGTGACACGGACAGGAGAAGCCAGCGCAGGGCGCGCTGAGTGAGAGGCAGCGTCGACATCAAGGCACCGTCGGGATCGAGGAAGTGGCAGGCAGGACGGACGTCAGGGACGATCCGGGAGATGGAGGACGTCCCGCAACCTCGATCACCAATCGGTCGTTTGTGGGTCGGGCCGGGCGAGCGGCCCGACGGAAACGTCACGGGCGCAGCCCGCCGATCAGGCCGCGCGGTCGAGATGGGCGACGAGGCCGGCGAACAGGCCACGGCCGTCGGTGCAGCCCATGATGTCCTCGACGTGATTCTCGGGATGCGGCATCATGCCGAGCACATTCCCGTTCTCGTTGACGATGCCGGCGATGGAATGCGCAGCGCCATTGATGTTGCTGAGGTCGCCGACCTCGCCATCGGCTGAGCAGTAACGATAGAGCACGCGCCCATCGCCATTGAGCCGCTTCAAGGTCTCCTCGTCGGCCGCATAATTGCCCTCGCCGTGAGCGACCGGCACGCGGATGACCTGACCCGCATTGTAGCCGCGGGTGAACGGCGAATCGGAGCGCTCGACCCGCAGATGCACGTCCTTGCAGATGAACTTCAGCTTATCGTTGCGCATCAGCACGCCCGGCAGCAGGCCGGACTCGCACAGGATCTGGAAGCCGTTGCAGACGCCGAGCACCAAGCCGCCCTTGGCGGCGAAATCGCGTACTGCGTCCATCACCGGGGCCCGTGCCGCGATCGCGCCACAGCGCAGATAGTCGCCATACGAGAAGCCGCCGGGCACCACGACGAGGTCGGTGCCCTTCGGCAGCGACGTCTCGGCGTGCCAGACCATCGCAGGCTCATGGCCGGAGATCATGCGCAGCGCGCGGGCCATGTCGCGTTCGCGGTTGATGCCGGGGAAGACGAGGACGGCGGATTTCATGATGCTACGTGTTTGCTCGATAATGATCCCCTCGCAGCGTCGCGAGAGTGTGTGAGTCCGACGAGAGCTCTCTGTTCAACGCTCGCACACCAGCAAGCAGCTCATCGACAGAATGTTCGACACGGACCTGATCACGCGGGATTTCCAGCAGAAGCTCGTAGATCTCGCGGTCGATCACGGCCATTGCCTACCCCAGCAACTCCACCCGGTAATTCTCGATCACCGTATTCGCCAGCAGCTTGTCGGCGGCCGCCTTCAGGGCGGCCTCCGCCTTGGCCTTGTCGGCACCGGCGAGCTCGATGTCGAACACCTTGCCCTGCCGCACGCTGGCGACGCCGTCGACGCCGAGCGATTTCAGGGCGCCCTCGATCGCCTTGCCCTGCGGATCGAGGATGCCGGATTTCAGCGTCACCGTGACACGCGCTTTCACGTCTTGTTCCCTTTTAGCTCTTGACCAGGACCGGGCCGGAGCCCGCCGGGCGCTCGTTCTCGATGAGGATGCCGAGCCGCTTGGCGACCTCGGTATAGGCCTCCAGAAGGCCGCCAAGATCACGACGGAAGCGGTCCTTGTCGAGCTTCTCGTTCGACTTGATGTCCCACAGCCGGCAGGAATCGGGGGAAATCTCGTCGGCGACGATGATGCGCATCATCTCGTTCTCGAACAGCCGGCCGCATTCCATCTTGAAGTCGACCAGGCGGATGCCGATGCCGAGGAAAAGCCCGGTCAGGAAGTCGTTGACGCGAATGGCGAGCGCCATGATGTCGTCGATTTCCTGGGGCGTCGCCCAGCCGAACGCGGTGATGTGCTCCTCCGACACCATGGGGTCGTTGAGCTGGTCGTTCTTGTAATAGAATTCGATGATCGAACGCGGCAGCTGGGTGCCTTCCTCGATGCCGAGGCGCTGCGACAGCGAGCCCGCCGCCACATTGCGGACGACGACCTCGAGCGGCACGATCTCGACCTCGCGAATCAACTGCTCGCGCATGTTGAGCCGGCGGATGAAGTGAGTCGGAACCCCGATGTCGTTGAGGTGCTGAAACAGGTACTCCGAGATCCGGTTGTTGAGGACGCCCTTGCCTTCAATCACCTGGTGCTTCTTGGCATTGAAGGCGGTGGCGTCGTCCTTGAAGTGCTGGATCAGGGTGCCCGGCTCGGGGCCTTCATACAGGACCTTGGCCTTGCCTTCATAAATGCGACGCCGACGGCTCATTGGGATGTACCGTGTTTTGTTGAAATCCATGAAATGGTGGGCTCCGGATGACTTTGGACAGGACCACGACGGAGCTGCCGCGAGGGCCCGGACGGACGGAAACAGAACAAGAACCGGGCCTGTGGGAAACCTATCTCATTGGTGTCCCGAGCACAATCGATCCGGGCCTCGGGAGCGGAGTTTTACCGCCCTTCCCTGCGGCCTCGTACCCGTTGTATTGGCAAGATGTTCCAATTATTTAGGCGTGCGGCCACCGCCCCGCAACCGCCTGCGCGGTTAACCCTCTTCGGCAACACTGGAAGTTCCGACCATGACCACGTTCGACAAGCGCGAGGACGCCTTCGAGAAGCAATTCGCCCATGACGAGGAATTGAAGTTCAAGGCAGAAGCCCGCCGCAACAAGCTGCTCGGCCTGTGGGCAGCCGAAAAGCTCGGCAAGTCCGGCGCTGACGCCGACGCCTACGCCAAGGAGGTCGTCGCGGCCGATTTCGAGGAAGCGGGCGATGCCGACGTGCTGCGCAAGGTGCTGGGAGACCTCACCGCCAAGGGCGCGGCCGTCACCGAGGCGGACGTGCGCGCGAAGATGAGCGAGCTGCTGGTGACCGCCGTGGCGCAGGTCAAGGCGGGACAGTGAGAGGCGAATAGCGAATAGGGAGTAGCGAATAGGGATCTCCTGCCCCTATTCGCTACCCGCAATTCGCTACTCGCTTACTCTTCCTTGAAGCCGTATTCCGGCACGTTGCCGCTGGCGCCGTAATATTTGTACGGCAGGAACTTGCCCGACATCGTGATCTTGACGCGGTCTCCCTTGGCATTGGGCAGGCGCTCCATCACCATGTCGAAATCGATCGCCGACATGATGCCGTCGCCGAATTCCTCCTGGATCAGCTCCTTCCACGCCGGGCCGTTGATCATCACGAGTTCGTAGAAGCGGTAGATCAAGGGATCGGTCGGGGGCATCTGCACGCCCTCGCCGCGCATCGGCGTCTCGTTCAGCATCGCGATCTCGGATTTGGACAGGCCGAACAGCTCGCCGGCGTTCGCCGCCTGCGGCTTGGTCAGCTTCATCTGGCCGAGAACGGCGCCGACAATCAGCACCTCGGAATAGCCGCCGATCTGCTCGCAGATGTATTTCCAGCTCCAGCCCTTCTCGCGCTTGATGTCGAGCAGCTTCTCGGTGAGGTCGGATCGCTTCATGCTTGGTCTCCCTTGTCTTCGTTGATGGGTTTCTTCCGGCTGGGCGTCAGCGGGCGATCGCCTGCGGCGCGTCGTTCTCGACCGGGTTGGACGCGACGATCGTCGGCTCGCTGCGCCCGATCGTCACCACCGGCACCTTGCGCGGGTCGTAATCGGGCGTCTCGGCGGTGAAGGTCCTGCTGCGGCTGACCAGGAAATCGATGATGTGGTTGCGCAGCGCGTAGTACAGCGGATGGCGATGCAGGTCGCCGCGCAGCCGGTCCTTCGGCAGCGGGTTCTCGACGATCTCCGCGAGCACCGCGCCGGGTCCGTTGGTCATCAGCACGATCTTGTCGGCGAGATAGATCGCTTCGTCCACGTCGTGGGTGATCATGAACACGGTCTGCCCGGTCTCGACGCAGATGCGGCGGACCTCGTCCTGCAGGGTGCCGCGCGTCAGCGCATCGAGCGCGGAGAACGGCTCGTCCATCAGCATGATCTTCGGCGTGATCGAGAGCGCGCGGGCAATCCCGACGCGCTGCTTCATGCCGCCGGACAGCTCCGACGGCCGCTTGTGCTCGGAGCCGGACAGGCCGACGAGCTCGATGTATTTCAGCGCATGCGCCTTGACCTTGGCGCGATCCCATTTGCGCCATTTCGACGAGACGGCATAGGCGACGTTGCCGAGCACCGTCCGCCACGGCAGCAGCGCATGGCTCTGGAAGATGACCGCGCGGTCGAGACTCGGACCTTCGATGGCCTGGCCGTCGACGATGACGGCGCCTTCGCTCGGCACGTCGAGGCCGGCAAGAACATTCAGCACCGTGGTCTTGCCGCAGCCGGAATGCCCGATCACGCAGACGAACTCGCCGCGCGCCATCGCGAGCCAGAGATTCTCGAAGATCGTCGTGCTGCGCGCCCCATCATAGCGCTTGGCGATCCCTTCGATGGAGATGAACTTGTCGGTCATAGGAAGGTCTTTCCGTTCCCTCCCCCCTTGTGGGGGAGGGTCAGGGAGGGGGGTCCCCCACGAAGACTCGCGCGTGGGGCACCCCCACCCCTGACCCCTCCCCGCAAGGGGGAGGGGAACGGAGTTGCGCACCTTGCAGCAGTTCGCCTGATCATGCCCTACTCCGGAAACGTCACGAGCCGCGACACGCGGGCCAGGATCTGATCCAGCACCATGCCGACCAGGCCGATCAGCAGGATCGCGATGATCACGTTGGTGATCGAGAGGTTGTTCCACTCGTTCCAGACGAAGTAGCCGATGCCGGTGCCCCCGACGAGCATCTCGGCGGCGACGATGACGAGCCAGGCGATGCCGATCGAGATCCGCATGCCGGTGAGGATCGTCGGCGCCGCAGCCGGCAGGATGACCGTGAAGGCCCGGCGGAAATTCCCGACCTCGAGCGTGCGGGCGACGTTGATCCATTCCTTGCGCACGCTGGCGACGCCGAAGGCGGTGTTGATGAGCATCGGCCACACCGAGCAGATGAAGATCACGAAGATCGCCGACAGGCTGGAATCCTTGATGGTGTAGAGCGCGAGCGGCATCCAGGCGAGCGGCGAGATCGGTTTGAGAATCTGGATGAACGGATCGAGCGCCTTGCTCATCAAGGGCGACATGCCGATCAGGAAGCCGAGCGGGATCGCGACCGCGACTGCGATCAGGTAGCCGAGCATGACCCGCCCGAGCGAGAAGGCGAGCTGGATGCCGAGCCCCTTGTCGTTCGGACCATTGTCGTAGAACGGCCGCCGCAGATGCTCCCACAGCTTGGCACCGACATCGAGCGGCCCGGGCATCGCCGACTTACCCTGCGTGGCCGTCATGCCCATCAGCTTGGCGTATTCCGGGCTCATGTTGGCCGCGGCGCCCGTGCTGCGCGTCGCGATATGCCAGGCGCCGAGGAACACGGCGAGCAGCACGATGGAAACCACGGCGGCGCGGAGGCGAAGAGAGGCGGTCATGCCGGCGCTCCACTCACGGTGTCGTCCCTGCGAACGCAGGGACCCATAACCACCGTCCAGACTTGGTAAAAAAGATCGTCGTCGCCATTCCTGCCACAAGCGAGTTCACGGCGTATGGGTCCCCGCGTTCGCGGGGACGACACCGATGATTTGATCGGCAGCGTCGTGTCCATCGCGATTGTCGCGGCCAGCAGCGTCGCGCCCATTCCTCCCATCACGACGCCTTCTTGATCTTGAAGCTGGCGACGTAGTCGTCCGGCTTGGTCGGATCGAACGGCTTGCCCATCACCGAGAACGATTTGTAGGAGTCCTTCGGCGGCGTCAGGCCCATGTCGGTCATGACCTTGCGGGTGTCGGTGGCGAGATAGATCTGCTCCGCGACCGCCTTGTAGTCGACGTCGCCCTTGATCTGGCCCCAGCGCTTCATCTGCGTCAGCATCCACACCGCGAAGGACTGCCACGGGAACGGATCGAAATCGACGCGCTTCGGATCGGTCTTCACGCCGCCGAGGCCATCGGCGTAGGTGCCGGTCAAGACCTGCTCCATGACGGTCACCGGCGCATTGATGTAATTCGCCGGAGCGATCGCCTCCGCGATCTGCTTGCGGTTCTCAGCCTTCGACGCGTACGCGGTGGCATCGACGATGGCGCGGGTGAGAGCGGCAAAGCTGTTCGGCGCCGTGGTGATGAACTCGCGGCTCGCCGCGAAGCTGCAGCAGGGGTGACCGTCCCAGATCTCCTTCGACAGGATGTGCAGGAAGCCGACGCCGTCAAAGATCGCGCGCTGGCAGATGTTGTCGGGCGCGAGGAAGCCGTCGATATTGTCGGCGCGCAGGTTCGCGACCATCTCCGGCGGCGGGACAGAGCGCAGTTGCACGTCGGTGTCGGGATCGATGCCGTGCTCGGCGAGATAATAGCGCAGGAGATAGTTGTGCATCGAATAGTCGAACGGAATGGCGAACTTCATGCCCTTCCAGTCCTTCGGATTGCGCTTGTCCTTGTGCTTCATCGCAAGCGTAATGCCCTGCCCGTTGATGTTCTCGATCGCGGGCACGGTGAACGGGATCGGCTGTGCACCGAGGCCGAGCGAGATCGCGATCGGCATCGGCGCCAGCATGTGCGAGGCGTCGTATTCCTTGTTGATGGTCTTGTCGCGGATGACGGCCCAGCCGGCGGTCTTGACGACCTCGACGTTCAGCCCGGCCTTGGCATAGAAGCCGAGCGGCGCCGCCATGATGATCGGGGTCGCGCAGGTGATCGGAATGAAGCCGACCTTGATATCCTTCTTCTCGGGCGTGCCCGCTTCGGCGAACGCCTCGGTCGCGGTCTTCAGCGGGAAGAACTGGGACACTGCGGCGAGCGCGGTGGCGGCGCCGACCGACTTCAGAAACGCGCGGCGGGTGGCGGCTTGCGGAAACACCGCGCGCAGCACGGCTGACGCGACCACGTTCTCGTAGCGCTTCTCGGTGGAGTGCGCCACGGGCTCGCAGCGCAGCGCCAGCGCGGCGTGCTCATGTTCGGCCGGCCTGCGATGCTGGCCGCAGATACAACCGGCATTCACGCGTGAATCGGCATCGAACGGATCATCGAAAATCGACATGTGCTGCGCCCCTTTGTCACATCTGCGCTGTCAGCGCCTTCGAACTGCTCATCCGGCCGCATTTTCAGCGGCCGGACGTGCTTAACATGCAGCTTCTATGCCGCCTTGCTGGTCATCGCCGGCATCGGAAGTCCTTCCTCGATCGGCAGCGACGGGTCGCGCGACCACTCGTTCCACGAGCCGAAGTACATCCGCACATCCTTCACGCCGGCGTTCTTCAGCGCCAGGAAGGTGTTCGAGGCCCGTGCGCCCTTGAAGCAGTAGAGATAAACCGGCGTGTCGACCGTGATGCCGACGGTGGCGCATTCGGCGAGGATCTCGTCCTTCGACTTGAAGCGCGGGCCTTCGGCGGTCGGCTTCATCATGCGGTACCATTCGAGCCAGACGGCGCCGGGGATGCGGCCTTTGCGCGGACAGAAATCCTTGCCGTAGGGCGAGGAGGAATCGCCGATCCACTCATCGACATCGCGGACGTCGAGGATCGCGATAGCGGGATTGCCAACCGCCGCCAGCATCGCCTTGGCGTCGATCAGGATGCTGCCCGCCTCCGGCACGATGGCGAACGAGGCCTTGGCCGGCGACGGCACGTCGGTCGTCACCGGCATGCCGGCGGCCACCCAGGCATCGTAGCCGCCATGCAGCACCTTGACCTTGGGATAGCCGAGCATCGTGAGCAGGAAATAGCCGCGGCACGACTGGCCGAAGCCGGAGTTCATCGACTGTTCGTAGACGACGGCGGTCTCGGCGCCCGAAAGGCCGGCGGCGCCGAACGCGTCCGCAAACTTCGTCTTCAGTTCCTCCATGCCTTCCGGTGTGGACGTCGCGAGATAGGTGAAGATCTCGTGGACGTTGACGGCGCCGGGAAGATGTCCCGCGGCGTAGGCATCGGGATTGCGGGTGTCGATCACGACACACGGCTCGGTCTTGGTGAACTCAGCGAGTTCGCCGGCTGTAATCAGAACGTCCGTCATGGCAGGCCTCTCCTGGTTGGGATTTGTTGGTTTGCCGTTCTCGCCGGCGTCAGCCGTCGGCGAGCATCTTGCGGAGCTGCTTGGTCGCGGGAGTCACGATCGCGACGAAATAGGCCTCGCGCAGGCGACGTTCGGCGCGATTGCCCTTGAGGTAGCCGCGGGCTCCGCAATGGAGCATCGCGGCATGAGCCGCAGCGACGCTGGCCTCGCCGGCACGCAGGCGCAGCGCCACGACCTTGCGCCAATAGGTCTCGTCGGGGTTGAACGGATCGCTGGCGAGTTCGGCCGTCTCCTTCGCGAGTTCATCGGCGAGCGCGCTGAAATCGACCGGCTGCTGCGGCAGATAGCGGTTGACGTGGCCGAGCGGCGCCTCGACCTCCTGCATGATCTTGATGCAGTCCTTGATCAGGCCGAGCGCCATGCCGGCCTGCAACATGATGAATCCGGCACGGATCTTCTTGACGAAGGGACCGGCGGGATCGGCCAGGATCAGTTCGTCCGGCACGAACAGGTCGCGAAACTGGATGCCGTAGGTGCCGGTGCCGTCCATCGCCAGGAACGGCTGGCATGGCTGCAGGGTCACCGCCGGATCGGCACAGTCGGCGATGAACATCACGATCTCGCCGGGCGCGTCCTCACGCTCGAAGATCGTACCGAACATGTGGTCCGGCCCGAGGTTCGAGACCCAAGGCAGCACGCCGCGCACGACGTAGCCGCCCTCGACCTTGCGACCCCTGAGCTTGAGCTTCTCGATGCCGAAGAAGCTCTTCATCGGATTGGACAAGCCGGTGCCACCGAGCAACCGGCCGCTGGCGGCGTCGTCGAGAAGACGGCCGACGAGCGCCTTGTTGGGCGAGTTGGCGATGTACCAGACCAGCGTGTTCTGGCACCACGCCATGAAGGCAGAGGCGCCGCAGACCTCACCAATCGCGCCGATGGTGTCGATCGCGCAGTTGAGATCCGCCGCGCCATTTTCCGGCACGTGGCTGCTCCACGCGCCGACCTCGCCGAAGCGGCGGAGCACGTCGGCCGGGTACACCGTCCCGGCGTCGATGCCAGCGGCCAGCGGCGCGAGCTCCTTGCGCGCGATCGCCGTGACCTGCTCCACGGTCGACGGTATGGGCATGACGCCCGCGCCATCGAGCGCCAGATGCTGTCCGAGTGAACCCGAGACTACTGAGTTCATGACGTCCTCCGCTACGCTGACCTCGAGGGCCGCCTCAGATCCCGACCTCGAGATTGACCGGACGCGTGAAGGTGTTGGCGACCGGCGACCACTTCTTGACGTGGTCGATCAGCGCCTTGACCTCCTCCTGCGGAATGCCCTCGCACTCCATGTCGACCTTGACGCGGACATCGGTGAAGCCGACCGGCTTCTCGCTGACGTCGCCGGTGCCCCAGACTGCGGTGATGTTGAGATCACCCTCGAGCTCCAGCTCGAGCTTGTTGACGGTCCAGCCGCGATGCACCGCATTGGCATGCAGGCCGACGGCCAGGCAGGAGCCGAGCGCGGCGAGCGAGGCTTCCGACGGATTTGGCGCAGTGTCGTCACCGAGCAGCCCCGGCGGCTCGTCGACGATGTAGGGCGCGAGGTTGCGGATGTAGTTGGCGTGGCGGAACTTGCCCTCGGCGACGGTCTTGCACTTCAGGGTCTTGATGACCTTGGGGTTGGCCTTGCCGTTGACGATGAGCTGTTCAAGCCCGTTCTTGTCGATGGGTGCGAGGCAGCCCGTCAGCGCCGTCTTCTGAACCACAGCGGTCATCTCATTTCTCTCCCTGGGATGAGGATACCGAACGGTCTGTATCCTGCACGAAGCGTGCCAGAGAGGCCGAAAATCAAAAGCCGAAGTGATCCTCGCGGCTTACGCGATCATTGCGGCAAGTGGCGAGCCGTTGCGTCACCTCCGCTGCCCAAGCGCAGTGCAGAATGCCGCCTTCGGAGATCAAATTGAGCGCAATGCTGCCTCGAGCACATCAGCAGTCTTGCTGACTCACGCGCACAGCGATTAAGCTTGCACGCATGGCAAAGTCAGTTGCGGGCAAACAAACCGGCAAGAAGCAGGCGGTCGCGAGGACGATCTCGGCCGGCGATGACGAATCCGCGCGCGGCCGCCTGCTCGGCGCCGCCACGCGGCTATTCTGCAAGAACGGCATCAATGCCACCGGGATCGATGCGATCATCAGCGAGGCCGGCACCGCGAAGACCACACTCTACAAGCTGTTCGGATCGAAGACCGCGCTGGTCACCGCCGTGCTGGAAAGCGAAGGCAAGCAGTGGCGCGAATGGTTCATCGCGGAGATGGAAAGCGGCGGCGGTGACGCCGAGACCAAGCTGGCACGCATCTTTCCGGCGCTGAAGAGCTGGTTCGGCGAGGAGCGCTTCTACGGCTGCCCCTTCATCAATGCGGTCGGCGAGCACGACAAGGACCAGAAGCAGTTTCGCACCATCGCAATGCGCCACAAGAAAGTGGTGCTGGCGCATATCGAGAAGCTCGCCCGTGAGATGGGCGCTGCCGAGCCGGAGAGCTTCTCGCATCAGCTTGCACTGCTGATCGACGGCGCGATCGTGGCGGCGATGGTGTCGCGCAATCCCGAGGTCGCGGACACCGCCGGGCTGGCGGCGAAGGCGCTGATCGAGCCGGCGAAGCTGAAGGCGGGCCAGCGCAACAGCAAGGCGGCGGGCCCGCAGCTCGCTGCGGTCTGAGCCGCCCTGCCCCGCGAACCGAGCGACAGAACTAGCGGAAATACTCCGTCACCAGCTTCAGGTCCGCCTGATCTGCGCCCGCGCCGTTGAGGCTCGCATCGATGACGCGGCGGCAGGCGGCCACTGCAGCCTCATCGCCGAGCTCGTTGGCCGCTTCGAGCACGTGCCAAGCCGCATCGACCGCCGCGCGGTCCGCAGGCGCCTCGCGATGGCCGAGCCGTTGCTCTCTGCGAAGAGGAAGTCCCATACCCTTCATCCGCGATCACCTCCATCCGTCGCTGCAGGTTCAATAGGCTACGGCGCGCGGCGCGGATGCTTTGCCGCCTTTGCCTGGATTCTTGCGGGACTGATAGAATTCGAGCACGCTGCGCGATGTCAGCGACTGGAGCTTGGCATAGTCACGCTCCAGCTCCTGCAACTCGCCGGCCGTGATGCGGTGGTCGCGGGCGCCGAGGAACGCGAGCGCCATCATCGTATCCCAGGTAAAGCCAAGCGCCTTGGCGAGCATCAGCAGCATCTCGCGGTTGCGGTCGAACAAGGCGCGCTCGACGACGTCGACCGGCAATCCCGACAGCAGCGCGAGGCCGATCGTCACCTCCTCGACCTTGTGCGCGGTCGCATAGCCGGCGATGGTGCTCTCGTGCAGATTGCCGAGGCGGTGCTGGATCGTCACGGTCCGCTTGGCGACGAAGTAGTTGCGCGAGCCGGGTCCGAACTTCGACTGCAGGTCGCCGGCGATGTTGGCGACCGAGCTGTTGATCTCGCCAAGCAGCTCCGGCCGCTCCCCTGCCAGCCGCTTGCCGACATCGTCCGAGGCCTTGGCGATCAGTTGCTGGAACAGATGGCGGGGGATGTCGAGCCGGCGGCCGAGATGCTCGGCGAGAATCGAGTCGTTCTCGGCCCGCTTGACCATGTGCAGGAATCCGGCGCCGGAGAACTGGGCGCCCTGATTGCGCGCCACCGCCGTGGCGACGGCACGGTCGCCGCGCGTCGCCAGCACGTCGGTCACGGCGGGGCTCAACGTCTTTCGTTCGGCGATCGCGAGCAGATGGTCCTGGCTCTTGGTGCTGGCGTTCTCGACCAGCGTGGCGTCATCGAGCCGCTCGGATTCGCGCAACACCGGGCCGGCGACCCAGATCTCGTCGTCGAAGGCGAGCTTGCGGATGACGCTGGCCGGCGAATATTCGATCCTGGCGAGGCGATCCGCGAGCTTGGCGCGCGCTTCGATCTCGATCTCGTCGGCGAGCCGGCCGATCACCTCGCCGAAGGTGGCGATCTCCTCCTCGCAGTAGCGCCCCGCGATCAGCAGGTCGGTCGCATGCCACAGCGCGCGCTCGCGGCTGTCCGCGGTCCCCCGCGCAATCGCATCCTCGAGGTCCCGCAACACGGATCTGGTTTCGTTCATGATGAAAGGCCGCACAGTTGCAACGATGAAAGGGCAATGCGCAGACCATACCGTTCGAACCCGAGCGTTCCGTAACCCGCCGCGTGCGGATTTGACCGGGCATTTTCACTCAAATGCGCACGCGCGCGTTAAGCATGCGGCCGGAGAACAGCTCGCTGCGGGATTGCCGTGCCTCTCCGCATGACTTTTACGGCATGATGCGGAGCGCGCGCGCCTCCGCCTCGGCGACCGAGCGTTCGCGCGATGTCAACGGACACTCGGCGAGAGCCCGGTCGATCAGTTGCATGGCGTCGCGCTCACGACTCTGGTCGAGCATCAGCTCGCCGGCGAAGAAGCTCGCCTCGCAGCGCCGTGCCCGGCGCGTGACGGGAGCACCGCGGTCGGCCGCCGCAAGCACAGCCTCCGTCGTCTCCTGCCCGAGGAAGAGACGGACGATCGGGGCCGGCCATTTGCCCATGTCGAGCCGCTTCGCGTGGTCGGCGAGCTCGCTCCCCAGCCCGGCACGGCGGCGCGCCAGATCCAGCCACAAGGCCGCCTCCGCATTGTGGGGATCGATCTCGCTGAGCCATCTGAAATCGTCCTGCGCCTCCTCCAGGAGACCGGCCTGGAAGCTTGCGATCCCCAGCGCGCGATAGGCCTGCGCGCGGTAGCCGTTGCGACCGAACGCCCGCCCGAAACCCGACCCCGGCTGCGGCTCGCTCTCGCGCAGATCAGGAGCGGCGCGATCGAATGCGGCAAGAAGACCAGCCGAGGACTGCTCGATGACGATCTTGTAGTCGTCGATCGCATGCTCGACGTCTCCCTTGTGGAAGTAGGCGCCGGCGCGTGCGAAACGGGCTTCGATCACCTGCGGCGTCGCCGGCTTGCCGCGCTCGATCACGACAGTGCAGCCGGCGATGCGCTCGTCGGCACCGAGATCGGCCGCCGTCGTGCACCGCTTCGGTGCCGCCGGTTCGGCGCTTGCCGACAAGCCGAAGATCGAGCCGATGATCAACGCACAACACAGAATCGAGCGCCATCGTCGCGTAGCCATGAATGCCCCCTTAGGTCTTGCTCTTGGTGCTGCGATCTAACCAGAACCGATTGGGAGAACCACAATCTGGAATTGCGTTCACAAATCATCGTTCAGCCGGTGTAAACGAGATCGCAGACTCGGGGCCTGCCGGGCGCGGATGAGTTGCGAGGGCCGCGCATGCCACGCGGCAACTCAATCGACGCTTGCGCGTGATGAACGGACGCGCGAAGCCATTGATAGCCGCCACGCGGCTCGCGATGCGACCGTCGGCGACTACTTGGCTGCGGCGATCACCGCCTGCAGCCGCACCAGCTCGGCCTCCAGATTCGCCTCGACATCCGCCGCCTTCACCTCGGTGACGCGATAGTCGCGGCTTTCCAGCCACGCCCGCCTTGCGCTGCGATCAGCGACGACGCCTTCGCTCTCGTCGGGGCCGACCAGCTCGATCGCGAGGCGGTGGATGAAGGAGACGAAGTCGGGGATGTGGCGGCCGACCGGGGTCTGGCGCTTGAACTGGCCGGCGAAGCGGCGGTCGCGCGACAGCGCGTGCCACAGCGCGCGCTCGGCGTCGGTCGGGTTGCGGCGGAGCAGCCGCGCCAGCCCGCGCAGCGAGCCGCGCGAATCCGGCAGGTTGGCCACCGTGCCCTGCTCGGCGATCAGCGCCCGCAGGCGCGTCGCCTGCTCGCTGTCGAGCACGCCGCCCTTGGCCGGCCCCTTGCGCCCCTCGGCGATCGCCATGACCACGCCGTGCAGGGTGTGGATGTCCTGCCGCGACGGCTCCATGCGGAAGAAGATGTTGCGCAGGTTGACCAGCATGGTCTCGCGCTTCTCGGCGGGCCGCAGGAATTCGACCCGGTCGAGCTCGCGCACCAGGTTCTCGAAGAACGCCTCCATCTGTCCCTGGCTGGCGCGCTCCGAGCGTTCGGGCATGGCGAAGGGCAGCGCGCCCGATGTCACCAGCTTGAACCATTCATAGCCCATCAGCAGCACCGCCTGGGCGAGGTTCAGCGAGGCAAAGCCGGGGTTGACCGGGTAGGTGATGATGCGGTTGGCGCGGGCGACCTCCTCGTTGGTGAGCCCCGCCCGCTCGCGGCCGAACAGGATGCCGGCCCGGCCGCCGCCGGCGATCTGGCCCTGCATCTCGCGGGCGGCCGCCTCTGGTCCCATCACCGGCTTGGCCTGGTCGTGGGCTCGGGCGGTGGTCGCGAACACCAGGTCGAGGTCGGCGATCGCCTCCGGCAGGGTGTCGAACAGCCGGACATGATCGATGATGTGGTCGGCCCCGGCCGCCGCCCGCTGGGCGGCGATGTTCGGCCAGCCGTCGCGCGGGTTGACCAGTCGCAGCTCCGACAACGCAAAATTGCCCATGGCGCGCGCGGCCATGCCGATGTTCTCGCCGAGCTGCGGCTCGACCAGGATCACCACCGGCCCTGCGATCTCCACGCCCGCCTTCGTCTTGTCGGTGCCCGACACGCTCAATCCTCGACTTCCAGATCCGGTTGAAGCGCCGATCGCGCCCTGCCCGCTCGTTGGCCCGGCCGATGAGAATTCTCAAGCAAAATAATCGGCTTACGCCTGAATTTTGCAGTTTGCGCGAAACGGCAGGCCGGCCCGCGGCCTGCCGTTGCCCACCGCATGAGCGGGCTGCGAAAATCAGCACCGGACGCATACCGGGTGCGCTTCCGCCCGCGGTGCAGCAGTGCTATGACGCGCTTGATTTCACAAGCGCTTTCCATTCCTGGCGCGCTGTTCCCAAGAAGGCCCCATCGATCATGGCAAAAATCAAGGTGACCAACCCGGTCGTCGAGCTCGACGGCGACGAGATGACCCGGATCATCTGGCAGTACATCAAGGACAAGCTGATCAACCCCTTCCTTGATATCGACCTGATGTATTTCGACCTGGGGATGGAAAGCCGCGACAAGACCAACGACCAGATCACGATCGATGCGGCCAACGCCATCAAGAAGGTCGGCGTCGGCGTGAAGTGCGCCACCATCACCCCGGACGAGGCCCGGGTGAAGGAGTTCGGCCTCAAGGAGATGTGGAAGTCGCCGAACGGCACCATCCGCAACATCCTCGGCGGCGTCGTGTTCCGCGAGCCGATCATCTGCAAGAACGTGCCGCGCCTCGTTCCCGGCTGGACCAAGCCGATCATCATCGGCCGCCACGCCTATGGCGACCAGTACCGTGCCACCGACTTCAAGTTCCCCGGCAAGGGCGTCCTGACGATGAAGTTCGTCGGCGACGACGGCACCGTGATCGAGAAGGAGGTCTTCAAGGCACCCGGCGCCGGCGTCGCGATGGAGATGTACAACCTCGACGAGTCGATCTACGACTTCGCCCGCGCCTCGCTCAACATGGGCCTCGCCAAGAACTACTCGGTCTACCTGTCGACCAAGAACACCATCCTGAAGGTCTATGACGGCCGCTTCAAGGACATCTTCCAGGAGGTGTACGAGAAGGAGTTCAAGGACAAGTTCGAGGCCAAGAAGATCACCTATGAGCACCGCCTGATCGACGACATGGTCGCCGCGGCGCTGAAGTGGTCGGGCGGCTATGTCTGGGCCTGCAAGAACTATGACGGCGACGTGCAGTCCGACACCGTGGCGCAGGGCTACGGCTCGCTCGGCCTGATGACCTCGGTGCTGATGACCCCGGACGGCCAGACCGTCGAGGCCGAGGCGGCCCACGGCACGGTGACCCGCCATTTCCGCGAGCACCAGAAGGGCAAGGAGACCTCGACCAACTCGATCGCCTCGATCTTCGCCTGGACCCGCGGCCTGTCGCACCGCGCCAAGCTCGACAACAATGCCGAACTGGCGAAGTTCGCCGCCACCCTGGAGAAGGTCTGCGTCGACACCGTCGAGTCCGGCTACATGACCAAGGACCTCGCGCTCCTGGTCGGCGCCGATCAGCGCTGGCTCTCGACCACCGGCTTCCTCGACAAGATCGCCGAGAACCTGACCAAGGCGATGGCGGCGTAAGTTTCCCCACTTTCGCCTTCTGGTTTCGTCACCTATCAACGGGCCGCGCTACAAGCGTGGCCCGTTTCTGTTTCACTCCTGCTGTCGAGGAACCTGATCATGCGCTTGACCTCATCGCTCGCCCTGCTGTTGCTCGGGGCCCAGATCGGCTCCTCCTACGCTGCAGAGACCACGATTCCCGACGCGCTGATCGCCGCCGGCGAAAAGGCCGTGCTGACGCTGCATGCCGAAGGCGCGCAGGTCTACGACTGCAAGACCGACAAGGACGGCAAGCTCGCCTGGACCTTTCGCGAACCGATCGCCAGTCTGTTCGAGGACGGCAAGACTGTCGGTCGGCACTACGCCGGCCCGAGCTGGGAGCACCAGGACGGCTCGATCGTCGGCGGCCGCGTCCAGGGCACCGCCATCGGGGCCACCGACAACGACATCCCCTGGCTGAAGCTCGCCGTCGTCTCCCACCGCGGCAGCAAGGGCGTGCTGTCGGACGTCACCACCGTGCAGCGGATCAACACGTCGGGCGGCAAGCTGGAGGGCGCCTGCGAGACCGCCGGGCAACTCCGCAGCGTGGCCTATTCCGCGGACTACGTGTTCCTGCAGAAGCAGTAAGGCTGCTCACGCCTCGCGATAATCCAGCAGGATCAGCCCGACCAGCACGAAGGCCACCGGCCAGACCCAGGCGGCGGCGCGGCTGATGCGGCCGTCCAGGCGCAGCTCGAGCCAGCGCGCCCAGCCGGCGATGATGCCGCACAGCGCCAGCGGCGTGTGGCTCATCTCGATCAGGAGCTGATCCTTGATGTTGGCGATGGCGTGCGAATGGGTCAGCAGCAGCGCGCCGCCGGCGGCGACCGTCAGCGGAAACACCAGCGCCGCCCGCCCCGCCTGTTGCCCGCGCAGCCGCACCCGCCATTCGAACAGGCCGAACAGGACGATCAGCACCACGAACAGCCGGTGCTGCGCCACTTCGGGATCGCGCAGCGACGCGAAGAAGCCGATCGGGCCGAGCGGCCAGGCCATCTCGTCGGCGCGGAGAAACAGGAACGCCGCCATCACCAGGAACAGCAACGGCCAGTGCCGCGCGAAGCCGCCCCACGCGAAGCGTTCGATCAGCGCCAGCAGGCCGATCAGCACGACGAAGATGCCGGCCCAATGGTGGTTGTATTCCGACCAGGCGATATCGGCGGCGCTGCGCGGCAGGATCACGCCCTCGCCCGGCACGTAGGCTTGCGGCGCCGTCACCCGCAGCGCGTCGGCGGCGTCGATCCTCGCCTGCAACTGCGAGATCGTGAGCTGGTCGACCGAGGGGCTGGTCAGCCGCGGCCGTTGCGGCGCGGCGCGCTCGACGATCTCGGCCCAGTTCAGGCGGTCCTGACTGAGGTCGATGCCCGGCGGCAGCGAGGTCAGCGAGCCCGCCGTCAGGAGCACCGTCAACCCGATGCCGAGTTCGACCTCGACGAAGCGCTTCATCCGCAGCAGCGGCGCTGCGGGATCACGGCGACGCAGGCGCTCCACGGCCAGGAAATTGCCCGCCCCGAGCGCGAGCAGCATCAGCAGCATCGCGACCTTGGCCGAGGTCATCACACCATAGGCCGTACCGTAGATCGCCGCGAACGAGCCGAGATAGGCGATCGCCATCACGGTGCCGCCGATCACGATGGCTGCCACCGAGACCATCGACATCAACGAGTAGCGCCGTCCGATTCTGCGCAGATCGTCATCCGCCTTGCAGCCGTTCAGCGCCATCAGGAAATACGGCAGGCCGCCGATCCAGACGCCGGCGCCGAGCATGTGAAGGAAGTCGGCGGCGAGCAGCGGCCAGCGCACCTCGAGCCGGCTCGCCGCGTGCGTCAGGTTGAGCTGCAGCAGCAGCGCTGAGACGGCCAGCACGGTCAGCGTCAGGACGCGCCAGGCGGCCCAGCTGCCGGTCCGGGCGAGCACGGCGATGCCGAGCGCGCACGCGGCAACAGCCAGGCCGGAGCGCGCGAAATCCGCGCTCGCCGCCGCGCCGAGCGACAGATCGAGCGTCCCGATCAGCGCGCCCATGTTGACTGCGAGCGAAGCCAGCTCGACCGCGAACCAGCCGAATGCGCTTCGGCGCAGGAAGCGCTGGCCGCGCTTCCCGACCACGATCGCGTCAGCGGACAGCCTTTGCTGTAGCGGGCGCAGCAGCAACAGCAGAAATGCCAAGCCGCCGATGGTGAACGACTGTGCCAGCAGGGTCAGGCCGCGCAGCACCACCGAGAGATAGCCGAAGATGTCGAGCAACAGCGACACGGCTAGCGCACGTTGAAAGGAATGTCGCCGCGGGTGATGTGGCCATCGACGCTGAGCACCTGCCATTGCAGGTGCCAGGCGCCAGGGCTGAGCGCCTTGGCCTCGGCGTCGATCTCGTCGGCCGGCGCATCGACTGCCGGAGTAAGCGCCTGCTCGGCACCGTCGGGCGCGCGCAGCTTCAGCCGCGAGCGGGCGTGATCGATGCGGCTGTTGAAGCGCAGCCGGATCATTGTCGCCTGCGTCTCGATGGTGCCACCCGCCGCGGGCTGCGACGAGACGATGATGGCATGGGCCGAGGCGGCGCCGGGAACGCCCAGAAGCAGCGCGGCAAGGGTCGGCAGGTGGCGGAAGCGGATGACGGACGGCATGGGACGCGCGGGCGGCGGAGGCTGCGGCAGGAACGTTCGGGCTGGATCGGGGCGAACAAAACTCGACCGTTCTAATCTAAGCGACCTTCCTGTTCCCCACGTAGCCACAAACGCGTGACCGGGGCCGGCCGGCACCTCCGGCAGCGGCACGAGGCCCCGGCCCTGCCCACAGGGCATCCCGGAACAGCGAAATTTAGGGTCGAATCATCAAGCACTTCGCTGTATGCCTCGCCGCATCATTGCCGTCCGTCGGTTGTCGGGACCCTTCCGCCCCCGGACCAACATTGCCTGATCCCGAGGAACGCCTAAGGAAACCGTCATGCCCGCCTATCGCTCCCGCACCTCCACCCATGGCCGCAACATGGCCGGCGCCCGCGGCCTGTGGCGCGCCACCGGCATGACCAACGAGGATTTCGGCAAGCCGATCATCGCCGTCGTCAACTCCTTCACCCAGTTCGTGCCCGGCCATGTCCACCTCAAGGACCTCGGCCAGCTGGTCGCCCGCGAGATCGAGAAGGCCGGCGGCGTCGCCAAGGAGTTCGACACGATCGCCGTCGACGACGGCATCGCGATGGGCCATGACGGCATGCTCTACAGCCTGCCGTCGCGCGAGCTGATCGCCGACAGCGTCGAATACATGGTCAACGCGCACTGCGCCGACGCCATGGTCTGCATCTCCAACTGCGACAAGATCACGCCCGGCATGCTGATGGC
The DNA here is from genome assembly GCF_051168395.1 of Bradyrhizobium sp. HKCCYLRH1030. Classification (NCBI taxonomy): domain Bacteria; kingdom Pseudomonadati; phylum Pseudomonadota; class Alphaproteobacteria; order Hyphomicrobiales; family Nitrobacteraceae; genus Bradyrhizobium; species Bradyrhizobium sp. HKCCYLRH1030. Next base: position 183,880 of record NZ_JBNPUY010000006.1, on the reverse strand, counting down.
CGCGATGCGCCTCAACATCCCCGCGGTATTCGTCTCCGGCGGCCCGATGGAGGCCGGCAAGGTCAACATCGAAGGCAAGCTGCGCAAGGTCGACCTGATCGACGCGATGATCGTGGCCGCCGACGACAAGGTGTCGGATGCCGATGTCGAGGTGATGGAGCGCTCGGCCTGCCCGACCTGCGGCTCCTGCTCGGGCATGTTCACGGCGAATTCGATGAACTGCCTGACCGAGGCGCTCGGCCTGTCGCTGCCCGGCAACGGCTCGGTGCTGGCGACCCATGCCGACCGCCGCGGCCTGTTCGTCGAGGCCGGTCATCTCGTCGTCGACCTCGCCCGCCGCTATTACGAGCAGGACGATGCGTCCGTGCTCCCCCGCAACATCGCCAACTTCAAGGCGTTCGAGAACGCGATGAGCATGGACATCGCGATGGGCGGCTCGACCAACACCGTGCTGCATCTGCTCGCCGCCGCCCATGAGGGCGAGATCCCGTTCACCATGACCGACATCGATCGCCTCTCGCGCAAGGTCCCCTGCCTGTGCAAGGTCGCGCCGGCCGTGGCCGACGTGCACATGGAGGACGTGCATCGCGCCGGCGGCGTGATGGGCATCCTCGGCGAGCTCGCCCGCGCCGGCCTGCTGCACACCGAATTGCCGAGCGTGCATTCGGCCTCGCTGGCAGCAGCGCTGGAGCGCTGGGACGTCCGCCAAACGTCGAGCGAGAGCGTGAAGGACTTCTACATGGCCGCCCCCGGCGGTGTGCCGACGCAGGTGGCGTTCAGCCAGGACCGCCGCTATCAGGAGCTCGATCTCGATCGCGAGAAGGGCTGCATCCGCGACCTCGCGCATGCCTATTCCAAGGATGGCGGCCTCGCGGTGCTGACCGGCAACATCGCGCGCGACGGCTGCATCGTGAAGACCGCGGGCGTCGATGCCTCGATCCTGAAGTTCTCGGGTCCTGCGCGCGTGATGGAGAGCCAGGACGCCGCGGTCGAAGCGATCCTGACCAACAAGATCAAGGCCGGCGACGTCGTCGTCATCATCTATGAGGGCCCGCGCGGCGGCCCGGGCATGCAGGAGATGCTGTATCCGACCAGCTATCTGAAGTCGAAGGGCCTCGGCAAGGCCTGTGCACTGATCACCGACGGCCGCTTCTCCGGCGGCACCTCGGGGCTGTCGATCGGCCACGTCTCGCCGGAAGCCGCCGAGGGCGGCCTGATCGGCCTGGTGCAGGACGGCGACCGCATCGAGATCGACATTCCCAGCCGCACCATTCATCTCGCAGTGTCCGACGAGGAGCTCGCCAACCGCCGCGCCGCGATGGAGGCGAAGGGCGATCAAGCCTGGAAGCCGAAGACGCGCGCCCGCAAGGTCTCGACCGCGCTGAAGGCCTACGCCGCGTTCGCGTCGAGCGCCGCCAAGGGCGCGGTGCGGATCGTCAAGGAGTAAGACCGATCTGTTCGGTCGGCAGCACCGGTCCTTTCCGACCGGTTGCTGCGGCCGGCGGCCGCGGCCTCACCATAGACTTCCTCGTCTCGCTCTCGTCCTGCGAACAGCCATGCCGCACTTCGTTGTTGCCCACTGACGACAGCGGGTTCAGGCTCCCTTCATCGACAATGAGCGCGTCAGCCACAATGCACGCGCCAGGCCCTGGGAAGGATCGCCATGCTGAACCGCCGCAGCCTGCTGCTCGCCTCGCTTGCCGCCGGAGTGACGATGACCACGACAGCCGCCCGCGCCAAGCCGGCGCAACCTTCGACCCCGGTCGATTTCGACGTGCCGGCGCAAGCCTGCGACTGCCACACCCATATCCACGGTGATCCGAAACAATTCCCGTTTGCAGCGAACCGCGTCTACACGCCGGAGCCGGCCCTGCCCGAGGAGATGGCGGCGCTGCACAAGGCCCTGCACATCCAGCGCGTGGTGATCGTGACGCCAAGCGTCTACGGCACCGACAACTCCGCGACGCTGTACGGGATGAAGGCGCGCGGCAATGACGCGCGCGGCGTCGCCGTCATCGACGACAAGACCACCGAGGCGCAATTGGATGCCATGCATGCCGAGGGCTTCCGCGGCATCCGCCTCAATCTCGCGACCGGTGGCATCAATGACCCCAATGTCGGCCGCGCCCGCTTCCAGGCCGCGCTCGAGCGGATGAAGGCGCGGGGCTGGCACGTCCAGCTCTACACCAACACGGCGATGATCGCGGCCATCAAGGACCTCGTGATGCAATCGCCCGTGCCGGCCGTGTTCGACCATTTCGGCGGCGCGCAGGCCGATCTCGGCCTCGGGCAGCCGGGCTTTGCCGATCTGGTCGAGCTCGTCCGCAGCGGCAAGGCCTATGTGAAGATCTCCGGCGCCTACCGCGCCTCGACCCGCGGTCCCGACTACACCGATGTGATCCCGTTCGCGAAGGCCCTGATCGAAGCCAACCCGGACCGCATCGTCTGGGGCACCGACTGGCCCCACCCGGATTCGTCGCCGCATCCCGAACTGAAGGTCACGGATATCAGGCCCTTCTATCCGATCGACGACGGCCGCCTGATGAACCAGCTCCCGGTCTGGGCGCCGGACGCCGCGGTCCGCAAGAAGATCCTGGTCGATAATCCGGCGAAGCTGTACGGGTTTTGATGGCGTTGTTAGTCCGTAGGGCGGGTTAGCGCAGCGTAACCCGCCGCACGACGCTACGCCGCCCTGAAGGCCTACGCCGCGTTCGCCTCAGGCGCCGCGAAGGGCGCCGTGCGCGTGGTGAGGGATTGAGCCTTTAGCCCGCAGGACGGACAAGGCATCTGCCTTCGCTCGACAGAGTGAAGGGAGATGCGTGCCCGCCGTCCTACTATGAGGTCGATTACTACGACCGACGGGCGGTGGGCACGGCGCGTCCGCGACACTCCGCACCAGCCCTTACTCAATCTGAAATTGCATTCCACTCGTGATGGCTGATTCAGATCAACGCCCGATCTAGCGCCGTGCCGATACTGCGTCAGCATAGGGCCGCACGTGTCCCGGCGGTCACGCCCGGCCCGCATGGATGGGAGACGATCATGTCACAAAAGCCGCTCCTCGACGAGCCGCGCCTCGCCTACCAGATCATCGTCACTGCGCCGGGCACGAAATCGCAGAACTGGCACGGCGTGCTGTACGATCAGAAAGGCGAGCCCGTGACGATCGCCGCCGGCGCGACGGTCAAGACCGGCGTCGGCGTGTTCGTCGGCGTCCCCGAGGACCGTCCTTTCCATCCCTTTGGTGCGATCCACGCCGACACCATTGCCTGGATGAAGACGGCGCAGGGCAACGTCATCATGGACACCGAACCCTGGGCCTACCGGCTTCATGTCGGCGCGGAAGGCTCCAAGAACGAAGGCTGGCAGGGCGAGCTGCTGCATGGTCGGGGTGTGGTCGGGCCCCAGCCCGGCAAGTTTGAAACGCCGATGGGACCGTTCATCTGGTTGGAACGGACTCACCCCTGGGGCCTCGGCGGCTGGTTCCACGCATCCTGGTCGGCGGCCCAACGACAGGCACCGGCCAAACAAAGCGGCGCGGCCTGAGACGCGCGCGGTTGTCGCGCCTGGGTTTCCATCTGACGGCTCAATCCGCCGGCTCAGAACTTGTATGTGGCAGGTTGTTCGCGCGCCTCTGCCTAATCTACGTACTATCGTTGTGGCCCAGCGAGCTTCGGTGTCGTTGTCCGAAGCTCCAATGCTGCCGCTCCGGCTTCGCGGAACGACACCAGCCGGCGCTGCGACTCGTCCCACAGCACCAGCCGGACGCAGCGCAGGCTCTCGGGCAGCGTGATGCGGCCGATCTCGCGCAGCTCGGGATGATCGCGCAGCACCACCGGCAGCCGGTAATAGGGAATCCGGCTCGAGAGATGGTGGACGTGGTGGATGCCGATATTGGCGGTGAGCCAGTGCAGCCATGCCGGCAGGTCGTAATGTGAGCTGCCGTAGAGCGCGGCCTGCTGCTGCGTCCAGCGCTCGCTCCGCTCCCAGACGGTGTGCTCGAACTGATGCTGGACATAGAACAGCCACACCCCGGCCATGGCGGCGAGCAGCATGATCGGGAGATGCACGACCAGGAACGCCTGGATGCCGATCAGCCACACCAGCCCGGCGACGATCAGGGCGATGCCGAAATTGGTCGCCATCGTGCTGACCCAGGGCGACCAGCCGGCGCGCATGAGGCCGAACGGCAGGCGGTGCTGCAGGAAGAACAGGTAGGCGGGTCCGGCGACGAACATGACCAGCGGGTGGCGGTACAGCCGGTAGCGCAGACGGCCCCAGGTCGATCGCGCCTGATATTCCCGCACCGTCAACGTATCGATGTCGCCGATGCCGCGCCGGTCGAGGTTGCCGCTGCTGGCGTGGTGGATCGCGTGGGTGCGCCGCCACCAGTCGTAAGGTGTCAGGGTCAGCACGCCGAGGACGCGGCCGACCCAGTCGTTCGCCTGACGCCCGGCGAAGAAGGTGCCGTGGCCGCAATCGTGCTGGATCATGAACAGGCGCACCAGGAAGGCGCCAGCAGGAATCGCGATGAGCAACGACGCCCAGGCATGGCCGAGCGAGAATGCGAACCAGGCTGCCGCCCACAGCGCCACCAGCGGCACCGCCGTGATCACCAGCTCGGTGACGCTGCGGACGCGGTTTGGCGTGCGATAGCTGCTGAGAATCTGCATCCAGTAGCGGGCGTCGGCCGCCGCGCGGCCCTCGTCGTCGCCGGCGCGCAGCGTGGCGCGGTCCTTGGGCGGCACAGTCGCCATCGCGACTGGCTGATCGAACTGCAATGTCGTCTCCACCTTGTGTTCTTGGCGATCGCGCATGGCGCGACCGCGGCCAAATGGACCCCTGCGCAGCGCCGAACGGGCTGCAGGAGTTCGAAATCACGAGCTTTCGTCGGTTTAACCGCCGTCGAAGCCAAATGGTTCATCGTGCGCCCGGCGATGAACCGCTCTGGACGAGAAAGTCTGGGATGCGGACGCCCGTCAGGAGACGGGTAAAGAGCGCGTGCGGCGGATCAATGAAACTTAACCCGTCGAACGCCTCATTGCTAGGAGAGGACGGGTTACGATCCGTTAATCCGCCCGATGAAATGCCGCTTCGATTGTGCACCGCGTTCCCTTCACCCCGTCCCGCGCGAGGCATCCTGCGCCACGGCGCCCTCGTGACGCGAGGTGGAGAAAATGTCCCAGATTGCGATGAACATTGCCGCGATCACGGGCCCGATGACGAACCCGTTGAGGCCGAATGCCTCGATCCCGCCCAATGTCGAAATCAGCACCACATAGTCGGGCATCTTGGTGTCCTGTCCGACCAGGATCGGACGCAGGACATTGTCGACGAGGCCGATGACGAGGGCGCCATAGGCGATCAGGACCACGCCCTGCCAAATCGATCCGGTGGCCAGGAGATAGAGCGCGACCGGAAACCAGACGAGGCCCGCTCCCACTGCCGGAAGCAGGGACAGGAAGGCCATCACGACCGCCCACAGCAGGGGCGCGTTGATGCCGAGGAACCAGAACATCAGGCCGCCCAGCGCGCCTTGCGCCAGAGCGACGAGCAGACTGCCCTTCACCGTCGCGCGGATGACCACCGTGAATTTGCGCAGCAGCGCATCGCGTTGCTCCGGGCGCAGGGGAATGGCGCTCTTGATGCGCTCCGATAGCGTCTCTTCGTCACGCAGCAGGAAGAACAGCAGATAGACCATGATGAACAGATTGACGAAGACCTCGAATGTCCCCTGACCGATCGTGAGCGCCTGGCTCGCAATGACCTCGCTGCCCTTCAGCAGGCCAGCTGACAGCTTGTCCTTCATTCCGGCGAGGCTGCCGAGCCCGAAGCGGTTGAGCAGATCGACCACCCATGTCGGAAGCGCGGCCAGCATCTTCCGAAAGTACTGTCCGATGTCGAGCTGACCGGACTGCATCTGTTTGTAGACTCCGGAGGCCTCCTGCGCCAGCGACGCCCCGATCAGTGACAGCGGAAGGATGACGATCACGACGAAGATCAACACCACGACGGCCGCCGCCAGGCCGTGTCGGCCGTGCATCGATCGCGACAGCCAGCGGTGCAGCGGAACGAAGACGATGACGCCGATGACGCCCCACAGAACCGCGCCGTAGAACGGCAGCAGGATCCACCCGAACATCAGCGATATCGCGACGAGCAAGAGAAGCAGGGCTCGGTCTTCGAGGCTACGCATCTGGCTTTCCTATCGGACCGGGACCGTGAGTTGGACCGTTCCTTCCTCCACGGCGGACGGTTTGCCGCCTGGTCGCGAGATGGTCAACGTTCGAATTCGGCTTTGGCCCCTGCCACGACGCGATGTTGCTGGCGAAAACATGCTCCAGAATGCCGAATTTGTCTGCCGTTCCAGCAACAACGCCGATTTCAAGAGCCTGCGCGAAAAATAAACTGCTTCTGAAAATCAGCAAATGAGCAGCGTTCTGGACGTCGACGAGCTGGCAAGCGGCGACGGCTCGTCGGAGGTGATCAGCAACGTCGGTTTTACGCTCGGCAAAGCCGAAACCCTCGCCATCGTCGGCAAGAACGGCATGGGCAAGACCTCGCTGCTCAAGGCCATCGTCGGCTTCCTGCCGGCCTGGCGCGGCCGAGTGAAACTTGCAGGCAAGGACGTAACGCGAATACCGCCGCATCTGAAGCGGAAGATGGGGCTGGTCTATGTTCCCCAGGAACATGCGCTGTTCCAGGACCTGTCGGTCCGCGACAATCTCAGGCTTGGCGTGCTCACGGACGATGACATGACCGCGCGTTTCGAGCAGGCCGGCGGCTGGTTTCCGGTGCTGACCAAGCGGCCGAGCCAGCGGGCCGGCACGCTGTCCGGCGGCGAGCAGAAGATGCTGATCGTGGCGCGCGCGCTGATGGCGAAGCCCGACGTGCTGCTGCTCAACGAGGTCACGGAAGGTCTGCAGCCGTCCGTCGTCGACCGGCTGTCCGAGGTGCTGGTGCGCGTCCGGCGCGAGATCGGCACCTCCATGATCGTGGTCGAGCAGCATCTGCCATTCGCGCTCTCGATCAGCGACAGATACCTCGTGTTCAAGCGCGGCGAGATCGTCGATGCCGCCGCGGTCGATCGTGACTCCGCCGCGCGCATCGACGAGCACATGCGCATCTAGCGGACCCGTCGCCGCGAGAACAGCGAGATCAGGACCGGCAGCGTGATGAGGATGACCACCGGCGCCAGCATCATGCCGGTGACCACGACGATCGCGAGCGGCTTCTGCACCTGCGAGCCGATGCCGGTCGACACCGCGGCCGGCATCAGCCCGATGCCGGCGACGACGCAGGTCATCAGCACCGGACGAAGCTGCAATTCGCCGGTGCGGATGACCGCCTCGATGCGGTCGACGCCCTCGTCGATCAGCTGGTTGAACTGCGAAAGGATGATGATGCCGTCCATCACGGCGATGCCGAACAGCGCGATGAAGCCGATCGCCGCGGACACGCTGAACGGAATGCCGGTCAAAACGAGGCCGACCACGCCACCGAAGATCGCCATCGGGATCACGCTCATGGCGAGCAAGGTGTCGGCCATCGAGCCGAAATTGAACCACAGGAGCACGCCGATCAGCGCGAGGCTGATCGGCACCACGATCGACAGCCGTTTGATCGCGTCCTGGAGATTGCCGAACTCGCCGACCCACTCGACGCGCGAGCCCGGCGGCAGCTGCACCTGCTCGGCGACCTTCTGCTGCGCCTCCTGGATCGCGCTGCCGAGGTCGCGCTCGCGCACCGAGAACTTGATCGGCAGATAGCGCTCCTGCTGCTCGCGATAGATATAGGCTGCGCCCGAGACCAGCTTGATGGTCGCGACCTCGCTCAGCGGAATCTGGGTGATGCCGTTCGGCCCCTGCGCGCCGATGCGCAAATTCTCGATCGCCTCCGCGCTCTTGCGATATTCCGGCGCCAGACGAACGATGATCGGGAAATGCCGGTCGGAGCCGGGCTCGTAGAGATCGCCCGCAGTGTCGCCGCCGATCGCCACCTTGATGGTGGCGTTGATGTCACCGGGCGCCAGCCCGTAGCGCGCAGCCTTGGCCCGATCGATGTCGATCTGCACCGTCGGCTGGCCAAGCGAGGTGAACACCGCAAGATCGGTGACGCCCTGCACCGTCGACAGCACCTGCTTGATCTTGTTCGCGGTGTCGGTCAGCGCCTGCAGATCATTGCCATAGAGCTTGATCGAGTTCTCGCCCTTCACGCCGGACACGGCTTCCGAGACGTTGTCCTGCAGATATTGCGAGAAGTTGAACTCGACGCCGGGAAAGCGGTCGTCGAGCTGCTTCAAGAGCTCCGCGGTGAGCTGGTCCTTGTCCTTGGTGCCGGGCCAGTCCTTGACCGGCTTCAGCGGCGCGAAGAACTCGGCATTGAAGAAGCCGGCGGCATCGGTGCCGTCATCGGGACGGCCATGCTGCGAGACGACGGCCTCGACCTCGGGACGCGCGCGGATCATCTTGCGCATCTCGTTGACGTAGGCATTGCCCTCCTGCAGCGAGATCGTCGGCGGCAGAGTCGCGCGGATCCAGAGGTTGCCCTCTTCCAGCTTCGGCAGGAATTCCAGGCCGAGCAGCCGGCCGACCACCGCGGTCAGCAGCACAAGGGCGATCGCGCCGGTCATCACCAGGTTGCGGTTGCCCACCGCCCAGCGCAGCACCGGGGCGTAGATCGCGTGCAAGAACCGCATCAGGCGCGTCTCGGTCTCCTCGACATGCGCAGGCAGGATGATGGCGCTCAGCGCCGGCGTGACCGTGAAAGTCGCGAGCAGGCCACCGGCGAGCGCGTAAGCATAGGTGCGCGCCATCGGCCCGAAGATGTTGCCCTCGACGCCGCTCAAGGTGAACAGCGGAAGGAAGGCGGCGATGATGATCGCGGCGGCGAAGAAGATCGAGCGCGACACGTCGGCGGCCGCCGACAGGATCGCGTGGCTCTTCATGCCCATCATCGTCTCCGGCGAGATGTGACTTTCCTCGGCCTCGGACAGCGGTGTGGTCTGCGTCAATCGTCGGAAGATCGCCTCCACCATGATCACCGTGGCATCGACGATCAGGCCGAAATCGATCGCGCCGACCGACAGCAGGTTGGCGGACTCGCCGCGCAGCACCAGGATGATGACGGCGAAGAACAGCGCGAAGGGAATCGTGGCGCCGACGATCAGCGCGCTTCTGAGATTGCCGAGGAACACCCACTGCAGCAGTACGATCAGGCCGATGCCGACCACCATGTTGTGCAGCACGGTGTGCGTCGTGGTGTCGATCAGGTCCTTGCGGTCGTAGATGCGCTCGATCCGCACGCCGGGCGGCAGGATGCTGGAGCTGTTGATCTGGTCGACCAGTTGCTCGACCCGCGCGATGGTCGGCGAGCTCTGCTCGCCGCGCCGCATCAGCACGATGCCCTGGACGATGTCGTCGTTGTTGTTGAGGCCGGCGATACCGAGCCGTGGCTTCTCCGCCACCGTGACATTGGCGACGTCCTTCACCAGCACCGGATTGCCGCCGCTCTGCGACACCATGGTGCTGGCAAGGTCCTCCATGGAGCGGATCAGGCCGACGCCGCGCACGACCGCCGACTGCGTGCCGATCTCGACCGTGTTGCCGCCGACATTGATGTTGGAGTTGCCGACCGCCTGCAACAGCTGCGGCAGGGTCAGGCCGTTGGCGACCAGCTTGTTGAAGTCAACCTGGATCTCATAGGTCTTGGTCTTGCCGCCCCAGCCGGTAACGTCGATGACACCCGGCACGGCGCGGAAGCGCCGCTGCAGCACCCAGTCCTGCAAGGTCTTGAGGTCGAGCACGCTGTAGCCGGGCGGACCACGCAGCCGGTAGCGATAGATCTCGCCGACCGCGCTCAAGGGCGAGATTTGCGGCGTGACGTTGCCGGGCAGCGGCGACAATTGCGACAGGCGGTTCAGCACCTGCTGCAGGGCCTCGTCGTAGGTGTAGTCGAACGAGAACTGCAGCTTGACGTCGGACAGGCCGTACAGCGAGATCGTCCGAATGGTGCGCAGGTTCTTGATGCCGGCGACCTGGGTCTCGATCGGGATCGTGATGTAACGCTCGATCTCCTCGGCCGAGAGGCCGGGGCTCTGCGTCACGATGTCGACCATCGGCGGGGTCGGATCGGGATAGGCCTCGATGTTGAGCTGGCGGAATGCGATCAGACCCCCGATCAGGACGGCGACGAACATTCCGACCATCAGGAAGCGCCGCTGAACGGCGATGGCGACGAGACGGTCCATTCAGATCGGCACTTTCAGGAAGGCATGCAGGAGAAGCGCATCTCAGCTGCCCGAGGCTGCGCGATCGATGAACAGGCTGCCCTTGGTGACGATCTGCTCGCCCGCGCTCAGATTGCTTTCGACCGCGACCTGGTCGCCGTTGATCAGACCGGTCTTGATCTTGCGCAGCTCGATCGACTTGTCGGGACGGGCGACCCAGACGCGGACCTGATTGCCTTCGTAGATCAGTGCCTGGCGGGGCACCGCGACCGCGGGCTGTTCGCCCGGCGAATAGATCGTCACATTGGCGAACATCTCGGGCTTCAGCAGGCCATCCTTGTTGTCGATGGTGGCGCGGACGAGCAGCCTGCGGCTCGCCGGGTCGATCGAAGCGGCGACGTAGTTGATGCTGGCCTTGAGCGGTCGGCCGGGCAGCGCCAGCACGTTGACGAGAATCTCCTCGCCGATGTTCACAAGCGCCGCGTCACTCTCGCGGACGAACGCCGTGAGCCAGACGGTGGAGAGATCGCCGATCACGAACACCGGGTCGCTCGCGCCGGAGTTGACATATTGTCCGGGGCCGACCTTACGCTGCACGACCGTGCCGGTGATCGGCGAGTAGATCGTGATCTCGCGGTCGATCACGCCCTTGCTCTGAAAATCGGTGATCGCAGCATCCGTGAAGCCGAGGATGCGCAGCTTGTTGCGCGCCGCCTCCAGGGCCGTTTGTGACGACCGCATGTCGTTCTGGGCCTGAACGGAGGTCGCCTCCGCCTGCTGAAAATCCTTCAGCGGGATCGCCCGGCCTTCGAACAGGTCCTTGGCGCGCTTGTACTGGATGTCGGCGAGGTCGAGCGCGGACTTCGCCTTGTTCATCGCGGTGATGGCGGCGATGAAATCGTTCTGGGCCTGCACGGTGTCGGCGGCCTCGATCACGAACAGCGGCTGGCCCTGGCGCACCGTCTCACCCGGGCGCGCCAGCAGCTTGGTGACGCGGCCGGCATAGGGCGAGAAAACCGGTGTCGAGCGATCCTCGTCGACGGCGACCTTGCCCTCGGTAATATGCTCGGCACGAAATATCTTCTCACACACCGGCTCGATCGTCAGCGTCGACCATTCCGCTGCCGACGGCGTAAAGGTGGTGCCGTTGCGTTTGGACTGGCTGGAGAGCTCGATATTGTCTTTCGCAGCCGTCCCCGACCGGACTTGCATGTAGCCATAGCCGCCAGCGCCGGCCATCGCCAGGGCAGCAAGGCCGATCAGCAGCCGCTTGGTGCTGAGCATCTGGGGGGATGGGTTCATGTCAGACGCCATGGCTGGTCAGATCGGCTCGCGTGGTCGGTCGACGATTCCGGCTTTGGCGGTCTCATCGTCGCGCTAATAGTGCGGAACTGGAGCTTTAAACAACCTAAAAATCGCCCAACTCGCCTCTGTTTTGCTTTAAAAATTTGAAAGTTGAACGACAGCCATTCAGCTTGCATTCAGCTCGCTTTGGGCGATCGCGGTTCCACCGCGACGCACCATGACGTCGTCTGAGCGTAGGGGATCGCCGGGACGATGTCGCGACTTCACAAGCCAACCTCTGCGGGTACGCGCCTACCCCCCGGCGTCGGAGCCATGTTTCACACGTGCGCGGCGGGTCTGACCGGTCCTGGTGCGAGAGAGATGGTGACACGGTTCATCGCGGGTCTCCGAGATTCATCAATTGCGCAATGAACATTGGAACGCCGCCTCGCGGCGCGGATGCGTCCGAGTTGTGCTGACCGTTTCACCCTCTCGTGAGGAGGGCGCAGGGAAGGCCAGGCGCCGACTGACGCCTGCGGCCCGCCTGCGAAAAGAATGCAGGCGGCAGGTACCACAGGTGCAGCCGAGATCACCCGGCCTTCCCTGCGCGACGGTTTTCACGCTTACTGCGCGCTCTCCCCGGTGTCCGGCTTGTTAGCCACCGTCGTCGGCGGGATCATCGCCCGCAGACTTGGCGCCAGCATCGGGGCGCCAGGACCACACGCCTTCGCGTCCGCAAGCTGCCGTTCGTCCGCGCAAGGCCTCGCCCCGCGCTGCGGCATCTCGCAGCCATCGCTCCCCGCCCCGCGTGTCGTGACGATCGCGCGCTACGCCCCTTCTCGATGGAGCGGGATGGCGGCAATAGAGCATGATTTCGGAAAAAGTGAAAGTAGAATTTTGTGGCGAGACGCGATTTTTCTGAATTTCTGAATCGCGTCACTGCACTCCATATGAATATGACGGTGAGTACCGTGTGACGGCCGGTGGGCACGTCACGACGCGCGATGCGCGTCGCGCCTTTGCCCACCCTACAATTCGTGGCGCCCATCTCTCAACTCATAAAGAACCATAGGGTAGGCAAAGGCGCTTAGTCGATGCGAAGGATCGCACGAAGTGCCGTGCCCACCATGTCGCAACAAGTCCGCGGCCCCCCTCAATGGAAATCCCGCGAGCGCGGCAGGATGCGGACGTTGCGGGGGTGGCTGACGCGCTGGGAGGGAGTGTCGGGATGATCGCGGCGGTCGTCGTTGAGCGGCTCGACGGGCATCGGGCCGTGCGGCACGGCACCGAGACGATCGTCTGACAGCAAGGTGAGATCGGCGCTGCGGTCGACCAGGCGCTCGGCGACGAGATGGACCACCTTCTCCGGGCTGCTCTGGATGCGGCCTTCGACCAGCACCAGGCGCGCGCCCATCACCTCCTTGCGGAAGGTCTCCATCACCTTCGGCCACACCACGATGTTGGCGATGCCGGTCTCGTCCTCCAGGGTCATGAACACGACGCCCTTGGCGCTGCCCGGCCGCTGCCGCACCAGCACCACGCCGGCGCACCGGACGCGACGGCGGTCGTTGGCATCATTGACGTCGCGGCAGGCCATCACGCCTTCGGCAGCGAAACGCTCGCGCAGGAACTCCATCGGGTGCCCCTTCAACGACAGGCGGATGGTCTGATAGTCCGCGACGACGTGCTCCGGTAGAGGCATCTCGGGCAGCGGCCTGGCGCCCTCGTCCGGCTGCTCGCGGGCGATGGCAGCCTCGAACAGCGGCAGCGGCACGTCGTCGGGCAGCCGGCGCACGGCCCAGAGCGCGGCGCGACGGTCGAGCCCGAGCGAGCGGAACGCATCCGCATCGGCCAGCAGCAGCAGCGCGCGCTTGGGCAGAGCGGTGTCGCGAGCGAAGTCTTCCAGCGAGGTGAAGGGGCCGCGGCCGCGCGCCCGGATGATGCGGTCGGCCCAGTCGTCCTCGCGGTCGAAGATGTCGGCTTGTGTCTCGTTATCGTTGCGGGGCGATGCGTTTGCATGCTCTCCAAATGCACCAAGCGTTTGCGAGTTAGAAACAACTCCACCCACGCCGTCATTCCGGGGCGCCCGGAGGGCGAGCCCGGAATCCATAACCACGATCGGGAGTATGGATTCCGGGCTCGCGCTGCGCGCGCCCCGGAATGACGATGGGGAGAGAGCCTCCCCAGCACCTTTTGAAGATGTTGGAGCAGGCTGCGCCTTCCTCCGCAGCGCCTCCGACAATTTCCTGATCCGCTCCTCGTCGCGGTCGATCCAGCGGAAGCCGTCGATCTGGCGGAAGCCGAGGCGAACGGCGCAGTATTTGCCACCCATTTCCTCCAGCGTGTTGTCGGCGAAGCTGTAGGACACGTCGATGTTGCGGATCTCGACACCGTTCTTGCGGGCGTCGCCGACGATCTGGGCCGGCGCATAGAAACCCATCGGCTGCGAGTTCAAGAGCGCGCAGCAGAACGCGTCGGGGTGGAAGCATTTCAGCCAGGACGAGACATAGACGAGCTGGGCGAAGCTCGCGGCATGGCTTTCCGGAAAGCCGTAGGAACCAAAGCCCTTGATCTGGTCGAAGCAGCTCTTGGCGAAGGCGGGATCGTAGCCGCGCGCGATCATGCTGCTGACCATCTTCTCTTCATAAGAGCCGATGGTGCCGACGTTGCGGAAGGTCGCCATCGCGCGGCGCAGACCGTTGGCCTCCTCGGGCGAGAATTTGGCGGCTTCGATCGCGATCCGCATCGCCTGCTCCTGGAACAAGGGCACGCCGAGCGTCTTGTGCAGCACCTTGTAGAGTTCGTCCGCCGGGCCGTGATCCGGCGACGGCGACGGATAGCTCACCTTCTCCAGCTTGTTGCGGCGGCGCAGATAGGGATGCACCATGTCGCCCTGGATCGGCCCGGGCCGGACGATCGCGACCTCGATGACGAGATCATAGAAGGTGCGTGGCTTCAGCCGCGGCAGCATGTTCATCTGCGCGCGGCTCTCGACCTGGAACACGCCGAGCGACTCGCCTCGCTGCAGCATCCGGTAGACCTCGTTATCGTCCTCCGAGCGGATATCGGAGAGCACGTATCGCTTGCCCTTGTGATCGGCGATCAGGTCGAAGCATTTGCGGATGCAGGTCAGCATGCCCAGCGCGAGCACGTCGACCTTCATCATCGACAACGCATCGACGTCGTCCTTGTCCCATTCGATGAAGGTGCGGTCGTCCATCGCGGCATTGCCGATCGGGACGTAACTATCAAGTCTATCCTGCGTCAGCACGTAGCCGCCGACATGCTGCGACAGATGACGCGGGAAGGTGATCAGCTCCGATGCCAGCTCCACGGCGCGGCGGATCATCGGATTGGCGGGATCGAGCCCGGCCTGGCGCACCTGCATGTCGGAGAGGCCGTCGCCCCAGCTGCCCCACACGGTGTCGGCGAGCACCGAGGTGACGTCCTCGGTCAGGCCCAGCGCCTTGCCGACGTCGCGAATGGCGCTGCGCGGACGATAATGGATGACAGTGGCGATGATCGCCGCGCGGTGCCGGCCGTAGCGGCGATAGACATATTGCATCACCTCCTCGCGTCGCGAATGCTCGAAATCGACGTCGATATCGGGCGGCTCCAGCCGCTCCTTGGAGATGAAGCGCTCGAACAGCAGATCGATCTTGGTCGGATCGACCGAGGTGATGCCGAGCACGTAGCACACGGCCGAGTTCGCCGCCGAGCCACGGCCCTGGCACAGGATGCCTTGGCTGCGGGCGTAGCGCACGATGTCGTGGACGGTGAGGAAGTAATGCGCGTAGTTGAGCTCGGCGATCAGCGCCAGCTCCTTGTCGAGGACAGCGCGCAGTTTGTCATCGAGATGGTCGCCGAAATAGGTCTTGGCGCCGGCCCAGGTCAAATCCTGCAGATGCCCCTGCGCGGTCTTGCCCGGCGGCACCGGCTCGTCGGGATATTGATATTTGAGCTGGTCGAGCGAGAACACGATGCGGTCGGTGAAACGGAGCGTCTCGGTCACAGCGTCGGGGTGGTCACGGAACAGCCGCGCCATCTCGTGTCCCGGCTTGAGATGGCGCTCGGCATTGGCCTGGAGCCTTCGGCCGATGGCCTCGATCGAGGCTTTCTCGCGGATGCAGGTCAGCACATCCTGCAGCATCCGCTGTCGAGGATGATGATAGAGCACGTCATTGGTGGCGATCAGCGGCACCTTGCTGGAAGCTGCGAGGCGCGACAGCCGCGCCAGCCGGCGCCGATCGTCGCCGCGATACAGCAGGCTGCCGGCCAGCCACACGCCTTCGGCGGGGCTGTCTTTCAGCCGCGTGAGAATGGTGGTGAGCGCGGCTTCGTCGAAGCGATGCGGCGGCATCAGCACCAGCAACTGTCCCTCGATGAACTCAAACAGGTCCTCGAAGCTCAGGCGGCAATCACCCTTGGCGACCTTGTCCGCGTCACTGCCGCGCTTGCCGCGGGTGAGCAGCTGGCACAGCCGGCCGTAGGCCGCGCGGTCGCACGGATAGACCAGGATGTCCGGCGTGCCGCAGGTGAACACCAGCCGCGCGCCGTAGAGCAGCTTCGGCTTGTAGCTGAGCCGGTCGTTATTCAGCTCGCTATAGGCGCGCACGATGCCGGCCAGCGTGTTGTGGTCGGCGATGCCGATGGCGGTGAGGCCATATTCGGCGGCCTGGTGCACATAGTCCTGCGGATGCGAACCACCATGCAGGAAGGAGAAATTGGTGGTGACGCCGATCTCGGCATAGGGGATGGGAGTCATGGCGCGGCTGCGAAGGCTGGGGCGGCGCGTTGCCCATGCGATACGAAAGACAGCCCCTCACCAAGCGGCTTGCGCAGCTGCCCACCCTCCCCTGGAGGGGGAGGGTCGACGCGCGCACAGCGCGCGGCGGGGTGGGGTGAGCCCAGCAACCGGTCGTCATTGGGCCCGCTCTTCTCAGCCGTGCGTGAGTTGGCTTCGACGAGCACCGCAGGTGCGGATGCTCCGTCACCCCACCCCGGCTCGCATGCGCGCATGCGAGCCGACCCTCCCCCTCCAGGGGAGGGTGAGCAGCGAGATCGCCGCGAGAGATGTGCGATCCCGACCCTCATGCGAACAGGCCATGCATGTACCAGGCGGGCTGCACCGGCGGGCCCTCAGGCTGCTCGAACTCACGGTCATACAACCCGTCGCGATAGAGCCAGAAGCGCAGGCCGTGCTCGTCCTCGACGCGGAAATAATCGCGCGTGAGGCCCTGCCCGTCCGGCCGCCACCATTCCATCGCGATGCGCTCCGGGCCCTCGGCGCGGACCACGGCATGCGCGGCACGGCGCCAGACGAAGCGCGCGGGCGGGCCGTCCGGCACGCCCGCAATGACTTGGATCGCCTCGGGGTGCGCGAACAGCCGCAGAGGTCGCAGCGGCGGCTCGCCCTCGGCGCGCTCCGGCCAGGCGGCAGCAGTGGCGGCGGCGAGATTTTGCTGCGCCGGCAGCGGCAGCGCCACGCGCTCCGGAACATGGGTATCGACCGGCAGATGCACGACCACGCGCTTGCCGCCGATGCGCGCGGCGATGCGGTCGATCAGTGCCGACAGCTCGTCATTGTCGTGGACATGGGCATCGAGATCGCGCTGCTGCTGCACCACGATCTCGCTGCGGCCAGCAGCGAGCCGGATCATGTCGAAGCCGAAGCCGGGATCGAGCGGATCGTTCAGCGCCTCGAGCCGCTCGCGGAACAGCCGGTCGATGATTGCGGCCTCGGTGACCGGCTGGCCGGTGTCGACCGTGATCACGCGCACCATTCCATCGGTGCGGAAGAAGCAGGCCTCCAGCCGCCGCGCGCCCTTACCCTGCTGCGCCATCGCCGCCACCAGCATCGCGGCCAGACGGGAGAGGCTGGCCGCAATCACCGTGTCGGTCGCGACCGGCTCGGCAAAACGCTTGTCGACGATGTAGTCCGGCGGGACCTTGCGCGGGCTGATCGGCGCATCGGCCTCGCCCAGCGCCTGCGCCAGCACGCGGGTGAAGGCGGCGCCGAACCGCGCGGTGATCTCGTTGCGGCCGCGCGCGGCGACGTCACCGATGGTCTTGAGGCCGGCTCGGCGCAGGCCGAGCGTAATGGCCTCGCTGCCGCCGAGGGCGGCCACCGGCAGCGGCGCCACCGCGGCCGCCTCCTCGCCGTCGGGCACGATGCGGCCATGCACCTGGCGGTTCAGTGTACGCGCACAGACGGCGTTGGAGGCGATCGCCGCCGACACAATGAGGCCATGCGCGGTCAGCGCGTCGCAGACCGACTGCATCAGCCTGGCTTCGCCGCCGAACAGATGCACGCAGCCGGTGATGTCGAGCGACAACCCATGCGGCGGGTCGAGCGCCACCAGCGGCGTGAAGCGGTCGCACCAGTCGGCGATGCTCTCCAGCATCTTTGCATCAGCCGCCAAATCGGCTTCGTGCGCGACGAGGTCGGGACAGACCGCGCGGGCATTCGCCAAGGGCTGGTCGAGCGACACACCGTGGCACGCCGCCGCTTCGTCCAGCGAATGGATCAAGAGCGCATTGGCGTCCTTGATGACGACGACCTGCGGCTTGCTCTCAGGCGGAGCGCCTGTGAGTGCCCGCTGTCTTTTGATGCGATCGATGGGCAGGCGCGGCAGCCACAGGCTGAGGATCCGCCGCCGGTTCGTTGAAACGGCATGCATCGGGGGTCCACTCCATGATCCATCGTCCGGTCTGGCCGTGACGGTTGCGAATGAGCTCGACATCGAGGCGCGGCGCGCCCCACGCCATCCACGGGGCAACGAGCGGTGACGGCGCGGTGCGCACGATCCAGCGCGTCTCCGCGGTCGACGGCTCGGGCGCAGCCGCAATGCGCAACATGAGCGCGGTGACGCCGGATTCCTGCGCCGCCAGGGTCAGCTTGCGGCTGGCGACGAGATCGAGCTTTTGCGTCTCCCCCCACACCTCCAGCATCACGCTGCCGAGCGCATCGCAGGCGAGCGCGTCGGCGGCGGTGCGCAAGGCGTGGTCGAGATCGGGCGCGCGCACGATGACGATGCGGCGCGGATCGAGGCCGAGCTCGGCGAGCCCGCTCATCGACAGCGCGCCCATCTCGCGCTCGGCGAAATCCTGCCGGATCCAGATCAGGGGCCGGTGCGCGGCGACACGCGCGGCAAGCCCGCACAGGAAGCCGGTCGCGGCTGCCGCCTGGCGGCCGGTCTCGGCGAACACCTCGTGCAGCGCGCCGGTCGCGAGCCCGCCCTGCAAGGTCGCGTCGGCCTCGTCATGGCCGAGCGCGACCCGGCGCAAATCATGTGCGCCATCTCCCGCCTCGAGACGGGCAATGCGGCCGCGCAGACGCGCGAGCGTATCCATGCGTGCGCCGGTCATCCGTCGCCGCTCCTCTTCAATCCATCGTGCGGGCGCTGCCGTTGTTTCAGTGATCAGGCAGTGAACCCGCGACGACCTTCTTTGTTCATGATACGTTCTAATATAAAGCTAACGCCTTCGAGAGAGTCAATCGGGATTGACCCGGGTGTGATTCAACGAATGGAATCAAAGGGATTCAAAGCCATGGAGCTGTTGCGCAAACTGGAGATCCTGGCCGATGCCGCCAAGTACGACGCGTCCTGCGCCTCCAGCGGTACCGAGATGCGGGATTCCCGCGACGGCAAGGGCCTCGGCTCGACCTCGCCCGGCATGGGCATCTGCCATTCCTATGCGCCGGACGGACGCTGCATCTCGCTGCTCAAGATTTTGCTGACCAATGCCTGCAACTTCGATTGCCTGTATTGCGTCAACCGCGCCTCCTCCAACGTGGCCCGCGCGCGCTTCACGGTCGACGAGGTGGTGAAGCTGACCATCGACTTCTATCGCCGCAACTACATCGAAGGACTGTTCCTGTCGTCGGGCATCATCCGCAGCCCCGACTACACGATGGAGCAGGTTGTGAGCGTCGCGCGCAAATTGCGCGAGGAGCATCGCTTCCGCGGCTACATCCACCTGAAGACGATTCCGGAGGCTGACGAGGCGCTGATCGCCGAGGCCGGCCGCTATGCCGACCGGCTCAGCATCAACATCGAGACGCCGCTGGAGGCGAGCCTGACGACGCTCGCGCCGGAAAAGGACCAGCGCGCCATCCGCCGCACCATGGGCCGTCTCCGGCTCAAGCTCGACGAGACGGCGGAGGCGAAGAAGACGGTGCGCCGGGCCAGGCCGCCGCGCTTCGCGCCGGCCGGCCAGAGCACGCAGATGATCGTCGGCGCCGACGACGCCAACGACCGCGTCATCCTGTCGACCTCGGCCAATCTCTACGGCGCCTACAAGCTCAAGCGCGTCTATTACTCCGCCTTCAGCCCGATCCCCGATGCCAGCCGCGCGCTGCCGCTGCAGGCACCGCCTCTGGTGCGCGAGCACCGGCTGTACCAGGCCGACTGGCTGATGCGGTTCTACGGCTTCGACGCCGACGAGATCGTCGAGGAGAGCGAGGGCATGCTGCCGCTCGACATCGACCCCAAGCTCGCCTGGGCCTTGCGCCACCGCGACCGCTTTCCGCTCGACATCAACAAAGCGAGCCGCGAGGAGCTGTTGCGCGTGCCCGGCTTCGGCACCCGCACCGTCCAGCGCATCCTCGCCACCCGCCGCACCACCACGATCCGGTTTGCGGATCTCGCCCGGCTCAACGTTGTCAGGAACAAGGTCCTGCCGTTCATCGTTCTCTCCGACCACCGGCCACAGCCGTCCCTGCTCGACGGTGCCAGCCTCAGAGCCCGGCTGCGGCCCAAACCGCAGCAGCTGGGATTTGGGTTCTAATTGAACGTCGTGGCGAAGACCGAAGCCAGGAAACAGCCGTCATTCCGGGGCGATACGAAGCATCGAACCCCGGAATGACGCGGCGGATTCGCTCGCAATGACGAGAGAGGTGAAATGCACGTCGTAACCCTCGACAGCGACACTGATTTCGACGGCTGGCGTCAGGCGGCGCGGGCGCTGGCGATGAACGACGTCAAGCCGGCCGACGTCAGCTGGCGCGTCAAGGGCGCAGCGCCCGACCTGTTCGACGATCAGGCCGACACGCAGCTTCCCGAGGTGCCAAAGGGCGCGTTCTCAGTGCCGGCGAGCTTCATGGAGCTCGCCGAGAGCGCGATTCTGCACAATGATCCCAACCGCTTCGCCCTGCTCTACCGGCTGCTGTGGCGTCTGCGGACCAACCACGATCTCATGGAGATCGCGACCGATCCTGATGTCGCCCAGGCCAACGCGCTGGCGCGGGCGGTGCGCCGCGACGTCCACAAGATGCATGCCTTCGTCCGCTTCCGCGAGGTCGGCCGCGAGCGCGAGGCGCGCTACGTCGCCTGGTTCGAGCCCGAGCACCACATCGTCGAGCGCGCCGCGCCATTTTTCGCCCGCCGCTTCGCCGACATGCCGTGGTCGATCCTGACGCCCGAACTCTGTGCGCATTGGGACGGCAGCCGCGTCAGCTTCACGCCCGGTGTGAGCAAGGCTGAAGCGCCGTCGGAGGACCGGCTCGAAGAGGTCTGGCTGCGTTACTATGCCAGCATTTTCAATCCGGCACGGCTGAAAGTGAAGGCGATGGAAAAGGAGATGCCGAAGAAATATTGGCAGAACCTGCCCGAGGCCAAGCTGATCCAGCCGCTGATCGCGGCAGCCAGCCGGCGCACGTCATCGATGATCGCCGAAGCCGGCACTGAACCCCACAAGCCGCAGAAACGCGTCGAGGAGACCGCGATGAGCCGCAAGCCGAAAGCCCACGCGCCCGCTGCCGAGACCTCACGTGATGTCGAGGCCGCCGATCTTGAGACCTTGCGCGAAGAAGCCGCTTCCTGCCGCGCCTGCCCGCTGTGGAAGGACGCCACGCAAACCGTGTTCGGCGAAGGCCCCGCGCATGCGCCGCTGATGCTGGTCGGCGAGCAGCCCGGCGACAAGGAGGACCTCGCCGGCCATCCGTTCGTCGGCCCGGCCGGCCAGATGCTCGACCGCGCGCTTGAAGAGGCCGGCATCGACCGGTCCAAGGTCTACGTCACCAATGCGGTGAAGCACTTCAAGTTCGTGCCGCGCGGCAAGATCCGGCTGCACCAGAAGCCGAACACGCCGGAGATCAAGGCCTGCCGGCAATGGTACGAGCGCGAGCTCGCCGCCGTGCGTCCGGCGCTGGTGGTGGCGATGGGCGCGACCGCCGCGCAAGCGGTGTTCGGCAAGATCACGCAGGTCACCAAGAACCGCGGTCATGTCGCCGACCTGCCCGACGGCTCCAAGGCGATGGTGACGGTGCACCCGTCCTACCTGCTGCGGCTGCCGGATGCCGACGCCAAGGCGCGGGAGTATGAGCGCTTCGTCGAGGACCTGAAGATTGCCGCGGCCGCGATCAAGCGCGCACATGCGGCGTGACGGGCCGGCATGGCCTCGACCGGGCCGCCCCCACGCGACAACGGGGCCTCAGGATTTGCGCGACGTGTAGACGTGCTCACGCAGCAAGGCCTGGATCAGCGCTGCTCGGTCGGGAAAGCCGAGCGACACCGCCACGTCCGTCTCGTCCCGGTCGGGTGCGCCGGCCTGCATCGCGGGCAGGTATCTCGCCATCAGCTCGCCCTCGCCGAGGCCATAGTCCGCCGGACTGCCGCGGCCGTCGAGCTCCGTCTGCTTCAGCACCTCGCATTTGTCGCGTGCGCGCGCCAGCAGATCCTCGAAATGGCCGTCGATCCGCGCCCAGTCGGCCAGCGCATTCAGGGCCGAGCCGTTGAGCCCCTTCCTGAACGATCGGATGCGCGCCTCGTCCAGCATCAGCTCCAGAAATTCCGACCGGGTCAGGCCGTTGCGCGCGATCCATGCCTCGAGCTCGGCCGGGTCCATCAAATCCCTGCTCTGCCGAAACCGGATGATCTCCGCGCTCAGCGCCTGGGCGTCGACCCTGATGCCGCGGCGCTTCGCCTCCGATGCCGCGAGAAATCGCGCGATCGCCTTGTCGGACAGGTCGCTGCCGCGCACGGCCAGCAGGCGCAGCTCGTCCAGCAGGTGCGGCGTTCCGTCCGGCATCACCGTCTCGCGCGCTGCGGCCGCCGAACGCTGCGCGTCCTGCATCAGGCCGTCCCATAGCTGGGTGTGCTCGAAGGCGTAATCGACCGCCTTGGGCACCGTGTCTCCGGCAAACCGGCGCCGCATCGTCTGCAGCATCTCCAGCGCATCCTCGCGCTTCTGGTCGACGCGGTGATCCGGCAGCCACGCCTCCAGCGCGTCGATCTCCTGCGCGGCTAGGCTGCCGTCGGACCGCGCGCCCTGCAGCAGCGCCGGGTAGCTGCGCTCGGGATAGAAGCTTGCCTTGCCGAGCGCCTCCAGGACCAGGCGGGACGCCTCCGAGATCACGCCATGGTCGACCGCCTTCTGCAGGGTGAAGCGGATGTTGACCAGCGGCTCGGACAGCGCGGGAAAGCCGAGCTCAGCCGGTCCGTGAATCAGGGCGACCTCGTCGTCGGCCTCGAACACGCCGTCGCGATACGCCGCGAACACCTTGCCGACGCCTTCCATGCCGAACGCGTGCAGCTCGGCCGCGCGCAGCGCGCCCATGCTGGCGCTGCCGAACACGTGGATGCCGTTGGCCATCGCCCACAGGATCTCCTTGTGCCACACCGAGGGCACCTGCTCGAAATAGCCGTCGATGATTCCGATCGCCGCAGGCTTCGCCAGCGCAGCACGATAGACGTCGCCCTGCTGCACCGGCGGGAGATACTCGGCCTCCAATTCGAGCGCCGCGTCGCGCGGATGCAGCGTCGGCCCGGTGAATACGATGCACGTCATAGCGGATGCCCCGATGGCTGATGCCGCGAGATCTGATCGCCGGCGAAGGCCCGCGCTCTGCGCCCCGGGCTGTAGTCAGGATTCTTGTCGAAGGTTTCGAGCCCCGGAATGATGATCCTCACCACGGGGATCTCGAACCTGCTCTTGGTGAGATCGACCGCGATCACCTGCCGGACACCGGCGGATTGCAGCCGTTCGAGAACCACGGCGAGATCATCGTTGAACGTCTCCGCTGCCAGCGACGGAGTTTCGCGCAGGCTTCGCGTCGGCGGGCTGTTCCGCAGCAGCGCCCGCTGCTCGCCGAGAAACTGTGCGGCCAACGCCTTCTCGTCATATTCCTCGCGGAACACGTCGTCGCGCGCGCCCGCGATCAGCGTCAGCCGGCTCTGCGCGGCTTCCGTCAGCGCCCGCAGGAAGGCGATCTCTGGCGACAGATGCGCGCCCATGCCCAACGCCGCGTAGAGATCCCGCCCCAGCTCCTCGTCACGATCGAAGATCAGGCACTGGCAGGCGGCGAGCCCGACATCGGAGCTGATGTCCCACGCCACGACCTCGAGGCCCGCGCGCTCGCACATCTCCAGGAGCCGCCGGTTGCCTTCGTCCTGAACCGTCTCGAGCGCGACGCGCCGGCTCTGCTGCTCGTCCGGACTGCGGAGGTGCCAGAGCGTGGTCGCATCGCGCTCCACGACCTCGCAGATGCCGTGCAGGACCGCCTCGATCAGCTGGTTGCCGGACGCCAGCCCGTTCGACGACGAGATGAAGCTGCCGGCCGGCATCTCCGGCCGCGAGGTCGACAGGTTCACCATCTCGAACGGCACCCAGACGTCGGCATCGGCCATGAGATCGCGCCCTTCGATCCACAGCATCTGCAGATCGGGATGGAAACGCCCGCCGGCGATCAGCGGCAAGTCCGCCACGTCGACCACCTCATGGTCGCTGATCAGCTCGGCATAGGTCGCAAGCTTCAGCGGCAATGTGATCGTCTCGGCGTGAAACAGCTCGATCGATTCCATCACGCCCGACGCCTTCGCAGCATCCAGGGTCAGCCCCTTGCCCTGCGACACCGAGACCGAGCGCGAGTTCGGCCGGCAGACCATGGTGACGGGAATGCCGACGCGGTCGAGACCCGTGACGTCAGCAATGCGCGTGATTCCCATTTCTCCCAGGAACGGACGCACCCGCTCGACCGTCTGCGACGGCGGCACCGACCGCTGAGTTCCCCATCGAAAGCTCTTCGGGACCGGACGCGCCAGACGATCCCGATGCAGTGCCGTTCCATTCGCCATCCGCAGCCTCCACACTCAACCGCCGCTGACGTCGTCGCATCAGCCCGCACGGCGGACATCGGCAAAGGCGCCGACCACGACGTTCTGCATCTCCTCGATCGTCTTCTGCACGTCGGCGTCGACCACCGACGAAAACTCCGCGATGCTGTCGAGCAACGGCTGCTTGCAGAAGCCGCGCAGGCAGAGCTGGATGCGCTTCATCGCGACGCCCTGCTCGAACGCGCCGGACTGCATCGCCAGGCTCCAGAAGTGCAGCAGGCCGTACCAGACGAAACAGGCCTGTAGAAAGGACGGAAACGGCAGCCGGCTGCCGCTCCAGGGCGAGGTGATGCGCGGCAGCGAGCCCTTCGCCGTCGAATCGAGGAACCAGGGCTGTTCCTGCTCCTGCATGTAGAGCAGCGCGTGGATGCCCTCATGGACGAGCGCATCGGCGATGTGGGATTCGTCGATCTCGGGAAGATGCGGGTTGGCGAGGAAGGTGCGGCCGATGTAGTAGCCGTTCGATCCTGACGAGAAGCTGCCCGGGCTCTCCGGATCCTTCTGCAGGATGAGCGCGATGTTGAAGCGCGCGACGAAGCGGGGAAGCCCCGCTTCGGTCCGTTCGAGCGCATCCAGGGACCGGTGCAGCAGATCGTGCAGCCGGTCGATTTCGTCCTCGGAGAACGGCGGGCGCTGCGGCGGGACCGGCCGGTCCTGGCCGGACAGATCCACCTTGACCGCATGCGGGCTGCCGTAATCGGTCACGGGCATGCCCTCGATCTGCGGCCAGATGCAGGCGCCGTCACGCCGATAGCCGCGATCGCCGAGCGCGGTCCACAGCTCCCGATCGGCGGTGATCTCGAGTCCCTGGCGCAAGGCCTCAGCCACGAATGAATCGCGCAGAAATCGTCCCTTGTCCTCGGCGTACCGGCCCGGCGCCGACAGCAGACGGAACGAGGTCTCGGGGGCATCGAGAACCCGCATGAAGCCGTCGTCCGCCACGCGATCCATCAGGCTGCGCAGTTCGTCCCCGCCCGCAGGGTCGTCGCGGCCGATCTCGCCGAGGGCTTCGCCCAGCTTCTGCGCGAGCCGGTCGCCATAGGTCGCAAGCACGCCGTCACACACCGCCTCGTAGTCATTCCAGCGCAGAACGTCAGGCATCAGGGTGATCGTCATCGTGCGCACTCCTTCCACGTTCCACTCTCGACCACGCCGCCTTGCAGCAGGCCCGCGCGACAGCGCGCATAAGTCGGCGATCGAGGTCCGACCTCAGCCGATGGCCGGAGATTCCTGCTGCAGCCCCACCGCCCGCCGCAGGGCGGTGTCGAGGAGATGAGCCCGGCGCAGCTTGGTTTCCTCCACCGACGTTCCCAGCCGCTCGCGGACGTGATCGAACAGTTTCAGGAGATCGGCGCACCACACCGTCGGATTGTTGAAGCCCGTCCGCGATGCATAGCGATGCGGAAGATAGCCGCCGGCACACGTGTCGCGCTCGCGGCACGCGCGACAGCCGTCGGGCAGCGGCATGCCCTCGAACACCGCCGCACGATGGAATTCGCCGGCGTGCCGGACGTCCATGAAGTCGGACGTCCGCACATTCAGGCCGGTGCGCGCGGCGCCGTCGTAGCAGACCCGCAGCACATCCAGCCCTTCGATCTCGCCATCGGTGTTGACGAACAGGAAGGTCAGCGGCTGGTTGCCGAGCATGTCGATGCGGCTCTCCCCGCCCTGGACCAGCCAAGCGATGTTCCAGAAGATCTTGATCCGGAGATCCAGCGTGCCGTCCCGCCACCAATCCTCGAAGATCGGGATCAGGAAATCGGCACAGGGTGTCGGTCCATACCGGTCGCGAACCGCCGCGATGGTGTCGTGGGTGAAATCCGGCAGCAGATAGTCGATGGAGGCCGGGCCCAGGCTCGTCAGATGGCGATGCACCGCGGCACCGCTCGCCCCGAGCTGGATCACCGACAGGAAGCGCAGCGGAATCCCGGCGCGGCGCAGCACGGCAAGGCCCTGCTCGACATCGCGATAGGAGCCACGCCCGGCATGATCGACGCGCAGGGCATCATGCACCTCGGGGGTTCCGTCGATGCTGATCCCGAGATCGATGTCGAACCTCTTGATGATCTCGGCCCAGCCGTCGTCGAGCAGCGTGCCGTTGGTCTGCATGCAGAGCTGCACCCGCGCGACGCCCGCCAGCCCCTCCTTGATCTTCCGGCACCATGAGCTGAACCGCTCCTGCTTGACCAGGCACGGCTCGCCGCCATGAAAGGTGATCGTCAGATAGCTCTGACCTGTTGCCTGGCAATGGCGGCGGATGCGGTCGATCGCGATCTCGACGACCTCATCATCCATGATCGCGGGCCGCTCTCTCCACGTGCTGTCGCCCTTGTTGTAGACGTAGCAATAGGAGCAGTTCAGATTGCAGCGCGACGCGACCTTGAACACGAAGTGAAGATGGGGACCGTCGTTCATTGGTACGCAATCTCGGCGGTGCGATCGACGAAGATGCGGCCGTCCTCGGTCAGGAACGGCCGGGCACCGTCCAGTACGACCTGCGCCTCCTTGAGCTTGGTCAGCATATTGGCAAGCTCGGCCTGATACTCGGCTGATCCGCCGAACCCTTGCTTCTCGGCCTCACGATAGAAGGCGCAGATGTAGGCGATGGCGTGAAAGGCCAGCAGGATCCCGCGCAAGGGCCGCGGCTCCGGCCGCAACGGCGATGCGTAGCGTCCCTGGTGCTGCGGATCCACCAGGGGTCCCGACGCCTCCGCCATGAACAGATGCAGATGCGCGGATTCGTGGACGATGGCCTCCATCACCTGCATCAGGCCGCCGAACAGGTCGGCGTAAACCATCCCGGGCACATCGGCTTGCGACCCGCTGCGGAAATAGGATCGCTCGCTGCTGCGCAGGGGGATCAGGACCCGCGTCACATCGGACACCCAATTCACGCACTCAGGAAACTTCTTCGCGGCGGTCACGAGGATCTCGAGCGCGTTCGTCACCTCGCGCGTCATCCGGGCCTGCTCGTCGAACGAGAGATCGGTGTGCTCGGCCCAGGTGTCGGGAATCGGGAATCCGAGGGAGTGGCACCCCACGTCGACCGATATGTCGTACGGCCATTCCTTCATCGGGAGCAGCCCAACCAGCTCGTTCAGGTCATAGGCGCCGGCCTCGATCCGGTAGCCTCCGACCGGCGACCACAAGGTCAACGGCTCCGGCGTCGTCAGCGACGTGGATGGGGTCGGCGCATTCGCCGCCGTCCAGATCGCCACCTGCAGATCACGCTGCGGGCTCTTGTCATGCCCCTCATAGGTGATGGAGTTCATGCAGGGATGACGAAGCCAGTCCGCTTCACGCGCGTTGGCTTCGATGAGCGACGCCTTGAGCGGCTCGCAGTCGAGGCCGAGGCGATCCTCCGGCTGCCATCTCAGGATCCTGTCGTTGAATTTTTCATGCCAGGCAGATTTCGACGGTCGCCAGGTCCACGCGTCACTCATGATCGAGCATGCCTCCGGAAATACGCCAACGAAGCCGGCCGCAAGCTGTCCCGCCGTCAGACAGGACCGCAACCGATGCCGGAATCAAGAGCAGCTATCAGGAAAGGTCACGCTGATGACGGCGACCATTGCCCG
This sequence comes from Bradyrhizobium sp. HKCCYLRH1030, assembly GCF_051168395.1. Classification (NCBI taxonomy): domain Bacteria; kingdom Pseudomonadati; phylum Pseudomonadota; class Alphaproteobacteria; order Hyphomicrobiales; family Nitrobacteraceae; genus Bradyrhizobium; species Bradyrhizobium sp. HKCCYLRH1030. The sequence continues at coordinate 155,675 of NZ_JBNPUY010000006.1, read as the reverse complement.
TCATCCGCACCAGCGAGTCGCGGGCGGGCCCACGACACGTCACGTCGGAAAGATCCGACATCGCAGGCCCGCTTCGCTCCGTCTTAGCCGAACGATCGATCCATTCACCTGACCGATTTCGGCGCGCCCCCCGCCTGCGGCACGCTAAATTGACCCTTGAGGTCCTTCACCGCCCGTACCTGCGTGAGACGCTCCGCAAGAGCCCCCAACACCGCGGGATCGTTGGCGATTTCACGTTCCATCTCGTCCGGACGCTCCATCGCCGCAAGGCGGCTGAAGACGATGCCGCGCGAGAATGGATTGGTCTTGCTGAAGATCGCTCCACGCGAGAATGGAACGCCTTCTGCCATGATGTCGATCTTCAGAGACGCGCGTGCGATCTCTGAGTCGACTACGGATTTCAGCGCCAGATCGACCTTCTTGCGCATTTCCGCCGGATCGCGATCAGCCATTCCTATACTCCCAGTCGGTTGAGAACCGCCATCGTTCAGAAAGGAAATAGCAACGTCCCGGTACAAGCTCTGTGATCTCGCGCCCTGAACTCACAGAACCTGAAGCAATGTAGCTGTGCTAAGCACTTCGCTCAGGCTGTCCCAATTCGCCAGTCGTCGAAGCCAGAAAAAAACTAACATGAAGCTAGTTCTTTAACAATAGAGTAGTTTGTCAGATACACCTGTTGATTGCTCGAATGAGCGACGCACTGCGGTCGTCTCAGGCCGGCAGTGACCACGCGTGATGACGTCTTGCGCTCTCGGATGTCACCCGCCAGGCATATTGTCGCACCTCATTCCGCGGCAGCGCACATTCTCGCGTAGCTCATGAAGCTCGACGTGCATATGGAAAGCAAAAGGCCCGCGCTCATCGCACGGGCCCTGCCAGTCCACTTTCGTGCCTGATCGCGGCGGTGCCGCTGCACGCGGCCGCGAGCCTCACGCCGCCAGCGTATTCTCCACCACCTTGATGAAGAACGAGGTGCCGTAGACGATCGCCTCGTCATTGAAGTTGTAGGCGGGGTGATGCAGGCCGGCGCTGTCGCCATTGCCTACGAAGATGAAGGCGCCGGGGCGCGCCTCGAGCATGTAGGCGAAGTCCTCGCCGCCCATCATCGGCGGCATCTCGTGCACATTGGCGTCGCCCGCGACCTCCCTGGCGGCGCGGATCGCGATCTCGGTCTGCTCGGCGTGATTGATGACGACAGGATAGCCGCGTGCATAGTTCAGGTCGATCTTGGCGCCGGTCATCTGGGCGACGCCGGTCACGACCTCGCGCACGCGCTTCTCCATCAGCTCACGTACCTTCGGCGTCAGCGTCCGCACGGTGCCGCGCAGCACCGCGCTCTGCGGAATCACATTACGGGCATTGCCGGCGTGGAACTCGCAGATCGACAACACCGCGGCCTCCAGCGGGTCGACGCTGCGCGACACGATCTGCTGCAGCGCGGTGACAAGCTGGGCGCCGACCAGCAGGGAGTCGATGCAATTGTGCGGCTTGGCGGCATGACCGCCATGGCCCTCGATCGCGATGTCGACCGCATCGGTCGATGCCATCAGCGGGCCCTGGCGAATGGCAAACGCGCCGACCGGCAGGCCGGGCCCGTTGTGCATTCCGTAAACCTGGTCGATCTTGAAACGGTCGATCAGCCCGTCCTTGATCATCGCGTCCGCACCGCCACCGCCCTCCTCGGCGGGCTGGAAGATCACCGCGACCTCGCCGGCGAAGTTGCGGGTCTCGGCGAGATAGCGCGCGGCGCCGAGCAGCATCGCGGTGTGACCGTCGTGGCCGCAGGCATGCATCATGCCCGGGGTCTTCGAGGCATAGGGCAGCCCGGTCGCCTCCTCGATCGGCAGCGCGTCCATGTCGGCGCGCAGTCCGAGCACCTTCACCTCGCCGTGGCCGGGCTTGCGGCCCTTGATGACGCCGACCACGCCGGTCTTGCCGAGGCCCGTCACGACCTCATCGCAGCCGAACTCGCGCAGCCGCTCGGTGACGAAGGCCGCCGTCCGGTGCACGTCGTAGAGCAGCTCCGGATGCGAATGGATATCCCGCCTCCAGGCCTGGATATCGGGCTGCAGATCGGCGACGCGGTTGACGATGGGCATGAGGAATCTCGTAACTCCGGTGGGACTTTGCGCCTGTTTAGCATGCAAAAGCCGCACCGCCCAAGATAAGGGCTGCGCCCGTCTCATGGCTCGGTCAACCAGCCATGAACGTGGCGCTTGTCCGGCCCCGTCCGGGCTGACTAAAAGCTGGCAACGATGGGAAGGGAATGCCGATGCCGAGACAGCTCGAGGGGGATTACGACTATATCGTGGTGGGCGCCGGCACCGCCGGCTGCATCCTCGCCAACCGGCTGTCGGCCGATCCGAAGCGCCGTGTGCTGATTCTCGAGGCCGGCGGCAACGACAACTGGATCTGGTTCCATATTCCGGTCGGCTACCTCTTTGCGATCGGCAATCCGCGCGCGGACTGGATGTTTCGCACCGAGGCCGAGCCGGGCCTGAACGGCCGCTCGCTGGCCTACCCCCGCGGCAAGGTGATCGGCGGCTGCTCGGCGATCAACGCCATGATCTCGATGCGCGGCCAGGCCGCCGACTACGACCATTGGCGCCAGCTCGGTCTCGCCGGCTGGAGCTATTCCGACGTGCTGCCGGAGTTCAAACGGCTGGAGGATCATTTTCTCGGCGAAAGCGAACACCATGGCATCGGCGGCGGCTGGCGGATCGAGGCGCCCCGGCTGTCCTGGGCGGTGCTCGACGCGGTCGGCGATGCCGCCGAGCAGATGGGCCTCCGCCGCATCCCCGACTTCAATACCGGCGACAATGAAGGCATCAGCTATTTCCACGTCAACCAGAAGCGCGGCCGGCGCTGGTCCTCCGCGCGGGGCTTCCTCAAGCCGGCGCTGAACCGGCCGAACCTGCGGCTGGAAACGCAGGTGCTGGTGGATCGCCTGATCGTCGAGAACGGCCGCGCCGTCGGCGTACGCTACCGGCAGAACGGCGAGACCATCGAGGCGCGCAGCAGGGGCGAGGTCATCCTCAGCGCCGGCTCGATCGGCTCGGTGCAGGTGCTGCAGCGCTCGGGCATCGGCCCGGCCGACTGGCTCGGCGAGCTTGGCATCGATGTCGTCCTCGACAGACCGGGCGTGGGACGCAACCTGCAGGACCATCTGCAGCAGCGCGCGATCTACAAGGTCACGGGCGTGAAGACGCTGAACGAGACCTACTACTCGCTGGTGCGGCGCGGCCTGATGGGGCTCGACTACGCGTTCCGGCGCCGCGGGCCGCTGACCATGGCGCCGTCGCAGCTCGGCATCTTCACGCGCTCGGATGCGACGCGCGACCGCGCCAACATCCAATTCCACGTGCAGCCGCTGTCGCTCGACAAGTTCGGCGATCCCCTGCATCGCTTTCCCGCGATCACGGTCAGCGCCTGCAACCTGCGTCCGACCTCGCGCGGCACCGTTCGCATCCGCTCAGCGGGGATCGACGAAGCGCCGTCGATCGCGCCGAACTATCTGGCGACCGAGGACGACCGCCAGGTGGCGGCTGATGCCATCCGCGTCACCCGCCGGCTGATGAAGCAGAACGCGCTCGCCGCCTACAGGCCGGAGGAATATCTGCCCGGCCCATCCGTCGGCGACGACGACGCGGCGCTGGCCAAGGCCGCCGGTGACATCGGCACGACGATCTTCCATCCGGTCGGCACGGCGAAGATGGGCTCCGCCGATGATCCGATGGCCGTCGTCGACGAGCGGCTGCGCTTTCGCGGCATCGAACGGCTGCGCGTCGCCGATGCCTCGATCATGCCGACGATCACCTCTGGCAACACCAACACGCCGACCGCGATGATCGCGGAGAAGGCGGCGATGATGATCCTGGAGGATGGGCGGTAGCGCTGGCGTCGTCCGCCGTGACCGACGGGCGACGGCTGAAGCCAGCGCGCGTCCCCTGGATCGCGTCGCTGCGCTCGCGATGACGGAGTTCGTGGGGACGCTCGGTGTCCACCACAACCGTCATTGCGAGCAAAGCGAAGCAATCCAGGGCCCAGCCCGAACTCTGGATTGCTTTGTCGCCTTTGGCTCCTCGCAATAGCGCCTATCTCCTCATAGTGGCGCGTGCCCACCGTCCATCGACGCCTTCGCAAGGACGTGGTGGGCACGGCGCGGGCGAGAGCCCCGACTCACCGCAGGGGTCACGGGCGCGCCTTTGCCCACCCTACGCATCATCGCACGTTGACTAGATGACGCGCGCCACCAGTGGTATCCGGCGCAACAGCACAGTCGCCAGCCAGCTCACCGACAGCGTGCCGATCAGCACGATCGCGAACTTCACTCCCGCCGGCCACGCCGGCTCGTAGACCAGATATTGCAGCCACAGCAGCGGCAGGAAGTGCAGCAGGTAGATACCGTAGGCCGACGGCTGCAGGCGATCCATCAGCGCCAGCGGCGCCTTCGCCCAGCGCAGGAAGAAGGTCGGCACGCCGAACGCCATCGCGGCGCAGAAGCTCGCCACCGCCATGCCATAGGCCGCGCGCCACCACAGTGGCGGGGAATCGAAATCGGCGATCCAATTGTGATGCGCGTAGGCCAGCAACAGGATCGCGCCATAGCAGCCGTAGGAAAGACCGAACCAGATCGACCAGCGCCGCACCAGCGCGCCGTCGGCTGCGAACGGCCCCGTCCGCAGCCCGGCTGCGCCGATCGCGACGCCGCCGACGAAGAAGGCCGGATAGAGCAGCACCCGGCTCGCCTGCAGCGGCAGCGGAAAATGTCCGGGCATGAACCAGAATCCGTCACCGAAGCCGAGATGCGGCGGCAGATAGACCAGGTTGGCGATCACGAGGAAGATCAGGAAGCCAGTGAGCGGATAGTGCAGCACCATTCCGGCCCAACGCCCGAGTGCGCCGACCGCCTGCGGTGCCAGGACCCAGACGAACGCAGCCAGCATATCAAACCCCAGCAGCACGCCGAGAAACCAGGCCGAGCCGGACGGCCACGGCCCCTCGCTGATCATCCGCCACCACACCGCGCTGAACTGATCCTCCGCCACGTAGTAGCGGTAGTAGGCGATCGGCATGATCACGAAGATCGACACGATATAGGGCACGCCGAGCCGCAGCGCACGGCGCCCGACATAGTCCGACGCGCCCCTGCCCGCCAGGCTTGCCGGCACGAACAGGCCGGAGATGAAGAACATGCACGACATGAAGTAGCTGTCGTTGAACAGCGCGACGAGATCGAAGCCGAGCCAGTGCATGCGGTCGCCGCCCTGGCCGAAATCGGTGTAGTTGATGGCGGAGTGATAGAGCACGACCGAGAGCGTGATGAAGGTCCTGGCGCGGTCGAGCGGCACGATCCGATCGCGCGACGTCTCGGTTCGTTGCAGGGTCGGGGTCACGCGCTCATGCATCGACGTCGCATCCAGTCCATCAGCCGCCCCACGGCGGCGCGCGCCGCTCATATCATTCGCGCGGCCCTGCGCCGACATCCTGCGTGACCAGGTGAGCCGCCGGCCATTGCCGGCATGATCACGAACACGTCATCGCGTTTCGATGACGAGAAGCCGGGAATAAAACCGGGCAGCGACCGCTCTTCTCACCCGCAAGCCCGATGACGGGCAACGGGAGATGACGATGAGCCTTGGTGATCATGACGAGAACGGCGTCAGCCGCCGCAAGGTGCTGGAGTGCATGACATGGGCGGGCACGGGCGTGCTCTGGACGCTGTCGGGCGGCGTGCCACGTTCGCTCGGCCTGGTCGACGCGGCGCGGGCGGCCGAGCAGCCCGCGCCCGGCCTGACCTTCCTGCAGATCAGCGACAGCCATGTCGGCTTCGACAAGCCAGCCAATCCCAACGCGACCGGCACGCTCGAGGAGGCCGTCAACCGCATCAAGGCGATGCCGGTGAAGCCCGCCTTCATGATCCATACCGGCGACATCTCGCATCTGTCGAAGGCAGCCGAGTTCGACGATGCCGACCGCATCATCTCGCAGTCCAGGCTCGACGTGCACTACGTGCCGGGCGAGCACGACTTCCTCGACGAGGACGTCAAGCTCTACAAGGAGCGCTACGGCAAGGGCACGCGCGGTTCCGGCTGGTATTCGTTCGATGCCAATGGCGTGCACTTCGTCGGGCTCGTCAACGTGGTCGATCTCAAGGCCGGCGGGCTCGGCAATCTCGGCGCCGAGCAGCTTGCCTGGCTCGAGCAGGATCTCAAGGGCCGCTCGAAATCGACGCCGATCGTGGTGTTCGCGCACATCCCGCTGTGGACGGTGTATCCGCAATGGGGCTGGGGGACCGAGGATGGCGGGCGCGCGCTCGACAGCCTGAAGGGCTTCGGCTCGGTGACGGTGCTGAACGGCCATATCCATCAGGTGATGCAGAAGGTCGAAGGCAACGTCACCTTCCATACCGCGCGCTCGACCGCCTTTCCGCAGCCGGCGCCGGGCACGGCGCCCTCGCCCGGCCCGATGAAGGTCGAGGACGCCAGGCTGCGCAGCCTGCTCGGCATTGCCAGCATCGACTTCAAGGTCGGGGCCGAGCGGCTCGCGATCATCGACACGCCGCTTGCGGGCTGAGGGACGAAAACGCGATGATCCAGCCTGTTCTTCGCGGTGCCGGCTTGGCCGCCGTACTGCTTGTTTGCGCCACGCCGCTGCGCGCCGAGACCATCAAGGTCACGATCGACAATTTCACCTTCACCCCGACCGAAGTGACGGTGAAGGTCGGCGACACCGTCACCTGGACCAACCACGACGACATTCCGCACACGGTGGTGTCGGCCGGGAAATACCGATCGAAAACGCTCGACACCGACGACAGCTTCTCCTTCACGTTCGCAGCCGCCGGCGACTACAAATATTTCTGTTCGCTGCATCCGCACATGACGGGGCTGATCAAGGTTGAGTAGCATCGCGAACCAGGGCATGAGCATCGTCGGATGGGCCGGTCGGCGGCGTACCGCCGGCCGCGCCGTGCGACCGCGAACCGGGCCGGAGACCTCGCCGGTGACGACAGCCAGTGACGATCCCGAGAAGGCGCGACGCTTCCGCGAGGCGGCGCTGCCCTATCTCGACGATGCCTACACGCTGGCGCGCTATCTGCTGCGCAACGCCGCCGACGCCGAGGACGCGGTGCAGGAATGCTACCTGCGCGCGCTGAAGCATTTCGACACCTATCGCGGCCCGGCGATGAAACCGTGGCTGTTCGCGATCCTGCGCAATGTCTGCCACGCCGAATTCGCGCGCCGGGCCGGCGCGCCGGTCAAGGCGCTCGATGACGCGCCGGAAGCGGCCGAGCAGCCCCCGCTGTGGCAGGAGAGCGCCGAGACGCCGGAAGGCGCCGTGTTGCGGGAACGTGATGCCTCGGCGATCCGCCGGCTGATCGACACGCTGGCCGAGCCGTTTCGCGAGACGTTCGTCATGCGCGAGGTCAACAATCTGTCCTATCGCGAGATCGCGGAGGCCGCCGGCGTGCCGGTCGGCACCGTGATGTCGCGTCTTGCCCGCGCCCGCGCGATGCTGCGCGCCGCCTGGCTCGCGCAGGAGGAGCCTTAAGCCATGACCTGCGATGAAGCCGAGATCCTGATCCACGCGCTGGCCGATGGCGAGCTCGATGCCGGCCACGCTCGTGAGGTCGAAGCCCATGTTGCGACCTGCCCGCGCTGCGCCGCGGAGCTTGCCGCGGTCAGGCAGATGAAGCAGATGCTCGCCGGCACCGACCTCGGCTACAGGGCGTCCCCTGCCTTGCGCCAGCGCATCGAAGCCGCCCTGCCGCCGGCCGATGCGGCCTCCATCATCCCGCTCGCTGCCGTGCCGCCGAGCCGCCGCACGCTGCTGCGAGGCTTCGCCCTGGGCTCGGCGGTGTCGGCGCTGGCCGCCACCGGCCTCGTCGCCATCGTGCTGCGCAATGACGACCAGCAGCGGATCGAGGCCGAGATCGTCTCGGCGCATCTGCGCTCGCTACAGGCCGGCCACCTCACCGACGTCATCTCGACCGACCAGCACACCGTCAAGCCCTGGTTCAACGGCAAGCTCGACGTCGCGCCGCCGGTGATCGATCTGACCGCGCAGGGCTTCACCCTCATCGGCGGGCGGCTCGATTACGTCGACGCACGCGCGATCGGCGCGGTGGTCTATCGCCGCCGCCAGCACGTGATCAATCTGTTCGTGGCGCAGACCTCGTCCACCGAGCGCCGCGCCGCACGGATGGACACGATCCAGGGCTTCAACATCCGCTCTTGGCGCGACCGCGGTCTGAGCTATTGGGCGGTCAGCGATATCGGTGCCGACGAACTCAACGAGTTCGGCGAGCGGTTCGAGCGCGCGATGGGTGCGAACAAGGAGGGGTGACGCGCTCTTGCGCTTCAGTCATTGCGAGCGAAGCGTGCCCACGGTCTGTCCGGAGACGAACTGAAACGGTGGGCACGGCGCCACGCGCCTTTGCCCACCCGATGCGAACATCACGCCGACTTGCGGATCGCGTTGTCGACCAGGGTCTTGCCGAGCGACCAGATCGCGCCGGGGACCTTGTGGCTCTGCGCGATGACGTCGTCGAAGGCGCGCTCGATCCAGGCGCAGTCCTCTTCGGTGATGGTCAGCGGCGGCAGCAGCTTGATCGTATGCAAGCCGTGGCCGGCGACCTGGGTCAGGATCTTGTGATCCTTGAATAGCGGCACCGTGATAAGCTGGCAGAACAGGCCCTTGTTGGCGCTCTCCAGCATGGTCCACGACGCCTTGAGGCGCAGCGATTTCGGCGGACCGAACTCGACGCCGATCATCAGTCCCTTGCCGCGCACTTCCTTGAGCAGCTCGTAGCCCGGCACCATCCGCGTCAGCGCCAGCCGCAGCTCGGCGCCGCGCTTGGCTGCGGCCTCCACCAGCTTCTCGGCCTTCATCACCTCGAGCGTGGCAATGCCGGCGGCCATCGCGAGGTCGTTCTTGGCGAAGGTCGAGCCGTGCACCACGGCGCGGTCCATGCGGTTGAAGATCTTGTCGAAGATCTGCTTGCGCGTCAGCAGCGCGCCGACCGGAACATGGCCCCCGGACAGCGCCTTCGACAGCAGCACCATGTCGGGTTCGACGTTCCAATGTTCCACCGCAAGGAACCGCCCGGTGCGGCCCATGCCGGTCTGGATCTCGTCGGCGATGAAGATGGTGCCGTATTTCTTGCAGAGCGCCGCGGCGCCGGGCAGGAACTCGTCGGAGGGCATGTTGACGCCCTTGCCCTGGATCGGCTCGACGATGAACGCTGCGATCTCGCGCGACGACAGCGCCTGCTCGAGCGCGGCGAGATCGTTGAAGGGGATCGCCGTGCAGCCCGGCAGCAGCGGCTCGAAGCCGTTGCGGAAGTTCGAATCATCGGTCAGCGACAGCGCGCCGTAGGTGAGACCGTGATAGGAGTGCCCGCAATAGACGATGCCGGGCCGGCCGGTCGCGCCACGCGCGAATTTGATCGCGGCTTCCACCGTCTCGGCGCCGGAATTGGCGAAGAACACCTTGTCCAGATACGGGACATATTCCAGCAGCCGCTCGGCAAGAACGCCCGCCAAGGTCGAGACGTCGAGCTGAACGAGATTCGGCAGATCGGTGTCGAGGACGCTTTTCAGCGCGGCACGCAGCGTCGGATGATTGCGGCCGATTGCAAAGACGCCAAAACCGCTGAGCAGGTCAAGATAACGGGCGCCATCACGATCGTAGAGATATTGCCCTTGTCCCTTCTGGAACCCAACATCATATCCAATCGTCTTTAGAACGCGGACAAGCTGCTCGTTCAGATGCCGAGAGTGCATCGTGCTGCGCTGCGCTTGGCGCTCCACAAACATCTCGGAAACGTCTAGATTGGGTTTTAGCATCGGCTACATACTTCGGTTGATGGACGTGACGTCAACTGAAAACGCGCAATGCGGCGTTTTGCCCTCATTCGCACCATCAAAGCAAGCACGGGTTTCTGCCAATGTTGCATCGCCTTAGATATCTCATGTCGACGACACTAGCATACTCCGCAGTCGTGTTCGCAGCAGGAATTTCTTCCGCGCTCGCGGCCGACCCCACCGGCGACTGGCGGGTCGCCGACGGCGTCGCTAACATCCGAGTCGCACAATGTAATGGCAGCATGTGGGGCGTCGTGGCCTGGGAGAAGACCCCGGGCGGACGCGACAGCAACAACCCCGATCCGGCCCGCCAGAGCCGGCCGACGCTCGGCATGCCGATCCTGATCGACATGAAGAAGAAGCCCGGCGCAGACGCGTGGGAAGGCCAAGTCTACAACGCCAAGGATGGGCAGCTCTACAGCTCCACCATCACGCCGGTCGACCCCGATCACCTGGAGATCAAGGGCTGCGTGCTCGGCTTCCTGTGCGGCGGCGAGACCTGGACGCGGGTTGCTCCGCCGATCCCGTCGAGCCCCGTAAACAGCATGGCCAAAGGTACACAGAAACCAATCGCGCCGGCCCCTGCCCCGGCGGCCAAGACCACGACCGGCGTCGGCAGTGGCGCAACCGCATCGGCCAAGCCGGGACACAAGCCCGCGGACCAGGTCGGCGATATCTGCCTGCTGCCCGATATTGCGCGCGCCCGCTAATTGGCGTCCGTCACCCGAACAAAAAAAAGCGGCCGAGAGATCGGCCGCTTTTTCTATTCGGTGATCAAGAGCCCTCTTGCTCCTTGATCTCGCGAGGCTTGCCCATCAGGGCCGGCTGGAACAGCAGCACGGCGGCGAGCGTGGTGACCAGCGACAGCGCCAGCAGCTTGCCCATGCTGGACGTGCCGGGATGGCTCGACAGCCACAAGCTGCCGAATGCGGTCGCCGTCGTCAGTGCGCTGAAGAAGATCGCCCGGGTCAGGCTGGTTTGGAGCAAATTGGTGCGACCGCCGCGCCACGCCACCACGTAGTAGATCTTGAACGCGACGCCAATGCCAAGCAGGAGCGGCAGAGCGACGATGTTGGCGAAGTTCAGCGGCAGCTTGATCAGCACGCAGATCTCCAACGTCACGGCGCCTGCGACCAGCAGCGGCACGATCGTCATCAGCACGTCGGTGAAGCGCTTCAAGGTCACCCACAGCAGCAGGCTGATCACGACCAGCGAGTAGATGCCGGCGTGGATGAATGCCTTCACGATCGTGTCACCGGACTTCAGGATCGAGACCGGCCCGCCGATCGCGTTGGGCTCGGCCGTCAGAACGGCGTTGGCGAATCGCCTGAGATTGTCGTTGTCGTTCGGATCGCCCTTGGGCTGCGCCTCGACCCGAATCAGTCCGTCCTTGCTCTTCCACTGCGACACCAGTTCCGGCGGCAGGTTCGCGAGGCTGACCGGCTGCGCCTGGAGGGTGGCGCTGAGCTGCGTCAGCGTGATCTTCCACGGCTCGACGAACACCGCCTGTGCCTTGTTGCGAACCGCCTCGCTCGCGCCCGCGAGCCTGGCAAGCGCATCTGCGAGCCGCCGCGACGCGACCGCGCCCGGCCCATTGCTCTCGCCCGCGGTGCGCCGGAGATTGTCGACGGTCGAGTTCAGGGCGTCGACATTCTCCTTGTCGCTCGGCGCCGCATCGACCTGATCCGGATTGAGCGCAGGCCCCAACACCTTCGCGCCCTGCGCGATCAGCTTCAGCTTGGCCGGCTGGTCCTCGGGGACGAAGCTGTCGAGCGACATCACGCGCGCCACTTCGGGGAGCTTCTCGAGCTTGGCCTCGATCGCCTTGGCCTCGGTCTCGGAGCGCGTCAGCACGTCGATCGCGTTGGCGCCCGTGTTCGGATCCTTTCGCAGGTCGAGATAGGTCGCGATCGACTCGGCGCGCGGATTGCGCAGGTTCATCGGGTTGAAGTCGAACTTCATGTAGTAGAGTAGCGGCAGGCCGGCGACGACCAGGCCGAGCGTGCCGACGATGATCGGCACGCGGTGTTTCTCGAGGAAATGATCGACCGGCGCCAGGAAGGCATAGCCGACCGGTTCCTTCTCGCCGGGCGGATTGAGAATCCTCAGCAGCGCCGGCAGCACCGTGATCGACGACAGGAACGCGATGATCATGCCGGCGCCGGCGATGGCGCCGAGCTCGGAGATGCCCTTGTAGTCGGTCGGCAGGAAGCACAGGAAGCCGGCAGCCGTCGCCATCGCCGCGAGCGACAGCGGCACCGCGGAGCGGCGCGCGGCTTCCGCCAGCGCCTCAGGCAGATTGTCGTTCTTGAACCGCTCGGAGCGGTAGCGCACGCTGAACTGGATGCCGAAATCGACGCCGAGGCCGATGAACAGCACAGCGAACGCGACCGACAGCAGATTGAGCGAGCCGACCATCATCAGGCCGACGGCCGTGGTGAGGGCGAGGCCGATGAACAGGTTGATGAACACGGCCGAGATGATCTTGGCCGAATGCAGCGCCAGCCACAGGATGATCAGCACGACGACCACGGTGCCGATGCCGTTGACGACGGCGCCCTCCTGCACGGTGGCGTATTCCTCGTTGGCGATCGGCACCGGACCGGTCAGCCGCACGCGCGCGTGAAAGCGGTTGGGGAAATCGAGCTCGGCCGCGGCCTGCCGGATCGCATCGGTGGCGGCCTTGCCGGGCTCCAGGGCCTGGTAGTCGAGGATCGGCTTGAACTGGATGAAGGCGCGCTTGTCGCTGTCTTCGAGCGGCTTGTCGGAGATCAGCTGGCGCCAGGAAAAGGTCGCATCGCCCTTGTCGAGCACGGTCTCCACCGTCTGGGAGATGTAGTCGAACGGCCGTGCGGCATTGTCCAGCTTGACCTGGCCGCGCTTGACGCCGGCAAGGCCGGTCTCCAGCGCACCGGTCAGGCCGCGGATCGAGGGGTCCCCGGCCATGATCTCGACGAGCGGTGCCGCCGCCGCGAACTGGTCCGTGAGCTGCTTGACCTCCTCGGTCGGCAGGAACAGCAGGCCGTTCCTGGCGAAGAACTCGCCGCCGCCGAGCAGCTCGACCGATGAGAAGTTCGCGGTGTCGCCCTTGAGCTTCTTGGCGAGCGCATCGGCCGCCACACCTGTCATCTCGGGCGTCGCCGCTTCGACCACCGCCAGGATCATCCGATCGCGATCGAAGGCCTGCTCGTACTGCTGGTCGCGCTTGCGCCAGTCGAGCTCGGGCGAAATCAGCTTGTTGATGTCGGTATTGATGGAGAAATGACGCGCCGTATAGAAGCCCGCGCCTACGGAGAGCAGCAGGGCCGCAATCAATGTCGGCCAGGCAAACCGGGTGCAGGCCTTGACGATCGAGACGACAAACGTGGTCAGCACTTCGTGACTTTCTAATGTTTAGAGAGCTGGGCGGAAACGTCCGCTTCATGGCGGAGTTCCCCGATCAGGGCGAGCCCCGGACGCACACATCCTGAGCGGCGCCCCGACCCGGCCTGGCCCAACCTTGAAGACGAGGATGGTCCGTCGACGGCGGATCAGGTCGAACGATGCACGGAACCGTCGGGGCGGCTGATATAGCGGCTGTTCTCGGCGGTAAAGTGACGAACGAGTGAGAGCATAACCAACTCAATTGATTGATCTAATTTATAATTACCAGATTACCGGTAGCCTATCGCGGGCTGTGTGCGACGTGTCACATGCGAGCCGCTTGCAGACCGGCTTTCTTCTTCGCTCGATTTTTGACACAAAGCCCTGCGTTTCCATCCGTGTGGCGGGCCATTGGGCATTCGCTGGTGCGATTATTGCAACCCTGTCGCACGCACGGAGGTGCCAGGTCGAAAGTGAGGCAATGTGGCTGGACGTCCAATGCAGGTGTATCTCGCGCAGCCGCGCGGTTTTTGTGCTGGAGTCGTGCGTGCGATCGAGATCGTGGAGCGCGCGCTGGAGAAGTATGGCCCGCCGGTCTATGTGCGTCATGAGATCGTCCACAACAAGCACGTGGTCGAGAGCCTGAAGGCCAAGGGCGCCATCTTCGTCGAGGACCTCTCCGAGGTCCCCCCGCGCGCCGTCACCGTGTTCAGCGCCCACGGCGTCGCCCGGACGGTGGAGGAGGAAGCGGCCGCCCGCGGGCTGCCGGTGCTCAATGCTACCTGCCCGCTGGTGACGAAGGTCCACAACCAGGGCAAGCGCTACATGTCCAAAGGCCGTACCCTGGTACTTATCGGCCATGCCGGCCACCCGGAAGTCGAGGGAACCATGGGCCAGGTTCCCGGCCCGGTCCACCTGGTGCAGAACGTGGCCGATGTGGCCACCCTGCCCCTGCCGGTCGATACCCCGCTGGCCTATATTACCCAGACCACGCTCAGCGTGGACGACACAAGAGACATCATTTTAGCCCTCCAAGCCCGCTTTACAGACCTTCAAGGTCCCGATATCCGGGATATCTGCTATGCGACACAGAACCGGCAATCTGCGGTAAGGGACTTAAGCAAGCTGGTGGACGTCATCCTGGTGGTGGGCGCCGCCAACAGCTCCAACTCGAACAGACTGCGCGAGATCGGCACCGAGGCCGGGGTCGCAAGCTATCTGATCGCTGATGGCAGCGAGCTCGATCCGGTTTGGCTGAAGGATGCCAAGGCCGTCGGCATCACCGCCGGCGCCTCGGCTCCCGAAGTTCTCGTCGACGACGTCATCGAAGCCCTGCGGCGCATCGGACCGGTCGAGGTCGCGGTGGTCCCGGGGCGGGAAGAAAACATCGAATTCCGCCTGCCGGCCGAATTGGTCGCGGGCTGATCGGTCCTCGTTTGGTCCAGAAAGAAGAGACGTAATGGCAATCCCCTTCCATAAGGAACTGCGTATCGGGGCCTATCTGATGAAGCAGAAGCTTCTCGGCCGGAAACGCTATCCGCTCGTGCTGATGCTGGAGCCGCTGTTCCGCTGCAACCTGGCGTGCGCCGGCTGCGGCAAGATCGACTATCCCGACGCGATCCTCAACCGCCGCATGAGCGCGCAGGAGTGCTGGGACGCGGCCGACGAGTGCGGCGCGCCGATGGTCGCCATCCCCGGCGGCGAGCCGCTGATCCACAAGGAGATCGGCGAGATCGTGCGCGGCCTGGTCGCCCGCAAGAAATTCGTCTCGCTCTGCACCAATGCGCTGCTGCTGGAGAAGAAGCTCGACCTGTTCGAGCCGTCGCCGTATTTGTTCTTCTCGGTGCACCTCGACGGCCTGCGCGAGCATCACGACAAGGCGGTGTCGCAGAAGGGCGTGTTCGACCGCGCCGTCTCCGCGATCAAGGCCGCCAAGGCGCGCGGGTTCACGGTGAACGTCAACGCCACGGTGTTCGACGGCCACCCCGCCGAGGAGATCGCCAAGTTCCTGGACTTCACCACCGAGCTCGGCGTCGGCGTCACCATGTCGCCCGGCTACGCCTATGAGCGCGCCCCGGACCAGGAGCACTTCCTCAACCGCACCAAGACCAAGCAGCTGTTCCGCGACGTCTTCAAGCTCGGCAAGGGCAAGAAGTGGAATTTCATGCATTCCGGTCTGTTCCTCGACTTCCTGGCCGGCAACCAGGAGTTCGAGTGCACCCCCTGGGGCATGCCTGCGCGCAACATCTTCGGCTGGCAGAAGCCCTGCTATCTGCTCGGCGAAGGCTACACCAAGACCTTCAAGGAGCTGATGGAGACCACCGACTGGGACTCCTACGGCACCGGCAAGTACGAGAAGTGTGCCGACTGCATGGCGCATTGCGGCTACGAGGCGACCGCCGCCAATGCGGCGCTGACCAACCCGATCAAGGCGATGTTCGTGTCGCTGCGCGGCATCAAGACCGAAGGCCCGATGGCGCCGGAGATCGACCTCTCCAAGCAGCGCCCGGCGCAATACGTGTTCTCGTCGGAGGTGCAGAAGCGCCTCTCCGAGATCCGTCACGACGAGGCGATCGAGGCGCAGCAGAAGGCCTCGACGGCCGCCTGATCTTCACGCTCTGATCAATCAAAAGGCCGCCGAGTGATCGGCGGCCTTTTTCATTGAACTGATCTGCGGATCGGAATGGACGTTACGCTCCGCGACGAGCAAACGGCTCACGCCTCGGCAGCGGCCAGCGTCTCGGTCTCGAGGAAATGCTCAGCCGCCAGCATGCCGCTCAGCAGCAGGTCGCGGGCGCCGCGCAGCGAGCGCAGGGCGCGATTGAACTCGATGCCCGTCGACACCAGGCCGCGCAGCACGGCCGGATTGCGGGCGACGCCGCGCAGGATCATCGGCAGGTCGATGTCGCCGTTGGGCTTGATGGCGTCCTTGGCAAGCGACGGGAGGGTGCGATGGGCGGGATCGGAGATCACCCGCAGCGCCGCGAACGGCAGCCCGTACTCGGCGGCATAGGCGGCGGCGATGTGGCTCTCCATGTCGACCGCGGCCGCGCCGGTCTTCATGCGCAGCGCCGCCTTGCGGGCCTGGGCCACCACCACCTCTTCGGCCCCGGCGAGCACGCCGCGCACGACGCGGCGCTTCTTCAGGGCGGCGCGGGCGATGTGCTCCTCGCGCAGCGACAGGCCCGACAGCCAGCGGGCATCGCCGGCGGTCACCTCGGTGGCGACGACGATGTCGCCGGCCTTGAGGCTCGGATCGAGACCGCCGGCCACGCCGAAGCTGACGACGCCACGGATCGAAGTCGGATCGAACACGGTGAGCAGCGAGCGCAACTGCCTGGGGTCGCTCGAGCTGCAGATCACCATCATGCCGGGCCCGGCAGCAATCCGGGCCTCCTGCACCAAGCCCGTCACGACCAAGACCGGCCGCGAATCAATCGGGCGATCCGCGGACGTGTCGTCCCCCATCCCCAACTTCACAATCCGACCCCTGACACCTTCTCGGACGTCGCGTGATCCGACGTCTCCGTCTCTTGTTCCAAAGCCTCAGCCACGGCGGCGCCAGAGCGGAAAGGCCTTAACAAACCGAGGATTACGCAGAAAAAATCCGCGAGGAAACCCCGTTTGCGCCGCACTGCACCGGCACCTGATGCGTTTTTTGCCCGGTGTTGCCATTTGGCCCCGCCGATCCCTGTTCCGCCCTGGAACAGATTGCGCCGGTGCCACCGGGCGTGGAACTTTAAGCAAGAACCACGCCACGAAAATGTGAGACTCACGGCAGGCGGCATGACGGCGCGGCCAGATTCGGCCGCCCCTGCGCCGGTCAGCCGTGCCCGAGCAGGAGATTCGCAGCGCGGTCGCCGGAGCGCACCGAGCCTTCGATGGTTGCCGGCAGGCCGGTATCGGTCCAGTCCCCCGCCAGAGCGAGATTGCCGAACGCCGTCTTCGCTCCCGGTCGGAGCGCGTTCTGCTCGGGCGTCGCCTCGAAGGTGGCGCGACGCTCGCGCACGATCTGCCACGGCGGCAGCTCGGCCGTGATGCCGGCGGCCTTGCAGACGTCGGTCCAGATCGCGGCGGCGAGCTCCTCGCGCGGCATGTCGACGAGGCGATCGCCATTGCTGATGGTGACCGAGAGCCGCTGCGGGAAGGCGAACAGCCACTCGACCAGGCCGCCGACAACCCCGAGCAGAGCTGGTGCATCGCGCGGCGGCGTGATGCGGAAATGGGCATTGACGATGGCACGATATTTCGTCGGCCCCGTGAGCCCCGGCAGCAGGGCCATCGCCGGCCGCGGCGGCACGGCGAGCACCACGACATCGGACGGACCGAGCGCGACGGTTTCATCGCCGCCGAACCTGAGCCCGGTGACGCGACCACCCGCATCGTCGAGGCCGCGCAGCTCGCGGCCGATCCGCACGCTGCCGCCCTTGCCTTCCAGGAATTTCACGGCCGGATCGATCAGCACGCCCGACAGGCCGTCGCGCGCGATCAGCGGCCGGCAGGCCTGGCCGCCGGCGAGCAAGGTCTCGCGGACGATGGCGCCGGCCAGCCCCGCCGACCCTTCCGGCGGATCGCAGTTCAGCGCCGCAAGCAGCAGCGGCTGCACCAGACGGTCATACAGCGTACCCTTGCAGGGAATCGTGCTGCCGATCGTCCTGGACGTACCGGCCCAGATCAGCGGCGACAGCGCGAGGTAGTCGCCGAGCTTGGTATCCGGCACGCGGCGGCCCTCGTCGAACACCCACAGCGGCAGGCGGCCGTTGCCGAGATCGAGCAGCCAGCGCTGGCCGCTCCGGATGTCGACGAAGGCGAACTGCGCCTTCTCCGGCCCGACCAGCCCCGCTTCCGAGCCGATCGCGCGGGCATAGGACAGCACGTGATGATTGGCCGACAGCAGCAAATGGTTGCCGTTGTCGATCACCAGGTCGGTCGCGGCGTCGTAATAGGACCGGCAGCGGCCGCCGAGCTGCTGCGTCGCCTCGTGGACATGGACGATGTAGCCCGCATTGGCGAGCCGCACGCCGGCGGAAAGGCCGGACACGCCGGCGCCGATGATGTGAGCTGTCTTGTGCATCAGATGATTGCGTAACGAAGGATGATGCCGATCTTCGTGAGCTTGCTCACGCGGACGGGCTCGCGCGGCAGCGCGAAGCCTCGCTCGAGCAAGAGGTCGAACACGGCACGATAGTATTTTGACATGATCCGCGGCGCCCGCACGGCGCGCCGGCGATTTCGCCGCATGATCTCGTCGGCCTTCTCGAAATGCGTCTTGGCCCTGACCGCAACCGAGTTGCAGACCTTCGGCAGCGCGCGCTCCTGCGTGACCTTGACCGGATCGTCGCCGGTGATGCCGGCGAACAGCAGCGCCTCGCGCGGCAGGTACAGCCGGCCGATCGCCGCGTCCTCGTCGATGTCGCGCAGGATGTTGGTGAGTTGCAGCGCGCGGCCGAGATGATGGGCAAGCAGGATGCCGTCCTCCTCGGGCATGCCGAAGATGCGCACCGAGAGCCGGCCAACCGCGCTCGCCACGCGATCGCAGTAGAGGTCGAGCGTCGCGAGATCGGGCGCGCGGATCTCCTGCGGCACGTCCATCTCCATGCCGTCGATGATGGCGAGGAAGTCCTCGCGCTTCAGCCCGAAGGTCTTCACCGAGCTGACATAGTCGCGCAGCCGCGGCGGCGGGTTGCCCTGGTACAGCGCGTCGATGTCGTCGCGCCATTTCTGTAGCGCCGCCAGCCGCTCGGGCCGCGGGCCGTCGGAATCGGCGATGTCGTCGACCTCGCGGCAGAAGCTGTAGACCTGGAACATCGCGTCGCGCTGGGCGCGCGGCAGGATGCGCATGGCGGCATAGAACGAGCTGCCGGAGGCTGCCGTGCCGTGATCGATATTGTCTGCGGTTGCCTCGAGGGTCATGCGCCGGCTGCCGATTTGGTGACGGGATGACGCCCGGCCACGCGGCGGCCGATCTCGCCCATGACCGACGTGAAGGTGAGACCGAGCATGCCGACGGGCGACAGGTGCACGCGCTCGCTCAGCGGATCGCGCACCTTCAGCAACGCCACGATGCGGTCAGCGAAAGCCTGGATCACGGCGATCTCCAGTCCGAAGCGGAAATCCTTGACGCCGCTGTTGAGGTCCCTGCCCTCATCGAGCAGCGCCGCGTTGCGCACCGCGAGCTTCTGCAGGCAGGCCAGCAGAGGCGGCGGCGACTTGGCCTCGCCGAGCATCTCGACGGTCGCGCCGGCTTCCGCCAGCGCATCGCGCGGCAGATACACGCGGTTGAGCGCCTTGTAGTCCTTGCCGCAGTCCTGCAAATGGTTGTTGATCTGCAGGCCCGCACAGATCGCGTCCGAGGCCGGCCAGGTCGCGGTGGACTCGCCGTGCACGTCGAGCATGAAGCGGCCGACCGGCATCGCCGAGTAGCGGCAGTAGTGGATGACCTCGTCCCAGTTCTCGTAGCGCAGCTTGGTCACGTCCATCCGGAAGGCAACCAGCAGATCGAGCGCGTGCCGGGGCGGCATGCCGCGCTCGGCGAGCGCCCGGCGCAGGCTGACGGCGACGTCCAGGGTCTCGCCCGTCCCGGTCAGCTCGGCTTCGAGCAGATCGAGCAGCCGCAGCTTCTCGTCGCCCGGCAGGCTCGGATGGTCGGCGATGTCGTCGGCGGTGCGCACGAAATTGTAGAAGGCGAGGATCAGCGCCCGGTGCTCGGGACGGATGATCCACGACGCCACCGGAAAGTTCTCGTCCCGGTGTGTCTTGCCGGATCGCAAATCGCTCGCGGTGGTCATGGACGAAACAGCTATCAGGTTGAAAGGGCGCTACCGAAAACAATGCCCGCCGCTTCGCTCATGCGAACGGATTGCTCGCCCCATATAGGCGAAGATCCCGCCAAAACCAATGCAATCGATGTCGGGCAGCCCATAGGACCGAACCGCCGGCCTCCCCTGAGGGGCGGGCCGGCGGTCGTTAACCAAGGGAGTTCGGAAACAACCGTTCCGAACGGCAACCGCTTACTGGTTGTGGGTCTTCAGAACCTGGTCGCAGGCCGGGCTGATCTTGGGCCGGTTCTCCTTGAGGCACGCCAGAATGGTGAAGTCACCCTGATCGATGACGGCACGGCAGAACTTCTGAACGTCACGCGTGCAGGCCGCCTGCTCTTCGGGCGTGCCGCCGCGGCCTTGCGCGAACGCACCGGTGGAAACGGACACCGACGACAGCAGGGAAAGTGCCAGGAAAATCTTACGCATCGTGTTCCTTCATTTTGACAGCAGAGGAGACCTCCCGGATCGCCGATGCTGCCCGGGAAACACCTGTTTGGTTTGGCAAGGACCGCAAGCCCCCCAGCGCCGGAGGTACGCTGCCAAATGCGGCCAAATTTGCGCCCTATGATCCCGAGCGGATCAAGCTCGGAGATCACAGCTTTGGCACAAACAAGGCGTTGATACTAGGGCGTTATTCTCGGAACACGTTTTTCGCATTTGGCTGTTGCAAGCATGCCGCGCGGACCGTTAGATGCAGCGCCGTCGAGGCGGCTTGCGTGCAGCCGTCTTGCGAGGACGACCATTCGGCGCCGACCCGTCGCACGGTGTCGGCGGGCATCATGGCATCCGGTCGCAGCGCCCGACCGGCCGTCATTTGAACCTAACCTTCGGCGAGAACACCAAGTGTTCGAAGCGGCGGCGTACGCCGACACAGCGGTGTCATTTTGGATGGGAAACTCGATATGAAACTGTTCGGCTCACCTTTCTCTGGGCGCGTCGTCAAGGCCGCCGGTCTCGGAGCGGCATTGTTCGTGGCGGCGACCGCGGTTCAGGCTCAGTCGGGCCCGTTCGCAGGCTTCGACGGGTCGTGGTCGGGCAACGGTACGGTCGCGCTGTCCGACGGCACCACCGAGCGCATCCGCTGCAAGGCCAGCTACAAGGTGGCCGGCGCCAATCTGAAGCAGAGTCTGCAATGCGCCAGCGACAGCTACAAGTTCCTCCTGACCAGTGACGTCACCAGCCAGGGCGATCGCATCTCCGGCAACTGGAGCGAATCCAGCCGCAACGTGAACGGCGAGCTGCAGGGCACCGCCGGCAACGGCCAGATCGACGTGTTCGTGCAGGCCGCCGGCTTCGCCGCCAGCATCACCCTGAGGACCAGCGGCAACAAGCAGGTCGTGCAGATCTCCTCCAAGGGCGAGATCCGCGGCGTCAACATCACGATGTCGAAGACCTGATCCTTGGACCGGAGCGCGTCGCGCGCTCACGGGCAGTCGAATGCGCAAACGGCCCTGACAATGTCAGGGCCGTTTTGTTTTGCGGTGCTTCCGCAGCCGTCGGATACGAATGAGACCCGCCGCTGTCGTCGCCCGGCTTGCCGCCTTCGCTAAAGCTCCGGCGCGCCCTTGAACTCATAGCCGCGTCGAAGCCGAAGGCGCAGACGGGACCGGGCGCTCCAGTATTCCAGAGGCTGTCCTGATTGAACCGATAGGCCGCGGCGTGCTGGATCACACGCTTTCGCCGGTGATGACGGCCCTGGTTTACGCAACAGCCTGGGCTAAAGCGGCTTGCGCTTCAGCTTCTGCGACAGGTTGATCAGGAACATCGCGGTCGGGCGGAGGATGAAGAGGTCGGCAAACAGCGCCGCCACCATCGAGAAAGCGCTGAGCCAACCGAACAGCCGCAGCGACGGCAGATCCGAGAACACGGTGACGACCAGGCCGCAGGCCAGCACCACGGTGGTGAGGATCAGCGCCGGTCCGACCAGTACGGTGGCACGCTCCACCGCGACCGCGGCACTGACGCCGGGAGCGCTTTCCATCCGCAGCCGGTTCAGGAAGTGGATGGTGGCCGACAGGCCAAGGCCGAAGGAGACCGTGAGCGCCACCACGCTGGCAAATTGCAGCCCCTCACCCATTGCCCACAGCACGGTGCCCGACATCACGACAGGGAAAATGCCGGGCAGGATGCAGGCGAGCATCACCACCCAGGAGCGGAAGGCCAGCCCGATGAACATCGCGACCAGCGCGAACTCGATCGTCAGCCCATGGTTGAGCTTTTCGATCATGCCGGCGGAGTTGCGCGCGGCGATGGCGGCGAGACCGGTAACGGCGATTTCATAGCCGGGATGCTTCTTTCTCACCGCATCGAGCTCGCGGTCGAGCTTGTCGACCACCGGCAGCAGCTGGCTGGAATCGACATCCGGCACACGGCCGGCGACCACGACGGCGTCCTGCTCCTTGTCGATGAAGCGGCGCACGAGGTGCTCGGGGATCAGATTGACGTATTCCTGCAACGTCGCCGTATCCGACGAGCCGGCCTTCTCGGCCAGCCAGCGCCGGAGCGTCTCGACCGACCAGACGTTGCCGACACCAGCAGTCTTTTCGACGGTGGCATGGACGTCGGCGATCGTCTGCAACGTCTCCGGCGCATAGAGCGAGGCGCCCTTCGGAAACTGGATGAGCACGTTGACCGGGTTGGCGCCGGTCAGCTTGGCATCAAGCCGGTTGCTTGCTGCAACCGCCTGCTGCTTGTCCGGCACCTGGTCGGCGAGGCGATAGCGCGGCTCCAGGGTCGAATACACCACCGCGAGCGAGCCGACGAACACCACCGCGATCAGGCTGAACAGGCCGGGACGGCCGACCATGCGCACCGCGATCCAGTAGCAGAAATTGCGCAGCGCCTGGACGCCGGCGTCGGCGCCCTGGAATTTGACCGCGAATGTCTTCTCGTTGCGCACCAGCAGCACGCCGAACACCGGCACCAGCGACAGCACCGCGACCAGCGCGATGATGGTGGCTGCGAGCCCCGCCTCGCCGAACTTGCGGATCAGGTCGCTGTCGGAAAACTGCAGGGCGATGAAGGAAATGCCGGCGGTGGCGTGGGTCAGCACGCAAGCCGGGCCGACGACCAGCACGGCGTTCTTGAACGCCGTCACCTTGTCCTGACCCGCGATCAGGCGGTCGCGGGCGGCGAAGGTAAGCTGCATCGAATCGGAGAAGCTGATGACCATGATGAGCGGCGTCATCACGTTCAGGAACATGTTGAGATTGAAATTGGCCCAGCCGAGCGCGCCGAGCGCGAGCATGATCGCGATCAGCGGCGGAAACGCCGCTGCGATCATGAAGGAGACCTTGCGGAAGAAGATGATGGCGATGATGCAGCCGGCGAGAATGCCGAGAATGTTGTAGGTCAGCCCGTCGCGTTCCACCGCGTTGCGGATCTCGAGCTGCATGACCGGCACGCCGGAAAGCTGGACATTCAGGCCGGTGTCGGCGAGGTCCTCCGCCATCAGCTTCCGGATGTCGCCCACCACCTTCCCGAGATCGTTCGAGGCGACCACCTTGGGCTCGAGCGACAGCACGATCAGGGCGAGCGTGCCGTCCTCCGACAACAGCTTGCCGCGGATGATCTCGTTCGACTTCACCGTTTCGATGAACTTGTCGTAGGCCTCGCCCTCCGGCAGATCCGACGGAAACAGCGCTGCCGGCAGCTTGCCGGGCGCCGGCGCCTGACGGGCCGAGAACAGCGACACCAGGCCACGGGTACCCTCGACCAGTTGCAGGTCGGTCACGAAGTCACGAAGCTTCTCGAGGTTCTGGCGGGCCAGCAAGGTCTGGCCCTCGACCACGACGAGGACGTCGAATTCCTCGGCCGGGAACTTCTTCGTCACCTCCTCGTACTGGTGGAATTCCTTGCTGTCGGAGCGAAACAGCTGGCTGAGCGAATCGTCGATCTGGATGCGCTTGATGCCGAACACCGCCGCCACGATGAGGACGAGCAGGACGACGCAGGAGAAGATCGGCGCCTTGACCGCGAGGAGGCCGAGTCGTTCGATGCCAAAAGCGATGCTGTCGGCCGGCCGGTGCTCGACCTTCTCGACATGGACTTCGTTGTCGTGCCTGACTTCCAGCATGCGGTGTCCAGTGGTTGGGGTGCGGCCCAATTCTGAGGGCCTGAGCGCATAGGGCAGAAATAAGGCCGCTCAGCGAAGCAGAGATGACCGCATTGTGGCCCGCAGCCCAAGCTAATCCTTGAAAACACGTGAAAATTCGTCGAGGCGATCTAGCAGGGTTCACTCCCCGGCCGCAACCATGCGCGGCCACACAATACGGCGAGCCGCCACGGCTTCCGATCACGCCACGATTCTGCCGTGCTTGAAAAGAGCGTGGATGGCCCCGACGGACGCGGGGCCTCGAAACCTGAACGACTCAAGGACCGGTATCCGACCGAGCCGTCCCTTGCTCTGGGCAGGCCGCGAGCCGGTGCTGGCGAGCACCACCCGCCGCCCCCAGTTCCACAGAGGACCATCACCCTGCGGGAAGGGCGGCCTCGCGCAGCCGGATCGAGTAGTTCGACGCGTTCTGATGCCCGCGCGAGGCGGCGCGCGCAAACATGATGAGGTGATGCGCGATCAACGCCACGGCGATGAAATTCTCGATCTCGCCTCGCTTGAGCTGGCTCCAGGCAAAGCGCCAGAACGGCCGCTTGTAGTCGCCGAGCACGCCCACCTTCCAGAAGATCTTGCCCATCATGACCAGGCCGCGCCTGATGTTCGGCCAACTCTTCATCTCGTCGCTGACCGGTACCTCGATGCGGTTGGCATAGGTGGTGTCGCATTGGTGCTTGTAGCGCGCGAACAGCCGCTCCGGCTCATAGGCCACCTCCATGCAGCGCCGCCACGCCGTGACCACCTCGTCATAGGGCATCAGGAATTTCACGTTGGAGTCGCGACCGTCATCGTGGACCAGCCTGCCCTCGCGCTCGAGGCGATCCCACAGGGGCGTCTTCGGCAGCGCCTGCAGCAGATTGATCGTAAGCAGCGGGATCCGGCTCTCCTCGACGAACTGCAGCAGCGCGTCCGCGGTCTGCGGCGTGTCGGTGTCCAGCCCCATGATGATACCGGAGACGACCTCCATGCCGTAGCTGTTGATGGTCCTGATCCCCTCCAGGATCGGCACCATCATGTTGTGATCTTTCTGCATCGCCGTCAGCGCATCCGGATCGGGCGTCTCGATGCCGCAGAAGATGGTGATGAAATAGGCCTCACGCATCTTCTCCAGGATCTCGGGCCGCTTGGCGATGTTGAGCGTGGCCTCGCAGGCGAGCCGCATCACATAGCCGGTGCGCTTCTGCCATTCGATCAGATGCGGCAGCAGCTCCGTCGCGGCTTTGCGGTTGCCGATGAAGTTGTCGTCGACGAAATAGACCGAGCCGGTGACGCCGCATTCCCTGAGCTTGTCCAGCTCGGCGATGATCTGCTGCGGCGACTTGATGCGCGGGTTGCGCCCATAGAGGCCGGGGATGTCGCAGAACTCGCACTGATAGGGGCAGCCGCTGGAATACTGGATACTGCCGAGAAAGTACTTCTTCACCTCGGCGAGCTCGTAGGCCGGCACCGGGAAATCGGTCATCGCCACCCGCTCGTTGGTCCGCAGCACGACCTGCTGCGCAGGCCGTGACGGATCCCGCGCCAGCCGCGCGATCAGCTCGTCGGTCGCATCACCGAGCTCGCCGACATGCAGATAGTCGAAGCTCGGGTAGTAGTCCGGACAGGCGCTGACCGAGGGGCCGCCGAGCGCGACCGGCAGGTCGAACGCGTGCGCCCGCTGGCAGATGTCGTTCATCTGCTGACGCTGGATGTGCATGCCGCTGACGAACACCGCTTCGGCCCATGAGAAATCCTCGTCCTGCGCCGGGCGGATGTTCTCATCGATGAAGCGCACCTGCCAGGAACCTGGAAGATAGGCCGCGATCAGCAGCAGCCCCTGCGGCGGCATGAAGGCCTGGATGCCGTCGGTGAGCGGATAGGCATGCTCGAAGGTTCCGAACGACGAGGTGTAGCGCGGAAACACACAGAGAATGCGACGTACCGTTTCGATGCCCTCGAATCTCATCGACTGCCCCTCGCGACAACCCGCTAACCGGTTACCTTACGGCCGAAGATAAGGCTTCGCTACCCCTTCCGGAAAAGTTGAGTGCGATCGCGCCTTCCGCTCCTGTCGCAAGGCGCGACGTCCCCGCCGCGTGCCAGATGCTCACGCTGCCTGGCATGATCCGACGCGTCCTGACGAGGCGACCTGATCCGATGCATCGCAATACGGATGGCGGAATGCGAAGGGCGATCCAAAGTTCCAATCGGATGGATAATTGATCGGTCGAGCGCGACGACTGCTCCCGCCTGTCTCCGACCGGCGAACCAATTGCGGAGCGCGCGTGCGCGCGGCCACTGGTTTGCAATGCATTTGCAGGGGAACGCGGGGCCTCGAAATGGCGCATGCCCTCCGTAGTCGACCGGATGCCCCGGCGCCCGCCCCTGCTGCGGAGCACCAACTAATCGATTGAAACGCCAAGCAAAGTACGCTGTGGTTGCATAATACTGACGATGTCCACTTAACGCTTTCTCCATGAAGGTTTTGCATAACTATTAACAATCAAGCGCCTCCTCCGTCGTAGCAAAAACTTGCGGTATCTCACCTCATGACCTCACGCCCGACGTCAACGAAGACGGCCACGCGCCAGTCCATCGCAGTCAAGCTCTATGCAATCTTTGCATTGTTTGCGCTATTGACCGCCGCAATCACCTGGCTGTCCGACTACAACTCGCGGCGGGCCACGGAGCTCATCAAAGCCATCGAGACAGCCAATCTCGCCGCTCACAACGTTCAGCTGGTCAACGGCCTCGTCTATGCCGTCGTCATGGAGTCGCGCGGCGTCTATATGTCGACAGAC
Organism: Bradyrhizobium sp. HKCCYLRH1030; assembly: GCF_051168395.1. Taxonomy (NCBI): domain Bacteria; kingdom Pseudomonadati; phylum Pseudomonadota; class Alphaproteobacteria; order Hyphomicrobiales; family Nitrobacteraceae; genus Bradyrhizobium; species Bradyrhizobium sp. HKCCYLRH1030. The sequence goes on along the minus strand of NZ_JBNPUY010000006.1, from coordinate 128,731 downwards.
CCGGCCGTCGTGAAGCAATACGGCAACGGCTTGCTCAAGTTCAACGCCGAGATCCTGAAGGTCGTCGACAAGTGGCAGGCGATCGTCCAGGCCGACGACGCCCAGCAATTCGCAACATTCAAGAAGCGGATCGAGCAATTCGTCGAATTCCGCGCCGAACTGGTCCGCCGCGCCAATGAAATCAGCCCGGCTGCGGGACGCGAGTGGGGCGACAACGATGCCAATCGCTCCGTGCGCAAGGCGCTCAACACGGATCTCGAGGCGCTGTCCAAAGTCTATGTCGAGCGCGCAGGAAAGATCGCCGAGGAAACGGCGCTGAACAACAAGCTCTCGCTCGTGCTGACAGGCCTTGGCGGCCTGATGCTGGTTCTGGTCGCAGCCGGCGTGGTGATCATCGCCCGCTCGATCGCTCGGCCGCTGTCGCAGATCACCGATACGATCCGCCAGGTCGCGACCGGCGCCGAGAACGTCGAGGTGCCGCATGCCGGACGGGCCGACGAGATCGGCGAGCTCGCCCGCGCCATCGGCGTGTTCCAGCAGGCGATGGCCCATAACCGCGACCTCAATGTCCAGGTCTCGCAGGACTCGGAAATCCGCGAAGCCCGGGCCCGCCACATCGAGACCGCGGTCGAGCAATTCCGCACCGCGATCAGCAGCGTGATGCGGACCGTCACCGAGAACGCCGCCGCGATGCGCCAAACCGCCGAGATGATCACGCGGCTGACGGCCGATGCCAACGAGCGCGCGGTCACCGCGGCCGGCGCCACGTCGCAGGCCTCGACCAACGTCTCCGCCGTCGCCAGCGCCGCCGAGGAGCTGTCGACGTCGGTCGAGGAGATCGGCCGGCAGATCCGGCAGTCGGCCGGCGCCGTCGAGCAGACCGGCCAACGCACCGAGAAGTCGGTCACGGAGATCGAGGGCCTTGCCGCCGCCACCCAGCGCATCGACGGCGTACTGACCCTGATCCAGACCATCGCCGAGCAGACCAATCTCCTCGCGCTGAATGCGACCATCGAGGCCGCCCGCGCCGGCGAGGCCGGCCGTGGCTTTGCCGTGGTCGCTCACGAGGTCAAGGCGCTGGCCGGGCAGACGGCCAAGGCGACCGAGGAGATCAGCCAGAACGTCGGCCTGATCCAGGCCTCGACCAAGACCGCGGTCGACGCCGTCCGCGAGATTGGCCAGGCGGTCCGCGGCATCAACGAGATCACCTCGAACATCTCCAATGCCATCCAGCAACAGGACCAGGCGACGCGGGAGATCTCGACCAACGCGCAGTCGACCGCCCAGGGCAACCAGACGCTGGTCATGAACATCGACTCGCTCCGCGACGCCATCAGCGAGACCTCGACAGCCGCCGCCTCCGTCCTGTCGGCGTCCGGCGACCTCAACGCGACCGCGCAGACGCTCGCCAACGAGGTCGAGAAGTTCTTCCAGAACCTCCGCTCGGGTCCGTCTGCGGAGATGCGGCTGCGCAAGGCGAGCTGACGGCGGCGAGCCATCGGTTGCGGAAATCGCCCCCACAAGACGTGATCCGTTCCGACACCGGAACCGTTTCTTGGTTTTTGGAGAGCCATCGTGCGCCAGACAGCCAAGAAACTTCCGTTCGCCTGCGACCCGGTTGCGGTCACCCAGGATGACGTCGAGGACGCCATCCGCACCATCCTGACCTGGATCGGCGAGGACCCGTCACGCGAGGGTCTCTCCGAGACCCCGGCCCGCGTCGCGCGGGCCTACAAGAGCTATTTTTCCGGCTATGAGCAGAACCCCGAGGAGTATCTGCGCAAGACGTTCGAGGAGACCGCCGGCTACGACGAGATGGTGCTGTTGCGGAACATCCCGTTCCAGAGCCATTGCGAGCACCACATGGCGCCCATCATCGGCCGCGCCTGGGTCGGCTACGTGCCGCGCAACCGCGTGGTCGGGATTTCCAAGCTCGCCCGGGTCGTCGAGGCCTATGCCAGCCGGCTGCAGATCCAGGAACGCATGACCGCCGAGATCGCCAACATCATCGACGAGGTGCTGCAGCCGCAGGGCGTGGCGGTCGTGATCAAGGCAGCCCATCACTGCATCAGCTCGCGCGGCGTCAAGAAGCACGGCGTCGATCTCACCACCAGCCGCATGCTCGGCTGCTTCCGCACCGACCCGATGAGCCGCCAGGAGTTCCTGGCGATGGTCAATTCCGATCTGAAGGATTGAGGGGCACGGAAAATCGTCCGCCCGCTGTGATCCAGCCGTCCATGAGCCACGTTATCCGGGATCAAGCATGCGTGCCGGGGACCATGACCACGCGATGAGAGCGGCTGGATTAGCGCAATGGAACGTGGCATCGTCCCGGCATCGATTTGCACGGGCCTTGGGCGCCCGTACCAAGGTGAATGTGAGCAGAGGGCCGAAGGCGACTGTGGATTGGGCTGAATTGATCGGACGCGTCGCCGCGCGCGGCGACCGCGAGGCGTTCAAGGCCCTGTTCGCGCATTTTGCGCCCCGCATCAAAGGTTTCCTCATCAAGACCGGCTGCAACGCCGACGACGCCGAGGAAATCGCCCAATCCACCATGGTGGCGGTGTGGACGAAGGCGGGGCAATTCGATCCGTCGACGGCCGGCGCGGCCGCCTGGATCTTCACGATCGCGCGCAACCAGCGGATCGACGCCGTGCGCAAGGCCGCCCGCGACAGCCGGCTGAGCAGAGAAGTGGGGCGCGACGAGGAAGCCGATCCGACGCCCGCAGCCGACCAGATCGTCTCGCGTGTCGAAGATGCCACACGGGTAGCGGCCGCGATCGAAAGATTATCGGCGGAGCAATCCACCGTGATCCGCCTGTCGTTCGTTGAGGAACGACCGCATTCGGAAATCGCGGCGGTGCTCGGCCTGCCGCTGGGTACGGTAAAGTCACGAATCAGACTGGCGATGAATCGCCTGAGAGACCTGTTGGACGACGCGACATGACGATCAGCCACCACCCGCCGGAAGACCTGCTGGCCGACTTCGCCACTGGTGCGCTCGACGAGGCCGAGCGGCTGGTCGTCGGTGTCCATGTCGCCGATTGCGGCCGATGCCAGCGCTTCGTCCGCGCCATCGAGCAGCTCGCCGGCGCCTCGCTGGACGCGGCCGAGCCGATCGCGACGGGCGCGGATGCTTTCGATGCCGTGATGGCCCGCATCGATCGACGCCCGCAGGCGGCGCCGCAGGTGAGCGAGGTCGCCGAGCACGATCCCGAGCTCGCGGACCTGCCCGAGATGGTCAAGCGCTGCAAGATCGGCAAGCGCCGGCGCGTGGCACCCGGCATCAGCATGCGCCCGATCCTGCTGCCTGGCACCGGCAAATCGCGCGCCTTCCTGCTGCGCTCGGAGCCAGGGGCGCGGATGCTGGAGCATACGCATTCCGGCAATGAGCTGACCTGCGTGCTGAAGGGCAGCTTCAGCCATCTCGGCGGCTATTACGGACCCGGCGACTTCGACTATGGCGACGACGAGGTCGACCATCGTCCGGTGGTCGGTGACGAGGGCCCCTGCCTCTGCCTCGTCGCCATGACCGGCGACCTGCGCATGCACGGCCTGCTCGGCCGCCTCATCAGCCCCTTCGTCCGGCTCTGAGCTCTGATCGCATCGTGGCGTGCCGCCGCGGAGCAATCAAGACGAGCTAGATCGGCTGGACGATTCGCCACTTCCCTCCGCGCGATACCGACAGCACGCTGGCGGTGATCCGCATCTGACTCTGACCCGTTTCCGTTCAGAGAGAGCGCATGGAGGAGAATGATGCGATCAGCAAGCGCGGATCAGAAGGGTTGCGTCGCGCATCTTGGCAGCCTGCTGGCCCGTGCCGGACGCAACGATGAGCAAGCCTTTGCCGAGCTCCATGCTGCAACGATCTTGAAGATGCGGAAGACCGTGCGCGCCTTGCTGCCGTCCGCGGCTGACCTCGACGACATCCTGCAGGATGGCTACCTGAAGATCTGGCGGCATGCCGCGAGCTTCGACCCGACGCGCGCCTCGCCCATCACCTGGATGTGCAGCATCATGCGCAACACCGCGATCGACGCGCTGCGCGCCACCGGCGTGCCGACCTCGGAGCTCGATGAGGCCCTCGCGATCCCCGATCCCGCCGACAGCGCCGCCGACGAATTCGACTACGCGCTGGCGGAACCGATCGCCCGCGAGGCGCTTGGGCGGCTGCCGGAGGAGCGCCGACGGCTGCTGGCGCTCGCCTATCTCGAGGGCGAAAGCCGGACGCGTCTGTCGGAACGGTTTGGCGTGCCGGTCGGCACCATCAAGACCTGGCTGCATCGCAGCCTGCTCACGGTGCGCAAGGACTGTCTTGGCCAGGCCCACGCGGTTACCGCGGCGGCCGCCTGATCGGCTGCATGGCGTGATGACCAAGGTCCCATGACCAGGACACGTGCCGTAAGACACCTTGTCATCGTGCTGGGCGACCAGCTCGATGCGGACTCGGCGGCCTTCGACGGTTTCGACCCGGAGCAGGACGCCGTGCTGCAGATGGAGGTCAGCGACGAGGCCAGCTACGTTCCGCAGCACAAGATGCGCATCGCGTATTTCTTCGCGGCGATGCGCCACTTCCGCGCCGATCTCGAGAGCCGCGGCCGCACCGTCCATTACGTCCGGCTCGATGATCCCGCCAACACCGGCGCACTCGACAGCGAGATCGCGCGGCATCAGGCGGCGCTGCGGCCTGCGGCGACCATCGTGCTGGAGCCCGGCGATTTTCGCGTGCGCGAGGGCTTGCGCAAGCTGCCGCAGCGGCCCGACATCCGCGCCGACCGCCACTTCCTGTGCACGGCGGAGGAGTTCGACGCCTTCACCGAGCGCCATCCGCGCCCGATCATGGAGACGTTCTACCGCGCGATGCGGCGCAAGACCGGCATCCTGATCGACGAGAGCGGCCGCCCGGTCGGCGGCAGCTGGAATTTCGACGCCGAGAACCGCAAGGGATTCGGCAAGTCGCGCCCGCCGATCCCCGTCGCCAGATCCTATGCGCCCGACGCGATCACGCGCGACGTGCTCATGCTGGTCGCGGCGCGCTTCTCCAACAGTCCCGGCAAGCTCGACCGCTTCGACCTGCCGGTGTCGCGCGTCGACGCGCTGACCGAGCTTTCCGATTTCGTCGCCTGGCGCCTCTCCTTGTTCGGCACCTATCAGGACGCGATGCTGAGCGACGAGCCGTTCCTGTATCACTCGCGGCTGTCGGGCGCGCTGAACCTGCACATGCTGAATCCGCGCGAAGTGGTCGCGGCCGCGCTTCAGAGCCGCAACGCGCCGCTGAACGCGCTCGAGGGCTTCGTCCGCCAGATCATCGGCTGGCGGGAATTCGTGCGCGGCATCTATTGGCAGCGCATGCCTCACTACGCCGATGAGAACGCGCTCGACGCCGGCCTGCCGATGCCGCGCTTCTACTGGACCGGCGAGACCGAGATGCGCTGCCTGGCGCAGGCGATCGGCCATACCATCGATCACGCCTATGCGCATCACATCGAGCGGCTGATGGTGCTCGGCCTGTTCGCGATGCTGCTCGGCGTCCGGCCCTACGATGTGCACCTCTGGCACATGTCGATGTTTCACGACGCCATCGACTGGGTGTCGCTGCCCAACACGCTCGGCATGAGCCAGCATGGCGACGGCGGCGTGGTCGGCACCAAGCCCTATGCGGCGTCGGGCCACTACATCGACCGCATGAGCGACCATTGCCGCAACTGCCGCTACGATCCGAAGCAGGCGACCGGCGACAGGGCCTGCCCGCTCACGACGCTGTATTGGAGCTTCCTTGCCAAGCACCGCCGGCGCTTCGCCAATAATGGCCGCATGCGCAACCAGTACGTCAATCTCGAGCGCCGCAGCGCGGCGGAGATCCGCGCCATCCGGAGCCACGCCGACGCGATCGCGTCGGCCCTGGTGTAACCGGCGTTCGTCCAGCCTGAACAGCGCTCACGGCTTGCTGGCCGGACGCCGATCGGTCATATCTTGGGCAGTTCCATCCGTCTCCCGCCGATCCAGCCCGGAATGCCCTGCCCATGACCGCCGCCATCGTCGCCGTCTTCACGCTCGCCTATGCCGTGGTGGCGCTGGAGCATCCGTTCCGGATCAACAAGGCAGCCACCGCTCTGGTCGGTGCCGGCCTGATGTGGACCATCTACGCCGTCATGGGCGGGACCGCGCCGGCCGTTGCGGCTGAACTCAACGAGTCCGTGGCCTCGACCGCGCAGATCATCTTCTTCCTGATCGGGGCGATGACCATCGTCGAGGTCATCGACGCGCACAACGGCTTCGAGGTCGTGACCTCGCTGATCAGCACCAGGAATCAGGTCACGCTGGTCTGGCTGGTCGGCTTCGTGACCTTCTTCCTCAGCGCCATGCTCGACAACCTCACCACCGCGATCGTGATGGTGTCGCTGATGAAGAAGCTGTCGGGGCGTGACGAAGATCGTCTCGTGTTCGCCGCCATCATCGTGATTGCCGCCAATGCCGGCGGCGCGTGGTCGGCGATCGGCGACGTCACCACCACCATGCTGTGGATCGGCGGCCAGATCACGCCGCTCGCGATCATGAAGTCGGTCTTCATCCCCTCGCTCCTGAACCTGCTGGTGCCGCTCGCGGTCGTCAGCGTCACGCTGCGCGGCAAGCAGCTCGCGCCTCCGGCGAGCGCAGGGCTCGCCTCGATCAGCCCGATCCTGCCGTTCGAGCGCAATCTGATGTTCTTCATGGGCCTTGGCATCCTGGTCGCCGTGCCGGTGTTCAAGGCGCTGACGCACCTGCCGCCGTTCATGGGCATCCTGTTCGGCCTCGGCCTGCTCTGGATGGTCGGCGAGATCATCCATCGCGAGAAGGCCTCGGAGCAGAAGCAGCGCCTGACGCTCGTACATGCGCTGACCCGCATCGACATGCCCTCGATCGTGTTCTTCATCGGCATCCTGCTGGCCGTCGCAGCGCTGGAGCACACCCACATCCTGCAGGCGCTGGCGCAATGGCTCGATCGCACCGTCGGCCGGCTCGACCTGATCGTGATCGTGCTCGGCCTCGCCAGCGCGGTCATCGACAACGTGCCGCTGGTCGCAGCATCCATGGGCATGTACAGCCTGAGCCAGTTTCCGCCCGACAGTTTCCTGTGGGAGTTCGTCGCCTACTGCGCCGGCACCGGCGGCTCGATCCTGATCATCGGCTCGGCGGCCGGCGTCGCCGCGATGGGGCTCGAGAACATCCACTTCTTCTGGTACGTCCGCCGCATCAGCGGCATCGCCCTGCTCGGCTATTTTGCCGGCGCCGCCGCCTACATCATCCAATACAATCTGCTTCACTGAGCGGGACCGACGCATGGAATGGTCGTGGCACAGTCTTGCAGCCGTCGCGACCGCCATGCTCATCGGTATCGGAGCTGGCCACGCCGACGACGCGACGATCCGCAGCGGCTACGCGCTCGGCCCGGCCAGTTGCGGCGACGGCGCCCTCACCTTTCCGCGCCTCCAGATCGACATGAAGCCCGGCTTCTGCGCCGGCCTCGTCGCCAGTCGCGACGACGGCCTGCGATTTCCCCGCAGCATCGTGCAGATTCCCGGCCATCAACTGTTCGTGGTCGCGGACATGGGCGGCTGGGGCCATGACGACGGCCGCCTCCTCATCCTCGATCCCGTAGCGCCCGCGGGCCAGCGCATCCGCGAGGCGGTCACGCGACTGTCCTATCCATTCGGCCTCGCCGCGGGCCTCGACAGCAGGATCTACGCCTCGACCGACACCGCGATCTTCCGCTTCGATCCGCTCGCCGCGAACCCGAGAGCGACCATCGAGACCATCATCCGCGATCTGCCTGGGCGCCGCCTGACCTTGCCGGACGGCACCCGGATCGCGGAGAGTGCGCATCCGCTGAAGGCCTTCGCTTTCGACCGCAACGGGCGGCTGTTCGTCAACATCGGCTCGCACAGCGACAATTGCCTGTCGCCGGCGCCGATCACGCGACCCTGCGCGGCGGGCGACGGCACCTCGCCGCTGGCTTCCATCTGGTTGTTCACGCCGCCCGCCGGCGGCCTCTTTCCAGCGCTGAAACCCGGCGATTCCGCTCCGCCTCATGAGGTGTTCGCGCGCGGCTTGCGCAACTCGATGGCGCTGGCGCTGCATCCGCGCTTTCCCGATCCCGGCACCGCGTTCCTGCAGGGCGAGAACGCGCGCGACCTGCAGGACATCTTCGCGCCCAACGAGGAGATCAACGCGATCGAGCAAGGCCGCCACTATGGCTGGCCCTATTGCTACGACCTGACGACGCCGAGCCCGGAATTCAAGCGTGTGCTGCAGTCCGGCGCGCTCAAGAACCTCTGCAACACCACCACGCTCTACAAGCAGCCCTGGTCGCTGCTGCCGCCGCATGGCGCGCCGCTCGGCATGCTCTACTACACCGGCGATCGCTTCGACGACCTGAAGGGCAAGCTGCTGGTCGGCCTGCATGGCTATCGGCCGACCGGCAGCCGGCTACTCGCCTTCGAGGTCGACGACCACGGCTTGCCCAAGCTGAGCCCGGCGCCGGTGCGCTACCATGTGAGCTGCGCCGCCGAGCCAACCCGCGCTTTCCAGACCGCAGCCGGTCCCGCGCCGGCCGCGGCGTTCGACGAGATCATCACGGGGTGGCATCGCGTCAACGGCATCCGGCCGCAGGGCGCGCCGGTCGGCATGACCATCGCCGACGACGGCGCGATCTGGCTGGTCGAGGACAAGAACCAGACCGTGATCCGCATCGACCGCTCTGGCGAGGCTGCCCCCGAACCCCTGCCCTGCGACATCAGGAGCGAGGCGCTGATCGACCGGCTTGCGGCTTTCGTGATGCAGGACGCGGCGAGTCGCGCGCGGCTCACGACCGTGCGCAGGAGCCTGATCGAAAAACATTGCAGCGGCTGCCATTCGGATTTCGGCCTCAAGGCCGGGCAATCCGATGACGACAAGGACCGCGCCGTGCTGCGCTTCATGCTGGCGCAAGACGGCTGGATCTATCCGGGCGATCCCGAAGCCGGCCGGCTGCGTCAACGATTGCGCGGATTGGGTGCCGAGCGGCAGATGCCGCCGGGCGCCAACCTCATCAAGACGGAACCAGGCTACGCCAGGGTGCTTGATGTGGCGGACGATCTGGTCGCGCGCATGATTCCAGGAACCAGGATGCGGGTGAAACCGGGCGGCCCTCCGCATCGCAAGTTCTTCGCCGGCGACGGCCGCGAATGCGGCGAGATCCCGTTCGGCAAGGTCGTCGTGATGACCGAGAGGTCTGCCGTCAATAAGCCCGGCTTCAGCCGTTTCTTCCGGCCCGCCGATACCTACCTCAACGGCACCTGTACGGACGACAATGGCTATTACATCCAACAGCAGTTTCTGGTGCCGCTCTGACCGGCTTGCAATGGCCCGTAGGGTGGGCAAAGCGACCGCCGCAGGCGGCGCGTGCCCACCGGCCGCGCGCACCGGTGCTGCGGCTGGTGGGCACGGCGCGAACGAGCGTGCGTTCGGGCGCAAGCGGCGTCGTCCTGCGCCTTTGTCCACCCTACGCATCTCGGGTTTGGCGACTGTTCTCATGCTCTTGCTTGCGAGCGCGCCCACCCTCGCCGCACCAAAACTGTTCGAGAGCACCCAGCTCACTCCATCCGGCGAATACACCTTCGGCATCGAGGGGCCCGCCGTCGACCGCGACGGCAATCTGTTCGTCGTCAATCTCGGCAAGGCCGGCACGATCGGCAAGCTCGCGCCGGAGGCGACGGCCTCCGAAAAATTCACCGAGCTGCCCGACAACAGCATTGGCAACGCCATCCGCATCGACGCCACAGGCACGATGTTCGTCGCCGACTACAAGCGCCACAACATCTTCGCCATCGCCCCCGGTACGACCGAGCCCCGCCTCGTCTTCCATGCCGATGACATGAGCCAGCCCAACGACATCACGCTGGCGCGCGACGGCACGATCTATGCGAGCGATCCCAACTGGAAGGCGCGCAGCGGCCGCATCTGGCGGATCGCGAAAGGACCCGACGGATCCCTGCAAGGCGCAGCCATGTCGGCGCCGCGTGCCATGGGCACCGCCAACGGCATCGATCTCAGCCCCGACGGCCGCACGCTCTATGTCGGCGAATCCAACAGCGGCGAGATCTGGTCCTATGCGATCGACGGCGACGCGCTGACACGGCCAAAGCTGATCAAGACCTTCGAGCCGAACACGATCGACGGACTGCGCACCGACGCCAGCGGCCGGCTGCTGGTCGCGCACATCCTCAAGAGCAGCATCGCCATGCTGGCGCCGGATGGGCGCATGATCCGGGAGATCGCGCTGAAAGCCAGGGAGCCGACCAACCTCGCCTTCGGCGGCAGCGACGGCAAGACCGTGTATGTGACCCAGCGCCAGGGCGGCTTCATCGAGTCGTTTCGGACTGATGTCGAGGGGCGAGAGCATTGTTTGCAGATGCGGAAGTGCTGAGCTTCTCTGCTGGTGCCGGATTCAGCATGGCGCTCGCTGTCTGAACGGCAACTAATAGATCGCGCATATCCGCCATGCCCGAATTACCCGTCGTGCCAGTTTGTCGCACGCTTGCCCACTTGTGTCGTCGGGCAAATCAGACCGATGTTTCCGGCCATCCCGGGCTCGTGAGAGGGGCGTATCGCGATCGTCACGAACGTGGAGCCTGGGGAGCGGTGGGCGTGTGGTGCTGCAGCGTGATCAGTCGCGCGGACGAACGGCATGATGCGCACGGTGAAGTCGTGATGTCCCGACACCCCGATGCTGGTGTCAACCTGGCGCAATACGATCGCGCTGGGGATGGTGGCCAGAAAGCCCGGCGCACCAGGGAGACCACGTATAAGCCGTAAAGCCATCGCGCAGGGAATGCCGGGTTGATCCGGCTGGACCTGTGGTTCCTGCCGCCTGCATTCTTTTCGCAGGCGGGCCATGGGTGAGGCCATCACCCGGCATTCCCTGCGCCCTCTTGTTCTCAGAGGGTTCGAGCTATCCTTCATGACTCGGACAGATCGTGTCGCGAGAACGCCGCCCCGTACCCCGTGTCATGTCCGCGCAGGCGGGCATCCGGTACGCCGCGGCGTCTCGATTCATCACCCCTTCCGGCGAGTACTGGATCGTGAGGCCGGCACCGTTCATCTCACCCGCAAATCAAGGCCCCCGCGTGCGCGAGAGCCTCGATAGCAATGGCGATCGCTTATCGCCCGTACACCACCGGCGCGCGGCGGACGATGAGCGGCGGCGGCAGGTCGCGCTCCCAGACACGGCCGTCGTCGAACTGGATGCGCATGCCGTCGGGCGAATACACTGCGCTTTCGTCACGTGCGTCGATCCAAAGCCGGCTATTGGGAGCATTCCAGTCCGGCCAGGCCTGGAGGGACTCGCCGGTTTCGGTGGTCAGGTTCACGGCATCGCCGTTCTGCGTCACGAAGGCCGGCGCGCCGATCATGCCGTCGCGGCACATCTGGATGCAGCGGTAGGTGCCGGTGAGGTTCGCACTCGGCTGGGCCGAGGCGCTGCCGGCGACGCAGGCGCCGACCAGGCCAATGACGATTGCAACACGTTTCATGTCGATCACTCCATCGCTCGAAAGGGTCAGCCAGCCCCCATTCGGGCCCCTCGGGCGGATCAAGTGCGATGCGGGAAAAATGTTCCGACCGTTCCCGGTCAGGGAACCCTACTCGACCATCACGACGTCGACGGCGACGCCGAGCTTCTGCTTGCGCGAGCCGACGATGATGCCGTCGACCGGCGAGACGTCGGAGAAGTCGCGGCCCATGCCGAGGATGATGTGATCATTGCCGACCAGGAGATCGTTGGTCGGATCGAAGCCGATCCAGCCGAGGTCGTCGCCGCACCACAGCGACACCCAGGCATGGGTGGCGTCGGCGCCCTGCAGCCGCGGCTGTCCCTCCGGTGGGATGGTGCGCAGATAACCGCTGACATAGGCCGCGGGCAGACCGAGCCCGCGCAGGCCGGCAATCATGACGTGAGCAAAGTCCTGGCAGACGCCGTGGCGATTGTCGAACACCTCGCGCAGCGGGGTCGAGATCACGGTCGCCTTCGGATCGTATCTGAACTCCTTGCGGATGCGCCGCATGAGGTCGGCCGCGCCGGCAACGATGCCGGTGCCGGCGCGAAAGCTTGCCGCGGCATAGTCCGTCACCGGCTCCAGCACCGGCACCAGCGCGCTGGCGAAGACGTAGCCGATCGGCGACGACGGGCCGAGGCTCGTCGCCTCGAACGCTGCATCGCGCACCTGCTCCCACTCCGCACTCGGCGCATCGCGCTCGGGCGGCGTGCGCGACAGCTTCACCCGCGAGCGCGAGTCGATGCGCAGGTGGCGGTGCTGGGTGTCGATCACGACGTTCTCGGTCAACGTTCCGAAGAAATCGCGCCGCGCCGTCCGCTCCGAGGGCCGCGGCCGGATGTCGACGCTATGCGAGATCAGCTCCTGGCCGTCACCGCTGAGCGGCTCCAGCCGCAGCGAGCAGCGCGCAAAGCTGACGGCGCTCTCATACTCATAGGTCGTGACGTGCCGGATGTCGTAGATCACGCGAGGCCCGTCAGCTTTTCCGGCCGCGTCGCATTCGGACCGTGCGGGAAGTAGTGCTGACCGATCGCCTCCGCCAGATTGAGCAGGTCCTGCTCCAGTGCAAACAGCGTGCGCCCATCGAGATGGGCCGCCTCCGCCGCGGTCAGCCGCGCGCCCAGCGAGATCGCGAGGCGCTGCGGCCGCTCGATCAGCCCGTTCTCCTTCAGGACCGGCAGGCTCGCGATGTGCTCGTTCAGCAGTTCGACCTGGAACGCGACCGAGCGCGGATTGTAGAGGTCGAGCACGACGAGATCGCGGATCGGCGCCAGCGCCGGGCCGATCAGATAGCGCGAGCGATAGGTGATCTGACAATCGACCAGGGTGAGCAGGACGTCGAGATCCTCGGGCGTCGCCTCGTCATAGCCGAACTGCCGCGCGAACCGCGCGGTGTTGATGGCGCGTTCGGCGCGGCGCCCCATGTCGAGGAAACGCCAGCCGGCGGCGCGGTTCATGTTCTCCTGAGCAAGGCCGGCGAAGCTCGCGAGCCGGTCGAGCGTGAGCTCGGCGATGCTGACGACGGCGTCCTCATCCTCCGCCTCCTGCGCCAGCCGATTCGGCATCTCGGTGATGACCTGCCAGGCGTCGGGCGAGAGGCGCTCGCGCAGCGAGGTCGCGGTGCGCTGCGCCGATCGGAGCAGCGACAGCGCCGAGCCGAACTGCGGCTCGGCCTGCAGGGCTTCGGCAGCAACCTGGAATCCCTTGCTGCGCGAGGTCTGCTCGACCGCGCCCCACGCCAGCAACAGCCGCTGGATGCGCTCGGAGGTGTTGAGCTGCGCCGGCGATCCCTTGCCCGGATCACGATGCTGGGCTGCGAGCGCCCGGATCAGCCGCACGGTGGCCTCGGCGCGCTCCAGATAGCGTCCGAGCCAGAACAGATTGTCGGCGGCGCGGCTCGGCAGCACGCCGGCGATGCGGCGTATCCGCACATTGTCGGAGCCCGGCAGCAAGGTGCGCGCCGCCACCGCTTTGTCGGCGACCACCCAGACGTCGGCGGCGCGCGCGCCGTCGCCCATCGACACCGCGCGCGCATCGAGCTTGTCGGCGATGCGACAGAAGCCGCCGGGCATGACGGTCCAGCCGTCGGGCGTGGCGGCAGCGAACACCCGCAGCACGAACGGCCGCGGCGCGATCCGACCGTCCTCCCACACCGGCGTGGTCGACAGCCGCACCACCTCCTGGCCGACATAATCGATGCCGCGCTGGCTGATCGCGGCGCGCAGCCGCTCGCGCTCGGCGGCCGAGAGCTCACCAGCGAGCACCGGACCGCTGCTCGCGAAGCCCGGCACGGCGCGGCCATAGGCGCCTTCGATCGCGAACTCCTCGAGCCGCGACAGCACCTCGTCGCGCGCGGACTTCTGGCCGCACCACCAGGTCGCGATGTGCGGGATCTTGAGATCCTCACCGAGCACGCGCCGCGCGAGGCTCGGCAGGAAGCCAAGCAGCGCGCGCGCCTCCAGCACGCCGGAGCCCGGCATGTTGGCGATCACCACGCCGCCCTTGCGCACGACGTCCATCAGGCCGGCGACGCCGAGTCGCGAGCCGGCATCGAGTTCGAGCGGATCGAGCGAGTTGGAATCGAGCCGCCGCAGCAGCACGTCGACGCGCTTCAGGCCGGCGACGGTGCGGATGTGCACGCGGTCGCCGCTGACAGCGAGATCGTCGCCCTCGACCAGCAGAAAGCCGAGATAGCGCGCCAGCGTCGCGTGCTCGAAATAGGTCTCGCTGAACATGCCCGGCGTGAGCACGCCGATGCGCGGCTCGTCACGATCGGCGCTGGCGCGCAGAGCATCGCGGAAAGCTTCGAAGAACGGCGCGAGCCGCTCCACGTTCATGGACTTGTAGATCGAGGAGAAGGCGCGCGACAGCACGAGCCGATTTTCCAGCGCATAGCCCATGCCGGACGGCGCCTGGGTGCGGTCGTTGAGCACCCACCAGCCGCCGTCGGGCCCGCGGCCGATATCGGCGGCGTAGATGCCGAGGAAGCGGCCGCCGGGCGGTTTGACGCCGCAGACCGGGCGCAGATATTCGCTGGACCCGGCGACGGCGGCTGCCGGCAGCGCGCCGCTCGCCACCAGCCGTCCCTCGCCGTAGATGTCCTGCAGCACCCGTTCGAACAGCTCGGCGCGCTGGACGATGCCCTGGGACAGTTGAGCCCATTCGGACTCGTCGATCAGCAGCGGCAGATGGCTCAGCGGCCACGATCGCTCGGCGTTGTCGCCCGGCGAGCGATAGGTGACGCCGGCTTCGCGCAGATGGCGATCGGCGGAGGCGAAGCGGCGCTCGATGTCGCTCGGCGCGAGTGCGGCGAAGGTCTCGGCAAAGCGGGTCCAGACCGGTCGCGGACGGCCGTCGGCCCCGATGAACTCATCGGGGATGCCGGGGAGCCGGGTGTAGTCGCGGGCCCAATGCTCGGCCCGGCGCAGCGGAGAACGTGCCGCCGGCCGACCGGCGGCGGGGCTCGCTCCCTGGTCCTGGCCGCTCGAGCCGTCCATACCCTGGTCCTCCGCACAAACTCCGTGCCATCAATGCAGGAGCGGCCTGCGCAAGTCGAGGGTCATCGGGAATTCATTTGTGCGTTCCTCCGGCGGCAGCGCGATTCGTCCCGGAGTGTGGCCGTGACCCTGGAAGCGGGCGAGCCGCCGCGCCTCCGCCTCGTAGGAGTTGATCGGCTTGGTATCGTAGTTGCGGCCGCCGGGATGGGCGACGTGATAGACGCAGCCGCCCAGCGAACGGCCGTTCCAGGTGTCGATCAGGTCGAAGGTCAGCGGCGCATGCACCGGGATCGTCGGGTGCAGGCCGGAGGCCGGCTGCCATGCCTTGAAACGAACCGCCGCCACCGCTTCCGCCGACCGTCCGGTCGAGGTCATCGGCATCCTCCTACCATTGCAGGTGATGAGGTGGCGGCCTTCGATGAAACCTTCGGCTTTGACTTGAAGTCGCTCGACCGAGGAATCGACATAGCGCACGGTGCCGCCCGCGGCGCCTTCCTCGCCCAGCACATGCCAGGGCTCCAGCGCCTGCCGCAGCTCCAGGGTCACGCCGCCATGCTGCACGCGGCCGAAGGTCGGAAAGCGAAATTCGAGCTGCGCCTGGTACCATTCCGGCGAGAAGTCGTAGCCGGACGACCGCAGCTCATCCAGGACATCAAGAAAGTCTTCCCAGATGAAGTGGGGCAGCATGAAGCGGTCGTGCAGTGCCGTGCCCCAACGCACGAACCGGCCGTCCTGCGGCTCGCGCCACAATTTGGCGATCAGCGCACGGATGAGAAGCTGCTGCGCCAGCGACATGCGCGGATCCGGCGGCATTTCCAACGCGCGGAACTCCACGAGTCCGAGCCGGCCCGTCGGTCCCTCCGGCGAGTACAGCTTGTCGATGCAGATTTCCGAGCGGTGGGTATTGCCGGTGATGTCGACGAGCAGATGCCTGAACAGCCGGTCGACCAGCCACAGCGGCACGCTCTGCCCGGTCCTTGGCACGTTGGCGAGCGCGATCTCGAGCTCATAAAGGCTGTCGTGGCGCGCCTCATCGATGCGCGGAGCCTGGCTGGTCGGCCCGATGAACATGCCGGAGAACAAATAAGACAGCGACGGGTGCCGCTGCCAATACAGGACGAGACTCTTCAGCAGATCGGGGCGGCGCAGGAAGGGCGAATCCTGCGGCGAGCTGCCGCCGACGACGACATGATTGCCGCCGCCGGTGCCGGTGTGGCGGCCATCGATCAGGAAGCGATTGGCGCCGAGCCTCACCTTCGCGGCATCCTCATAAAGTCCGAAGGTGATGTCGACCGATTGCCGCCAGCTCGCGGCCGGCTGGATGTTGACCTCGATCACGCCGGGATCGGGCGTCACCTTGATGACCTCGATGCGCGGATCGAACGGCGGTGCATAGCCCTCCACGTGAACCTTGATCTGCATCGACTCGGCCGTCGCTTCGACCGTTGCGACCAGCTCCAGGTAGTCCTCGATGGTTTCGACCGGCGGCATGAACACGCACAGAATGCCATCGCGGATCTCGACCGACATCGCAGTGCGGACGCCGAGCCCTCCCCAGTACTGATACTGAACGTCCTGCTGCGGCTTCGGCGCGCGATCGAGCTTCGGCAGCGGCGGTACCTGCGGCACGATCACCGGACGCCCCTGCGTGAACATCGGCAGCGGCCCGCGCTGCTCCATCGGGTCCTGCTCGTGGACGTACGGGAAATCCTCCGGCGGAATGTAGGCCAGCGAGCCGATCGGCAGCCGCAGACCGAGCGGCGAGTCGCCGGGAATCAGGAACAGGCGCTTGCGCCGCAGGCCCCAGCGCTCGCTGCGCCAGCGCCGGGGCTGCGCATTCCAGCGCTGGATCGGCAGCACGAAGCCGCGCGGAATGTGCAGCCCTTCGTCGAACACCCGCGCCATGCGCGCGCGCTCTTCGGGATCGGCGAGCTTGGAGTCGAGCGCGTCGACGTTCTCGGGCAGCGCGGCTTCCTTCTGCAGCCAATGCGCGGGATCCTCGAACGCGGGCAGCACGTAGTCCGGCTCGAGCCCGAGCGTCTCGGCGGCCGTGTCCAGGAAACGCTCTGCATCCTGGATCGTCGCCCTGCGCGGGCCATCGACGCTGGCGATCAGATCCGGATTGCGCCAGATCGGCTCACCGTCCTTGCGCCAATACAGTCCGAACGCCCAGCGCGGCAGGCTTTCGCCGGGATACCACTTGCCCTGTCCGTAATGCAGCAGGCCACCGGGCGCGAAACGCGCGCGCAGACGCCGGATCAGGCTGTCCGCGAGCCCGCGCTTGGCCGGGCCGACGGCAGCCGTATTCCACTCCGCCGATTCCATGTCGTCGATCGACACGAAGGTCGGCTCGCCGCCCATCGTGAGGCGCACGTCGTTTTCGGCGAGATCGGCATCGACGGCTTCGCCGAGGCGGTCGAGCCGGTCCCACGCCTCATCCGAAAATGGCCGGGTAATCCGCGGCGCTTCGCGGATGCGCCTCACATTCATCTCGAAGTTGAAGTTGACCTCGGCAACTCCGGCACTCCCGCTGATCGGCGCGGCCGAGTGATAGTGGGGAGTCGCTGCAACGGGGATGTGTCCCTCGCCCGCCAGCATGCCCGAGGTGACGTCGAAGCCTATCCATCCAGCGCCGGGCAGATAGACCTCGGCCCAGGCATGCAGATCGGTGAAATCATTCTCGACCTCGACCGGCCCCTCGACCGGATCGATGTCGGGACGAAGCTGAATCAAATAGCCGGAGACGAAGCGAGCGGCGAGCCCGAGATGCCGCAGCGTCTGGATCAGCAGCCACGCCGAGTCGCGGCAGGAGCCGGCGGCCGACGACAGCGTCTCCTCCGGCGTTTGAACGCCAGGCTCCATCCGGATGATATAATGAATCTTTTTCTGCAACTGCGCATTGAGTTCGACGAGATAGTTGACCGTGTTGTCCGCATCGCGGGGAATCGACTTCAAGTATTCCGCGAACAACGGCCCCGGCTCGATCGTCTCGAGATAGGGCGCCAGTTCCACCTTGAGGCCCTCCGGATAGGCGAAGGGAAAACTGTCGGCGTAAGGCTCGACGAAGAAGTCGAACGGATTGATCACGGTCATCTGTGCCGTGAAGTCGACCTCGATTTTGAGTTCGTTCACCTTCTCGGGGAAAACGTAGCGGGCCAGCCAATTGCCTTGCGGATCCTGCTGCCAGTTCACGAAATGGTTGGGCGGCGTGACCTTGAGCGAATAGCTCAGCACGGGGGTCCTGGTATGTGGTGCAGGACGCAGGCGGATGGTCTGCGGGCCCAGTTCGACCGGACGATCGTATTTGTAATGGGTGACGTGATGTAATGCGACGTAGATTGACACGAGGCTTCGGCGCTCCAGCAACTTTTTTAAGCAGAACATTGCTGTGCTTAGGGATCAAGCACTAACAAAGGGCAGAGCTGCCTAATGGACGATCCTAAGCCCGAAAGGCGGCATTTGGACCCCGCCGGCCCAGTTGAGCCGCCCTATCAGGTGTCTCCGCTGCACGCACCGGTCGCTTTTCCGGCCGCTGCGCGCCTCAATCGGGCCCGTCACGAAGAACGAGAGAAGAACAAACAACCTATCCGGCCGCACGCGGAGAGTTGTCCACAGGAAGGCGCGCAGGCGCTCACGGAAGATTGACCAGGTCGTCAAAGCAGGGATTAACCCCGAATGATGAACTAACAAGAACTAATAGCGTTGCATTTGCCGCAATCGCTTGATAGCTCGACTACACATGCTATTTAGGACCATCATTGCCAAAAGGAGAATCAAGTGGCGAAGACAGCTAAGAAGGCAGCTACCAAGAAGTTGGCGCGGAAACCCTACACGCCCGCCGACATCAAGCTGCTGAAGCAGCACTCGAAGTCCAAGACCCCGGTTGCCAAGATCGCCAAGGCGATGAAGCGGACCGAAGGCTCGCTCCGTCAGAAGGCTCTGGCGCTCGGCATCGGCCTGGGCCACCAGCGGTAAATTGCTCGGCGCCGCGGTCGCGCGAGCGTCGGCAGGGCCAGCCCATGACGGACTGCCCACGACAGCCAGCCCATGGCGGCGCGCTCACCTGTCATCTGATCTCAGTTGCGATCCAGTCTCAGTTAACTTGCGATCTCAGCTGCGATCAGATGCCGGGACACCGGACCGCAGCCCCGATAGGGGCCGCCGAATAGCTGAGTGATCCAGCTACATCGTCGCGCCGAGCACCCAGGGCGCGAACTCGGCCCCGCCGAAATCGAAGCTCTCGCTCTTGGTCGGCTGCCCCGAGGCGGTCTTCAACATCAATTCGAAGATGCGCTGGCCGCATTCCTGCACCGTCTCCTCGCCGTCGAGGATGGTGCCGCAATTCACGTCCATGTCGTCTTCCATCCGCTTGTACATCGGCGTGTTGGTCGCGAGCTTGATGGACGGCGCCGGCTTGCAGCCGAACACGCTGCCGCGGCCGGTGGTGAAGCAGACGAGATTGGCGCCGCCGGCCACCTGCCCCGTCGCCGCAACCGGGTCGTAACCGGGCGTGTCCATGAACACGAAGCCCTTCTTGGTGACGGCTTCCGCATAATGCAGCACATCGACCAGATTGGTGCTGCCGGCCTTGGCCATCGCGCCAAGCGACTTCTCGAGAATCGTCGTCAGGCCGCCGGCCTTGTTGCCCGGGCTGGGATTGGCGTTCATCTCCGCCCCTTCACGCGCGGTATACTCTTCCCACCAGCGCATCAGGGAGACGAGTTTCTCGCCGACGTCGCGGCTGACTGCGCGGCGCGTCAGCAGATGCTCGGCGCCGTAGGTCTCGGGCGTCTCCGACAGGATCACTGTGCCACCATGTCGCACCAGCAGATCGCTTGCCGCACCGAGCGCCGGATTGGCCGAGATGCCGGAATAGCCGTCGGACCCACCACATTGAAGGGCGACAGTCAGCTCGCTGGCCGGAACCGTCTCGCGCTTGACCCTGTTGGCGTCGGCGAGCGCTTCCCTGACGAAAGCGATGCCGGCCTCGACGGTCTTGCGGGTGCCGCCGACCTCCTGGATGTCCATGGCGCGCAGGCGGCCGGCGAGCTTCTGCTCCTCCATCAATCCGCCGATCTGATTGGCCTCGCAACCAAGGCCGAGCACGATCACCGCAGAGAAGTTCGCGTGCCGCGCGTAGCCGCCGAGGGTTCGCCGCAGCAGCTTCAGCGGCTCGTCGAGCGTCATGCCGCAGCCGGTCTTGTGCGTCAGCGCCACGACGCCGTCGACGTTCGGGAAGTCGGCGAGCGGATCGTCACCGGTGAAGGGATTGCGCTTGAACACGTCGGCAACGAGGCCCGCGACATGCGCGCTGCAGTTCACCGAGGTCAGAATGCCGATGTAGTTGCGGGTCGCGACCCGGCCATCGGGCCGGCGAATGCCCTCGAACGTCGCCGGAAGATCGAAATTCGGCGTCGGCTTCACGTCGACGCCATAGGCGTAGTCCTTGGCGAAATCGCCCATGCCGCAGTTCTGTGTATGAACGTGCTGCCCGGGCGCGATCGGCGCGGTCGCGAAGCCGATGATCTGGCCGTAGCGGCGGATGGGCTCGCCCTGCGCGATCGGACGCACCGCGACCTTATGCCCCGCCGGAATGCGGTCCACCGTGGCCACGCCATCGGCAACCGCGAGGCCGGGCGGCAGACTCGCACGCGCGATCAGGACGCTGTCCTCGGGATGAAGACGGATGACGGGGGCGGGAGCCATGGCAGTCTCTCTTCGTTTGTATCGGTAGGTCGCAAACAGGCATGCAAATAGCGAGTTGCGAATAGCGAATGAATGAATCCCCTATTCGCTACTCCCTATTCGCAATTCGCCTCAGGCCTTGCCGCCGGAGTCTTTGCGGGTCTGCGCGACCTGCTGGCGGGCATAGACCTGCATCAGGCCGACCTCGTTCGACAAGGTCACGAGCTTGAAGCCCATGTTGATGGCGCGGACCGCACCCTCGGCGCCGCTGCAGTGAATGCCGGGATTGAGCCCACGCTTGCCACACTCCTTCACGATCTTCTCATAGATCTTGAGGATTTCCGGCTCGTCACGATCAAGCTTCGGCACCAGGCCATAGGAAAAGCCGAGATCGGAGGGCCCGATATAGACGCCGTCGATGCCTTCGACATCGAGAATGGCTTCCATGTTCTCGACCGCGGTCCTGGTCTCCATCATCGGCAGCAGCACGATCTCGTCGTTGGCCGTCTTCTGATACTCGCCCGCACCACCATACATGCCCGAGCGGATCGGACCGTTGGAGCGCACACCCTTCGGCGGATATTTGGAATAGGAAACGAGGTTGCGCGCTTCCTGCGCTGTGTTGACCATCGGGCAGATGACACCATAGGCGCCACCATCGAGCACCTTGCCGATGATGCCGGGCTCATTCCACGGCACGCGCACCATCGGCGTGACCGGATGGCCATGCATGGCCTGGAAGCATTGCACCATCGACAGATAGTCCTGCACCCCGTGCTGCATGTCCACGGTGACGCTGTCGAAGCCGCACTGAGCCACGACCTCCGCGGAGAAGCCCGAGGGGATCGCGAGCCAGGCATTCACCACCGTCTTGCCTTCGGCCCAGAGTTGCTTGACCTTATTGTTCGCCACGACTGCGTTTCCTTCCCTTGTTGTTCAACCGATCCGTCTCGTTAGAATGCGTTCTCGCCGATGGCGCAACGCAATGCAATCCCGCTCAATCTGAGCATGGATGCTTCGCACCACCCGCAGTCACACTGATTTCACGATGTCGCCCGCTGAATGCTCGCTTCGCTGACACCCACTTCGCGTGCCGTGTTCACTATTGCCGCCCAGGTGTCATCGGGCAAGGGCACGCCATTGGCCGTACGCTCGGCCCGCATCTTGCGCTCGGGATCGCCCGGCACCAGCACCTGATCAACGCCGGAGACCGGCTTGGTCGCCCGGATGAAATCCGTATAGCGGGTGATCTCACCATCAAAGAAGCTCGCCGGATCGACCACCTTCGGGTCGATGTAGATCGCGAGCATGCCGTTGGCAAAGCGCCGATTTGCCGACGTCGCCCCGGTGCCGGTCAAGGCGCCGCCGAGCAGCTCGCAGATGAAGGCGAGACCAGAGCCCTTGTGCTCGCCGAAGGCGCGGATCGCTCCCGTCCCCTTGGTGTGGTCGCGCGTCCCCTCGGCCTCATAGGGTCCATAGAGCACCGCCGGATCCTCGCTGAGCGTCCCGTCGGCATCGATCAAGGCGCCCTTGGGCAGCTTCTTGCCGCCGCGGCTCGCCACCAAGACCTTTCCCTCGGCCACGATCGAGGTCGCGAAATCGAGCACGATGGGATCCTTTCCCTGGCGCGGGATGCCGACACAATATGGCGCGGTGGAGAACCGCTTCTCGACTCCGCCATAGGGCGCCACCAGCAGTGAACCTGCGGCCGTGACGAAATGAATGGAGACGAGCCCCTCGGCGGCGGCCATTTCCGCCCAGTCGCCGACCCGGCCGAGATGGCCGGAATTGCGCAGCGCCAACGCGGCCAAGCCGCTCTTCTTGCAACGCTCGATGCCGATCCTCACGGCCTGTGGTGTCACGGTCTGGCCGTAGCCGAACTTGCCGTCGACGACCACCAGCGACGGGGTGTCGACCACGACCTCTGCGGTCTGGTTGGGCACGATCGAACCCATCTTCTGCCAACGGATATAGACGGGCACCCGGATCACACCATGGCTGTCATGCCCTGTCAGGTTGGCCGTCGTCAGATAGGTCGCGATCCGGCGGGCCTCCTCCGGCGAGGAATTGGCGTGTTCGAAGACGTCGGCAACGAAATCGATGAGATGCGCAACCTTGATAGTGACCATGACAACTCGCGGGTTCGATCAGCATGCGAAAACAGAGTTAGCATGGTTTGCCATGCCTGCGACGCACGCCCTCTCCGCTCGACTGCATCGCTTCTTATCAAAACGCCGAACGGCCTGCCAAGCATGAGACCGCGCCATTGCGCTTGGTCCGCGGCATATCAGCCGTCGTCGGAGACGTCGAGATCGCCGCCGATGCTCTGCTCCAGCTCGCCCAGCATCTTGTGCAATGCGGCAAGCTTGCGGGCGCCATACCGGCTGGCAATCGATGCATAGATCGCCTCTGAGCTCGGCGCGACCTGTGCGATAAGCTTCATGCCCTTGGCCGAGATCGACAACACGCCCCTGCGCATGTCGCGGCTATCGACTTCGCGCTGAATCAAGCCGCGCGCCTCGAGATCGCGCAGGATGCGGGACAGGCTGGGCCCGAGCAGGAACGCGACCCGCGCCAGCTCCGTCACCTCGATCACATCGACCGCCGCCAGCGCGCGCAAGATGCGCCATTGCTGCTCGGTCAGGCCGTGCTGTCGCAGATTGGGGCGAAACTGCCGCATCACGGCCTCACGCGCCCGCAACAAGGCCATCGGCAGCGACTGCGAGAAGTCGCGCATCGGCACCTTGCGCGCCTCCTTCGCAGCCTGCCTGGCGACCTTGGCCCTGGTCTCGCTCACATCAATCTCCTCAATCTCCCGTGGGCCATCCTGAACATTTGCACTGCAGCAAACGTCCTTTCGGTTTGCCGACTGAAACTTAACATGTTAATCATCTGTCGCCATCTCTTTTTTCTGAGCGATAGACCATGCCTCTTGCGAGCGACCAGATTCATAGCTGCGCCTTACGCCTGGATCAGGCCGAAAAGAGCCGCCGCCAGATCAGGCAGTTGTCGCAGGAGTTTCCCGATATCACCATCGCAGATGCCTATGCGATCCAGGAGGCCTGGATCAGCATCAAGGTGGCCGCGGGCCGCGTCATCAAGGGTCACAAGATCGGGTTGACATCGAAGGCGATGCAGAGCGCGCTGAACATCGATGAACCGGATTCGGGCGTGCTGCTCGACGACATGTTCTTTGCCGATGGCGGGCTGGTGCCGTCCGACCGCTTCATCGCGACGCGTATCGAGGCGGAGCTTGCCTTCGTCATGAAGCACCGTCTGTCTGGACCGGACTGCACCTTGTTCGACGTACTCAACGCGACGGATTTCGTGGTGCCGGCACTCGAGATCCTGGATACGCGGATCGAGCGGGTGGATCCCGCGACCAAGGCGACCCGCAAGATCTTCGATACGATCGCCGACAACGCCGCAAATGCCGGCATCGTGCTCGGCGGCCGGCCGCTGCGGCCGCTCGATGCCGACCTGCGCTGGATCGGCGCACTCTGTTATAAGAACGGTCAACTGGAAGAGACCGGCTTGGCCGCCGGCGTGCTGAACAACCCGGCAACGGCCGTTGCGTGGCTCGCCAACAAGATCGCGGCAAATGGATTCGCGCTGGAGCCGGGACAGGTGGTCCTTGCCGGCTCGTTCATCCGGCCGATCGAGGCGCGCAAGGGCGACACGATCCAGGCCGACTACGGCTCGTATGGGACGGTGAGCTGTTACTTCGCCTGAAGCCTGCCCCGGAGCGACCGCATCATGCCGCATTTCAGCATCGAATACTCCGCCAATCTCGACGCCTTTGTCGTGATGGCCAACGTCTGCGAAGTGGTCCGCAAGGCCGCCAGCGAGACCGGGATCTTTCCGATCGGCGGCATCCGCGTGCGCGCGATCCGCTGCGAGCACTACGCGATCGCCGACGGCAAGCCCGACTCCGCCTTCCTCGCCATGCTGCTGCGGCTCGGCGAAGGCCGCGACCTCGCGGCACGGCAGAAGGCCGGCGAGCACGTCTTCAAGGCACTCTCGGCGTATCTCGATCCGGTCTTCGCAAGCACCAAGTTCGCATTGTCCTTCGACATGCAGATCAACGACGCCGCGACCAGCTGGAAGCGCAACAACATCCACGACGCCCTGAAAGCGGAGGCATCCCATGGATAAGGCCAGCCCCAAGACCGACATCTACAAGGCCAATCTCGACCGTGCCGCTCCCCTGCTCGCGAAGCTGAAGGACGAGGGCATCGGCCACTTCATCGACGGCAAGGTGGTGCCGGCGATCTCGGGCGCGACGTTCGAGACGAAGTCCCCGATCGACGGCACTGTTCTGGCCAAGGTCGCTCGCGGCAATGCAGAGGACATCGACCGCGCGGCGACATCGGCCGCACTCGCCTTCAGATCCTGGCGCGACATGGCGCCGGCGATGCGGCGCAAGCTGCTGCATCGCGTGGCCGACGCGATCGAGGACCATGCCGACGACATCGCCGTGCTCGAATGCATCGACACCGGGCAGGCCTATCGCTTCATGGCCAAGGCCGCGGTCCGCGCGGCGGAAAACTTCCGCTTCTTCGCCGACAAATGCACCGAGGCGCGTGACGGCCTGAGTACGCCGAGCGACGAGCATTGGAACATCTCGACGCGGGTGCCGATCGGCCCGGTCGGCGTGATCACGCCATGGAACACGCCGTTCATGCTGTCGACCTGGAAGATCGCCCCGGCGCTCGCGGCCGGCTGCACGGTCGTACACAAGCCGGCGGAATGGTCGCCGATCACGGCGCAGTGGCTGGCCAAGCTCGCCAAGGACGCCGGCATTCCCGACGGCGTCCTCAACACCGTTCATGGCTTCGGGGAGGAGGCCGGCAAGGCGCTGACCGAGCATCCCGCGATCAAGGCAATCGGCTTCGTCGGCGAGAGCTCGACGGGATCTGCGATCATGGCGCAGGGCGCACCGACCCTGAAGCGGGTGCATTTCGAGCTCGGCGGCAAGAACCCGGTGATCGTGTTCGACGATGCCGATCTCGACCGCGCGCTCGACGCCGTCGTGTTCATGATCTACTCGCTCAACGGTGAGCGCTGCACCTCATCCAGCCGCCTGCTGGTGCAGCAGAGCATCGCCGAGACCTTCACGGCCAAGCTTGCGGCGCGCGTGCGTGCGCTGAAAGTGGGTCATCCGCTCGATCCCGCCACCGAGATCGGGCCGCTGATCCACGAGCGGCATCTCGCCAAGGTCTGCTCCTATGTCGACGTTGCACGCGAGGACGGTGCGATCATCGCCGTCGGCGGCAAGCGGTTCGACGGCCCGGGCGGCGGGCATTACGTCGAGCCGACGCTGGTGACCGGCGCGCGCCAGACCATGCGCGTGGCGCAAGAAGAGGTGTTCGGGCCGTTTCTCACCGTGATCCCGTTCCGCGACGAGGCTGACGCGATCGCGGTCGCCAATGACGTGCAATACGGCCTCACCGGCTATGTCTGGACCGGCGACATGGGCCGCGCGCTGCGCGTCGCCGACGCGCTGGAAGCCGGCATGATCTGGCTGAACTCGGAGAATGTCCGCCACCTGCCAACCCCGTTCGGCGGCATGAAGGCATCGGGCATCGGCCGCGACGGCGGCGACTATTCGTTCGACTTCTACATGGAGACCAAGCACGTCTCGCTCGCCCGCGGCACCCACAAGATCCAGCGGCTCGGCGTCTAAGGAGAACTGCCCATGACCTCCCCTCGCCTCGCCACCTATGCCGTCGATGGTTCGGTCCGCTACGGGCTCGTGACCGACACCGGCCTCGTCGATCTCTCCGCGCGGTTCGCCAGGGATTATCCGACCTTGCGCGAGGTGATCGCCGCGGGCGCCCTGCCCCGGTTGATCGATGCCGCAGCCGGGCTGTCGCCCGATCACGGCCTCGATGCCATCACCTGGCTGCCGCCGATTGCTTCGCCGGAGAAGATCATCTGCATCGGCGTCAACTATCCGGACCGCAATGCCGAATACAAGGATGGCCAGGACGCGCCGAAATATCCGTCGATGTTCATGCGGACGCCGCGCTCCTTCGTCGGCCATGAAACGCCCCTGGTGCGTCCCCGCGCCTCGCCGCAGCTCGACTATGAAGGCGAGCTCGTGCTGATCATCGGCAAGGCCGGCCGTCACATCCCGGAGGCCCAGGCGCTGGATCACATCGCCGCACTCACGCTTTGCAACGAGGGCACCATCCGCGACTGGGTGCGGCATGCCAAGTTCAACGTCACACAAGGCAAGAACTTCGATTCGACCGGCAGCCTCGGGCCTTGGATCGTGCCCTACACGAATGAGAGCCAGATTGCCGATATCCGGCTGACGACGCGCGTCAATGGCGAGTTGCGCCAGGACGACCGCACGTCACGGCTGATCTTCGGCTTCCGCTACCTCATCAACTACATCTCGACCTTCACCACGCTCGTCCCCGGTGACGTGATCGTGACGGGCACGCCCACCGGCGCCGGTGCACGGTTCGATCCGCCGCGTTATCTGAAGCCCGGCGACGTCATCGAGATCGAAGCCGAGGGCGTCGGCACCTTGCGCAATGGCGTCGTCGACGAAGCTCTGTAAAGTCAGCAACGGAATGTCAGCATGACCACCATGACCGGCGGCGAAGCCATCGTCAGCGGGCTCGTCGCCCACGGCGTCGACACCGTGTTCGGCCTGCCTGGAGCGCAGGTCTATGGCCTGTTCGATGCCTTCCACCAGGCGCAGCTCAAGGTCGTCGGCGCCCGCCACGAACAGGCCTGCGGCTACATGGCGTTCGGCTATGCCCGCGCCAGCGGCAGGCCCGGCGTGTTCAGCGTCGTGCCGGGTCCCGGCGTGCTCAACGCCGGCGCGGCACTGCTCACCGCCTTCGGCTGCAACGAACCGGTGCTTTGTCTCACGGGCCAGGTGCCGACCGACTATCTCGGCCGCGGCCGCGGCCATCTGCACGAGATGCCGGACCAGCTCGCGACCCTGCGCACCTTCGTCAAATGGGCCGAGCGCATCGAATACCCCGACAGCGCGCCGACGCAGGTCGCGCGCGCGTTCCAGGAGATGATGTCGGGGCGGCGCGGCCCCGCTGCGCTCGAGATGCCGTGGGACGTGTTCACGCAGAAGGCGGCCACCGCCGCGGCGATGCCGCTGGCACGGTTCGCGCCGCCGCAGCCCGATCCCGACCGCATCGCCAAGGCGGCCGGGCTGATCACGTCCGCGAAGGCGCCGATGATCTTCGTCGGCTCAGGCGCAATCGAGGCGCGCGAGGACATCCTCGAGCTCGCCGAGATGATCGACGCGCCGGTCGTCGCCTTCCGGTCCGGGCGCGGCATCGTCTCCAATGCACACGAGCTCGGACTGACGATGGCTGCTGCCTACAAGCTCTGGCCGGCGACCGATCTGATGATCGGCATCGGCACCCGCATGGAGCTGCCGACCACGTTCCGCTGGCCGTTCAAGCCGGATGGATTGAAGTCGATCCGCATCGACATCGACCCGGTGGAGATGCGGCGCCTGATCGTCGACGCCGGCATCGTCGCCGATGCCAAGGCGGGCACGGCCGCGCTCGTCGCTGCTGTGAGCAAGGCGGGGTACCGCAAGAGCTCGGGACGCCGCGCCGCGATCCGGGAGGTCACCGCAGCGACCTTGCAGGAGATCCAGAAGGTACAGCCGCAGATGGCCTATCTGAACGTGCTCCGCGAGGTGCTGCCGCGCGACGCCATCGTCACCGACGAACTGTCGCAGGTCGGCTTCGCCTCCTGGTACGGCTTTCCCGTCTACGAGCCGCGCACCTTCATCACCTCGGGCTATCAGGGCACGCTCGGCGCGGGTTTTCCCACCGCGCTCGGTGCCAAGGTGGCGCATCCCGACAGACCTGTGATCGCGATCACCGGCGATGGCGGTTTCATGTTCGCCGTGCAGGAGCTGGCGACTGCCGTGCAATACAACATCGGCGTCGTCACCCTGGTGTTCAACAACAATTCCTATGGCAATGTCCGGCGCGACCAGCGTGAGCGCTTCGACGGCCGCGTCGTCGCCTCCGATCTCGTCAATCCGGATTTCGTCACGCTCGCCGAATCCTTCGGCGTCGCCGCCAGCAAGGTCACGTCACCCGATCAGTTCAAATCCGCGCTCGAGACGGCGCTGGCGCATGGCGGGCCATATCTGATCGACATCGAGGTGCCGCGCGACTCCGAGGTCTCGCCCTGGGCCTTCATCCATCCGTCGAAGCCTCCAGGGATCTGATCGACCTCACGGCGGGGACGCGCGGCGTCCCTGCAATCCGGCGGCGGCCATCGCCAGCAGGCCCGCGCCGGCCACGAGCCAGCACGCGACCGGCGCCCACTGCACCAGCGGCGCATAGTCTGGCAACTTCTGCAGACCGCCGGCGACGGCAGCGATCCGCGCGAAGGTTGCCAGCGCCAGCGCCGAGAACACGAGCCCGGTCACCTTGCCCTCGGCGCCGTTCGTCCCGATCGCGAGCGCCGCGGAAATGGCGCTCATCATCATGCAGCCCCAGGCCGCCCCGGCGATGAACTGCGCCACGATCAGCACGGTCAATGCGCCCGCGAGCTCGGCGATCACGATCGCGAGCGCACCGAGCAGACCGGCGAATCCCATCACGATGAGCCCGCCGCGATGCTTGACGACCACGCTGGCCGGGAACAGCACGAGGTTGAAGCCGATCCAGAACACCGGCATCAGCCAGGAAAGGTCCTCCGGCCTGGCGAAGCGGAGATAGAAGGCCGAGCTGTTGATGCTGAAATGCAGCTGGTAGCCGAGCGCGAGGATCACCATGGCGCCGATGAACAGCAGGGGCAGTCCCCGCAGTGGCCTGGGCTCGAGCTTGGCCGCTGCTTGCGCTGCCCGACCGCTATCCTGCGGAATGCGCGAGAGACCGAGCGCCGTCAGCAGCAGCACGGCCGATGAGATGACGAACGGCAGGCGCGGATCGTAGTCGCGCAGGATCACGCCGAGATAGGGCGACACGGCGCCGGCCACGCCATAGCCGAGCATGACCAGCGCTGCCAGGAACGGAATGGCCGGCCGGGCCGCATGGCGCCCGAGCAGCGTCAAGGGCGGCGCGCGCAAGACCGACGAGGTCAGCGCCCAGATCGCGATCAGTCCGATGAAGACCGCTGGACCTGCGGACGCCGCCACGAAAGGCAGCGCGACAAAGGCGGCGCAGGATACCGCAGTCAGCAGGCCGATGAAGAGACCGAACCGCGCGGCGGCGCGCCCGATGCGATCGGCCGCAAGTCCCATCGCGGTATCGGACAATGTGAAGATCGCCTGGTCCAGCATCAGGATCAGAACGACGGCGGAGGGCGCGATGCCGGCCTGGGCGGCGAGCTTCGGCAGATAGATCACGTAGGTCGTCCACAGCAGCGTGAACACCAGCTGCAGCAGCGCAAGGTGAAGTCCTATTCGCGCCGCCGCAGGCGCCCGCTCGTCCGCAAGTTCGACAGTGCTCATGGCCCCTCTCCCGGGCGCAGCATAGAGCCAGGGATGCCCGCTGCAAAATGAGGAACGTCACAGAGCGGCCAGGACTATCGGGCGCGGCGGAACGTCAGGTTGATGCGCCGGCGGCCGAGCCGAGCATGCTCGCCATCGGCGAGCGGCGCGACGCCGTGAAAGGCGAGCCGCGCCGGGCCGCCCCAGACGACGACGTCGCCATGGGCCAGCCGATAGCGTTGCGTCTTGTCGGAGCGCTTGAGGCCGCCGAACAGGAACGTCGCGGGAAGGCCCAATGACACCGAGACGATCGGCGCGCCGACGTCGCGCTCGTCGCGATCCTGATGCAGCGACATCTTGGCGCCGGGCTCGTAGCAATTGATCAGGCAGGCATCGGGCGCGAAGGCGGCAAAGCCTGCCTCGCTCGCCGCCTGCTCGGCGAGCTGTCGCAACAGCGGCGGCATCGCCGGCCACCTCTGTCCGCTGTCTGGATCAACGGGATCGTAGCGATAGCCGCTGCGGTCCGTCACCCAGCCGACCGAGCCGCAATTCGTCATGGCCACCGACATCTGGTGCCCCCGCCGGGCGTGATCATCCGGCGGAACGGCGCCTGCGCGGTGATCGCCTCGATCGCGGCCAGAAGCTCCGTCGCATGTGGCTGCGCAAAACCACGCAGCAGCACCGCGCCGGGCGCGAGCGGCTCGCGCGCCGGTCCGGCGATCTCAAATCCATCGAACAGATCCGTCATATGCTACTTCGCATCGTGAAAGATCACGCCGAGCGTATGCCGCCGGCCGGAACGCAGCCGGCTCACGCCATGACGCATGTTGACACGGTAGCTGCCGCGCGTGCCCTGGACCGGGCGATTGTGGACCGCGAACACCACCGCATCGCCCTGCCGGAGCGGCACCACCTCGGCGCGCGACTGCATGCGCGGCCGCTGCTCGGTCAGCACGAACTCGCCTCCCTCGAAATCGCGCCCCGGCTCCGACAGCAGGATCGCGACCTGCAGCGGAAACACGTGCTCGCCATAGAGATCCTGGTGCAGGCAGTTGTAGTCGCCCTCGACATATTGCAGCAAGAGCGGCGTTGGCCGCGTCTGGCCGGCCTCATGACAGCGCGCCAGGAAGTCGTCGTGCTCGGCGGGAAATTGGATGTCGATCCCCATCGTCGCATTCCAGCGGTTGGCGATCGCCACCAGATGCGAATAGAGCCGCGGCCGCAACTGCGCGATCGGATCGGGCAGCGGATAACTGAAATATTTGTACTCGCCGCGGCCGAAACCATGCCGCGCCATGACGACGCGGCTGCGGAAGTGCCGGTCGTCCGGATAGAGCGCCGCCAGGGCGCGGCAATCCTCCGACGACAGCAGCTGCGTCAACACGGCGCAGCCGCTGGAATCGAGATCGCGTTCGACCATCGCCCAATCGAGCTGGTCGATCCCGATCGCGGCGGGAGTATCGATGTCGAGCGCAGCCTGTTTGAGCCTGGTCATTCGGACATTCCAGCTGTCATTCCGGAGCGGCGCGAAGCGACGAGCCCGGAATCCATACGTACGATCGTGGTCATGTATTCCGCGCCTGCGCGCAAGGGCGCGCATCCCGGAATGACGACAGTGTTACGGAGTGGCCAGCGGGGCACCACCCGATTTCCGGTAGCATCCATGTCGATGATACCGTAACGACGACAGGTTCCCATCCGGCGTCGGAACGCCGGGCTCTTTCCCTACTCAGCCCCGCACCACGCCCTCGACCCCAGCCGCGATCTCCAGCAGTTTGCGGTCCTGGCCGCCGGACTGCGCCAGCATCAGGCCGACCGGGACCTCGCCGTGGCGGTGCGCCGGCAGCGAGATGGCGCAGCCGTCGATCATGTTGATGAAGGTGCAATTGCGCAAAGCGCGGATGTTCTCGCGGGCGAAGGCCTGGTCGTCGGCGAGATCGGCGATGACAGGCGGCGCGTTGGCCGTGGTCGGCATCGCCAGCGCATCGTAGGGCGCGATGCGTGCAGCGGCGCGCTTCACCAGCGAGCGGCGCGCGTTGAGCATCTCGATGTAATCCGGCACGGTGATCGCCTCGCCGCGCATGATACGGACGGACACGCGCGGATCGTAGACGTCGCCCTTGGCTGTCAGCAGGAAGCGGTGCCAGGCGTAGCTCTCGGCGGCGGCGAAGCCGCCCTTCATGCCGATCAGGCCGACGTCGAGGAACTCGGGGAATTCGATACGCTCGATGAGCGCCCCCTGCTTCGCCAGCGTCTGCAGCGCCCGCTCAAAGGTCTCGGCGACCTCGACATCGAGCTCGTCGAGCACGACCGTGGTGGGCACCGCAAGCCGCAAACCCTTCACCGGGCGCGACGCGAGCGGGCGGACCGGCTCGTCGGCCAGCACGGAATCGAGGACGGCACAGCAGGCGACCGTGTTGGCGAGCGGCCCAAAGCTGTCGAGCGTGGTCGACAGCGGCACGCCGCCGTCGAGCGGCACGCGGGCCTGCGTCGGCTTGTAGCCCGTGATGCCGTTGAAGGCCGCGGGAATGCGGCAGGAGCCGCCGGTGTCGGTGCCGAGCGCGCCATAGGCCATGCGATCGACGATCGAGACCGCGGCGCCCGACGACGAGCCGCCGGGCACATGGCCGACGTCGCGCTTCCAGGCGCTCTTCGGCGTGCCGTAATGCGGGTTGATGCCGATGCCGGAATAAGCGAACTCGGTCATGTTGGTGCGGCCGATCACGACGAAGCCGGCCCGGCGCAGCCGCGCCACCGCCGGCGCATCGGCCTCGGCCGGCGCGGAATCCTCCAGCGCCCGCGAGCCGGCGCGGGTGACCTGGCCCTTGATGTCGAACAGGTCCTTGATCGAGACCGGAATGCCGGCGTAGGGCGACGGCGCCGCATTGGCCTTGCGCAGCGCGTCCATGCCGTCGGCCGCCGCCAGCGCGGCCTCCTTGTCGACATGGATGAAGGCGCGCTGGCCCTCACCGGCGGGATCGGCGATCCGGGCGAGACACTCCTCCACCAGCTTGCGGGACGTGGTGCGACCGGCGGCGAGATCGTCGGCCAGCGCGGCCAGGGTCGGATTCGAAACGGTCATGGCATCCTATCGCGTGTCTGCGGCATCGGCCGCGATGTCCAGATCGAGCAGCGCGGAACTCAGCGACTTGCCGTGCGCATCCAGCGCGAGCGACCGGGTGACCCCGCCGCCGAGCGCCCGGCTCATCACGAAATTCAGCGCCGCAATGTTGGGCAGCTCAT
The DNA here is from genome assembly GCF_051168395.1 of Bradyrhizobium sp. HKCCYLRH1030. NCBI lineage: Bacteria > Pseudomonadati > Pseudomonadota > Alphaproteobacteria > Hyphomicrobiales > Nitrobacteraceae > Bradyrhizobium > Bradyrhizobium sp. HKCCYLRH1030. Next base: position 95,300 of record NZ_JBNPUY010000006.1, on the reverse strand, counting down.
AGCGGACCACCCCGCCCTGGACAATGCCGGCGAAGTGCGCCTTCACCCGCTCGGCCGTGACTTGTGCGAGCAGCAGCGGGTAATCCTTGGGGTCGTAGGCGATGACCGAGATGTTCGAGGTGTCACCCTTGTCGCCAGTTCTGGAATGGGCGATGTCACGCAGCTTCATCTCGGCTCCGATCATACTCCCAGCATCAAAGACCAATTTTCATCAGGCGGCAATTGCCGTCCAAACACCTCTGCGCCTCCCGGAGGGCCGCATGCGTGGCGTGATGGACCGTTGACGCGTCTGCGTCAAATGGCGCATCACGGATGCAAAGGAGCGGGCGACGGAGCCCGCCGCAGGGAGGATCAACCGGGATGGCCGAGCCGATGCGTGCACGCCCCAAACCGACACCCGAGACGCAGCATTTCTGGGACGGCACCCGGGCCGGCGAATTGCGGCTGCAGCGCTGCGACGCCTGTGCCCACGTCTACTTCCCGCCGCGCCCATTCTGTCCGGCCTGCGCCAGCCGCAAGGTCAGCATCTTCAAGGCCACGGGCAAAGGCACGCTCTACAGCTACGTCATCAACCATCGTCCCCCTGCGCCCGGCTTCACGCCGCCCTACGCCATTGCCGTCGTGGCGCTCGAAGAGGGCCCGCGCATGATGAGCAACATCACGGGCTGCCCGCAGACACCGGAGGCGTTGGAGCTCGACATGGCCCTCGAAGTCACATTCGAGAAAATGGACGAGCAGATCACCCTGCCCCTGTTCCGGCCGGCGAAAGGATAGCGCCATGCGTCGAAACCAGGTGGCCGTGGTCGGCGCGGCCGAGACCACCGAGCTCGGAATCATCCCGACGATGTCGCAGATCCAGCTGCATGCGGACGCGGCGCTGAATGCCATCGCCGATGCCGGGCTCAATCTGTCGGACATCGACGGCTTCGCCACCGCGGTCGAGACGCCGCAGCAGATCTGTCATTATCTCGGCATCACGCCGACCTGGGTCGATGGCACCTCGGTCGGCGGCTGCTCCTTCATGCTGCATGTCCGCCACGCCGCGGCTGCGATCGAGGCCGGCCTATGCAAGACCGTGCTGATCACCCACGCCGAGAGCGGCAAATCGATGATCGGCAAGCTGCCGCGCTCGATCCCGCCGGACAGCCTGCAGGGCCAGTTCGAGGCGCCGTTCGGCGTCTACGGGCCGCCCAGCATGTTCCCGATCCCCGTGCTGCGCTACATGAAGACGTACGGCATCACCCATGAGCAGTTGGCGATGGTTGCCGTCGTACAGCGCGAATGGGCCGCAAAGAACCCGCGCGCGATGATGAAGGACCCGATCACCGTCGAGGACGTGCTGAACTCGCGCATGATCGCCTACCCGTTCCGGCTGCTGCAATGCTGCCTCGTCACCGATGGCGGCGGCGCGCTGATCCTGACCTCGGCCGATCGCGCCAAGGATTTTCCGCAGAGGCCAGTCTATGTTCTCGGCACCGGCGAAAGCGTGGAGACGCCGATGGTCAGCCAGATGGAGACGTTCAATTCATCGCGCGCCTTCAAGGTCGCGGGCCCCCTCGCCTTCAAGGAGGCCGGCATCGGCCATGCCGACGTCGACCATCTCATGATCTACGACGCGTTCGCGCATCTGCCGCTGTTCGGTCTCGGTGATCTCGGCTTCATGCCGCATGAGGAGACCGGGCCGTTCATCGCAGCCGGTCACACACGGCCAGGCGGCAAGCTGCCGCTCAACACCAACGGCGGCGGCCTATCCTACATGCATTCGGGCATGTACGGCATGTATGCGTTGCAGGAGAGCGTGCGCCAGATGCGTGGCATCGCCCCGGCGCAGGTACCAGGAGCCAAGATCTCGGTGTGCCACGGCGTCGGCGGCATGTTCGCCGCATCGGGGACGATCATCTTCACCAACGAGAGGTAACGACGCTCGCCGTTCCGGTCGCTCTCTTTCGTTTTGTCGTCATGGCCGGGCTTGTCCCGGCCATCCACGTCGTCCGGTGCCCTCGGAACGACGTGGATGCCCGGGACAAAGCCGGGCATGACGGAGCAACATATTGGCAGGCAGCCCGGCTGATCTGAGCCGTCTCGTCAAATGCAATAGCCCTGACGCAAACGGGGCAGGATGAACAGCACATCACGCTAAGGAGAACCTCTCATGACCAAATCGCTGCAGGACAAAGTCGTCATCGTCACCGGCGCCGGCCGCGGCATCGGGCGCGAGATCGCGCTGCTGTGCGCCGCCGAAGGCGCCAAGGTCGTGGTCAACGATCCCGGCGTCGCCTCCGACGGCTCGGGCACCAGCGCAGCGCCGGCGGAGGAAGTGGTCGAGGAAATCAAGAAGCGCGGCGGCACGGCGGTGGCGAATTTCGAGAGCGTGTCCGAAGCGATCCCGGCCAGCAAGATCGTGAAGGCCGCGACCGACCACTTCGGCAAGCTCGACGGCGTGGTCAACAATGCCGGCATCCTGCGCGACATGATCTTCCACAAGATGAGCATCGAGGCGTTCGAAGCCGTCATCAAGGTCCACCTGATGGGGTCGTTCTATGTCGCTCACTCCGCCGCGCGGCTGTTCCGCGAGCAGGAGAGCGGCTCCTTCGTCCATTTCACCTCGACTTCGGGCCTGATCGGCAATTATGGCCAGGCCAATTACGCCGCGGCGAAGCTCGGCATCGTCGGCCTGTCGAAGTCGATCGCGCTCGACATGGGCCGCTTCAACGTGCGTTCCAATTGCGTCTCGCCGTTTGCCTGGAGCCGAATGATCGGCACCATCCCGGCGGAGACCGAGGCCGAGAAGGAACGCGTCGAACGCATGAAGCGGATGGGGCCCGAGAAGATCGCGCCCGTCGTCGCCTATCTGCTCAGCGATGCCTCGAAAGACGTCACCGGCCAGATCTTCGCCGTTCGCATGAACGAGATCTTCCTGATGAGCCAGTCGCGCCCATTGCGCTCGGTGCACCGCGGCGAAGGCTGGACGCCGCAGACCATTGCGGAGCATGGCATGCCGGCACTGAAGCCGTCGTTCTACAAGCTCGATCGTTCCGCCGACGTGTTCGGCTGGGACCCGATCTGAGATTTGCAGCGCGCAAAGTCCATTCGCAGCGCACACACTCTCAAGTTGTTTTTTATCGAGACGACCCGCACGTCGCCACGATTCTGTCGTATGGTCGCCTCCCAACAAAAAAATGGGAGGACACATATGACGACTCCACGACACGACGTCGCGCAGAACTCGCTGGTCGGAGCAGATGGCTTCGACAGGCGCAGATTGCTGAAAGGAGCCGCGGCATTCGCCGCTGCCGCGGCAACCGTGACGTCAGCATCGGCTGCAACCGTCACGCCCTTCGGCCAGACCGGGGCACCGACAATCTCGACAGATCCGCTGCCTCTCGGTCCCTTGCCGGGCAGCCGCTATCCGGACTCTCACCTGGAGTCGTCGAAAAAGCCCAAGCTGTCATCCGGGCCGGCGGAGTTTCCGGCCTTCGCGGGCACGATGGCCGTAGAACGCGTCGCGACCGGAATGCGCTGGGCCGAAGGCCCGGTCTATTTTGCCGCCGGTCGCTATCTGCTGTTCAGCGACATCCCGAACAATCGCATCATGCGGTTCTCCGAGGACGATGGTCACCTCAGCGTCTATCGGCAGCCGTCGATGAATTCCAACGGCAACACCATCGATCGAGAAGGACGGCTGATCACGTGTGAACATAGCGGTCGGCGGGTCACTCGCACCGAGCTCGATGGCTCGATCACGATCATCGCCGACAGCTATAATGGAAAGCGATTGAATTCGCCGAACGATGCAGTGGTCGCGGCCGACGGCGCAATATGGTTCACCGATCCGGTCTACGGCATCGGTGGCTTCTACGAGGGCCTCAAGGCGGCGCCCGAGCAGGACAAGCACAATGTCTATCGGGTCGATCCGAAATCGGGAGAGGTCAAGGTCGTTGCCGACGACTTCGTCGAGCCCAATGGGCTCGCCTTCTCACCCGACGAAACGAAGCTTTACGTCATCGACACTGGCTTCACCGACGGGCCCGACAATCCCGCGCATATCCGCGTGTTCGACGTCGATCACGCCGCCGGCAAGCTGACGAACAGCAAGGTCTTCGCCGAAATGCCTAAGCCCAGCATCTCCGACGGCGTCCGATGTGATCGCGACGGGCGGGTCTGGTGCTCGGTCGGCTGGGGCGATCCGAACGAGGACGGCGTACGTTGCTATGCCCCGGACGGAACGTTGCTGGGCAAGATTCACATTCCGGAAACCGTCGCCAATCTGTGCTTCGGCGGCCAGCAGCGTAATCGGCTCTACATCTGCGGCTCGACGTCGCTCTATGCGGTCTATACGAGTGCGCAGGGTGCGCTGAAGCCCTGAAGATAGCGAATGGCGAATAGGGAGTAGCGAATAGACCCTCTATTCGCTACTCGCCACTCGCCCTCATCCCGTATTTCTCAACCCCGCCGAGATGCCGTTGATCGTTAGTTGAATCCCGCGCAGCACCTGCTCGTCCGGGTTCTGCGCGCGATGCTCCTTGAGCAGCTCGACCTGCACGTGGTTGAGCGGATCGAGATAGGGAAAGCGGTTGCGCACCGAGCGCTCCAGCAGCGGGTTGCCCTGCAGCAGCCGCTCCTGCCCCGTGATGTCGAGCAAAGTCTCGATCACCAGATTCCATTCGCGCCGGATGCGGCCGAAGATCTTTTCGCGCAGGGCCTCGTCCGGGACCAGCTCGGCATAGCGCGAGGCTATGGCGATCGAGCTCTTGGCGAGCACCATGTCCATGTTCGACAGCAGCATGCGGAAGAACGGCCATTCCTGATAAAGTTCGCGCAGGAACGGCATGCCCTGCTCCGGATTTTCCGCGATCCAGGTCTCGACCGCGCTGCCGAAGCCGTACCAGCCCGGCAGCATCAGCCGGCACTGCGCCCAGGAGAACACCCAGGGGATCGCACGCAGGTCCTCGATCGCGCGGGTTTTCTTGCGCGAGGCCGGGCGGCTGCCGATGTTCAAGGTCGCGATCTCGTTGATGACGGTCGAGGCCCAGAAATAGTCGACGAAGCCGTCGGTCTCGTAGACCAGGCCGCGATAGGCCTTGAACGCGAGCTCCGAGAGCCGGTCCATCGCGGTGAGATATTCGCGCTTCGGCGCCGGCTGCCGCGGATGCAGCAGGCTGGCCTCGAGCGTCGCGGCGGCGAGAATTTCCAGATTGTTACGTCCGACCTCGGCGTTGGAATATTTGCTGGAGATGATCTCGCCCTGCTCGGTGATGCGGATCTGGCCGTTCACCGCGCCGCCCGGCTGGGCGATGATGGCGTCGTAGCTCGGTCCGCCGCCGCGGCCGACCGATCCACCGCGGCCGTGGAACAGCCTGAGCCGGATGCCGTGGCGCTCGAAGATGTCGACGAGGCCGATCTCCGCCTTGTAGAGCTCCCAGCCCGAGGTGACGAAACCGCCGTCCTTGTTGCTGTCGGAATAGCCGAGCATGACCTCCTGCACGGCGCCGCGGCTGTCGACCAGGCGGCGGTAATCGTGCAGCGCCAGCATGCGGTCCATGATGCCGCTGGACGCCTGCAGGTCCTCGATCGTCTCGAACAGCGGCACGATGTTGACGGCGCAGCGGCCCGAAGGGTCGATCAGGCCGACCTCCTTGAGCAGCAGTGCCACCTCGAGCATGTCCGACATGCCCTTGCACATCGAGATGATGCACTGGGGAATCACGTCGGCACCGAACGTCGCGTGCGCCTCGGCGGCCGCGCGGAACAGCGCGAGCTCGCCGACGGTCTCGTCGCTGTACTTGACGAATTGCGACACCAGCGGCCGCGCATTGCGCAGCTCGCTGACAAGCAGGCCGACCCTGGCATCCTCGCTCAGCGCCATGTAGGACATGCCCGGCATCGCGGTGTCGATCAGCTCGGCGACGGTGCGCTCGTGCACCGCCGAATTCTGGCGGATGTCGAGCCGGGCCAGATGGAAGCCGAAGCAATCCACTGCACGCCGCAGCAGCCGCAGCCGCCCGCGGGCGATCACCTCGGCATTGTTGGCGATCAGCGAGTGATGCAGCACGTCGAGATCATCCTGCATCTGCTTGACGCTGTCGTAAGGCGCCACCGCCGCCACGGGAAGCCGGCTGATCTGGATACCGAGCTTCTTCGCCGTCGCCGCCAAGCGCGCATAGATGCCGGACACCGCCAGACGATATGGCTCGCCGCGACGATGCGGCGACGTGTCCGGCGAGCGCTCGGCCAGCGCACGCAGCTCCTCGGAGACATCGGCGAGATGCGCGGCGATGGACAGCTCGCTGCCGAGCAGATGCAGTTCCTCGAGATAGTAGTGCAGCGCCAGGCTGGATTGCAGCTTGAGCGTCCCGCGCATCACCTCGGCGGTGACGAACGGATTGCCGTCCCGGTCGCCGCCGATCCAGCTCCCCATTCGCAGGAACGAGGCGAGATCGCCTGCCACCTCCGCTCCGTCATTGAGCCGATCCTCGAGCGAGCACAGCAGACGCGGCACCTCACGCAGAAACGTGTAGTCGTAGAACGACAGGCCGTTGGTGACCTCGTCGAGCACCGTCAGCTTGGTCCGGCGCAGCAGGTTGGTCTGCCACAAGGTCAGCACGGCGCGGCGCAGCGCCTCGTCATTGGCCTCGCGCTCGTCCGGCGTCAACTGCATCCGCTCGCGGCGGTCGAGCAGCATCGCGATCTCCATCTCGCGATCCATCGTGCTCTTGCGCCGCACCTCGGTCGGGTGCGCGGTCAGGACCGGGCTGACCAGCGCCGTCGAGAAGAACTTGCGCAGATCGGAAGCCTCGAACCCGGCGGATTTGGCGTGAGCGAGCGTCGCCGCCAGCATGCCGGACCCGCCATTGGAGTCGCTCCTGGCACGCATGCGTCGGATGTTGTTCTGGTCCTCGGCAATGTTGGCGAGGTGCGAGAAATAGCTGAAGGCGCGGACGATGCGGACCGTCTCAGCCGTCGTCATGCCGTCGAGGATCTGCTCCAGCTCGCGCCGCGCCTGGCGGTCCTCGTCGCGGTGGAAGCGCACCGAGGTCTGGCGGATGCGCTCGACGAGGTCGAACAATTCGGCGCCTTCCTGGTCGCGGACGGTATCGCCGAGGATGCGGCCGAGCAGCCGGATATCGTCCCGGAGCCGCGCGTCCTCCTCCATGGCCTGCGCCTCGGCGGCGCGGTTGGGACGGATTTCCTCTGTCATGGCTTGCGGCGACATGGATGCGCTCTCCAGCAGCTGCCCATTTACGGGTCAGTCTGCCGTATCTATACCGCAGCGCAAGATCAAGAAAGAGGCGTCGCCTGCCCTATTCAATGTCGGTCTCGCCTCCTTTCGCCGCCAAGTGCGGGCCCATCATCATATTTTCCGCCCCGCCTGCTCCCAATGGGGATCGCGCAGCCGCCGCTTGAAGATCTTGCCGGAGTCCTCGCGCGGCAGCTTCTCGTGGATCTCGATGTGCTTGGGCACCTTGTAATCGGCCAGCGACGCTCTCAGCCGGGCCCTCATCTCCCCAATGTCAAGCGTCACGCCCGGCTGCGGCTCGACCACGGCCATCAGGGCTTCTCCGAACTCGGCATCTGGGATGCCGAACACGGCGCAATCATGCACGCCGGGCACGGCATGCAGCACGGCTTCGATCTCGGCGGGATAGATGTTTACGCCGCCAGAGATCACCATGTCGCGCTTGCGGTCGCACAGGAAGACGTAGCCCTCGGCATCGATGTAGCCGACATCGCCCGAGGTGATGAAGCCGTCGCGGTCGATCTCGGCACGCTTCTCCGGCTTGTTGTGATAGGTGAAATCCGGATTGCCCGCGATGCGCGAATAGATCTCGCCGATCTCGCCCTGCGGCAGGATGCGACCGTCCTCGCCGAGAAAGCGCAGCTCCGCGCCCGGCGAGACCTTGCCGACGGTGCCGGGCTTGCGCAGCGCGTCCTCGGAGGTCGCGAAGGTCACGGCACCGGATTCGGTCGAGCCGTAGAACTCGTAGATGACCGGCCCCCACCAGTCGATCATCGCGCGCTTGACGTCGGCCGGGCACGGCGCGGCAGCGTGAATGACATGGCGCAACGACGAGACGTCGTAGCGGCGGCGAACCTCCTCCGGCAGCTTCATCAGCCGGATGAACATGGTCGGCACCATGAAGATGGTATCGATCCGCTCTGTCTGGATGACGTCGAGAAACGCCTCCGGCTCGAAGCGCGGCATCAGCACCAGCGCGCCGCCGAGCCGGCCCGCCCGCAGGCCGAAGGCGTTCGGCGCCGAATGATACAGCGGCCCCGGCAGCAGCGCGCGCGCGTTCGGCTTCAGCCCGTAGATCAACGCGCGCATGCGCTCGGCCGAGGCGGCCTGCTCCACCGTCGGCGCACTGCGGCGAACGCCCTTGGGATGACCGGTCGTGCCGGAGGTGTAGATCATGTTCTGCGGCTGCGGCACCTGCGGCCCTTCGTAAGGGCTCTGCTGTGTCAGCCAGCTTTCCAGGTCGGTCGCGAACTCCGGTGTTGCGAGCAGATCCGCGTCGATCTTGTAGTTGGACAGGATCTCCGGCGGCGTCGGCACGCTGAGCACGGTGCCTCCAGGTGGAATCAGGCCGCGAAGCTGATGCAGCAGATCGGCGTGACCGATCAGCACCTTGGTCGCGGAGTCCTTGAGGATGTAGTCGATCTCCTCCGGCTTGAAGTGCCAGTTCACCGGCACGCCATAGGCGCCCAGCCGCATCGCGCCATAGGCCGCCTCGATGAAGGCGATGTCGTTGCGCATCAGCATGCAGACGCAATCGCCCTGGCGTACGTCGAGCTGCGCGAGGCCGCTGGCGATCCGCGCGGCGCGGTCGGCGATTTCGGCGTGGCTGCGCCGGCGCTCGCCGGAGATGATGCCGCAGAACAGGGAGGACGTTTCCATTTTCTTTGTTATCCGATCTGGCGTCGGTTTGAGTTTCCGCCATCAATCCGGGGCGATGCGCCGCGACAAAACGGCGGTGCCGTTTTGCGCGGAGCATCGAACTCAGGTGCGCAGTTGCGCACCGGAGAATCTCGAGATTCCGGGCCTGCTCCTTCGGAGCATCCCGGAATGACGGACTCAGTCCGCAAACTTCGGCGCGCGCTTCTCGATGTTGGCGCGCACCGATTCGAGCTGGTTCGGGCTGCCGATCAGCTTCTGCTGCTCGACCGATTCGGCGAGCAGCGCCGGCCCCGGATCGACCGAGAGATTGTTCAGCATCCGCTTGGCGGCGCGGATCGCATCCGGATTCTTGCCGGCGATCTCACGCGCGGTCTCCAGCGCAGCCGCGCGCGGATCGGCGCAGATGCGGGTGACGAGGCCGTAGGACTGGCCTTCCTCCGGCGAGAACACCCGGCCCGTGTAGGTCAGCTCGCGCAGGATGTCGTCGCGCATCAGGGTGGCCAGGACCGGCGTGCCCGCCATGTCGGGCACCAGACCCCACTTGATCTCCATGATCGACATCTTGGTGTCCGGCGCGACGTAGCGCATGTCGGCGCCGAGTGCGAGCTGGAAGCCGCCGCCATAGGCGACGCCATGCACTGCAGCAATCACCGGCACCGGCAACTGCCGCCAGCCCCATACCGCTTGCTGCGCGAAGTTGGCCTTGCCGTGGGTGCGAACGGTGAGGTCGCGCTTCTCGCCGCCGGGTATGCCGTTGCCGCCGGAATCCTTCATCGCCGCGAAGCGGCCCATGTCGAGGCCAGCGCAGAAGGCGCGGCCCTCGCCGGACAGCACCACCGCCCGCAGGCCCTTCTCCTTCGACAGCCGGTCGGTCGCCGCGACCAGCGCCTCGAACATCTCCATGTCCAACGCATTCATCTTGTCGGCGCGAACCAGGCGAACATCGGCGACGCCGTCCTTGATCTCGATCGCGAGGCGGTTGTCCATCGAGCGGTCTCCCTACGGATGTCTTTGTGACTTTACAGAAGGCTGTCGGAGCGATTTAGTCAATCGACCAATTAACTCATAACATGTCAGGCGGAAACTCCCATGTTCAAGGACAATCTCCTCGAAGGTCGACGCATTCTGGTGACCGGCGGCGGCACGGGCCTTGGCAAAGCGATGGCTGCACGCTTCCTGCAACTCGGCGCCGAAGTGCATATTTGCGGCCGGCGGAAAATCGTCTGCGACGAGACCGCGACCGAACTGATGGACCTCTACGGCGGCCGTGTGACCAGCCATGGCGTCGACATCCGCAATGCCATGGCGGTGGAGGACATGATCGAGGCCATCTTCCAGGAAGGCGGTCTCACAGATCTCATCAACAACGCGGCCGGCAACTTCATTTCCCGCACCGAGGAATTGAGCCCGCGCGGCTTCGATGCCGTCGCCAACATCGTGATGCACGGCACGTTCTACGTGACGCACGCCGTCGGCAAGCGCTGGATCGCGGCGAAGCAGCCGGGCAACGTCGTCTCGATCACGGTGACCTGGGTGCGCAACGGCTCGCCTTACGTGGTGCCCTCGGCGATGAGCAAGTCGGCGATCCACGCCATGACGATGTCGCTCGCGACTGAATGGGGCCGCTACGGCATCCGCCTCAACACCATCGCACCCGGCGAAATCCCGACCGAAGGCATGAGCAAGCGCATCAAGCCCGGTGACGAGGCCGGCGCGCGGACCAAGGCGATGAACCCGATGGGTCGCGTCGGCACCATGGAGGAGCTGCAGAACCTCGCGGTGTTCCTGATCTCCGGCGGCTGCAACTGGATCAACGGCGAGACCATCGCGATGGACGGCGCCCAGGCGCTGGCGATGGGCGGCAACTTCTATCAGCTGCGCGACTGGAGCGACGACGACTGGACCAAGGCCAAGGAGTCGATCAAGGCGCAGAACGAAAAGGATCGCGCGACGCGCACGAGCTGATTGGCGCAATCACCCTGTTGATCGGCGACCTGCTCCCTGTAGACTGATCGAGAGATGCTTGCTCCGGCGCAATCCGGGGCGAGGACCACGACAAGACATCGAACAAAGAACAAGACGCAATCGGAGGGGAAACATGTCCGTCACGACGGCAGCGTCGACGCTCGTCGACGTCGTGCGCAGGCAGGCGGAAGCGCTTGGCTCCGCCACCGCCTATGAGTTCGAAGGCCGCCTCACCAGCTTCGCCGCATTCGACCGCAAGACCAACCAGGTTGCCAACGCGCTGAAGGCGATCGGCATCAAGCCGCATGAGCGGATCGCCTATTTCGGCAAGAACAGCGACATCTATTTCGAGCTGCTGGTCGGCGCCATGAAGGCCAACGTCGTGATGGCGCCGGTGAACTGGCGCCTCGCCGGTCCCGAGGTCGCCTTCATCGTCGAGGACTGCAAGGCGCCTGCCCTGTTCGTCGGTCCCGAGTTCATCACGATGATCCGCAACATCCGCGACCAGATTCCGAGCGTGCGGCACATCATCACCACCGAAGGCGGCGCGCCGGAATGGCAGGACTACACGGCTTGGCGCGACGCGCAGAGCGCCGACGCTCCCGGCGAGGCGATCACGCCGAAGGACATCGCGCTGCAGCTCTACACCTCCGGTACCACCGGCAAGCCGAAAGGCGCGATGCTGTCGCACGCCAACTTCCTCAACCTCGTCAACACCGGCAATCCCGAGGAGAAGCCGGACTGGAATAAATGGACGACCGACGACGTCTCGCTGATCGCGATGCCGATCTTCCACATCGGCGGCTCCGGCTGGGGCCTGATGAGCCTCTACCACGGCGCCCGCGGCGTGATCGCGCGCGAGTTCGATCCCACGAAGATCCTCGACTTCTTCGAACAGTCCGGCATCACCAAGCTGTTCATGGTGCCCGCCGCGATGCAGTTCGTGGTCCGGCAGCCGCGAGCGCGGCAGGTCGACTTCTCGCGGCTCAAATACATGCTCTACGGCGCCTCGCCGATCCCGGCGGCGCTGCTGAAGGAATGCATCGAGGTGTTCAAATGCGGCTTCGTGCAGATGTACGGCATGACCGAGACCACGGGCACCATCATCGCGCTGCCGCCCGAGGATCACGTCGAAGGGCTGGAGCGGATGCGCTCGGCCGGCAAGCCGCTGCCGGGCGTCGAAGTCGCGATCATCGATCCCTCGGGCAACCCGCTGCCGCCGCGGCAGGTCGGCGAGATCGCCACCCGCTCCGGCTCCAACATGACCGGCTACTGGAACCTGCCGGAGGCGACCGCACGCACGCTCGGCAAGGACGGCTGGCTGCGCACGGGTGATGCCGGCTACATGGACGAGGACGGCTACGTCTACATCCACGACCGCATCAAGGACATGATCATCTCCGGCGGCGAGAACATCTATCCGGCCGAGGTCGAGAGCGCGATCTGCGACCACCCCGATGTCGCCGAGGCCGCCGTGATCGGCATTCCCGACGACAAATGGGGCGAGGCCGTCAAGGCGATCGTCGTGATGAAGCCCAGCAAGCGCGCCACCGAGACCGACATCATCAATTTCACCCGCACCCGCATCGCCGGCTTCAAGACGCCGAAGAGCGTCGACTTCCTCGACGCCCTGCCGCGCAACCCGTCCGGCAAGATCCTGCGGCGGAATCTGCGCGACCCGTACTGGGCGGGCAAGGATCGGCAGGTGAATTGAGCGCTGGGATTGCGGCGGCCTTCGATCAAGACGACATCACCTCTTGTTCACCCCCATATACCCGAACAGGAAGCCCGCCACCTTGCGCATCTGGATCTCCTCGCTGCCTTCGGTGATGCGGTAGCGGCGGTGGTGGCGGTAGATGTGCTCAAACGGCTTGTGGCGCGAATAGCCCATGCCGCCATGAACCTGGATGGCGCGATCGGCCGCCTCGCAGCACAGACGGTTAGCCCAGTAGTTGCACATCGAGACCTTGTCGGAGAGTGTGTGCTCGACCTGCGCCTGGGTGAGTTGGTCCATCTCCCAGGCGGTCTTGCGGATCAGCAGCCGCAGCATCTCGGCCTGCGTCGCCAGCTCGACCAGCGGCCACTGGATCGCCTGGTTCTCGGCCAGCGCCTTCCCGAACGGTTTGCGCTCACGCGCGTAGTTCACGCTCTCGTTGATGCAGAATACGGCCGCACCGAGCGAGCTCGCCGCCTGCCGGATGCGGTTCTCGTGCACGAAGCACTGCGCCAGCGACAGGCCGCGACCGACTTCGCCGAACAGCGCGTCCTCCGGCACGAACACGTCGGTGAAGCTGACCCGCGGATGGTCGGTCGGCATGTTGAAGGTCCAGAGATACTCCTCGACCTTGACGCCCTCGGTCTTGGCCGGCACCAGGAAGCAGGTGATGCCGCGGGCATCGCCGTCCTTGCCCGAGGTGCGCGCAAACAATGCGCAATGGGTGGCGACGTGCATGCCCGTGGTCCACATCTTCTCGCCGTTGATCAGCCAGCCCTTGACGTTGTCGCGGGTGGCCGGCTCCGCCTTGGTTTCCATGTGGGTTGCGTCCGAGCCGTGATGCGGCTCGGTGAGACCGAACGTGATGCGGTACTTGCCGGTGATCGAGCCGTCGATCATCGCTTTCTGGTGGTCGCGGCCATAGCGGTCGAGCATGGTGACGATCGGCAGATTGCCGACGATCGAGTGCTCGTTCTGCAGGTCGTTGTGCAGGCCGAGGCCCTTCGACGCGAAATGCTCGCGGATCACCGCCATCCAGAGGTTCGAGCCGTCCTTGCCGCCGTAGCGCTTCGGGATCGCAAAGCGCAGGTGCCCGGCCGCGTCGGCACGATCCTTGGCCTTGCGCAGCAGCTGCTCCCACTCATGCCGCGGCAGGCCGCCATTCTCGAAATCGGTGCGCGCCCATTCGCGACGATGATCGAAGAAGCGGATGTTGTCGTCGGCCTGCTCCAGCGGCTTGATCTCGGCGGCGATGAAGCGATCGAGCTCGTCGAGGTAGGCGACCAATTCCTTCGGCAAGGAAAAATCCATGGCGTGTCTCCCTGTGCGTTTCGTTGTTGTTCTTGGTCCTGATGGGCGCGACCTCCCGTCGCGCGCTTGTGGCGCGCAGCGCCGTTGCGTATTTGGATGACTGCGACACCTGCGCAGGCGCTAAGCTGATGCGCGACAGCCAATCAGAAAACAGGAGGAACGGCCGATGGAGCTGAAGTTTTCGAGAGTGACGCGCAAGGGGCCGATCACGATCGTCACCCTGGCGCGCCCCGAGGTCTACAACGCCCTGCACATCGAGGCGCATTACGAGCTCGAGCGCGTGTTCGACGGCTTCGCCGCCGATCCCGAGCAATGGGTGGCGATCGTCACCGGCGAGGGCGACAAGGCATTCTGCGCCGGCAACGATCTGAAATGGCAGGCGGCCGGCGGCGCGCGCGGCTGGGGCAAAAGCGGCTTCGGCGGACTGACCTCGCGCTTCGATTGCGACAAGCCGCTGATCGCGGCCGTCAACGGCGTTGCGATGGGCGGCGGCTTCGAGATCGCGCTGGCCTGCGACCTGATCATCGCCTCCGAGAATGCGACCTTCGCGTTGCCCGAGCCGCGCGTCGGCCTCGCCGCGCTCGCCGGCGGGCTGCAGCGGCTGCCGCGCCAGATCGGCATGAAGCGCGCGATGGGCATGATCCTGACCGGCCGCCACGTCGGCGCCCGCGAGGGCCACGAGCTCGGCTTCGTCAACGAGGTCGTACCGCAGGGCGAGGCGCTGGCGGCCGCGGAGCGTTGGGCCGACACCATCGCCAAGAACTCGCCGATGTCGATCCGCGCCTCCAAACAGGCGATCGAGAAGGGCCTCGCGGTGTCGCTGGAGCAGGCCATCACCGAGCAGCGCGACTACGCGGCGGTGCAGGCGATGATCCACTCGCAGGACTACATTGAGGGGCCGAAGGCGTTTTCCGAGAAGCGACCGCCGAAATGGCTGGGGCGGTAGCGCATCGCCAAGGTGATCATTCCGGGACACGAGGAGCGCGCGCCCGGAATCCGTGACCACGAACGGGAGTCTGGATTCCAGGCTCGCGACTGCGTCGCGCCCCGGGACGACGGCCGAGGTGATCGCAACGCCCGTCCAGCTCCCGCCGCCGTCATTGCGAGCGAAGCGAAGCAATCCAGAGTCCCAAAGCAGTCTGGATTGCTTCGTCGCTGGCGCTCCTCGCAATGACGACGGAGAATTAGGCATCATCCTGGCCCCTCCCCGCCTCGCGCCTGTAGGACGCGTAGTTGGGCTGATCGACAGCGAGCTTGTCGAGCGTGGTCTGCCAGAGGTGGTCCTTCAGGCCCGGCGTGCCGAGATCGACGGCACCACTGGCGATCTGCTCGGAAAGCACACGATTCAGTTCGAGCAAGTCGCCGTCTCGTCTCAATAGCTGTTTCAGCCGCGCGTGCTCCGCGGCATCCGCCGGAGCAGCCTGCGTCAACTGCCGCACCACCAGATCGAGCGCGTTGATTCCCACGCGCAGCTTGAACGCCGGGTGCCCGGAGATCAGCGGCGCGATGTCGGTGCGCAGGAAATCCGCGACCGCCTTCACCAGCTCCGTCGGCGTCGGTTCGTCATGCATCAGCCCTCTCCTCTCGGCGCCAGCAGCCGCAGCAGATCGATCTCTGTCTCCGACGCGCGGCGGCCGATCATGGCGCGCTCCATCGAGTGGTCGGGACCCAAGCGAAACCGCTGCATCATGCCGCAACACATCACGCCCCAGCGCAACGTGCCCATGACCTCCCAGAACTTCACCCTGCCGGCATCGACCTTGCGGCCAGCGGCCTCGTAGCCCGCGTACAGCTCCTCGCGCGAGCCAAAGCCGCCGACGGGCTTGTCGATCTCGCCGAAGCGCCAGGAGTTGACGCAGATCCAGCCGAGATCCTCCATGGGATCGCCGAGATGGGCGAGCTCCCAGTCGAG
Source organism: Bradyrhizobium sp. HKCCYLRH1030 (assembly GCF_051168395.1). NCBI lineage: Bacteria > Pseudomonadati > Pseudomonadota > Alphaproteobacteria > Hyphomicrobiales > Nitrobacteraceae > Bradyrhizobium > Bradyrhizobium sp. HKCCYLRH1030. Next base: position 79,502 of record NZ_JBNPUY010000006.1, on the reverse strand, counting down.
CACAGCGCGCACCCCGTCGGGGCCGATGATGAGATTGCCGTTGCGGAAATCGCCATGCACCAGCGTCACCTCCGCCGAGGGGCCGGGATCGTTGTGCGACAGCCAGCGCAGCGCGAGATCGAACACCGGGCGCGGCCAGTCGAAGCTTTGATATTCGCGCGCGAGCTCCGCGATCTCCCTGGTCGCGTTCATCTCGCGCAACGCGGGCAGCGTCTCGCGTCGAATCCCGTGGATGCCGGCAGCGATGCCGCCGAGCTGGCGCGCGAGGCGCGGCCGCGCCTCGGCGAATTCAGCATCGCGCAGGATCTTGCGCGCGATGGTCTCGCCCTCGACGCGGCGCATGATGAAACCGGCGCCGAGATCGTCCTCCGGCCGTAGCACGTGCAGTACCTCGGGCGACGGCACGCCGGCCGCACAAGCGAGCCGCATCAGCGCCGCCTCGTTGTCGAGCCCGGCGGCACGCCCGGGCGCGGCGCCGTAGCCCTTCGGCGAGCGGCGCAGGATGGCGCCGACATCACCACCGGGATGGACGATGTCGAACCGCCACGTCTCCTGGCTGGCGCCGCCGGAGAGTTTCGCGGCGCCGCGCACGCCAGTCGCCCCCGGCATGAACGAGGCGACGCAGCGCGACAGCTCGGCCTCGATCATTGGCCCTTGAACTTGGCCGGGCGCTTTTCGAGGAACGCGGTGACGCCCTCCTTGAAATCCGACGTGCCGCCCGCGATGCGCTGCGACTGGAATTCGGCGTTGAGCTGCTCCTCGAACGAGTTCTCCGGGCTGTCCCAGTAAAGCTTGCGGATCTGCGCCAGCGCCACCGTCGGCCCGTTGGCGAGCTCGCGCGCGAGCTTCATCGTTTCCTCCTTGAGGGCCGCATCGTCATAGACGCGGTTGACGAGGCCCCATTGCAGCGCCGTCTCGGCCGGCAGCTTCTCGCCGAGCAGCGACAGCTCGATCGCGCGCGCCTTGCCGACGAGGCGCGGCAACAGCCAGGTCGAGCCGCAGTCGGGAACGAGACCGATGCGGCGGAAGGCTTGCAGGAAATACGCGGACTTCGCGCACAGGATCATGTCGCCCATCAGCGCGAAGCTCATGCCAGCACCGGCGGCCGGGCCGTTGACCGACGTCACGATCGGGCAATGCAGATTGCGCAAGCGGCGCAGGAACGGATGAAAGGCCGTCTCGAGCGCGGCGCCGGCATTGCTGCGGCCGGGCTTCGCCTGCGCATTGCGGCCCTGCAGATTGGCACCGGTGCAGAACGCTCGCCCCGCGCCGGTTACGACCAGGCAGCGCACCTCCGCCTTCTTCTCCTCGATCTCGTCGAGCGCCTCGGCGAGCCCGCCAAGCATATCGATCGAGACCGCGTTCATGACCTCCTGATGATCGAGCGTGAGGACGGCGACGGGCCCGTCGAAATCGAGCGTGACGTGCTTGAACTGCATGTTTTCCTCTCAAGAGCTTTTCGGTCAGTGCATTCTTCGCCGCGGAAATTTGAAGCGCGGCACGGTTCTGTCAGCATATTTGATTTTTGCGCTTCGCTTGTCCATGGTTGGATCATCCCAATAACCGAAGCGGCGCGCAGCGCGCTCACATCATCACGGAAACGCCCAAGAGAACCCCATGAGCATGTTCGACCTCACCGGCCGTGTGGCCGTCGTCACCGGCGGCAATGGAGGCATAGGCCTCGGAATCGCCCAGGCACTTGCGTCCAGTGGCTGCAACGTCTCGATCTGGGGCCGCAACGCCGAGAAGAACAAGGCGGCTGCGGCGTCGATGGCCGCGGGGCCCGGCAGGGTCGATACCCATGTCTGCGACGTGACGAGCCCTGCTTCCGTCAACGAGGCGATGAAGGCGACACTCGACACCTTCGGTCGCGTCGACGGCTGCTTTGCCAACGCCGGCATCGGCGGCGGCGGCCGCAAACCCTTCATCGAGCGCAGCGAGGAGGAATGGCGCACAATGTTCGCGACCAATCTCGACGGCGTCTTCCATGCCTTCCAGGCCGCCGCCAAGCACATGACCGCGCGCGCCGAAGCCGGCGATCCGTTCGGCCGCCTGGTCGCGACCTCCAGCCTCGCCTCGCTGTTCGGCACCGCGCGGAACGAGCACTATGCGGCAACCAAGGCGGCAATCAATGCGCTGTGCCGCGCGCTCGCCGTCGAACTCGCACGCCACGGCGTCACCGCGAATGCGATCCTGCCTGGCTGGATCAAGAGCGACATGACCGCAGGCATCATGGGAAACGAGAAGTTCGTTGCCAACGTCATGCCGCGTATCCCGGTGCGCCGCTTCGGCGAGCCGTCGGATTTCGGCGGCATCGCCGTCTACCTCATGAGCAAGGCGTCGTCCTATCACACCGCAGACTGCCTCGTGATCGACGGCGGCTATACCGCATTCTGACTCCTCGCAGTGGGAGGTGAGCCGGCGCGCCGGTTCACCAACCGCGGATTGTTCCCGTGCTGCACTGCAAGATTTCGGAAATTTAATCCACCCCTGGCTGCCACACCCCCGTGACCCGGGCGTTGTCTTCCATCACATAACGGAGAGACGTCCAAGGAAGGATACCATGAAGCGCGGTGTGACGGTTTTGGCCTGTGTGTCTGCCCTGGCTGTGGCCGGTTACTTTGCAATGGCCAAATGGGGCATTCAGCACGAAAGCCGCGAGTTCTTCGATGCCGCGCGGCAGCGGTCGATCAATGTCGATGTCGCCGTGCGCAAGGACTACGAGATGAAGGCCAATGCCGGGCTGTGGCGGCTGCCGGTCGCCATCATCAGCAACGGCAACACAGTGAAGAACACCGAGTACTCCTTCCTCGCGAACGTGTTCGCCGCGCGCGGCTACCTTGTCGCCAGCGTCCAGCAGGACCTTCCGACTGATCCGCCGCTCGTCACCAAGGTCGGGATGCCTTATGTCGGCCGGCTCGACGTCTACCGGAAAGGCGAGGCCAACATCCTCTGCGTGCTGAACGAGATGAAGAAGCGTCATCCGAATGCCGACTACGATCACCTGACCCTGGTCGGCCACTCCAATGGCGGCGATACCGCGATGTATTTCGCCAAGGAGCATCCGAACATCGTCTCGCAGGTGGTGACGCTCGACAATCTGCGCGTTCCTTTCGTTATCAGGGACAAGCTCAAGATCCTGTCGTTCCGCTCGGATGATCCGCAGTTCAAGACCGACCCCGGCGTTCTGCCAACGCATGTCGACAAGAAGAGCGGCATCGACATCATCAAGACCGAGTTCCAGCACACCTGGATGAGCGACCGCGGCCCCTACACGGCGCGGGAACGGATCCAGGCGACGCTCGACAAATATCTCGGCGGCGATGCGACGAGCGAACTGGCCCCGGCAGACACCGACAATCTGATCGTGACCAACGGCGCAGCGGCCCTGCCCTGATCTGACGACACCTCAGCGCTGGCGTGCGATGGCAGCTGCGCAATCGCGCAGCTGCCATCGCAGGCGTCAGTCCTGCGGTTTCTTGGCCGGTGGGCCGTTCTTATTCCCCGGCATGCCCTTGATGTTCGACGGGTCCTGAGCGCTGACGTCCGGATTATGGCGGTTGATCGTGGACGAGCCGACGGTGCCGCCTTTCGTCTCAGTGCCCGGTCCGTTCTTGTTGCCAGGCGCGCCCTGGATGCCTGCTCCGGAATTCTGCGCACTCGGCGGCGGCGTGGTCTGTGGGCTGCCCTGCGCCAGCGCTGATTGTAGTTGCCGTGCTGTCCGAACGTGGCGCCGGCGGAGCCGTTCCCGGAAACATGGAATTTCCCGCGACGACGCCGAGGTGCGCACCCCTGCCCGCTTTATTGGCTTCCTGATCGCGTCGCGGCCCACTACGGTCGGGGAACCGACGCATCAGAGGCCTCTACATGGAATACCTCGCCACCGATCTCAGCCCGCGCGAGCGCTACAAGATCCTGACCTCCTTCGTGCTGCCACGGCCGATCGCCTGGGTTACGACGAGAGGCGAGACCGGGGTGGTCAACGCCGCACCGTTCTCTTTCTTCAACGTGCTCGGCGAGGACCCGCCGCTGTGCGTGTTCGCGATCAACCTGCGGCCGGACGGCCGGATCAAGGACACGCTGGTCAACATCCGCAGCTCAGGCGAGTTCGTGGTCCACGTCACCGACGAGCCCCTGGCGCAGGCGATGCATGAGACCGGCGGCGACTTTCCGCCCGAGATCGGCGAGCCGGATCACCTTGGGCTCAAGCTCACACCGTCCCGGATGATCGGCGTTCCGCGGTTGGCGGAGGCGCCGTTCGCGATGGAGTGCAAGACCTGGCAGCTCATCGACGTCAATGGCGATCGCGTGCTGGTGCTCGGCGAAGGCCTCGCTTTCCACATCCGTGACGAATTGTGGGACACCGAGAAGATGCGGGTCGAGATGGAGTTGTTCCATCCTGTCGGGCGCATGTTCGCCGACCGCTATTGCCGCACCGACGACCGGATGGATTTCCCGCCGGCGAAGGGCGATGGCTGAACGCCCTGGCCGCCGGGCCCTGGCGTCAGTAGGTTGCGGCGAGATAGTCGACGATCTTGCCGACATCGGCCGCGTCGATCGGGGCGCCATAAACCTTGATCATCTTGGTGACTTCGGCCTGCCAGAACTCCTTCTTGTTCTGCATCGGCGGCTGCGTCTTGATGTAGTCGGAGGAGTGACAGGCCGTGCAGTTGCCCTGCACGACGGCGAGATCGGGCCCGGGCTTGAAGGCGGCAGTCTCCTGCGGAACCTGGTAGTTGACTGACGCCGCGGTCAGGGCGATGGGGCTGCCCGCAAGGCAGCCAAGTCCGGTGGCTAGCGTGGCGATGAGGAAAAACGTCCGCTGCATGGGTGCTGCTCCTCAGGCCGCCGTGACGCGGACGGTTTCGATGACATTGCGCAGATAGCCGGCCGGATTCCAGCGCGGCGTCTCCGGCTGCGTCTCGCCGGAGTTGCTGGTGGCCCGCACCTTGAGATCGTGGGATCCCGCGGCAAGCTTCACCGCCAGCTTCCACTCGCGGAAGGAATATTTCCCGAGATCCCTGCCGAGCTTGGCGTCGGTCCAGGTCTGGCCGCCATCGGTCGAGACCGCGATCTGCTTGATCCCGCTTCCGCCGTCGAATGCGATGCCGCGCAGCGTCGCCGTGCCCGCCTTCAGCTTCGCGCCATCGCTCACGCTGGTGATGAAGGAACGGACCGTAAAGCGATTGATCGGAATCGTCGCCTTCGGCGCGGTCCCGGGCTCGATCGCATTGTTCGGCGTGTCCGGAATCCGATAGGCCGATTTCATCCAGAAGCCGTCGAACACGTTGTCGATGACGGTGATCTCGTTGAGGTGCTTGACCCAGTAGGTGCCGTAATAGCCCGGCACGATCAGGCGCAGCGGAAAGCCGTTGAGGAACGGCAGGTCCTCGCCGTTCATGCCATAGGCGAGCATCACCTTGCCGTTCATGGCGTGATCGAGGTCGAGCGCCTTGACGAAGTCCGGCGTCTTGTCGATCACCGGGCCGTCCATACCGTTGAAGGTGACCTGCTTCGCGCCCGTCTGGACGCCCGCCATCTCGAGCACGGCCTTGAGCGGCACGCCCCGCCAGCGCGCATTGCCCATGGCGCCGTTGCCAAGCTGGCCACCTGCGACGCGCGGCTCGAAGAAGCCGCGGCTGTTGCCGGAGCATTGGTTGACGGCGACGATCTCGGTCGCCTTCATCTTCCGGATGTCCTTGAGCGACAGCTTGAGCGGCTTGTCGACCTTCCCCTTGATCGCGAGCGTGAACCTGTCCGGATCGAGATCGTAAGGCAGGCCCGCCAGATGATAGCGGACGAAGAAGGCATTGTTCGGCGTGATCACGCCGTCATTGAACACCCCGAATGGCGTTTCGAGTTGCGGCGGCCGGCTGGTCAGGCCGATCATCGGCCGCTTCTGCGGATACTTCACCAGCGGGCGCTCGCCGTTGGCGAAGGGAAACGTCACGGTGTCCTCGGCCAGCGCGCGCGTCGCGCCAAACCCGCCCAGCAGCGCCGCCAGCCCTGCTCCCTTGAGCAGATCACGTCTGTCGATCATGCAACTCCCTCCGGAGTGGTCGTTTTGAACCCGCGGTCATCACCGCCGGCTCTCATCGAAATCTAGCGGCATGCACGGCCGCTGCGAATTGATCGTTGCACATTCTCTCACTGCGAGAAAAGCCGCGAACGTCCGCAATCATAGCATCGCAGCGCGGCAACGGCCGAGACTTCGCACGTGCAACAAGAGCAATCGTGCATCGAACCGCAGGGGGGCAATCGGGGCCGTCAGGCGGCGCGTGCCCACCGACGGCGCCGGCGAGGGACGACGTTGGGCACGGCGCGCTCCACGGTTGTTGCACGCCGCGATGAGCTCGCCGCTCCTTTGTGCACCCTACACGCGCAACTACGTGCCCTGCCCGATCTTATCCTGTGTCTTGGTCTCGAAGTCGCTGGCGTCGTGGCGCTCGTGGAGCTGGCTCTTGGGATCGCCGGAGACGCGGTTGACCATGCGGCCGCGCTTCACAGCGGTGCGCTGCGCGATCTGGTCGGTCCAGCGCTGGACATTCCTGTAGTCCTGCACCGAGAGGAACTCGCCGCCTTCGTAGAGCAGGCCCTTGGCGAGCGCGCCGTACCACGGCCACACCGCGATGTCGGCGATGGTGTAGTCGGGGCCGGCGAGATACTCGCTTTCGGCCAGGCGGCGGTCGAGCACGTCGAGCTGGCGCTTCACCTCCATCGCGAAGCGGTCGATGGCATACTCGATCTTGGTCGGCGCATAGGCATAGAAGTGGCCGAAGCCGCCGCCGAGATAGGGCGCAGCCCCCATCTGCCAGAACAGCCAGGACAGGCATTCGGCGCGCTTGGCCGGCTCGGTCGGCAGGAAGGCGCCGAACTTCTCGGCCAGATAAACCAGGATCGCGCCGGACTCGAACACGCGGATCGGTTCCGGCCCGCTGCGATCCAGCAGCGCCGGGATCTTGGAATTGGGATTGATGGCGACGAAGCCCGAACCGAACTGATCGCCCTCGCCGATCCGGATCAGCCAGGCGTCATATTCGGCGCCGCTGTGGCCGAGCGCCAGCAGCTCCTCGAGCATCACTGTGACCTTTACGCCGTTCGGCGTTCCCAGAGAATAAAGCTGCAAGGGATGACGACCGACAGGCAATTCCTTCTCGTGCGTCGGACCTGCGATCGGCCGGTTGATGTTGGCGAAGCGGCCGCCGCTCGCCTTGTTCCAGGTCCAGACCTTGGGCGGCACATAGCTGTTCTGTTCAGACACGGCAGACTCCGGCGTGAGCGTCAGGAGCGAGCGTTTTAGGCGCATATGCCGTCGAGCGGAAGCCACGCTGCGCGCGGGCGCCATCAGCATTTTCTGCATTGCGCGGTCGAACCTGCGATGACAGAACGGAGACAAGACAACAATGACGGTCCGTCGCGGGCCGGCTCCTGGAAACGCCGATGACTGCAAGTCCCCTGCCCCCCGACCGCATTCCCGTGATCGTCGGCGTGGGCGAGATCGTCGATCGCCCCAAGAACATCGGCGACGGTCTCGAGCCGCTGGCGCTGCTCGAACAGGCGATCCGCCGCGCGGAAAATGACGCGGTCGCCAAGCTCATCCAGGACACCGGCTCGCTCGACGTCGTCAACTTCCTGAGCTGGCGCTACCGCGATCCCGAGCAGCTTCTCGCGCAGCGGCTCGGCGTGAGCCCGGCGCACTGCCACTACGGTCCCGTCGGCGGCGAGAGCCCGATCCGCTTTCTGCACGAGGCCGCCTTGCGCATCGCGCGCGGCGAATGCGAGGTCGCAGTGGTCTGCGGCGCCGAGGCGCAATCGACGGCGACCAAGGCCGAACGCGCCGGCGTGACCCTGCCGTGGACGCCGTTCGCGCATGACGTCGAGGGGCCGAAGCGCGGCGCTGCATTCCAGAAGCCGCTAGCGGTGAAGCTCGGCGTGTTCCGTCCGGTCACGGTCTATCCGTTCTACGAAGTCGCGAGCGCAGCCAAATGGGGCCAGACGACGCGGCAGGCGCTCGCGGAATCCGGCGAGCTGTGGTCGCGCTTTTCCGCGGTTGCCGCCTACAATCCCAACGCCTGGCTGAAGCGGCACTTCGCGCCCGAGGAGATCACGACTCCGTCGGCCGACAACCGCCCGATCGCCTGGCCCTACACCAAGCTGATGGTCGCCAATCCCATGGTCAACATGGGCGCGGCGCTGATCCTGACCAGCCTGGCCAAGGCGCGTGCGGCGGGCATTGCCGACAGCCGCATGATCTATCCGCTCGGCGGCGCATCGGCGGAGGATCCGCGCGACTACCTCACGCGCGATCAGTTCGCCGAGAGTCATCCGCAGAACGCCGTGTTGCGGGCCGCGATGAACATCGTCGGCGGCAACGGCGCGGCGTTCGACGTCATCGAGCTCTACAGCTGCTTTCCCTGCGTGCCGAAGATGGCGCGGCGGATCCTCGGCCTCGGCGCTGACGTGGAGCCGACCGTCACCGGCGGGCTGACCTTCTTCGGCGCGCCGCTCAACACCTACATGACGCATGCCGCCTGCGCGATGGTGCGGCGGCTGCGCGGCGGCGCCAGGCGCGGCCTGCTGTACGGCCAGGGCGGCTTCGTCACCAAGCATCATGCGCTGGTGATCTCGCGCGAGCCGCCGTCATCGCTGTCGCAGGAGGTGAGCGTGCAGGCCGAGGCCGATCGGCATCGCGCCGCCGCGCCGGAGTTCGTCAGCGAGGCCGGCGGCGGCGGCAGGGTCGAGAGCTTCACCGCGCTGTTCGATCGCAACGGCGAGGTCGAGCATGGCGTGGTGATGCTGCGCACCGAGCAGGACACGCGCACGCTGGCGCGCGTGCCGGCGCAGGACGCAGCCACGCTGGCGCGGCTGATGGATCAGGACAGGTCGCCGGTCGGCGCGCTCGGCACGATCACGATGGCCGCCGATGGTGTGCCGGAGTGGCGGACGAATTAGTTCGCTTCCGTCGCCTCACACCTCCCGCGCCTCGTGCTGCCAGCGCGCATGGGCCGTCTCCCAATCGGGATCGCGCTCCGCCGCGAAGCCGAGCGTCCTGCCGCCACCGAGGTCGCGGAAGCCGATCATGGCGCGGCGGTGCGCGCCGCTTCTGACATAGGCGCGCATGCTGGCTTCGTCGGTCCAGACCGTCAGCGTGTGATAGATGCCATTCACTGGACGAAGCTCGACGCGCAGATTCCCGGGAGCCGCACGCGCCTGGCGGACGGCGCGCAGCGTGTGCCACCAGAATCGCGCCAGCCGCGTGAGGCCGCGATGCGGGCGGAAGCCGGTGACGGACACGTAGACGCTCATGGCGCGCTCCTGGATCGCAAACCGCCGCGCGATGGAACGGTCGCGCCGACAGGTGTGAGCACAACGCTGCCCACCGCGTCCTGGATGTCGAGTGCGGATCACGGGCCGGCGCTCAGCGCCCACTTCGCCTGGGCTTCACGTTGGCAGGCACCGTGCCCGTGGTCTCCGCAGCCGCCGGAGGCGCGCTGTCGTCGCCCGCCAATTGCTGGTCGCGCTTGCGCGCGAGCGCCTCGTCACGCCGGGCGGCCGCGACCGCCAATTCCGGATCCAGCTTGAGCGCCTGGTTGAAGTCGGCGAGCGCGCGGTCGTAGTGCCCCTTTGCCAGCCACACCGTGCCCCGGTCGCTGTACGTTGCGGCATCGCTGAAGCCCATGCGCACGGCGTGGTCGAGATCGACAAGGGCTTCGTCGAGATCTCCCTTGCGCTGGAACGCAAGTCCACGATCGTGGAACAGCATCGGGCTGTGCGGATCCAGCCGGATCGCCCGCTCATAATCGCCAAGCGCCCGGTCGAAGCGACCCATGCGGACCAGATCCTTGGCGCGGTAGTGATAGAGATCGGCATTGCGGGGCGCGAGCCGGATTGCTTCGTCGAAATCGGCGACGGCGCCCTCGAGATCGCCCTGTCGGCTGCGGTCCATCGCGCGCTTCACCAAGGATGCGGCGGTCATCGGCGCAGGCGGCACGACCGGCTCTGCCGCTTTCGGCTCTGCCGGCGGAGGCGGCGCGGGGGCCTCCGCCGCCGGAGGCGGCAGCGGGAGCACGGCTCCGGTCGCGTCCTGGACGGCAGGCGCCGGGACGGTCTCACCTGCGACCTTGCGCTGCGGCCCCGATCGGGCCTGCGGCGACGGTGTCACGATCGAGCGCGTCGCCTGCCTGCTCATCCAGTCACCGGCGGAGGGCAACAGCAGAATCTCCAGGCCGATCAGGACCGCGCTGAGCACGGCGGTCGCCGCGGTAAACTGCAGGATGGCGTCCCAGCGTTCGCGGCGGACGCGGTCGCGCTCGGAGGCGAGATGGGCGTCGTATTCGGCACGCAGGCCCGCGTCGCGCAGCACGTTGTAGGCGACGATGATCAGCTTGAGCTGATGCTCCGACGCCGCATCGGCGCTGCCCCGGAGGTCGGGATGGTGCGCCTTGGCGGCCTGGCGGAACGCCCGCTTGATCGTGTCGAGATCGGCCCGCGGCGATACGCCGAGCACCTCATAATGCGTCGTCATGGCGCGATCCCGAACCTCTCTTCCGAGGTCGGTCCGGGATCACGCGGGGAGCAGGTCGAGCGCATAATGCGCGCCATCGCGGGTGAGCCGACCGAACGCGGCCCACGGAAAATGAGATCCACAAACCAACATCTTTTCTGCAACGATACGATCGAGCAATCTCCGCCGGCTGACCTCGGCAGCCGCGCCGTCCTGGTCATAGGCGCCGTGCCATTCCGGATGGCGCAGGCACAACGCCGGCACATAGGCGGTGTCGCCGGAGATCATCAGTTGCTCCGCTCCGGAGCCGAGATGAAACGCGGTGTGCCCCGGGGTATGACCGGGGACGCTGACGAAGCGGATGCCGGGCACCACCTCGTCCTCGCCCTCGACCGGCAGCACGTTCTTCCAGCCCGGGATCACGCTCTGGATGCGGCGCGCCAGCGACTGCCGCCACGGCGGCAGCCGGCTGGTCAGAGATGCATCGGTCCAGAATTTGTACTCGGCCGCAGCCACGATGATCTCGGCGGTGGGAAACACCGGCGCGTCGGTGTTCTCGCCGAGCAGTCCGAAGATATGATCGGGATGGAAGTGCGAGATCAGGATGGTGTCGATGTCTTCCGGGCGAATGCCGGCTGCTTTCAGATTGTCCAGCATGCGACCCGAAACGAAGATCGAGTCGGAATTGTAGCCCTGCACCTGACCACCGCCGCCGGCATCGCAGAGCACGGTCTTGCCCTTCAGCCGCACCACGAAGGTGGAGATCGGGACCGGGACGAAGGCCGGGCTCAGACCAGCGGCGCGCAGTGCGTCCTTCACGTCGCTGATGCTGGCATTGCTGATGAAGCCGGCCTCGTGCGGCTTTTCCCACACGCCGTCGTAGAGGGCGATCACCTCCGCCTCGCCGATCGTGATCCGGCGATAGCCGCGTGCGGGATCCTCAGTGCGGCGGTGCGGCTTGGCGGCAACGACGGCTAGTCCCGCATCGAGACCCAAGGCAGCCGCGGCCGTCGCGGCCGATAGCACCAGGGTCCTTCGCGAAAAACCACCCGCAATCACATTGCCTGCCACTCAAATATACCGTCGGTTGAATAAATGCCTAACACAAGTTAATCTCCGCACCTTAGCGGGATTATGGCGCGACAACGGCCTTTCTGGCCGGGGCGTCAGGTGTGGGGAGTCTGCAACGGTGGGGATGATCCGGTCGAGCGGGGCGCCGCCTGACGAACGGCGCACGCATGAGCGTCGACGTGGTTCGCGGGGGCGTCGTCGGCTCTGTCCGCGGCTATCGTTAGGGCTGTGTCGTTCGACTATCGGATGCGACAGCGGCCAATCTCGGCCGCTGTCCTCCGCTTCGTCACTGTCTTGGGTCAGGCGGCGCGAACCGATTGCAGGAAGCGGCTGACCTCCAGCTTGAGACGCTGGCTATCACCGGAGAGCTGGCGCGCGGCGCTGAGCACCTGCCCCGAGGTGTCGCCGGTCTCGCTGGCGCCGCGCTGGACGTTGGAAATGTTGGCGGACACCTGCTGTGTACCTGCGGCGGCGTGCTGGATGTTGCGCGAGATCTCGGCGGTTGCTGCGCCCTGCTCCTCGACCGCGGCCGCCACCGTCGCGGCGATCTCCGACAGCCGCTCGATCGTCGTCGAGATCTCTCTGATGGCGCCGACCGACTCCTGCGTGGCCCCCTGGATGCCAGAAATCTGTTGGCCGATCTCGCCGGTCGCCTTGGCGGTCTGTTCGGCCAGCGCCTTGACCTCGGAGGCGACGACGGCAAAGCCGCGGCCGGCTTCGCCCGCCCGCGCGGCCTCGATCGTGGCATTGAGCGCCAGCAGATTGGTCTGCCCGGCGATCGTGTTGATCAGTTCGACAACGTCGCCAATGCGGGTCGCCGCCTTCGACAGCTCGCCGACACGATCATTGGTGCGGCGTGCCTGCTCGACCGCATCGGAGGCGATGCGCGCGGACTCCTGCACCTGGCGGCTGATCTCACGGACCGACGAAGTGAGCTCCTCGGTCGCCGAGGCGACGGCCTGAACATTGGCCGACGCCTCTTCGGAGGCCGCGGCGACGGTGGTGGAAAGCTCCTGCCCTCGCACGGCGGTGCTCGACAGCGAGTTGGCCGAGCTCTCGAGCTCGCTGGAGGCCGAGGACACCGTATTGACGATGTTGCCGATGGCGCCTTCGAAACTGTTGGCGAGCTCCGACATCTCCCGCTTGCGCGAGGCGGCTGCGCGCCGCTCCTGCTCACCGAGCTCCCTGGCGTTGAACCGCACCATCGTCTGGACGGTCTGCAGGTTACGCAAGGCGCGGCCGATCTCGTCGTCGCGCTCGATGTGCATGCGGGTGTCGAGCTTGCCCTGGGTGATGCTTTCCATCGTCTCGTTCACATGATCGAGCGGCGCCACGATCACGTTCATCGTGCGCAGTCCGACCATGCCACACAGCACGACACCGGTAGCAGCAATCGCCACGGCGGTCATTCCGGCGAGCCCGCCCTCCCCGAACGAGATGACACCAAGCACGAGCAGGAACAGCGTCTGCAATCCGACCAGCGTTCGCAGCCTTGCCGCGATCGTGCCGGTGAACATCGAGAGATGGTCGAACACCGAGCGGCGGCGGACGATGCCGTCGTCGATCTTGTAACCATGTGGCCGCTTTTCGCGGATCGCCGCATAGACCTGCTCGGCCTCTGCGCGCTGGTCAGCGGGCAGCTTGGTGCGCACCGAGGTGTAGCCGACGACTTGGCCGTCTTTGCAGATCGGCGACGCCGTCGCCAGCACCCAGTAATAGTCGCCGTTCTTGCGGCGGTTCTTGACCGCTCCGACCCAGGGACGGCCGGCCTTGAGCGTGGTCCAGAGATTGTCGAAAGCTTCAGGCGGCATGTCCGGATGACGCACGATGTTGTGCGGCTGCCCCATCAGCTCGGCTTCGGTGAAGCCGGCCGCATCGACAAAATCCTGGTTGAAGAAGGTCAACTTGCCCTTCGTGTCGGTCTTGGACACGATCAGCGTGTCATCCGTGATCGGATACTCGACGTTGGTGACGGGCAAATTCTTACGCATGGCGAGTCTTTCAATCGACGATGATGGCCGCGAGTCATGCCGGCATCGGCATGACTAATTTTGCTGCAAACGATGCATCGATTGTCGCAGTCGCCGATTAACCTAAGATAAAATGCCGCAACCGTCGAAATACGGGTCGCTGGACCCCGTTCACGGACGGCCGCAATCTCACAAGACCTGTCGCCGGCGTGTCTCCTCGATACGAGCCAGACAGAACGGCCCAACCATGTTGCCGCCGTTGATGCAGGAAACTGGATCAATCGGTGCGAACCGTTTGCAGGAAGCGCAAGAGCGCCAGCAGGTTGGTTCGGCCGGCGGTGATGTTGATCGGCTCGACGATTTTGCCGATGCGGGTCGCGGCCTTCGACAGCCCGCCGAGGCGATCGGTGGTCCCGCGCGCCTGGCCGGCTGCCTCGCCCGCCGTCCGCGCCGACCGGCCCACGAAAAAAGGGCGCGGCCTCGCGGCCACGCCCTGGTCTGGTCGGGATCTGCGCGCCGGGATCAGGCTGCGCGCACGGTGTCCAGGAAACGTCCAACCTCGAGCTTCAGTCGGTTGCTGTCGCCGGACAGCATTTGCGCCGCCGAGAGCACCTGGGACGACGCCGAGCCGGTCTCGCCGGAGCCGCGCTGCACCCCGGCGATAGCCGCGTCATTCCAGCTCGATCGGCTGATAGGCGCCGGTCTCGTCGAGCGCCGTGCCCCAGATCTTGTGCGAGGCCTGATGTTCGGCGGGGCCGAAGTTGAGCGAGGCGCCAAGACCGAGATCGATGTTGCGCATCGACTCCAGCGTATCGATCAGCCGCTCGGTATCGAGCTGCGGACCGGCCTGCTTCAGGGCCTGAACCAGGATACTCGCCTCGATGTAGCCCTCGAGCGAGGTGTAGTCCGGCGGTTCGCCGGGGAAGTGTCGAGCCAGCGCGGCCTTGTAGTCGAGCACCACGCTCGAATAGCCGGAGACGGCGGGAACGGTCTGGGTCACGACGACCCCGGCCGCGTAGCGCGAACCGAGCAGCATGAGCTCATTGGCAAGCGCCGATGCGCCGACCGCCGACACATTGACGAAGAGGACGCCGGGAAGCGCATCGCGCGCCTTTTCGATGAACTTCGCCGCCGCGCGCGAGGTCGCGACCATGATGACCGCGCGGACGGGCACCTTCTGGGCCTTGAGCTGGTTGATCGCCGGCTCCACATCCACGGTGTTGCGGGTGTAGTTGACGCGCAGGATCGCGGCGTCGCTGAGGCCGAGGACGCGAAACGCCTTTGCCACGCCGGCAAAGCCTGCATCGCCGAACGAATCGTCCTGCGCGAACAGCGCAATCTGGCGTGGCGGCACGCGGCGCAGCTTCACCAGGTAACGGACCAGCGCATCGGCTTCTTCCGAATAGCTCGGACGATAGTTGAAGACGTAGCGGTCCGGCGGATCGTGGCGCGAGACGTTCGCACCGGTATAGGGGCTGAAGAACAGCATCCGGCGCTCGAGCGAATATGGGATCGCGACGGCCGCCGTCGCGGTCCCGAAACTGCCGACGAAGCCGAACACGCGCTCCTTTTCGTAGAGCTGCTTCATGGCGTCGAGCGTGCGGTTCGGATCATAGCCGTCATCGGCGACGACGAGCTTGAGCATCCGGCCATTGACCCCGCCGGCGTCGTTGGCGCGGTTGAAGGCGGCTTCGATGCCGACCTTGAGCAGCCGACCCGATTCCTTGTTCGCGCCCGACAGTGGCAAGACGCTGCCGAACGTGATGTCGCGCTCCGTGACGCCGCGAACCGATGGAGCAGGCACGGCGCTCGTCGCACCAGCCGCAGCGATGGAGGGCGCAGAGTCCGGCAGCGCGCCGGCCGCCGTTGCGGGCGCGCCGATCGATCGCTCGATGTCTGCGAGCTGAAGCTCGGCCCGCCGGCAGTCCTGACGGCCACTCGCCACGGCCGCGCGACCGTCGGCGATGGAGCGGTCGAACTCGCGCGTCAGCTCGTTGCGATCGCCGTCGTCGCTCGACGCCTCCCGGATGACGGCCTGGAACTTGCCGATGATGGCCTGGATCCGCGGCCGAGGGATCTCGCTGCAGGCAAGGGCCGCTCCGATGGCGGGACCGATCCTGCCGCCGAGGTCGCGCACGACGGCGAGGTTGTCGCCGGGCGCGGCACCGACCGAGGTCGTGAGCATGAGGGTGAGGATGATCACCGAGGAAGTCGCGAGCGATCGGATCCGGTTCACCACCTCGTGGCGGGGCCGGAGGTCAAGGAAGGCCATCATGACGGGATTTGAACTCGTTGAGACACGCTGGTCGGATCGTTGATTGAGCTAGTGAGATTGCCGCGGCCTGTCAGGCCGCGCGGACCGTCTGCAGGAAGCGGCTGACCTCGCGCTTGAGGCGGTTGCTGTCTGTCGACAGCCCCTGGGCCGCCTCCAGCACCTGGGTCGAGGCCGAGCCGGTCTCGGTGGCGCCGCGCTGCACGTCGGTGATGTTGACGGAGACCTGCTGCGTGCCGTGCGCCGCCTGCTGCACGTTGCGCGAGATCTCCTTGGTCGCGGCGTTCTGCTCTTCGACAGCGGCTGCAATCGTCGAGGAAACCTCCGACAGCCGCTCGATGCTGCCGGAGATCAGCCTGATCGCCGCAACCGATTCCTGTGTCGCCGCCTGGATGCCGGCCACCTGCTGGCCGATCTCATCGGTCGCCTTGGCGGTCTGCTCCGCCAGCGCCTTGACCTCGGCGGCGACCACGGCGAAGCCCCGCCCCGCCTCGCCGGCACGCGCCGCCTCGATCGTGGCGTTCAGCGCCAGCAGATTGGTCTGCCCGGCAATGCTGTTGATCAGCTCGACCACGTCGCCGATGCGGCTCGCCGCGCGCGACAGCTCGCTCACCCGCTCGTTGGTCTTCTTCGCCTGCTCGACCGCTTCGTTGGCCATGCGCGCCGATTCATGCACCTGGCGGCCGATCTCGGTGACCGAGGACGTCATCTCCTCGGTGGCCGAGGCGACGGATTGCACGTTGGTCGACGCTTCCTCCGACGCAGCCGCCACCGTGGTTGCGAGCTCGCCGGCGCGGACCGCCGTCTTGCTCAAGGTATCCGCCGAGACTTCCAGTCTGGACGAAGCCGACGAGACCGTCTCGACGATCTCGCCAACGGCGCTTTCGAAGTCGTCGGCCATTTTGTGCATGTCGGCCTTGCGGCGGGCCAGCGCCCGCTGCTCGGCTTCCTTCTGCTCCGCTTCCAGCGCGTGACGTGCGACCGCATTGCTCTTGAACACCTCGACGGCGCCGGCCATCTCGCCGATCTCGTCGCCGCGTCCTACGCCGGGGACCTCGACGTCGAGACGGCCGCCGGCGAGGCTCTTCATCGCGCTGGTCATGCGATGCAGAGGGCTGGTGATGCCGCGCCCGACGAGCGTCGACACGACGAGCAGGATCAGCAGCACGATCCCGGCCGCCATCAACGACTGCCGCGTCGAGGCCCAGGCCTGAGCCGAGAGGTCATCGATATAGACGCCGGTCCCGACCAGCCAATTCCAGGGTGCGAAGCCTGCGACATGGGTGAGCTTGGGCTGCGGCGTCTCGGAGCCGGGCTTCGGCCAATCGTAGTCGACGAAGCCGCGGCCATGCTGGCGAACCACGTCGATCATCTCTTGGAACAGCTTCTTGCCGTTCGGATCCTTCATGTCCGCGACGTCCTGCCCGATCAGCTTGGTCGAGATCGGATGCATCAGCATCTTCGCGGTCATGTCCGTGACGAAGAAATACTCGTTGCCGCCATAGCGGAGCTGGGAGGCGCGCTCCAGAGCGCGCTTCTGCGCGTCGGCGACCGAGATCGTCCCCTTCTGCGCGGCAGCATGCTCCTCGGCGAAGATGGCGAGCGCGAGCTCGGTCAGATGCCGCAGCTCGAGCTGCTTCTGCTGCTTGAGGCCGGCAGCGAGCTCACGGGAATTGAAGGCAGTCAGGCCGATCAGACCGAGGAAGCTCAGACCGATCAGGGCGTAGATCTTGATCCCGATGGTGAGCTTGAGGCGATGAGGCATTGCAAACGACATGTCAGTCTCCACGGGCGCGACTCATGCTTGGGGCGCTCGGGGACAGATCACGTCGACGGTCGGGGGGCTCGCCCTCGTCGTCACGCAAACGGGCCCGCAGCCCACGCGTGGAAGCTACGGAACCCAATATTAAGTCTGGTTAAGACGATGTCCGTGCAAATACGGAGCAACGATCGAAAACTGATCGTTGCCCGTCCAGATCGGTAACGCGCTCCGGCTTGCCGTGCGACGCGTCGTCTCGTGCCATGCGACCGAACGAGAGAAGCGCCGTCTGCCCGTGGGACTCGACTGCGCGTTGGCCGCGAACGTCCGGACCCTACGCGCCGATTCTTAACACAAGTTAAAAACGCAGATTGACTACGCAGGTTAGTTTGCCGGCGTCGATGCAACGCGAGACAACGCAAAAGGCCGGAGCGTTCGATGCTCCGGCCTTTTAATCCCCTGCGCAATCCGAGTTGGCCGCTTCCGCGTCTCGGCGTTACGCCGCCCGCACCGAACCGAGGAAGCTCGCGACCTCCTGCTTGAGACGGTTGCTGTCGCCGGACAGCGCCTGTGCCGCTGAGAGCACCTGGGCCGAGGCCGACCCGGTCTCGGCCGCACCGCGCTCGACGTCGGCGATGTTGGACGAGACCTGCTGCGTGCCATGCGCCGCCTGCTGGACGTTGCGCGAGATCTCCTGCGTCGCCGCGCCCTGCTCTTCGACGGCGGCTGCGATGGTCGAGGAGATTTCCGACAGCTTCTCGATCGTGGAGGAGATCTCCTTGATCGCGCTGACCGACTCCTGCGTTGCGACCTGGATGCTCGAGATCTGCTGGCCGATCTCGCCAGTCGCCCTCGCGGTCTGCTCCGCCAGCGCCTTGACCTCCGAGGCGACGACCGCGAAGCCGCGGCCGGCGTCGCCGGCGCGTGCGGCCTCGATGGTGGCGTTGAGCGCCAGCAGGTTGGTCTGGCCGGCAATCGTGTTGATCAGTTCGACGACGTCGCCGATGCGGGTGGCAGCCTTGGACAGCTCGCTGACGCGCCCGGTCGTGGTGCGGGCCTGGCCGACGGCGTCGTTGGCGATGCGCGCCGATTCCTGCACCTGGCGGCTGATCTCGGTGACCGACGAGGCCATCTGCTCGGTCGCAGACGCCACCGACTGGACGTTGGTCGTGGCTTCCTCCGAGGCGGACGCAACCGCCGTCGTCAAGCCTTGCGAGCGCGTCGCGGCCTGGGTCAGCGTGGTGGCGGACTGCTCGAGCTGGCTCGAGGCCGACGAGACGGTGTTCACGATCTCGCCGACCGCGGCTTCGAACTGCTCGGCCAGCCGCTGCATGTCGGCCTTGCGCTGGCGCGCCGTGATCGCGTCCTGCGCGCTCTTTTCCTCGGCCTCGGCGCGCGCCTTCTCCTCCGCATTGCCACGGATCACCGTTACGGTCTTGGCGAGATCGCCGATTTCGTCACCCCGCGATGCGCCGGGAATGGCGATGTCGAGCCGGCCGCGCGCCATCTCGCCGAGCGCCGCGTTCAGCCGCGTCAACGGCCGCGCGATCCCGAGGAACGAGAACACGACCGAACCGATCACCGACAACAGAACCGCCAATCCGACAAACAGCGTGATATAGCTCGCCTGCGCGGCGACCTGGTCTGCCTCGAACCGCGCGCTCGCGTTGCGCGCGCGCGCGTCCTGGATCGCAGAGGACATCAGCTCGCCGGCCTCGCCGAGATAGATGAGCGTGCGGTCGCGCAGTACGGCCTCCTTGATCCCCTCGGTCTTCACCACCTCGTCGTTCGCGGCGACGAAGTCCGAGGCGAGGCCATTGAGCTTGGTGATCGTGGCCTGGATCTCGCGGTCGTCGGCCAGCATGCGGGCATCGGTCAGCGAGCTCTTCAGCCCCGGCACCGTCTGCTTCACCGTCAGGATCGTCGCGGCATCGCCAGTCATACCGAACCGCCAGGCCTGCGACCGCATGTAGTTCAACTTGGCATCGGCAGCGTGAAGCTGGCGCTCGACCCGCTCGCGGAAGGCGAGCTTCGGCAGCGACGGCGAGGCGAGCAGCGCCTTCAGGCTGGTGTTCCAGTCGTTGGAGACAGCACTGCGCTTCTCGATCTGCGTCAGCAACTTCTTCTGCGCCTCGGCGAGATCGACCGCTCCTGCGGCATAGCTCGTCATCAGCTCCTTGATCCGGGTCAGCCGGGCGCGATTGTCGGCGGTCGACACGTTGGCGAGTGCGGCGTCGATGTCCGTCACCATCCCGGTCGAGAACTGCTGAATGTCGGCGGCGGCCTTCTCTGCCTCGGCCGGCGCACGCGCCAGCCGCGCCGAACGGCCACCGAGCTGGGTCTGCTGCATGTTGATGCTGGCCGACAGCACGCTCTCGACGACGCGCCGCGCGCGCTCGGCCTGCTGATTGGCGTGGTTGACCGCTCTTTCCGCCATCAACTGGTTAGCGATCATGCCGACGGCGAGAGATGCGCCGATGGCGCCAGCGAGCCCGAGTTTGTAGCCGATCCGATTCAGTTTCATTGCCCTACCCACAGATGAACGCGTCACGCGACGGTCCGTACTGGAGGTATAGCGGTGAGGTCCCTAGAGACCGTTAATTTACGGGAGTTATCGGGCATTACACGCAAAAAACTTCTGCTTTTTCAGTGTGCGTCCCGATGCTTATGGCGGCACGACGGCGCTGCCGCGCCGAGCGACGGCTCACAAACTAAGCAGATGATGAGATCGGGACCGAGGCCAAGCACGTCGTTCCAAAATCCGGCACGGGCCGACGCAGCCGGGAGTCGGCTGACGCGCAGTTAGCGCATCAGCCCGAGCGCGTCGGCGAAAAACTGCGGCCCACCGAAATTGCCGGACTTCAGCGCCAGCAGCATGTCGCCTGCGTCGGCGCCGATCGTGCGAAGCACGGGCACGCCGGCCGCGATCTCCGGACCGACGAGGAAGCCCGGAATCCCCAGCCGATCAACGACAGCGCCCGAGGTCTCGCCGCCGGCGACGATCAACCGCCGCACGCCGGCCTGGATCAGCCCCTCGGCGAGATCGGCCATCGCCTGCTCGATGGCGTGCCCCGCCGCCTCGCGGCCGTGCCTGGATTGCAGCGCGCTGACCTGATCCGGCGTCGCGCTGGAGGCAATCAGCACAGGCCCCTTGGCGATGC
The DNA here is from genome assembly GCF_051168395.1 of Bradyrhizobium sp. HKCCYLRH1030. Classification (NCBI taxonomy): domain Bacteria; kingdom Pseudomonadati; phylum Pseudomonadota; class Alphaproteobacteria; order Hyphomicrobiales; family Nitrobacteraceae; genus Bradyrhizobium; species Bradyrhizobium sp. HKCCYLRH1030. Next base: position 58,765 of record NZ_JBNPUY010000006.1, on the reverse strand, counting down.
GCTCACGCGCCCAGGCGAGCGCGCGCTGCGTCTCGTCCGGACCGGCGACCAGACCCGCCGCATCGAGATGCAGCACCGGCATGATGGTCTCGGCCTGCGCGATCTGCTGCAACGTCGCCTGCGAGCAGCTGCCGGCGAGGCAGGCGGCCAAGCCGCCGACGGGGGCATCGGCGTGATGCGCCAAGCCGTGGGAATGCACGCGCCCGGCCTCGACCAAAGCGCGCGCCAGACCGAGCCCGATGCCGGACGCGCCGACGGAGACCCGGCTCTTCAAGGCGGCCGCACCGATCGCGGTCAGGTCCGCATCGAACACGGCGTCGACGATCGCGGCACCCATGCCCTGCCCGGCCAGTTCCTGCAGCCGGTGGCTGATCGCCTCCGGCCCATGCACCACGGTGGCGAGATCGACCAGACCGATCTTCCGTCGGCTTTGCCGGCCGAGCACGCGCACCAGATTGGCGTCATGCATCGGGTTGAGCGGATGATCCTTGAGCGGGCTCTCATTGAGCGGCACGCCGCCGACGAACAGGTTGCCCTGATAGACGGTCCGCCTGGTTTCCGGGAACGCCGGCGTCACCAGCACGATCGTTTCACCGGCATCGCCCGCCAGCGCGTCCATGACAGGACCGATATTGCCGGCGTCGGTGGAATCGAACGTCGAGCAGATCTTGAACAGCACGTGGTCGGCGCCTCGTGCGCGCAGCCATGTGTCGGCCTCGCGTGAGCGGGCCACGGCAAGCGACGCCTCAATCGAGCGGCTCTTCAGCGACACCACGACGGCATCGACCTCGGGCAGCGTGAGGTCATCAGCCGGTACGCCGATGGTCTGCACCGTGCGCAGGCCGGCGCGGGTCAGGGTGTTGGCGAGATCGGAGGCGCCGGTGTAGTCGTCGGCGATGCAGCCGAGCTTCAGGCTCACGGCTTCACTCCCTTGTAGGGCGCGAACCAGCCGAGCCCGTCCTCGGTGCGGCCGCGCGGATTGTACTCGCAGCCGACGAAGCCGGCATAGCCGAGCCGGTCAAGTTCCGCGAACAGGAACGGATAGTTGAGCTCCTCGCCGTCGGGCTCGTTGCGCGAGGGAATGCTGGCGATCTGGATGTGGCCGATGATGTCCATCATCTCGCGCAGCCGCATCGTGACGTCGCCATGGATGATCTGGCAATGATAGATGTCGAACTGCAGCTTCAGGTTCGGAATCTTCAGCTCGCGGATCAGGTCGCGGGCGAAGTCGAAATCGTTGAGGAAGTAGCCGGGCACGTTGCGCGGATTGATCGGCTCGATGACGACGTCGAGGCCGTGGGGCGCGAAGAACTCGGCCGCCCATGCGACCGATTTGTAGTACGCCTCCACCGCCTTCGGATCGCTGCGCTCGGCGATCCCCGCCATCATGTGCAGCCGCTTCACGCCGGTCGCCATGGCATAAGGCAGCGCGGTCTCGAGGCTCGCCTTGAGATCGTCGAAGCGCTCCGGCAGCGCCGCAAACCCCTTCTCGCCGGCATCCCAATTGCCGGGCGGCAGGTTGAACAGCGCCTGCGTCAGGCCGTTGCCGTGCAGCCGCTTGCCGACCTCCTCGGCCGGATGGTCATACGGAAACAGGAATTCGACCGCAGTGAAGCCGGCCTTGGCGGCGGCCGCGAAGCGGTCGAGGAACGGATGCTCGGTGAACATCATCGAGAGATTGGCGGCGAAGCGGGGCATGGCGTGAAGACTCGTCGTGCTGCTACTTGGAGGGGCCCGGCAGCGTCGTGCCGGTGACCTGCGCATACATCCGCGCCACAGAGGCGTCGTCATCGCGGCCCATGCCGGCGGCCGACGTCATCAGGAACATCTGCAGCGCGGCGGCCGAGATCGGCACCGGAAAACGATGGCTGCGTGCCATGTCCTGGATGATGCCGAGGTCCTTGACGAAGATCTCGACCGCGCTGCGCGGCGTGTAGTCGCCGTCGAGCACGTGCGGCATGCGGTTCTCGAACATCCAGGAATTGCCGGCCGAGGCGGTGATGACCTCATAGACCTTTCTGATATCGAGACCCTGCTTGGCGGCGAAGGCGATGGCCTCGCTGGCGGCAGCGATGTGAACGCCGGCGAGAAGCTGGTTGATCATCTTGAACGCAGCGCCCTGCCCGGCGGCATCGCCGAGCTCATAGAGCTTGGCCGCCATCGCATCGAGCGCCGGCCGCGCCTTGGCAAACGCCGCCGCGCTGCCCGAGGCCAGGATCGTCAGCTCGCCTTGGGCGGCGCGCTGCGCGCCGCCGGAGATCGGCGCGTCGAGGTAGTGCCGGCCGGCGGCTTCGAGCTGCTTCGCCAGCCGCCGCGCAACGTCAGGATCCATGGTCGCGGAGGAGACGAACACGGCGTCCTTCGGCATGGTTTCGGCAGCACCGCCCGGGCCGAACAGGATGGCTTCCGTCTGCGCCGCATTGACCACGACACTGACCACGATGTCGGCGCCATCTGCCGCCTCGGCGGGAGTCGTCGCGCCCTTGCCACCGTCGGCCACGAAACGCGCCACCGCGTCCGCCGAGACGTCGCATCCGGTCACCTCGAAGCCTGCGCGCTTCAGCGAGGTCGCCATGCCGAATCCCATCGAGCCAAGCCCGATCACGGCGACTTTCAATTGCGATGGCGACGGCATGCGGCAGATCCCTGAAGCGTTTCCCGGAGACGTCCGGTTGCCCCGGACTGCACTCTGGGTATCACGGCTTGGCCGCGTTGCCAAAGCGTGAGACAAAGCGGCAAAACAGCGACATGCGAGGAAAGACCCGTGGCGGAAACTGCGATTCGCGAGGCCATCTGCCGGTTCGGCCGCTCGCTGTTCGAGCGCGGACTGACGCCGGGCTCGTCCGGCAACATCAGCGTGCGACTCGATGATGGCGGCTGGCTGGTGACGCCGACCAATGCCTCGCTCGGCTTCCTCGATCCGGCCCGTTTGTCGCGGCTCGATGCCGAAGGGCGACTGGTCTCGGGCGATGCGCCGACCAAGGAGGTGCCGCTGCACACGGCGCTGTACCAGACGCGCGACGCCGCGCGCGCCGTCGTGCATCTGCACTCGACCCATTCGGTCGCGATCTCGATGCTGCCGGAGATCGATCCGCGCGCCGCGCTGCCGCCGCTGACACCTTATTACTTGATGCGCTGCGGCCAGACCGCGCTGGTGCCCTATCATCGTCCGGGCGATCCCGCGGTAGCCGATGCCATCAAGGGTCTCGCCGGCAAATACGCCTCGGTGCTGCTCGCAAATCACGGGCCCGTCGTGTCCGGTGACACGCTGGAAGCCGCCGTGTTCGCGATGGAGGAGCTCGAGGAGACCGCAAAGCTCTATCTGCTGCTGCGCGGGCTCAACCCGCGTCATCTGTCGCCGCAGCAGGTCGACGATCTGGTCAAAGTCTTCGGCCTCACCCTGCCCGATCACAACGGTCATCACTGATCCCGCCGGCGGATGGATGGGCATGCAATATTTCGCAACGACGCCGGCCGAGATCGATGCCGCTGCCCGGGTGCTCTACGAGGAGGCCCGCTTCTATCGCTGGTTTCCGATCGCAGCCGACTCCTATGACGCGTTCGCCGCCTCTGATCCGATCGCGGTCAGCGAGCTGCGCGGCATTGCCGAGCGCATGCTGGTGGCCGCCGCGCAGGCGAGATCGCGGGCACGGCGGATCTAGCGTCCCGCCAGCCCGGCCTGCATGCGAGGTAGCCTGCGCCGCCTTGTCGCTCATCAAGCTGCCTTGCCTCGGGAGGACAACGATGCCTAATATTCAGGCAAAGTGCGACTTCGGCAGCAATCAGGGACGGATCGGTCGAGCAGGGACAACACCGGCAGCTCATCGCTGCCGCGGCGCGCGGATGCGCCCCGCTCTTCCACCATCGATTGCAGCCTATCGCTGAGCACGCCCGGAGCACGAAAGGACAGGGCAAAATGCCTCCACATCGGCGTGGGCCCGGCTGTTTGGCCGGATCGGCGGCCCATCTGAGCGGACTGACGCCGGGACCGGGGAATGCCCTTTCGAGCGTTGCATACGCATCTCATCCAGCGCGCAATTTTCACGCGCTGCTCCGCGCCCACGGCGACCCTTGGCATATCCGTTGCAGACATCAGACGGGCCGGATCGCGGGCGCCCGACGGAGCGAGCTGCGATCATGACCGACACGGGACAGGACGACGGAGGGCGGATGGCGGCGGGCGCGAGCTTGGAACTGGTGAAGGTGACGAAGATGTACGGTCACGTCACCGCCGTCGACGCAATCGACCTGCGGATTCCCGCCGGCTCCTATTGCTGTCTGCTCGGCCCGTCCGGCTGCGGCAAGACCTCCACCCTGCGCATGATCGCCGGCCACGAATCCGCGACGTCGGGCGACATCATCGTCGGCGCCAGGAACGTGACCGAGCTGCCGCCCGCAGGACGCGGCACCGCGATGATGTTCCAGTCCTATGCGCTGTTTCCGCATCTGTCGGTGATCGACAACGTCGCGTTTGCATTGAAGATGAAAGGCGTGTCCAAGCCCGAGCGCCACGCCAAGGCACGCGAGCTGCTCGAACTGGTGGACATGCAGAGCTATGCTGGCCGCCTGCCGGCGCAGCTTTCCGGCGGCCAGCAGCAGCGCGTGGCGCTGGCCCGTGCGCTGATCACCTCGCCGCAGATCCTGCTGCTCGACGAGCCGCTGTCGGCGCTCGACCCGTTCCTGCGCCTGCGCATGCGCGCCGAGCTGAAGCGACTGCAGCGCGAGCTCGGGCTCACCTTCGTTCACGTCACCCATGGCCAGGACGAGGCCATGGCGCTGTCCGACCTCGTGGTGCTGATGAATGGCGGCCGCATCGAGCAGCAGGGCAGCCCGCGCGACATCTTCAATCATCCGCGCACCGAATTCGCCGCCCGCTTCATCGGCGGCCACAACGTGATCCCGCTGAACGGCGAGACCTTCGCCGTGCGCGTCGACCGCATCCAGCTCAAGGCGCCGAATGCGGCGATCGACGGCCCGGTGGTGCCCGGCACCATCAGCAAGATCGAATATCAGGGCACCTATGTGCTGGTCGCGGTCGCGACCGACGGTGGCCCCGAGATCTCGGCGCAGCTCAGCGACGATCAGTTCGATGCACAGACCCACAGCATCGGCGAGCGCGTCGTCGTCACCTGGAACATGGCCTTCGCTGACGCACTGACGCCCCGCCCTGCCGCAGCCGCTCCGGCTGCGGAGCTGGTCACCTGATTTTCGTTTGCTCGTTCTTTCCCAAGGAGATGATCATGACTGATCGATCGAAGACGACATCCATCAGCCGCCGCTCGCTGCTCAAGGGCGCGGCGGGCGTTGCCGGTCTCGCCGGCTCCGGCACGCTGCTCAGCGCGCCCTACGTCCACGCCGCCGACGCCAAGGTGCTGCGCTATCTCGGCACCGCCGTGAACGAGGGCGACGAGATCTCCAAGAAGTGCCTCGCCGACACCGGCATCAAGATCGAATACATCACGGCGACGACCGACGACGTCACCAAGCGCGTCATCACCCAGCCGAACTCCTTCGACGTGCTCGACACCGAATATTTCTCGCTCAAGAAGCTGGTGCCGTCGGGCAACATCTTCCCGCTCGACGCGCGCAAGATCAAGGAATTCGACAACATCACGCCCGTCTTCACCAAGGGCGAGCTGCCGAACGGCAAGAAGATCGGCGGCCAGGGCACCGCGCCCTGGAAGGTGCTCTATCTCGACGGCGCAAACTCCAAGACCTTCTCGGCAACCCCGACCGAATGGGTCACGCTGATCCCGACCGTCTACAACGCCGACACGCTCGGCATCCGCCCCGACCTGATCAAGCGCCCGATCAACTCCTGGGCCGAGCTGCTCAACCCCGAATTCAAGGGCAAGGCCTCGATCCTCAACATTCCCTCGATTGGCATCATGGATGCCGCCCTCGTCGTCGAGGCGACCGGCCAATACAAATATGCCGACAAGGGCAACATGACCAAGGCCGAGATCGACCTGACGATGAAGGTGCTGACCGAGGCCAAGAAGGCCGGCCAGTTCCGCGCGTTCTGGAAGGACTTCAACGAGTCCGTCAACCTGATGGCCTCGGGTGAGACCGTGATCCAGTCGATGTGGTCGCCGGCCGTCACCAAGGTGCGCTCGATGGGCATCCCCTGCGTGTTCCAGCCGCTCAAGGAAGGCTATCGCTCCTGGGCCTCGGGCTTCTGCGTCTCCAAGGCGGTGGGCGGCAGCCCGAAGCTCGACTGGGCCTATGAGTTCGTCAACTGGTACCTGTCCGGCTGGGCCGGCGCCTATCTCAACCGCCAGGGCTACTACTCGGCCGTGCTCTCCACCGCCAAGGCCAACATGACCGAGGACGAGTGGGGCTACTGGATGGAAGGCAAGCCGGCGAAGAACGACATCAAGGCCCCCGACGGCACCCTGATGGAAAAGGCCGGCGCCGTGCGCGACGGCGGCTCCTACGAGGACCGCATGGGCAACGTCGTCTGCTGGAACGCCGTCATGGACGAGAACGACTACATGGTCCGCAAGTGGAACGAGTTCATCGCCGCCTGATGTGACCGCCATTGCTGCCGCGCCCGCGACGTCGTGGGCGCGGCAGCTCGTCTCAGACGTTTCGAAACATCCGCACCGGACGACAGGTTTCCCCACGTGGCCGTGACGATCGACAATTCGCCCGACACCGTAGCGCCCGCGGAGAGCACCTTCCGCAAGCTGACCCAGCGCTCGATCGCGTGGCTGCAGGCCGGCCCGATGATGCTGGTATTCGCGCTGTTCTTCCTGTTGCCGCTGGTGCTCGTCGTCGTCGTCAGCGCCTGGGACTACAACGAATATGAGATGATCCCGGCGTTCAGCTTCCGCGGCTATACCGACACCTTCGAAGGCTGCGTCGCCAACCTGCCCGAACTGTGCACGATCCTGAAGACCTATCTGAAGACGCTGAAGCTGTGCCTGCTGACCTGGGGCCTGACGTTGATGATCGGCTTCTGGGTCGCCTATTTCCTCGCCTTCCACGTTCGCAGCAAGACCTGGCAGATCGTGCTGTCGCTGTTGTGCACGATCCCGTTCTGGACCTCCAACGTGATCCGGATGATCGCCTGGATCCCGCTGCTGGGACGCAACGGCCTCGTCAATCAGGGCCTGCAAGGTGTGGGCATCGTCAACAAGCCGATCGAATGGCTGCTGTTCTCCGAATTTTCGGTGGTGCTGGCGCTGGTGCACCTGTTCACGTTCTTCATGGTGGTGCCGATCTTCAATTCGATGATCCGCATCGACAAGCGCCTGATCGAGGCCGCCTATGATGCCGGCGCATCGGGCTGGCAGACACTGGTCAACATCGTCATTCCGCTGTCGAAGCCCGGCATCGTGATCGGCTCGATCTTCGTCATCACCATCGTGATGGGCGACTTCGTCACCGTCGGCGTGATGGGCGGCCAGCAGATCGCCTCCGCCGGCAAGATCATCGAGTCCCGGCTGTCGGCACTGCAATTCCCGGCCGCCGCGGCCAATGCCGTGATCCTGCTCGGCATCACCATCATCATCATCTCCGCGCTGACGCGGATCGTCGACGTGCGCAAGGAGCTCTGAGATGGGAGACAAGCGCCCCCGCTCCTTCTACATCCTTGCGGCCTTCTTCGCAGCCTATGTGCTGTTCCTGTACGGGCCGATGATCGCGATCTACATCTTGTCGTTCCAAGGACCGGATGGCGGCCTGACGTTTCCGATGAACGGCGTGTCGCTGACCTGGTTCGGCAAGGTGTTTTCCGGCGGCGGCATCGTCGACATCGGCGCCGCGTTCAAGCGCTCGCTGGCGCTCGGCCTCGTGGTGATGGTAATCACGGTGGTGCTGTCGGTCGCGGCCGGCATGGCGTTCCGCAAGCCGTTCCGTGGCGCCTCGATCCTGTTCTACACAGCGATCGCCAGCCTGATCATGCCCTCGATCATCACCTCGCTCGGCATCGCGCTGGAGTTCCGGCTGATCGACGACTTCATCAACAAGCACGGCGCCGATGTCGGGCTCGGCTGGCTCGCAGACGGCTACACCACCGCGATGGGCCTGTTCACCTCGGGCCTCGGCGCGCATCTGACCTGGACCTTGCCGTTCGGACTCCTGATCATGTTCGCGATCTTCAACCGCTTCGACGGCCGGCTGGAGGAAGCCGCACGCGACCTCGGCGCCACGCCCTGGCAGACCTTCCGCCACGTCGTGCTGCCGATCATCCTGCCATCCGTGGTCGGCATCGGCCTGTTCGGCTTCACCCTGTCCTGGGACGAACTCGCCCGCTCCAGCCAGGCGATCGGCTCGGTGAATACGCTTCCGCTGGAATTGCAGGGCCTGACGACGACCGTCACCAAGCCCGACATCTACGCGCTGGGCACGCTGACATCGGCGGTGTCCTTCGTCGTGATCTTCGCCGCGCTGTCGGTGATCCTGATGCTGCAGGCGCGGCAGCGCCGCCAGGGGTCCGACGCCGGCAAGGGGATGGTGTAGCCGCGGCGGCTGACCGAACAGTCGCCGCTGTTGCTCGACATCTTAGCCAAAGAGAACTTTGCCTTGGCCCCTGGATTGCTTCGCTGCGCTCGCAATGACGGTTGTGGCGGACACCGCGCCTTCCACGAACGCTGTCATCGCGAGCGCAGCGACGCGATCCAGGGGCCTCGGACGGGACTCTAGATGGCTTCGCTACGCGCCGCGAACACAACGACGCAGAGCAGGCAATTGAACATATCGCCTCACAGCCCCAAATACGCCTTCCGCACATCCTTGTTGCCGCTGATCTCCGCTGCCGTGCCCTGCATCAGCACGCGGCCGGTCTGGAGGATGTAGGCGCGGTCGGCGATCTCCAGGCATTCGGCCATGCGTTGCTCGACGATCAGCACGGTCATGCCGGCGTCGCGGATGCGCTTGACGGCCTGGAAGATCTCGTCGACCAGCTTCGGCATGATGCCCTGCGACGGCTCGTCGAGCATCAGAAGCCGCGGCCGGGTCATCAGAGCGCGGCCGATCGCCAGCATCTGCTGCTCGCCGCCGGACAAGGTCTCGGCGCGCTGCTCGAGCCGCTCGGACAGCCGCGGAAACAGTGTGAATACGAAGTCGAGCGGCTCCTCGCGGTTGGCCTCGCCGCGATAGAGATAGCTGCCGAGCCGCAGATTGTCGCGCACCGAGAGCCGCGGGAACAGCCGGCGGTTCTCCGGCACATAGGCGATGCCCCTGGCCGTGATCAGGTGCTGCGCCATGCCGTCGATGCGGCTGCCGTCGAAGGTGATGCTGCCGGCACGCGGCCGCTCGGCCCCGGCGATCGACTTCAACAAGGTCGACTTGCCCGCGCCATTGGCGCCGGCGACGCAGACGATCTCGCCCTTCTCGACATCGATCGAGATATTCGAGATCGCAACCAGGCCCTGATAGGCGGTGGTGATGTCACGCACCGACAGCATGGCGGTCTCCGAGATAGGCGGAAATGACTTTGGGATCGCGGACGACGTCCGTGGGCTTGCCTTCGATCAGCACCTTGCCGAGATCGAGCACGATGGCGCGATCGACCAGCGGCATCACGATCTCCATGACATGCTCGACCATCAGCACCGTGATGCCGGTGTCGCGCACGCGGCGCACGAGCTCGACGCCCTTCTGTGACTCGACCGGCGTCAGGCCGGTCAGGACCTCGTCGAGCAGCAGCAGCTTCGGCTCAGTGGCGAGCGCACGCGCCACTTCCAGGCGCCGCTTCTCCGAAGGCACGAGATCGCTGGCGAGCACATCGGCGCGGGCGCCGAGGCCACAGAACTCCAAGACCTCATGCGCCTTCCGCCGCGCCTCGCGCATGTTGGTGGTGCGGACGAGCGCGCCGACGATGACGTTCTCGATCACCGTCATGCTTTCGAAGCTTTTCACCACCTGGAAGGTGCGGCCGATGCCGCGCTGGCAGCGTTCGGCGGCCGGCAGCGCGGTGACGTCCTCGCCGTCGAAGATGATGGCGCCTTCGGTCGGCTTGAACGCACCGGCGATCAGGTTGAACAAGGTCGACTTGCCGGCGCCGTTCGGACCGATCAGGCCAACGATCTCGCCATGCCCCACCTTGATGGAGACGTCGGAGTTGGCGGTCAGGCCCGAGAAGCGCTGGGTGATTTTACGGGTTTCCAGCAGCGCGGTCATGACGCCACCGCCTCTCTCGCGGGCTGAACGGCCGGCTTCGGCTTGCGGGAGAACAGGCTGACCAGACCTTGCGGCCGCGCCAGCGAGATCGCAACGATCAGGCCGCCATACACGATCAGGTCGACGCCGCGGCCGGAGCCGCCGATGAAGGAGCGGGTCAACTCGGTCAGCGGGATCAGGATGACCGCGCCCAGCATCGGTCCCCACAGCGTGCCGATGCCGCCGAGCACGGCCGGGAGCGCCATCAAGAGCGAGAACTGGAATCCCATCACGCTTTCAGGATCGATGTAGGACACGAACTGCGCATAGAAGCTGCCGCCGATCGCGACCAGGAAGGCCGAGACGGCCGCCGCGCCCATCTTGGAGTTGAACACGTCGACGCCGAGGCTCTCGGCGGCGACCGGGTTGTCCTTCACCGCGCGCCACCAATAGCCCCACTTCGAATCCTCCAGCCACCAGGTCACGAACCAGGCGACGCAGGCGAGCACGAGTGCAAAGTAGAAGTACGGCAGCTTGGAGCGGGTGAACTGGAAGGTCAGCCACGAGTCACGCCGCACCGGAATGTCGATGCCGAGTGCCGCCCCCGCCCAATCCCAGTTCTGGAACAAGAGCAGCGTGATCTCGGCGATGACGATGGTCGCGATGACGAAGTAATGGCCGCCGAGCCGGAAGCAGGGATAGCCGAGCGCCATGGCGATCAGCGCCGAGATCAGACCGCCGGCGAGCATGCCGAACCACGGCAGCACGCCGAACTTGGTGAACAGAATTGCGGTGGTGTAGGCCCCGAGCCCGAAATACAGCGCGTGCCCGAGCGAGATCTGGCCGCAATAGCCGGACAGGATGTTCCAGCTCTGCGACAGCGCCGCGTACATCAGGGTGAGCACCATGATGTTCTGGACGTAGACGTCCTTGACGAAGAACGGCACGACGGCGGCGATGGCCGCAAGGAAGGCGGCGAGGACGAGGTCGCGCCGACGGCGTTGGATGAATGCCTTGTCCATCAGATCGATCCGAACAGGCCGCGCGGGCGGATGAAGACGACGAGGAGATAGACCCCGTAGATTCCGACAGTCTTCAGCGACGGCGGCAGGATCAGCGTGGTGATGGCCTCGACGAGGCCCACCACGATGCCGCCGGCAAAGGCGCCGAATACGCTGCCGAAGCCGCCGAGCGCCACCGTCACATAGGCGATGGTCGCGAACGACGCGCCGACGTCGGGAAAGACATAGAAGAAGATCGCCATGACCGCACCGGCAAGGCCGACCAGCGCCGCACCAAGGCCCCAGCCGAGTGCGAACACCTTGTTCTTGTCGATGCCGACCAGCGCCACCGCGCCGGCATCCTCACGCGTCGCCTCCAGCGCGCGGCCGAAATCGGTGCGGTGGATGAAGAAGTACAGGCCGGCGAAGGCGGCGATCGCAATGAGGGCACCGACCAGCTGCGGCTGCGGCAGATAGATGCCGGCGATCGAGATCGTCTTGCCGCCCAGCCAGGAGTGCGGAATGCTGCGATAGTCAGGGGTGAAGAAGTACTGCGCGACACCGCGCATCAGCACGGCGAGACCGAAGGTGGAGAAGATCTGCACCATGCCGGTATTGGCCTTCGCCCTGACCGCAAATCTGACAATCAGAAGATAGACCACCGCGCCGAACACGAAGAGAGCAGCGGCCACGATCGGCGCCGACAGCAGCGGATCGAGCGCGAAATAGGCGAACAGGAAGAAGGTCGCGTACATCGCGATCATCAGGAACTCGCCGTGGGCGAAGTTCACGACGTCCATCAGGCCGAAGATGAGCGCCAGGCCGACGGCGATCAGCCCGTAGAGCAGGCCCATCAAGAGGCCGCTGGCGAGACTTTGGATGATTGTTTCTGCTGTCACTTCACTTGCTCCCCGTCATTGCGAGCGAAGCGAAGCAATCCAGACCTTCTTTGCGGCCCCTGGATTGCTTCGTCGCTGCGCTCCCCGCAATGACGGAGCACGACAGATGCTCCGCCATGGTCTCCCCGCCCCTCGGGCCGAAGACGCTTACTTCATCGGCCAGGTGGCTTGGGCCACCGCGGCCTGGGTCGGGAAGATGGTGACGAACTTGCCGCCGACATATTGCAGCAGCACCGGATCGGCGTCGTTGTTCTGGCCGTTCTCGTCGAACTTCACCCGCTTCCACGGCATGATGGTCTGCTCGCCCGGCATGTCGGTCGCGGCCAGCGCGTCGCGGATCTTCTCGCCGTCGGTGGACTTGGCGCGGTTGATGGCGTCGGCCATCACGATCAGGCCCATGAACTGGCGCGACGAGTAGTCGTTGAAGTCCTTGCCCGACTTGGCCTTGAACATGTCGTTGATCTTGCCGACCATCGGCCGCTTGGCGGCGAGATCGAGCGAGAACGAGCCGCGCGAGATCACGCCTTCGAGCTTGTCGCCGACCGCGTCATACAGCGCCTTCTCGGAGAAGCCGGCGTCCTGCGCCACGATCGCATTCGGCTTGTAGCCGAGCTCGGCCATGGTCTTGACCAGCAGGATGCCGTCCGTGGTGTAGCTCGACGGCATCAGCACGTCGGCATTGGCGGCCTTGAGCTGCTGCACCTCGGCCGACAGCGACGGCGAGTTGGCGCGGTACTTGATGTCGGCGACGATCTTGTAGCCGCGCTCGTTGGCGAGCTTGAGCTGGGCATTGCTCGAATCGGTGCCGAAGATGGTGTCCTCGTGGAACAGGGCCAGCGTGTCGATCTTGGTGCCCTTCTTCTTCATCGCGTCGAAGAAGTCGAACATCGCCTGCGAGAACATCTCGTCATGCGGGGCGGCGCGGAAATAATACTTCAGGCCGCGGCGATGCAGGCTCGGCGAGGAATTGTCGGCCGACAGATACGGGATCTGGTAACGCTCGCAGATCTGGCTCGCCGTCACCGCGACGGCGCTCTGATAGGAGCCGATGACGGCTGCGACCTTCTCCTGGGTGATCAGGCGCTCGGCCTCGGCGCGGCCCTTCTGCGGGTCGGCCTGGTGGTCGGCGAACACCAGCTTGATCTTGGCGCCGCCGAGACTAGGCAGGCCTTCGGTGCGGGCGAGCGGCAGATCGAAATCATACTTGCCGTTGATGATTTCCGCCGCGGTCTCGAACGCGCGCTGCGCATCGACGCCGATCTGGGCGCTGGCGCCGGAGAACGGATAGATGACGCCGATCTTCACTTCCGACGTCTGGGCGCGGGCGGCGATCGGACCGAGCGCAGCGGCGGCGGTGGCTCCAAGCAGGACGTTTCGGCGCGTGATGGTCATGGCAAGATCCTCTGATGAAAGCGCATCGATGAAGCGGTTGAGGTCGACGGTAAAGGCTCAATGAGCAGCATGGCTGCCTGATTAGAGGACGGCGAGATCCTTGTTCTTGAGATCGGTGATCAGCATCAGGCCCGGTGCGTGGGTGATGGCGAAGGGCAGCCTGGCCGCAGCGATGACCGCCTGCGGCGTCACCCCGCAGGCCCAGAAGACAGGAATTTCGTCGGCGCCAACCGGCACCGGGTCACCGTAGTCCGGCTTGCTGATGTCGGCGATGCCGATCTGGTCGGGATGGCCGAGATGCACCGGCGCGCCGTGCACGGCGGGAAAGCGCGTCGTGATCTGCACCGCGCGGATCGCCTGCGCCGGCTTGAACGGACGCATCGACACCACCATCGGCCCCGCGAACGGCCCCGACGGCGTGCAGGCGATGTTGGTGCGATACATCGGCACGCGGCAGCCCTGCTCGATGTGGCGGATCGGCAGGCCGTCGGCCATCAGCGCCTCCTCGAAGGAAAACGAGCAGCCGAGCACGAAGGCGACGAGGTCGTCGCGCCAATGCGCCATGAGATCGGTCGGCTCCTCGACCATCTCGCCATCGCGCCAGACGCGATAGCGCGGCACGTCGGTGCGGATGTCGAGATCGGCGCCGAGCGCCGGAATGTGCGGATTGCCCGGATCGGACATGCCGATGATCGGGCACGGCTTCGGGTTGAGCTGGCAGAAGCGGTGGAAGGCGCCGGCGTACTGCTCGGGGATAACAGCCAGATTGCCCTGGACGAAGCCGTTGGCGACGCCCGCCGTGCTCCAGCCCCTGCCCGCGCGATAATCCAGGCGGGCCCGATGGCTCGGGAGAAGATCCGTCTCGCCGGCTGATTGCTGCACTGCCGCAGAAACAGTCATTTGTGCCACTTGCCTAATATCTCGACAAACTCACTGAACATCAGCCATGCTATAAAGTCTAATCTTCGTTTTTAATCAGGATCGATAAGACAAATTGATCCGAGCGGGGCGCGATGCTGGATTTCCGTTCCATCGAGACCTTCCTCTGGGTCGTGAAGCTTGGCAGCTTCCGCGGCGCGGCGCAGCGCCTCAATACGACCCAGCCCGCCATCTCCCAGCGCATCGCCCAGCTCGAGCGCGAGCTCGGCGTCAAGCTGCTCAACCGCGATCATCGCGTGGCGTCCCCGACCGCGAGCGGCCGGCAGATGCTGGTCTATGCCGAGAAGCTGATCGGCCTGCGCGCGGAGATGCTGGCCGAGGTCGGCGACCGCTCGGCGATGCGCGGCGTGCTCCGGCTCGGCGTCGCCGAGACCATCGTGCACGACTGGCTGCCGCGGCTGATCAAGAGCGTCAACGAGAGCTATCCGAATCTGTCGCTGGAGATCGAGGTCGACGTCACGCCCCATCTGCACGCGCGGCTGCTGGCGCAGGAGATCGAGCTCGCCTTCGCGCTGGGCGCGCCCTCCGAGTCCGGCATCCGCAGCCGCGTGCTGTGCGACTATCCGATCAGCTTCCTCGCCAGCCCTGCCCTCGGCTTCGGCACGGGCGTGGTCACCGCCGAGCAGATGGCGCGGTTTCCGATCATCACCTTTCCGCGCAACACCCAGCCCTATGACAACGTGCGTTCGCTGTTCAACCGCCCGCATCTGCCGCCGATGCGGCTGCACGCCAGCGCCTCGCTGGCGACCGTGATCCACATGGCGGTCGAGGGGCTCGGCGTCGCCGTTATTCCGGCCGCGATCGTCGCCAACGAGATCGAGAGCGGCCGCCTGCAGGAGTTGAAGACGGACCTGAGGATTCCACCGCTGACCTTCACCGCGAGCTGGCTGTCGTCGCCCGAGATGATCGCGATCGAGCGCGTCGCCGAGCTCGCAGTCCGGACGGCGCAGACGGCCAGCCATCCCTCTGCATCGGTTGACGGGCTCGTCGCGGCGCGCGATGGACAGGATGCCGGAGTACAGGGAATTCAAGCATGAGCCGCGCCGTCACCAATCTGCAGATCGATTCCGCCCGCCTCTGGGACAGCATCCACGAGACCGCCAGGTTCGGCGCCACGCCGAAGGGCGGCGTGCGGCGGCTGACCCTGAGCCAGGAGGACAAGCAGGTCCGCGACTGGTTCCGGAAAGCCTGCGAGGATGCCGGGCTCGAAGTGCGCGTCGACACGCTCGGCTCGATGTTTGCACTTCGCAAGGGGCGCGACATGGCGAAGCCGCCGGTCGGGCTCGGCTCGCATCTCGACACCCAGCCCACGGGCGGCAAGTTCGACGGCATTCTGGGCACGCTCGGCGCGCTGGAGGTGATCCGCACCCTCAACGACGCCGGCATCGAGACCGACGCGCCGCTGTGCATCGTCAACTGGACCAATGAGGAAGGCTCGCGCTTCGCGCCGGCCATGATGGCCTCGGCCGCCTATGTCGGCGACTTCACGGTCGAGGACATTTTGTCGCGGACAGATGCCGCAGGCATGACCGTGGGCGCGGCGCTGGACGAGATCGGCTATCGCGGCGCGACGGCCGTCGGCACGCAGAAATTCTCCGGTTTCGTCGAGCTGCACATCGAGCAGGGTCCGATCCTGGAGGCCGAGAACAAGACCATCGGCGTGGTCGACCACGGCCAGGGCGTGTTCTGGTACGACGGCAAGGTCACGGGCTTCGAGAGCCATGCCGGCTCGACGCCGATGCCGCTGCGCCGCGACGCGCTGCTGGCGCTGTCGGAGTTTGCGCTGACCCTGGAGCAGATCGCGATCAAGCTCGGGCCGAACGCGGTCGCGACCATCGGCGAGGCCGTCATCGCCAATCCCTCGCGCAACGTGATCCCCGGCGAGATCGCCTTCACCATCGATTGCCGCAGCGCCAATGCCGATACGCTGGACGCACTCGATGCCAGCCTGCGCGCGGCCGCGGGTGAAATTGCGAAGAAGCGCCGCGTCGAGATCGCGATCGACCAGGTCTGGCGCAAGCCGCCGACGCATTTCGATCCGAAGCTGGTCGATGCCGTCGAGCGCGCCGCCGGCACGCTCGGCTATTCGCACCGGCGCATCACGTCGGGAGCGGGCCACGACGCCTGCAATCTGAACACGATCATGCCGGCCGCCATGGTGTTCGTGCCCTGCAAGGACGGCATCAGCCACAACGAGCTGGAGGACGCGACGCAATCCGACTGCGCCGCCGGCGCGAATGTGCTGCTGCACACCGTGCTATCGCTGGCGGGCGTGGCGTCGTGATCTACTGCTTCAATCTACTCCAATATCAATGATCAATCACAAGCCTGAATAGCGCGGGCACGCTGGGCTCCCCTCCCCCTTGCGGGGAGGGGTCGGGGGTGGGGGTCCACAACGGCGGTGTCGCCCGGGGCTACCCCCTCCCCAACCCTCCCCCACAAGGGGGGAGGGAGTTCGCCTCTGTTGCCGCACTAGCCAGGCAGGACAACTAGGAGGTATCCGTGCGCGGAGTATTCATCGACGCCAACGAGTCGCTGGCCGAGATCTTCGAGCGGCAGCGCAAATCGGGCGATCCCGAGATGCGCGTGCATCTCGATCCGGACATCAAGCCGGAGGACTGGCCCACGATCCTCGACGGCGCCGAGATCGGCGTGGTCGATCACACCGCCCTGCCCACCGAGGTCGCGAAGCAGTGCAAGGGCCTCAAGCACGTCGTCTTTCTCGGCACCGGCGCGCGCAGCTACATGAACCCCGAGGAGCTTAGCCAGCTCGGCATCACCGTGCATTTGATCAAGGGCTATGGCGACACGGCGGTTGCCGAAGCCGCCATTGCGCTGATGTGGGCCTCGGCGCGCGGCATCGCGCAGATGGACCGCGAGATGCGCGCCGGCAACTGGCTGCGCGACGACGGCATGCAGCTGACCGGCAAGACGCTCGGCCTGATCGGCTTCGGCGGCATCGCCGCCGAGGTCGCGCGCATCGCGTCGGGCAGCGGCATGAAGGTGATCGCCTGGAACCGCTCGCCGAAGAGCCATCCGGGCGTCGACTTCGTCAACCTCGACACGCTGCTGCAGCAGAGCCATGTCGTCTCGCTGCACCTCCTGCTCAACGACGAGACCCGCGGCTTCCTGTCGCGCGAGCGCATCGCGCAGATGCGCAAGGGCGTGATCTTCGTCAACACCGCCCGCGCCGCCATCGTCGACGAGGCCGCGATGATCGATGCCTTGCGCAGCGGCCACATCCGCCACGCCGGCCTCGACGTCTTCACCACCGAGCCGCTGCCCGCCGGTCACGTGCTGACCACGATCCCGAACGTGACGCTGTCCGCGCACTCGGCCTTCCGCACCCCGGAGGCGAGCGAAAACCTGATCCACGCCGCGTGGGAGCACTGCCGGCGGGTGATGCGCGCCTAACAGCTCTCTCCTCCGTCATTGCGAGCGAAGCGAAGCAATCCAGAATCCCGCGGCGACCCTGGATTGCTTCGTCGCTGCGCTCCTCGCAATGACGGTGTTGGCCGAGTTGTCGCCCCAACCACCACCGTCGTCCCGGCGAACGCCGGGACCCATACCGCGTGATTGATCGGGAGCGAACGGTGGCAGACACCGGCCGCGATACCACCGGCCGGTGGTTAAGCGCCCCGGCGTTCGCCGGGGCGACAATCGAGAGCGGCGACTAACTAATCCACCATCTCCGCGACCGCCTTGCCGCACGCCACCGTATCGGCATTGCCGCCGAGATCGCGCGTGCGCAAGGTGCGCTCGGCGAGCGTACGCTCGATCGCGCCGACGATCGACTGCGCCGCGGTCTTTTCGCCGAGATGCTCCAGCATCATCGCGCCCGACCAGATCATGCCGATCGGATTGGCGATCCCCTGCCCCGCGATATCGGGCGCCGAGCCGTGCACCGGCTCGAACACCGACGGGAAATGGCGCTCCGGGTTGATGTTGCCCGACGGCGCGATGCCGATGGTGCCGGTGCAGGCCGGGCCGAGATCGGACAGGATGTCGCCGAACAGGTTGGAGCCGACGACGACGTCGAACCAGTCCGGGTGCAGCACGAAGTTCGCGGTGAGGATGTCGATGTGGTACTTGTCCCACTTCACGCCCGGATAGTTCTTCGCCATCGCCTCGACGCGCTCGTCCCAATACGGCATCGTGATCGAGATGCCGTTGGACTTGGTCGCCGAGGTCAGATGCTTCTTCGGCCTGGACTGTGCCAGCTCGAAGGCGAACTTCAGGATGCGGTCGACGCCGGTGCGGGTCATCACCGTCTGCTGCGTCACGAACTCGCGGTCGGTGTCCGGAAACATGCGGCCGCCGACCGAGGAATACTCGCCCTCGGTGTTCTCGCGCACCACCCAGAAATCGATATCGCCGGGCTTGCGGCCCGCCAGCGGCGACGGCACGCCGGGCATCAGCCGCACGGGCCTGAGATTCACGTACTGATCGAACTCGCGGCGGAACTTGATCAGCGAGCCCCACAGCGAGACGTGGTCCGCGATCTTGGCCGGCCAGCCGACGGCGCCGAAATAGATCGCGTCATGACCGCCGATCTGCGCCTTCCAATCGTCCGGCATCATCTGGCCGTGCTTCTCGTAGTAGTCGTAGCTCGAGAAGTCGAAATGGTCGAACTGCACGGCGACGCCATGCTTCTTGGCGGCGGCCTCGATCACGCGGATGCCCTCGGGCATGACCTCCTTGCCGATGCCGTCGCCGGGAATGACTGCGATGCGATAGGGCTTCTTGCTCATCGAGCGGATCCTCAGATGGTGCTGCCGGACTGTCCCGGCTGAAATCGTCGACGCCTGAATGGACCAAACGACCGGGAAGCGCAACGCTGCGGTGCAAGATTGACCGCATGGCTGACGCGCCCGACAATCCGGTCTCCCTCCCCTCAGCGAGAGCCTCCATGGACCTTCATCTGCGCGGCAAGCGCGTTCTCATCACCGGCGCGTCCAAGGGAATCGGCGCCGCGGCGGCCGAAGCCTTTGCCGAGGAAGGCTGCCACGTCCGGCTCGCTGCGCGCAGCGGCGATCGCCTTTCCGCCCTGGTCGAGCAGCTCCGATCGAAGCACCAGATCGATGCAGCCGCGCATGTGGTGGACCTGCGGAAATCCGAAGACGTCGCGCGGCTGGCGCAGGAGGCGTCCGACATCGACATTCTCGTCAACAATGCCGGCGATATTCCGGGCGGCGCGATCGACAAGATCGACGAGGCGGCCTGGCGGCATGCCTGGGACCTCAAGGTGTTCGGCTTCATCAACCTGACCCGGCTGGTCTATGCCCAGATGAAGGCGCGCGGCGGCGGCGTGATCATCAACGACATCGGCGCGGCCGGCGAGAAGTTCGACGCCAACTACATCTGCGGCAGCGCCGGCAATGCAGCGTTGATGGCCTTCACCCGCGCGCTCGGCTCCAAGAGCCTCGCCGACAACATCCGCGTCGTCGGCATCAATCCCGGGCCGGTCGGCACCGATCGTCACGTCACCCTGTTGAAGACGCGGGCCCGCGACCTGTTCGGCGACGACAGCCGCTACACGGAGTTCCAGAAGAGCCTGCCGCTCGGCCGCCCCGCGCATGTCAGCGAGATCGCCGACCTGATGGCGTTCCTGGCCTCGGACCGTGCCGGCTACACCTCCGGCGTGATCTATACCGTCGATGGCGGCATCAGCGCAGGGTGGGGTTGATCGCCGCGACCTTTCCACCTCAGCCGAAACGTGATCTACAGCGAGGCGCCGGGAGGCTTGCCATCAGGAGAACTAAGCTTTGGCCGACCAGGGATTGATCCGCGAGAGCGCCTGCGCCGTCGTCGACAAGTTGAAGTCCGGCGAGGTCACGCCGCTGGATTGCCTCGACGCGCTGGAAGCGCGCATCGCAGCCGTCGACGGCAAGGTCAATGCGCTGCCGACGCTGTGCTTCGATCGCGCGCGCGATCACGCCAAGGCGCTGATGCAGAAGCCGGCTGCCGAGCGCGGCGTGCTGGCCGGGCTGCCCGTGCCGATCAAGGATCTCACCGACGTCGCCGGCGTGCTCACCACCCAGGGCTCGCCGATCTTCAAGGACCGAATTCCGGAACGCTCCGATCTCATGGTCGAGCATCTCGAAGCCAATGGCGGCGTGATCTACGCCAAGTCGAACACGCCGGAGTTCGGCGCCGGCGCCAACACCTTCAACGAGGTGTTCGGCGCGACGCGCAATCCCTGGGACACGTCCCGCTCGGCGGCCGGCTCCTCCGGCGGCGCCGCGGTGGCGCTCGCCACCGGCATGGCCTGGTTGGCACACGGCTCGGACATGGGCGGCTCGCTGCGCAACCCCGCGAGCTTCTGCGGCATCGTCGGCCTGCGCCCGAGCTTCGGCCGCGTCGCGCATACGCCGGCGGTGGCCATCGACCGCAATCTCGCCATCCAGGGCCCGATGGCCCGCAACGTCGCGGACCTCGCGCTGCTCTTGGACGCGATGAGCGGCGAGCACGCCGCGGATCCGATCTCGCTGCCCTCGCCTGCGACGTCGTTCCTGGCCGCCGCGCGCTCCGGCAGGAAGCCGGTCCGCGTCGCCTACTCGCCCGATCTCGGCATCACGCCCGTCGATCCCGAAGTCGCTGCCGTCACCCGCAAGGCGGCGCAGCGCTTCGCCGAGCTCGGCGTGATCGTCGAGGAGGCGCATCCCGATTTCAGCGAGGCGCATGAATGCTTCCACGTGCTGCGCGCGCTCGACTTCGCGATGAGCAAGGCGGAGCTGCTGCGCACCAAGCGCGACCTGCTCAAGCCCGAGGTGATCTGGAACATCGAGGAAGGGCTGAAGCTCACGGTCGCGCAGATCGCGCGCGCCGAGGCGCAGCGCGTCGCGATCACCGCGCGCGCGGTGAAGTTCTTCGAGACGTATGATCTGCTGCTGGCGCCGGCGACCATCGTGCCCCCCTTCCCGATCGAGAACCGCTACGTCGCCGAATGCGCCGGGCAGAAGTTCGACAACTACGTGCAATGGCTCGGCATCGTCTATGCGATCACGCTGGCCTGCTGCCCAGCCCTGTCGCTGCCCTGCGGCTTCACGGAAACGGGCCTGCCGATCGGCCTGCAAATGATCGCGGCGCCGCGCGCCGACGCCAAGCTGCTCGCTGGCGCCAAGTTGCTGGAAGATGTTCTTGGCGTGGCCAGCTCGACCCCGATCGATCCGCGCGCGCCGAAGGGCTAGTTTGGTCGGCGGCCTCATGGTTCGAGAGGCGCCTTGCGGCGCGCCTCACCATGAGGATCGGGACTTGCTTTCGTGGCGCGATGGCCGACGAACGGGGCTTTTCTTCAAGGCTGCCATCCGCCGAGTTCCATGCTCTGAACATGGGACCCATGTCCGTTATCGGCTGTTGGCAATCCGGGCAGCTGCCGTAGAAGGGCCGCAAATCATGCTTGCCGGAGACCGGATATGACAGACGAGGCGCTGCTGCCTGCCGCGGACACTACCACATTCACCGACGTCGAGCGGCGCATCAAGGCGATCCTGATCGGCTCGGCCGGCAACCTGGTCGAGTGGTACGATTTCTATGCCTATACGGCGTTCGCGCTGTACTTCGCGCCGGCCTTCTTTCCGTCGAAGGACCCGGTGGTCGAGCAGCTCAACGCCGCTGTCGTGTTCGCCGCGACGTTCCTGATGCGCCCGCTCGGCGGCTGGCTGTTCGGCTATCTCGCCGATCACCATGGCCGGCGGCTGTCGCTGACCGTCTCGGTGCTCTGCATGTGCTTCGGCTCGCTGATCATCGCGGTGACACCGACCTATGCCACCATCGGCATCGCCGCGCCGATCATCCTGGCGCTCGCCCGCGTGATCGAAGGCCTCAGCCTCGGCGGCGAATATGGCGCCAGCGCCACCTATCTCTCCGAGGTCGCCGACGCCAAGCATCGCGGCTTCTATTCGAGCTTCCAATATGTCACCCTGATCGGCGGGCAGCTCACCGCGATCATCGTGCTTTTGCTGTTGCAGAAGGTGTTCCTGACCCCGGAAGAATTGCGAGCCTGGGGCTGGCGCATTCCGTTCGCGATCGGTGCCGGCCTCGCAATCTTCGTCGCGGTGATGCGGCGGAACCTGCACGAGACCGAAGCCTTCGTGGAGGCCAAGAAGACCGTAGGCCCTTCCGGCTCGATCACCGCCCTGTTCAAATATCCGCGGGAGCTGCTGCTGGTGGTCGGCCTGACCGCGGGCGGCACCGCCGCGTTCTACACCTTCACCACCTACATGCAGACCTTCGTGAAGCTCTCGGTCGGCCTCACCGAGGACCAGACCACGATGGTGATCTTCGGCTCGCTGCTGTTCGCCTGCGTGCTGCAGCCGCTGTATGGCGCGATCTCCGACCGCATCGGTCGCAAGCCGCTGCTGATCTTCTTCGGCGTCGCCGGCACCTTGTCGACGATCCCGATCCTGACGGTACTGAAGGGCACCAAGGAGCCGTTCACAGCCTTCCTGCTGATCTGCGGCGCCTGGATCTTCACGGCGGGCTACACCTCGATCAATGCGGTGGTGAAGGCCGAGCTGTTTCCGACCAATGTCCGCGCGCTCGGTGTCGGCCTGCCCTATGCGATCACCGTATCGCTGTTCGGCGGCACCGCGCCGGCGATCGCCCTCTACTTCAAGAGCATAGGGCACGAGACGTGGTTCTATTATTATCTCACCGGCGTGATCTTCCTGTCGCTGCTGATCTATGCGACCATGCGCGACACCAAGCATGCGTCCGCGATGCACCGGCACGAATGAGCCCGCACGAAAGAGCCCGCACGAATTGACGAGGTGTCGAGATGGCCGACGAGTCCAGCCTGCCGCCCGAGAGCAAGCTGACCCGCAGCAAGGAACGCTGGGCGCGCGAGGGCAAATTCCTGACCGGCCGCATCATCAGGCCGGAGGACCAGCGCCTGCCGCCGGGGCAGCATCTGACCCGCGACTGGCCGGTGCTCGACCTCGGCCTGACACCGTCGGTCACGTCAGAGCGCTGGCGACTCGATGTCTATGGCGCCGTCGAGACCCCGCTGTTCTGGGACATGCGCGCCTTCCTCGCCCAGGAGCAGCGCCAGTTCGTCTCCGACATCCACTGCGTCACGACCTGGTCGCGCTACGACAATCAATGGGAAGGGCTCGCCACACGTGACCTGCTCGCCGCCTGCCGGCCGCGTGACAGCGCTGAATTCGTCGTGCTGCATTCCTATGACGGCTACACGACGAACCTGATGCTCGAAGACTTCGCCGCCGAGGATGCGTTGCTCGCGCATAGCTGGTCCGGCGCGCCGTTGACTGGAGAGCATGGCGGCCCGGTGCGCGTCGTCGTGCCGCATCTGTATTTCTGGAAGAGCGCGAAATGGCTCAAGGCGATCGAGTTTCTCGAGGCCGACAGACCCGGCTATTGGGAGGTGCGAGGCTATCACAACCGCGGCGATCCATGGGCCGAACAGCGCTATTCGGACTGACGGGCTCGCGTATCGACACGCCCGCGGAGCCGTAGGGTGGGCAAAGACGCGGAACGCGTCGTGCCCACCATCGCCCCGCCGATGAGAAAAGATTGGTGGGCACGCTTCGCTTTGCCCACCCTACGGACTGCATGCTATCGCTTCCGACCCGAAGCGCGGTCACCGCGATATCCGAACGTGCCAGAGATTCAGCATGGAGTTCACCTCAGAAACCGGCAAGATCCCCAAGGGCTACGGGTACCTTCTCAAGCCGAGCGTCATCCTCGCCGCACTGACCGCAAGAGATCTCGGCGGCATTCGCATCCACCTCGTTCGCAGCCACGGCAGGCGCCTGTTCGATGCGCGATATCGGCCGCCGGACGGCGACATTCCTTATGAGCGTCTCAACATCAAGGTCGGCACCGCGCACGAGCGGGATTTGCCCCCACTCCGCCGGCAAGCGAAGGACGAAGCGCTGCCGGCGCTCGTCCGATGGATTACCGATCTCGTCTCCCAGGACCTGCCGACGGCGATCCGGCATGGCGAACAGGAGATCGAGCTCCTGCCTCCGCGAGACTGATCGGCGCCTGGTCGTGAGATCGATCGCTGGTCCGGGCCGACCGCAGTCCAATCGCATATTGACCTACGTCGTAACGAACCATCACACCAGTTACTCCGTCATGCCCGGGCTCGTCCCGGGCATCCACGTCGTTCCCAGCATGCCGAACGGCGTGGATGGCCGGGACAAGCCCGGCCATGACGACCTGGAGACAGGCGGCACAAAACTCCGTTCGCCAAATGCGACAGCCCTCGGTCTGACCGGAAGGTGTTGGCGTCAATCATGTGGTCCCACGTCCAGCCTCGCCCCCCTAAATAATCTCCCCTTGCGTTTTTCTGAAAATCGTGATTTATTCCTCGCCATCCCGCCTCGTTGCAGAGGGGCGTATCGCGATCGTCACGGACGTGGAGCGCGGGATGCGGTGGGCGCGACGGGTCGCAGCATGGTCTTCCGTGCGGACGAACGATCCGGTGCGCACGGTGAAATCGTGTGGTCTCGGCGCCGCGGTGCTGGCGTCAAGTCGTGGTGCGGATGACGCGCATCGCGATGACGGGGGCAAGAAGGCCGTTCCCCGGAGAGAGCACGTATAAGCCGTTCCAACCATTGCGCAGGGAAGGCCGGGATGTCCTCAGCCGTACCTGTGGTTCTGCCGCCTGCATTTTTTCCGCAGGCGGGCCATGGGGGCGGCAGGCTCCCGACCTTCCCTGCGCCCTCTTGTTCAAGAGGGCGGAAGATCCGCAGAGCTCGGGCCGTGCAGGCCGCGAGGGTATGCCACCATGTCTGCGCGTATGGCCAGATCTGTTGTATGACAACGGGGAACGATGCCGTGTCATCGCCTCGCACGGCGGTGAAGACGCAACGGATGGAGACCACATCATGCCGACCGAACGTTTCCAGTTTGAAGGCGCAGGCGGCGACAAGCTCTCCGCGGCGCTCGATCTGCCTGATGGCGCGCCGCGGGCCTATGCGCTGTTCGCGCATTGCTTCTCCTGCGGCAAGGACACGCATGCGGCGCGGCGCATTGCCATGGCGCTGACGGCCCATGGCATCGCCGTGCTGCGGTTCGACTTCACCGGCCTGGGCTCCAGCGAAGGCGACTTCGCCAACACGACGTTCTCCTCCAACGTCGCCGACCTCGTCCGCGCCGCCAATCATCTGCGCGAGACCCGACAGCCGCCGGCGATCCTGATCGGCCACAGCCTCGGCGGAGCCGCCGTGCTGGCCGCCGCCGGCGACATTCCCGATGCGAAAGCCGTGGTGACGATCGCGGCGCCCTCCGACCCGGGCCACGTCACCGCGCTATTCAAGGACAGCCTCGAGGCGATCCGCCGCGACGGCTCGGCCGAGGTCTCGCTCGCGGGCCGTCCGTTCCGCATCAGCAGCTCGTTCCTCGACGACGTCGTCGAGCAGCGCCTGCTCGACAGGGTCAAGCATCTGCACAAGGCGCTGCTGGTGATGCACTCGCCTGTCGACGACACCGTCGGCATCGACAACGCGACGAAGATCTTCGTCGCCGCCAGGCATCCGAAGAGCTTCATCTCGCTCGATCACGCTGATCATCTCATCAGCAGGAAGGAGGACGCAGCCTACATCGCCGAGGTGATCGCGAGCTGGGCCGGCCGTTACGTCGCGCCGGCGGCCGCCGAGCCGGCAGCCAAGGATGGTCCGCGCGATGTGGTCGTGCGCGAGACCCGGTCGAGCAAGCTGCAGCAGGCCATCGCGCTCGGCCCGCATCATCTCACCGCCGACGAGCCGCTCTCGGTCGGCGGCCAGGACACCGGCCCGGGCCCCTACGACCTCCTGCTCGCGGCGCTCGGCGCCTGCACCTCGATGACGATGCGGCTCTATGCCGACCGCAAATTCCTGCCGCTCGACCGCATCACGGTCACCTTGCGCCACAGCAAGATCCATGCGGAGGACTGCGCGGAGTGCGAGACCAAGATCGGGCTGATCGATCAGCTCGACCGCGAGATCCACCTGGACGGTGCGCTCGATCAGGAGCAGCGCAGGAAGCTGATGGAGATCGCCGACAAATGCCCGGTGCACCGGACGCTGACGTCGGAGATCCGTATCGTCACGCGCGCGACGGAGTGAGCTCATTCGGCTGAGTCACAACCACCGTCATTCCGGGGCAAGGCCGCGAGGCCTTGAACCCGGAATCCCGAGATTGTCTTGCGTCCATTTCCGGCAATGTCGAGATTCCGGGCTCAATCGCCGACGCACAGCCGCTTCGCGACTTCGCACCGACGATTGCCCCGGAACGACGGTGGTCGTGACACAATGAGACTAACGCGCCGCCTGCGGCTCGCTCTTCAGCGGCCTGACGCGCAACGCTCCGCGCAGGCCGGCCGCCGTGCCGATGAAGATTCCCGCGATGGCGACGAAGGACGGCAGCGCCAAGGTCGACAGCCCCGTCAGGCCCTGCCCGACCGAGCAGCCCAGCGCCATCACGCCGCCGATGCCCATCAGCGCGGCGCCGCCAACCGAGCGCAGCATGTGATGCGGAGAGTGGAAGCCTTCGAGCTTGAAGCGCCGCGTCGCCACCGCGGTGACGAGGCTGCCGGCGAGCACCCCGGCCACGGTGGCGATGCCGAAATTGGCGGTCGAGCCGGTCGACAGCATGATGTATTGCAGGGCATCGGCGATCGGCGCGACGAAGGTCAGGGACGCGACCGGCACGGGGTTGAAATCGTCCGCGCCGAGAGTGCCGGTCGCGAACCAGCCGGCCGCGATCAGCAGGCCGACGACGAGGCCGGCGAGCATCTGGCCGGGCGCGCGCCGGAATGGCGCATGCGCAAGGGCGAAGACGATCAGCGCGCCGCCGAGCCCGAGCGCCGGCAGCAGCCGCGCCGCTGCACCATGCAGGCCACCGACCGACAGCACAGCCGGCAGCGACGTCGCGGTCGCCATGGTCTGCGAGCCCTGCATCAGCGCGATGCGCAGCGGCGCGATCAGGCCCTTCAACGTCATCTCCGCCGCGATCGCGAGCACGGTCACGACGACGAAGGAGCGCAGATTGCCGCGGCCGAGCAGCACCAGCGCGCGCGAACCGCAACCGTTGGCGAGCACCATGCCGTAGCCGAACAGAACACCGCCCAAGAGCATCAGTGGCACCGAGAACGTCGGCTGCAGATAGATCGACTTGCCGAGATCGACGGCCCCGTTGGCCGCGAGCAGCTGCGTGGCGATGATGGCGATGCCCATCGCCAGGGCGTAAGTTCGCACCAGCCGGCGGTCGCCGTCGGCCCACCAGCCGCGCAGGCTGCTCATCATGCAGAAGCCGCTGAGCAGCCCCACCACGCCATAGACCAGGCCGATCGCGAGACCGGCCATCATGGCCAGATTGGCGGCTTCGGGCACGTTCGGGAATCCTTCCGGTTGCGGACAACACGCGCGTTGCGCAGGCAGCGCTTTCGCTTGACGCGCGCAGAATATTTGCCACGATGTCGCACCTAACTAGATGAGAATGCTTGTTCCAACAAGCATCGACGGGAGAGAACGCCGTGATTTCAGAAGCGCATCCTGAGGGGTGGCCGACGCATTGCGCATGCATGGAGGCCGCACGGTGAGCGGCGTGGCGACACTTTCCGCCGACGCTCTCGCCCGCGCCTGCGCCGACGCCATGTGGCAGGACGACCGCGCCAGCCAGGGGCTCGGCATGCACATCGTCGAGATCGGCCCCGGATGCGCCACGCTGCAGATGACGGTGCAGCCGCACATGGTCAACGGCCATGGCATCGCCCATGGCGGCTTCATCTTCACGCTGGCCGATTCCGCCTTCGCCTTTGCCTGCAACTCGCACAACGACCGCACCGTGGCGGCGCAGGGCAGCATCAGCTTCATCCGCCCCGGCAAGCTCGGCGACGTTCTGCTTGCTCGCGCGCACGAGGTATCCCGCAGCGGGCGCTCAGGCATCTATGATGTCCGCGTTACGGCAGGCGACACGGTGATCGCCGAATTCCGCGGCCATTCCCGCAGCATCGGCGGCACGCTGGTCCCGGCCGCCGCGAGCTGATCCGCTTCCCTATCGCCCCGCGCCCCTGCCGGAGGACCTGACCATGACATCGACCAAGCTTCAATCGACCGGCAGCTACGTTCCCGAGATGGACGCAGCCGAGCGAGCCTCGCGCGACGAGATCATGGCGCTGCAGACGAGCCGGCTCGCCTGGTCGCTGAAGCACGCCTACGACAACGTCGCCCATTACCGCCGCGCCTTCGACAAGGCGGGGGTGCATCCCTCCGACTTCCGCGAGCTCGCCGACCTCGCCAAGTTTCCGTTCACGGTGAAGACCGACCTGCGCGACAATTACCCGTTCAACATGTTCGCCGTGCCGCGCGAGCAACTGGTAAGGGTACACGCCTCCTCGGGCACGACCGGCAAGCCGATCGTGGTCGGCTATACCAGGAACGACATCGCGACCTGGTCGGCCGTGATGGCCCGCTCGATCCGCGCCGCCGGCGGCAGGAGCGGCATGATCATCCACAACGCCTACGGCTATGGCCTGTTCACCGGCGGCCTCGGCGTCCATTACGGCGCCGAGCAGCTCGGCTGCACGGTGGTGCCCATCTCCGGCGGCATGACCGAGCGGCAGGTGCAGCTGATCAATGATTTCCGCCCTGACATCATCACCGTGACGCCAAGCTACATGCTGGCAATCCTCGACGAGTTCAAGCGTCAGGGCCTCGATCCGCGGCAGAGCTCGCTCAGGATCGGCATCTTCGGCGCCGAGCCGTGGACCAATGCGATGCGCGCCGAGATCGAGGATGCGTTCGCGATGGACGCCACCGACATCTACGGCCTGTCCGAGGTGATCGGCCCTGGTGTGGCGCAGGAATGCCTGGAGACCAAGGACGGGCTGCACATCTGGGAGGATCATTTCTATCCGGAGATCGTCGATCCCGACACCGGCAAGGTGCTGCCCGACGGCGAGATGGGCGAACTGGTGTTCACCTCGTTGACCAAGGAGGCCTTTCCCGTCATCCGCTATCGCACCCGCGATCTGACGCGGCTGCTGCCGGGCACCGCGCGGCCGGGAATGCGACGGATGGAGAAGGTCACGGGCCGCTCCGACGACATGATCATCCTGCGCGGCGTCAACCTGTTCCCGTCACAGATCGAGGAGATCCTGCTGTCGACCGAGTGGTGCGGCGGCCATTTCATGCTGGAGCTGACGCGCGAGGGCCGCATGGACGAGCTGACCATCTACGCGGAGTCGCGCCCCGAGCATTGGGACGAGACCGGCCTCGGCGCGCACGCCGAGCGCATCTCCATCCACATCAAGAACACCATCGGCCTCACGGCAAAGGTGAAAGTCGTCCCACCCGACACGCTGGAGCGCTCGGCCGGCAAAGCGAAACGGATCAAGGACAAGCGGCCGGTGGGGTAGCCGTTCAGAGATGAAATCGAGATTGAGCGCCGATGACAGTGAGCTCCCTCGCCCCGCCTGCGGGGAGAGGGTTGGGTGAGGGGGACTCTCCACGCACCGAACTCGCGGAGAGTCCCCCTCACCCGGATTGCATCTAACGATGCGATCCGACCTCTCCCCGCAAGCGGGGCGAGGTGCAGCGAGCGAGAGTGCTCACATAAGCCTCGATCAGCAGTCGAAATTTCGCGGCCACTACCTCACATATGATCGTAGTCCACCACCACCCGCTCCGTCACCGGCCTGGCCTGACACGTCAGCACGAACCCCGCTTTCAGCTCCCAAGGCTCGAGCGAGTAATTCAGCTCCATCTCGGCCTTGCCCTCGACCAGCTTGGCGCGGCAGGTGGAGCACATGCCGCCCTTGCAGGCGAAGGGCAAGTCCACACCGGCACGCAGCGCGGCGTCGAGGATGGCTTCGCCGTCGGCGACCGGAACCTCGCGGCGCTTGCCGTCGATGATCAGGGCGGCGATGGCCTTCGGCGGCGCCGAGTCCGGAACGACCATCTTGGGCCGCGGCTTGCCGCCGGCGCCGGAGACGAAGCGCTCGACATGGACGCGGTCGTCGGAGATCCCGAGCGCGCGGCAGGCGGCCTCGATATCCTCGCTCATGCCGGTGGGGCCACAGATGAAGACGTGATCGACGCTCTCGGCCGGCACCAGCGAGCGCAGCAGCACGCGCACCTTCTCGCCGTCGAGCCGGCCGTGCAGGATCGGCAGATCCTGCTCCTCGCCGGAGATGACGTGGAACAGCGAGAAGCGGTCGAGGAAGCGATCCTTCAGCTCCTCGAGCTGTTCGCGGAACAGCATGCCTGCGGTGGTGCGGCTGCCGTAGAACAGGAAGAAGCGGCTGTGCGGCTCCCGCGCCAACACGGCTTTCACGATCGAGAGGATCGGCGTGATTCCGGAGCCCGCCGCGAAGCCGACGTGGGTGCGCGCGGCCTCCGGCTGCAATGCCACGCCAAAACGTCCAGTTGGCGTCATCACGTCAATCTCGTCGCCGCGCTTCAGTTCGTCAGTGACGAAGCTGGAGAACGCGCCGCCATCGACGCGCTTCACCGCGATGCGGATCTCGTCATCATCGGGGCCGGAGCAGATCGAATAGGAGCGCCGCACCTCCTCGCCGCCGAGCGTGGTCTTCAACGTGAGATATTGCCCCGGCGCGAACTGATAGTCCGCCGCCAGCTCGTTCGGAATCGCAAAGGTCAGCGACACGGCATCGGGCGCCTCGCGGCGCAGGTCACGGATAGCGAGACGGTGGAAGCGTGGCGTGGTCGACATCGGGTTCATCCTCCCGTCATTGCGAGGAGCGAAGCGACGAAGCAATCCAGGGCCGCGCGCGGGACTCTGGATCGCTTCCGCCTACGCCCTTCGGGCTTCGGCGGACAAAGTCGCTGCGCTCGCGATGACGGCTGCTGCATCAGTGACACTTGAAATAATCGAACGGCTCGCGGCACGATCTGCAGCGCCACAGCGCCTTGCACGAGGTCGAACCGAACTCGGCGAGTTGCTCGGTGTCGACGGATCCGCATTGCGGACACGCAACCTCGGCCACGCCGAACAGCGCGCGGCGCCCGCTCGACGGCTGCGGCGGCGCAATACCGTACTCCCGCAGCTTGCGCCGCCCAGCCTCGCTCATCCAGTCCGTGGTCCAGGCCGGCGACAGCACCGTGCGAACGTGGGTCTCACGGAAGCCAGCGCGCTCGAGCGCCAGCTCGATCTCCAGCGCGATCATGTTCATCGCCGGACAGCCGGAATAGGTCGGCGTGATCGCGACCTCGACGCGGTCGCCGACGACCTCGACCTCGCGCAGGACGCCGAGATCGTCGATCGTCAGCACCGGGATTTCCGGATCGGCCACCGATGCCGCGGCGTCCCAGGCGCGCTGGCGCAGCTCGGCCGGGCTGAAATCCGCAACTACCATGTCGCACCGGGAAAGCTGCGCTGCATATATTGCAGCTCGCTGAGAAGATGGCCGAGATGCTCGCTGTGGCGGCCGTCGCGGCCGCCCTGCTGCATCCACTCGTTCTCCGGCAGCACCAGGGTCGCCTCGCGCGCGACATGCGACACGCTCGACAGCCATTCCGGCAGCAGTTGCGTCGGATCGATCGCGATACCCGCGTCGATCAGACCGCGCTCACTCTCGTCGACGCTGAACATCTCGCCGGTATAGGCCCAGAGGTCATCGATCGCGGCTTGCGCGCGGGCGTGGCTTTCGTCGGTGCCGTCACCGAGCCGGATCACCCATTCGCTGGCGTGGCGCAAATGATAAGCGCATTCCTTCTCCGACTTGGCCGCGATCGCCGCCAGCGTCGCATCGGTCGAGTCCATCATGCCGCGCCAATACAGATCGGCGAAGGCCGCGTAGAACAGCTGCCGCACCATCGTGTACGCGAAGTCGCCATTGGGACGCTCGACCAGCAGCAGGTTGCGGTACTGCCTGACATCACGAAGATAGGCGAGCTTGTCCTCGTCATTGTCGTGACCCTCCACCTTGGCGGCGTAGCCATAGAGCTCGCGCGCCTGGCCAATCAGGTCGAGCGCCATGTTGGAGAGTGCCATGTCCTCTTCGAGAACAGGCGCATGGCCGCACCATTCGGAGAGGCGATGGCCGAGGATCAGCGCATCATCGGCGCGACGCAAGGTGTAGAGCACCAGCGGCGTTTCGCAGACGGTGATCGAGGGAGCGGTCATGGTTGTGATCCGATCAGGCCCGCCACGAACTCAGCCATTGCGAGCACAGCAATCCAGGGATTCATCCGAGCCGGCAGTCTGGATTGCTTCGCTGCGCTCGCAATGACGACGGCTGACGGCCGTCCGCACTTACATATGCCCGACTTCCTCGGGCACCTCGTAGAACGTCGGATGCCGATAGATCTTCGACTCCGCCGGCTCGAACATCATGCCCTTGTCGGCGGGATCGGACGCGGTGATCGCGCTCGACGGCACCACCCAGATCGACAGGCCCTCGCCGCGGCGGGTGTAGAGATCGCGCGCCGCCTGCAGTGCCATGGTCGCATCCGGCGCGTGCAGTGAGCCGCAATGCTTGTGCGCAAGCCCGTTGCGGCTGCGGATGAAGACTTCCCACAACGGCGTGTTCGGCGTCGCCATTTCGATCTCCCTGTCCTATTCGGCAGCCTGTGCCATCCGGCGCCGCGCGCGCTTCTCGGCGTAGGCGGTCGCGGCCTCGCGCACCCAGGCGCCCTCGGCATGCGCCTTGCGGCGCGCGGCCATGCGATCGCGGTTGCACGGGCCGTTGCCGGCCAGCACCTGCTTGAACTCGTTCCAGTCGATCGGGCCGTGCACCCAATGGCCCTGCTCGTCCTGCGTCATCTCGGGATCGGGAATGGTGAGCCCGAGATACTGCGCCTGCGGCACGGTGGCATCGATGAACTTCTGGCGCAGTTCGTCGTTCGAGAAGCGCTTGATCTTCCACTTGGTCGAGGTGTCGCTGTGCTGGCTGGCCTGGTCGGGCGGGCCGAACATCATCAGCACCGGCCACCACCAGCGGTTCAGCGCGTCCTGCGCCATCGCCTTCTGCTCGGGCGTGCCGCGGCAGAGCGTGAGCATGATCTCGTAGCCCTGCCGCTGATGGAACGATTCCTCCTTGCAGACGCGGATCATCGCGCGAGCATAGGGACCATAGGAACAGCGGCACAACGGAATCTGGTTCATGATCGCGGCGCCGTCGACCAGCCAGCCGATCACACCGATGTCTGCCCAGGTCAGGGTCGGGTAGTTGAAGATCGAGGAGTACTTGGCCTTGCCGGCGAGCATCGCATCGACCAGTTCCTCGCGCGAGGCGCCGAGCGTCTCGGCGGCGGCGTAGAGATACAGCCCGTGGCCGCACTCGTCCTGGACCTTGGCGAGCAACGCCGCCTTGCGGCGCAGGCTCGGCGCGCGCGTGATCCAGTTGCCCTCGGGCAGCATGCCGACGATTTCGGAATGGGCGTGTTGCGAGATCTGCCGGACCAGCGTCTTGCGATAGGCCGCCGGCATCCAATCGTTCGGCTCGATGCGCTCTTCGGCATCGATGCGCGCCTGAAAGCGCGAGGCGCGTCCAGCGTCCTCGGCGAAGCTGCCCTCCTCGGGCGAATTGAGCGCCTGCGTGTACATTGCGGCGGCGTCCTCCCAGGACTTGGTTGACGCCAATATATAACGAGATTTCATCCGTGCAATCGAATTCTGTAATATATCAACGGACCGCATTCTCAACGGCGAAACGCCGCAGCAGCGCCGCTCCGGCCGCCGGCAGAGGCCCCTCCTCGTTTGTCGCATGCGCGTCGAGCCAGCGCTCGGAACCCGGCAGCAGCAACCGATAGATCTCGCCACACAGCGCCCGGGCCTGCCGTCCCGGCCAATTCCCCGGCAGCAGCTCGGCCGGCAGCAGCGGATCGCGCAGCACGATGCGCCGATAGTGGTGGATCAGCAGGATCCGGGCGGTGAAGGCCTGCCCGTCGGACAACACCTCGCCGCGCGC
The DNA here is from genome assembly GCF_051168395.1 of Bradyrhizobium sp. HKCCYLRH1030. Lineage (NCBI taxonomy): Bacteria > Pseudomonadati > Pseudomonadota > Alphaproteobacteria > Hyphomicrobiales > Nitrobacteraceae > Bradyrhizobium > Bradyrhizobium sp. HKCCYLRH1030. The sequence continues at coordinate 24,545 of NZ_JBNPUY010000006.1, read as the reverse complement.
GACGCTGTCCTTGAGCGGCGCAAAGGAGGCGCTGAACTTGCGGTACGCCTCCGCCGTCCGCTCCAGCGCCCAGCTCTCGGCGACCAGCCGTCGCGCCATGTCGGAGCCGGCGGACGCTTGCAGGCGGATGGCCCCCTCCACTGCGTCAGGGACGGCGATGCTCGAGGGGGCCACGAACACACCGGGCAGCGGGCTGCCGAAGCCCGCATCGCGCAGCGCAGTCCGCGCCTGCTCGCGATCCTCGGCGCTGCCGATGAGCAGCAGTTCGAAGCTGCCGTTCCATTCCGCCGGCGGCGAATCGTAGATGTGGCGGGTGGCGCCGGCGAAGGTCTGTTCGCCGCGCCGGGTCAGGCGATAGAAGCTGTTGCGGCCTATTCTGCTGCGCTCGAACCAGCCTTCCGCCGTCAGCCGCGACATCGCCGTGCGCACCACGCTGCCGTCGATGGCGAGCCCTTCGAAGAAGGCGAGCAAGCTGCCGAGCCAGACGCTGCCGCCCCGCGGCACGATGGCGTCGCCGAACACGGTGATGATCAGCGAGCCCGTGCGCGACGGCTCGCTCTTCAGTTGATTGACGATGCGGGACAGAGGCTGCGCCATGTCTCCGCTTTATCCGGTTTCGCCTGGTCACAAAAGAAAAGGCCCGCACGATGCGGGCCTTGCAGGTCGATCGGCTGATGCGCGAGGCGATCAGGCGGTCTTGTTGTAGGCCTTGGCCATGTTCTCCTGGGCGAGCTTGGCACCCTCGGTGACGAGCTTGCCGACATACTCGCTGGTCGACTTGGCGCGGGCGACGAGCGCCTCGCCACGGGCACGGGCCAGCTCACCCTGGATCTGAACGGCTTCGCTGATCGACTTGGCGGACGCCAGCCGGTCGATGCCGTCGAAGAAGGCCTCGGTGTCCTGATACAGCGCCTGCTGAATGTTCCGGCTGATCTTGCCGGCCTCGGTCACGCCGTCGAACACGGCGGTCTCGATCGCCGACGTCACCTTCTCGGAGCCAGCGAGGGCCTCCGCAGCGCGCTCCTTGGCGGTCGACGCGGTCTTCTTGACGAACTCCCGCGCGGACTCCGGCACTTCCATCGTCTGCAGATTCTTGAACGCGTCGGTCACCGGTGCAAAGGCGTCCTTGACGGTGTCGAACACGGTATTGGTCTCGGTGGTCATGGCTGTCTCCATCCTCAATGCTTCTGAGCTATGGCTCGCTCCGTCCCTTATGAAACCGGAGTGACTCAGCTATATCATTCTGAATGGTGCAACGCAACATAAATGTTGCAATGCACCATCCTAGGATGGGAGGAAAAGACTGGCAACCGCTGAGCGACCCGCCGCACGTCGGAACGTTCGGGTGAGCCTCAGTGCTCGGCAGGGGCGCCGCCGTGCTTTTTGTTGCGGTTCTTCCCCGGCCGGGCCGGCTCGGCCGGCTTTGGAGCCGCCTCATCAGCCTTGGGCGCGGCGTCGACGGGCTGAGACGGCTTGATCAACGTGTCGAGCATGGCCCGGATCTCGCGCAACTCTGCCTCGATCGCGACTGTCGGTGACGGATCGGGTGCTTTGGCGGCGTTCAGCGTCCGGTCGAGCAATGCTTTGATCTCGCTCAACTGGGGCGTGACGTCGACGGCGGGTTTTGCCGCCGGTTGCGGAGCCTTGGTCGCGGCAAGAAGCTCGTTGAGCAAGTCCTTGATCGCCTTCAAGTCCGGCGTGACGTCGCGCGGCGGCGCCACGACTGGCGCCGGCGCCTTGGACGCGGAGAGAAGCGAATCCAGCACGCTCTTGATCTCATTCAACTGCGGAGCGAGATCGGCGGGCGTCGTCGCGGGCACCTGCGCGGAAGCCAGCAGCTCCTTCAACAACACCCGTGTCTCCGCCAGTTCGCCCTCGATGGAGGCGAGCCGCTCATTCAAGGCGGTGAGCTGACCACGGCTCGGCACGTTCATGCCGGCGAAGTAGTTTTCCATCAGATCAACCATGGGCTTCTGTCCGTTTCCTGAACCAGTTGCGGGACCATCGGAGGATGGACGGGGCGTCGCACCCATCGGGCGCAGCCGCGTGAAGGCGCTGAAGCTCTTCTGCATCTCTCCGACCATCTGCTGCCAGAATGCGATCGGGTCGCCAGCTTTGTTCGCCATCGGCACGCTCCTTCAGACCAATACAAGACTCAAACACAACTTATCATAGCACGCCTTCGCTGCGGTGCGGGAGAACTTGTAGCTTGCTTCTCTCGACCAACAGAACCATGCCATAGAGGGTTCCAAGGCCTTGAACGAGGGATCAAGTGACTGCAACTGCTCATCAGCCGCCGCAGACTGTGCGCGCCAACGGTATCGACATCTGCTACGAGATCTTCGGCGACCCGGCGGCCCCTCCCCTCGTGCTGATCATGGGCCTCGGCGGCCAGATGATCATCTGGTACGACGAGTTCTGCGAACAGCTCGCAAGCCGCGGCTTCCGCGTGATCCGCTTCGACAACCGCGACATCGGCCAATCGAGCAAGCTGCATGGCGGCCGCCGGCTGACCCCGTTCGAGCTGATCAAGCTGCGCTTCTTCAACATTCCCGTCTCCGCGCCCTACAAGCTGCTCGACATGGCCAAGGACACGGTCGGCCTGATGGACGCGCTCGACATCAAGTCGGCGCATCTGGTCGGCGCGTCGATGGGCGGCATGATCGCGCAGGAGATCGCGATCTCCTTTCCGCATCGCGTGCGCTCGCTGACGTCGATCATGTCGACGACCGGCAATCCGCGCATCCCGCCGCCGACGCGCGAGGTCGCGATGCTGCTGATGGCGCCGCCGCCGAAGACCAAGGACGACTACATCAAGCGCTTCCAGAAGACCTGGAAGGCGCTGCGCGTCGGCTCATTTCCCGAGGACGAGGTAAATGACGTGGCACTCGCCGAACGCTGCTTCGCGCGCGGCATCAATCCCGCCGGCGTCGGACGTCAGTTGCGCGCGATCCTGGCCTCCGGCAGCCGCAAGCCGCGGCTGCATCTGGTGACGGCGCCGACACTCGTGATCCACGGCAAGGTCGACCCGCTGGTCCATCCCACCGCCGGCAAGGACACGGCGGAGTCGATTCCGAATGCCAAGCTCCTGATGATCGACGGCATGGGTCACGCTACTCCGCGGCCGATGTGGCCGCAGATCATCGACGCAATCGCCGAGCACGCGCACGGCGCGAATCCGCAGGCGGCTTAGGAGAGCCGACGCGCTGCGTCGGCAGGCTTGACGACATCTGTTGTTGTTTGGCTCGGCCGCAGCCTCTCACTCGGACGTGCAATCTGCCTCGGCCGTTCTTCAACCGAACCGTCGCCGCCGCCATTCGATCAGCTTGGCGCTGACCTCCGCGGGCTGCTCCTGCTGCGTCCAATGGCCGCTGTCGCGGACGAGATGTTTCTCCAGGTCCGGCACCAGCTTCTCCATGCCGTCGGCGGCCGAGGGCGGCAGCACGGCGTCGTTCTCCGCCATGATCATCAGCGACGGCACGCGCACCGTTTGATCTAGCCCTTCGGCGCGCTGCCAGTTGCGCGTCATGTTGCGATACCAATTGATGCCGCCGGTGAAGCCGGTGCGCGTGAAGGTGTCGACGAACACCTGCTTCTCCGCCTCCGACAGGATCGGCTGCCGCGTGTCCTTGGCGGCGTCATAGGCTGCGATCATCTGCGGGAACGCCAGGTTGAGCGATGGCGAGGCTGCGATCCCGCCGTCCGGCGGCTCCGTCGGCGGCGTATCGCTGCGCGGCAGCGGCTTGCGCATGAAGGCATCGAAGGTCTCCCCGACACGGCTGCCGAAGATGCGGTCCGGCTCGCGTGCGGGATCCTGGAACTGCACGATGTACATCATGTCGCCGAACCGCTTGCGCATGATGGCGATGGGATCGGCGGGCGCGCGCGGCAGATGCGGCGTGTTGATGCCGACCACGCCCGCGACTCGGTCGGGGTATCGCAGCGGCATCTGCCAGACGACGAAGCCGCCCCAATCGTGACCGACGAAGATCGCCTTGTCGATCTTCAGATGATCGAGCAGGCCGACGAGGTCGGCGGTGAGATGCTCGAGGTCATAGGCCTCGACCGGCTCCGGCCGGTCGGTCGCGCCATAGCCGCGCTGATCGGGTGCGATGACGCGGATGCCGGCCTCGGCCAGCGCCTTGATCTGATGCCGCCAGGAGAAGGCCAGCTCCGGCCAGCCGTGGCAGAGGATCATCGGCGGCCGGTCGCTGACGGGGCCCGCCTCGTAATAGCCCATGCGGATGCCGTTGGTCGTCGCGAACTGCAGCGCCGGCATCCAAGACGGATCGGTCATGCGTCCTCCCCTGAAGTGTTCAGCCGGTCTTTTTCGACCGGTCTTCGGCTCCGGCATGGAGCCTGCTCCATGCCGTGACGTCACGCCACGTCCCTTCGGAGTTCCGCGCAAGCGTAATCCGTGCGGCCGTCGGCCGCGTCAGGCCGACTTCTTGTCGTTCGAGCGGCTGCCGCCGAGGCCTGTCATGGTCAGCATCAGGTCCTGAAACCGTTCGGCCAAGCGGGGATCGAACGTGAACCAGCTCTGCATGATGGCTTCGGGCGTGAGCTTGTCGATGTTGCTCGTCATCTGGTTCTGCAGCCGGTCCATGACCGCAGCCTGCATCGGACCGACATCGGGAAGTCCGAAAAACTGCCGCGCTTCGAGCGGTGTGCAATCGATCTCGATATTGACTTTCATGTCCGCTCCGCTGTTCGAACCATCCCGACGCGAGCCCCGGGCCGGGCTCCCTTCACCAGGAAGACCATCCCGGACTCGCGGCAGGGGGGGTCCAGTATCACCGCGCCGGCCCCCCTCTAGCAAGCGGCGCGTTGCTGCAGGTGCGCAATTCCCGGGACATGGTCAATCCGGCGAGCCCTCAGCCCCATCCCGGAAGCCGCCGCTCGCGTGCGCCGCACAGCGGCGGCGGGGGGATAACCATATCGTTTAGGCTTAAACAAACTGCACTTGTGTGCCGCCGCTGAACTCTGGCAACATATTCGGATCGATCTGCCGCGGGTCGCACGACGCACCGCCAGGCCAGAGCCAACGGGATCAGTTCATTCCGGCGCGGCATCAGACTTGCAGGCATATCGCCCGGCGTCTTGTTGCTTCTTGAAGTTCGTGCAAGAGGCGCTGCAGACAACACGAACTTCGAAGCAAAACAGGCCGGACACAATCGCGCCTGCCGAAAAACCAAGCGTCAAACGCGGAGAATTTGGACATATGTCGGGACGCAAATCCCTGCTCATCGCGGCAGCGGTCGCATTCGGCCTCGCCGTCATGCCGGCTTCGGCCCAGACCCTGCGCTATGCCAACCAGGGCACCCTGAAATCGCTCGATCCCTACACCTTCAAGGAATCGACCACGATTGCGCACCATGCTCACGTCTATGAGGGACTGACCGCGCGCGACAAGGATCTCAAGATCATCCCCGCGCTGGCCGAGAGCTGGGAAACGCCCGAGCCGACCCGCTGGCGCTTCCATCTGCGCAAGGGCGTCAAGTTCCACAATGGCGAACCCTTCACGGCCGACGACGTGATCTTCTCCGCCGATCGCGTCCGCGCCACCGGTTCCAACTTCCTCTCCAACGTTCCGCCGGACGCAAAATTCATCAAGGTCGACGACTACACAGTCGACGTGAAGCTCGATGCCCCCAATCCCATCCTGATCTCGCAATGGGATACGTGGTACATCATGAGCAAGAAGTGGTGCGAGGACAACAACTCGGTCGCGCCGACGCCGGTGTCGGCAACCACGCCGAGCTACGCCGCGCTGCATGAGAACGGCACCGGCCCCTTCATCATCGAGAGCCATCAGCCCGGTGTGAAGACCGTGTTCAAGGTCAATCCGAACTGGTGGGGCAAGCCCGAGCACAATCTCAAGGAGATCGTGTTCACCACCATCGCCTCCGACGCCACGCGCGTCGCCGCGCTGCTGTCCGGCGAGGTCGACGTCATCGAGCCGGTCCCGGTGCAGGATATCGGCCGCGTCGATTCCAGCCCGAATGCCCAGGTCCTGAAGGGACCGGAGCTGCGCACGATCTTCCTTGGCATGGACGAGACGCGCGACGAGCTCTTGTACTCCAACGTCAAGGGCAAGAACCCGTTCAAGGATATCCGCGTCCGCGAGGCCTTCTACAAGGCGATCGACGTCGAGCTGATCAAGACCCGCGTCATGCGCGGCCTGTCGACCCCGTCGGCGCTGATGATCGCTCCGCAGCTCTATGCGCTGTCGAAGGACTTCACCCGGCCGAAATATGATCCGGACGCCGCCAAGAAGCTGCTGACCGAGGCCGGCTATCCCGACGGCTTCGAGGTCGGCATGGATTGCCCGAACGACCGCTACGTCAACGACGCCGCGATCTGCCAGGCCGTGGTCGGCATGCTCGCCCGCATCGGGGTCAAGGTGAACCTGAACGCCCAGCCCAAGGCGCAGTATTTCGCCAAGGTGCTGAAGCCCGGCGGCTACAACACCTCGTTCTTCCTGCTCGGCTGGACGCCCTCCTCGATGGACGCGCACAACGTGATGCACGACATCATGGGCTGCCGTGACGATGCCAAGGACCCGACCCGGGGCGAGGCCAATCTCGGCAATTACTGCAACAAGGAGTTCGACGCCCTGACCGACAAGGTCCTGGTCGAGACCGATACCGCCAAGCGCAATCAACTGATCAAGCAGGCCTTCGAGATCGGCATCAACGATTACGGCTACATCCCGCTGCATCAGCAGGCGGTGGCCTGGGGCGTCTCGAAGAAGGTGAAGATTCCGCTGCGCGCCGACAACGCCGTGCTGCTGTTCCTCGCCACCAAGACCGAGTAGTCCAGACGCAACGACAAGTCCCGGAAAGCAGAACTGCTTTTCGGGACTTTTCATTTCCTGCGGCAGATGCTACGCGCCGCCGCATCTCGAAGGACCTGAAAGGATCAGATGCTCGCCTTCGCGCTTCGCCGAGCAATTCAGGCCATCGGCGTCATGATCGCCGTCGGAATCATCGCGTTCGCCATGTTCCGCTTCGCCGGAGACCCGGTGAGCCAGATCGTGCCGATCGACGCGTCGGCCGCGGAACGGGCCAGCATCCGCCAGTCGCTCGGGCTCGACGATCCCTTCATCGTGCAGTTCGGTCGCTATCTGTTCGACGCGGCGCAGTTCAAGTTCGGCGTCTCCTATCAGTTCCGGCAGCCGGTCTCCGATCTGCTCAAGGAGCGCATGCCCGCCACCCTGGAGCTCGCGGTCTGCGCGACGATCCTGGCGCTGTTCTGCGGTATCCTGATGGGCGTGTTCTCGGCGCTGCACCGCGACTCCCTGCTCGCCAAGCTGTTCCAGATGCTGTCGCTGATCGGCATCTCCCTGCCGACCTTCCTGATCGGCATCCTCCTGATCTACCTGTTCTCGGTCACGCTGGGCTGGCTGCCGTCGTTCGGCCGCGGCGACACCGTCAGGTTCGGCTGGTGGACATCGGGCCTGTTCACCGTCTCCGGCTGGAAGGCGCTGATCATGCCCTCCATCACGCTCGGCCTGTTCCAGATGACCTTGATCATGCGGCTGGTTCGCGCCGAGATGCTCGAGGTGCTGCGCACCGACTACATCCGCTTCGCTCGTGCCCGTGGGCTGACCACGCGCGCGATTCATTTCGGCCATGCCCTGCGCAACACGCTGGTGCCGGTGATCACCGTGGTCGGCCTGCAGTTCGGCTCGGTGATCGCGTTCTCGATCATCACCGAGCAGGTGTTCCAATGGCCGGGCATGGGCCTGTTGTTCGTGCAGGCGGTGCAGAATGTCGACATCCCGATCATGGCGGCCTACCTGATGATGGTGTCGCTGATCTTCGTCACCATCAATCTCGTGGTTGATATCCTCTACACCGTGGTCGATCCGCGCCTGCGCGCGACCATCAGCCGTCCGGCCTGATCATGAGCGACGCAGCCCTTCCCCACCCCACGCCCGTCGAGACGCCGCGCGCCGCCGACGGATGGCTGAAGCGTGCGCTTGCGAGCGACCTGTTCTACTCGTTCCGCCGCTCCAAGCTGACGGTCGCCGCGGCCGTGATCACGCTGCTGTTCTTCCTGCTGGCGATCTTCGCGCCGCTGCTGTCGCCGCAGAACCCGTTCGACCCGGCCCAATTGCAGCTGTTGAACTCGCGGATTTCGCCGCTGTGGACCGCCGACGGACAGAGCCCGTTCTTGCTCGGCACCGACGAGCAGGGCCGCGACGTGCTCTCGGCCATCCTCTACGGCCTGCGCATCTCACTCCTGGTCGGCATTCTCGGCGTCGCCTTTTCCGGCGCGCTCGGCATCGGCCTCGGCCTGATCGCCGGCTATTTCGGCGGCCGGGTCGACACAGTGATCATGCGCATCGCGGACGTCCAGCTCACCTTTCCGCCGATCCTGATTGCGCTGCTGGTCAACGGCATCGCCAAGTCGGTGTCCGGCAACCGGCTGGACTGGCTCAGCATGCTGGTCGTGCTCGTGCTGGCGATCGGCCTCTCCTTCTGGGTACAATATGCGCGCACGGTGCGGAGCTCAGTGCTGGTCGAGAAGAACAAGGACTACGTCGCCGCGGCACAACTGATCGGCCTGCCCGCGCCCGTCATCATGCTGCGCCACGTGCTGCCCAACACCACCGGTCCCGTGCTGGTGATCGCCACCATCAACCTCGCGCTGGCGATCATCACCGAGGCGACCTTGTCGTTCCTCGGCTCCGGCATGCCCGAAACGATGCCGTCGCTCGGGACCCTGATCCGGATCGGCAACAACTATCTGTTCGCCGGCGAATGGTGGATCGTTGCCTTCCCCGGCATCGCTTTGGCCGGACTGATCCTCGCCATCAACCTGCTCGGCGACTGGCTGCGCGACGCCCTCAACCCGAAACTGCGATGACCCGCGTGAATGCGTCCTTCCGAGGCTTGAGCTCATGACCGCCCCCGTTCTGTCCGTGCGCAACCTGCAGGTCGAGTTCGCGACCCGGCGCGGCACCCTGCGCGCGATCGACGGCGTCTCCTACGACATCGCCAAGGGCGAGGTGCTCGGCGTCGTCGGCGAATCCGGTGCCGGCAAATCCGTCACCGGCCTCGCCGTGATCGGCCTGATCGATCCTCCGGGCCGCATCTCCGGCGGCGAGATCCAGCTCTCCGGCCTGCGGATCGACAACCTGCCGCCGGAGGAGATGCGCAAGGTGCGCGGCAGGCGCATCGGCATGATCTTCCAGGATCCGCTGACCTCGCTCAATCCGCTGTATCGCGTCGGCGACCAGATCATCGAGACCATCAGGACCCACACCAACCTCACCGAGCAGCAGGCGCGCAAGCGAGCCATCGACCTGCTCGCCGAGGTCGGCATATCGGCGCCCGAGAAGCGCATCGACGGCTATCCGCACGAATTCTCCGGCGGCATGCGCCAGCGTGTCGTGATCGCGCTGGCGCTGTGCGCCGAGCCGGAGCTGATCATCGCAGACGAGCCGACCACCGCGCTGGACGTCTCCGTGCAGGCGCAAATCATCTCGCTGATCAAGCGGCTCGGCCGCGACCACGGCACCGCCGTGATGCTGGTGACCCACGACATGGGCGTGATCGCCGAGACCTGCGACCGCGTCGCCGTGATGTATGCCGGCCGCGTCGCCGAGATCGGCCCGGTGCAGGAGGTGATCAACAACCCGCTGCACCCCTACGCCAAGGGGCTGATGGGCGCGATCCCGACGCTCGCGGGCGAGGAGAAGCGGCTGGTGCAGATCCCAGGCTCGATGCCGCGGCTGTCCGCGATCCCGCCCGGCTGCTCGTTCAATCCGCGCTGCAGCTTCGCCTTCGACCGCTGCCGCGTCGACCGGCCGGAGCCGCTGCGCCAGGGCACGCAGGCCGTCGCCTGTCATCTGTACGATCGCGCGACGGAGACCGCGGCATGACCGATTTCGTCGAGGTCAAGAACCTGCGCCGGGTCTTCGACGTCTCGAAACCCTGGCTCAACCGCGTGATCGAGCGTCAGCCGCAGGAGTTCCTGAAGGCGGTCGACGGCGTCAGCTTCGGCATCAGGAAGGGCGAGACCTTCGCGCTGGTCGGCGAATCCGGTTCTGGCAAGACCACGGTCGCGCGCATGGTGGTCGGGCTGCTGGCGCCGACGTCGGGCGAGGTCATCATCGACGGCGTGTCGATGAGCGAAGCGCGCCAGGCCCAGGTGCGGCGCAAGCTGCGCCGCCGCATCCAGATGGTGTTCCAGGATCCTTACGCGAGCCTTAATCCGCGCTTCCGCGTCGATAGCATCATCGCCGAGCCGCTCCGCGCCTTTGACATCATCGAGGGTGAGCGCCAGATCAAGGACCGCGTCGGCGAGTTGCTGACGCTGGTCGGCCTGCATCCCGACGACGGCCAGAAATTCCCGCACGAATTCTCTGGCGGGCAGCGTCAGCGCATCGCCATCGCGCGCGCGCTCGCCTCCGAGGCCGAGTTCATCGTCTGCGACGAGCCGACCTCGGCGCTCGACGTCTCCGTGCAGGCGCAGATCCTCAATCTGATGCGCGATTTGCAGGACAAGTTCGGCCTGACCTATCTGTTCATCAGCCACAATCTCGCAGTCGTCCGCCACATGGCGAGCCGCATCGGCGTGATGTATCTCGGCCGCATCGTCGAGATCGCCGATGGCCGCACGCTGTTCAGCGACCCGCGCATGCCCTACACCAAGATGCTGCTCGGCGCAGTGCCGGACCTGTCGATGTCCGGCCGCCAGCGCATTCCGGTCAAAGGCGAGATCCCGAACCCGATCAATCCGCCCTCGGGCTGCACCTTCAACCCACGCTGTCCCCTTGCATTCGATCTCTGTCGGCAGCAGTCGCCCGAACTCATCGGCGGCGTGGCCTGCCATGCGGTGAACCAGCCGGCGAGCGCGGCCGTTCCTGCATGAGGCAACGAGTCGTGGTGCGGACGGACCGATCATCAGAATGAAAGTCACATGAGCTTCATCAACCCCGATCCCTTCACGACCCGCCCCGAGATCGACGGCACCTTCGGCGTCGTCACCTCCACGCACTGGCTCGCCACCGCGGTGGGCATGGCGATGCTGGAGCGCGGCGGCAACGCCTTCGACGCCGGCGTCGCGGCGGCCTTCACCCTGCAGGTGGTGGAGCCGCATTTGAACGGTCCTGGCGGCGACGTGCCGATCATCCTGCACGACGTCAGGCGCGGGCGCACCGAGGTGATCTGCGGCCAGGGCCCGGCGCCATCAGGCGCCACCATCGCGCACTACAGGAACGAAGGCCTCGACATGGTGCCCGGCACCGGCCTGCTCGCGGCCTGCGTGCCCGGCACGTTCGAGTCCTGGATGCTGCTGCTGCGCGACTACGGCACGATGCGGCTGCGCGACGTGCTGGAGCCGGCGATTTCCTACGCGCGCGACGGCTATCCGCTTGTCGAGCGCATCTCGGCGACGATCCAGACCGTGGAGCAGCTGTTCAAGACGCATTGGCCGACCTCGGCCGCGCTCTATCTGCCCAATGGCGAGGTGCCGAGGCCGGGCACGCTGTTCACCAATCCACAGCTCGCGGAAACCTACGCACGCATCCTCAGTGAAGGCGAAAGCGCGGGTGCTGATCGCGACGCGCAGATCGAGCGCGCGCGCAAGGCCTGGTCGCAGGGCTTCGTCGCCGAGGCCATCGACCGCTTCTGCCGGACGCAGGAAGTGATGGACGTCTCGGGTTCGCGCCACAAGGGCGTGCTGACAGCCGACGACATGGCGCGCTGGCAGCCGACCATCGAGGCACCGCTGACCTATCAGTACGGCCGCTACACCGTGTGCAAGGCCGGCGTCTGGAGCCAAGGCCCGGTGCTGCTGCAGCAACTCGCGCTGCTCAAGGGCTTTGTGCTCGACGGCCTCGATCCGACCGGCCCCGATTTCATTCATTGGCAGATCGAAGCCGCGAAGCTCGCCTTCGCCGATCGCGAGGCCTTCTACGGCGATCCTGCTTTCGCCGACATCCCGATCGAGACGCTGCTGTCGGATGCCTACAACGACGAGCGCCGCAAGCTGATTACCGAAAAGGCCTCGCTCGAGCTGCGTCCCGGCACGCTCGACGGCTACGGCGCCAAGGTGAAGCTGCGCGAGGCCCAAGGCCGCCGCGAGGCCGTCGGCGCAATGGGCTCGGGCGAGCCGACCGTCGGCCGCTTCGGCGAGGTGCGCGGCGACACCGTGCATTTCGACATCATCGATTCCCGAGGCAACATGATCTCGGCGACGCCCTCCGGCGGCTGGCTGCAATCATCGCCGGTCATCCCCGAGCTCGGCTTCTGCCTCGGCACGCGCGCGCAGATGTTCTGGCTCGAGGAGGATCATCCGGCCGCGCTGGTGCCGGGCAAGCGGCCGCGCACCACGCTGTCCCCGAGCATGGCGCTGCGCGACGGCGAGCCTTACGTCGCCTGGGGGTCGCCGGGGGGCGATCAGCAGGACCAGTGGAACACGCAGTTCTTCCTGCGCCACGTCCATGCCGGCATGAACCTGCAAGAGTCGATCGACGCCCCGGCGTGGCACTCCGAGCATTTCCCGATCTCGTTCTGGCCGCGCACCGCGCGCCCCGGCGTGCTCGTGGTCGAGGGCCGCGTGCCCAAGGCGACCGTCGAGGAGCTGCGCCGCCGCGGCCATGTCGTCGAGGTCGGGCCGGACTGGTCGGAAGGCCGGCTCACCGCGGCCTCACGCGTCGGCCGCCGCCGCCGCGCCGCGGCCAATCCACGGGGCATGCAGGGTTACGCCGCCGGACGATAAGAGAGCAACGCGACGATGACCTGGTCGATCATTGCCAAGGACGATCTCACCGGCCGGATCGGCATCGCCGTCGCCACCCGCTTCTTCGCCGTCGGCGCGCGCGTGCCCTTCATCGTCGCCGGCCACGGCGGCATCGCCACACAGGCGCTGGTCAATCCCTATTACGGCATCGACGGCGTCACGCTGCTGCACGACGGCCGGCATCCGCGCGAGATCGTGCAACTGCTGACATCTGCCGATCCCGGCCGCGAGAGCCGCCAGCTCCACATCCTCGATCACAACGGCCAGATTGCCGCCCACACCGGCCGCGACTGCATCGACTGGTGCGGCCATCTCGAAGGCCGTGGCTTTTCGATTGCCGGCAACATGCTGGCCGGCCCGCAGGTGCTGAACGAAACCGCGAACGCCTTTCTCGCCAACAGCGCCCTGCCCCTCGCCCTGCGCCTGATCGCGGCCATGAAGGCCGGCGAGGCCGCCGGCGGTGACAAGCGCGGCAAACAGTCGGCCGCTCTTCTGGTCCACGGCAAGGAGGAATGGTCCGAGCTCGATCTGCGTGTCGATGATCACCCCGATCCGCTGGCAGAGCTCGAACGACTGGAGGGCGTTAGCCGCAAGCATTGGGCCGTGTTCCGGCAGTTCATGCCGACGCGCGACAATCCGGCAGGGATCACGGATCGCGCCACGATTGATGCCGGCATCGCCGCCGCGCTCGCGAACCAGACATGACCGAGCCGGAAGCACGGCGCGTGATCGGGGTTGGTATTGATAGTGCAACAACGCAGGCTGCATTCGCGTGAGGGACATCGGATGATGAGGAACTGGTGCTTGGCCGCGGTCGCGGCCGTTGTCGTCGCCTCTTGGGGGCCGGTCGCGCAGGCGCAGACCACCTTGCGCATCGGCCTTGCCGAGGACCCCGACGTTCTCGATCCGACCATGGCCCGCACCTATGTCGGCCGCATCGTCTTCGCCGCGACCTGCGACAAGCTGTTCGACATCGACGACAAGCTCAACATCGTGCCGCAGCTCGCGCTGTCGCAGCAGACCTCGGCCGACGGCAAGGAGGTCACCATCAAGCTCCGGCCCGGCGTCAAGTTTCATGACGGCGAGCCGTTCGACGCTGAGGCCGCCAAGTTCTCGCTCGACCGCCATCTCACCCTCCCCGGCTCGTTCCGCAAGCCGGAGCTGGCCTCGCTCGATCATGTCGACGTCGTCGATCCCTTGACGATCAAGCTGGTGTTGAAAGCGCCGTTCTCGCCGCTGATCGCCCAGCTCACCGACCGCGCCGGCATGATGGTGTCGCCGAAGGCGGCCAAGGAGGCCGGCGACAAGTTCGGCCTGCATCCGGTCTGCGCCGGTCCCTACAAGTTCGTCGAGCGCGTCCAGCAGGACCGCATCGTGTTCGAGAAGTTCGCCGACTACTGGAACAAGGACAACGTCTTCATCGACAGGATCGTCTACCAGCCGATCGTCGACGCCACGGTGCGGCTGGCGAACCTGAAGTCCGGAGCCCTCGACCTGATCGAGCGCGTGCTCGCCACCGACATCAAGGACGTGCGCGCCGATTCCAAGCTTGCGCTGTCGACCGCGATCGAGCTCGGCTATCAGGGCATCACGCTCAACATCGGCAAGGACAAGGCCAAGGGCCCACTCAGCCAGTCCGCGAAGGTGCGCCAGGCGCTCGATCTCGCGATCGACCGCGAGGCGCTCAACCAGGTGGTCTTCAACGGCGAATTCATGCCGGGCAACCAGTGGGTCAATCCCTCGCATCCCTATTATCAGAAGGCCTTCCCGGTGCGTGCCCGCGATGTCGAGAAGGCAAAGGCGCTGCTGAAGGAGGCCGGCGTGACGACGCCTGTCGCGGTCGACTTCATGGTACCGAAGGGCGCCGAGACCGAGGCGGCCGCCCAGGTCGTACAGTCGATGGCCGCCGAGGCCGGCTTCGACATGAAGATCCGAGTGACGGAGTTTGCGACCTCGTTGAAGCAGGCCGAGGCCGGCGACTATCAGGCGTTCATGTTGTCATGGAGCGGCCGGATCGATCCCGACGGCAACAGCTACGTGTTCCTGCACAGCAACGCGCCGCAGAACTACAGCGTCTGGGCCAACGCCGAGGCCGACAAGGCGCTCAGCGACGCACGGCTGGTGACCGACATGGCCCAGCGCAAGGCGCTTTACGAGAAGCTGACCAAGCTCGAGATCGAGGACGAGCCGATTCTCTACCTCTACCACCGACGCATCCTGATCGCGCACACCAAGAAGCTCGAGGGCTACAAGCAGATGCCGGACGGCCTGGTGCGCGTGATCGGCCTGAAGCTGAAGTGAGCAGTCACTTGGCCCCCCTTCGTTGGGACGCGACCGCGACGCCTCGCGCGCGCTGCGCTCCCTCGCCCCTTGTGGGGGAGGGAACGCTGGGAGCACGACCGGTTTCCGATGACGCGCCGGGTGACTGCCGCGAGGGACGCAGATCATGCTGACGTTCCTCGCCCGCCGCATCGCCCAGATCATCCCGACGCTGATCTTTGTCTCCATCCTCATCTTCTCGCTGCAACAGCTCCTGCCCGGCGATCCCGCGCTGGTGATGGCCGGCGAGGAGCGCGATCCGGCGGTGATCGAGCAGATCCGCAAACAGTATCGGCTCGACCAGCCGCTTCCGGTTCAGTACGGCTACTGGATCAAGGGCGTGCTCTCGGGCGATTTCGGCGAGTCGCTGCGCATCAAGATGCCGGTGCGCGACCTCATCCTGCAGAAGCTGCCCGTAACCCTGCAGCTCGCCTCGATGGCGATCGTGATCGCGTTCCTGATCGGCATTCCCGCCGGCATCGTTTCCGCCGTGAAGCGCGGGACGGCCTGGGACTATGCCGCCAACCTGTTTGCGCTGTGGGGCATCTCGACGCCGAACTTCTGGCTCGGCATCATGCTGATCTTCCTGTTCTCGATCCAGCTCGGCTGGCTCCCCGCCTCCGGTTACGTCTCGCCCGCCGAGGACTGGCGGGCCAGCCTCGCCGCCACCATCATGCCGGCCTTCGTGCTCGGCAACGCCATCGCCGCGATCCTGATGCGCCACACCCGCAGCGCGATGCTGCAGGTGCTGGGCAGCGACTACATCCGCACCGCGCGCGCCAAGGGCATCTCCGAACGCCAGGTCATCCTGCGCCACGCGCTGCGCAATGCCCTGACGCCGGTGATCACGCTGGGCGCGCTCGAGCTCGGGACGCTGTTGTCCGGCGCCGTGCTGACCGAGCAGATCTTCTCGATCCCCGGCTTCGGCAAGCTGATCGTCGATGCCGTGTTCAATCGCGACTACGCCGTCGTGCAGGGCG
This sequence comes from Bradyrhizobium sp. HKCCYLRH1030, assembly GCF_051168395.1. Taxonomy (NCBI): domain Bacteria; kingdom Pseudomonadati; phylum Pseudomonadota; class Alphaproteobacteria; order Hyphomicrobiales; family Nitrobacteraceae; genus Bradyrhizobium; species Bradyrhizobium sp. HKCCYLRH1030. The sequence continues at coordinate 8,490 of NZ_JBNPUY010000006.1, read as the reverse complement.
TCGTGCTGGTCACCGCCACCGTCTACATCATGCTGAACCTGATCGCCGATCTCGCCTATGTCCTCGTCAATCCGCGGCTGAGGAGCTGAGATGGCCGAGACGATGCTGTCAGCTCCGCACGGAGCCCGCGCCCTCGCTCCGCTCGAGCGGCCGATGCAGCGCACCTTGCGCCGACTGGTGAAGCGCAAAGGCGCCATGGTCGGGTTCTGCCTGATCACGGCCTTCATCCTGCTCGCCGTATCAGCGCCGGTGGTGGCGCCCTACGATCCCATCAAGACGAGCTGGGCGCTGGTGCGCAAGGCGCCGTCGGCGGCGCATTGGCTCGGCACCGATGATCTCGGCCGCGACGTGCTGGCCCGCGTGATCTACGGCGCGCGGGCCTCGCTGCTGGCCGGAGCGATCTCGGTCGCCATCGCGCTGGCGATCGGCGTCCCGATCGGCATGATCGCAGGCTACCGCGGCGGCTTCCTCGATGCTCTGATCAGCCGCATCACCGACGCGATGCTGGCCTGCCCGTTCCTGATCCTGGCGATCGCGCTGGCGGCGTTCCTGGGGCCGAGCCTCGGCAATGCCATGATCGCGATCGGCATCTCGGCGACGCCGATCTTCGTCCGGCTGACCCGCGGCGAGGTGATGAGCGTCAAGGTCGAGGAATATGTCGAGGCCGCCCGCAGCGTCGGCGATACCGACCTGCAGATCGCGGTCAGGCACATCCTGCCGAACATCATGCCGGCGCTGTTGGTGCAGGCGACGTTGTCGGTCGCCGCCGCCATCATCGCCGAGGCCGCGCTGTCATTCCTAGGCCTGGGCCAGCAGCCGCCCGCCCCGTCCTGGGGCAGCATGCTCAACGCCGCCCAGCGCTTCCTCACCAACGCGCCGTGGATGGCGATCTGGCCCGGCCTTGCGATCTTCCTCGTCGTGCTGTCGCTCAACCTCCTCGGCGACGGCCTGCGCGACGCGCTCGATCCGCAGCAGGAAGAGTGAGCGAGGTCTCTCCATGCTAGCTCGAATGGCTGAGGATCTCCTGCGATTGTTGACGATCGTCGACATGGGGGCTGGCGTCGTGATCTGGGCGCTGGCGTTTCGCGAGCGGGTCTTGATGGCGAGCCATGCACCGGAATGGCGCGGCTGGTTCACGCTCCGCCGTGTGACAACCGACGAATATTCCCGCGCCTATCGCGCGCACTTCCATCGGTCATTGCACTACGCCTTCGCGTTTCTCATCATCATCGGCATCGCCGCTCTGCTGATCCTGCTCGACCATCTGTTCTTTAGGAGGCCGCTGTGCTGAGCGCCGCGGCGGGCGCCGCCGGCCGTGACGCCAGTAAAGGGAGTAAGAGACGGCCCGACAAAAACGGCGACTGCCAGGAGCAGCCGCCGTTGATCTTCAGCAACCCAAAGAAACTGCCCGCTCACGTCGCCTTCAGCGCGTGGTCGGTCTCGGCGTCGAACTGGGCGATCTGCCGGGCGCGCAGCGACTTGGCGGCGGCCTGGTGGTTGGTGGCGATGACGGTGTAGACGGCCGGCAGCACGAACAGTGTGAACAAGGTGCCGATCGACATGCCGGCGACGACGACGAGACCGATCGAGAAGCGGCTGGCGGCGCCGGCGCCGGTCGCGGTCAAGAGCGGGATCAGGCCGGTGACCATCGCCGCCGTGGTCATCAGGATCGGCCGCAGGCGGATGCGCGCGGACGTCTCGATGGCGGTGCGGCGGTCCATCCCCTCGTTGAGCTGCAGCTCGTTGGCGAACTCCACCATCAGGATGCCGTGCTTGGTGATCAGGCCGACCAGCGTCAGCAGGCCGACCTGGGTGTAGATGTTCATGGTCGCCAGCCCGAAGAACAGCGGGATCAGCGCGCCGACGATCGCCATGGGCACGCTGATCATGATCACCAGCGGATCGCGCAGGCTCTCGAACTGCGCCGCCAGCACCAGGAAGATGATGACCAACGCGAAGCCGAAGGTGATGGCGAGCTGATTGCCCTCCTGGACGTATTGACGGGCGTCGGCGAGATAGTCGTGGCTGAAGCCGGACGGCAGGTTCTTGGCCTGCTTCTCCAGGAAGTCGACCGCCTGCCCGACAGTGACGCCCGGCATCGGCACGGCGGAGAAGGTCGCCGAGTTGAGCTGGTTGAAATGCGTCAGCGAGTTCGGGTCGGTCGCGGTCTCGATGTTGACGACGGTCGACAGCGGCACCTGCTGGCCGGCCGAGGTCGCGACATAGTAGCCGGACAGCGATTCCGGCGAGATCCGCTTGTCGCGCGGCACCTGCGGAATCACCTGATAGGAGCGGCCCTCGAGGTTGAAGCGGTTGATGTAGTTGCCGCCGAGCAGTACGGCCAGCGTGTTGCCGATCGACTGCATGGTGATGCCGAGATCGCTCGCCTTGCTGCGATTGATCCAGACCTTGACCACCGGCTGATTGAACTCGAGGTCGCTGTCGGAGACGATGAACATGCCGCTCTTGCGGGCGGCGTCCTTCAGCTTGGCCATCTGCTCATAGACCGCCTGGAAGCCGCTGGTCGAGCTGATCACCATCTGCACCGGCAGGCCGCCGGGGCCGCCCGGCAGCGCCGGCAGGTTGAAGGCGAAGGCGTTGATGCCCTCGATCTTGGACAGCTCCGCCTGCACCAGCGGCTTCAGCTTGATCGAGGAGCGCGTGCGCTCGTCCCAGGGCTTGAGCAGCATGCCGGCAAAGCCGCCCTGCGGGCCGAGGATGCCGTTCAGAACGAAGCGAAGGTCGGTCTCGGGGAACTTCTGGAACGCCTTGTCGACCTTGTCGGTGTAGAAGTTGATGTAGTCGATGTTGGCGTATTTCGGTGCCTTGGTGATCGAGAACACGATGCCCTGATCCTCCTCCGGCGCCAGCTCCTTCGAGGTGTGCATGTAGAGGAAGCCGACGAGGCCGAGGATCGTCAGCGCGAACAGCGCCGTCACCGGCCGGTAGTCGAGCGAGCGGTCGAGCTGGCGGCCGTACCAGCGCGTCATCGCGCCGAACACCCGGTTGACGAGCCGCGCGAAGCGGCCCTCCTCCGCGCTGCGCAGCAGCACCGAGCACATCATCGGCGACAGGGTCAGCGCGATGACGCCGGAGACGATGACCGAGCCGGCGAGCGTGAACGCGAATTCGCGGAACAGCGAGCCGGTGAGACCGCCGAGGAAGCCGATCGGGGCATACACCGCAGCCAGCGTGATCGTCATCGAGACGACGGGACCGACGATCTCGCGGGCGCCCTGCAATGCGGCCTGCACGGGCGCTTTGCCCTCCTCCAGATGGCGATGGATGTTCTCCACCACCACGATGGCGTCGTCGACGACGAGGCCGATCGCCAGCACCATGGCGAGCAGGGTCAGCAGGTTGATGGAAAAGCCGAACGCCAGCATCATCGTGCAGACGCCGATCAAGGACAGCGGGATGGTTACGACGGGAATGATGACCGAGCGCAGCGACGCCAGGAACAGGAAGATCACGACGATGACGATCAGCACGGCCTCGCCGAGCGTGTGCTCGACCTCGTCGATCGACGACTGGATGAACTTGGTGGAATCGTAGGCCACCTTCATCTTCATCGACGGCGGCAAATTGCGCTCGAGGTCCGGGAACAGCGCGCGCACGCCCTTGACGATGTTGAGCGGGTTGCCCTGCGGCGTCGCGTCGACGCCGATGAAGATCGCGCGCTCGCCGTTGAAGGCGACGCTGGCGTCGGTGCTCTGCGCGGCGAGCTCGACGGTGGCGATGTCCTCCATGCGGACGAAGCCGCCGTCCTTGGCCTTGACGATCATCCGCTTGAACTGGTTGACGTCGGTCAGGCCGGTGTTGGTCGTGACGTTGGAGACGATGAAATAGCCCTTGGCCTGGCCGGCCGCGGACTGGAAGTTGTTGGCGGCGATGGCCGCCGCCACATCGGTCGGCGACACGTTGCGGCCGGCCATCTTCTCCGGATTGAGCCAGATCCGCATCGCAAAGGTCTGGCCGCCCAGGATGTTCGCCGCGGCGACACCATCGACGGTCGACAGCACCGGCTGCACCACGCGCGTCAGATAGTCTGATATCGCCGAGCCCGACAGCTCCTCGCTGGAGAAGCCGAGATACATCACCGAGGTCGTCTGTCCCGTCGTCTTGGTGACGATGGGATCGTTGGATTCCTTCGGAATGAGGTAGCGGACCGAGTTCACCTTGGCGAGCACCTCGGTGAGCGCCTGGTTCGGATCGAAATTGAGCTTGATGAACACCTGGATCGTGCTGGTGCCCTGCACCGAGGACGAGGTGATGTAGTCGACGCCCTCGGCGGATGCGACCGCCTGCTCCAGCGGCGTGGTGATGAAGCCCTGCATCAGATCGGCGGAGGCGCCGGGATAGACCGTCGTCACGTTGACGACGGTGTTGGACAGCTTCGGATATTGCCGGATCGGCAGCACGAAGGCGGCGCGCAGGCCGAGCAGCAGAATGAGCAGGCTGACCACGACCGACAGCACCGGGCGCTTGATGAAGATATCGGTGAAACGCATCGCGGCAATCCCGTCAGCAGAAGTCAGATGAGGTCCGGGCGGGCCGCCTCAGGGCGGCCCAGCATTGGATCAGAGGTCGCTCAGTAGCGCGGCGGCTTCGCCGGGACCGGCGGCAGCGGATCGGTGGAGATCGCGACCGCGGCGCCGGACTGGATCTTGAGCTGGCCGACGGCGACGACGCGATCGCCTTCCTTGAGGCCCTTGAGGATCACCGCGCGGCCGTTGATGCGGTCGCCGGTCTGCACATAGATGCGGTCGGCCGTCAGCGCGGTCTTGCCGTCGTCGGTCTTCTTCTCGTTGATGACGAACACCGAGTCGCCATAGAGCGTGTAGTCGACCGCGGTCTCCGGCACCGTCAGCACCGGCGGCTTCTCCGGCAGCACCACGGTGGCGGTGGCGAACATGCCCGGCTTCAGGATGCGCTCCGGATTGGCGATCGTCGCCTGCACGCGGATGTTGCGCGTGTCGGTCGCGATCTGCGGCTCAATCGTGGTGATCTTGCCTTCGAAGGTCCGGCCCGGATAGGCATCGACGCCGATGCGGACGGTCTGGCCGACCTTGAGCTGGCCGCTGTCCTTCTCCGTCACGGTGAAGTTCACCCACAGCTCCGACAGATCGGTCAGCGACACGATCTGCGTGCCGGCGCTGAGATACTGGCCAACCTCGACCTTGCGGACGCCGAGATCGCCGTCGAACGGCGCGCGCACCAGCTTCTGCGCGATCAGCGCCTCGGTCTTGGCGATGCCGGCCTGGGCCTGGTCGTAGGCGGCCTGGGCCTGGTCGACGGTCGCCTGCGGCCCGAACTGGCGCGACGCCAGCTGCTTGGCGCGATCAAGCGACAATTGCGCCACAGTCACCTGGGCCTTGTAGTTGGCGAGATCGCCCTGATCGGGCGCGTCATAGAGCTGCACCAGCGGCGCGCCCTGCTTCACCGTGGAGCCCGGCGTGAACATGATGTCGGTGATGCGGCCGCTGACGTCCGAGGTCACGTTGACCTGATGCACGGCGGCGAGATCGCCGACTGCGGTCAACAAGTTCGGCACCGTCTCCGAACTCGCCGTCGCGACGCTGACGTTGAGCGGCGGCGGCTTCATGTTGGCGAAGAACTGCGCGATCATCTTGTCGCGGAACATGTTGAACCATACGAGACCGCCGACCAGCGCCACGAGCAGGCCGCCAACCACGATGAACCACAGCACCGGGCGGGTGCGCTTGCGCGGCTTGCCGTCGACCGGCTTTCCTGAGAGCTTGGGTTCCGTCGCAATGTTCATGTCATGCACTTTCTGCCGTCGCCGGCCGGGCCGGAGGTTGCGACAATTCGTGATCGAGGTAGCACGCAATGGCGGCGTCGGTCAGTCCGATGCCGCGCAGGATGAATTCGCTGAGCTGGCGCTCCAGGCTCGCCGCAGTTCCATACGGCACACAGGGAATGGATGGAAGCCGCGTCAATGCCGCCATCAAGACCGTGTGATGCGCGAACCAGAACAGATCGCGCGGCGCGGCCGCCAATCGCACGGCGTCACCGGAAGCAACGGCGCTGTCCAGAGAGCTAACGAACTTGGCGCCGATCAGATCATCGATCTTCGTATACAGCAGCCTTGCGAACTCGCCATCGTCGAGATGGCTCGACGCCATCAGCCGCAGCCGCTGCTCTTCTTCCTCATTGGGGCCGTCGGCAATGCCGAGGAAATGCCGGACCATCCCGGCCATCAGCATGACCAGCGTCGCGGTCGAAGGTTCCTGGCTGAGCAGCACCTCGAAATCCGGATCGGTCTCGCACTCCTCGGTGAGGATCTCCGCATAGAGCGCCGCCTTGGAGGGGAAATGTTTGAACAGCAGCGCTTCCGAGATCGCCGCCGCGGCGGCCACGCTCTTGGTCGTGGTGCCGGCATAGCCATGACGCGCGAAGCAGCGCTTGGCTGCACCGAGGATCAGCTGCCTGCGGAGATCGCTTGTCATGCGCAAAGTGGACATCGGCCGTGAGTAAATACTCACTTGATCTGTGTCAAGAAAGATGCCGCGGCGCAGCAGGGTCGGCGGCCAAGTCCCTGAAATTGCAGGCGGGATTTCACCGGCGCCAAAGGCAATTTTATACCTCTCAAAGCGGCGGATCTGGGGCACCACTCCGTCGGTGGACGCAAGGCCGCGCGGGGACCACCGCGGCGGGCACATTTTCTTCCGCCGCTCGCCGTGCGACGGTCGCCGGGACAAAAACAAGAATCGGCCGGGAGGACCAGACATGACCGACGACGCAGCGCTCGCCAGCCAGTTCGATCTCGAGAGCCTGACGCCGGAGTTCTACGCCGATCCCTACCCGACCTATCGCGCGCTGCGCCGGCACGCCCCGGTCAAGCGCATGCGCAACGGCTCCTATTTCCTCACCCGCTACGACGATCTGGTCACCGCCTACAAGGCAACCAGGACGTTTTCGTCGGACAAGAAGCGCGAGTTCGCGCCCAAATACGGCAACTCGCTGCTGTACGAGCATCACACGACGAGCCTCGTCTTCAACGATCCTCCGGCGCACACCCGGGTGCGCCGCCTGATCATGGGCGCGCTGTCGCCGCGCGCGATCGCCGAGATGGAGCCGGCGCTGATCGCGCTGGTCGACGGACTGCTGGACCGGATCGCCGCCAAGGACCGCTTCGAGCTGATCGAGGATTTCGCCGCGGCGATCCCGATCGAGGTGATCGGCAACCTGCTCGGCGTGCCGCACGAGGAGCGCGCCCCCTTGCGCGACTGGTCGCTCGCCATCCTCGGCGCGCTCGAGCCGGTGCTGTCGGCCGAGCAATTCGCCCGTGGCAACCAGGCGGTCGGCGACATGCTGACCTATCTCAAAGACCTGGTCGCGCGGCGGCGCGCGGCCCCCGGCAATCCCGAGCGCGACGTGCTGACCCGGCTGATCCGGGGCGAGGCCGACGGCGAGCGGCTGAGCGAGACGGAACTCTTGCACAACTGCATCTTCCTGCTCAATGCCGGCCACGAGACCACCACCAATCTGATCGGCAACGGCCTCGTCCTGCTGGGCCAGCATCCGGCCGAGCGCGAGAGGCTGATCGAGGCCCCCAACCTGATCCGCACCGCGGTCGAAGAGATCCTGCGTTACGAGAGCTCCAACCAGCTCGGCAATCGGATGACGACGGAAGCCGTCGAGCTTGGCGGCATCGCGTTGGCGCCCGGAACATCGGTCACGCTGTGCATCGGCGCTGCCAACCGCGATCCCGCCCAGTTCGACGATCCCGAACGCTTCGACATCACCCGCCTCGCCAACCGCCACCTCGCCTTCGGCACCGGCGCCCATCAATGCGCAGGGATGGCGCTCGCAAGGCTGGAGGGCGCCGTGGCAATTGGGCGGCTCTTGGCGCGGTTTCCGAACTATCAGCTCGAGGGCGAGCCAGTGCGCGGCGGCCGGGTGCGGTTTCGCGGGTTTGCGAGTGTGCCGTGTGTGGTCGGCTGAGGCGAGGATCACGTTGCGCGGCGTGACCGGAGCAATTCAGTCCGCAATCCGCTCTACGCGCGGCTGTCGGAAGGTCCGACCGGCGACACGAAGAGGGTGATACCCGCCCGCTTCCGCCGACACTCACCCGTCGAAAGAATCTTCTTTCTTTTTTTCAGAATTCGTGTATACGTTCTCCCGTCCCGCCTCACACGAGGGGCGCTTCGCGGTCGTCACGAACGTCGGGTGCGGGATGCGGTGGGCGTGTCGGTGCTGCGCGCGAGTGAACCTCGCGCGGACGAACGGCAGCGATGCGCACGGTCAAGTCGCGTGGTCCTGACACCCCGACGCTGGTGTCACGCCCGTGCCGGCGCTCACGCGCCGCGCGGGCAACGGTGGCCAGAAAGCCCGGAGCACCGGGGAGAACGCGAAGCAGCCGTCAAACCATCGCGCGGGGAATGCCGGGGGCGGATTCAATTGGTCGTCGCAACACTCGATGAGGAGGTTGCGATGGGCATTCGAAAGAAACGGTCAACGCGGAGC
>NZ_JBNPUY010000005.1:0-572783 GCF_051168395.1 Bradyrhizobium sp. HKCCYLRH1030 | reverse complement strand
AGGATCCGATGACCCATCTCGGCGAGCGCCGCGAGCGTGTTCTGCGACGTCGTCGATTTGCCGATGCCGCCCTTGCCGTAGAATGCGATTTGTCGAAGTGATGACATTCTGCTCTCCATCAACCGATTGCCAATGTCCCGCATGCGCCTTGCATCGCGAGACCGCGTCCTCTCTCCAGAACCGGCAGACGGGTTATTGGGAAGGAGAGCATCGCTCGTCCGAAGCGTCGGCGTGCACTCAGCCCTCAACCATTGCCTGAGCCCAGTTTTGCAACGGCTGTGCCAGAGCTTTGGAATCGTTAAAAAGGCCATGTTTTGAAAGAGATGCGGCCAAGCTCGGCGCTAGGATGGACTTGTTGCAAATCCGACATCGGGGGTTTCCACCCGACGCTCCCGCGCCGTGCTGTCCGAAACGACACATGCCGCCGCGGCTCCGAGCGGCGCTTCCGTAGAGAACACCGCGGAGCGCTCGCGGGGGGCCGGTCAGGAGCGGCGGTACGGAGTTTGCTTGATGCAGATCAAACCCGCTTTCGAACGGGCCAGCAGGAGTACTTTTGATGGCGAGCAAGGCGCGCGTCTTTGTCATTGAAGCCGATCAGGTGATCCGCTCGGCGCTCGGCTACATTCTCAGTGAGCGTCACGAGACCTTCACCTTCGCGGAGACCGCCGACGCTTTGACCAAGGCGGCACGGACCTCGCCCGACGCCGTCCTCATCGGGATGAGCATCCTGGAGGACGACGGCGCCGAGACGGTCGGCATGCTCGCCCGGAAGATGCATCAGGCCGGCATCATCGTGGTCGCGGGATCGCCCCGGTCGCCGCTCGCGCTGGCCGGCCTGCGGCAGGGCGCGGAAGCCATCATCGCCAAGCCAATCACCTTCGACGGGGTCACGCACGCGGTCGATTCCGTGCTGGCGCGGCGCGGCAGCGAGCCTGACATGACGGCATAGCTGGCCCCGCATCTACGGAGATCGGCCGATGACGAGGAGAGGATGATGTTGAGGATGACCCAGACTGCGACGCCGGGGATACCGGACATCGAGGACATCGTCGAGAATTTCGCGCTGCTCGACGACTGGGACGACCGCTACCGCTACGTGATCGAGCTCGGCCGCGGCCTGCCGCCGCTGCCTGACGCCGACCGCAATGATGGCAACAAGGTGCAGGGCTGCACCAGCCAGGTCTGGCTCGCCACCGCCGTGCGGCACGACGCCGCCGCGCCCGTGCTGCATTTCGTCGGCGACAGCGACGCGCACATCGTGCGTGGCCTGGTCGCGATCCTCCTGGCGATGGTCTCCGGCCGCACCGCGCCGGACGTTCTCGCCGCCGATCCGATCGCCCTGTTCGAGAAGCTGGGCCTGCGCGAGCATCTCACGCCCCAGCGCTCCAACGGCTTCCGCTCGATGGTCAGCCGCATCAAGGCCGATGCGCAGGCGGCGATGGCTGCGGCGGCGTAGGTTTTGATTTGTTGCTTTGATGAAGCCGCTATAGCGCGGCACATTCAGTCTTCGCCTCTCCCCGCGTGCGGGGAGAGGCCGGATTGCATCGAAGATGCAATCCGGGTGAGGGGGACTCTCCGCGAGTCTGGTGCGTGTGGAGAGTCCCCCTCACCCCAACCCTCTCCCCGCAAGCGGGGCGAGGGAGCGCACCGCCAGCTTGGCGAATGCTCGATTCCAACTCGCCAGATGCGAGTCAGTAGGAACTCTGCCAGGACGGAGCGAGTGCTCTTAAGAGAAAAACTCCTGTGCCTTCTTCAGCGCACGGACCAGCACATCCACCTCTTCGCGCGTGTTGTACATCGCGAACGACGCGCGGCAGGTTGCGGTGACGCCAAAACGCTCCAGCAGCGGCATGGCGCAATGGGTGCCGGCGCGGACCGCGACGCCGGAGCGGTCGATGACGGTGGCGAAGTCGTGGGCGTGGGCGCCCTGCATCTCGAACGAGACGATCGCGCCCTTGTCGGCGGCGTTGCCGATGATGCGCAGCGAGTTGATTTCGCGCAGCTGCTCGGTGGCGTAGGTGACGAGATCATGCTCATGCGCCGCGATGCGCTGCTTGCCGATCGAGGCAACGTAGTCGATCGCGGCGCCCAGCCCGGCGGCCTCCACGATCGGCGGCGTGCCCGCCTCGAAGCGGTGCGGCGGATCGCCGTAGGTGACCCGGTCCCGCGACACCTCGCGGATCATCTCGCCGCCGCCGTTGAACGGCGGCATCGCCGCCAGCAGCTCACGCTTGCCGTAGAGCGCGCCGATGCCGGTCGGGCCATAGATCTTGTGCCCGGTGATGCAGTAGAAGTCCGCGTCGAGATCCCTGACGTCGACCTCCATGTGCACGGCGGCCTGGGAGCCGTCGATCAGCACCGGAATGCCGCGGTCATGCGCGATGCGGATGACCTCCTTGACCGGGACCACCGTGCCGAGCACGTTCGACATCTGCGTCATCGCCACCATCCTGGTGCGCGGCGTCAGCAGCTTCTCGAACTCGTCGAGCAGGAAGTTGCCGTCGCCGTCGACGGGAGCCCATTTGATCACGGCGCCCTGGCGCTCCCGGAGGAAATGCCAGGGGATGATGTTGGCGTGGTGCTCCATGATCGACAGCACGATCTCGTCGCCCGGCCCGATCCGCTCGCGCCCGAAGGTCTGCGCCACCAGATTGACCGCCTCGGTGGCGCCGCGCGTGAAGATGATCTGCTCCGGACTTTCGGCATTGAGGAACGTCGCGACCTTGGCGCGGGCGCCCTCGTAGGCCTCGGTGGCGGCGTTCGCGAGATAATGCAGGCCGCGATGCACGTTGGCGTATTCGGACGTGTAGACCTGGTTCATCCGGTCAAGCACCGCCTGCGGCTTCTGCGCTGACGCGGCGTTGTCGAGATAGACCAGCGGCTTGCCGTGGACCTGCATGCCGAGGATCGGGAAATCCGCGCGGATGCGGCCAACGTCGTAGCCGCTTCCCTGCACCGCTGCATGCATCACCTACTCCCGTTGTCCGAGCCAGCCCAGCATCGCCTCCGTCAGCGCCGCCCGCACGCTCTCATTGGCAGCGCCCTCGATGATCTCGCCGACGAAGGCCTGGATCAGCAGCGCCTTGGCTTCCTTCGGCGGAATGCCGCGCGCCATCAGATAGAACAGCAGCTCGTCATCGATCGCGCCGGTCGTGGTGCCGTGGCCGCATTGCACATCGTCGGCGAAGATTTCGAGCTCCGGCTTGCTGTCGGCTTCGGCCTCGTCGGACAACAGCAGCGCCCGTGACATCATCTTGGCGTCGGTCTTCTGCGCGCCGGGGCTGACCGTGATCTTGCCCTGGAACACCGCGCGCGCGGTGTCGCCGACGACAGCCTTGAAGGTCTCGCGGCTCTGGCAGTTCTCGGCGGCATGCTCGATCGCCAAGGTCGTGTCGGCATGCTGGGCGCCGGACAGCAGCGATCCGCCGCGGATGTCGGCTACGGTTCCCTCGCCCGCGATGTGCACGAACAGCTGGCTGCGCACCAGGCTGCCACCGGCGACGAAGCCGAGCTGATTGAAGGTCGCGCGCGCGCCGATATTGGCGAGCAGCGAGGAGATGTGCAGCGCGCTGTTGCCCTCCCGGGTCACCTTGACATGGTCGATCCGCGCCTCGTCGCCGACGACGAGCTGCATCGCGGTGTTGACCTGATATTCGCTGCCGTCGGGCCCCTGATGCGACTCGACGATGGTGGCGCTGGCCCCAGTTCCGATATTGACCAGCGACCGCGTGTACATCGAGGTTGCGACCCAGTTCGTCGTGACGAACGCGACGTGGATTGGCCGGCTCAGCGCCGTGCCCGGCGCCACCAGGATCACGACGCCATTGGCAGCCAGCGCGGTGTTGAGCGCCAGCGCCGGATCGTCGTCCGGCACGACCGGACCGAGCCGCTGCGACAGCAGCGGCTTGTCGGCCGCGAGCGCGTCGGCCATCGGCTGGATGGTGAGGCCGGGCTCGAGATCGGCGAGGTCGGACAGCTCGGGCACGAAGGCACCGTCAACGATCATCAGCTTGCGGAAGCCGGTGCCCGCGAACGGGTCGCTCGCCTCGCGCGCCTTGGTCTTGGCGGCGTCATCGGGCAGCGAGGCCAGCCGCTTGGCCTCCTTCATCTGCGTGCGCAGATCGGTGTAGCGCCAGGCCTCGACGCGCCGATGCGGCAGGCCGACCGCGTTGAAGCGGTCAAAAGCGGCGGCGCGCACCGCCGTGATCTCCTCGCCGCCCGGCAGATAACGGCGGGCGCCCTGGTACAGATCGGCCAGCCCGAGCTCGGCCTTGGTCTTGCGGATCGCGACGCCCATGCTCGTGCTCCGCCCTACGCCGCTTCGCTCTGATACTGGGCGTAACCGGTCGCCTCAAGCTCGCGCGCGAGGTCCGCGGTCCCGGTGCGGACGATGCGGCCCGCCGCGAAGACGTGAACGATGTCGGGCACGATGTAGTCGAGCAGCCGCTGATAGTGGGTGATGACGATCATGCCCCGCTCGGCCGAGCGCAGCGCATTGACACCGCTGGCGACGACCTTCAGCGCGTCGATGTCGAGACCGGAATCGGTCTCGTCGAGCACGCAGAGCGAGGGCTGCAGCAGCGCCATCTGCAGGGTCTCGTTGCGCTTCTTCTCGCCGCCGGAGAAGCCGACATTGAGCGGCCGCTTCAGCATGTCGGCGTTGATGTTGAGCGTCTTGGCGATCTCGCGCACGCGCTTGATAAGATCCGGCGACGACAGCTCCTCCTCGCCGCGCGCCTTGCGCTGGGCGTTGAAGGCGGCCCGCAGGAACGTCAAGGTCGCGACACCCGGGATCTCCAGCGGATATTGGAACGCCAGGAACACGCCCTTGGCGGCGCGCTCATCAGCCTCCATTGCCAAGAGGTCCTCGCCGTTGAGATAGACCTCACCGGCGGTGACCTCGTAGCCGGGCTTGCCGGCGAGCACGTAGGACAGCGTCGACTTGCCGGCGCCGTTCGGCCCCATGATGGCGTGGATCTCGCCCTTGTTCACGGTCAGGTCCAGGCCCTGGATGATCTTGCGTCCGCCGGCGATCTCAGCATGGAGCCCCTTGATTTCGAGCAAGGCCGTCATCGAACACTCCTTGTGATGTTGTTGCCGCGCGACGCCGTCATCCAACCGAACCTTCGAGCGAGATCGAGATCAGCTTCTGCGCCTCGACCGCGAACTCCATCGGCAGCTGCTGCAGCACGTCCTTGACGAAGCCGTTGACGACGAGCCCAACCGCCTCTTCCTGCGACAGACCGCGCTGGATGCAGTAGAACAGCACGTCCTCGGAGATCTTGGACGTCGTCGCCTCGTGCTCGAACACCGCCGACGAGTTCTTGGCCTCGATGTAGGGCACGGTGTGCGCGCCGCATTTGTCGCCGATCAGCAGCGAATCGCAGGCGGTGAAGTTGCGGGCGCCAGAGGCCTTGCGATGAGCGCTGACGAGGCCGCGATAGGTGTTCTGCGACTTTCCGGCGGCGATGCCCTTGGAGATGATCCGGCTCGACGTGTTCTTGCCGAGATGGATCATTTTGGTGCCGCTGTCGACCTGCTGGAAGCCGTTGGAGATCGCGATCGAGTAGAACTCGCCGCTGGAATTGTCGCCGCGCAGGATGCAGCTCGGATATTTCCACGTGATCGCCGATCCCGTCTCGACCTGGGTCCAGGAGATCTTGGAATTGGTGCCGCGGCAGTCGCCGCGCTTGGTGACGAAATTATAGATGCCGCCGACGCCCTCCGAATTGCCAGGGTACCAGTTCTGCACCGTCGAGTACTTGATCTCGGCATCATCCAGCGCGACCAGCTCGACCACGGCGGCGTGCAGCTGGTTCTCGTCGCGCTGGGGTGCCGTGCAGCCCTCGAGATAGGAGACGTAGGCACCCTTGTCGGCGATGATCAGCGTGCGCTCGAACTGGCCGGTGTTGCGCTCGTTGATGCGGAAATACGTGGACAGCTCCATCGGGCAGCGCACGCCCGGCGGGATGTAGACGAACGAACCGTCGGAGAACACCGCCGAGTTGAGCGTCGCGAAATAATTGTCGGTCGTCGGCACGACCGTTCCGAGATATTTCTGCACCAGGTCCGGATGCTCGCGCAGCGCCTCGGAGATTGGCATGAAGATCACGCCGGCCTTCTTCAGCTCCTCCTTGAAGGTCGTCGCCACCGAGACCGAATCGAACACGGCATCGACCGCGATCTTGCTGCGCGGCGTGGCCGCCTCGCCATCGGCGTCGGCTTCCGCGCCTCCACCCGGGCGCTCGACGCCTTCGAGGATCTCGACCTCGCGCAGGGGAATGCCGAGCTTCTCGTAGGTCTTGAGGATCTCCGGGTCGATCTCGTCGAGCGAGGCCACCTTCTTCTTCGGCTTCGGCGCCGCGTAGTAATAGAGATCCTGATAGTCGATCTTCGGGTATCCGACACGCGCCCAGCTCGGCTCCGTCATGGTCAGCCAGCGGCGATACGCCTCCAGCCGCCATTCCAGCATCCAGGCCGGCTCGTTCTTCTTGGCCGAGATGAAGCGGATGGTGTCTTCCGACAGCCCCTTCGGAGCCTTCTCGGATTCGATGACGGTCTCGAACCCGTAGCGATATTGATCGACGTCGATGCCCTTGACCCGATCAATGGTCTCCTGAACCGCTGCCATCTCTCACTCCGCTTGCAATGTTTCCGCCGCGGCCCGCGTCAAGCGGGGACGCAGGTGTCCGGCACCGGACAGACGGCGGCGCATTGCGGCGCATCGAAGTGGCCCTCGCACTCCGTGCACTTCTTCGGATCGATGATGTACATGTCGTTCTTGAGCCGAATGGCCGCATTCGGGCACTCGAACTCGCAGGCCCCGCAGACCGTGCATTGTGAGGCGATGATCTTGTAGGCCATGTGCAGCTCCCCGCGATCCGTGCGACATCGAGCGATGTCATTCGCGCGATATCTTTCAAGCGCCGTGCCAGAGAGCATTTGGTTGATTTCTAAGGAGGATTCTAAACGTCGCAGGTCGCGGCGAGCTGTCGCTCTCCCGACAGCATGTCGCAAGTGCGACAGGGCGGGAGCAGCGTGTCGTCGGAGTCGAGGTCTCACTGCGCAATTGTCCGATGTCACCTCGCGCGCGAACGCCGGTCGTGACCCAGGTCGCTCCTCCGTCATTCCGGGGCGTGCGCAGCACGAGCCCGGAATCCACCGTGCGGCAGATCGCGCGGCGAAATGGATTCCGGCTCGTCGCGCTTCGCGCGTGCGTCGCCCCGGAATGACGGAGGAGATTGGGGCAACGCCGGAGCGTCAAAGTCCAAACGAAGAAGGGCGCGCTACTGCGCGCCCTTCGATCCCATCAAGCCGCGCCGCTCAGAACCGCTTGACCTCGATGTTGTGCTTCTTCAGCGCGTAGCCGATCTGACGCGGCGTGAGGCCGAGCAGGCGGGCGGCCTTGGCCTGGACCCAGCCGGACCGCTCCATCGCCTGCACGATTCGGTCGCGCTCCGGCACGGCGCCGCCCTCCGAACTATCGGAATACTCGCCGTCATCGGCATCGATCGCCGGCAACTCGACGGGAGCCTCGACCGGCGCCGAGGTCCGCGGCAGGATCGGCAGCGGCACGATCGGCTGGCCGCGCGGCGGCGGCGGGGTCACCGTGTTGCCCTTCCACAGGATCGCCGACATGCACTCGTTGCGGCTGCAGGCGAAGTCGTCCATACCGATCGCCGAGCCCGTCGCCATGGTCGCGGTCCGTTGCACGCAGTTCTCCAGCTCGCGCACGTTGCCGGGGAAGCCGCAATGCATCAGCACCTCGATCGCGCTGACGTCGAACGTCAGATCGCGCTCGTTCTCGCAATTGAAGCGGCGCAGGAACTCGCGCGCCAGCTGCGGAATGTCGCTGCGACGCTCGCGCAGCGGCGGCAGTTTGATGGGCACCACGCTGATCCGGTAGTAGAGGTCGGCGCGGAACTCGTTGCGCGACACCGCCTCCTCGAGGTTGCGGTTGGTGGCGGTGACGATGCGGACATCGACCTTGATGGTCTGGTTGCCGCCGACGCGCTCGAACTCCTGCTCCTGCAACACCCGCAAGAGCTTGGCCTGGAACGCCGGCGAGATCTCGCCGATCTCGTCGAGGAACAAGGTGCCCTTGTCGGCCAGCTCGAAGCGGCCTTTGCGCGCGTTGATCGCACCGGTGAAGGCGCCCTTCTCGTGGCCGAACAGCTCCGACTCCAGCACCGTCTCCGGCAATGCGGCGCAGTTGATCTTGATGAACGGCCGCTTCGCGCGATTGGACAGTTCATGGATCGCCTTCGCCACCAGCTCCTTGCCGGTGCCGGATTCGCCCCGCAACAGCACCGGCGCATTCGACTTGGCGACGACGTTGATCTTTTCCAACAGTGCGCGCAGCGCCGGGCTGTCGCCGACGATGCCGTCGACCAGCACCTTCTTGCGATCCTTCGGCGCCGGCTTCAGCTCCGACAGCTCCTTCTGCAGCCGGTGGCTTTCCGCCATCAGCCGCTCGCGGTCCCGCGCGACGACCCGATGAAGCTTGATGGTCTGGCCGATCAGGTTGGCGACCATGGTCAGAAAGCGGACGTCGGAATCGAGCCGGAACACGGCGCGGCCGTCCCAGACACGGTCGATCGTCAGCGTGCCGACGACGCGCTGGTCGATGCGGATGGGAACGCCGAGGAAGGAGACGCGGGTGTCGGCGCAGGCGCCGAGCGTGACCGCGTCGGCGGCGCTGAAGGCGGGATGATCGGCGACGTTCTCCGCGATCAGCGGCACGGCGGTGGCGACGATCTGGTCGATCGCCTTCTGCGGCAGACGTTCGCGATAGCGCTGATCGCTGCCTTCGCTCCACCCGGCCCCGACTGCGAGATCGGGAATGCCGTCATCGGCGAGCAGCGACACCACGCCGTGGCGCATCTGCATGAAGGACTGCAGCAGGTTGACGACGTTGGCGAGGGTGATCTCCAGCCGCGTCGGCGCGGCGAGGATTTTCGAGATTTCGAAAATTCCGGTCAGCGCGATCTCGCTGAGCGGGATCGGCTCGGCGTTGGACCTGACGTCCTGAGCTTCGACCTGACGTGTTTCCGTTTGGACCATGGTCGCTTCTCTGATCGTCACGAACGCCTTGGTGAAGCCGCCCGTGATTGTAGGTGTTCTAACATCCTCCCTTAACTGCAGATGATTGTCGTGCCTAACTTTGCTGCATTGCCGCAGAAGTAGTGTGCAACGGACAGGCCAGAAAAGCTGCAGGCTTTCATGATGTTAACAAATTAGTTTACACCCGTCGCGATGCGTGCATTGCACGTCCGCACGGGCGGCAAAACGGTGCGCCTGACGATTTCGCGTTGTCTACTCGACACCTGATAGCTGCGCATCCGCCGGCCTGTTTGCGACCGGATCGCAACGGACGACACCTGAACACCAACTTTCCACTTGCGGCCCGCCGCTCGTCTCCTTGCGGCCAGCCACGGCATGACGCGTTCACATCCGCGTGTCGGCCGCGCGCGGCGGTGATCAACCTAGAGGTGCTGCCCCCCATTGATCTGAATCTCCTCGCCGGTCACGTAGCTCGCCGCATCCGAGCACAGGAAGAACAGCACCTTGGCGACCTCTTCCGGCGCGCCGATCCGGCGCATCGGAATCAGCGGCGAGAACCGCGCCTCGGTCTCCGGCGACACCATCTCGGTCTTGATCTCGCCTGGGGCGATGGCGTTGACGCGGATGCCATGCGGCGCGAAATCGTGCGCCATCTCGCGGGTCAGGCAGGCGAGCGCCGCCTTCGAGGTCGCATAGGCAGTGCCCGCAAACGGATGGACGCGGGTGCCGACGATCGACGTCACGTTGACGACCGCGCCCTGCCCGCGCTTCAGCTCCTCGAACAGCCCGCGCGCGAGCAGGATCGGTCCGAGAAAGTTGACGTGAAAGACGGTCATCCAGGTCTCGACCGAGGTCGCGAGCGAATCCAGCCGGCCACCGTCCTCGGCCTTCGGCGAGATCGCCGCATTGTTGATCAAGGCATGCAGCGGCGCGCCGTCGAGCCGCTGCTTGATGTCGGCAATCGCACGCGGGATCGCCTTGCGATCGCTGAGATCGACCTGGACGTGATTGTCGGGACCGGCGTCCCACGGACAGCGGCCGCCGTCGAACGGCTGGCGCGAGCAGGTGATGATGCGCCAGCCGGCGTCGGAGAACAGCTTTGCGGTCGCATGACCGATGCCGCGCGAGCCGCCGGTCAGCACGAGCGTTTTCTGCTCGGCGCGCGCGGGCCGCTCGGCGGCCGCCACGTCTCGATGGAACGGGCACGCCGTGATGGTCTGAGCCGCCTCCATGGCGGGATCGCGGACGTCCTGGTCGAGATCGAGGCTCACCTCATCCGTCCTGATCCTGCGCCGCAACGCCACCAGGACGCCGGCTGCCAAGCTTCGGCTGCTGCCTTTGCCGCAGACGTGATCTGGGCGCAGGCTCCGTAACGATCGGAAATACCAGGGGTATCGCCATGCGCCGGTTGTGCAGATTCCGGGCCAGCGAAAACGGCGGGCAAAGCAGCTTTTCCTGTCGGGTTCGCGACAGATTGGCGGGTTCTGGACACATCCAGCGTCGGCTTTTGTGCCGCGTCCTTTGCAGGACCTTCACAGAGCGATCGTTTTCAGAACGATGCCTGATGGTCCAACTCTTGCTCGACGGATCTGATCATTCGAACTGGAAGACCGCTTGTCAGTCGCACGACCGACAGCCACGAGACGCCAACACCGTATGGACCAGGACATGGGGACGAATGCAGTGCGCTTCGCCGTGGTCCTCGGGACCAACGATGTCGCGTCGGCGATCGGCGTGCATCTGCATCGTGCGGGCTTCTGCGTGGTGCTGTCGCATGATCCCAATCCGCCGGTCATGCGCCGTAAGATGGCGTTTCACGACGCCCTGTTCGGCGACACGGTCCGCATCGAGAACGTGACGGGCGAGCGCATCGAGAGCACGATGGAGGTGTTCAAGGCGCTCGGCAATCCCCGGCACGTCCTTGTCACTCCACTCGGGTTGCTCGATCTCCTGCCGGTCCGTACCATCGACGTCCTGATCGACGCGCGGATGCAGAGGCGCGCGGTGACCCCGAATTTGCGCGGCATGACGCGGCTCTCGATCGGCATCGGTCCGGGCTTCTCGCCATCAGCCAATTGCGATATCGTAATCGAGACTCGGCCGGGCCGGCTCGGCCAGATCGTGCGCGAGGGCTGGACGCTGGCAACGGATGACGTCGGCGCGCTCGTCGGTGTCGAGCGCCTGGTGCATTCGCCGCATGAGGGCCGATGGCATACCCCGATCGAGATCGGCACGCGCATCTACAAGGGCTTCGTGATCGGCCATCTCTCCGGCGCACCGGTCACGGCGCCCTATGACGGCATCCTGCGCGGCATCGTCCGCGACGGCAGCGACGTGCCGGCCGGCATCGCGCTCGCCGAGGTCGATCCACGCGGCCGTCATGCGCAGTGGACCGGGATCGATGCGCAGGGACAGGCGCTCGCCCAGGCGACGTTGGCCGCAATACGGCTGCACGCCGCGAACCGCATCGGGACGAGCACGAGCGTGCCCGCGCATCAGGTCGCTTCGAACGATTCTGACTAGCCCGCGCCGTGCGCGCCGACCTTGGCATCCCGGTTGCTTATCGTTTGCAGGAGCGAGCAACAGCCATGATCATCTGTTCCTGCAACGTCATCAGCGACACGGCCATTCGCGACATCGTCACGGCGGCCGACATCGTCTTCGGCTCGCCGGCGCAAGTGTATGATTGTCTCGGCTGCACGGTCCAATGCGGCCTCTGCTCGCGCTCGGTGAAGCGGATCCTCGACGAGCGGCAGGGTGATACGGCCGCTGCGGCGGTGTGGCCGGTGCAGGCCGAGCCCGCGCCGTGCGCGATGATGTCCGCCGCGTAGCACCGGCATGCGTATGACGTGCCGACGCACGGACTTGTCGGATATCGGACAAATGCGACAGCAGACGACGTGCACTGGTCCTCAGATGAACGGCTTGCCGCCGGTGACGGCGACCGTCGTCCGCCGGGGCGGCGTTCCTGCCGCCGCGGCGCGCGGATCGCGCGGAACGTGAGCACACCGCGCGCATTGCCCTGATGCGAACAGCGAGAGGATCAGGCGATGGCAAAAGACCTCCCCATCAACGGACGCGAGCCCGACCGCTCAGAGGACGACATCCAGCGCGATCAGCTCGGCCCGCGCGGCGTGCCGGGCGCGAAGGATCCGGCGAAGATGACGCCGCAGCGCGACAAGAAGACGCCGGATGATGTCGATCCGGGTCACACCGCGTGACGGCACGGGTCCCCGTCAACGGAGAGACGCCTTCATCTCGGCGTTGTTCATCTCATCCTTGCTGAGGCGATACGGACCATGGTCCCGGCTGCGGCCGGCCCCTCCCTCCTTCCCTTGAAGGGCAGAGAGAGGCAGCGCTGCGGCTCGCAACGACGGCCGGGTTGAACGAGGCCTTCCTCGACACTGCCGGAGTTCATCGATCGCGCGAGAGCGGCCACCTCCGCCCACCTCAATGCGTTTTGCTCTCGCCCCACTTCTCGAGGTCCTTCGCCGCTTCCGAGCGCTGCTCCTTCTCGGGCTTCTCGGCCCAGGGCTTGTCGGTCTGCTTCATCGAGCCCCAGTCGCTTTCCTGGCGCGGATCGTCCTTCGGCGTTTCCTTGCTCATCAGTTCGTCCTTTTTTCTGCTCGCACTCACCCCGGCAGGATCGTCGGCGGCGGCGCCGTCGCCTCGTCGTGAAGCTCGCTCATCTCGCCGATCTCACGCTCGGCCTGATACCAGAACTCATCCTCGCGGCCGTCAGGCCGGCCGGCCTGCTCCCAGAGCTGGTGAGCGCGCCTGCGAATCCTCTCCTGAAGTTCAGTGTCGCTGGTCCGGTCCATGGTTCTCCCTCGCATGAGGCTGCGTCGGCGGCGTGACCTTGCGTGGCAATCATCCGAACGAGACGAAGTTCCAAGGCACGGCGCGCACGGGCGATCCGCCGCAGCGGCGCGGCGAGAGAACGCGGCGCACCGCCTCTTCAGCTCAGATTGCCCGGCATGAAGCAGCGGATGGAAGTGCCGAGCGATCCCTTGATCGGCCACACCATGGTGCGCCCGGCACGGTTGGGCTCCGTGATGACGGCATCGTCCGGCACGACGATCCATTGACCGTCGAGCCGCACCCGGTAATGCGTGCCTTCGAGGTCCCAATCCGGATCGGACACCGCGAAGCCGTCGGCGTCCGAACAGCACGGGCCGCGACCGCTTCTGAGGCTGTCGAACCAGCCCTTGAGCGGCGAGTTGGCGTAGCGGCCGTCGTCACGCGCGACGGCATTGTGGAACGACAGCGCGGCCAGCAAGGCTGCGCCGCTCAGCACAGGCAAGGTTCTGGACATCCGATCACCGCGAGCTGCCGGCGCGTGCTCCGGATTGCGGCTCACGCCCATCGCAAGTAGCTCGTTGAATGCGCCGTCCGTTCGTTGGTTCCTAGCCCACGGCTCACGCTGCGTCCGCCGGCACCATGGCCTCGATCGTGACGCCCGTGCCGGTAGAAGCCACCGTCAGCGTGCCGCCGAGCGCCAGCAGCCGCTCGCGCATGCCGGTGAGGCCGAATCCGAGCTTGTGCTCCGGGCTGAACCCGCGGCCGTCGTCGCGGACGCGCACCCGCGTGTAGCTGCGGCGATGACCGGCCGTGGTCTGCTGCAGCGGCTCGATGGTGACGTCGACCGTGGTGGCCTCGGCGTGGCGGAACACGTTGGTCAGCGCTTCCTGCACCACCCGGTAGATCGTCAGCTCCGCCGTCTCATTGCTGCGCGCGACCGTTTCGGTGAACTTGGTCTCGATCGCGACCTCGGGCCGCGACTCCCGCCACAGCCGCACCAATGCGCCGAGCGCTTCGCGCAGGCCCAGCTCGGCGAGACCGACGGGCCGCAGCCGCTCGAGGATGCGGCGGTTGAACTGCTGCACGGCGTTGACCTGGTCGAGGATCGCCTGGCCGTGCCGGCGCATCGCCGCGACGTCGAGCGTCGCAGCGTCCGGCAAGCGCATCAGCGCGCTGGCATGGGCGCGCAGCGCGAACAGATGCGGCCCGAACTCGTCGTGCAGCTCGCGCGCGATCTCCTTGCGCTCGTGGTCCTGCAGCGACACCGTGCGCTCGGCCAGGCGACGCTTCTCCTCCACCGCCTCACCGAGCGCGCCGGCGAGATGGTTGAGCTTGGCGCAGAGCGCCGCGAGCTCGGGCGCGCCGCCCGGCTTGACGCGGGTATCGTAGGCGCCGGCCTCGATCTGGCTCATCGCGTCCGACAGATCCGAAAGCGGCGCCAGCGCGCGACCCACCACGAGCATGGTGATCGCAAACAACGCCAGCCCGACCAGCGAGCCGACGACGAGCTGGGTGACGATGCCGTCCCAGATCTCCGCGATCTCGTCGTCGGGGTGCGACGTGATCACCAGCGTTTCGCTCCGCCCCGCGACGATGACCGGCATGCTCACCGAGGTCTTGTCGGGATGCACCAGTGCGATGAACCATGCCGGCGCCGCGCGGCCGACGCCCGGAGAGGGCGGCGTCTGCGCCGGCATGCCCTGCCGCCTCACGCTGACGTGACGAAGCTGTCGGAGATCGCCGACGATCCGATCGAGGCGCGCGCTCGGATCCGGCGCGTCGTTGACCTCGTCCATGATGGTCTCGACGAAGGCCCGCGTCAGGCGGATGACGCTCTGGTCCTCCGCCAGCACGCGCGGCGCCGCCTCCAGCACGAGACGGCCGATGTTGATGGCGAGGCCCAGCGTCAGCAGCAGCGCCAGCAGCACGTTGATGCGGGTCCGCAACGACCAATTCTGCCACATTCTCTCCGCCTCACGGCCACCGTGTTTCATACGCACTCACATTGACAGACAAATCCGCCGGCGATCTAATTGCAACATCATGCAATATCGCGCAGCATGCATCCATGATGCATCGCAACAATGACGCGAGTTGGAAGTCCGGGACCCCAAGGCCATGCGCGTACTGATCGTCGATGACCATCCCATTGTGGCATCAGGCTGCCGGGCCCTGCTCTCGACCGATCCGGACCTCGAGCTGCTCGAAGCCGCCGATGCCGAGAGCGGCGAAGCCAGCTTCATCGCGCGCCGGCCGGACGTCTGCGTCGTCGACATCAACCTGCCGACCGTCTCCGGCTTCGAGCTCGCGCGGCGCATCCTCGCCCACGATGCCAATGCCCGGTTGATCATGTTCAGCATGAACGACGATCCGGTGTTCGCCGCGCGCGCCATCGACATCGGCGCCAAGGGCTACGTCTCGAAGAGCGGCGATCCGAACGATCTCGCCGAGGCGATCCGCGAGGTCGCCCGCGGCGGCAGCTATCTGCCGCCTGCGATCGCGCGCAGCATCGCCTTCGCGGGCGCCGCGGTCGCGCAGAGCCCGCTGGCGAAACTGACCTCGCGGGAGCTCGAGATCCTTCGCCTGCTCAGCGCCGGCAAGAGCCTGTCGGAGATTGCCTGGCTGATCCACTCGTCCTACAAGACCGTCGCCAACACCTCCTCGATCATCCGCCAGAAGCTCGGCGTGCGAACATCCGGCGAGTTGGTGCGTTTGGCGATCGAGAACGGCGTCGCTTGACTCGTCCCGATTGAACGACGCAGCCTGACACGCGTTGGCGGCACGCGCGCCAGCGGCCCGACATCATTGCCGAACAGGTGATCCCATGACCCTCACGACCGTCTCCCAGAACAAGTCCCATGGCGGCGTCCAGGGCGTCTACCGCCACGCCAGCCAGGAGACCAAGACCGAGATGACGTTCTCGGTGTTCGTGCCGCCGCATGCCGACGGCGCGAAGCTGC
This sequence comes from Bradyrhizobium sp. HKCCYLRH1030, assembly GCF_051168395.1. Lineage (NCBI taxonomy): Bacteria > Pseudomonadati > Pseudomonadota > Alphaproteobacteria > Hyphomicrobiales > Nitrobacteraceae > Bradyrhizobium > Bradyrhizobium sp. HKCCYLRH1030. Next base: position 556,959 of record NZ_JBNPUY010000005.1, on the reverse strand, counting down.
CGGTCGTCTGGTATCTCTCCGGCCTGACCTGCACCCACGCCAACGTCACCGAGAAGGGCGAGTTTCGTGCCGCCTGCGCCGAGCTCGGCCTGGTCTTCGTGGCGCCCGACACCTCGCCGCGCGGCGACGGCGTGCCGGGCGATCCCAACAATGCCTATGATTTCGGTCTCGGCGCCGGCTTCTATGTCGACGCGACCGAGGCGCCGTTCGCGAAGAACTACCGGATGTGGAGCTACATCACCGAGGAGCTGCCGAGCGTGGTCGCGGCGAACTTCCCGGTCGATCCGCGCCGCCAGTCGGTGATGGGCCACTCGATGGGCGGCCATGGCGCGCTCACGGTGGCGCTGCGCAACCCGGACCGCTACCGCGCGGCCAGCGCGTTCTCGCCGATCGTCGCGCCCTCGCAGGTGCCGTGGGGCGAGAAGGCCTTGGGCGGCTATCTCGGCGCCGACAAGGCGGCGTGGCGCAAGCACGACGCGGTGGCGCTGATCGAGGACGGCGCGCGCGTCTCCGACCTGCTGGTCGATGTCGGCACCGCCGATCAGTTCCTGACGCAGCAGTTGCGCCCGGAGCTGCTCAAGGCGGCCTGCGACAAGGCCCACATCCCGCTGCTGCTGCGCAAGCAGGAGGGCTACGACCACAGCTACTACTTCATCTCGACCTATATGGCCGATCATCTGCGCTGGCACGCGGCGCGGCTCGCACGCTGATATCAGCCGCGGACGTGATTTGCCCGACGGGTGCGATGACGCGCCCGTCGAGGCGATCTTGTCGTGCCCGGTGCCCGGATTCCACGTGCGCGACGACGGGGATTTCGCTCGGCGCCACAAGGCGATCCCAGTGTCCAGCCCGGCGGCGACAAAAATTTCACTTTCGTTTTTCCGGAAATCGTGATTGTCTAGCGCCATCCCGCCTCGTCGAGAGGGCGTATCGCGGTCGTCACGAACGTGGAGGTGGGATGCGGTGGACGCCGGCGGCGCGCAGCATGCTCAGGGCATCACATGCCCCGTGAGAGCGTGCGGACGAACGCGTCACGGCGTACGGCCAAGTCGCGTGGTCCTGGCATCCCGATGCCGATGCCTCCGCGGCGGCGCGCTCACAGCGCGTCGTCGCGCACGGTGACCAGAAAGCCCGGCGCACCGGGGAGAACGCGAAGCAACCGTTAAGACCATCCGCGCAGGGAGGGCCGGGATGTCCCAGCCGAACCTGTGGTACCTGCCGCCTGCATTTCTTGTCGCAGGCGGGCCATGGGGGCGGCAGGCTCCCGGCCTTCCCTGCGCCTCTTGTTTTCCAAGGGGCGACCGGCACGCAAAGCTCGGGCGTCATTCGCCGCGAGAATGCACCGTCATATCTCGTCAGCTACTGCGCCTGCGGCGCGCCGTAGTTCGGCGCCAGCAGGCGGTTGCGGACGAGCCAAGCCATGGTGCGCGTCCAGGATTCGTCGGTGTTGCCGCGCATATCCGCAGTCATCGCCGCGACCGGCTTGCCGGTGTGAACGTCGCGCAGATAGATGTTCATGTTGAGGATGAGATTGGAGACCTTCTGCACCGTCCCGGTGATGGCGAGATCGGCGCCGATGTCGCCCGCGAGCTTGACGTCGCAGCCGCCGCAAGCCTGCAGATTGCTGTGGTGCGCCGCATCGTTGACAGGAGCGATGTCGAGCACGCGAAAACGTCCGGAGTCCTGCAGCGCCGCGCGCAGTTGCTCGGCCGCATGCGCCAGCCTGTTCTGCTCGTCCTGGCGCGGGCCCTGCACCTCGCCCTGCAGGCTGGTGTCGATCAGCTCGAAGTCGAACACCGCCACCTTGGTCGGCTCGGCATGCACTGATGTCGCAGACATCAGGATCAGGAACGCGGGGAGAACGGCAGGTTTCAAGGTCGTGATCCGAAATGACGCGACAGCGGCCAAAAGTGGGGTTGAAAGCTAGGCCAATTCGTTCATCTTGCAAGACGAAACCTCGCCGGACAAGGACGAGGGAACAATGGGAGGACGTGTGGTCCTGGGAGTTCTGGCCCGATCTCTGATGGGCGCGATCGGCCTCATCGCCGCCGCAACCGCCGCCAGCGCGGCGGATCCGGTCGACATCGCGATCGGCTATCTCGGCCGCGCGAGCGTGCCGCAGACCTTGTCGCCGCTCGACCAGCCTGCGGCCGATGATGGCGTGGCCGGCGCGAGGCTCGCGATCGAGGACAACAACACCACCGGCAAGTTCCTCAACCAGCGCTTCACTTTGATCGACCGCCGCGTCAAGGATGACGAGGACGCCGCGCAGGCCGCCAATGAGCTCGCCGGCAAGACGGGATTCGTCCTCGTGGACCTGCCGGCGGATGCGGTGCTGAAGGTCGCAGATGCGTTGCGGGGCCGCGGCGTCACCCTGCTCAATGTCGGCGCCACCGACGACCGCCTGCGTGAGCAGGACTGCCGCGCCAACGTCATCCATGTCGCACCGACGCGCTCGATGCTCGCCGACGGCCTGGCGCAATATCTGGTCTGGAAGCAGTGGAAGCGCTGGCTGCTCGTCACCGGCTCGCACGACAACGACAGACTGTTCGCCGACGCGCTGCGCCGCGCCGCCACCCGCTTCGGCGTCAAGATCGTCGAGGAGCGGACCTTCGAGGACACCGGCGGCGCGCGCCGCACCGACAGCGGCGTGACCTTGATCCAGCGCCAGATGCCGGTGTTCACGCAGAAGGCGCCGGCCTATGACGTGCTGGTCACCGCCGACGAGAGCGAGGTGTTCGCCAACTATCTGCCCTACCGCACCTGGGATCCGCGCCCCGTCGCGGGCTCCGCCGGCCTGCGGCCGACGAGTTGGGATCCGGCGCAGGACCAGTGGGGGGCGACGCAGTTGCAGAACCGCTTCATGAAGCTCGCCTCGCGCCGCATGGACGCCTTGGACATGCAGGCCTGGATGGCCGTGCGCTTGGTCGGCGAGGCCGCCTCGCGCACCAACTCCGGCGACGCCAAGACGATGACCGACTACCTCAAGGGCCCGAACTTCACCATCGCCGCCTTCAAGGGCACCCGCCTCTCCCTGCGCGACTGGAACCTGCAATTGCGCCAGCCGATCCTTCTGGCCGACGGCCGCATGATCGTCTCGGTCTCGCCGCAGGAGGGCTTTCTGCACCAGGTCTCCGAACTCGACACGCTCGGCGTCGACCGCCCTGAAACCAAGTGCAAGCTGCAATGATGTCGGATTGGATGATGTTGATGAAAGTGTTTAGTCCGACACAGACGGCGCCAGTCTCTCCCCGCGTGCGGGGAGAGGCCGGATTGCATCGCAGATGCAATCTGGGTGAGGGGGACTCTCCAAGCACCGTGCTCGTGGAGAGAGCCCCTCACCCCAACCCTCTCCCCGCGAAGAACGGGGAGAGGGAGCGCACCGTCTGCGCCGCGACAAATCGAGTCCATTGGGCAAAGGGGCGAAGGAGGAAATGGCGCGATCAGCTTCCAAAGCGCCCGGCCCTGGCAGCCGGCCTGCTCGCCGCCGCGCTGTCGCTGGCCTCCGTCGCCCCCGCCTCCGCCTACGTCGCCTTCGTCTCCAACGAGAAGGGCAACACGGTCTCCGTGATCGACACCGACACCTGGACCGTGACCAAGACCATCAAGGTCGGCCAGCGGCCGCGCGGGATCGCGTTCACCCGCGACGGCAAGTTCGTGATGGTGGCGGTCGGCGATGACGACACCATCCAGGTGATCGACGCCAAGAAGATGGAGGTGGTGGATACCCTGCCCTCCGGCCCCGATCCCGAGCTGTTCGCGCAGGACGCCGCCGGCAAGACGCTCTATGTCGCCAACGAGAACGACAACACGGTCACGGTGCTCGACCTCGAGAAGCGCGTCCGCATCGGCGACGTCCAGGTCGGCGTCGAGCCCGAGGGCATGATGCTCAGCCCGGACGGCAAGATCCTGATCTGCACTTCCGAAACCACCAACATGGCGCATTTCATCGACACGGCGACCCGCAAGATCGTCGCCAACGTGCTGGTCGATGCGCGGCCGCGCTTTGCCGAGTTCAAGAGCGACGGCTCGGAGCTGTGGGTCTCGGCCGAGATTGGCGGCACCGTCTCGATCATCGACCCCGCCAAGCGCGAGGTCACCGGCAAGATCAAGTTCGCCGTGCCCGGCCTGCGCAGCGAGGCGATCCAGCCGGTCGGAATCGCCCTGACCAAGGACGGCAAGACCGGCTTCGTCGCGCTCGGCCCCGCCAATCGCGTCGCCATCGTCGACGGCACCACCCACGAGGTGAAGAAATATCTCCTGGTCGGCCAGCGCGTCTGGCACATGGAGTTCACGCCGGATGAGAAATATCTTCTGGTCACCAACGGCGTCTCCAACGATGTCTCGGTGATCGACGTCGCCGCGCAGAAGGTGATCAAGACCATCCAGGTCGGCGAGCTGCCCTGGGGCATCACGATTGCACAGCCATGACGACGCAGAACGCACCCGCTCTCGACGCCACAGGCGCCACCCCGCAGCCGGCCTCCGACCAGGTGCCGGCGCTGTCGGTCGCCGGCGTCAGCCATTCCTACGGCGCACGCAAGGCGCTCAACGACGTCAGCTTCGCCGTCCAGCCTGCGAGCTTCACCGCCCTGCTCGGTCTCAACGGCGCCGGCAAGAGCACGCTGTTCTCGCTCATCACCCGACTGTTCGCGGTGCAGACGGGCCAGATCGGCATTTTCGGCCATGACATCGGCCGCACGCCGGGCGAGGCGCTGCGGCTGCTCGGCGTTGTGTTCCAGCCGCGCACGCTCGACCTCGATCTGTCGCTGACGCAGAACCTGCTCTACCACGCCGCGCTGCACGGCATCTCGCGCCGCGAGGCCCGCGCGCGCAGCGAGGAGCTGCTGGCGCGCATCGGCCTCGCCGACCGCGCCGGCAGCAAGGTGCGCGACCTCTCCGGCGGCCAGATGCGCCGGCTGGAGATTGCTCGCGCCCTGCTGCACCGGCCGCGCCTCTTGCTGCTCGACGAGGCCACCGTCGGCCTCGACGTCAAGGCCCGCGCCGACATCGTCGGTCACGTCCGTCAGCTCGTCGCCGAGCAGGGCATCGGCGTGCTCTGGGCGACGCATCTGTTCGACGAGATCGCGGCGACCGACGATCTCGTCGTGCTGCATCAGGGCCGCGTGCTGGCGCGCGGGCCCGTCCCGCAGGTCATCGCCGAGGCCGGTGCGACCGACGTCAACGCCGCGTTCGCGCGGCTGACGACCCAGGCCAGTCCGGCGCGGAGCTCCGAGCCATGACCGTCACCACCGTGCACGCGCCCACACCCACACGCAGCGGCTTTTCGGCCGGCGAATACATCACCTGCCTCACCGGCATCGTCTGGCGCGAGGGCCTGCGCTTCCTGCATCAGCGCGAGCGCTTCGTCTCGGCGCTGGTACGGCCGCTGGTCTGGCTGTTCATCTTCGCCGCCGGCTTCCGCCAGGTGCTGGGCATCTCGATCATCCCGCCCTACGAGACCTATATCCCCTACGAGGTCTATATCGCGCCCGGCCTGATGGCGATGATCCAGTTGTTCAACGGTATGCAGTCGTCGCTGTCGATGGTCTACGACCGCGAGATGGGCAACATGCGCACCTTGCTGGTGAGCCCGCTGCCGCGCGGCTATCTGCTGTTCTGCAAGCTGCTCGCCGGCACCGCCGTCTCGGTGCTGCAGGTCTATGCGTTTCTCGCCATCGCCTGGTTCTGGGACATCACCCCGCCGCCGATGGGCTATCTGACGGTGCTGCCGGCGCTGATCCTGTCCGGCCTGATGCTCGGCGCGCTGGGCATGCTGATTTCCTCCGGCATCAAGCAGCTCGAGAATTTCGCCGGCGTCATGAACTTCGTGATCTTCCCGATGTTCTTCGCCTCATCGGCGCTCTACCCGCTCTGGCGGGTCGAGGAAGGCAGTCCCTGGCTGGCTTATCTCTGCGAAGCCAATCCCTTCACCCACGCGGTCGAGCTCATCCGCTTCGCGCTATATGGCAAGCTGAACTGGGTTTCGCTCGCGGTGGTCGGCGGCTGCACCGCCGTCTTCATGATCGGCGCGATCCTGGCCTACGATCCGTCGCGGGGGTTTGTCAGGCGCGGTCCCGGAGGCGAGGCATGAGGTTCAGAACGACACTGGCGGCCGTCGCCATCGCTGCGTCGGCAGGTGCTGCGCAGGCCGCCGATCCGCGCTATCCGGATTGGCCCTGCCCGCAGGCCAAGGTGCCGGAGATCTCGATCGCCGCCGTGTGGTCCGGCCCGCCGATCGACGATGTCGGCGCGAGCTGGAAGGACGATGCGAAGGTGGCCGAGCTCGTCGCCAAGCTTGCCGCGCGCCGTATCCCGCTGGAGCAGGCCCAGAAGGACGTCGCCGATTTCCTCACCGGTACGGCCGAGGAGAAGATACGCAAGGGCAAGCTGCTGTTCGCCGGGCTGTTCGACACGCTGAACACGCAGCGGACATCGGTGATGAACGGCCTGGAGCGCGTCATGCGCAAGCAGCGCGAGGCCGTCGACAAGGTGCGCGGCGACACCATCGCGCTGCAGGAGATGCACAGCGGCCCCAACCCGGATCAGGCCAAGGTCGAGGAGATGACCAACCGGTTGAACTGGGAGACGCGCATCTTCGAGGACCGGCGTCGCGTGATGAAGTTCGTCTGCGAGGTCCCGACCGCGATCGACCAGCGCCTGTTCGCCCTGGCGCGCGAGATTCAGCAGGACATGGAGTAGCTGATTTGATGCGCTACCGCCGCCCTCTCCGCTCACTCCTCAGGCCGCGGCTCGGGCTGCGTCTGCTGCAGCGGCAGGTCGGCGCGGCTCCAGGCGTCGGTCCCGTCCGGATACCACGCGACGTTGCGGTAGCCATAGGTCAGCGCGCGCTTGGCGGCATTCCACGACATCCAGCAGTCCTCAAGGCAGTAGAACACGAGCAGACGACTCAAATCGCCCTCGGAAGCGCGGGCAAGGCCGCGCTTCAGATAGTCCTCGGTCTGGGGCGCCAGCACCCCGTAGCCGGTGTCGGGCAGCCAGATGCTGCCGGGAATGTCCAGGCGCGGCTGCTCGCGCCACACCGTGCCGGCCGGCAGGTTCTTCGGCTTGGGCGGCCGCGGCAACACATCGACGAAGACGGCGGACTTCGCGCGCCAGATCGCCTCAGTCTCCCGCGTCGACAGCACGCGCGCTCCGCTCAGGGTCGTCGGCACCGGCGCGCGATAGTTCTCGGTGCGATAGCTGTCCGGCTCCGGCACGAGATCATCGGCCCGCACCGCCACGGCGATCAGCAGCACGCCTGCCAATGCCGCAGCGCTGAGCCGACCGATCATGGCTTCGCCGCAGCCTCGGCGGTGATCAGATGATTGCTCTCGTCCAGCAGCGGCACCCCGAAGTCCAGCAGGATCTTGTTGATCTCCCCTTGGTTCTCCTGGATCAGCTTGTTGAGCTGACGGCGCCAGTTCTGGTCCGCGCCACGGACACCCATGGCGATGCGATAGATCAGCTTCGGCCCGCTGGTCTCCTTCACCAGCGGCGTGACATGCAGTTGCGGGCTCGCCTGCTTGGCATAGTAGCCGGCCATCGGCCCCCACAGCACGCCGGCATCGATCTCGCCGGACTTCAGATCGTTGATCATCGCCTCTGCCGAGGAATCGACGCGGGTGTCGATCATCAGCGGATAGGGCTTTGCGGTCGGCATCAGCCCGGCCAGCGCCATATTGGTTGCCGGCGGCGTGCCCGCCACGATGCCGATGTGCTTGCCCTTGAGCTTGGCATCCTCCAGCGTCGTCACATCGGCAAGATCGGAGCCCGGCTTGGTCACGATCGCATAGGCCGTCCGGTAATAGGGACTGGTGCTCTGCACCAGGTCGTCCCCTTGGGGAAAGCCCATGATCACGTCGCAACGGTGCGAGCCGAGCGTCATGCGCACGAATCCGGTGGCCTGCGGGAAGAACGTGTAGTCCACCTTCTTCTGCAGCTTGGCGGCAAAGAGCTCGGCCAGCTTGTTCTCGAAGCCGTCGCCCTTCTCGTTCGAGAACGGCAGGTTGCGCGGATCGGCGCAGACCCTGAGCACCTTGGGATCGACCAGCTCGATCGACAGGTCCAGGCCATCATTGCTCTGCGCGAAAGCGGTGGCCGGTCCGAGCAGAGTGAGCCCCGCGGCAACGGCCAGCGAGCAGGCAAGGTTGTGACGCTTCGTCATCCGTATTTCCATCCCTATCGAACGCATCGCGGTATTTTTGAAAATGCTAGGCCGCCGGCCGCTCCGGTGCAACAGCCGCCGTCATCGCGAAGAGTTGACCCATTGCTGCACCGCAACGTCCATCGCCTGACGCACACCTCTCACGCGAGCAAGGCAAGCCGATGGTGAGACAACTGATCATCGCGATCACTGCCTGGGGGGCGCTGGCGCTCGGCAGCGGCGCTCTTGCCATGCCGCCGGAACTCGAGGTCAGCGAGATCGCGCCCGGCGTGTTCGTTCACATCGGCCAGACCGCGCTGATGAACGCGGCGAACGAGGGCGCCATCGCCAATGTCGGTTTCATCGTCGGCAACGACGCGGTCGCCGTGATCGACACCGGCGGCAGCGTCCGCGAAGGCCGCGCGCTGCTGGCAGCGGTCCGCGCCCGTACCGCCAAGCCCGTGCGCTACGTCATCAACACCCACGCCCATCCGGATCACGCATTCGGCAACGCGGCATTCGAGGGCGACGGCGCGCGCTTCGTCGGCGCCAAGAATCTGCCGCGCGCGCTTGCATTGCGCGGACCGCACTACATCGAGGCGTTCCGGCGCCTGATGGGCGCCGAGCTGATCGACGAGGTCCGTCTCGTCCCCCCGTCGATCCTCGTGGACGACGAGACGATGCTCGACCTCGGCGGCCGTACCCTCACGCTCAAGGCCTGGAGTACCGCTCATAGCGACTGCGACCTGTCCGTCTATGATGACCGCAGCCGGACCTTGTTCGCCGGCGATCTCGTATTCCTGCGTCACATCCCGGTGATGGATGGCAGCCTGCGCGGCTGGATCGCCGACATGGCCGCGCTCGCGACCATCCCGGCCGAGCGCGTCGTTCCCGGCCATGGCCCTGTCAGCCCGTGGCCACTGGCGCTCAGTGACGAGCGTCGCTACCTCGATACATTGGCCCACGACGTTCGCGGGCTGATCAAGGCAGGCAGGCCGATCGCGGACGCCGCTGGGGCCGCGGGATCGGAGCGCGGCAAATGGGAGTTGTTCGACGACTACAATGCCCGCAACGCAACGGCGGCATTCTCGGAAATGGAATGGGAATGAGGGCGGCAACGCGCTATGATTGTTAATTCACCCGACTGCCCGAGGAGGATTGCGCCATGATCCGGCTCCACCTGCCGTCCACCCTGCTTCTCGGGGCCTGCCTCGCGTTTGCGTTCGCACCTGCGAAGGCCGCTGATGGTTACGATCCCTGGCCGGGACTGGTCCAGGACATCTTCAACAACAAGGCGATGCAGGACGGCACCAATGTGCTGTCGATCGAGATACCGACGCGCGCCGAGGATGCCTCGGTCGTTCCGGTCACCCTGCGCAGCAAGCTGTCGCCCGCCGACGAGCGCCGTATCAAGACCATCACGCTGGTGATCGACCAGAATCCCGCGCCGATGGCGGCCAAGTTCACGCTTGGCGCGGACGCCAATGTGACCGCGATCTCGACGCGGGTCCGCGTCAACAACTACACGGATGTGCATGCCGTGGCCGAGCTGACGGATGGTCAGCTCTATGTGGTCAAGACCTTCGTCAAGGCGTCCGGAGGCTGCTCGGCGCCGGCGGCGAAGAATCCGGACGAGGCCAAGGCGCGCATCGGCCAGATGCGCTACCGGCAGTTCACGCAAAGCAGCGACGGCGCCACGAGCGGCATCCGCGAAGCGCAGGTCATGGTCGGGCATCCCAACAATTCCGGGCTCCAGATGGATCAGGTGACGCAGCTCTACATTCCGGCCTTCTTCATCGACCGGCTGACACTGTCGCAGGACGGCAGTCTGGTGCTGTCGGTCGAAGGCGGCATCTCGATCTCGGAGGATCCCAACATCCGCTTCACCTACGTGTCGAACGGCGCCAAGAAATTCCACGCGGAGGCGAAGGATACGCAGGGCCACGTGTTCGAGCACGATTGGCCGGCCGACGGTTCAGGAACTTGATGCGGCAGAGCGGCAGCGCTTCAGAAGCATCTCACTTCGGCTTCGGCCTGCGCCCGGCGGAGATCGTTCAGCGCGTTGGCGGCCTGCTCGGACGTGCGGAACTGGGTGCCGAGATTGCTGTGCACCTGGGACATGCTGAGGACGGTCTCGGCCGTGACGTAGCGCTCATAGGGAATGATCGAAGCGATCACGTCGATCGAGCAGGAGCACTGCGCGATCGCCTCCCTGGTCTCGCCATTCGCCTTCATGCAGCCGAACACATATTCGGCCCGCGCCGAGGTCGGATAGTCGTTGAGCTCCTCGGCACGAGCCGGCCCGCACAGCGCAATCGTGGCAATGAGAGTGGCGACAATCGGTCCTACCGGAACAGCACTACGCATCACAGTCCTCCGCGGCATCGCAGCCGAAGCTATGCTAAGGGAATGAGGCTGAAAAGAACACCTCTCGAGGAAATGCAGACGGGCTCATGACGCAGATCGGTCGTTTGTTGATGGCGATTGTCGCCTGCGCCCTGCTGCCGGTCACGGCATGCTGCGCCGCCGAGACCGTCAAGGTTGCGGTGCAAAAGACCGGCACCTTCGCCTGGGAGCTGGCCGTGATCCGCGCCCGCCAGCTCGACAAGCAGGCGGATATCGCGATCGATGCGGTCGAGCTCGCGAGCCCGGAGGCCGGCAAGATCGCGCTGCGGGCCGGCAACGCCGACATCATGGTGTCGGACTGGCTATGGGTGTCGCGCGAGCGTGCGCTCGGCGCCAAGCTCACCTTCTATCCCTATTCGAGCGCGCTCGGCGCCGTGATGGTGCCGGCGACCTCGCCGATCAAGACCCTTGCCGATCTGAAGGGACGCAAGCTCGCGGTGGCCGGCGGCCCGCTCGACAAGAGCTGGCTGCTGCTGCAGGCCACGCTCAAGCGCGACGGCGTCGATCTGAAATCGCAGGCGACGATCACCTACGGCGCGCCGCCGCTGCTGGCCGCCAAGCTGGCCGACGGCGAGATGGATGCGGGCTTGAACTACTGGAATTTCTGCGCGGCGCTGGAAGCCAAGGGCTTCCGCCGGCTTGCCGGCGTCGAGGACCTGCTGCCGCCGTTCGGCGCCAAGGGCCGCACCGCGATGATCGGCTATGTCTTCGACGAGGACTGGGCCGCCAAGCATCGCGATCTCGTCGCACGCTTCCTAACCGTCACGGCCAAGGCCAAGGAGATCCTGGCGACTTCCGACGCCGACTGGCAAACGATCGCCCCGCTGACCGGCGCACAGGACGACGCCACCTTGCGCGTCTATCGCGACCGCTATCGCGAAGGTATTCCGCGCCGGCCGGTGGCCGAGGAAGAGGCCGACGCCCGCGTTCTCTACGGCGTGCTCGCCTCGATCGGCCGCGATCTGGTCGGCCCCGCGGCTGAGCTCAGTCCCGGCACCTACTACAGGGCGGATGCGAGGGATTAGTGCTGCGGCTGTTGTCCTTTGCGCTTCTGCTCGCCACCTGGTGGATTGCCGCGGCTGTCGCCGGCAGCGCCAAGCTGCCATTGCCATCGGCCGTGCTCGCGGTTGCGGTGGCGGAAGCGCGGTCCGGCGCGCTGTTTCTGCATCTCGGCGCAACGCTCGCCCGCGTCGCCCTCGCTTTCACTCTGTCAATGGCACTCGGCTCGGCGATCGGCTTTCTGATGGGGCGCAGCCAGCTCGCCAACCGCCTCGGCGATCCCTGGCTGATCCTGCTGCTCAATCTGCCCGCGCTGGTGGTGATCGTGCTCGCCTATATCTGGGCTGGTCTCACCGAGGTCGCTGCGATCGCGGCGATCGCGATCAACAAGCTGCCGACCGCCGTCGTCACCTTGCGCGAAGGCGCCCGCGCGCTCGATCCATCGCTCGACGAGATGGCCAAGGTGTTTGCCTTTTCGCGCGGACGCATCCTCCGCCACGTCCTGCTGCCGCAGCTTGCGCCCTATATTGCGGCGGCCGCGCGCTCCGGCCTGTCATTGGTGTGGAAGATCGTGCTGGTCGCCGAGTTGCTCGGGAGGCCCAACGGCATCGGCTTCGAGATCGGCGTCGCCTTCCAGCTGTTCGACATTCCGCTGCTGCTCGCCTACTCGCTCAGCTTTGCTGCCGTGGTGCTGGTGATCGAGGCCGTTATCGTCCAGCCGTTCGAGCAGCGTGCATCGAGGTGGCGGCTCCGTGCGGCTTGAGGTCGATATCAGGTCCAAGAGCTACACCAGCGCCGCCAATGGCAAGCGCCAGGAGGTGATTGCTGGCATTGCCTTTTCGCTGGAGCGGGGCGAGGTCGGCGTCGTCGTCGGCCCCTCCGGCTGCGGCAAGAGCACGATGCTGCGGATCCTCGCCGGTCTGGACAACGACTATCAGGGCCATGTATCGCGGCCCGAGGGAGCCCGGCTGGCAATGGTGTTCCAGGAGCCGCGGCTGCTGCCGTGGCGATCCGTCGAGGCCAACGTCCGGCTGGCAGCGCCCGGTGTCGCGGAGGACAGGCTGGCCGCCATCTTCGGCGTGCTCGAGCTCGAGGGACATCGCAGCCATTTTCCAGGCGAGTTGTCGCTCGGCCTCGCCCGCCGTGTCGCGCTGGCGCGCGCCTTTGCGGTCGAGCCGGATTTCCTGATTCTCGACGAGCCGCTGGCTTCGCTCGACGACGCGCTCGCCGCGCGGCTGCGCGAGGAGATCGCGACGCTCGTGGCCTCGCGCCCCATGATCACGCTGCTGGTCACCCACAGCATGGACGACGCGGCACGGCTCGGCGACCGGATCTTCCTGCTGTCCTCACGCCCTGCCCGTCTGCTTCATTCAGTCCCGATCGACCTGCCGCGCGCGCAGCGCAACAACGACGTGGTCGCGGTAATCAAGGCCGATGTGGCGCGACTGGATTTTTCCGTGTCATAGTCATGGCAAAGGACATCGGACCCCAGGGAAAACGCCATGAGACGCGCATCCGCCGTGACGGCGATCATTCTGTTCGGCATCCCGCTCGCGGCCGCCGCACAAAGCAAAGGCATCCGGCTCTGGAATCTGACCACCGCAACGATGACCGGCTTTCAGCTCTCGCCGGCCGGCCAGAACAATTGGGGACCGAATCAGATGCTGAACGACAAGGACAAGGAGCTCGATCACGACGAACGGCTGAAGCTCACTGGAGTCGAGCCTGGGCGCTACGACGCCAAGGTGAGCTATGCCGGCGAGCGGCAGTGCATTGTTCGCGGCCTCGAGATCAAGGCCGACGCCGTAGTTTCGGTCGCCGACAAGGACCTCAAGGAGTGCACGAAGTAAGCAGCCAGCGTGCCGACGGCCAAGCCGGCCTCAGGCCTTGTCGTTGCTGTGGGGATATTCGCAGCGCCATCGCACTGCAGTCCATTTCGGGTGCTCGCCGATCCACTGGGCGATGTAGGGCGGCGCCTTCATCGCGCATTGCTGCAGCGAGGCACCGCCATCCGCGAAAACGAGATGCTGCTCCTCGCAGGTGGCCGGAGACAGGACTGCGCAGACGGTGATGACGAGATCGATGGAGCTCATGGCTCGTTGTCCTTCGATAAGCCTGAAACAGCTTATCTGAAACTACGACATCCGGCTGCATCAGTTTCTCCTCGCGCAACAAATTATGCAGCGGAACCAAGGCTGGAACGACTATCCCTGGGCGAAGCCGCCCCTGACGCTTGATCCGAACCGGCAGATCGGCTGCAATGGAAGCGGTCGATCGACCTCAAAAGAGCGAATGCGGAGGAAGCAGATGCCCAAGGTTCTCGTACTCTACAAGACCCCCAAGAGCGCCGAGGCGTTCGACAAACACTATATGAACGTCCATGTGCCGCTGGCGAAGAAGATTCCCGGTCTGAAGAGCTACGATATCAGCCGGGGCCCGGTGAATGGGCCGGCGGGAGCCACCAACATCCACCTCGTTGCCACCCTGATATTCGATTCGATGCAGGCGCTGCAGGCGGGAATGGGCTCTGCCGAAGGCAAGGCGGCGGCGGGCGATCTGCCCAACTTCGCCGATGGCGGCGTCGACCTGTATATCTTCGACACGCAGGACGTTTGATCGTCACCAACGTTCGGCGGTGTGCCCGTCATACCCGATCGGCCGAGAGGCCGGTCGCCGGGACGATCTCGCGGACCGTCCATCGAATGGATCCGCCAAGCCAGTCAGAAGCGAATTGCGCTCCTCGTGGCTTGGCAGATCGCTACGCGTTACTTGCGCGCAGCACAGGCGTACATGTTGATTTCCATGCCAACCGGCACTTCGACGATCTTCGGTGTCTTCCAGGCCATTTCAAGCTCCCAAGTTCGACTATCATTGACTGACGCATTGCTCGCGCCAACATCGAAGCTAGGACCGCATCGGGGGGAACGCAAGGCTCCACAACCGTGGAGCATTTCCCCAGCGGTTGTCGATCGATTGAATGAAACAAAATCCAGCCGCCTGGCTGGACGCCGTTCCGCCTCAATCCTCGTAGGACGTTGCCCCTGAGCGGGACGGCATCTTCCCTCACGCACCGCCCGGCTGCACGTAGCAGAACACATACCGATTGCGGCTCAGGAAGATGATGCCGTGCCCCGTCGGATTTCCCCTGTCCCACTTCAGCTTGTGATCGGGGACCTCGATCTCGGTACCGACATCGATATGCGGGCGGCCACGCGGCTCATCGGGACGGTCATCGGTAATGATGACATAGGTCTTGCCGTCGCGGACATGGATCTCATCGGCAAAGTAGGCGTCGGCCTCACCGCAGCACGATGCCGTCGGCACGTCAGGCTGCATCAGCGCCTCGTACCATTGACGCAATGCAGGATCGACCGCTCCCCACTGACCGAGATCACGCGCACTCGCACTCACCCAAAGGCAACAAAGCATGCCGAGCCAAAGGATGGTTCGTCTCATCCGCCTACTCCTCTGTTATCCCGGCATGATGCGGCGAAGCAATGTTTGTGCCGCAACGCAACATCGGAGCGGTGCGATCATGCCGACCCAGATCCGCGAGCAGAGACAACGGGGATCGGCTGCTCTGTCCCGATCGAACGAGGACGGCTTCCCGATGCGCAGAGGGCGGTTGCCACCTTTTCGTATTGACGGTTCCCGATTTCGAGCGGAGTGTTGTGCCCGCAGCGTCAGGATAGGCGCGCATAAAAATCTCGGAGGAAATGAATGAAGCGGATCGCGCTGGCCGCAGGCCTCGCTATTTTTGCATCACATGGTGCAAGCGCGCAGAGCGCCGATCAGTTGGTCAAGGGTGCAACTGATACGGCGAACGTTCTCAACTACGGCATGGGCTACAATCTGCAGCGGTTCAGCCCGCTCACCCAGATCAACAAGGACAACGCCAAGAACCTGGTGCCGGTCTGGAACTACAGTTTCGCCGATGACCGCAGTGAGGAGTCGCAGCCGCTGGTGTACCAGGGCGTGCTCTACGTCACGACCCACAATGCGACGATGGCCGTCGACGCCAAGACCGGCAAGCAGATCTGGAAAAGCAAGATCGACTATCCCGCCGAGACGCCGCGCGTGGTCTGTTGCGGCATCATCAATCGCGGCGCCGCGCTGTACGACGGCAAGGTGTTCCGGACCACGCTCGATGCCAACGTGATTGCGCTCGATGCCAAGACCGGCAAGGAGCTGTGGCGTCAGAAGGCCGCTGACATCAAGGAAGGCTACTCGATGACCGTCGCGCCGCTGGTCGCCGACGGCGTCGTACTGACTGGCATCTCCGGCGCCGAGTTCGGCACCCGCGGCTTCATCGATGGTTGGGATCCGGCGACGGGCAAGCATTTGTGGCGCACACACACGGTCCCAAGCCCGGATGAACCCGGCGGCGACACCTGGAAGGGCGACACCTGGAAGCTGGGCGGCGGCTCGACCTGGATCACCGGCTCCTACGATCCCGAGCAGAACACCGTGTTCTGGGGCGTCGGTAATCCCGGACCGTTCAACGCGGCGGTGCGCCCGGGCGACAACCTCTACACCTGCTCGGTGCTCGCGCTCGATCCGAAGACCGGCAAGATGAAGTGGCACTTCCAGTTCTCGCCGAACAATCCGTTCGACTACGACGCGGTCGCGGAGATGGTGCTCGCCGACATGAACGTCGAGGGTAAGCAGACCAAGGTGCTGATGAACGCCAACCGCAATGGCTTCTTCTATGTGCTCGATCGCACCAATGGGAAGCTGCTCGCGGCCAACCCCTATGTGAAGGTGAACTGGGCCTCCAGCATCGACCTGAAGACGGGCAAGCCGGTCGAGACCGATGTGACGCGCGATGCCCGCGAGGGCAAGAAGGTCACGGTCTATCCGTCGATTCTCGGCGGCAAGAACTGGGAGCCGATGTCGTTCAATCCGCAAACCGGGTTGGCCTACGCCAACACGCTCGTGTTCGGCGGCCACTACAAGACCGAGCCTGCGACCTACAAGGCCGGCGAGTGGTACCTGGGCATGGACCTGACGGATCTGTGGGATTGGCCGGAAGGGCCGCGCGGTCAGCTCAAGGCCATCGATCCGATGACCGGCAAGACCAAGTGGGAGCAGCCGAGCGACATCCCGCGCTTCTCCGGCGTGCTGTCCACGGCAGGCGGCGTGGTGTTCTCGGGCAAGCTGACCGGCGAGTTCGAGGCTTTCGACGCCGACAGCGGCAAGAAGCTGTGGCAGTTCCAGACCGGCTCCGGCATCGAAGGCCAGCCCGTCACCTGGCAGCAGGATGGCGTGCAGTATGTCGCCGTCACCTCAGGCTACGGCGGCGTCTACTCACTGTTCTCCGGTGACGAGCGCCTCGCCAACGTTCCGGCAGGCGGCTCGCTGTGGGTCTTCGCGGTCAAGAACTGAGTGCGGATTGCCCGTGAGACAGAACATGTTCATGAAAGCGGCGGCGGCCTTCGCCGCCGTCGTGGCGATGTCGGCCGTCCTGTCGACGACTGCCCTCGCCCAACAACAAGATGGCAGCGCCGCACATAGCCAGCTGGACATCGGCAAGACGACGTTCGCTCAGAAGTGCTCGCACTGCCACGGCCCCAACATGGTGAACTCCGGCACGGTGACGCCCGACCTGCGTCGGTTTCCCGATGACCAGCCTCGTTTCGTCACCACGGTGAAGCAGGGCAAGAACGGTCGCATGCCGCCCTGGGGCGACATTCTCAGCGATGACGAGATCACCGCGCTGTGGGCCTATGTCTCGAGCCGGAGAGCGCAGTGATGCGCCATCTCTGCCGTTGGCTGACTGCCTTGATGATCTCGACAGTGTCGTCAGCCGCCTTAGCCGCTGACGACGTGCTGCGCATCTGCCTTGACGAAAATCTTCCGCCGCTCTCGGTCCATCATCGTGGCAAGCCCGGCAACGGTTTCGACGTCCTGCTCGGTCAGGCAATCGCCGACCGCCTTGGCAGAAAGCTCGAGATCCAGTGGTACGAAAGCAAATTGGACGAAGATTCCAGTCCAGCGCTGGAGGCGAACGCACTGCTCTCGGACGGACGCTGCTCGCTGCTCGGCAGCTATGCGTTCACCCAGGACGGATTGGTCGCGCCCGGCGTCAAGACAGCCAAGCTGCCGGACTTCGATGGCGCCACCCGCGACGACCGCCGCCGCCGCGTTCCGCTCGGCACGCTGATGCCGAGCAAGCCATACATGTTCTCAACACTGACCGTCGTTCTCGGACCTTCCGCGAAACAGCGCCCGATTACCGACATCGGCGACCTGGCAGGGCTGCGGCTGGCAATCGAGAGCGGCACGTTGGCGGATGCAATCCTGATGACGTTCGACAAGGGACGGCTGATCGACGACATCACGCATTTGATTCCCACGCGGGATGATCTGCTCGGGGCGCTCGAACAGGGCAAGTTCGATGCGACCCTGCTCGATGGCAGACGTTTCGATGCGTATCGGGCGGCTCATCCCGACACCAGGCTCGGCGGGTCGGGCTACAGCTATCCGATCGGCGTGAACCGCGGTTATGTCGGGCTGACCAGTTCGGCCGAACTCATCGCATCGGTCGACAAGGCCTTGACGGAACTCGACGCTTCCGGGGCCCTGGCGAATCTCGGTCGGTCCGCCGGACTGACCTACCTTCCACCGCGCGAGCCGGTGATTCTCGGTGATGCATTCCAGAGGATCATCCGGAGCGGCGCACGCTAGCGCGGCTACCTCACGACCGCTCAGCGGGCCGCAGTCTTATGAACCGACGACGGCACGACGCCGAAATATTTGCGGAAGACACGGCTGAAGTGCGACGAACTCGAAAAACCCCACGAGAACGCGACATCAGTGATGGTCTTGCCGCTCTGCGTCTCCAGTTCCTGCCGGCAATGCTGAAGCCGGGCCCGCCAGATGTAGTCGCTGACCGTCATGCCACGGTCGCTGAACACCATGTGAAGGTAGCGCTTGGTGCACCCCAGAGCCGCCGAAATCTGATCGATGCACAGATCGGGATCGCGCAGATGCTCGCGGATGAAGGCTTGAGCGCGGATATAGACCGCCTCGGGTCCCGCCCGATCCAGCATTCGATCGGCTTCACGCAGCGGCAACAGCAACAGATCGATGAGCGATTCGGCGACGCTGACAGCCGAGTTGGGCGAAAGCCGGGTCGCCTCATCGAACGCGGCATGGGTGACGTCATGCGCAATCCGACCGGTCCCGCTCCGCGCAGACAGCTTGTATGCAGGCATCTTTTCCGACCGGAAGCCGCGTTCCTGCAATAGCTCCTTCGGCACGATCACGACGTCATGGCGGGTCAGCGCGGGGCTGATGATGGTGTGCGGTAACGAGACGTCATAGGCGAGACAATCGCCCGGGCCGATCTCGATCTGGCGGCCATCCTGCTCGAAATAGGACGTTCCATAGGTCTGGAACAAGATCTTGATGTAGGGATGTGCGGCCTTTTGCGCACGCGCATAGGTATGCGCAATACGGTGCTGGCTGGCCTCGATCTGGCAGAGCTTCAGGCGCGACACCGTCGTGAAATTGATGCGCCCCTCGAATGAGGCGCCCTCCAGCGGATCGACATCGAAACGTCCGCACAGGTCGGTCAGTGCATCTGACCAACGCTGGATCTGGCTCTTCGGTGAGAATCCCGAAGTATTAAGCGAGCGGATCGTGTCGGACATGTTTCATCCACCGATTCATGATCGAAACGCAACGGGTCCGCCGCCGGACGGCGAACGAGACTGTAGCAAGATTGCTCCCATTTTAAGGCCGCGGCTTTCGCGGCGCACTTCGTTCCATAACTTCCCCCGGATGATCCTCCGCCTTCGTCTCTGTAAGGTCAAGGGAAACGTCAACCTTCGGTGGAACCGCGGTGCTGCAAATTGATGCTCCGCAGCAAGAATGGCGCTCATGTTGCGGACCAGCAAAGCAAAATCTCCTTCAAAAACTTCTATTCGCTTCACTCTTGAGCAAGCTCTTTTCTCTTTTGGGCAAGTTTCCCGGTCGAGAAGTGGATATTCAATGATGCCGAAAACGAATACTGGGCCGCGTGCTGCGGAACCTCAGTTGAACCCGGGAGGAAAGACGATGCGAAGAGTGCTACTCGCAACATGTCTGACGTCAGTCGCGGCGCTTGCCGCGGGTGGCGCGTGGGCCAGTGAAGAGCTGGTCAAGATGTCGGCCAACCCGAAGGACTGGGTGATGCCGGCGGGAGACTACGCCAATACGCGTTACTCCAAGCTCAATCAGATCAACGCTCAGAACGTCGGCAAGCTGCAGGTCGCGTGGACCTTCTCCACCGGCGTGCTGCGCGGCCACGAAGGCGGACCGCTCATCATCGGCAACTTGATGTATGTGCATACGCCGTTCCCGAACAAGGTGTATGCGCTCGATCTCGCGCAGGACAACAAGATCGTCTGGAAGTACGAGCCCAAGCAGGATCCGAACGTCATTCCGGTGATGTGCTGCGACACCGTCAACCGCGGCGTCGCCTATGGGGACGGCAAGATCTTCCTGCATCAGGCCGACGACAAGCTGGTGGCGATCGACGCCAAGACCGGCCAGCACGTCTGGACCGCCGTCAATGGCGATCCGAGCAAGGGACAGACCGGAACCTCGGCTCCGCTCGTGGTGAAGGACAAGGTGTTGGTCGGCACGTCCGGCGGCGAGTTCGGCGTCCAGTGCAGCATGACCGCTTACGATATCAAGAGCGGCAAGCAGGTCTGGAAGGCGTACTCCGAAGGTCCGGATGACCAGATCCTGTTCGACGCCAACACCACGGCGCTCGGCAAGCCGGTCGGCAAGGACTCGAGCCTGAAGACCTGGCAAGGCGATCAGTGGAAGACCGGCGGCGGCTGCACCTGGGGCTGGATCTCCTACGATCCGCAGCTCGACATGGTCTATTACGGGTCGGGCAATCCCTCGACCTGGAATCCGAAGCAGCGTCCCGGCGACAACAAGTGGTCGATGACAATCTTCGCCCGCCATGCCGACACCGGCGTCGCGAAGTGGGTCTATCAGATGACGCCCCACGACGAGTGGGACTATGACGGCGTCAACGAGATGATCCTGTCCGACCAGTCCATCAACGGCCAACCGCGCAAGCTGCTCACGCACTTCGATCGTAACGGCCTCGGCTATACGCTCGACCGTGCCACGGGCGAGTTGCTCGTTGCCGAGAAGTTCGACCCGAAGGTGAACTGGACCACCGGCGTCGACATGGACAAGAACTCTGCGACCTACGGCCGTCCCAAGGTCGTCGATCAGTACTCGACCGACAAGCAGGGTGAGGACGTCAACACCAAGGGCATCTGCCCGGCGGCGCTGGGCACCAAGGACGAGCAGCCGGCGGCCTACTCGCCGGACACGCAACTGTTCTACGTGCCCACCAACCATGTCTGCATGGACTACGAGCCCTTCAAGGTGAGCTACACCGCAGGTCAGCCCTATGTCGGCGCAACCCTGTCGATGTATCCGCCGGCGGGTGAGACCCATATGGGCAACTTCATCGCCTGGGACGGCAAGACCGGCAAGATCGCCTGGTCGAACAAGGAGCCGTTCTCGGTGTGGTCGGGTGCGCTCGCGACGGCCGGCGGCGTGGTGTTCTACGGAACGCTCGAAGGCTACCTCAAGGCGGTCGATGCCAAGACGGGCAAGGAGCTCTACAAGTTCAAGACCCCGTCCGGCATCATCGGCAACGTCACGACCTACGAGGCGAACGGCAAGCAGTACGTCGCCGTCCTCTCGGGTGTCGGTGGCTGGGCCGGCATTGGTCTCGCGGCGGGTCTGACCGATCCGACTGCCGGTCTCGGTGCCGTCGGCGGCTATGCCGCGCTGAGCAACTACACCGCTCTCGGCGGCGCGCTCACCGTGTTCTCGCTGCCGCAGTAAGCCAGGTACCTGCCTCCGGCGCATGGATCTCGTCCATGCGCCGGTTCGCCTGTTCCAAAAAATTATGGGAAAACGCCCTTGCGTAGAATCTGGTTTGCGGTCGCCACGGCTCTGTTCCTGGCAACCGGCGGGATGACTGTCGCCGAAAATGCCTGGGCGGAAAGTCCGGGAGATCCTGCGGCCGTCAAGTCCGAGGACGGGAAGTACTTCGATAAGGATGGCAATCCGACCTACAAGGTGGGCGCCGACGGATCGGTCGACTGGTACACCTACTCCGGATACCGCCGCTATCATTCCGAATGCCACGTCTGCCACGGGCCCGACGGCATGGGATCGACTTATGCGCCTGCGCTGAAGGACTCGGTCAAGACCATGAGCTACGGCGATTTCATCGGTGTCATCGCCAGCGGCCGCAAGAATGTCAGCACGTCCCAGGAGAACGTCATGCCGGCTTTCGGCGACAATCCGAACGTGGCCTGCTACATGGACGACCTCTACATCTACCTGCGTGCCCGCGGCAATGACGCGGTAGGACGCGTTCGCCCGGCCAAGCACGAGGACAAACCGCCAGCCTATACGGAAGCGGAGAACTCCTGCATGGGCAAGAAATGACTGACGACGGGGACCGCGGCTGAACAGTTTCCCTGGGCAGCGTCGCGGGCTCAAGAGAATGAAAGAGGAGTTTGAGACATGAAGACGCGCGCCGCGGTCGCTTTCGAAGCCAAGAAGCCGCTGGAGATCGTCGAGGTCGACCTCGAAGGGCCGAAGGCCGGCGAGGTACTGGTCGAGATCAAGGCCACCGGCATCTGCCACACCGATGCCTACACGCTCGACGGTTTCGACAGCGAGGGCATCTTCCCCTCGATCCTCGGCCATGAGGGCGCCGGCATCGTGCGCGAGGTCGGCCCGGGCGTGACCTCGGTCAAGCCCGGCGACCACGTCATTCCGCTCTACACACCGGAATGCCGCCAGTGCAAGAGCTGCCTCAGCCGCAAGACCAATCTCTGCACCGCGATCCGCGCCACGCAGGGCAAGGGCCTGATGCCCGACGGCACGTCGCGCTTCAGCTACAAGGGCCAGGCCATCTACCACTACATGGGCTGCTCGACCTTCTCCAACTTCACCGTGTTGCCGGAGATCGCGGTCGCCAAGATCCGCGAGGACGCGCCCTTCGACAAGAGCTGCTATATCGGCTGCGGTGTCACCACCGGCGTCGGCGCGGTCGTCAACACGGCCAAGGTCACGCCCGGCTCGAACGTCGTGGTGTTCGGCCTCGGCGGCATCGGGCTCAATGTCATTCAGGGCGCCAGGATGGCGGGGGCCGACAAGATCATCGGCGTTGACCTCAATGACAGCAAGGAGGAATGGGGCCGCCGCTTCGGCATGACCCATTTCGTCAACCCGAAGAAGGTGACCGGCGACATCGTCCAGCACCTGGTCGCGCTGACCGACGGCGGTGCCGACTACACCTTCGACTGCACCGGCAATACCACGGTGATGCGCCAGGCGCTGGAAGCCTGCCATCGCGGCTGGGGCGAATCGATCATCATCGGTGTCGCCGAGGCCGGCAAGGAGATCGCGACCCGCCCATTCCAGCTCGTCACCGGACGCGTCTGGAAGGGCACGGCGTTCGGCGGCGCGCGCGGGCGCACCGACGTTCCCAAGATCGTCGACTGGTACATGAACGGGAAGATCGAAATCGACCCGATGATCACCCACACGCTCAAGCTCGAAGACATCAACAAGGGCTTCGACCTGATGCATGAGGGCAAATCGATCCGTTCCGTCGTCGTGTTCTGACCCCAAGCACGCAAAACTGAGGAGGATTGCGCCATGACTGTCCACATCCATCCGTCCGTCGATAACGGCGTCAAACAGGGAAGCGGCCATTTCGCCGGCGGCACGCTGGTCTGCAAATGCCACGACCGGCCGGTCAAGGTCGGCATCAAGGGCGATGTCGCGCATAACCACGCGTGCGGCTGCACCAAATGCTGGAAGCCCTCCGGCGCGACCTTCTCGGTCGTTGCCGTGGTGCCGCGGCAGAACGTCACGGTGCTGGAGAACGGCGACAAGCTCAAGATCGTCGATCCCTCCGCCGTCATCCAGCGCTATGCCTGCACCGGCTGCGGCACGCATATGTATGGCCGCATCGAGAACACGGGCCACCCGTTCTACGGCCTCGACTTCATTCACCCCGAGCTGTTCCAGGAGCAGGGTTCGGCCGCGCCGGGCTTTGCGGCCTTCGTCTCCTCGGTGATCGAGTCGGGCGTGAAGCCGGAACAGATGGGCGAGATTCGGGCGCGATTGAAGGAGCTGGGGCTCGAGCCCTATGACTGCCTGTCGCCGGCCCTGATGGATGCGATTGCCACCCACGTGGCGAAAGCAAAGGCGGCCTGACGGCCGCCACGGACCAAGCGTACAACTGAAGCGTTCCTTCCTGAAGACTTGGTGCCTCGCCTGCCCCACGCCGGCGAGGCATTCTTTTTTTGTCGCCGCTTTGGTCAGGCGGCCGCCATTGTCGTCGGCGCATCGCCCATTGTTCCGTATTTGCATTGCAGCGGGCTGCACGCGCAGCGCTCGTCTGCTCTGACACCACACGCGCCTGTGTAGACCGATGCCTGTCCCGGTCTGCTATCATCAGTAGTCTTCCGACAACTCTCAATTGATCCGGCGCGTGCACGTAAGGACATGTGGTCCCGCGCGCGTCCACCAACGATCAGAACCAGCGACCATTGGTCCGACAGAGCGAGGGCGAACATGATCAAGGTGAAAATCAACGGACAGGAGCAGAGCTGGGATGGCGATCCGAGCCTGCCGCTGCTGTGGTATCTGCGCGACGAGCTGGGTTTGACCGGAACGAAATACGGGTGCGGCGCAGCGCTGTGCGGCGCCTGCACCGTGATAGTCGACAAGGAAGCGGCGCGCGCCTGCATCACCGCAGTGTCGGATGTCGCGGGACGAGAGGTCACCACCATCGAAGGTCTGCATCCGACCGGAGATCATCCGGTGCAGAAGGCATGGCGGCAGGTCAACGTGCCGCAATGCGGCTTCTGCCAGGCCGGGCAGATCATGCAAGCGGCCGCACTCTTGAACGAGAATCCCAAACCGTCGCATGACCAGATCAGGGATGCGATGGCCGGCAACATCTGCCGCTGCGGCTGCTATCAGCGCATCGAGAATGCGGTCCATCTGGCCTCGACGGGGGTGTGATCATGAACATCATCGCAAATCCCGACATCGCAAAGTCCGCGTCTCGCCGCGGCTTCGAGCGGCATCTCAAGGTCGAGAACGTCTCGCGCCGTACCATCCTGCAGACGTTGGGCCTCGCCGGCGGGTTCGTACTCGCGGCTCCCTTGCTGTCGCGCCCGGCGTTGGCCGCCTATGAAACCGGCGCCGGCAAGATGCCGCACGGCACCGTGGTCGATCCCAAGGTTTTCGTTTCGATCGCCCCCGACGGCATCGTGTCGATCCTCGCCCACCGCTCCGAGATGGGCACAGGCGTGCGTACCAGCCTGCCGCTGATCGTGGCGGAGGAGATGGAAGCCGACTGGTCGCGCGTGCGCGTCGTGCAGGCCCCCGGCGACGAGGTGAAGTTCGGCAACCAGGATACCGACGGTTCGCGCAGCACGCGGCACTATCTGCTGCCGATGCGACAGATCGGCGCCATGGCGCGGGCGATGCTCGAAGCCGCGGCGGCCCAGCGCCTCGGCGTGCCGCCGAGCGAAGTGAAAGCCGTCAATCATGAGGTCGTGCACAGCGCCAGCGGCCGCCGCCTCGGCTTCGGCGAGCTCGCGGCCGATGCCGCCAGTCTGCCGGTGCCTGCGGTTGACACTGTGCAGCTGAAATCGCCGAAGGACTTCCGCTATCTCGGCAAGGGTCAGGTCAGCATCGTCGATCTGCACGACATCACCGTCGGCAAGGCGCGCTACGGCGCCGATGTCCGCCTGCCCGGCATGAAATACGCGGTCATCGCCCGGCCGCCGGTGACCGGCGGCAAGGTCAAGTCGTTCGATCCGGCCGAGGCACTGAAGGTGCCCGGCGTCGAGCAGGTGATCGAGGTCAAGGGCTGGCCCTGGCCGTCGAAGTTCCAGCCGCTTGGCGGCGTCGCGGTGATCGCGCGCAACACCGGCGCCGCGATCAAGGGCCGCGACGTGCTCAAGGTCGAGTGGGACGACGGCGCCAATGCGAGCTACGACTCTGTCGCCTATCGGGCCGAGCTCGAGGCCGCCGCGCGCCAGCCGGGCCTCGTCGTACGCGAGGAAGGCGACGTCGAGGCCGCGCTGAAGTCGGCCGACAAGGTGATCACCGGCGAGTACTACCTGCCGCATTTCGCCCATGCCAGCATGGAGCCGCCGGTCGCGGTCGCCGACGTCAAGGGCGACAAGGCCGAGATCTGGGCGCCTGTGCAGAGCCCCGGCGGCACGCACGAGGATGTCGCCAAGACGCTGCAGATCCCGCCGGAGAACGTCACCGTCAACGTCACCCTGCTCGGCGGCGGGTTCGGGCGGAAGTCCAAATGCGACTTCGCGCTCGAGGCTGCCCTGCTGTCGAAGACGCTGGGCGCACCGGTCAAGGTGCAGTGGACACGCGATGACGACCTCCATCACGATTTCCTGCACACCGTGTCGGTGGAGCGCATCGAAGCCGGGCTCGACAAGAGCGGCAAGGTGGTGGCCTGGCGCCACCGCAGCGTCGCGCCGACCATACTTTCGACCTTCGCGGCGGGCGCCGATCATGCCGCGCCGTTCGAGCTCGGCATGGGCCTCGTCGACATGCCGTTCGAGATCGCCAACATCCAATGTGAGAATCCCGCCGCCAAGGCGATGACCCGCATCGGCTGGTTCCGCTCGGTCTCCAACATCCCGCGCGCCTTCGCCGTGCAGTCGATGGTCGGCGAGATCGCGCACGCGACCGGCCGCGACCAGAAGGACACGCTGCTCGATCTGATCGGCACTCCGCGCGTCCTGAAGCTCGCCTCGGTGAAGGATCTCTGGAACTACGGCGAGCCCTACGAGAGCTATCCGATCGACACCGGCCGGCTGCGCCGCGTCGTCGAGTTCGTGGCCGAGAAGGGCAATTGGGGCCGCTCGGTGCCCAAGGGCCACGGCCTCGGCATCGCCGCGCATCGCAGCTTCGTCAGCTACATCGCCACCATCGTGGAGGTGTCGGTCGACGACAAGGGCAAGCTCGTGGTGCATCAGGTCGACACCGCGATCGACTGCGGCACCTTCGTCAACCCCGAGCGCATCGCCTCGCAGCTCGAAGGCGCCGCGATCATGGGGCTGAGCCTCGCCAAATATGGCGAGATCAGCTTCAAGAATGGCCGGGTGCAGCAGCGCAACTTCGACGACCATCCGGTGGTCCGAATCGACGAGGCGCCGCTGGTCACCAACGTGCACATCGTGCCCGTTGATCCCGACACGCCGCCGAGCGGCGTCGGCGAGCCGGGCGTGCCGCCATTCGCGCCGGCGCTCGCCAACGCGATCTTTGCCGCCACTGGCAAGCGCCTGCGCGCATTGCCGATCGGCAATCAGCTCGCGACGTGAGCTTGCAGCAATCACCAGATCATCGGCCGGAGCGATCCGGCCGATGACCACGCCAGAAGAAGCAGGATCAGTCAGCGCCCGTAACGCACCGAGGCATAGCGGCCGATCACGGCGGACGGCGAGGTTTGCATCACCGCGCTCGAGACCGGCGTCACCGGCACCTTCCGCCTCACCGTGCGCAAGGACATGGACATCACCTGGCCGTTCGCCGAGAACGCCACCCACCTGATGTCGATCGGCCTCGACGAGGATCTCGATGACGCCGCCAAGCAGGCGGTGCGCGAGATGGTCAAGCACGTCTGCGCCCGCACCAACCTGTCGCGCAACCAGGCCTACATGCTGTGCTCGCTGGCCGGCAGTCTGCGCGTCACCCAGCTGGTCGACGGCAACAAGGGCATCCACATGCTGCTGCCGAAATCCTATCTGTAGGCCCTCCTCTACCGGTTCACGAAGTGGTCGTGCGCGGTCAGCACGACCTGGCCGTTGGCATCGACCGCCTGGAAGGTGACATCGGCATCCACAGACTCGGGCATGGTCAGCGTCACCCGCAGCGCCTCCGAGCCGTCCGGCTCGACCTCGATCGCATCCGCCGCCGCATGGCCGACGATGGCGAGCGCCGCATCGATGCCGCTGATGCCGAGCCTGAAGCTCTGCACGGCGGACGACTTGTTGAGCAGCTTCACCGTGTAGCCGTTGCGCACCGAGCCATCCGACAGCCGCACCGACATCGGATCGCGATCATGCTGCACCGACAGCACGGCGGTGGTCTTCGTGACGAACGACACAGCGATCACGCCGGCCACAGCGACGCAGGCGAGCGCGAGCCCGATCGTCTTCGGCCGCACCAGCCGTGAGACACGCGGCTCGCCGACACGGCCACGCTCGATGTTGCGCCAGCTCTCGTAGTCGATCAGGCCGCGCGGACGGTCGAGCTTGGCCATCACGCCGTCGCAGGCATCGACGCAGAGGCCGCAATTGATGCAGGCGAAGCTCGGCCCCTGGCGGATGTCGATGCCGATCGGGCAGACCGCGACGCAGGCGCCGCAATCGACGCAATCGCCGGCCGGCAACCCCTGCGACCGCGCCTCGGCGGCCTTCTTCGCCGACATCCGGGTCTCGCCGCGATAATCGCGATAGTTCACCGTGAAGGCTTCCGGATCCCAGATCGCGCCTTGAAGACGCGGCCACGGGCACATGAAGATGCAGACCTGCTCGCGCGCGAAACCGGCGAGGCCATAGGTCGTGCCGGCGAACACCAAGGTCCAGGTCAGCGCGGTCGCCGACATCTCGCCATGCAGGACATCGCGCACCAGCTCCGGCGCGTCGGTGAAGTAGAAGATCAAGGTGCCGCCGGTGCCGAGCGCGATCGCCATCCACAGCGCGTGCTTGGTGGCGATCTGTGCGATCCGCCGCGCCGTCAGCGGCGCGCCGACGTTCTTCAGCCGCTGCCGGCGGTCGCCCTCGACGAGGCGCTCGACCAGCAGGAAAAGGTCGGTCCACACCGTCTGCGGACAGGCGAAGCCGCACCACAGGCGGCCGGCCAGCGCGTTGACCAGAACGAGGATGAACGTCGCCAGCAGCATCGCCGCGGTGATGAGATAGAGATCCTGCGGCCAGATCTCGGCGGGGCCAAGATAGAGCTTTCCGTGGGCGAAATCGAGCAGCACGGCCTGGCCTGGCGCATTCGGCCCGCGGTTCCAGCGCACGAACGGCGTGATGTAGTAGACGGCGAGCGTCAGAACGAGAATCAGCCATTTCAGCCGCCGGATTGGCCCCTTGACGCCCTGCGGAACCACCGGGCCGCCAGCGCTGCGCAACGACCGTGCCGGGCCGCGGGCCTGACCCTGGCCCCTGCTTGGGCCCTGGCCCTGCGCCATGCGCCGCGTCTTGGCGTGATCGATCTCGATGGTGATGGCCACGGCTGCCCTCGTTCGCTCGGCTGATGCAGGGCAACGATAGGCGGCGGTGCCCGGCGGCTCTTTGTCGGGCCACAAACTTGCGAACGGCTGGCAGCGCCTGTTTGCGCGGGAACAACGATAGTTCCCGTCCGACAGGCGATGAGAGGCGCGGCGCCGCGAGCGCCACGGCGTCAGTCGCAGCATCCGGAGGGATGGCTGCGGCTGCCGCGCTTGTTGGATAGCGCGCGTAGCGACGCTCGCTGCTCGTCTCTCCCCGCGCGCGGGGAGAAGGCGCGTACCGGCATTGCGGCGGCGACGTCCGTTCCGATCGGCAGCGTCAACGTGCTGCACACGACGTGTGGTCCAGCCCCTCTCTCAAACGATCTTGATCGACATGTCCGGCAGGCCCTCGAGCTTGCACAAGAGCACGTCGCCCTTGACGACCGGGCCGACATTCTCCGGCGTGCCGGAATAGATGATGTCGCCGGCCTTCAGCTCGAACGCCTCGGACAGTTTCGCGATCTGCTCGGCGACGCTCCAGATCATCTTGGTGAGGTCGGAGTTCTGCCGGACCGTGCCGTTGACCGCGAGCGAGATCGCGCCCTTGGTGAAGTGGCCGACCTTCGCCACCGGATGGATCGGGCCGAGCACGGCGGCATGATCAAAACTCTTGCCGATCTCCCATGGCTTCTTCTCGGCGGCCATGCCGTTCTGCAGGTCACGGCGGGTCATGTCGAGGCCGAGCGCGTAGCCATAGACATGATCGAGCGCGGACTCGGCGGGAATGTTGGTGCCGCCGGATTTCAGCGCCGCGACCAGTTCGACCTCGTGATGATAGTTCTTGGTCAGCGACGGATAAGGATGATCGGCGACCTCGCCGATCGCGACGTTCTGGATCGCGTCGGTCGGCTTCTGGAAGAAGAACGGCGGCTCGCGGTTCGGATCGGAGCCGCGCTCGATGGCGTGCGCCGCGTAGTTGCGGCCGATGCAGTAGATGCGGCGGACGGGGAACACACCCTGCTCGCCGGCGATCGGAATGGTGGTCGCCGGCACGGCGAAGATCGGCTTCGGCCCGGCCTGTGCCGCGGCAGGGTAGGCGTCCGTCATGATCGCAGCCGCTGCGGCGGCGCTGCCGGCGACGAGAAGATCGCGGCGTGAGGTGTCTGCCATGAGTTTCCTCCTGGGATCAGCCGTTGCGGCCGGCTGATTTGTTGGTGGTGGCGCGCCAGCATCGGCGCCCCGCTCAACTGATAAGCATATCCAGTATGCCAGCGCCACCATGCGCGCACGCGCCGTCGCCCTCGCAGCGCAACACGCGCCCGAAGCGATGCTCGAGACCCTCGCCGGAAACGCGAGGGCGCAGGGAAGGCCGGACCTCGACTGAGGCCCGTGGCCCGCCTGCGGAAAAAAATGCAGGCGGCAGGAACCACAGGTTCAGCCGGACAGACCCGGCCTTCCCTGCGCGATGGGTGAACGTCTGCTCCGAGCTCTCCCCGGGGACCGGCTTGTTTGCCCCCGTCACCTGCGCAACCCGTCAGGTCGGCAACAGGCTTGGCGCCAGCATCGGGGCGCCAGGACCACACGGCTTGAACGTCCGCGAGCTGACAGTCGTCTTGCGCAAAAGCGCCTGACAGACCCGCGGCCACCGCTCCCCGCCTCAACGTATCGTGACGACGCGTACGCCCCTCTGCATGAGGCGGGATGGAGGGATGAGAGCATCTTTTCCGATAAAACGAAAGTGGGAAATTTTTGCGCCGAGATCTGGACAGAGGTGATCGCGCTGAGCGCGCTGCGGAATTTTCGTTTTCGGCGCAGGCACGATCTGGATCATGAGAGGGGTTGCGGGACGGCGCATCTTGTCGCGCCCGAGCCCGAGTAGCCCGACGGGCACGCACCGCCATCGGCACGCGCGTAGCCCGGATGAGCGCAGCGACATCCTGGGGGTCCCCTACGCCTCGTGCGATCCAGGACATCGCTGCGCTCACCCGGGCTACGCTACAGTCAGGCGTCGCGAAGGACGACCGCAGGCGGGCACCCGGCACGTGATCTGCCGGACCTTCGCTGGCGTTTCCTCGTTATTCAAACCTGACGGCGCAACCGCCATGACCGAGCCGACACCACCGAGGAGACGCCGCATGCTGCTCTGGCTCGCAGGCGCCACCGTGCTTGTCCTCGCCGGCGCCGCCATTGCCGCAGGGCCGCTTATGAGCCGGGTCGAACATCCCAGATACGACGTCGTTTCGCGCGATGGCGACTTCGAAATCCGCGCCTATGCACCGATGATCATCGCGCAGGCCGAGGTGCAGGGCGCGCGCAAGCCGGCGATCGAGGAAGGCTTTCGCATCATCGCCGGCTACATTTTCGGCGCCAACCGTGCGAAAGCCAAGATTGCGATGACGGCACCGGTGCAGCAGCAGGCGACCGCGCTGCCGACGGCGGGCGACGAGACCGCCAGCGATCGCTGGAGCGTCAGCTTCGTGATGCCGTCGAGCTGGACGCTGCAGAAGCTGCCTCCACCGGAAGACGCGCGGATCAAGCTGACGGCCGTCCCGGCTCAGCGCATGGTCGCACTCACCTTCTCAGGCTCCACCTCCGACGGCATCGTCGCCGAAAAGACCCGCGCACTGCGCGACTACGCGCAGCGCAAGGGGCTGACCGTCGCCGGATCGCCGCTGCTCGCGTTCTACAATCCGCCCTGGACCCTGCCGGTGCTGCGGCGGAACGAGGTCATGCTGGCGTGTAGTTGCTAAAGCGAGCTGAGAGAGAGCGGCCTGATTTTGCAGTCAAGGTCGGCTCGCAACTGTCACCACGGCGCGCGACGAGCTCCCTCTTTGGCTTTGCCGAGTGCTCTCCTCGGTCATTCCGGGGCGCGCGCAGCGCGAACCCGGAATCCATCCTTCAGCACGTCGCGCGGCTCGATGGATTCCGGGCTCGTCGCGCTGGCGCGCGCCGCCCCGGAATGACGCGAGATCAAACGCGCCAAAACCCATGTCGTGACTTCAATCGGAGATTAGCCGCCTCACCCCTCGATGATCGCCACCGCCCGCGTCCATCCGGCCGAGGCGCGCTCGATCTTGACCGGGAAACACGACACCATGAACCCCGTCGACGGCAGTTGCTCCAGATTGTGCAGCTTCTCCAGGTGGCAATAGCCGATGTGGCGTCCGGCCTTGTGGCCTTCCCAGATCAGCGCGGCATCGTGGGTCTCGGCGTATCTCTGCGCGGTGAACACGAACGGCGCGTCCCAGCTCCAGCCGTCGGTGCCGGTCAGGCGCACGCCGCGTTCGAGCAGATACATCGTCGCCTCATAGCCCATGCCGCAGCCGGAATTGACGTAGTTGGCCTGGCCGAAGCGCGCGCCGGCCGAGGTATTGACCACGACGATCTCGAGCGGCGACAGCGTGTGGCCGATGCGCTTGAGCTCATCCTCGACATCCCTCGCGGTCACCACATAGCCGTCCGGGAAACGACGGAAGTCGAGCTTCACGCCCGGCTGCAGACACCACTCCAGCGGCACCTCGTCGATGGTCCAGGCGCGCTCGCCACGATTCATCGTCGGATGAAAATGCCAGGGCGCATCGAGATGCGTGCCGTTGTGGGTCGAAAGATTCACCTGCTCGACCGCCCAGCCCTGCCCGTCCGGCAGATCCTCGGCTTTCAGCCCGTCGAAGAACTGCAGCATGCGCGGCAGGCCCTGCTGATGGTCGATATAGGTGATGGTCGGATGATTGCCGGGCGGATCGGCGGGCACGTCGTTCTGCAAGGGCACGGAGATGTCGATCAGTCTGCGGGCCATGGGCGGTCCTCTCGCTTTGTCGTTATTGGTTGTTGTCGTCGGCAGCAGGATCAGACGTCCTGCCGCTCGACCTTGTTCTTCAGGATGCCGATCTTCTCGACCTCGAGCTCGATCACGTCGCCATGCTCGAGATACCAGCCGAGCTCGAGACCGCAGCCGTTGCCGACGGTGCCCGAGCCGATGAACTCGCCGGGCATCAGGGTCTCGTCCTTGCTGATATAGGCGATCAGCTCCTCGAACGAAAACAGCATGCCCTCGCTGACGCCACGCGAGCGGACCTCGCCGTTGACCCGCGCCTCCATCTTCAGGCGATAGGGATCGCCGATCTCGTCCGGAGTCACGATCCACGGCCCCATCACGTTGCCGCCGTCAAAGCTCTTGCCTTTGGAGGGGCCGAGCCGGCCGTCCATCTCGATGCGCTGCGTGTCGCGCGCGGAGAAGTCGTTGAAGATCGTGAAGCCGAAGATGTGATCGCGCGCCTTCGCGGCCGGAATATCCTTGCCCTTGCCCCTGGTGATGATGCCGAACTCCAGCTCATAGTCCATCACCTTGCTGTAGCGCGGCCATTTCACCGTCGTGTTGGGGCCACGCACGCTGAAGCGGTTGGTGATGTAGAAGATCGGGACCTTGCGATAGACCTCGGGCAATTCGCCGAGCGGCTCGGCATCGATGCGCGCGAGCTCCTGCGCGTCGCCGCGCTGCCGCGCCGCGAGCTTTCGCTGGCCGCGCGGCGCCTGCAGGATGTGCAGCGGAAACGACATGCCGTCGCGCATCTGCCGCGGCTCCGGCACCGGGGCCAGCAGCTCGGTGCCGCCGACGTCGCGCGAGAGGCTTTCGTCGCTGCCATGGCGCTCGACCAGCGCGCGTGCTGCGTCGAGCGCGGCTTCGCCGGCATCGATCAACGACAGCATCGAGCCGAACGCCGGATTGCTCTTGCCAGCGCGATCGGCGGCCGCGGCGAGGTCGAAAAGCTTGGAATCGCCGCCATGGACGACGCCGATCCGCTCCCCGCCTTCCGCCCGAAATGTCGCAAGTTTCACGCTGGCCTCCCCTTGTGTTCTGTCTAAAAATATACAAACATATAAAATATCGATAAACAAGAGGCGTCCGAGAGACGGGCGCCCGGGGAGGAGTCAAGGATGCCTCATCGGATCATCAGTGCTGCGCTCGGATCGGTGCTGGCCACGCTTGTGCTCACATCTGCGACACGCGCGGAGAAGATCCAGATCGGCTGCACCGCCACCTCGGACTGCGCCTCGGCGATGGTCGCGGTCGATGAGGGTCTCTTCAAGAAGCACGGGCTCGACGCAGAGATGGTGCTGATCGGGATCAACTCGAACATCCCCGCCGCCATCCTCTCCAACTCGATCCAGATCGGCGGGCCGACCTCGACCGTGTTCCTCCAGGCCGCCGACGGTGGGCTCGACCTCGTCGCGGTCTCCGGCGCCTCGATCATGAACAAGACCTCGAACGATGCGGTCGCCGCCTTCGTGCGCAACGGCATCACCATCACTGGGCCGCAGGACTTCAAGGGCAAGAAGGTCGGCGCCCCCGGCATCGGCGCCTTCCTGCACGTGCTGTTCGTGAAATGGCTGGTCGAGAAGGGCGTCGATCCACGAAGCGTCAACTTCGTCGAGGTGACGTTTCCGACCATGGCCGACACCATCAAGTCGGGCGGCGTCGATGCGGTGCTGACGGCCGAACCGTTCGTGACGCGCATGACCAATGCCAGCCTCGGCACGGTCGGCGCGCGCTACGCCGCCGAACTCGCCCGCACCGAGCCGATCATCTTCTATGCGGCCTCGCGCGAATGGGCCGAGAAGAACCCGGAGACGGTGAAGAAATTCCGCGCCGCCATCGCGGAGGCCGCCCCAATCGTGAACAATGATCGTGAGAAGGCCTCGGCCGCCATCGCCAAATTCACCAAGCAACCGCTGGAGCTGGTCAAGCTGACGGCGCCGAACTACGCCGAGCCGGTGCTGAAGCCCGAGCAGCTGGCGTGGTGGATCGACGTGATGTCGGCGCAGAAGATGCTGCAGACCAAGCTCGACCTCAAGACATTGATCCTCAACTGATGACGGCAACGAACCCGATCCTGCAGACCGAGCCGACGAGCGGCGACACGCTCAGCGAGCGCGCCGCCGCGCTGATCGAGCGCGACATCGTCGCCGGCATTCTGGCCCCCGGCTCGCGTCTGGGGATCGTCGAGCTTGCCAAGCGCTACGAGATCGGGCCGACGCCGCTGCGCGAGGGGCTGTCGCGGCTGGTGTCGCGCGGCCTGATCGTCGGCATCGGCCAGCGCGGTTTTCGCGTCGCCGAGGTCAGCCGCGACGATCTCGTCGACATCACGCGCATGCGCACTGTCGTGGAAAAAGAGGCGCTGCGGCTGGCGATGCAGAGCGGCGACGACCAATGGGAGGCCGGCATCATCGCCGCGCTCCATCAGATGCGCCGCTACATCCAGCGCATGCAGAGCGAGTTCCGCGAAGGCGCGCCGGAGTTCGATCGCTTGCACAAGGCGTTTCACACCGCGCTGCTGGCGGCCTGCGGATCACGGCGCCTACTCGCCGCTCATTCGGATCTCTACGACCAGGCCTATCGCTACCGCCGCGTCATGATGCGCAGCTTCGAGGATGGCAGCGGATTCATCAAGGAGCACGAGACGCTCGCCGACCTCGTGCTCGCGCGCAATGCCGCCGCGGCCCAAGCGCGGCTTGAGGCACATCTGTGCTCGACCGTCGATATCGTCTATCCGCATCCGAAGGGAGCCTGAGATGGCAGAGCCTGCCCTTGCATTGGTGCAATCATCTCCCTCGCCTGCGCGCGCGCAGATCGCCTTCGACGATGTCGCGCTGGTGCTCGGCGGCAAGGCGATCATCGACACGATCAGCCTGGAGGTCGGAGCTGGCGAGATCCTGTGCGTGGTCGGCGCCTCCGGCTGCGGCAAGACCACGGCGCTGCGGCTGGCGGCCGGGCTGTACCAGCCGACCGGCGGCAGCGTGCGCTTCGAGGGCGAGGCGATGCGCGCGCCGCGGCGCGAGATCGCGGTCGTGTTCCAGGACTATGGCAAGGCGCTGCTGCCGTGGCGCACCGCCGCCGGCAACATCTCGCTGGCCTTGGAGACGATCGGAATGCCCTCCGCACAGCGCGAGGCGCGCATCGCCGAGTTGCTCGCCAAGGTCGGGCTCGCCGGCCATGCGGCCAAATATCCGACCGAGATGTCGGGCGGCATGCAGCAGCGGCTGCAGATCGCGCGCTGTCTCGCGCAGGATCCGAAGGCGCTGCTGATGGATGAGCCGTTCGGCGCGCTGGACGCGATGACGCGCCAGGGACTGCAGGACGAGACGCTGGCGCTGGTGGCGGCGACCGGCGCCACCGTCGTGTTCGTCACGCATGATCTCGAGGAGGCCATCTATCTCGGCGACCGCGTGGTCGGCCTGCTGCCGCATCCCGGCCGCGTCGGCTTGGAATTGAAGATCGACCTGCCGCGGCCGCGCGACCAGTTGGCGACGCGCGAGCATCCGGAGTTCCTGCGGCTGCGGCGCGAGTTGTTCGACTTCATCAAGGCGAGCGAATGACGATGCCGGATCGCATCAAGCCCGTCCTGCTGCCGTTCGCGGCACTGCTCGTGTTCGAAGCCTGGATGCGGCTCGCCGGCGTGCAGAGCGACTCGCTGGCGCCGCCGAGCGCGATCGCGCTCGCCTTGCTGGGCGCGCTGACCGACGGCTCGCTGCTGGCGGCGACGCGCGACACGCTCGCCTCGGTGTTCGCCGGCCTCGCGCTCGGCGGCACCATCGGCCTCGTGCTGGGCATCGCGCTCGGCCTGTCGCCTATCGTCAACCGGCTGATGGAGGTCACGATCGAGGCGATCAGGCCCATTCCTTCAGTGGCGCTGCTGCCGATCGCGCTGATCGCGCTCGGCTTCGGCTATCGCATGGAGATCGCGATCGTCGCCTTTGCCTGCGTCTGGCCGGTGCTGATCGTGACGCGTGCCGCGGTGGGCGGCATCGAGCCGCGGCTGATCGAGGTGGCGCGCGTGCTGCGGCTGACGCCGCGCGATCGCATCAGGAAGATCGTCATCCCCGCCGCCCTGCCCCGCATCTTCCTGGCGTTCCGGCTCGCCGCCGGCATCGCGCTGATCGTCGCGGTCACGGTGGAGATCGCGATCAACCCGCTCGGCCTCGGCGCCGCCATCATGACCGCGCAGCAGGCGTTGCGGCCCGATCTGATGCTGGCCTATCTGGTATGGATCGGCGTGACCGGGTTTGCGCTCAATACCGCGCTGATGGCTGCACAACAAAGCTTGTTCGAGCGCGCGGCCGCGATGGGAGACCCCGCATGAAGTGGTCGGTCGCCGCCTGGCGCCTCGCCAGCTTCGCCGTCGCCGCCGGCATCATCGTGCTGTGGCAGTTCGCCGCCGATCAGCGGCTGATATCACCGGTGTTTCTTCCCAGCCCCGACCGCGCCTGGGCGGCGCTGCTGCGCGGCTTCACCAGCGGCGATCTCCTGACCAAGCTCACGGGCACCCTCACGCATATGGCCTATGGCTGGCTGCTCGCCTCCGCCGCCGGCATCGCGCTCGGCGCCATGATCGGCTCCTCGAAGGCGATGCGCATCTACGTCGCACCGACCCTGGAGCTGCTGCGGCCGCTGCCGGTCTCAGCGATCATTCCTGTCGCCATCGCCGTTCTTGGACTGAGCCAGGGCATGGCGCTGTTCGTGATCGCGTTCGGCTCGCTGTGGCCGCTGCTGCTCGGGACGATCCACGGCTTCGCCGCGGTCGAGCCGCGACTCTATGAAGTGGCGCGGGTGCTGCACATGTCGCGGCTCGCCGTGATCTTCAAGATCGCGCTGCCATCGGCGGCACCCGACATCCTCGCCGGCATGCGGCTGAGCCTCACGGTCGCGCTGATCCTCGCCGTCGTCTGCGAGATGCTCGCCGGCCTCGACGGCCTTGGCCAATGGGTGCTGCTGTCGGCGCGCTCGTTCCGCTCGGCGGATCTGTTTGCCGGCGTGATACTGCTCGGAATCATCGGCTACACGACCGCGCTCGCGATGGCCGCGGCCGAGAGCCGGCTGCTGCGCTGGCAGCACGCGCGGCGCTGAGGCTCCGGTCGCACGCGCCCGGTCGGCGACGGCCTGGGGCGATCTCGACCTCACACTGTCGCGGGGATATCACCGGCTTGGAGGAGCGCGACTGGACCGAACGCCCATGAGGCCGATTGCGGGGCCAGAGCACCACCCCCCCTGAAAGAAAGAGGCCGCCGACACACGAAGTGCAGGCGGCCCAAGTCCAGGGAGGAAACGCCCCAAGAAGGGCTAGTTTTTACTTACTAGATCAGGAGAGTCGTGGGTATCCGGATGATACCGGAGGTTGTCATCGCGCTGACGGGTTCCATATCCCGACCGAGATACCGCCAGGTTACGCCGCCTGACGCTCCTCATACCCAACAAATTCCGTGACCTTCTCGGCATTGGAGTCGACCCACCCTGCCATCGGTCCTCCTCCTGCAACGACTGCTCGCGGGGCGCGCCAACCCTCCTCGACACCGGCGGCACGGCACAATGCGAGCCGCGACTTGTAGGTGGCGATCTCAAAAGTCTCGAATGTTATTGGCGAAGGTGTTCTTCAGGAACTCGTCGCCGAACATCGCATGTTCGATCGCCGCCAAGAGCGGGACCTTCTCAGCGCCACATGGTCGGTATGACAAGATGCGCGCCATCGGACCGTTTCCGACCGAGAGCGCCAGGGCTTTGTGCAGCCTCATCGACATTGGGCGCAGGCTCGATTGCTGGCGCGTGATCGAGCTGGATCACAGGAACCGCGGCGGGGTGTTCCGGAGCGCTGCGCTGATCGCGCGCGCAAGGGAAAGCGGAACTTGCCGAATCACTCGGCTGGTCAACGGGGTCGTGCATGTGGCAGCTCCGAGCCCTGAAGCGGCGATTACTAATCCCTTCCGAGACTAGGCGATATCAACTGCGTTAATCCATGCGCGATCTCGCCGCGTGCGGCCGATTCACCCGCAAGGCGGCGGACGACCGTGTGCTTGCCATCCGTTCGTGGCTGCTCGATGACGTCTCCCGCACTGCACGCGGAATCGTGATGGCCGTTCCGCCGGCATCAGCGCACGCGCGCGCCGACGCGGTCGAGCAGTGCCGCACCGGTGCGGATGCCATTGTAGAAGCAGTCGATCGTCATGTTCTCGTTGGGCGCGTGATTGGCCTCGTCGGCATTCGCATAGGGAACGACGAAGGCGGGAATGCCGAGGAGCTTGGTGAAGACGTAGTCCGGCAGACTGCCGCCGGTGCACGGGAATTCGAGCGGTGTAAGGCCATGCGCGAGCGCGATGGCATCGCGCACGATCGCGCCAAAGGGCGAATCGAGCGGCACGCGCGACGGCAGCATGCCGCCGCGCCGGATGAACTCCACCTCCGGCGCATGGCGCTTCACATGCGCCTCCACCTTCGCCAACACGTCGTCCGGCGTCATCGCCTCGACCAGGCGGATGTCGCATTTGGCGAAGGCCTCGCAGGGCAGCACGGTCTTGCTGCCCGGTCCGCCATAACCGCCGTGCAAGCCGTTGATGGTCAGCGTCGGATGGAACATCAGACGTTCGTAGTAGCCGCGATCGGGCGGCGCATCGAGATGGCTGAGACCGAGGCTCGCCTTGGCGGCATCGAGGTCCAGCGGCAGGCGCTTCACGGCAGCAATGTCCAGCTCGCTCGGCGGCACGATCGCATCATGCAGCCCCTCGATGGTGATCTCGCCCGCGGCATTCTTCATCGTCCCGAGCAGGTGGACCAACGTCCAGATCGGATTCGGCACGATGCCGCCGAGGTTGCCAGAATGCACGTCGCGGCTGGCGTGCTTCGCGCGCAGCTCGAACGAGCACATGCCGCGCACGCCATAGGTCATGGTCGGCCGCCCCGAGGGGTGCATCGGCCCGTCCGCGGTGACGACGAAATCGGCTTTCAGTTCATCGCGATGCTCAGCGACGAAATCGGCGATGCGCGGGCTGCCGATCTCCTCCTCGCCTTCGAGCAGAAAGATCACATTGCAGGGCAGCTCGCCATGCACTCGGAGATGGGATTCGATCGCCATGAGCTGCGCGAAATGCTGCCCCTTGTTGTCGCCGATGCCGCGGGCATAGATGCGGCCATCGCGGATGGTCGGCTCGAACGGCGGACTCAGCCACAGCTCCAACGGATCCGGCGGCTGCACGTCGTAGTGCCCGTAGAGCAGCACGGTAGGTGCGCCCGGCTTCTTCTGCCAGCGTCCGAGCACCATCGGATGCCCGGCGGTCGCGATCGTCTCGGCGTCGAGGCCCATCTCCTGCAGCATGGCGACCAGCAGCGCGGCGACCTCGGTGATGCCGATATTATGAGCGCTGATCGAGGGATGCCGGACATAGTCCATCACGCGGGCCAGGAAATCCTGCTTTTGATTCTCGATGTGAGCGAACACTGCCTTCAGGCCAGCAGATGGACGCGGCAGGCTACGCTCTTCATTCATGATGTCGGCTTTCGGCGCGTGCGGTGGAAGGACAGGCTCATGTTCGATCGAATTGGACCGAAAAGCAAATCACGCGCGGAGCGAGCCCCGCACGTGATCGATTGACCGCTCGATGCGGCGCGATGCTCAACCCTTGACGGCCGTGACCACGATCTCGATCAGCGCGCCGCCGCCGAGATCGGAGACGCCGACCGTGGCGCGAACCGGCAGGTCGTCGCCGAAGAACGCAGTCCAGGCCGCATCCATCTCCTTCTTCTTCGACAGGTCGGTGACGAAGATCTGGCCGGAGACGACGCGCGACCTGTCGGTGCCAGCTTCCTTCAGGAAGCCGTCGATCTTGTCGAGGATGTTGCGGGTCTGGTCGCCCATCGACACCGAGGTATCGTCGGCGATGGTGCCGCCGATGAAGACGAAGCCGTTGGCCTCGACGATGCGGTGGTGGATGGCGGAGCGGATCTTGCGGGTGATCGTCATCATGTCCTCATGTGGATGGTGAAGGGATGGAGTTCTGAAAGCGCGCGATGCTGAGATCGCCGATGCGCGTCTGGGTGCCGCCGTGCGCGATGAGCTCAGCCATCACCGCGCCGGCGCCGGGGCCGAGCTGGAAGCCGTGCGCCGAGAAGCCGAACTGGTGGTACAGCCCGTCGTGAACGGCGCTCGGCCCGAACACCGGAATGTCGTCGCGCATGCGCGCCTCGATGCCGGCCCAGGCGCGCACGATGGTCGCGCTGCGCATCACCGCGAACAGCTCCGCGACGGTGCGCGCACTCTCCGACAGCTTGCGCCAGTCGAGCACGGTCTCGTTGCGGTCCTGATAGGGGATGGCGAGGTGTCCGCCGCCGATCAACACTGTGCCGTTCGGGAACTGCTTGAACGACAGTTTGCGGCCGCGCAGGATGACGACGGGATCGATGAAGTGCGCGACGGGCGACGTGATCATCAGCATCGGCGCGATGGTCTCGACCGGCACCGGCTCGCCGCACTGTTCCGCAATGCGACCGGCCCAGGCGCCGGCGGCATTGACCAGCACCGGCGCGGCAAAGCTCTCGGAGCCGACGTCGACATGCCAGAGCTTGCCGTCCTTGCGGATGTTCGTCGCGGCCACGCCCTCGCGAATGAGCGCGCCGAGCTGCTCCGCCTTGCGGCGGAACGCCGTCGTGGTGCGCGCAGGCTGCGCCGCGCCGTCGCGCCGCGACACCACGCCGCCCGGACAGCTCTCCGCCACCGCCGGCACGAGGCGACGCAATTCCGTACCGTCGATCAGCTCCTCATGGCTGAAGCCGCGTGCGTTGAGATCGGCGACGCGGGCGCGACAGGCGTCGAGCTCCGCGTCGTTCTCGGCGACCAGCACCTGGCCGAAGCTTTCGAAGCCGCAATCATCATCGACCAGGTCGCTGATGTTCTCCCAGATGCCCATCGAGCGGATCGACAGCGGAATCTCCGCGACGTCGCGCGCGAGCTGGCGCACGCCGCCGGCATTGACACCGGAGGCGTGACGGCCGGCATAGTCCTTCTCGATCAGCACCGGCTTGAGCCCTGCCAAGCACAGATGCAGAGCGGTGGAGCAGCCGTGGATGCCACCACCCACGATGATGGCATCCGTCTTCACCGTCATCCGCGCACCACGGCCTTGGTGGCCTCTTCGGTCTTCGGCAGGCCTGCGAGCTCCGACAGCATGATCGGCTTCACCGGCGCGCGCAGCCGGTAGTAGCCGATCTCCTGCGGGGTCTTGCCGCGCGCCTCGGCCATCAGCTCGGTGACGGTGAGGCCACACAGCCGCCCCTGGCACGGCCCCATGCCGGTGCGGCGATAGGCCTTGAGCTGGTTCGGCCCGGTGGCGCCGATCGCGACGGAGTCGAGCACGTCCTTGGCGGTGATCTCCTCGCAGCGGCATACGATGGTGTCGCCTTGCGGGATACGGAACTGCTTTGCCGGTTGGAACAGAACGTCGAGGAAGGTCCTGCCGCGCTCGGCGCGGGCCAGCTCCGCAGACCTATCGGTGACCTTTGCGTGCGGGCGAAGCGCCTTGATCGCATCCCCGGCCGCCCGCCGGCCGCGCACCACGGCCGCCTGCGCACCGCCAATGCCGGCGCCATCGCCGGCAATGGCGATGCCGGGAATGGAGCTGTTACCAAGGGCATCCAGCACCGGAGTCCAGCACAGCTGCAGCTCGTTCCAGCGATGCTCGACACCGGCGGCCATCGCGAGATTCACATTGGGGACCACGCCCTGATGCAGCAGCAGCAACTCGGCCGCCAGCGTCTCGCGCTTGCCGCCCGCTGTGGCGTAGCTGACCGCCGAGAGCTTGCCCTCGCCCTCTGCCACGAGTTCGGTCACGCCGCTGGTGACGCGCACCTTCGCGCGCACCTCGCGCATCATCGCGAGCCCCTTGCCGAAATAGGGCGAGGTCAGGAACGCGAGGGCATGAGGCAGCGCCGCGATGTAGTTGGCGCGCTGGGTGGTGTCGAGAATGCGATCGATGCGGCCGCCGAGGCGCAGGATCTGCGCCGCGAGCAGCCACAGCAGCGGCCCCTGCCCGGCCAAAATCGTCGGGCAGTCAGGCACGAGGCCGGAGGATTTCAACATCGTCTGCGCCGCGCCCGCGGTCATCACGCCGGGCAGGGTCCAGCCGGGAATCGGGAACGGACGCTCCTGCGCTCCGGTCGCGATGATGACCCGCTTGGCCTTGATGAAGGCCGAGCCGCCGGCCACCGAGACGCCGATCTCGAGATTGCGGTCGAGGCTCCACACCGTGGCGCGATGAATGATCTCCGCACCGCTGTCGCGCGCGGCTTTCACGAGCTGCTTGCCGGACCAATAGTCCGCGCCGAGCAGCGCTTCGCTCTTCAGAGGCGTCGCATCGATCGCACGCCAGACCTGGCCGCCGGGGCCGGCGTTCTCGTCGAGCAGCAGCGTCGACAGAGCGGCGCCAGCCGTCATCTCTGCAGCAGCGAGGCCCGCAGGACCGGCGCCGATCACCACGGCGTCATATTCATCATGCTTCGGCGCGGCGCTCATTTGCCGATCTCCCGCTTGCCCTTCTGGACTTCGATCTGCATGCCCTCGGCGACAGGCACGAGACAGCCTTGCCGGTTACCGACTCCATCGATGGTGACGAGGCAGTCGAAGCACACGCCCATCATGCAATAAGGCAGGCGCCTCGCGCCGCTGACCGCGGTGGCGCGCCGGACGTCGAGGCCGGAGGCGAGCAGCGCCGCCGACACGGAGTCACCCTCGCGCGCGGCAACCGGCTGGCCCTCGACATGGATCGTCACCGATCCCCTCGCATCACCCTCAGTTCGTTTGAACATCATCGTCTCCATGGCGCCTTGCGCCGTCATCCCTCAGTAGTAGCCACTGCCGCCCGCTCCCGCTTCGCTGTCGAAGCGGCTGGCTGTGAATGCACCGACCAGCTCCGGCTCGAGCGCGCCGTCCTTGACCATGCGCGCGATGTCGAAAGCGTGGTTCGCCGCGAGCGTCACGCCGGAATGGCAGCAGGCGACGAAGGCGCCCGGGTGGCTCTCCGACTGCTCGTAGATCGGAAAGCCGTCCTTCGGCATCACGCGGATGCCGGTCCAGCTTCTGACGACGTTGAGCCGCGCCAGATGCGGGAAGGTGCGCTGGGCGCGATCGGCCATGACCGCGTTGACGGAAAAGTTCTGCACGCGGTCGTCGAGCTCGTCCTCCTTGCTGTCGCCGATCATCACCGTGCCCTCGTCTGTCTGGCGGATCGTGGTCAACGGATGCGGCAAGAACGGCATCGTGCGCTCGGTCACGACGATCTGGCCGCGCGTCGGCCCCATCGGCGCCGACAGCCCGACCATCGGCGCCAGGGTCTGGTTGGCATTTCCTGCCGCGAGCACGACCTTCGCCGCGCGGATCTCGCCTTGCGCCGTCGTCAGCCTGAACTCACTGCCGTCCAGCGCGATCGCACCGACCGCACGCTCC
Source organism: Bradyrhizobium sp. HKCCYLRH1030 (assembly GCF_051168395.1). Lineage (NCBI taxonomy): Bacteria > Pseudomonadati > Pseudomonadota > Alphaproteobacteria > Hyphomicrobiales > Nitrobacteraceae > Bradyrhizobium > Bradyrhizobium sp. HKCCYLRH1030. The sequence continues at coordinate 512,843 of NZ_JBNPUY010000005.1, read as the reverse complement.
GGCAGATAGTCGACGCCGAACTGCTTCATGCCGACGTGCAGGGCGCGGAAGGTGCGCAGCGAATTCACGTGACCGTCATAGGGGCAGAAGCTGCCGCCCGAGACCTCCGGGCCGATCAGCGGCAGCATCTTCTTCACCTCGGACGCCGGCAGCATCTCCATTTGATAGTCGGCGGCGCCGACCTGGTTGTGCATGCGCGCGACGAGCTGGGTGCGCTGCTCGTACTCGGCCTCGCCGAGGGTGAGATGAAAGCCGCCGTTCTGCTGCAGCACCACGTCGAGACCGGTCTGCGCCTTCAGCTCCTCGGCGAGCTTCGGCCACGCCTTGGAGCCGCGCACCGTCCAGCCGGTGTAGGCCGGCATGCCCAGGCCCTTGCTCTGCACCCACACCAGCGCGAAGTTGGCGCGCGAGGCACGCTTGGCGATGTCGCCCTCGTCGAGCACGGCGACGCGCTGGCCGAGCCGGCCGAGCCCCCAGGCAATCGCAGAGCCGAGCAGGCCGCCGCCGACGACGGCGACGTCATAGTCTCTCATCGTAGTATCTCCTATCGTCCTGCGTCGCCGCCTTTGGCGGTGAGCACGCGGTCGAGGCCATAGACGCGATCGAGCACGATCAGAACGGTCATGGTGATGGCGATGACGCTGGCCGACACCGACGTCACCAGCGGATCGATGTTGTCCTGGATGTAGAGGAACATGCGCACCGGCAAGGTCTCGGTGCCGGGCGTCGCCAGGAACACGGTCATGGTCAGATCGTCGAACGACTGGATGAAGGCGAGCATCCAGCCGCTCACGATGCCCGGCAGGATCGCGGGCAAGGTGACGCGGCGAAACATGGTCCAGCCGTCGGCACCGAGCGAGACCGCGGCCATCTCGATCGACCGGTCCATGCCGGTCACGGCCGCAAGCGTCAGCCGCAGCGCGAACGGAAACACCACGACGACATGGGCGATCACCAGCGCCACGAAGGTGCCGCCGACGCCGACCGACGTGAAGAAGCGCAGGAAGGCGATGCCGAGCACGACGTGCGGGATCATCAAGGGCGATAGGAACAGCGCCGACAGCGCGTCACGGCCGCGGAAGCGATAGCGGCTGATCGCGAGCGCCGCCGGCACCGCGAACAAGAGTGCCACGCACGACGACAGCGCGCCGAGCCACAGGCTCACGCCGAAGGCGTGGACGAATTCCGGATAGTCGGCGAGCGCCCTGAACCAGCGCAGCGAGAAGCTGGTGATCGGGATCGACAGAAAACCTTCGGGCGTGAACGCAACCCAGCACACGACGACGATCGGCGCCACCATGAAGACGACGAACACGGCATGGAAGATCAGCGCCAGAGGGCCGTTCCGGTTCATCGGAACACCTCCTGATAGCGGCGCTCGATCAGCGCGTTGGAGCCGACGACGATCAGGACGAGCGCGATCAGCAGCAGCACGGCGACCGCGGCGCCGAGCGGCCAGTTCAACGTATTGAGGAATTCGTCATAGGCGAGCGTCGCCGCGACCTTGAGCCTGCGGCCGCCGATGATCGCCGGCGTCGCGAACGCGCTGGCGGACAGCGAGAATACGATGATGGCGCCCGACAGCACGCCCGGCATGATCTGCGGCAGCACGATGCGGCGGACCACCGTCAGCGAGCTTGCCCCCAGCGACAGCGCCGCATTCTCGACCTGCGGATCGAGCCGCTGCAGCGCGGTCCACACCGCGAGCACCATGAACGGCATCATCGCATGCGCCAGCGCGATCACCATGCCGGTCTCGGTGAACATGAACCTGATTGGTGACTCGATCAGGCCTGATGTCATCAGGAGCTTGTTGGCGAGCCCGTTGTTACCGCCGAACAGGAGCGCCCAGCCGAGGGTGCGCGCAACGACCGAGATCAGCAGCGGGCCGATGATCACCAGCAGGAAGAGACCCTTCCACGGCCCCTGCATGCGGTTGAGGATATAGGCCTCCGGTACGCCGAACACCGCCGTGATCAAGGTCGCCAGCACCGCGACGCGGAAGGTGCGCCAGAACATCTCCGCGTAGTAGGGATCGTCCACGATCTCGCGCCAGTTCTTCAGGATGAAGACCGGCTCGATGCCCTTGTACTGGCCCCAATCGTGGAACGACAGCATCACGGTCATCGCCAACGGGATCACGACGACGCCCAGGAACAGCATCAAGGCCGGCAGCGCCAGCGAAAGGCCGGCGCGCGTCTCCGACGAGTTGGACGCGACGGTCGCGCTCATGCTGCAGCCTTCGCAGCGCGCAGGCTCATGTCCGAGACCTGCCAGACGAGATGCACCGCTGCGCCCTGCTCCGGCTGCGGCTGGCCGTCATTCTGCCGGATTACGATGGCGGGCCCGCATTCGGTGTCGCATTGGAACAGCCAGTGATTGCCCTGGAAGATGCGGCTCGTGATGCGCCCTGCAAGCCCGGCGTCGCCGAAGTTGATGCGCTCGGGCCGGACGCTGACGGCGACGGAGCCGGCCACGCCGGCCGGCGCCGGCGCACTCCACGATCCCGCGACCAGTCTGGCCTGCCCCCCGGTGTGGTCCACGGTCGCAGCAAACTCGTTGGTCTTGCCGAGAAACTGCGCGACGAAGGCGGAAGCCGGCTGCTCGTAGACCTGCTGCGGCGTGCCGATCTGCTCGATCCTGCCTTTGCTCATCACGACGATGCGGTCGGACAGCGACATCGCCTCGATCTGGTCATGGGTGACGAGGATGGTCGTGGTGCCGAGATCGCGCTGGATCTGGCGCAGCTCGATCTGCATGTCCTCGCGCAGGCGCGCATCGAGGTTGGACAGGGGCTCATCGAGCAGCAGCAGGCTCGGCCGGATCACCAGCGCGCGCGCGAGCGCAACGCGCTGCTGCTGGCCGCCGGACATGCGGCGGGGATGACGGTCCTCATAGCCGGCAAGGCCGACCAGCGCGAGCGCCGATCGCACGCGCTCCTCGCGTTCCTTGCGCGCGACTTTGCGCATCTCCAGGCCGAACGCGACGTTCTCGGCGGCGGTCATGTGAGGAAACAGCGCGTAGCTCTGGAACACGATGCCGAGGCCGCGCTTCGCCGGTGGCACTGCGACGAGATCCCTGCCCTCGAGGCGGATCGCGCCGTGTGAGGGATCGAGGAAGCCCGCGATCATCTGCAACGTGGTGGTCTTGCCGCAGCCCGAGGGGCCGAGGAACGAGATGAACTCGCCCTTGGCGACGCCGAGGCTGAACTCTTCGACGGCCGCGTTGGGGCCGAAGGATTTGCCGACGCGATCGATCTCGAGGAAGGACATGCTTTGGATCCAGATGGGCGAGGAATACTGGCGCCCCGCGCAAGATGCACTTCCCTTCCCCCTTGCGGGGAAGGGAGAACACCGTCGTCAACGAGAGGCTCGCAACAAACAACCAGTCAGCGCTCGACTTCGCGATTCCAGCGCTTGGTCCATTCCTCGCGCTTTTCGTTGACCACGGTCCAATCGGGCGCATAGACCTTGGCGGTGCGTTCGCCGATCGGCGCCATCGCGCCCACGCCCTCGGGGACCACCACGGACTTCACGACCGGGCCGTAGCCATATTCCTTCAGCATCGTGAGCTGGATCTTCGGATCGAGCAGCAGCTTGATGAAGCTCGAGGCCAGCGGCGAGACCGACGGCTTGGCGATCGGACACGCCGTCGTCAGCAGGCTCACGGCCCCTTCTTTCGGATAGACGAAATCGACCGGGAAGCCGGTGTTGGCAAAGCTCTGCACGCGACCGCTGCCCCACACCGCGATGACCGCCTGCCCCGATTGGAACAGCTCGGTCATCTTGCCGGGCGACGGCTCGTAGGCCAGCACGTTGGGATTGATGTCATTCTTGAAGATCTTGAAACCGGCATCGACATTGCTCTCGCTGCCGCCGTTCATCTTCGCCAGCATCAGGAGCACGTTGAGGCCGTAGGTGTTGTTGATCGGCGGAATGACGAGCAGCTGCTTGTATTTCGGATCCTTGAGATCGTTCCACGAGGTCGGCGCGGCCCAGCCTTTCTCCGCAAACACCTTCTTGTTGTACATCAGGCCGGTGGCGACGAGGCCGATGGCGACCGCCTTGTCGTCCTTGAAGCGCGCGACCTCCAGCAGATCGCCGGGCAGTCCGGCGACCTTGTCGCAGAAGCCGAGCTGGATCGCCTGGTACATCGGGCCGTCATCGACGATCGCGACGTCGATCTGCTGGTTGCCCTTCTGCGCCTGCAGCTTGGCGAGGGTGTCGGTGGAGTTGCCGGCGACGTATTCGACCTTGACGCCGTTGGCCTGCTCGAACGGCGGGATCACCTCCTCGCGGATCGTCTTCTCGAACGAGCCGCCATAGCCGGCGACATAGAGCGCCTTCTGCTGAGCCCAGACCTGCGAGGCAGAGGCCAGGACGGCGACGCCGACCGCCATCAGGAGTTTAGGGTGCTTCATCGGACCGATCTCCATCATCTTGGATACGAAATGGTATTAAAAAACCGCCCCAGGGAGATCGGCTTGCCCGATGGCATCCGCACCCCAGAAACCCGGAGCTGAAGAGCCTAAAAAACGAGCCTTCCCTCACCCTGCCAAAAAAGATCGCAGCAGAGACTTTGATCGTCCAATGAATAATGGCACCCTATTCATACGAAAATGTTATGGATGTAAGGACGTATGGCGCGGATCAACTCGCGGCAGGTCGAAGCCTTCCGGGCGATGATGCTGAGCGGCAGTGTGACGGAAGCCGCCAAGCTGATGGCGGTGACCCAGCCGGCGGTCAGCCGGCTGCTGCGCGACCTGCAGGCGCTGCTCAAGATGGAGCTGTTCGAGCGCCGCGGCACCGGCCTGGTACCGACCGCGGCAGCGACGGCGCTCTACATGGAGGTCGAGCGCTCCTTCGTCGGGCTCGATCGCATCACCGCGGCCGCCGAGGAGATCCGTGGCCGGCGCACCGGGACGCTGCGCATTGCCGCGCTCCCCGCGCTCGCCAATGGCTATCTGCCGCGGCTCGCAGGCCACTTCCTGCAGGAACGGCCGAACCTCAACCTCGCCTTCTTCGGCGTGATCTCGCCGATCGTGATCGACTGGGTGCTGAACGCGCAATGCGACGTCGGCTTTGCCGAGGTGCCGATCGCCCATGCCGGGCTGCCGAGCATCAAGCTGCCGGCGCTGCCGCGCGTCGCCGTTCTCCCGGCGGGCCATCGGCATTGCGCGAAGACGATCTTGGTGCCGCGCGACTTCGAGGGGGAGACCTTCATCTCGCTCTCGTCAGGCTCCACCAGCCGGCATCTGATCGATCAGATCTTCCATCGCGAGGATGTCAGGCGCGTGCTGCGGGTCGAGACGACGCTGTCGGAAATCATGTGCGGGATGGTGTCGTCGGGATTGGGCGTCTCGATTTGCGATCCGTTCACCGCGCGCGAATTCGACGGCCGGGGCGTGGTGATGCGGCCATTCACGCCGCGCATCGATTTCGAATTCGCCGCGGTGTTCCCGCCGCAGCGCAGCCCCTCGCCGGTGGCGCTGGACCTCGTCGAGTCGGTGCGACAGGCCCTGGAAGAGCTCGGCCGAGCATCGATCCCTGGAGAAACCGATGAAGGTTAGCTGGGCGAACCTAGAACCCGCTGATTGAGCGGCGTGTGATCCGGTCCTTGCTGAGAGCCACCAAGGCCGACGCCATCGCCACAGACCAGAACGCGGGAATGCTTGTGATTGAGAGGCTGCCGGTTTACGGGCTCATTTCCTGCCGCGCGCCCCGAGGCTCATAGAACAAGGGACCGACACGAATCTCCAAGAACGTCTCGTTTTGCCGCTGGATGAGCAGTGCATCCAGTCCTTGCTTCTGCGCCAGCGCCTTGCCTTGCTCCGGACCGAGAACCATGAGCGCAGTGGCCCAGGCATCGGCATCCATGCAGCTAGCGGCAACGACTGAAACTGACGCAATTCCATTTTCTACCGGACCGCCGCGCGATCGATCCATCGTGTGAGAGAGGCGCTTTCGCCCGATATCGACCCAGCGCCGATAGTCGCCCGACGTCGCGACCGCCGCATCACGCAATTCGATCACGCCGAGCGGCCCGCGCCGTTCATAGTCAGGCGCTTCCACCGCTACGCGCCACGGGGCTCCGTCTGCCTTGGCGCCCCGCGCTTTCAACTCTCCATCAAGCCCGACCAGCGCATTGGAGACGCCGAAGATCTCAACCACGCGCATCATCTCGTCCACGGCAAAACCCTTGGCGATGCCCGAAAGATCGAGGGCGAAGTGGCTGTGTTTGCGCGCCCTTCGTCCCGGCACATCCAGTTCAAGAACAGTGTGGGTTGGTGGCAACCGCTCGCGAAGAGCCGCGCGAAGCGCTTGCGCGTCCGGCGCCGAACAGGGAGGTCCGAAACCCCAGGCATTGACGAGCCTTCCGAGCCCGACGTCAAAGGCTCCATCCGAGGCGCGTCCGATTGCAACTCCCCGCTCCAAAACCCGCATGAGTTCAATCGGCAAGGATTCCCAGGTGCCCGGCGACGCTGCATTGAGACGCATCAGGTCGCTGTCCGGCTTCCATGTGGACATCTGATGGTCGACGCAATCGACGGCGTGAGCCAATGCGGCTTCCAGCGCGGCGAGATCGGTCGACGGCGGTGCATAGAGCAGCGCCGACCAGCGCGTTCCCATGGTGGCGCCGCTCAATACATGACGGAGCAGGTCAGTAGACATCTTCAACATACCTCCCTTGGGCTTTGAGTGCGACAGGATCCAGACCGAGGGGCGCCAATACGTCCGCCACCGCCTGCATGACGTCCGCTGCCATGTCGCGCCCGCCACAGACCATGACCTGCGCTCCGTTGGCGACGAGTGCGCGCAGGCGATCGGCGTCATCGCGCAGGCGATCCTGCACATAGCCGCCGCCTTTCACGCGCGAGAAGGCAGTGGTGAGGCTCGTCAGTCGTTTCTCACTCAGCCAGCCATCGATTTCGTGCTCATAAAGAAAGTCCGAGGAGGGATCGCGCCCGCCGAAATAGAGATGCATCGGCCGGCGCCCGCCGTTGGCACGAACAAATCCTGCCAGCGGACCTATGCCGGTGCCAGCGCCGATCAGGATCACCGGTTTTCGTCCATGCGAAGGACGGAAAGCGGGGTTTGCCTTCACGAAGGCCTCGACCTTGTCGCCCGGCTGAACGCCGTGAAGCAGACCAGAGCAAAGTCCACCCGGACGCTTGCGGACGCAGATTTCGACGAAGCCATCACGGGTCGAACTTGCCAAGGAATAGTAGCGCGGCAAGCTGCAGTCCGGCGGCAGAACCGCGATCAAGTCGCCTGCGGCGAAGCGCGGCCAGGCATGCCCTGTGAGGCGCGCGAACATGCCGCTTCTTGGCAGCGCGAAGCGCAGCACGCAGGTTGGCGCCTGCACCTCCGCGCCGTAATCGACGCGTTCGATGAGCGTCAGCGTGTGAGTACGCGGCCGGTCCGGCACATGTATCAGCACAAGGTCTTCACCCATGACTTCCGACAGGGCCTCGCCCCACCGCGCAAACTCTTGCCCGGACTGGCGGTCGATCGTGTCGAGCGGCATCAGCGATCTCGAGCCTTTACGAGCCAGGGCCGCTTCGACGTCGCGGGCGAATTGACAGAATTGCGGGAATTGCCGATCACCGAAGCCGAGAACTGCGACCGGAAAAGGCAGTGGCGCGGAGATCGCGTCGAGGCGTTTGAGGAACGCGCCGGCTGTCGCCGGTGCTGCGCCGTCGCCATAGGTTGCCGTCAGCACGAACATGCGCTGCGTCGACGGATAGGATCGTAACAAGCTGTCCATCGGAGCGACGTGAACCCTGTGCCCGTTGGCCGTCAGCGCGGCATGCAGCGTGCGGGCGAAGCCCCATGTGCTGCCGCCCTCGCTGCCGACCAGGATCACGGTGTCGGCATCTTGGGCGGGAACGTTGTCGGTGATGGGAGCGTGAGCGTGCTTCCTGCTCGACCACACCACGGCTCCGCTTAACCCGAGCACCGGCACGCCGAGGGCGCTGACGCCGAGCAGCAATCCAAGCCACCAGAGCCCTTGCCCGGTGTGCAGCATGTAGATGAATTCGTAGATCTGCCGGGCGACCGAATTGTCCTGCCAACCCAGCAGCTCTCCACTGACCGGGTCGACGTAGCCCTCGCCTGCAGCCGTGGCCAGCTGGAAGAGATCGTTCGGATTCGCGGGGTTGGGAAACGTCAATTCACGCAGTTGGGAAAGATCGATGCCGCGCAAAGCCTGAATTTGCTCGACCGGAAGAGCTTGGCCGCGGCTTGTCACGCTCGGAAATGCGGACACCTGTGCCGTGCCGTCCGGGATCAGCCCGAACGTCGTGAGCGACAGATACAGCGCCGTCATCGCCGACAGCACGAGCCCGAAGGCCACCAGCCGACCGAGATCGGTATGCAGGCGTTGCATGCCGCCGCCGCAGGAGCAGCCGAGAATGTGCCGCCACCCTCCCATGCGCCGGGCCGTCATCTGCAGACCTGACAGCGTCAGGACAAGCATCGCGAATGCGCTCGCGCCTGCGGCCATGCGTCCGCCATCGCTCAGAAAGAACGAGCGGTGCAGGTTTGTCATCCAGCTCTCGAACGGGGAGCGCACGTAGTCCGAAACCGGCTTGCCGCTGGAAGGGTCCACCACGCTCGCGGCCGGGCCCGCTGGTCCGGAGTAGAAGGCGACGACCTTGCCGGAGGTCAGTCGCTTGATCTGCTCGACGCCAGGATATCTGTGGGCGATCCGGCCGGCGAGGTCGGCGACGCTAATGCTGTCTGGCGATATCGCACCAACTCTTTCCCAAGCCGGGATCACCGACAGCACCGCTCCGCTCAGGACAAGCACCATCAGCGGCAGGATGACGGCAAAGGCCAGGCCCCTATGAATCCAGCGCAGCATCACACCCATCCTAAGGCTACATGTCGTAAGCGAACGAGCGGATGTAGGTGCGCCCTGCCAGCGGCCGGCCCGCGCCCGCGGATGTCAGCGGAACGACCACCTCGGACGGGCTGTCGCGCATGTCCTCGGCGGCGGCGTCGATATGCAGCTTGTAGCCCGCATCGAAGAGCGCATCCGCAAGATCGAGCGTGATTTTCAGCGTACGGCCGGCTCCGACGCTTGCGCCGGTGATGCCGTTGATATCGGCAAGGTTTCCACGAGAACTGCGCTCCCAGCCGCTGAGATGGCTGTAATATTTGGACTTGGAGCCCGCCATCCACAGCGTGCCTTTGTAAGCTCCGGTCGCGTCGGTCACGTAAAGCGCCAAATACGCGCCGTTCCCGCCGTAGTTGTTGAGCGTCGTGGTCAACGTGACAGGTCGCGCCATGGCCAGCCCGGGGGCGGTCAGCGCGGTGGTCAGGGCAAGGGCGGCAATCATCGATCTCATTTCTGTCTCCGACAGTGGCGTTTCTATCGCGCCATAACTGAATGGCGCGGCTGACGTGCTCCTGAAGGCCGATCCGATTCTGCTTCAGGTCACCGTCAGGTTGGCGCTATCTGCAAAAGCAAACGCCCCGCACGACGCGGGGCGCGCTAGAACGCGATGTCGCGTTCGCTCGATTCAGGCGATGTCCGTCGGTCGGGCCAGCCTTTTGCGTCCCACGATGCTCGTCGCTTCCGGACCGCTATTGAACTTGGACCTTGGGGGCCGTGCCGCCCTGAATAAGTCCGTTGGGGGGCGGCGCCGTGGGCGCGGCTGCTCGTCCTGGTCCCGACTGATCGCCTCGCCGGTCTCGGTCACCTTCATCATGATCCTTGTCGTGCTCTCCGCGTTTTTGCTTCACGCGGATCACAGCCAGAGATGCAGGATCAACCTTTGCCTCGATGGCGCGACCGCCTTCGTCCTGTCCCCTGATCTCATAGCATCCATCGTCGATCTTGATTCTGCGCACGGTCCAGCCGCGCGCTTTCGCCATTTGTTCGACCGCTTCGCGCGGCTGCCATTGCGCCATGGGCGCGCTGCAATCGTCATCATCGGCCAGCGCCATGCCGGGGGTCAGCGCCCCCAGCAGAATGGCGGCAATCAACACTGTCCTCTTCACGTTCTCTTGCTCCCGCTTCAAGGCTCCTGCCTGCCTTCTTCTTGAGCCGGTTTCCTGACGTTGACCTGAAGACGCCGCGACTTTTGCTTCAGGTCAACGTCAGAATCTCCTCTATGATTATCTCTAACCTCACAGGTCGACGGGGTGCGCGGAATGACCCGATGCGGATATTGCTGATCGAAGACGACACGATTCTGGGGGCGGCAGTACGCGACCAGATTGTGTCGGATGGCCATTCCGTGGACTGGGTGACCCGCTTGGATGCGGCACGGGAATATCTTGGCACCGCGGCCTATGACCTCTTGCTCCTGGATCTCATGCTGCCGGACGGCCGCGGTATCGGACTGCTGCGCGATCGACGCGCCAAGGGAGACGTGACGCCGGTCATCATCCTAACGGCGCTTGATCAATTGTCCGACCGGATCGAAGGGCTCAACGCCGGCGCAGACGATTACATGATCAAGCCCTTCGATCTCTCGGAGCTTACGGCGCGGCTGAATGCCGTCGCTCGCCGTTATGCCGGCAATCCGAACCCGCTCATCCGAATTGGCGATCTTCAGATCGACCTGGCCGCTCGGTCGATGACGCGTGCAGGAAAGAGCATCGCCCTGACAGCGCGGGAATGGGTGCTGCTCGAGGCTTTCTTGCAGCGTCCACGGCAGGTCTTGTCCAAATCGCTGCTCGAGGAACGGCTCTATTCCTTCGGCGAGGAGATCGAGAGCAACACCATCGAGGTCCATGTCAGCCGGCTTCGCAAGAAGCTCGGACACGCCGTCATTGAGACCGTGCGAGGTCTCGGCTATCGGCTGGGAACTGCCTCATGAGAGGCCCGCGTAGTCTGCAGTGGCAGATCTCGCTGTGGCTCGGGCTCGGCGTCGCACTCCTCTGGATTGTTGCAGCCGTCGTGACCGGCCAAAGGCTGCGTCACGAAATGAACGAAGTATTCGATAGCGCGCTCGAGGAAACGGCTCAGCGGATTCTTCCACTTGCGGTGCTCGAGATCCTTGGCCGTGAGGCAGACGGCACGTCTCAGCGTATCGCTACGCTGAGGCAGCACGACGAGTACTTCACTTATGTGGTCCGTGACGAGCGCGGCACCGTCCTGCTGCGCTCGCACGGCGCCGACGACGCGATCTTTCCTCCTTTCTCCAGAATGGGGTTTGTCGACACCCCAACCCATCGAATCTACTTCGACACTGCAGTGCGAGGCACGATGACGATCGCGGTGGCGGAGCTGCTGACACATCGCCGCGAGGTCGCGAACCAGGCGCTCCTCGGGCTTGCCTGGCCGTTGGGATTGCTCATTCCCCTCAGTCTTCTCGCCGCATGGGGCGTCGTGCGCGTTTCGATGACCCCGGTCAGGCGCCTACGAAGCGACATTGAAGCGCGCGGCACCGGCGATCTGTCCTCGGTTCCAGCCGCGGGACTGCCCTCCGAGATCGGACCGATCGCCGACGCCGTGAACGGCCTCCTGGAGAAGCTTCGACGCGCCCTGGAAGCTGAGCGAAGTTTCACGGCCAATTCCGCGCACGAACTCCGTACACCGGTGGCTGCCGCGCTCGCGCAGACGCAACGGCTCATCGCCGAGACCAGGGACACCGCGGCCCGAACCCGGGCCCAGCAGATCGAGGTGGCGCTGCGGCGGCTTTCGCAATTATCTGAAAAGTTGATGCAACTCGCGAAGGCGGAGGGTGGACGGCTTCAGGGCAAGGAGACGACCGACATCGCATCGGTTCTGAAACTGGTCGTCGGGGAGATGATGCGCGATCCGGCTGCGGCCAGTCGGCTCGCCGTCAACATTCCTGCTACGCCGGTCCTTTTCGATATCGATACAGATGCCTTTGCCATTCTAGCGCGCAATCTCATTGAGAACGGCCTCAAGCACGGAGCGCCCCACGCGCCAGTCGTTGTAGCTCTTTCCAACACTGGCGTGCTGACCGTTACAAATGAGGGAACAGCCGTTCCGCCGGAGTTGCTGGAACGCTTGTCTCGCCCGTTCGAGCGTGGCAGCACCGATGCTGACGGCTCGGGGTTGGGCCTCGCCATTGCAAAAGCCATCGCCTCCGGAGTTGGGGCCGAGCTTGTCCTGACATCCCCTTTGCCTGGAGCGGAGGGCGGCTTCCAAGCGAGGTTTTCCGCGCAGTGAGTTCATGGGCGGCTCGTCTATGGTTTTTCGAGGAATTGGGAGCAGATTGGGATGTGGCAACTGGGGCCAACTAGCAGGCCGGCGGCGAATCACGCGCGCGTGGCGGCCAGCTCTTCGAGAACCGCTACGGTAGCTGTCGGGCTTCGGCTCGGCGGCGTCATCTGATTGGCCACCTCGCGCGCGCGAGTGGCCCATCCTGGCTCCACAACGGTCCGCAGGTCATGGCGAAGGGTCGCTTGCGTCGTTGCGGAAAAACGACGCGAGGTGCCGACACCCAGGCGTCTGATCCGTGTCGCCCATACCGCCGGTCGGCGCCGATCCAGAGGACAAGAGTTGGGACGCCGGAGCGAACGCTCGCGGCCGTGGTGCCGGAGGTGCACCCCGACAGCACTAATCAACGTTCAAAGACATTGGGGCTGGACGCCACCGAAGATCGCGGCTGGCTAGCCGTGCGTCCCCTGGTTCGCCTGTCAAACTATTGAGAGCAGACTGTCGAAAAACACCGACTGAAAAACCGTTAGTTTTTCACAACCTCAGACGGTGTTCCGGCATAAGTCTTTGAAAGGCTTGGTGGGCGCACTAGGGCTCGAACCTAGGACCCGCTGATTAAGAGTCAGCTGCTCTACCAACTGAGCTATGCGCCCGGATCTTGCATCCGGAGAAAGCCTTCCGCGAGAGCCGGTCGTTTAGCAAAGCGATTCCAGGATGTCCAGCGATCCCTGAGCATTTTTCGGCACTTTCGATGCAGAAAAACCGCCGGCGGGCGGCGGTTTTCCCCAAATGAAATCAGAAGGATCGTCAAACGGCTGTCAAAGCCGCCCGGACTCGCGTTCCTCCTCGGACCAGCCCATGTGGCCCATCGGCCCCGGGCCGAAGCGATGCTCGCCGAAGCGCGGACCATCCTCCATGCCGCCCTCGCCGCGCTCCATCCAGCGGTGATGGCGCGGACCGTCCGGTCCCATCATGCGCCCCATCGGCCGGGTCAGCATCGACAGCCGGCGCTTCTGGCCGTCGTCGAGCGTCTTGTAGAGCGGGTCGGCGGCGTCGGCGACCTTCTTCATCGCATCCGCCGTGACCGCCATGGTGTCGGCACGCTCACGCAGCCGCGCCACCGGATCGACATCCTTGTCCTGCGCCTCGTCGGCTGCCTTCATCCGCGCGTTGGCACGATCGAACCGCAGTTTGACGAGATCGCGCACCGCGCTCTCGACCGGCGGCCACAATTTCTCCTGCTCCGCCGTCAGCTTCAGGCCAGCATGGACGGAAGCAATGCGCGCATCGAGCATGGCGGCGCGATCTTCCGGATTCATGCGCGCATGGTGCATGTGATCATGAAACCAGCCGCGCTGGGCGTAGACCGCGGTCGAGCCGGCGATGGCGAGCACGGCGACTGCGGCGATGGTGAACCTTCTCATGCCAACCTCCTTGGAAACTCGGATCAGCATGAGCCTGCCGTTCCGCGCCTTCAACTTACAGTTTGGACAGAGTGTACGACCTTACGAAGATGTAATTGCTTCAAATACCTTTCTGTTTTTGCAAATCAGTTTCAGTTTGTTGCCGCGCCTCAAAGCATCCCCAGCATGCGCGGCAACCACAGCGAGATTTCCGGCACGTAGGTGACGAGCGCGAGGAAGCCGAGCATCGTCAGCAGCCAGGGCATGACGGCGATGGTCAGTTCGGTGATGCCCATCTTGGCGATGCCGGACGCCACGTAGAGGTTGAGGCCGACAGGCGGGTGGCACATGCCGACCTCCATGTTGACCACCATCAGGATGCCCAGATGCACCGGGTGGATGCCGAGCTTGACCGCCACCGGGAACAGGATCGGCGCCATGATCAAGACGATCGAGGTCGCCTCCATCACGTTGCCGGCGAGCAGCAGCAGGATGTTGACGACCAAGAGGAACACCGCCCAGTTGACGCCGGCCGACGCCATCCAGTTGGCGATCTGCTGCGGGATGTTCTCGTTTGCCATCAGGAACGAGAACAGCACCGCGTTGGTGATGATGTAGAGGATCATCGCGCTCATGTTGGCCGAGCCGAGCAGCACCTTCGGCACGTCCTTCAGCGACATGTCGCGATAGACGAACACCGCGATGACGAAGGCATAGACGGCGCTGACGGCCGCGGCCTCGGTCGGCGTGAACTTGCCGGTGTAGATGCCGCCGAGCACGATCACGATCAGCAGCAGGCCCCAGACGCATTTGCGGAAGGCCGTGAAGCGCTCGGCCCAGCTCGCCCGCGGCATCCGTGGATAGTCGTTCTTCCAGGCCCGGTAGAAGGTCGTGAGGCCGAGCAGGCTCGCCAGCATCAGCCCGGGGATAACCCCGGCGATGAACAGCTGACCGACAGAGGCCGAGGAGACGCGATGACCGGCCGGATCGAGCGCGATGCTGCCGCCGGTCGCGACCGCATAGACCACCATCACGATCGAGGGCGGGATCAGGATGCCGAGCGCGCCTGACGTCGTGATGACGCCGGCGCCAAAGCGCTTGGGAAAGCCCTGCTTGACCATCGCCGGCAGCATGATCGAGCCGATCGCGATCACGGTCGCCGGCGAGGAGCCGGAGACGGCGGCGAACAGCGCACAGGCCACGACGCCGGCAAGGCCGAGGCCGCCATACCAGTGCCCGACCATCGAGGTCGCGAAGTTGATCATCCTTCGGGCGACGCCGCCATGGGTCAGGAAATTGCCGGCGAGGATGAAGAACGGGATCGCCATGATCTCGAAATTGTCGATGCCCGTGAACAGCTTCAGCGCGACCGATTCGGTCGGCACGTTCGTCATGAAGAACACGAACGACAGCACGGTGAGGCCGAGCGCGATCGAGATCGGCATGCCCGTCAGCATCAGGAAGATGAGCAGGCTGAAGATGAGGAGGCTGCTCATCGCAGCGCCTCCGTCGCCGTCGGGTCGACGCCTTCGACATAGGCGTGGTCGTGATGCGGCAGCTCGTCGTGGCGCAGATAGTGCCAGGCGACCTGCAGGAAGCGGAAGCACATCAGATAGGAGCCGAGCGGGATGCAGAGATAGACCAGCCAGCTCGGCAGCTCCATGTCGGGCGTCACCTGGTCGGTCTGCGACAGGCCGTAGACGAACTTGGCGCCCATCGTGCCGATGATGGAGGTGAACAGCGCTCCGCACAGCAGGCCGAACAGGATGGTCATCTTGCGCAGCGATGGCCGCATCATGTTGACGACGACGTCGACGCCGACATGGATGCCCGTGCGCACGCCGTAGGCGGCGCCGAACTTGGCCATCCACACGAACATGTAGATGCAGAGCTCCTGCGCCCAGGACAGGTCGATCGGAAACAGGATGGGATAGAGGAAGGGCACGCCGACCAGATAGCGGTGCAGCACGGCCACGAAGATGATCGAGGTCGCCGCCGCGATCAGGAATGCGATCAGGATCTCCTCGAGCCGATCGAGGATGCGCAACAGAAAGCCCAAGTCCCCTCCCCCACAATCAAAACGTCCGCGGCGCTTGGCTGCGCCGTCTGCCTTCTTGCGCGCCGAGTGCTTCGCCCCCTCGGTGCGCGGGCCATTGTCCGCGCACCGCTCGTCTCACGCCATCAGTTGGTCGAGCCGCGCGTCTCCTTCAGGAACTCGTCGATCAGCGGCTGGCCGACGCGCCCCGCGACGTCCTTGTACACCGGCATCATCGCCTTGCGCATCGCCTCGTCCTGGGCCGGCGTCAGCTTGACCAGCTCGGTCTTGCCGGACTTGCGGATCTCCTCGAGCGCGTCGTCGTTCTCCTTTGCCGACTGGTTGTTGCCGTAGGCGGTCGCTTCCTTCATCGCCTTCTCGCAGGCGGCGCGGATATCCGGCGGCAGGCCGTCCCAGAACTTCTTGTTCACGACCACGACGTAGCCGATGTAGCCGTGATTGGTCAGCGTGATGTACTTCTGCACCTCGTGCATCTTCTGGGTATAGATGTTCGAGGGCGTGTTCTCCTGGCCGTCGACGACGCCGGTCTGCAGCGCCTGGTAGACTTCGGAGAAGGCCATCACCTGCGGGATGGCGCCGAGGGTGCGGAATTGCGCGTCCAGCACCTTCGAGGACTGGATGCGGAACTTCAGACCCTTGTAGTCGGCGGGATCGACGAGCTTCTTGTTGGCGCTCATCTGCTTGAAGCCGTTGTCCCAGTAGGCGAGTCCGATCATTCCCTTGGGCTCGAGCAGCTTCAGCAGCCTGGTGCCGAGCGGGCCGTCGGTCACCTTCCGCAGGGTGGCGAGGTCGGGCAGGATGTAGGGCAGATCGAACACCTCGAATTCCTTGATGCCGATCGGGCCGAACTTGGAGTTCGAAGGCGCCAGCATCTGCACCGCGCCGAGCTGCAGCGCCTCGAGCTCTTCCTTGTCCTTGTAGAGCTGCGAGTTCGGATAGACTTCGACCTTGACCTTGCCGTCGGTATATTTCTCGGCCAGCTCCTTGAACTTGTCGGCGGCGAGGCCCTTCGGGGTGTTCGAGGCCACCACGTGGCTGAACTTGATCACGATCGGATTGTCGGCGGCGAGGGCCGGACCGGCCAGAGCGAGCACCGCGAGCGAGGCGGCGGTGGCGATCACGTGGCGAAACTTGAAGTGCAAGGTGTCCTCCCGACGTTTCGGGGGACATTGCAATGACGCCCCCGCTTTGTATGCCAAGGACATTGTTAGCGGGTCGACGGCCGGAATGCCATTGACCGTTAGCCGCAGAGGCGGGGATTCCCATGCCGCAGCGCAAAAATGGTGATGACTGTCATTCCGGGGCAGCCGCGCAAGCGGCTGAGCCCGAAATCCGAAGGTTATTGGCGCGGGCGCAAGCCAAGCTCGGGATTCCGGGTTCGACGCTGCGCGTCGCCCCGGAATGACGAAGCAAGGTTCGGGCCCAACCGACGATCGTGAACTCAGCTCGCTGCCGCGGCCGAGGCGCCCGCACCCTGCGCCACGTCGCGCTGGCGCTTCATGACCAGCTTGTTGAGCGCCCCCAGATAGGCCTTGGCCGAGGCCACCAGCGTATCCGGATCCGCCGCGCGCGCGGTCATCGAGCGGCCGTCCTGCGACAGCCGCACCGAGACCTCGGCCTGCGCATCGGTGCCCTCGGTCACGGCATGGACCTGGTACAATTCCAGCTTGGCCTCGTGCGGCACCAGCGACTTGATGCAATTGAAGACGGCATCGACCGGCCCGTTGCCCTCGCTCTCCTCGATCTTGGTCACGCCGTCGACGTCGAGCTTCATGGTGGCGCGCTGCGGGCCGCGGGTGCCGGCAATCACCGACAGCGACAGCAGCTTGATGCGGTCATGGGCGCTCACCATGCCCTCGTCGATCAGCGCCTCGATGTCCTCGTCATAGATGTGCTTCTTGCGGTCGGCCAAAGCCTTGAAGCGGACGAAGGCGTCCTCGACCTGGTTGCCCGCCAGCTTGTGGCCCATCTCCTCCAGCTTGTGGATGAAGGCATGGCGGCCGGAATGCTTGCCCATCACCAGCGAGGTCTGCTTCACGCCGACCGTCTCCGGCAGCATGATCTCGTAGGTCTGCGCGTTCTTCAGCATGCCGTCCTGATGGATGCCGCTCTCATGCGCGAACGCATTGCGGCCGACGATGGCCTTGTTGTACTGCACCGGGAACGAGGTCGCGGCCGAGACCACCTTGGAGGCGTGGGTGAGCTGCGTGGTGTCGATCTTGTTCCAGTACGGCAGCTTGTCGTTGCGCACGCGCATCGCCATCACGACCTCTTCCAGGGCCGCATTGCCGGCGCGCTCGCCGATGCCGTTGATGGTGCATTCGATCTGGCGGGCGCCGGCGCGCACGCCGGCCATCGAGTTGGCGACCGCCATGCCCAGGTCGTTGTGGCAATGGACCGAGAATACTGCCTTGTCGGAGTTCGGCACGCTCTCGCGCACGCGCTTGAACAGGTCGTAATACTCCTCCGGCACGGCATAGCCGACGGTATCCGGAATGTTGATGGTGGTCGCGCCGGCCCTGATCGCGGCCTCGACGCAGCGGCACAGGAAGTCGAACTCGGTACGGGTGCCGTCCTCGGACGACCATTCGACGTCGTCGGTGTGGTTGCGCGCGCGGGTCACCGAGGAGATCACCAGTTCGTAGACCTGCTGCGGGTCCATCTGCAGCTTGTACTTCATGTGCACCGGCGAGGTGGACAGGAAGGTGTGGATGCGGCCGCGCCTGGCCGGGCGGATCGCCTCGGCGCAACGGTCGATGTCCTTGGCGCCGGCGCGCGACAGGCCGCAGACCACGGCGTTCTGGGTGCGCTTGGCGATCTCGTTGACGGCCTCGAAGTCACCGTCGGAGGCGATCGGGAAGCCGGCCTCGATGATGTCGACGCCCATGCCGTCCAGCATGGCGGCGATGTTGAGCTTCTCCTCGAACGTCATGGTGGCGCCGGGGCACTGCTCGCCATCGCGCAAAGTGGTGTCGAAAATGACGACGCGGTCCTTGTCGGACTGAACGGGATTGGACATCTGCTTTCCTCGAACTTTTCGGGTGGTGCGCGTGGCTTCCAGAGGCGCTGAAGGGTGTTTCGGTGTCGAAGCAGCCCCCTGAGTGCCCAGGCGCATCCCGCCCAGCCGGCCCTCAGGGGCAGCTAAGAAGCAGAAGCTCGATCGCGCCGATCAGGTCGGCGGGCTGCAGCGCGGCGAGCGCGATCGTCCGGGCGTCTGCCCCGGCGATGGCCTCGATCTCTGCGCTGCGAATCAGCATTGCCAAACCCTTTGCGAGAACACGAAAACTGTGCGGCAAAACCGTTGACGGTTTGTTGCCGAGGTGCCCTCGACAGCGCTTTTACTGGGAATGGGAGGGTCTCGCAACGCCGAATAATGGTCAGGAGAGGTGACGTATTCGGGCAGTCCCGCGCCGCTCTCCCTATAAATCTCTCCCTATGAACAGTGTCATCCCGGGCAAGGCCGCCAACGCGCCAGCGTTGGTGAACGCCGACCCGGGATCCGTACGCCGCGGCGGATTTGGCTGGGCGAGTTGGAGCGGCCATCCTGCCTCGCAGATCTCCCTGGGGTTATGGATCCCGGATCGGCGCACGCGTGACCGCGCGCTTGTCCGGGATGACGGTGAGGGTGTGGTTGTCGGCATCTGCACCAGCACGCATTTCACGCTCCCGCGACACATCCGTGCCCGAGTTGTTCACCCGCATCGTACCCTCTTCCATCAGAGGGTGCAGGGAAGACCGGGCGTCTGCCGACACCCGCGGCCCCCGTGCGATAGAAAATGCACGGGGCAGGAACCACAGGATCGGCCAGGACATCCCGGCCTTCCCTGCGCAACGGCTTTACGGCTTACTTCGCGCTCTCCCTGGGGACCGGGCTTTCTTGCCCCCATCATCCGCACCGCTGCTTCGCGCAACGGCACGAACTTGACCTCAGCATCGGGAGGCCAGGACCACACGACTTCGCCGTCCGCAAAACGCCGGTCGTCCACCGGCGCCTCACGGCCATCGCTCCCCGCACTCCACGTATCGTGACGACGCGTACGCCCCTCTTCGATGAGGCGGGATGACGTAGAGAAGCACGTTTTCTGAAAAAAGGAAAGAGGAAATTTCGTCGAATACGAAGATCGAGCGTGTGGTACCATGACCTCATGACAAACCGCATCTTCGTCCACGGCGTGCCGGACACGCCCGCAATCTGGGGCCCGCTGATCGCGGCGCTCGGCGAGACCGTGGCAGTGCCTGCCCTGCCCGGCTTCGACGGCGATGCACCTCCGGGCTTCGCCTGCACCAAGGACGCCTACGCCGACTGGCTGGTCGCGCTGCTGGAAGCGCAGCATGCGGCGGTCGGGCCGCTCGACCTGGTCGGGCATGATTGGGGCGCGCTGCTGGTGCTGCGCGCGGCATCGCTGCGGCCGGGGCTGGTGCGCTCCTGGGCGGTCGCTGGCGGCGCACTCGATCCGGACTATCGGGGACATCGCATCGCGCGGATCTGGAATACGCCCGTGCTCGGCGAGATATTCATGGCGGTGTCGTCGCAAGCTGCCATGGCACGGATGTTCCGGCAGAGCGGATTGCCATCGGAGCTGGCGGCGCGCGAAGCCACGGCATGGCAGGCTCCGATGCGCCGGGCGATCCTCGCGCTGTATCGCTCCGCCGACGGTCTGTGCTTCAAGGGCGACTGGATCGCGCGGCTCGAACAGCTGCCGCGGCGTGGACTGGTGATCTCGGGCACACAGGATCCGTTCGTGCCGCTCGACACGCTCAGCCGGTTCGCGCAAGCGCACGGCGCGCGGCTTCATGTCGAGCCGGACGCCGGCCACTGGAGCATCGTCGAGCGGCCGCAGAGCATCGCGGCCGTGCTGCGGGCGTATTGGGCGGAATGAGCACCAGTCCTATTGCGACAGGGCTGAGACCAGCGCATCGCCGATTACATTGGCAATCTCCTGCTCGTGGCCGGGGTATGCGCGAAACACGTATTGTTGCCCGAGGAGTTGAGTTTGCTTCTCGACGTTCCAAATCCGAAGCGAAACTTTGTGACGGCCATCGCTGAGGAGCGCGGCATTGCCGACCAGCACGAGATCAAAGTGCAGATCTCGCGATTTCTCGAATTGCGGCAGCAGAATATCCGGATGACCTGGGCTTGCCATCGGGACAGGCTCTTCGACGACCCGGAGCGACGGCATTGCGTGGAATCGCGCGCGTAGCGCGCTCGTCAGAAGGGCGGCATCATCTCCCGCCTCGGGCGTCATCGCATGCAGCTCGGGCACCGCGATCACGCGTTCGCCTTCGGCCGAAGCAGGTCGCGCCAGGACCGTGAGCAGAGCCGCGACGGCAAATGCAACACCAAGAAAAACGTCATGAAAACGTCGAAGTATGCCGGCCTGCATGGTCACTTCAATCCTCATCTCAATCTACGCCCGAGCAATGGGCCGGCTCTTCGACGTGCGCGCCGGCTATCACACAATCTTTGATGGATTGCAGTCCTCTGATACCATAACCTGAAAGTCGCTCATCGGAGACATTCGACATGGCGCGTCTCAAGACCGGACTTTGGTTGTTCTCGGCGCTGCTGGTGGCCCGGCTCTTCTCCAGCGCAGCCTTCGCCGAGGACTTGAGCCTCGCCCGCTTTCCTCAATCCGACTGGGCGACCGCCACGCCTGAGGACGAAGGGATGGATTCGGCGGCCCTCGCAAAACTCGTCGCTTCCGGTAAGGCGATGAGGTTCGACAGCCTGCTGATCGCGCGCCACGGCCGGGTCGTGCTCGATGCGTCCTATGCACCGTACAACGCCGACGAGCCGCACATCATCAATTCCGCGACCAAAGCCGTGGTCTCGACGCTGATTGCGATGCTGCTCAAGGACGGCGTGCTCGACAGTCTCGATCATCCGGTGCTCGACTTCTTCAAGGATCGCAAGATCGACAATGTCGACGCGCGCAAGCAGGCGCTCACGGTGCAGCACCTGCTCAACATGACCTCCGGGTTCGACTGGGACGAGGGTTATAGCGGCGGCGCCGAGACATCCCTCTACGAGATGGGCCGGAGTCCGGATTGGGTGCAGTACATCCTCGACAGGCCGATGGCGCAAGCGCCCGGCGAGACGTTCTACTACAACAGCGGCAACTCGCATCTGCTCTCCGCGATCGTCACGAAGCTCACCGGCAAGAGCGCGGAGGACTTCGCCAAGGAGAGGCTGTTTGGGCCGCTCGGGATCACCGAGCACGCCTGGTTCAAGGATGCCCAGGGAATTTCCGCCGGCGGTTTCGGGCTGGCGCTGAAGCCGCGCGACATGGCGAAGATCGGCTACCTCTATCTGCGGCGCGGCCGCTGGGGCGAGCAGCAATTGCTGCCGCCGGACTGGATCGAAGCCGTCAACCACGCCACCGTCAGCATGAATGCGAAGTTCGATCCGGGGCTCTCCTACGCCGATCAGTTCTGGGCCCTGCCGGACAAACACGTGTTCATGGCGGTCGGCTACCACTGCCAGGTCATCATGGTACTGCCCGACCGCGACATCGTGGCGGTGATGACCGCGCGCGAGTTCTGTCCATTCCGCAAGCTCGCCAACACCATTTCGGCGACTGTGACATCTGACAGCGCCCTGCCTGCGGCGCCGGAAGCGGCAGCCGCGCTCGCCGCTGATGTCCGCGAGGTCGCGACGGAAACCCGAGGCCCGGTCGGAGCCGTGCCGGAGATGGCGGCTTCCATCTCGGGCAAGACCTACAGCTTCCCGCCCGGCCCGCTCGGCATCAACACGATCAAGCTGGACCTCACGGGACCGGAACCGCAGGTCACCTGGGACATCCCCTCGCGGGACCGCGCCGGAGGCACGGTGCATCTGCAGAGCCCGATCGGCCTCGATGGCCTCTATCGCAAGACCGCGCCGCCCCATCCCTGGCAGCCCTTCACCTACCGGGCCATGAAGGGCAGCTGGATCGACGCCACGACCTTCGTGATCGACGCCCAGTTCATTGGCCAGGGCGAGGAGCGCAATTGGCGGCTCAGCTTCGACGGCGACAAGGTGACGTTCCGAACGAAGGGCCGCTACGGCAAGGACGTAGTGGTCGAGGGTCATGCGGCGCCATGAGTCCTCGGCGGCTCTGCGCGGCCTGACGAAAGTCGAGCGCAAATGCTGCAGCACTGATCGGCTCCGTTCGGCTGGGCGGAGACATACCGCACGGCGAGAATTGGAACAGTTCTCATAGCGTTCTGCGTGCCGCGGGCGGCGGATGCGATCTCCCGTCGTTTTCTCAAACAGATCATCTCGTGTATGTCTGCCCTCCCGCCGAGGCTCTCACTCCGCGGCGGGGGATCGTTTTTCGATTGCGGTGGCATAATGTTGAGATTGCTGGAGCGTCTGGGTCTCCGTTTCGAGGATGCCGTCGAGGAGCGGCGTTTCGTGGACCATTACGTCCGCGGCAGCACCGCCTGGACGCAGATCGCGATGCTGCTCGGCGCCCTCACCTTTGCCGGCTACACGCTGTGGGACTGGGTGCTCTATCCCGAGATCGTGCCGACGACGCTCGCGATCCGCGGCGGCACCGCCGCGCTGGTGCTGCTGCCGCTGACGGCTTTGCTGTCGACGCCGGCGCGCCGATGGGCCGAGCCGATTCACCTGGTCTATTGCGTGATCCCCGGTTGCGTGCTGCCGACGATCTACTGGGTGCTGCCGTCGGGCTTCACCTATTCTGCAGCCGGCATGATCATCGTCATCCTGTTCGTCTCCACCATGCTGCCGCTGCGCACCGGCTCCTACGCGATCTTCTGCGCGACGAGCTGGAGCGCGCTGGCGGTGGCCGAGAGTCTCGCGACCGAGCCGCTGCCGCCCGGCCTGCGCTTCATCGATCATTCGCTGGTCGGCAATGCCTGCCTGCTCTCGCTCTATGCCGTCGGCGCGCGCGAGTACCAGGCGCGCAAGCAGTTCCGCACCGCGGAGGCGCTGCAGCGGGAGAAGGAGCGCTCCGAGGCCTCGCTGCGCGATCTGCATGCCACGCAGGCCCATCTGGTGCAGGCGGAGAAGCTGGCCTCGCTCGGCCAGCTCGTCGCCGGCGTCGGCCACGAGGTCAGCACGCCGCTCGGGCTGGCGCTGACCACGTCGACGGCGATGGAAGACGACGTCGAGGCGATCGCGCGCATGCTAGGCGGCGGCCCGGTGCGGCGCTCGGATCTGGCGAGGGGCGTCGCTCGGCTGCAGCAGGGCCTGCACTTGACGACGCAGAGCCTGCACCGCGCCTCCGAGATGGTACACAGCTTCAAGCAGGTCGCCGTCGACCAGGCCAACGAGGCGCTGCAGACCTTCGAGCTGCAGAGCTGGATGACCGATCACGTCGCCAAGCTCCGCCCGCTGCTGGTGCGCCAGGGCCTGACGGTCGTGCTCTCCTGCCCGGAGGGCATCGTGCTCACCAGCTATCCCGGCGCACTCGGACAGGTCATCAGCATCCTCGCCTTCAATGCGGCGACGCATGCCTATCCCGGCGACATCAGCGGCGTCTTCACCGTGGAGGTCGCACAGCCCGGCGATGATTCGGTGCGCATCGTCTGCGCCGATCAGGGCGTCGGCATGCGCGACCAGGTTCGCGGGCGGGTGTTCGACCCGTTCTTCACCACGCGCCGCGAGAAGGGCAATGCAGGCCTCGGCCTGCACATCGCCTTCAACCTCGTGGCATCCACACTCGGCGGCCGCATCGAGCTCGACAGCCAGCCGCAGCAGGGCACGCGCATCACGCTGGACATTCCGCTGATCGGACCAGGCAAGCCGGCCGAGCTGGAACTCACCGCCGCACAATAGGCTCGGGGGTGCGCCCGCATCAACGACCGGTCCCAAGCGTTGAGCGTCCTCGGCACGCAGTCCCGGAAAACGAGACCACCAGCGCTCCGTCCGCAGCTTGGGTGGGGCGCTTATCGCGCATCATCGTGCACGATCATGAATCACTCCGCGTCGATCGTGATCATCAAATGCGCAATGCCGCAGAGACGCCGCGACCTGCGCATCTCCGAACCAATTAGAACAATTCAACACCGCATGGCTTAGAGCAATTCAATCCGGCGCGTTGTGTCTTTCGCTGCACTGCGTTGCTAGACGTCGCATCGAGCTGACCGTTCCCTCGAACGGTGCGACGTGGAAGTGCAATAGACGATGACGAAGTGTGAAGGCCGGCGCGATGCGCGCGCTCGTACCGGCATGCGTGGCGCGATTGCGCTCGTGAGTGCTCTGACCGCAGACCTCCTCTGGTCCCCCTCTCCCGTGTTTGCGCAGGCGACGCTGCCGCCGGTGACGGTCGACGTGCCGGCGCCGAAGCGCAAGCCTGCGAGCGCCGCCAGCGCGCCGCAGCGCCAGGCGCGTGCGCTGCCGTCACGACGCGCGATGCCGCCGCCGCCGATGCCGACACGCGCGGAACGCGCCGCGGCCGAGGCCGTAGTCCTCGACGCCGCCAAGCTCAACTACCGCGCCATGCCGAGCGCGACCACGCTGCGCAGCGGCGCCTCGCCGCTCGACACCGCGCAATCCGTCAACGTCGTGCCCGAACAGGTGATCAGGGACCAGTTGCCGCGCAACATCGACGACGCGCTCGCCAATATCAGCGGCGTCACCCAGGCCAACACGCTCGCCGGCACGCAGGACGCGGTGATGCGTCGGGGCTTCGGCGACAACCGCGACGGCTCGATCATGCGCAACGGCCTGCCGCTGGTGCAGAGCCGCAGCCTCAATGCGGCCGTGGAGAGCGTCGAGGTGCTGAAGGGCCCGGCCTCGCTGCTCTACGGCATCATGGATCCCGGCGGCATCGTCAACACCATCAGCAAGCGCCCCGAGCTTTATCAGCACGGCTCGGTGACGCTGCTCGGCTCGGCCTATGCTAACAACCGGACCGGCGCCGACGGCACGATCGACGTCACCGGCCCGATCGGCGACGGCGGCCTCGCCTATCGCTTCATCGGCTACGGCGTCAGCGAGGATTACTGGCGCAATTTCGGCCGCCATCGCGAGATGCTGGTGGCGCCGTCGCTCGCCTGGTACGGCGACACGACCACGGTCCAGCTCAACTACGAGCATCGCGAGTTCATCACCCCGTTCGATCGCGGCACCGCCTTCATAAATGGCGCGCCGCTCGCGATCCCCGCGACGCGGCGGCTCGACGAGCCCTTCAACAACACATGGGGGCAGTCCGACCTGGTCCAGGCCTCGGTCGAGCAGAAGCTCAACGACGATTGGAAGCTCACCGCGGCCTACAGCTACAACACCGAGAGCTCCAGCGCCAACCAGCTGCGCATCACCACGATCGATGCGAAGGGCAAGGAGACCCGCAGCAATGATGGCACCTGGGGCTCGCTCAGCCGGGTCAGCTACGGCACGTCCTATATTCAAGGCGCCTTCTGGCTCGGCGGCCTGCGCAACGAGGTGCTGTTCGGCGGCGACGCGCAATACCGCACGATCTATCGCCAGGACCTGATCCGCGACAAGGTCACGAGCGTGTTCAATGTCTACAACCCGGTCTACGGGCTGATCCAACCCGGCACGCTGGTCTCGGCCAGCGACAGCGACCAAACCGACAAGCTCGGCCAGTATTCGCTGTTCGTGCAGGACACGCTGCATGTCACCGAAAAGCTCTCCTTCGTCGGCGGCGTGCGCTACATGGACTACGAGCAGATCGCCGGCCGCGGCCGGCCGTTCAAGGCCAATACCGACGTCGCCGCCGACACCGTGCTGCCGCTCGGCGGCGCCATCCTCAAGCTCAACGAGCAGGTCTCGCTCTACGCCAGCTACACCAAGAGCCTGAAGCCGAACTCGACCATCGCCCCGCTCACCGGCGGCGTGGTGCTCGGCTCCAACATCGCGCCCGAGCAAGGCACGGCGTGGGAGACCGGTTTCAAGTTCGATCTCGACAAGAGGCTGTCCGGCACCGTCGCGGTCTACGACATCGACAAGCAGAACGTGCTGGTGTCGCAGACCAATGCCAGCAACGTCGTCGAATACACCACCGCCGGCAAGGTGCGCTCGCGCGGCGCCGAGGTCGACGTCACCGGCAAGATCGCCGAGCACTGGACCATGATCGGAAGCTACGGCTACACCGATGCCAGGGTCACGGACGACCCGGTCTATCGCGGCAACCGCCTGCAGAACGTCGCGCTCAACACCGCCTCGCTCTACCTCGTCTACGATTTCGGCACGGCGCTGCCCGGCCAGCTCAGGCTCGGCGGCGGCGCGCGCTATGTCGGCGACCGGGCCGGCGATGCCGCCAACAGCTTCGTGCTGCCGTCCTACGTCGTCGCCGACGTGTTCGCGAGCTACGAGACCAGGCACCATAACCTGCCGGTGATCTACCAGCTCAACGTCAAGAACCTGTTCGACAACGTGTACTACCCCTCGGCCAACAGCGCGCTGACCGTCGCGGTCGGCGATGCGAGGCGGGTGTCGCTGTCAGCGACGGTGAAGTTCTGAGAAGGAGAAGCGTGCGTGACGTCCTTCCGCATCAAACCGGCGCTGCTGCAGATCCACTCTGTCCTGGGTCTTGCGGCCGCGCTGATCCTCTCCCTCTTGGGCATCACCGGCGCGATCATGGGTTTCGAGGACGAGATCCAGGCCGGTCTCAACGCCAAAATGTCCCACGTCGCGCCGCGTACGGAAGCGCCGCTTTCGCCCGCCGAGCTGGTGGCGCGGCTGCAGGCTGATCCGGCACTCGGCAAGGTCTCGGCGATCACGCTGTCGCACGATCCCCTGGCGGCCGTGCGCGTCCGCTTCGCGCGCAATGAGGATGGCGGCCGGCCCTCCTCGCTGCTGGTCGATCCCTATGACGGCCGCGTGCTCGGTGAGCCCCGCGGCGAGGCGTTCTTCACGACCGTGCGCCACCTGCATCGCTGGCTGCTGCTGCCCGGCGACGGCAATGGCGCCGGCCGCCAGATCACCGGCGCCGCGGTGCTCGGACTCGTCGTGCTGCTGATCACGGGCCTCGTGCTGCGCTGGCCGAGACGCGCCGGCAGTGCGACGCTGTGGCTCAAGCCGCAACTCGCGCTGCGCGGCCGCGGCCTGCATCGCTCGCTGCACAGCGTGATCGGCACATGGGTGCTGCCGGTCTATCTGGTGATCGCGCTGACCGGGCTGTCCTATTCCTACGCCTGGTACAAGGACGGCCTGACCTGGCTGCTCGCGCCGGCGACATCAGGAGCGCCGATGCCGGGCAAGGCTCCGCGCGAGGGTCGCTCCGGGTCTGCGGACGCAAAGCCTGTCGCGCTCGATCTGGTCTGGGCCACCTTGCGTGAGCAGATCGGGGATCGCTTCGCGGTGATGCAGCTCACCTTGCCGGCGGGCGCGGGCGCGGCGGTGCGCGTGCGCGCCTGGCCGAGCGAGGCGCATGACGGCCGGCGCGACGAATTCCGTATCGACGGCGCGACGGGCCGGCTGCTCGCGGCCGAGCGCTACGCCGACAAGACCGCCGGCGAGCGCGTGCTCGCCCGCATCCTGGATATCCACCGCGGCAGCATTCTCGGCTGGCCCGGCCAGCTCGCCTTCATGCTCGCCGCCGCGCTGATGCCGCTGTTCGCCGTCACGGGCACGCTGCTCTATCTGTCGCGGCGGCGCTTGCGGCGGCCGACGCAGCCGGCACGCGCTGTCCAGCTCGTTCCCGGCGAATGAGGCCGCGCGCTCAGGCTGCGGCGCGGGCATGCGACGCGCGCCGGATGGCGTTGGCCGCGATGATGACGTGCAGCAGCAGCGACAGGCCGAAGCCGAGGGCATGCTGGGCAGCCGTCGCCGGGATGGTGAGGACCGTCACGAGACCGAGCGGGATGAACAGGACGATGCCGGTGACGAGGCCGGGATTGTAGCCACGGAAGCGCAGCGCCGGACCGATATGGCCGAGCGAGTTGACGAGCATCAGATAGGGCGCGACCAGCGCCCAGGCCGGGCCGGCGATCCAGGCGGCGTAGAGCGCAATCAGGTCGATGCCCCAGACCGCGCCGCAATTGACCCAGAGCACGTCGATCGTGGTCAGCGCCTCGCGGCCGCCGAACATCACGTTGTTGACGAAGCTGCGGAAGCGGTCGCCGGTGTGCTCCTCGACCTGGTGGATCATGTAGCCCGGCGAATGCAGGAAGATCAGCAGCAGCGCGAGCGGCCAGTCGGCCGCCAGCAGCGGTACCAGCGCCAGCAGCGCTGCGGCCATGAACACGGCACCGGCCACCCAGTGACGGGAGAGAAGGTCCAGCATCAGCGAGTGATGCGCGAGTCGGCTGAACTTGCCAAGCCGGGTTGCTCCGGACACCGCCGCGCCGGGAGGCTGCGGCGTGATGTCCTGTCGCAGCCTCCAAACCTTTCGGGGCGCGGCGCGACCTACTTGAGCAGCACCAGGCATTCGCCGGCCGGCGTGGCGTTGGCGCGGGCGGTGTCGCGATCGAACTTGCCGGCCATCACCAGCGGCCTGACACGCTCCACGATCACATCCTTGACGACGCTGTCCGGGCCGATGGCAGGAGCTGCGACGTCGTAGATCTGCTTCGCCACGGGCGACAGCTTGGCGGCACAGCTGTCGGCGGCGGCGCGGTTGCCGGCCAGCGCGGCCTGCGACAGAAGACATTGGGAGACGGCGATGAATGTGACAAACGGGAATGCGACGCGCAGCATGGCAATCAGTCCTTCGTTCAAATGAGGTTCAGCCCGGCGCAAGCAGGCTCGGTCCGGAGCACATCCACTCAGTGTCCGGCCGCCCGCATGCGGGCTCTGATCTAACCCGAGCCGGCAGCAACGCCTACTCGATTTCGCCCGTCCGCCAGCCGAGGTCCAGACCGTGCAGCAAGCTCCTGAAATGCTTCGAAAAACCCCGGTGCAGAAGCGCACGCGGCAGACCCTCGACGTGATCTTCGAGGCAACCGCTCAACTTCTGCAGAGCGGCGGCGGCAAGGGGCTGAGCACGAACGCCATCGCCGAGCGCGCGGGCTTCTCGATCGGCACGCTCTATAGCTATTTCAGGGACAAGACCTCACTGTTGCGTGCGCTGGTGCTGCGCGAGTTCGCTCGACAGGAGGCTGAGTTCGGGGAGGCGCTGGAGGCGCATCGCGGGCTCGGACGCGAGGCGATCGTGCGCGCGGCGGTGCGCCAGGGCTTCGCCCCGTTCGCCGGCCGTCACCGTGTGCGGCGCTATCTTATCGGTCTGTTGGGCAACGATGCGGAGCTGCAGAAGGCGCTGCACGAGATGGTGGACCGCATGACCGAACGGCTGATCGCGACGGTGGGATTGCGGATCGAGGCGATGCCGGCCGCGCGCCGCTTCATCCTGGTCCGCGCTGCGCTGGGCCCGATCCGGGCTGCCGTCATGCGCGAACATCGCCTCGTCGGCACACGCGAGCTCGAGGACGAACTGGTGCGGCTGATGCTGTTCCTGCTGGAGCCGGATCCCGCCAAATCGTCATGAGGGCCGTCACGGGGGGCCGTCGGGCTTGGCGGCCTCCAGCCGCTCAGCGAGCTTCTTCAAGGCCTCCTCCGACGCCGGCCGGCTCTGGAACTCGCGGATGGCGCGCGACAGCTCCTGATCCGACATCGGATGAGCCGGCTGCTTGATGCGGCCGTCGGCAAGGGCGGCTGCGATGGTCTCGATATGCGGCCCCGTGCCACCGAACAATCGGCGGAGCCGGTTGAGGAACGCGATGTGGGGCACAGATGTTCTCCCGATGCGGCGACCGGCAACCTTCGACCGCATCTGCTGACGGCGACCTTAGTCGGTAACGCCTGCTCCGTCGTCTCATTTGATACGCAACCCCCGGCCGGACGGTAGGATTTTCATGGATGCGGACCGGATCGTCACCAACAAGCTCAGGGAGCATTCGAAACTGTCCGGCGAGGACATCGCCGAGATCCGGAATTTCAGCTCCGCTTTGCGCGAGCTCGCCGATCAGGAGGACCTCATCCGCCAGGGCGACGAGCCGGACCGTTCCGTCGTCGTGATCTCCGGATGGGTGGCGCGCTATCACCTGCTGTCCGGCGGGCAGCGGCAGTATCTCTCCTTTCACATGCCCGGTGACTGGCCCGACGCCCAGTCGATCTTCCTCGACTGCATGGATCACGCCGTCTGCGCGATCGGGCCGGCGGTGGTGGCGAGCGTTGCGCACAAGGAGCTGACCCGCGCGATCAGCCGGCGGCCGACGCTCGGCTTTGCGATCTGGCGCGAGACGCTGATCGATGCGTCGATCTTCCGCGAGGCCATCACCAACAACAGCGCGCGGAGCAAGCCGGCGCGCATGGCGCACATGTTCTGCGAGCTGTTCTATCGCGCCCGCGCGCTCGGCCACGTCCGGCACGATCAGTTGCAGTTGCCGGTCAGCCTGGTGCAGCTCGGCGAGGCACTGGGCATCGCGATCGCGACGGTCAACCGCACGCTGGTCGAGCTGCGCGCCAGCCGCGCTGTCGATTTCCGCAGCGGGCTGCTGACGGTGCACGACTGGACGCGGCTATGCGCGATCGGCGAGTTCGATCCCAGCTATCTGCACCTGAAGAAGCAGCCGCGCTGAGGCACAGGTCTCAGCGCGGCCACTCACGTGGGCTCGCGACTCCCACCTTTAACGGTTGCGCGCGTCAGCTCAGGCGACCTTGGTGATGAGCTTGACCACGTAGGCGTAGGGCCCGTTCGGGCTCTTCTCGGCGATCCAGGCGCAGTGCCAGTCGGAGCCGTAGCGCAAGCCCGTGTCCCATCCCGAGCCGCCGCCGTGCTCGTTGTCCCACGACCAGGCCTTGCGGTCCTTCTGAGGATCGGAGGGGAAGCTGCTGCCGCTGTAGACGGAGATCTGCCCCTGCTGCGCGCGGAACGGCGAGTTCGTGCTCCACTTGAGCCACAGATTGCCCTGCTCCTCGTAGGACGTGAGCGACCATTGGTAGGACGCCGAGACGGTCTGCGGATTGGTGCTGGTGGCCGAGGTCTGCTCAATGACTGCCATGATTGTCTCCTTACAAAATGAGATGAAAAATCTTCACAATAGTGGCTGCCCAAAAGACAACCATTGATTGTATATCTGATAAAGCTCACCCCGACAACGTGCGCTGTTCGCACAACGCCGTGATCGCGCGGCAGGCGTGGCGTCCAGCCGAGGCCCACGGATCCCCGCACTCAGATGCAGAGACCGATCACCTTGATGCTGAGGTGGCAGTCCTTGGAGGCGGACGCCGGCGGCTTGGCGCCCCAGCGCGTCGCCGGCTTGGCGTCGCCTTTCGCGGATCGGGTCGCGGCCTGCGCGACGACGGCCTTGGCCTTGCTCTTCGGCCTGTCGGTCTCGTAGTCGCCCGCGATCACCATCGCCCAATAGGTCCGCTTGCCGTTGGCGTTCTTTGCGCTGGCGATGCCGACCTTGGTCGCCTTGGGAAGCAGCAGGTTCTTGCGGTGCCCCGCCGAGTTGATCCACTGCCCCAGCGTCTTGTCGAAATTGTCGTAGCCATAGGCGATGTTCTCGGCCGCACGGCCGGCCTTCGACGGAGCCACACGGCGGGTGAAGGAACCGAGCACCTCGTGGCTGAGATCGTCCTTGTCGGCCATCGCGCGCGCTTGCTCCATCGCGATGCGATCGAGCGTCGCGTCGCGCGTCACGCGGCCTTCGCCATGCGCGAGCCGAAACGCCGAGATCTGATCGGCCGGCGCGGAGTCGCCGGCAAATGCCGCATGGGCCGACAGCGCCAGCAGCGCTGCAACCAAAACCGCGCGAAAGCCGCGCAACGCGAAACGAAGCTCCCGCATGCTAGGACACGTGCTCATCAATCCGGAGTAGGTAACGGTCGCTCGATCCCGCTTTGATCCGAAGCGACGGACGTGCTGGACCGCCGCGGAACCACCCGATATGACAATGCCGGAATTCAGTCCAATGCGGGCGGTCGATACTTCTCTATTCTATTTCGACACTTTGTGCCAAGTCGGCGCAATCGTGCTGGCGGGCGCGGCCTCCGAGATCGAGAACGTCAGCCACGTGTTCCAGCCCGACGGCCGGTTGGCGGCGTCGAACTCGCCATATCCCTTCAGCCCCAGGAACGCCTGATTGCTGCCGATCTGGAAAATATATCCGATCTGCGGGCCAACGCCGAGGACGCGCGAGCGGAAGCCGCCGAGAGCGGCGGGCTGACCGACGTCGTCGGTAATCTGCTGATAGGCGTAGCCAACGAAACCGACGAAGACCTGCTTCGACAGGAACTGCGACACGCCCCAGTCGAGATGGAAATCGATGCCGCTCTGGTACCGGGTATCGGGATTCTTGAAATTGTAGGTCAAGCCCCCGACGGCCGAAAATTCCGTGCCGGTCACCGGGTTCAAATAAGTGTAGCCGCCGCCAAAGTCGATGGCGCCGTGACCGATGCCGATGTTGGCCAGCCGGTTCCGACTGTAGTCGCCGACGGGAATATCGCCGGCGCCGTAGACCATGGTGTTGTGGACGCCGTTATTCCACTTCAGCTTCACGGTCGGATAGAGATCTCCGTAAGAGACGAGTGCGTCTTCGAGGAATCCGGTGCGCGTGCTGACGATCGGACCGGCAACCGTCGTCAACGTACCAGCGATGCTCGCGGAATTTCTGCCGTAGACGCTGGCCAGCGTCGCCGACAACTGGCCGCCGAGTACGGGCGTCGCAAACGTGTAGGTCGGCGCGATGAACATCAGATCGGCCTGGCCGCGCAAAGCCAGATTGAGATCGATGTTGACGGTTGGAGAAAATCGTCCGACCTGGAACTCGCGCGACGCCGCGGCCGCGCCTGAGGCACCCACGCTCGTATGGTAGTAGATGGCAGCCACCGACCAGCCCGGCGTGGCAGGCGTTGCGGCGAGGCTGCCGTACAATCCCGGCAGCCAGAACGAGATGCCGCTCTCATCGGCATGGGCGACCAGAGGCGAAAAAGAAGCCACCGCGGCGGACGCGAAAACGCCGCTCAGCCACAATCGCAGGAAGCCGGACCTGCGTCCCGATCTATCGCGCTGCAATCGTAATCCCCCCACGCTCCCATTTCAGGCGGCATGCCTGAGTTGTCGTCGACGACTACGGCTTGTAGTCGCTCATCCCCCGTCCGGTCTTGTCGTAGACATTGAAAAACTCGTCCGACATGATCGTAGCGATACCACTTTTGGGTAACTCGGTCAGACCTTTCTCAAGCGTCTTGATCCGGCACTTCCACCCGAGAACCTCGGCTCCACGGTGCTTGCATTTTGCCCGACGCCCCCCTCAGCTTGAAGCCAGAAGGATCGTCGCCAGATTGGCTATTTGCATTGCACGCTCCTTCTCAAAGGACCGACCACTGACCTGGCGAGCACGAAGAGCGCATCAATCGGACAGTCCTTTCTTCAAAGCCGCTGCCTTGCGGGCCTGGACGGCTTCTTCATTGTCGGCCTTCTTCATACCCACTAGATCGATCGTCACCTTGCCGATCTTCCCTGTGAACTTGAACGGCACCTTGTAGGCCTCGGTAACAGGTGTGCCTTCGTCGGCACCGACGTCTGCGCCTTCGTCCGCGGAGTAGAAGCAGCATTGGGTTCGTTCGATCCGGCCGGTCGCGACGGTCTTTCCGTTCACGAGGATCGTACCCACGCCACCCTTGCCCAGGCCGCCACCGTCATAAGCGAACTCAAAGCGCAGTGCGGCTTTGCCTGCCGGAAGAGCCTGCTTGGCGGTTACGGTGTATCGCTGCAGACCGAGAAAATTATACGTGTAGGTCGGCTTGCCGTCCTTCAGGTAGAAGGTCCAGCCACCGAACCGTCCGGCCTGAGCGATGATGACGCCATTGGCTCCGCCCTTCGGGATGTCCAGATCGGCAGTAATGGCGTGCGATTGGTTCTTCAGGTTGATGAAGACATTCTCCGTCATCCCGATCATGCCTTCGTAGACCGTCAGGCTGGTGCGGCCCGCCATCAGGTCGGGACGTCCGACCAGCGCCGCGTTGGTGCGCTCCAGGGTGCGGTCGTCGAGCGGCAGCACGTTGTATTTCACTGCTTCCTTCAGGAACAGCTCCTGCATCTCCTTCAGCTTGTCCGGATTTTTGGCAGCCAGATCGTTGCTCAGGCTGAAGTCCGATCGCGCATCGTAAAGCTCCCAGATATCCTGCTGGAGCGGCCGCCGCGGCTTGGTTTCCCAGGCCGCCCGGTGCACCGTGCCGGCAAGCCAGCCGTCGCTGTAGATCGCGCGGTTGCCGAAGATTTCGAAATACTGCGTCACATGCCTGCTCGGCGCCTTGGCGTCGGCAAAGCTGTAGGCCATGCTTACGCCTTCAATGGGAGTCTGGACCGTTCCATTTACGCTCTTGGGCTCAGGCAGTTTCGCTGCCTCGAGAATGGTCGGCACGATGTCGATGACGTGATGCCACTGCGGACGAAGCTCACCTTTCGCCGCGATCCCCTTCGGCCAATGGACGACCATGCCGTTGCGGGTGCCGCCATAGCTCGAGGCCACTTGCTTGGTCCAGGTAAACGGAGTGTCGCCAGCGACCGCCCAGCCGGCCGCGTAATGGCCGTAGGTGCTGGGACCGCCGAGTTCGTCATAGTGCTTCAAGACGTCCTGGACGGTTTCCTGCACTCCATTGAAATAGGTCATCTCGTTGTACAGGCCGTTCGCGCCGCCTTCGGCACTCGCGCCGTTGTCGCCGACGATGTAGAAGATCAACGTATTGTCGAGTTGGCCCGTTGCCTTGATGGCGTCGATCAGGCGGCCGATCTCGGTGTCGGTGTATTCGCCAAATCCGGCGAATACTTCCATCTGGCGCACGAACAGCTTCTTCTCGTCAGCGCTCAGCTTGTCCCAGTCCTGGATGGCGTCCGGCTTCGGGGCGAGCTTGGTATCGGGTGGCACCACGCCGAGCTTGATCTGCCGCGCCAACGTCTCCTCGCGCAGCTTGTCCCAGCCCTGATCGAACTTGCCCTTGTACTTGGCGATCCATTCTTTGGGCACCTGATGCGGGGCATGGGTGGCGCCGGGTGCAAAATACATGAAGAACGGCTTGTCCGGCGTCAGCGATTTCTCCGACCGCATCCAGTCGATCGCCTTGTCGGTCATGTCGGTCATGAAATGATAGTTCGGGTCCGTCGACGGCTCGACCTGGGTCATGCCATCGTAGATCAGCGGCGCCCATTGATTGGTTTCGCCGCCCATGAAGCCATAGAACTTGTCGAAGCCCTGGCGCGTCGGCCAGCGGTCGGTCGGGCCGGAGGGACTGACCTCCCATGCCGCGGTCTCGTGATTTTTGCCGAAATGCGCCGTGCTGTAGCCGTTCAACCGCAGCATCTCCGCGACGGACGCGACATTGTTGGGACGCTGACCGGTCTGTCCCGGGAAGGACGTCGCGGTTTCCGCGATCGAACCAAAATTGTTCATGTGATGGTTGCGGCCGCTGAGCAGCGCCGCGCGGGTCGGCGAACAAAGCGCCGTGGTGTGAAACTCGTTGTAGCGGAGGCCCTCGTTGGCGAGGCGGTCGACCGTCGGCATCCTGATCGGGCCGCCAAATGCGCTCGACTGGCCGAAGCCCATGTCGTCGATGAGCACGATCAGTACATTGGGTGCACCGGCCGGCGCCTTGACTTCAAACCGCGGCGGCGGCGGCGCATCGCGCGCATCGAATACGGTGCTGTGTGGAGGGTTCGGCTCAGGAATCGGCAGAACCGATCGCTCGGTCGGCAACACAGCACTCGGCGGCGCCGACTGTTGGGCCAATGCTGGAAGCATGAGTAGCGTCGTCAACGACAGGACCGACGCAGCCAACTTCATTCGCTTCATGATCACTGCCTTTGGATGAGACAATTGACAAATGACACAATTGACACGGCTTCTCGCTGCCGGAACGATCCTGCCCGCAAACCGCGATCATCGGCGCGGGCAATGACGTTCGGCCGGCCCAACCGGCTCGCGGAGAGCGATAATTCTATAATTCTAGCGTCTGCCGACGCGATTGACCGGCCCGCCTCGATTCATCGGCGTTCCCCGCACGCGCACGCCTGGGGCCACCACGGCGCGCGCCACCGGGCGGGGCCGCAGCACGACGCCGGGCCTGACGACGCAGCCGACGGGATACTCGACATACTGACAATACACCACGGCACTTGCCCTTTCGGTGCTCGCGGCTACGAACCCCGTCACCAGCAACAGCCCTGTCAGGGCAACTGATAATTTCATCTTGGCATCCTCCCATCGGAAAGCTCATTATCGGCCCCTCCGGGAGGCACACCTTGATGCAGGTCAAGCAACCTTGGCAGACATTCCTGCATGTGCGGAGATGACCGACGGAGCAGCTTGATCGCAAGCTCACCAATTTGGGGCGTGAGGTACAAGCGTTGACACGCAGGCCGCCAAAAGCCGGCACGAAGGGACCGCGGAAGGGATCCGCCGCGGCCCCATCACCGGCTGCGCCGGCGGATCGGCTTGCGTCCGGCGAAACGGCCTTCTCCAGGCGCGCGATCTGGATAGCAGTAGCGGTCACGATCGCGCTCGTGCTGGTGGTCGGCATGGTTTTTCATCTCCTCAAGGCCGACGGACCGGCCTCCACGGCGCAGGCCTCATTCGTCGCCACCTATGTGGGCAGCGAAAGCTGCGCCGGCTGCCATCAGGCGGAAGCCAAATTATGGGATATTTCGCAGCACAAGGCCGCGATGGCGCACGCGACCGACAAGACGGTGCTCGGCGATTTCAACAAGAGCTTCGACTACTTCGGTGTGCATTCCCGCCTCTTCCGCGATGGCGGAAAATTCATGATCGAAACCGACGGGCCCGACGGCAAGCTTGCCGTGTTTGAGGTGAAGTACACGTTCGGTGTCGATCCGCTGCAACAATATCTCGTCGAGTTTCCAGATGGGCGCATCCAGGCGCTGCCGATCGCATGGGACGGCCGGCCCAAGGACAAAGGCGGCCAGCGCTGGTTCCATCTCCATCCCGAAGAAGAGATCAAGCATGACGACGTCCTGCACTGGACCAAGCTGAACCAGAACTGGAACTTCATGTGCGCGGAATGCCACTCGACCGGCGTGCGCAAGCATTACGACGCCGCGACGGATCGCTTCGCGACGACATGGGCGGAAATCAGCGTCGGTTGCGAGACCTGTCACGGTCAGGGCTCCGCCCACGCCGCCTGGGCGCGTGACAAGCAACGCTGGTGGCCATTCGGCAAGCACGAGGATCCGAGCAGGGGATTGCTTGTCCGTTTCGACGAACGGCGCGGCGTCACCTGGCCGATCGATCCGCGGAGCGGAAATGCGACGCGTTCAGCCGCGCCGGCCGCGTTGCGAAAGGAGATCGAGACCTGCGGGCTATGCCACGCGCGCCGTGCCGGCTTCAGCGAGGACTGGACACCCGGTCAATCGCTGTCCCAGACCCATATTGTCGAGGCGCTGGCGCGGACCACCTATCATGCCGATGGCCAGATCCGCGATGTGGAGGAGCCCTATAACTATGCGCCGTTCAAGCAGAGCAAGATGTTTGCCGCCGGCGTGACCTGCAGCGATTGTCACGAGCCGCACGGCGCAAAGCTCCGAGTCTCCGGCGAAGGCGTTTGCCTGCAATGCCATGCGTCCGAAAAATACGCCGATGCGAAGCATCGCCATCACGCGGACGCCGATCCGGCGCCGACCTGCATGTCGTGCCACATGCCGGCGCGCACCTATATGCAGATCGACCCGCGTCACGATCACGCCTTCCGCGTTCCGCGACCCGATCTTTCGGTCACGTTGGGAACCCCGAACGCCTGCAACGACTGCCACAGCGACAAGCCGGCGCAATGGGCCGCCGCCGCGATCGAGCAATGGTTCGGGTCCGACCGAAAGGGCTTCCAGACCTATGGGCCCGCATTCCGCGCAGCACGCAGCGACCAGGCCGACGCCGCCGCGCTGCTTGGCCTTCTGGCCGCGGACAGGAACGCGCCGGCCGTGGCGCGTGCGAGCGCGCTCGGCGAACTCGCCTCGCGCATCGCTCCGGCGAACATTGCGACCGCACGGGCAGGCCTGGCCGATCCCGATCCCATGGTGCGGATCGGCGCGCTGGACATGCTGGAAAACGTGCCCGCCGGCCAGATCTGGCCGCTGGTTTCGCCGCTGCTCACCGATCCGGTGCGTGGCGTGCGGATCAGGGTCGCCTCCCTGCTCGCTTCCGTTCCGACCGCAAGCCAGCCGCTGCCCGATCGCGCACGCTTCGATCAGGCGGCACACGAATTCATCACGGCGCAGCGCGCCAATGCCGAACGGCCCGAGGCCCGCACCGCACTGGCAAACTTCCTGGCCTTGCGCGGACAGACCGGGGACGCAGAGACCGAGTACAAGGCAGCCCTCAGGCTCAGCCCGCACTATGCGGCGGCCGCCATCAATCTGGCCGACCTCTATCGCCAAATTGGCCGCGACGGCGACGGAGAAACCGTTCTGCGCGGAGCAATTGCGGCATCACCTACCGACGCGGCCGCGCATCACGCACTCGGCCTGACCTTGACCCGGCTGAAGCGGCACGACGAGGCGCTCGCCGAGTTGCGCAGAGCAACCGAACTCGAACCGGGTCGCGCACGCTATATCTATGTCTACGCGGTGGCGCTGCATTCCGGCGGGCGAGCCGACGAGGCAATGACGGTCCTAAAGGAGGCTCTGGAAAGCCATCCCAGC
Source organism: Bradyrhizobium sp. HKCCYLRH1030 (assembly GCF_051168395.1). Taxonomy (NCBI): domain Bacteria; kingdom Pseudomonadati; phylum Pseudomonadota; class Alphaproteobacteria; order Hyphomicrobiales; family Nitrobacteraceae; genus Bradyrhizobium; species Bradyrhizobium sp. HKCCYLRH1030. The sequence continues at coordinate 473,673 of NZ_JBNPUY010000005.1, read as the reverse complement.
GATAGGGACGTGCTGTCCGCTCTGGTTTCGCTCAGCCGCGCGACAGGCGATGCAAGGGCGGCGCTGGGCTACGCCGAAAGGCTCGCAATCATGACGCCGGAGGACCGGAATCTGGCGGCGTTCATCGGCGAGATCAGGCGGCAGATTGACAAGCCAAACTAAGATAGCTGGCTCTCCTGCTTGAGCTCACAAAGGGCGCCCGAGAACCTCGAATGGAGCGAGCGCGAAATCGACGCTGAAATGACCAGGGACGCAAAGTCGAACGGCTCCTCAATGCGATCAAGCGCTGTCGGCGGATCGCAACGCAACCACCTCGATCGGGTAGACATCGATCGCCGGCTCCTCATAGGGATGCGCAGCGCGGATCGCCTGTAGCACGGCCTTCAGCCGGTCCTCGGCGCAGACGGTCTCGATGCGCTCCTCCTCGACCGTCTCGAGCTGGCCGACCGCGCCGACGGCCGGGTTGGCGCCTGCCAGCGGACGAAACCGGCCCACGCCCTTCGCGGTAAACGAACAGTGGTCGTAATTGCCGATGCGGCCGGCGCCGGCCTCGCCCATCGCGCGGCGCACGGCGTCGCCCGCCGCTTCAGGGACATAGACGACGATCTTGTAGGTCTTCATGCTGGCCTGGATCCGGACGTCGATCACACGGCCGTTACCATCGCGTCGCCGCTGGCGCAATTTTCAGCGGGTCACAACCGGTCACAATCGCGAAAGCGCCGGCGCCGGTGACCAGCCATTCCGAAACACGCCTTGTGCGACGCAGCAAACCCGATACTTATCGGTGATCTCTCCCGCATTCCCAACACCATGGAAGGCCCGCGCCTTGGCTGATACCAGTGCCGACACCATCGAGATCGTCCGACACCGGCCGATGGGCTTCACCGAATTCGTCATCGTGGTCGCGGCGATCATGGCGCTCAATCCGCTGGCGATGGACATGATGCTGCCGGCGCTGCCGAACATCGGCGCCTCGTTCCATATCGACGTCGCCAACCGGCTACAGACGGTGCTGACGGCGTTCGTCATCGGCTTCGGTCTCGGCCAGTTCGTGATCGGCCCGCTGTCCGACAGCTTCGGCCGGCGCCCGGTGCTGATCGGCGGCATGGTGCTGTATGCGGTCGCCAGCCTGTTCGCGATCGCCGCGCCGTCCTTCGAGATGCTGCTGCTGGCGCGCGCGCTGGAAGGTCTCGGCACCGCGGCGACGCGGGTGATCGCGACCTCGATCGTGCGCGACTGCTATGCCGGCCGCCGCATGGCGAGCGTCGTCTCGCTGGCGATGATGGTGTTCATCGCCATTCCCGTGATCGCGCCGTCGTTCGGCCAGGCGGTGATGCTGCTGACGCAGTGGCGCGGCATCTTCGTCGTGCTGACCTTGTACGGCATCGTCACGCTGCTGTGGACCGCCGCACGGCTGCCCGAGACGCTGCCGGAGAGCGAGCGCAAGCCGTTCTCGGTCAAAGAGATCGTCGGGGCCTTCCGCAACACCCTCACCAATCGCCAGACGCTGGGCTATGCGCTCGCGGCGAGCGGCATCTTCGGCGCCGTGCTCGGCTATGTCCTGTCCTCGCAGCAACTGTTCACCGGCGTCTATCATCTCGGCCACTACTTCCCGCTCGCCTTCGCGGCGATCGCGGTGACCATCGCGGTGGCCGGCTTCCTCAACGCCCGCCTCGTCGGGCGGCTCGGCATGCGCATGATCTCGCACGGCGCGCTGGTCGGCAGCGTCGTCATCGCGCTGGCCTGCTTCAGCGCGGCGATCCTCGGCACGCTGCCGCTGTGGCTGTTCATGCTGCTGTCGGCCGGCATGATGTTCTCGTTCGGCCTGATGTTCGCGAACTTCACCGCGCTGGCGATGGAGCCGCAGCGGGCGAATGCCGGCACCGCGTCCTCGCTCTACGGCTCGATCACGACCCTGCTCGGCATGGCCGCCGGCGCCATCGTCGGCCAGGCCTTCGACGGCACCGCGCTGCCCTTCGCCGCGGGCTTCCTGGTCTGCACGTCGAGCGCGCTCGTCATCGTGCTGATCACCGAGAAGGGCCGGCTGTTCCACGGCTCCGGCAAGCCGGTCTGACCGCCGCCGAGGTCCTCAAATGCACGGCCCCTGCCCGCGCTGCGGGCACAGCTTCAGCACGCTCGACAGCGTCAACAGCAGACGCGCGCTGCGCGTCGTGTTGCCCGGCGCGCGATAGCTGAGCGGCGCGGCGACGCCGAGATCGGCGCGCCAGTCGTTCGGGAAGGTAAAGCGCACCCCGGCACCCGCCGAGGTCAGCGCCACTCCGTCGGACGGCCGGAAGCCGTCGTTCCAGGCGAGCCCGGCATCGAAGAAGCTGTAGAGCTGATAGCTCGTGAGATACTGCCAGTTCGGTTTCTGCTCGAAGCGGACCTCGAACGTGCCGGCGACGCCATTGTCGCCGCTGATCTCGGCGCTGCCATAGCCGCGGCCATAGGCGAGGCCGCCGAGATAGAACTGCTGCGAATTGTACAGCGGACCCGAGGCGAGCTGGCCGGCGGCGGCGAGCTTCAGCGACCACGCCTCGGACAAGGTCTGATAGCGCGCGAACCAGCCGTTGAAGACCGAGAAGCTCGGCGAGGCGCCGGCGCGCGAGGCGAGGGGATCGTCGAGCGGCGTCGCCCCGAACGCGTTCAGGCCCTGCCGGTAGGCCAGCGTCAGGTAGCTGTCGCCGCCGACATCATCCTTCCAGCGGTAGTCGGCGGTGAAGGTCAGCGTCCGGATGCGATCGCGATACCAGATGCCGAACAGGTCGCGCTCGGTCACGTCGCTGAAGGCGGCCGCGAGATTCAGTTTCAGCGAGGCGCGCTGCGACTGGATCGGCGCGATACCGCCGCGCAGCTCGAGCGTCTCGGTCACCGTGTTGTCGTTGAACAGCCGTCTCCGGTCGCCCGGCCGGACCTCGCTGTAAAGCGCGGAGGCGCCGACATAGGCGCCGTCGGTGCCGACCGGCACCTCATAGGACAGCCGGCCGAACGCGAGCTGGCGCGGATCTCCCGGCGTCGTCGACAGGTTGGCGGTGAGCGTGTCGCCCGGCAGCAGATAGGAGTTGAAGGCGGCCGTGGCGTAGTTCTGCCAGGGACCGACGGTCGACGAGCCGAGATTGTCGACGCCAGCGAAGCCGTAGACGTGCCAGGTCTGCAGCTCGATCACCAGGCGGAACCGGCCGGTGGTGCCGCCGATCTCCTCCAGCGCGGAATCGACCAGACGGACGCCGCCGCGGCCGTTGATCAGCAGCAACTGCCGCTCCAGTGTCGCGAGCCGGGACGGCTGCTCGGCCAGCACGGGGCCGAGCATCGGCCTGATGCCGAACTCTTCCGCGCCGGCGCCCTTCAAGGTCACCTCGGTGATGCTGCCTTCGATGATCTGGATGCGCACCCGGCCATCATGGATGTCCTGCGGCGGTATGATCGCACGGCTGAGATGGTAGCCGGCGGCGCGGTACTGATCGCTGATCGCGGTCGTGATCGCCGCGAGGTCGGCCTGCGACACCGGCTTGCCGAGATAGGGCTGATAGCTCGCGGCGAGCTGCTCGGCGGGCAGCGCGGACGCCCCCGTCAGCGTGACGCCGCGCATGGTGAACAAGGGCTTGCGATCGCCGCCGCCCTGGGGCGCGAATTGCGGCGCACGCGGCCGCGGCGGCGGCTGCGTCGACCGCGACTGCTGCTCGTCGAAATATCGCTCGGTCTGCCGCGGATCGAAGCCCGGCTGGCCGACCTGCTGCGCATGGGCCGTTGCTGCAAACAGCAACGCCGACAGGGAAATGCCGGCGGCGATCGCGGTTCCGTGCAGCCGTCGCGAGCCGTGCGGTACGGCCGCGAAGTCGCGCCAACCCGCAGTCCTCCCAGTTCCGTCGACACAACCAGCGCGCATGCCTCGTTTTTAGTTTGTTAAGGTCAACGAAGCGTAAATGCGTGAGGAAAACACGGCTGCAACTCCTAAGGGTCTCTTGAAACATTTCGATTAGTTTCAAAAGCCGCCAACGATGCGAGTTCGTGCCATGTCATCCAAGCGCTTCCTGATACCGGGACTGATCGCCGCGTGCCTTTTCGGTGCGATGCCGGCCGCATTCGCGGCCGACGGTGAGCCGTGGCTGGTGAGCAAATCGTCCGGTGAGGTCTGGGTCACCACCCAGGGCGCAGCGCAGGTCTCGCTCGGTCGCGAGGACCCGCTGAAGCCAGGCGATACGATCCGCACCGGGCCGACCGGCCGCGTCCGCCTGACCCGCGGCGCCGAGACGATCGTGATCGCGCCGAACTCCGAGGTCGGCCTGCCCGCCGCGCCCAAGGACGGCATGGCGACGACCATCCTGCAGCGCGCCGGCTCGATCCTGCTCGACGTCGAGAAACGCAACGTCCAGCATTTCGAGGTCGAGACGCCCTATCTCGCCGCCGTGGTCAAGGGCACGCAGTTCAGCGTCACGATCTCAGGCCGCAGCACCAAGGTCGAGGTCAGCCGCGGCCAGGTGCAGGTGTCGGATTTCAAGACCGGCCAGATCGCCCAGGTGATGCCCGGTCAGGCCGCCACCGCCTTTGCGACCGGCCGCGCCGGCCTGAGCCTGTCCGGCGCCGGCACCTTCAGCCCGATCGAGCAGGGCCGCCCGCGCGCCTCCACGATCGATCGTGTTCCGGTGCCGCGCGACGGCCTGCAGGCGCCGCGCGAGGCCAAGGGCAGCGTGATCCACGCGCTGAACGCCGACGGCCCGGCCGCGCGCCCCGGTACAACGGTCGCCGCTCAGCAGCATTCTGCGGCCGCCTTCGGCAGCGCAAAGCCCGGCGTGGTGCGGATCTCGTCATCGATCGGCGAGGTCAACCTGAACATCCAGAAGGCGACACGCGGCCTCGCCCACGGCGCCCACACGCCGGCCGCCGGTGGAGGGCGAAGCACCGCCTGGAATGAAGCGCGCGGCAACAGCGGCAATGCGACTGGCAACTCGGCCACCGCAAGCGGCACGTCGGGAGATTCCTCGATCGCAGCCGCCGTCACCGCGGCGGTCGGTTCGCCAAGCGGATCCGCCAGCGCCAATGCCGCCGGAAATGGCGACGCCGGCAACGGCAACGCCAACGGTGGCAGCCGCGGCGGCAACAATGGCGGCAATGGCAACGGCAACAACGGCCAGGGCAACAGCGGCAACGGTAACAGCGGTAACGGTAACCGCGGTAACGGAAATAGCGGCAACGGTAACGGCAACAGCGGCGACCATGACAATGGCAATCATGGCAACGGCAACGCCCACGCTTACGGCCACAGCAAGAATTAGGGAGTCCCGATCGAGCGTAACGCCTGCGTCATGCGTCGTCATGGGGGAGCGCGGGCTTGCAGGGTTCCATGGCTCTGCGGTCGGAGCGGGATGAAGTTGGGATCACGAACGCGGGCGTCGACGTGGCACGCAGACATTCGGGAGAGGGCATGCTCAGGCGGTTCATGCCGCATATTCTGGTGGTCGTTGCGCTGCTGACGGTCGGCCTGTCGGGCGGCCACGAGTTGTTGAGCAACGCCCTCGTCGACCTGCGCTTACGCCTCGACAATCGCCCCGCCAGCGGCGAGATCGCGGTGGTCGCGATCGACCCGCGCTCGATCGAAGCCATCGGCGTCTGGCCGTGGCCGCGGACCCAGCATGCGCGCCTGCTGGAGCAGTTGCAGCGGGCCGGCGTCCGCGACGTCGCCTTCGACGTGGATTTCAGCACGCCGTCCGACGCGGCCGGCGATCAGGCCTTCCTGACCGCGCTCCAGAATGCCAAGAGCTCGGTCGTGCTGCCGACCTTCAGGCAGCTCGATGCGGCGGGGAAGGACACCGCCATTCACCTCAACCGGCCGCTGCCGCAGTTCGAGCAGCTCGCATGGTCGGCCTTCGTGAACATCGAAGTGGCGCGCGATGGCCGCGTCAGAAGCTACGCTTTCGGCGAATATAGCGAGACCGCCGGCGCGAAAACCTTCCTGCAATCCATGGGTGCGTTCCTCGCCGGCAGCGATGCTGTCAAGGACAGCTCTTTCCTGGTCGACTACGGCATCGATCTGTCGTCGCTGCCGCGGGTGTCGTATGTCGATGTCGTCCGCGGCGACGCGGCGGCGCTGTCCAGGCTCAAGGACAAGCGGGTGATCGTCGGCGCGACCGCCATCGAGCTCGGTGACTACTACAGCGTGCCGAACGGCCGCGTTCTGCCCGGCGTCATGCTGCAGGCGCTGGCGGCCGAGTCCATCATTCAGCACCGCACCCTGCTGTCGACGTCGACGACGGCCGCCGTAGGCGGCCTGCTGCTGATCGTCATCATCATGCTGGCGAGCTGGCGGCACCTCTCGGCGGCGCGGCGCGCACTGCTGATCGCCATGATCAGCGTCCTGATCGAGGCCGTGGCGCTGCTGCTGCACGACCGCTACGCCCTGGTGCTCGACACCTCGCTGCTGCAGATCGCGCTGGTCGCCTATCTCGCTGCCACGGCCCTCGACGAGATCGACTTCCGCGGCCTGCTGCGGCACGTCGCCGAGAGCCGTTTCGAGCGAATCGCGATGTCGATCGGCGACGGGCTGGTCTGTACCGACCGCGACCGGCGCATCACGGTGTGGAATCCGGGAGCTGTCGCGATCTTCGGCTACGGTGCCGACGAGATCATCGGCCAGCCCTTCGCGCGCCTGCGCGCCGACGGCAGCGATACGCATGACCTGTTTCCGCAGCAGGAGGCGGCGCTGCCGGCGACGTTGCTGCCCGGCGGAGCCACGATCGAGTTCGACGGCCGCCGCAAGGACGGCGAGGTGTTTCCGGTCGAGGCGAGCTTCTCCGCCTGGCAGGGCGCCGACGGCCTGCAATATGGCGTGATCCTGCGCGACGTCTCGGTGCGCAAGCGCAAGGCGGAGCGCATTCGTTACCTCGCCGAGCACGACACGCTGACCGGCCTGGTCAACCGCAACACGCTGCAGAGCGAGCTCGCCGCCATGATCGAGACCGCGGATGCCGCGGCCGACCAGGTCGCGCTGCTGGTGATCGGGCTCGATGCCTTCCAGCGCATCAACGACACGCTTGGCCATGCCTACGGCGACAGTGTCTTGCGCGCGGCGGCCGACCGGCTCCGCACCGAGATCGGCGGCATGGGCCGCGTCGCCCGGCTCAGCGGCGACGAGTTCGCCGTCGCCATTCCCTGCTCGGCCGTCGGCGGCACCGTGGCCGAGCTCGCCGATCATCTGTCGCATCTGTTCGAGGCGCCGCTGGACGCGGGCACGCGCCAGCAGCGCGTCAAGGTCACCCTCGGCATCGCGGTGCATCCCGAGGGCGGGCACTCGGCAGACGAGCTGCTCAGCAATGCCCACCTTGCCCTCTGTCGCGCCAAGATGGACCGGCGGGGCAGCCACGTGCTGTTCGAGAGCGCCATCCGCCACGAGCTCGAGCAGAGATTGACGCTGGAGGCCGAGCTTGCGCTCGCCGTCGAGCGGAACGAATTCGAGCTGTTCTACCAGCCGCAAGTGGAGCTGTTGAGCGGCCGCGTGATCGGCGCCGAGGCGCTGATCCGCTGGCGCCACCCGACGCGCGGCCTCGTGCCTCCCGGTGATTTCATTCCGGTCGTCAACACCTCGCATCTGTCCGAGGCGGTCGCGACCTGGGTCATGGCGACCGCCTGCCGGCAGGCGCGGGAGTGGCAGCTCGCCGGCCACGACATCCGCGTCGGCGTCAACCTCTCGCCGTCCCAGTTCCAGTCCGGCGACCTCGCGGCCTTCGTCAGCAAGCTGCTCACGTCGACCGGCCTGTCGCCGCGCCTGCTCGAGCTCGAAGTCACCGAGGACATCCTGCTGCACGACGAACCCGGCGTGCTGCAGACGTTCAACCGGCTGCAGGCGCTCGGCGTCAGCCTGGTGTTCGACGATTTCGGCACCGGCTATGCGAGCCTGAGCTACCTGAAGAAATTCCCGCTCGACGGCCTGAAGATCGACCGCTCCTTCGTGCGCGACGTGCTGACCCAGGCCGACGACGCGGCCATCGTCGGCTCGACGGTCAGCCTGAGCAAGCAGCTCGGGCTGTCCGTGATCGCCGAGGGCATCGAGAACGCGGCGACGGCCGAGTTCCTGCTCCGGCTCGGCTGCGAGCAGGGCCAAGGCTATCACTTCGGCAAGCCGATGCCGGCGGCGGATTTCACGCAGCGGTTCCTGCAGGTGGACGACGAGATGCGCCAAGCCGGCGCGGCGTGAGGCTCAGGTTTCACGCTCGAAGCTAACGCAGGTCAACCGCTCTCTCCGCCGTCATTCCGGGACGCGCGTAGCGCGAGCCCGGAATCCATAGCCACAAGCGGTCGTTGGTGACAACGGCGCGCTGTTGCACGGACCTTGCTCCATCGCAGGCGATCGGGGTTATGGATTCCGGGCTCGCGCCGCGCGCGCCCCGGAATGACGAGAGAGTGCAGGTGCGCCTCGGCTTCTCGCCTCAGCCCGCGCCTTACGCCCTCACCCTTTCTTGCCGCCCTTGGCCTCGCTCTCGAGCGCCTTGCGCACCGCCTTGAACTCCTCGCGCGAGCCGGCATCGACGCGCGGGAAGTGCAGATCCAGGCTTTCCAGCGCTGCGACGATGGTCGAGCCGATGACGACACGGGCGAACCATTTGTGGTCGGCCGGAACGACGTGCCAGGGCGCGTAGGGCGTCGAGGTGTGGCGCACGATGTCCTGATAGACCGCCTGGTAGCGATGCCACTTCGCGCGCTCGGTGATGTCGCCCATCGAGAACTTCCAGTTCTTCGCCGGCTCCTCCAGCCGGTCGAGGAAGCGCGCGCGCTGCTCCTCCTTGGAGATGTTGAGGAAGAACTTCAGGATCACGGTGCCGTTGCGCGACAAGTAACGCTCGAAGGCGCAGATGTCCTCGAAGCGCTCGCGCCAGATGTTCTTGGTGACCAGCCTCGGCGGCAGCTTCTCGGCCTTGAGGATCTCCGGATGCACCCGCGTGACCAGGCATTCCTCGTAGTAGGAACGGTTGAAGATGCCGATGCGGCCGCGCTCGGGGAGCGCGATGGCGCTGCGCCACATGAAGTCGTGGTCCAGCTCCTTGGAGGTCGGCTGCTTGAACGAGGTGACCTCGCAGCCCTGCGGATTGACGCCCTCGAAGATGCTCTTGATCGCGCTGTCCTTGCCGGAGGCGTCCATGCCCTGCAGCAGCACCAGCACCGACCAGCGGTCCTGTGCATAAAGCCTTTCCTGAAAATCGGCGAGCCGCGTCCGATTCTGCTCGATGATCGCCTCGCCCTCCTCCTTGGCGAGGCCGCCCTTGACCTTGGTCTTGTGCGATTTGAGATGAAACTTGTGCCCGCCATCGATCCGGAACGGCGAGATGAAACCATCGAGCTCATCGGCCAGCGTGCGCGGTTTCCTGCTCATGAGGACGGCTCTCCGGGGCTGAATTGCGTTTCGAGGAAGGCGGTCACGAAGCGCGGCATCGCCGCAGTCAGATCATTCCGGCTTCGAACCAGCCGTATCGAGCAGAGTTCCGGCTCGTCCTGAGCCGCGAGATTGGCCTCGATGCGGCGCTGCAGAGCCTCGCCCATGTCAGAGGCGTCGAGCACGCGCATCAGCGCGATCGACGCGCCGGTCACGACACAGTCCCAATGCGCCGCGGCCTGATAGTCCGATGGCGCGAGTCCCGTCTCCTCCTCGACCTCGCGCGCGACGTTGGCGGCGAGATCGAGCACGCCGTCGCTGACGTCGGCGAGATCCGGCGTGCCGGCGGGAAAATACAGCCGGCCGGCATTGGCGGTATGCGCGCCCATCTCGCCGAGCACGAAGGCGCCGTCGGCGGCACGCAGCGCGCCCATGCCGAAGCCGTTGAAGGCGGTGCGATCCGGAAAGCCCCAGTCGCGCCACGCCAGCAGGCTGGCGAAATCGGTCTCGAAATAGCTCGCGGTGAACCGGCTATCCGCGAAGCGCGGGTTGCGCCCGAGCAGCACGCGGCCGTTCCACAGCCCCGGCCTGGCGCGCTGGCATTCGGCGAAATGCGCCGCGATGTCGTCGCGGCGCTGTTTCGCGAACGGCCAGTCCCACGGCTCGACCTTGAGGTCGAGCGTGGTGACGCGGTGGATGACGACGTCCGTCATCCGCTATTTCGCCCCCTTCGCCTGCTCAACGAACTTGTTGGTGAAGGTCTTGCTGACGTCGACATTGGCCTTGGCGACATCGGGCGAGCCGGTGCTGAACACGGCGAGCACGGCGTCGGCGCCCTTCGGATCCATCTTGCCGGTCTGCGAGTACATCGGGATGGTGTTCTTGAGCGCCGCGAGATACAGCGCCTTGTCCTTGCCGACGAGTTCCTCCGGCATCTTCGCCATGATTTCCTCCGGAGTGTGCGAATGGATCCAGCCCAGCGTCGCCACGATGGCGTTGGTCAGCGCCTGCGTCTCCTTGTCATGGCCGGCGATCCAGGCCGCGGTCGAATACAGCGCGCCGCCGGGATACTCGCCGCCGAACACCTCCAGCGTGTCGTGCTGGGTGCGGGTATCGCTGAGGATCTTGAGGTCCGGATGCTTGCCCTGCAGCACGGTGACCGAGGGATCGAGCATGACGGCCGCATCGATCTGGCCCTGCTCCATCGCGGCCACCGCGGTGGCGCCGAGACCGACGCCGATCACCGCGGTGCCCGACGGATCGAGACCGTTCTTCTTCAGCATGTACTTCAGGAAGAAGTCGGTCGAGGAGCCCGGCGCGCTGACGCCGACCTTCTTGCCGGCGAGATCCTTGACCGAGCTGATCTCCTTGTTGTGCGACGGCGCCACCACCAGCACGAGACCGGGATAGCGGTCGTAGACGACGAAGGACTGCATCTCCTGCTTCTTGGCCGCGAGATTGACGCAGTGATCGAAATAGCCGGAGACGACGTCGGCGCTGCCGCCCAGCACGGCCTTCAGCGCATCCGAGCCGCCCTTGAGGTCGACCAGCTCGACCTCGAGCCCGGCCTTCTCGTATTCGCCGAGCTGCTTGGCCAGCACGGTCGGCAGATAGCACAGGCAGGCGCCGCCCCCGATTGCGATCGTGACCTTGGTGGCCGCGCTGGCGAGACCAGTGCTCAACGTCAGCGCCAGCAGCGCGCCGGTGACCCGGCCGATGATCTTGTTCATGTGTTTCCTCCGTTCATGTTGTCGATCAGATTAGGACGGCGCGGTGCGAAGAGAAAGGCCGCCACGCCCTCGCTGTCGTTCCTGCCTCGTGCGCAATTGCGCACGCGGCGCAGGAACCCATACCGAGTGATGTCTCGGTCAAGCGTGATGTCTCGGTCAAGAAAGACCGGTCGTCCCGCGTGCCACAAACGACGTCCTGTGGTTATGGGTCCCCGCATTCGCGGGGACGACAGCGGTGGGCGTGGAAGCACCGCGGCACTCACCGTCCATCCGCCGCATCCGGGCGCCACACCAGCAGCCGCCGCTCCACAAGCGTGACGCAGATGTCGATCAGGATGACGAATGCCGACAGCACGAACATGCCGGCGAAGACGCCGGCGACGTCGAAGATGCCTTCGGCCTGCTGGATCAGATAGCCAAGGCCGGCCGCGGAGCCGAGATATTCGCCGACGACAGCGCCGACGACGGCGAAGCCGACCGACGTGTGCAGCGACGAGAACATCCACGACAGCGCCGACGGCCAATAGACGTGGCGCATCAGTTGCCGCTCGCTCATGCCGAGCATGCGGGCGTTGTCGCGCACCACGGTCGAGACCTCCTTCACGCCCTGATAGACGTTGAAGAACACGATGAAGAACACCAAGGTCACGCCAAGCGCGACCTTGGACCAGATGCCGAGCCCCAGCCACAGCGTGAAGATCGGCGCAAGCACCACGCGCGGCAGCGCATTGGCCATCTTGACGTAGGGATCGAACACGGCGGCAACCAGCGGCTTGCGCGCGAACCAGAAGCCGACCAGCACGCCGCCGAGCGAGCCGATCGCGAACGCCAGGATCGACTCCCACAAGGTGATCGCGAGGTGCTTCCAGATGGCCCCGGTGGCGAACCATTTGATCACCTGCGCGAACACGTCGACCGGATTGGAGAAGAAGAACGGCGGAAGCCAGATGCGCCCGAACACGGGCACGCTGGCGAGCAGTTGCCACAGCGCAATCGCGACGACCGCGACCAGCAATTGCAGCGCGAGCAGACCGAGACGCGACATTACGCTACTCCGCGCCCGTGGTGACAGAGACAAAGCGCGAGCCGCGCACGCCGCTCCGCTCCCTCTCCCCTTGTAGGGGAGGGCTGGGGAAGGGGGTACTCCAACCAACAGTCTTTCCGGGGTACCCCCCTCCCCGACCCACAAGGGGGAAGGGAGTGCACTGTCCAAGTGGAAACAGCGAGGCTTTCATGATCGAACGAGTCACTGCTCCCATCACACCGCCTCCGCCTGCTTGTAGGTCTTCTCGACCTCCGCCTTCAGCGTCTGCCAGATCTCGCGATGCAGCTCGTGGAACTCGTGCTTCATGCGCACCTCGAAGATGTCGCGCGGACGCGGCAGGGTCACGCGCCAGTCGCCGATGATGCGCGAGGCCGGGCCGGCCGACATGATGACGACGCGGTCGGCGAGCGCGATCGCCTCCTCGAGATCGTGGGTCACGAACAGCACCGCCTTGCGGTCGGCATTCCAGAGATCGAGCAGCAGATTGCCCATGATCTGCCGCGTCTGCGCGTCCAGTGGCCCGAACGGCTCGTCCATCAGGATGATGCGCGGATTGCGGATCAGCACCTGGGCAAGCCCCACGCGCTTGCGCTGGCCGCCCGACAGCATGTGCGGATAGCGGTTGCCGAATGCGCCGAGGCCGACCGAGGTCAGCCATTGCTGCGCCTTGGCGGCCGCGTCCTTCGACGGCGTGCCCGCGACCTCGAGCCCGATCGCGACGTTCTCCAGCGCGGTCTTCCATGGGAACAGCGCGTCGGCCTGAAACAGGTAGCCGGCGTCGCGATTGAGGCCGGCCAGAGGCTGGCCGAAGATGCGCACATGGCCGGCGGCCGGCTTCAGCAGCCCAGCCGCCACGTTGAGAAGGGTGGATTTGCCGCAGCCGGTCGGCCCGACGATGGCGACGAACTCGCCATCGGCGACGCTGAGATCCGCCGTCTCGACGGCGGTGTAGGTGCGTCCGCCGGCGAGACGGAATGCCACCGTCGTTCGCTCCAGCGCGACCGCGGCGGCGGTGGGCATCGTCACGTCCAAGTTCCTCCCCCGAGAATGGCCGGGACGGCTTAGCCGCTTGCGCGGCGAAGTTCAACGCGGCGGCCGGACGTGCTAGGTCGTCTGACTGAGCCCAAGGCCAACCTTAAGGCCAACCTTAAGGCCAACATTCCGCAAGGCCGCATGCCGCGCACGCCGTTCATCGTCTACACCAACGTCCGCAAGAGTTTCCCCGGCCCGGCAGGCGCCGTGACCGCGGTCGACGGCGTCTCGCTGGAGATCGCCGAGGGTGAGTTCCTGGCGATCGTGGGCGGCTCCGGCTCGGGCAAGACCACATTGCTGCGGCTCACCAACCGCCTGATCGAGCTGGACGGCGGCGCGATCCGGATTGCTGGCGACGATATCGCCGGCCTCGATCCTGTCAGCCTGCGTCGCCGGGTTGGCACCGTGTTCCAGAACGGGGCGCTGTTTCCGCACATGACGGTTGCCGCCAATATCGGCATCACCCCCAGGCTGCTGGGTACGCCCGCGAACGAGATCGCCGCCCGTGTCGACGAGCTGCTCGACCTCGTGCGGCTCGACCGCAGGGCGCATCGCGACCGGCTGCCGCACGAGCTCTCGGGCGGCCAGCGCCAGCGCGTCGGCGTCGCCCGCGCGCTCGCGGCGCGGCCGAAGATCGTGCTGATGGACGAGCCGTTCGGCGCGCTCGATCCGCTGACGCGTGATGCGCTCGGCAGCGACTACCGCGCCCTGCATGAGCAGTTCGCGCTGACCACGATCATGATCACGCACGACATCACCGAGGCGCTGCTGCTCGCCGACCGCATCGCGGTGATGCGCGGCGGACGCCTGATCGAGATCGGCACGCCGGCCGAGCTCGCGGCCAGCCGTGAACCCTACGTGACGGAGCTGATGACGACGCCGCGCCGGCAGGCGGCGCGGCTGGCCGCGCTGCTGCCCGAAAGCGGCACAGCATGAGCGCACTGTCCGATCCACGCTTCACCGAGGCGCTGTCGCATCTCACGGATTATCTCGGCAGCCATCTGCGCGTGAGCCTCGCCGCGCTGGCGCTCGGCCTTGCCGTGAGCTTTCCGCTGGCGCTGCTCGCACGCAATCGCCCTGCCCTGCGCAATCTGCTGCTCGGCGTCGCCAGCGTGGTGCAGACGGTGCCGGGACTGGCGCTGCTGGCGCTGTTCTATCCGCTGCTCCTGGCGCTGACGGCACTCACCTTGCGCTGGTTCGGGCTCTCGTTCTCGGCCTTCGGCTTCCTGCCGGCCATGCTGGCGCTGGCGCTGTATTCGATGCTGCCGGTGCTGCGCAACACCATCACCGGGCTGAACGGCGTCGACGCAAGCCTGATCGAGGCCGCCAAAGGCGTCGGGATGACCGAGCGCCAGGCGCTGACGATGGTGGAGCTGCCGCTGGCGCTGCCGGTGATCATGGCCGGCATCCGCACCGCTGCGGTGTGGGTGATCGGCACCGCGACCTTGTCGACGCCGATCGGCCAGACCTCGCTCGGCAACTACATCTTTGCAGGTTTGCAGACCCAGAACTGGGTGCTGGTCGTGTTCGGCTGCATTGCCGCCGCCGTGCTGGCGCTTGCCATCGATCAGTTGCTGGCGCTGATCGAGGATGGCCTGCGCAGGCGCAGCCGTGCCCGTGTCGGGCTTGGCACCGCAACCATCGCGCTCATGGTCGGCGCGAGTCTCCTGCCCTCGCTGGCCGGCGGCTCGGCACGCTACGTGATCGGCGCCAAGACCTTTACCGAGCAATATGTGCTGTCGGCCTTGATCAGCGAGCGGCTGCAGGCAGCCGGTCTCTCGGCGACGACACGTGCCGGGCTTGGCTCCAGCGTGATCTATGAGGCACTGAAGAACGGCGACATCGACGCCTATGTCGATTACTCCGGCACGCTGTGGACCAACCAGTTCCACCACAAGGAGCAGTTGCCGCGCGCCGCGCTGCTCGATGCACTGAAGCAGGATCTCGCCAAGGACAAGGTCACCCTGCTCGGCGAGCTCGGCTTCGAGAATGCCTACGCGCTGGTGATGCCGCGCAAGACGGCCGAGGCGCTCGGCATCCGCTCGATCGCCGACCTCGCACGCCACGCCAGCGACATGTCGATCGCCGGCGACTACGAGTTCTTCTCGCGCCCGGAATGGGCGGCCTTGCGCGACGCCTATGGCCTCGCCTTCCGCGCCCAGCGCCAGATGCAGCCCGACTTCATGTATGCCGCGGCCGCCTCCGGCGAGGTCGACGTCATCGCCGGCTACACCAGCGACGGCCTGATCGCGAAATATGATCTCGTCGTGCTCGACGATCCCAAGCAGGCGATCCCGCCTTACGACGCAATCCTGCTGCTGTCGCCGAAGCGTGCCGAGGACAACGCGTTGCAGGATGCGTTACGACCGCTGCTCGGCCGCATCGACATCGCGACCATGCAGCAGGCCAATCTGCGCGCCTCCGGCAGTGACGCGGAGTCCTCGCCGCAGGCGGTGGCGCGCTGGCTGTGGAGCAAGACGTCGAAGTAAGCCCTGCCTTTGCGGTACGTCATTGCGAGGCGCGTAGCGCCGAAGCAATCCAGAGTCCCTGCGGAGCCTCGGATTGCTTCGCTTCGCTCGCAATGGCGGCGGTGGTTGGCGCAACGACCGCCGCACCAATCAGCTGGGCACGCTTACATCCCCGGCTCGATCGGCTTCTCCACCGCGCCGCCATTGTCGGCCCAGTCCTTGAAGCCGCCCACGTTGAACACCTTGTCGTAGCCGAGGTCTTTCAGCGCCTTGCCCGCCAGCGCGGCACGGCCGCCGGAGGCGCAATACAGGATCACGGTCTTGTCCTTGCTGAAAATCTTGTCGTGATAGGGCGAGTCCGGATCAGCGCGGAATTCGAGCATGCCGCGCGAGACGTGGTGGGCGCCTTCGATCTTGCCGCTCTTCTCGATCTCCGGCGCATCGCGCACGTCGAGGACGAGCGTGTTGCCCTTGGCGATCATCGCCTGCGCCTCAGCCGGCGCGATCTTGGGGACCACCGCGTTGGCGGCGGCCATCAGTTCCTTGACGGATGTGGACATGTCGAACCTCTCGCTTACACGGATAGCACGGGGTAGCCCAACGCGGCCGTCCCGACAATCCTCCCATGGAATGACGGATCGATCGCAATCCCGTGAAGCCACCGACCCGTCGCGGGCGGTGAGAGTCTAGAGCCCCCGGATCAGCTCGGCGTCGATCAGCATGCGGTTGAACCGGCGCGCCTCGGCGCCGTCGCCGCAGGCGTAGAACACGCCCTTGCAGCGGAGCATGATGTCCTTCTGCTCGGCGAAGGACGGATCGAGCGGAATGCCGGCCGCCTCCAAGGTGACCAGCGGCAGATAGGCGGCGTCGATCCGGTCCATCACGACCGCGCTCTGGCGCGGCTCGAAATTGACGGCATCGACGGCGTAATAGGTCTGATAATAGCGTGGATCGTAGCTTTCGAGCTTCTCGCCGATGCCGGCCTCGTCGAGCTTGGGATCGAGAATGTGCGGCGAGAACTCCGGCTGGTGATCGCCGTAGCGCACGATCAGGAACGGCTGGTCGCCGAAGCGCTTCTTCAGGCTGGCGAGGAAACGCTGATAGTCCGTCGCGCTCATCGCCTGCCGCCGCAGATACTCATCGATCGAAGGCAGATTGCCCGGCGCTCGCCAGGACGGCGTCAGGTCGGGCCGGAACGTCGTCTCCCACGGGAAATGGTTGGCGGCGAGATAGACGAACATGAACAGCGGCTTTCCGCGCGGCCGGTGCTGCATCAGATCGAGCGCGGCATCGTAGAAGAAGCCGTCGGGCTCGACGCCCTTGGCGCCGAGATCGCGCGCGTCGAGGAAGCGGTCGACGCCGACCGTGGTCTGGAAGCTGCGCGCGCTCATGAAGGCGCCCTGCGCGGGATAGAGCGACACCGTGTCGTAGCCGCAATTGCGCAGCGCCAGCGGCAGGCCGCGCTCGACCCGGCCGGACGCGATCCGGGTCACGAAATAGGCGAAGCGGCCGAACGAGCGCGACGACAGGCCGGCGAGCACGTTGTACTCGGTGAACCAGCTCGGTCCGCCATTGCTCTCGGCCATGAACTGCCGCGCCTTGCCGTCGAACGACTTGAAATGGCTGCCATAGCCCGCTGGTACCTTGATGCCTGGCGCCGAGCGGATGTCGAAGCTGGATTCGTCGTGGATCAGCACGATGTTCGGCCGGCGCGCGGCCGGATGACAGGAATCCGGGACGAAGGCAGCCAGACTTCGATCAGCCGTGCCGTCGGATTCCATGAAGCCGTTGGCGAGGAAGTCCGACACCGCCGTGACGCCGGAGCGGGCGAATTTCGACAGATAGCCGTCGTCATAATAGCCGCGCCAGGCCTCGTCGCGCCAGTTGAGCGAATACAGCGTGAGCGCCGCGAGGCAGGCGAGCTTGCCGGCGAGCGCCGGCAGCCGCGCGATCCGGAACGGATCCGCCCACCACAGCAGCCCCATCAGCGGCAGCACGACGGCGGCCGCCACCAGCACCGACAGCTTCAGGTTCGGGAAGATCGTGAACAGGAACGCCGCGCTGTCGTGGTCGATCAGCATCACGTCGACGAAGTTCGCCGTCATCTGGACCACGGCGTGCTTGAGCTGCGACAGCAGCACCAGCACCACGACCATGGTCAGCGCCAACGCGCCGGACACCGCGGGCCGCCGCAGCAGCACCAGCCAGAAGCAGTTCAGGATGCCCCAGGCCAGCACGAAGCCGAGCCGCGAGCCGAAATCGGTCTCGGTGTGCAGCATCAGGGCCAGCGCCGCGACATGCGGCGCGGCGACGGCGGACAGCCGGACCGCCGCGGAGCGCGTTGCGCTCGCCGCGGCGAGCGTGGTGATCGGTTGGTCGTTCGGGGTCAGTGACATCAGGCGATCGAAAGCAGGCGCCCTTCGTCGGCGCATGCCGACAGATCAAGGAAGGCTATCCTGTCATCCGACCGTAATGAAATCGTCACAAATCACAACAGCCCGGATTTGCACGGAGGGCGACGTGTCGTCTCGCGCCGCGACGAGAGGTGGCATCACTGCCGTCCTCGCGTACCGATCCTCGCCCTTTTTCAATTCTGGGTAACGGTCTCGAGCAGCCGCTCGCGCACCAGACGCACCGCGCCGCGGCTCCAGGAATAATTGGCGCCGAGGCGCAATCCGCTGTCACCGGCGGCGACGAGCGCGCCACTGTCGGCCTGGCGGACACGAAAGCCGATGATGTATTCGGTGCGGCCGATCCGCCGGACGATGCCGAGCAGCGATTGCTGGGCGCCGACGGCGCGGGCCGCCCTCGCTTCGCAATCGTCGCACTCACGCACCGGCTGCCCCAGCTTGATCTCGCCGGCCGCGTCCACCAGGCGATAGCGCCCGGACTGCGCCAGCAACTGCCGCACCGCGTCGGTCGCCTCCCGCAGCCCCTTCTGGTCGGATTCGGTCTCGCCGAGCGCGGCGCCCGCGCTGGTGTCGTCGAGCTCGAACGGCAGCAGCGCCAGCCGGATCGGCTCCGGCGGCGCCAGTGCGTCACGGACCTGGCGCGAGACGAACATCTCGGCGCGCTGCCAAGCCTCGTCACTGTCGCCGCGGAAGGTGAAGATCTTGTCGAACAGGACCCGATGGGAGGCGACGTCGATGGCCGATGCGCGCGCCCACTGCACCAGGGTGGAGAGCTTCTGGACTCCACCGGTGATCACGACGGTGGCGCCGGCCGCGGCCGCCATCTGCAGCCGGGCCTCCGGGGACGCATCGGTCGGACAGGACGGTGCGCAGGACGGGCTGACCGGCCGCAGCCGCGCGTCGGCGGCGACGTCGCGGCGGAGCGCGGCGATGAACGCATCCAGCCGCCGCTGATGCGCTGCGGTCTGATCGACCGGCTCGCCAGACGTGTCGAGATAGCTGAAATCGTCGACCAGCACGGCCGGGACATCGGCGGAGGCGGCGCGGACCGGGCCGGCCGCGAAGGCAAGCGCGAGAACGAGACAACGGACGACGCGACGGTTCGACATGGGATCCCCCTGCAACGATGTCTGGCGGTCGGAAGCTAGACGCCGCCGTGCCATCGCCGCAGCGGCCACGGTCCCGGCGAGGCACGGGAAAAATTCACGACCGCACCGTCCACCGGGCCGCGGCGCTTTTGGCCCGGACGGTTCTGCCGTTAAATGCCGGCCGGCTGGGCTGTCATGGACACACCGAAGATGTGGACCCGCTACGACCTCAAATACCGCCTGACCCTGCGCATCTCGGTGGTCTCGGCGCTGTGCTTCGCGGCGATCTGCGCCTATGTGCTGTTCGACATCGACCGCTCGGTGCATGTACGCAATGAGCGGATCGCCGAGATCACGGCCCGGACGCTGCAATTGCAGCAAAGCAAGATGCATTGGGTCGCCAGTCCGCCGGCCGGCTTTCCCGACCTCGATGCGGTCGCGGCGGCGGCGATGCGACCGGGCCTGTGCATCGCCTATCGCGGCGTCGACGGCGTGATCGTGCAGCGCATCTGCGGCGGCGCCGAGGCGCAGACGGACGATCCGCCCCGCGCCTTCGCGATGCTGTATCGGCGGCTGTTCGATCCGGGCCGCGAAGCGGCACGGCCGGTCAGGTTTCGCGACGAAACGACGGGCGATGCCGTCGTCTGGATCGACGCCGGCGTCATGACCGCGGACGCCTGGCGCGAGCTCAGCCGGCTGCTGCCGGTGCTCGGGACGGCGCTGGTGCTGCTGTGCGCGCTGGCCTACGCCGCGCTGGCCCGCGCGCTGCGCCCCACCCGGCTGATCCGCGCCGGGCTGGAGCGGATCGCCGCCAACGATCTGTCGGCGCGGCTGCCGCCGTTCGACCTCGCCGAGCTCTCGGCGATCCGCGCTGCCTTCAACCAGCTCGCCGAGGGGCTGGAGACGGCGCTGGCCCAGCGCGGCGAATTGACCCGGCGCCTGATCGCCTTGGAGGACGACGAGCGCCGCCACCTGGCGCGCGAGCTGCATGACGAATTCGGCCAGTCGCTGGCGGCGATCCGGGCGCTCGCGGCATCGATCCGTCACAGCGCGGCGCAGGATTGCCCCGCTCTGGTCGGCGAATGCGACGGCATCGCGCGCACCGCGAGCGACATGATGGAGCAATTGCGCGGCGCGCTGATGCGGCTGCGCCCGCCTGATGTCGACGAGCTCGGCCTCGCCGGCAGCCTGGAGGGCCTCGTCGCCGGCTGGAACAGGCGCCAGCACGGCCGCACCGTTTTCGAGATCAGCCTGTCGGGCGACGTCGACCGACTGCCGGGCATCATCGCCACCAATATCTACCGCATCGCGCAGGAGGCGCTCACCAATGCCGTCAAACACGCCGACGCGACGCGGGTGCGGTTGCAGTTGACGCTTCAGGAGGGGCCGGTCAGCGCGACCCTGCTCACCGTCGAAGACGACGGTCTTCTCGGCGAAGCTCCCGACAAGCCGGGCATGGGCCTGCTCGGCATGGGCGAGCGCGTCGCCTCCATGGGAGGCCAGATGAGCTTCGCCGCCACCTCCGGCGGCGCGCGCCTCCACGCCGAGATTCCGGTCCCGGCCCTCTCGCCTGCGCCGACCCAGCCGGAAACGGCATGTGCGGCATGACGACCCCCGCCGGCACCATCCTGCTGGTCGACGACCATGCCGTGGTCCGCGAGGGCTACAGGTCGATGCTGCAGAAGCAGCCGGGGCTGCGCGTGGTCGCCGAAGCCGCCGATGGCGCCGAAGCCTACCGGCTGTTCAAGGAGGTCAGGCCCGATCTCGTCATCATGGACCTGACCATGCCGGGCGTCGGCGGCATCGAGGGCATCCGCCGCATCCGGCAATGGGATCGCGGCGCGCGCATCCTCGTCTTCACGATGCATGAGAATGCCGGCTTCGCGGTGCAGGCGATCCGCGCCGGCGCCCGCGGCTATGCCACCAAGAGCAGCCCGCCGGAGACGCTCGTGCGCGCCGTCATGGACGTGCTCGCAGGCCGCATCGCGATCAGCCCCGACATCGATCACGAGCTCGCGCTCAGCCGCCTCGCCGGCGAGCGCGCGGCCGCCGACGTCCTGTCCGCGCGCGAGTTCGAGGTGATGCAGATGCTGCTCGCCGAACGCACCACCGACGAGATCGCGTCAGCGTTGCATCTCAGCCCGAAGACGGTTGCCAACCTGCACTCGCTGATCAAGGACAAGCTCGGCGTGGCCAGCGACATCGAGCTGGTGCGGCTGGCGCTGCGGCAGGGCCTGCTGACCTGAGCCCGCAGGCTCACATCTCAGCAAGGATTTTCAGGGTCGCCCTGCGGCGTCGCTGCCGCTTCCGGCGCCGTGACCGGATCGTCGATCAGGTGAAATGCACGCCCAAGCCGGCGCTGCACGCTCATCACGGCGCGGTCGACGTCGCTGATCAGGCTGTCGCCGAGAACGACGTGCGGGATCTCCCAGTTGCGGCCGCTGCGCACGTCGAGCGCATGAACGGCCGGCACACGTGCCGTCTCGCAGCCCGGCTGCGCGCGAAGTTCCTCCTCGACCAGGCGGGTCAGCTCCGCCTGGGTCTTGCCGATGGTCGTCATCGCCGGCATCAGGGCCTGATCGCGGGCATCAGGCCGAGCCGCTTGGCGATGATGCGATCGACGGTCCGTTTCGGAAGCACCCGCACGATCCATTGCCTCATGGCATCGGGCGCGATCTCGTAGCGCACCTTGGGCGCCGGCAAGGTCAAGGCGTCGGCCACCCGCGCGGCGATGGTCTCGGCCGGCAGCCCGGACTGGCCGAGATGCAGCATGAAGGCGCGGATCTTCTGCAGCGCCGGGAAGAACGGCGAGGCCTGATACGGCGACAGGTCGACTTCGTCGGCCTTGGCCCAGATCGGCGTCTTCACCGCGCCCGGCGCGATGACGATGACGTCGATCCCGAACAGCATCAGCTCACGGCGCAGGCTCTCGGACAGCCCTTCGACCGCATGCTTGGAGGTCGAATAGGGCGCCATCAGCGGGTTGCCGTTGCGGCCCGCGACTGAGCTGATCATCACGATCCGGCCGCGCTCTCCCGTCATGGCTGGATCGGCCCCGAGCAGCGGCGCGAACGCCTGGGTCGCGATGACCGGGCCGATGACGTTGACCTCCATCTGATGGCGGAACTGCGCGATCGGCAGCTCCGTCACGGGACCGGCGACGGCGATGCCGGCATTGTTGACGAGACCGGCGAGCGTCTCGCCCTTGAGCGCCGCTCGCACCTCGCCGGCGGCAGCCTTCACCGCCGCCTCGTCGGTCACGTCGAACAGCAGCGGCATGAAGTTGGCGCCGAGCTCGCCGCGCAGACGGTCTGCGTCGGCCTGCTTGCGAACGCTGCCGAACACGCGAAAGCCGCGCGCGAGCAGGAGCTTCGAACAGGCGAACCCGATGCCGGTGGATGCGCCGGTGACGACGACGGATTTCATGGTGACCTCAACGATTTGCGCGGCGATTATCGCACGAGATGCGGCAGGATGCTGGCGCTGATTTTTCGCGCGAGGTCATCGCCCGCCGAGCCTGCCCCGGAACATCGGGTGACGCCACGCATCGCACGGCGCGTCGGCAAAATGGCCGCGGCAAGAATGGGATTTAAGTTTCAAGGCTTGGGAGGATGACAGCTGACGTGAGATCGAGGGCAGCGAGCAAGTTGGATGAAGGAAGGTTTGTGACCTTATGAGATCATTAACCTTTCCGCTTCGCTGGCCTGTCGTCGCCGCGTCTGCGGGGAGGTGTTCGCACCTCATTCCATCGCCTGTCCGGCGAATCTCCGGAAGACCGGGCTCCAGCCCGTCATCCCCCCTATATGTATCGTCTTAATTTTCCGTATCCGTGTTTCTCCGGAGTACTACGCCTTCGGCCCCTAACGCATTGTTATCGCCCGTGCCGAAAACTGCTCCGGCCGAAAGCCTTGCAGCGGATCACAATCGCGTTGCTGTCGCTCCGGCAATCCGGACAAACGAGCGCGATCGTGTCACAGCCAGAACAGCTTCCGCCTTCAGAAGACTCCATCATCACCGAACTCGAAGAGGCCGT
Organism: Bradyrhizobium sp. HKCCYLRH1030; assembly: GCF_051168395.1. Classification (NCBI taxonomy): domain Bacteria; kingdom Pseudomonadati; phylum Pseudomonadota; class Alphaproteobacteria; order Hyphomicrobiales; family Nitrobacteraceae; genus Bradyrhizobium; species Bradyrhizobium sp. HKCCYLRH1030. Next base: position 450,505 of record NZ_JBNPUY010000005.1, on the reverse strand, counting down.
CCGCAGCGGCACCTCGGCGAAGCGCGTCAACACGCTGCGCCAGGTCACCAACCTGTTCCTGCATGACGGCGAACGCCTCAGCGAGGACCAGATCAAGGTATTCGACAACGTGCTGTGCATGCTGGTCTCGCGGGTCGAGACCCGCGCGCGAGCCGAGCTCAGCAAGCATCTCGCGCCGGTCGACTACGCGCCCGTCGAATTGATCCAGCAGCTCGCCCGCGACGACGAGATCTCGGTGGCCGAGAACGTGCTGATGCACTCGAGCCGGCTCACCGAGCATACGCTGGTGGAGGTCGCGGCGACCAAGGGCCAGGATCACCTGATGGCGATCTCCAGCCGTCCGCATCTGACCGAGGCGGTGACCGACATCATCGTCGACCGCGGCGAGCGCCGGGTGATCCGCAAGCTCGCCAACAACCAGACCGCGCGCTTCTCCGAGTCCGGCTATTCCGGGATGATGGCGCATGCCGAGGACGACGACGAATTGTCCGAGATCATCGGGCTGCGCGTCGACCTGCCCACCAAGCACCTGCGCGACCTCCTGCGCCGCGCGACCGAAGCCGTGCGCGCCAGGCTGATGGCCTCGGCGCCGCCGGCGTTGCAACAGGAGATCAAGAAGATCCTCAAGGCGATCGCCGACGTTGCGCGCAGCGACGGCGGCCTGGTCGGGCGCGACTTCACGCTGGCCGAAGAGGCCGTCAAGCGCATGAAGGGGCTGAACGAGCTCAACGATGCCGCCATCGCCTTCTTCGCCGAAACCCGCCGCTTCGGCGAGGTTTCCGCCGCACTCGGCCTGCTCAACAACGTCCCGACCGAGATGATGGCCAAGGTGCTCGAAGGCCCGCGCACCGATATCGTGCTGATCCCTTGCCGTGCCGCCGGGCTGGCCTGGTCGGTGGTGGCGAAAATCCTGACCCACCGGCCGATCAAGCACGCCATCGACAGCGACACGCTCAAGCTCGCGGAACGCGACTACGGCCGCCTGTCGCTCGACACCGCCCAGCGCACGCTGCGATTCTGGATGGTGCACAACAAGGTCGAGAAGTGAGCGGGTGCTCACAAGGCGCAATCCTCATCAGCAACGACTCGCACTCCGCTGTCGTCCCTGCGAACGCAGGGACCCATACCGCGTGATGTGAATTGGCGGAAAATGTCTTGATCGTCGTCCTTCGCCACACGACCGCCGGTGGCTATGGGTCACTGCGAACGCAGGGACGACGGCTATGGCTGTCGCAGGCGGCCGGGCATCACCAAGCCGACCGGCCAGCGTTATCGCCAGGAGATCGCCGGGCGCCGGATTGACTTTGGTGCGCCCGCACTCCTACGGTGATCGCGACGGTGCCCCTCGACCGGGGCTCAAAAGGGAATGCGGTGCCGGATGCGTCTCGCAAGGGACGTGACCGAAGGCCGCAGCTGCCCCCGCAACTGTAAGCGGCGAATCTCACGTCAAAGGCCACTGGGAAATCTCGGTCCCGGGAAGGCGACGTGGAGGTGACGACCCGCGAGCCAGGAGACCTGCCGTCAGCCGTGGTCACACGCGAGGATGCCGGTCGGGGCGTTATTGGCATCGTTTTCAGGCAGGCCTGCAAAGGGCTGCATGAGACCTCGTTCGCGGTGACGTGCCACTGACGTCATGCCGAGGTCCCTCGTGTCTCCCGTTCCCCATGCCAGGCGCAGTCGCGCCCTTCTGTCGTCGTTCTGCGTCCTCTCGTCATTCGCCCTGCTCGGCCCCTCGCCCACAGCAGCGCAGCAATCCGCCTCCCCCGACCTTCTGCCCCCGGTTGAGGTCGACCCGCCGCGCGAGCCGATCGCTCAGAAACCAGCCATCCCCCGCAGAACCGGCGACGCCGCGCATCAGCAGGTGCCGGCGGCAAAGCCGGCCGCGCCAGCCGGAACCCCTGTCGCCGTCAGCCCGACCGGCGTCGTCACGCCAGTGGCCCACGTCGCGAATGCGATCACCGTGATGACCGACAAGGACATCGCCGGGCAGCAGGCCCGCACGGTGCCGGACATCCTGAGCACGATCCCCGGATTGAACGTGGTGCAGGCCGGCGGCCCGGGCGGCCAGACCAACGTCTTCATGCGCGGCACCAACGCCAATCACACCAAGCTCTTCATCGACGGCATCGACGTCGGCGATGTCACCAACGGCAATGGCGCGTTCGATTTCGCGCATCTGCTCGCCGCCGACATCCAGCAGTTCGAGGTGCTGCGCGGGCCGCAGAGCGGGCTCTACGGCTCGGATGCGATCGGCGGGGTGATCTCGGTGATCACGCGCAAGGGCGAGGGCCCGGCGCGCGCGACCGCCTCGGTCGAGAGCGGCTCGTTCAAGACCTTCAACCAGTCAGCCGGCGTCAGCGGCTCACAAAACAATATCAACTACGCGATCAATGTCGCGCATCTGCACGCCGGCGACGTTCCGGTGACCCCGTGGCAGCTGCTGCCTGCGGGGCAGAAGGCCATCGGCAATGCCTACGACAACGTCACCGCCTCGGCCAAGCTGGGCGTCGACCTCAACGAGGCCTGGACGCTGAACTCGGTGATTCGATACACCGACGCGACGCTGCTGTTCACCGGCGACAGCGGCTTTCCGAGCTTTCCCGACGCGGCCCAGAGCAACCACACCGTCCACCAGCTTGCAACACGCCAGGAAGCCGTGTGGTCGCTGCTCGGCGGCCGCATCCGGAACTACTTCGGCGTCAACTATGTGAACGACCGGTCGTCCGACCTGACGGCTGGCAATCCGGTGGCGGCGGTCGCGACCGGCGAGCGCATCAAGTATGACTGGCACGCGGTGACCGAGCTGGCGCCGCATAACAATCTCGTCGTCGGCCTGGAGCAGCAGACCGAGCGGCTGAAGACCGCCGACCTCTCGGCCGAGAATGGCAACAAGGCCGGCTTCGTCGAGCTGCAGACCGAGTTCGTGAAGCGCTGGTTCGTGGTGGCGAGCCTGCGCAACGACGTCAACGACCAGTTCGGCGGCCATGGCACCTACCGGATCGCGCCGGCGGTGATCCTGCCGGTGACCGAGACCAAGCTGAAGGCGAGCTACGGCACCGGCTTCAAGGCACCGACCCTGAGCCAGTTGCACCAGGATTTTCCGGCGTTCAACTTCTTCGCCAATCCCAACCTCCGGCCGGAGCAGAGCACCGGCTACGACGCCGGCTTCGAGCAGCCGCTGTTCGACGATCGTCTCCGCTTCGGCGCGACCTACTTCCACAACAGCATCACCGACTTGATCAATTTCAACGCGACCTTCACCTCCTACGCCAATGTCGGCCTCGCGACCACCGAAGGCACCGAGAGCTTCGTGACCGCTGATCTCACCGACCGGATCTCGCTGCGTGCGGACTACACGTTCACCCGCGCGGTCGATGCGGCCACCGGCCTGCAGCTGTTGCGGCGGCCGAAGGAGAAATGGAGCGCAACCGCGACATGGGGGCCGATCGATGCGCTGACGCTGTCAGCGACGCTGCTGCACATCGGCGACTGGCTCGACGTCAGCCGCGACGGCATGACCACCGGCCTCGTCGCGCCCGGCTATACGGTCGTCAACCTGCGCAGCGACTACGCGCTGTCCGATCAGGTCAAGCTGTTCGGCCGGATCGACAACCTCTTCAACCATCACTACCAGAACCCGACCGGATTCCTCGCGCCGGGCTTCGGCGTGTTCGGCGGCATCCGGGTGGCGAGCTTCGGCGTGCAGTGACGCCGCCGACCAACCTCCCGGCGGCTGACAGAAGCTGCCGAAATGGACTACAATCGCAACAGAAGGAGATGTTCCATGACTCTCGACGTCCTCGCCCGGTCTGGTACCGAGGCTCGCCTCGCGCCCGTTCCGCAACGGCATGCCGCTGCGTTCTGCTTCGCGCTGCTGACAGGGGCCTGCGCGCTGGCGAGCTTCGTGTTCGCCTGCGCGACGCCGTTTGCGGCCTTCGCCGTGATCGCCGCCGCCATGCTGCCGCTGCGCGCGGCGCTGCCGGTGATGCTCGGCGCCTGGCTGGTCAACCAGGGCATCGGCTTCGGCGCCCTGCACTATCCGGTCGATGCCAACACCCTGGCCTGGGGCGCCATGATCGGCGTCGCGGCGCTCAGTGCCACCGTTGTGGCCCGCATGGCCCTGGCGACCTTGCGCACAGCACCAGCGACGGTTGCGCTTGCCGTCGCGCTCCTCAGTGCCTACGCCGCCTATGAGCTGGTGCTGCTGGCCGCCACGCCGGCACTCGGCGGCGCCGCGAGCTTCGCGCTCCCGATCGTCGCCCGCCTCGGCCTGACCAGCGCCGCCTGGCTCGTCGGCCTCGTCGCCGTCAGCGAGATCGTCCGCCTACTGACGCCGGTGGCGTCGCGCCGCGCGGCGTCCTGAACGCGCCGGCGGGCCTTCAACGACCCCAAACAGAAACGGCGGGCCTCTGCCCGCCGTTTTCATTTCTCGGTTTCGCCGCAAGACCTCAGTTCTTGCTCTTGTCGACCAGCGCGCCCTTCTTGATCCAGGGCATCATGTCGCGCAGGCGGGCGCCGACTTCCTCGATCGGGTGCTGGGCAAGCTTGGCGCGGGTCGCCTTGAACGAGGTCTGGTTGACCTTGTTCTCCAGCATCCAGTCGCGCGCGAAGCGGCCTGACTGGATGTCGTCGAGCACGCGCTTCATCTCGGCCTTGGTTTCCGGCGCGATGATGCGCGGGCCGGTGACGTACTCGCCGTATTCGGCGGTGTTGGAGATCGAGTAGTTCATGTTGGCGATGCCGCCTTCATAGATCAGGTCGACGATCAGCTTCACCTCGTGGAGGCACTCGAAATAGGCCATCTCCGGCGCGTAGCCGGCCTCGGTCAGCGTCTCGTAGCCGGCCTTGATCAGCTCGACCAGGCCGCCGCACAGCACCGCCTGTTCGCCGAACAGGTCGGTCTCGCACTCTTCCTTGAACGTGGTCTCGATGATGCCGGCGCGGCCGCCGCCGATCGCCGAGGCGTAGGACAGGCCGAGGTCATGGGCATTGCCCGAGGAATCCTTGGCGATCGCGATCAGGCAGGGCACGCCGCCGCCGCGCTGGTACTCCGAGCGGACGGTGTGGCCGGGGCCCTTCGGCGCGATCATCAGCACGTCGAGATCGGCGCGCGGATCGAGCAGGTTGAAGTGGACGTTGAGGCCGTGCGCGAACACCAGCGCGGCGCCCTGCTTCATGTTGTCGTGCAGGTGCTCGCGGTAGATGTCGCCCTGCAGCTCGTCCGGGGTCAGCATCATCACGAGGTCGGCCCACTTGGCGGCCTCGGCGACTTCCATCACCTTGAAGCCGGCGCCTTCGGCCTTCTTGGCGGAGGCCGAGCCCTTGCGCAGCGCGATCGCGACGTCCTTGACGCCGGAATCCTTCAGGTTGAGCGCGTGGGCGTGGCCCTGGCTGCCATAGCCGACGATGACGACCTTCTTGCCCTTGATCAGGTTCAGATCGGCGTCGCGATCGTAGTAGACACGCATTGTCGTTTCCTCTTTGAGATGGCCGGAATTGGCTGGAAAGTCAGACGCTTGGGTGAGGCACGGGCGGCTGCGCCCGGACGAAATCCGGCCCGTGTCTAGAGCATTTTGGCCCTGCTTGGAAACCCCGATCTCGCATGGCGGCAGTCTCCCTCATGCGTCCATGAACACGGGATAGAGCGAGGCCAGGAGCAGCATCGCCATCAGGATGTTGAAGGCGCGGACCGCACGCTCGGAGCTGAGCAGCGGCCGCAAGGCCGTGCCGAACAGCGTCCAGGTGATGGTCGAGGCGACCGCCATCACGAAGCTGATCGCGACCTGCAGCGCCACGTTGGCCGGAAAGCTGGCGATCGCGGCATAGGCGGTGATGGTGCTGATCACCATCACCCAGCCCTTGGCGTTGACCCATTGGAACAGCGCCGCGCCCCAGAACGACATCGGGCCGCGCGGCTTGGCGTCGTCAGGCTCGGCCGATCCTGACAAGGCGATGGCGACCGCGAGGTAGATCAGATAGGCCGCGCCGAGGTATTTCAGCACGTCCTGCAGCAGGGGATAGCGGATGAACACCGTCGCGAGGCCGAAGCCGACCGCGCCGACCATGAAGGCGAAGCCGAAGCTGACGCCCATCATGTGCGGCACCGTGCGGCGGAAGCCATGGGTCACGCCCGACGACAGCAGCATGATGTTGTTCGGCCCGGGCGTGAACGCCATCACGAAGGCGAAGGTGACAAAGGCGATGAGGAGCTGCTGGGACATCTAATGAGCTCCTGCCACACGACGACTTTTCAACCTCCCCTGGAGGGGGAGGGTCGCCCCACATCGTGCGAAGCAACGATGTGAGGCGGGGTGGGGTGATCTCTCCACGCGCGAGCTTTTGCGGCGGCCCACCCCACCCCGATCGCGCATTGCATGCGCGATCGACCCTCCCCCTCCAGGGGAGGGTGGCAGCGTGGCCACCTCACCGTCGTACAAGAACATCAGCGCCTAGCCCTGCCCCGCCGGCTTCTGCAGCACATACGTCGCGTGCATCGGCGCATGGTAGTCGGCGGAGACCGTGACGAAGCCAACCTCGGCCAGCATGCGCTCCATCACCCAGGCGAAGGTCGAGTTCTCGTCGCGCATGTGGGTGATGACGCTGTCGCGGGCGAGGTCGTGGTTCTTGATGTTGAAATCCGCCCACTGCTCGACCGAGCGCTCGACACCGTCGGGCATGCTGACATAGACGATGTCGCGCAGGAAGAACTGCGCGCCCGGCTTCAGCGCCGCGAAGATGCGCGCCAGCGCCACCGCCTTCCAGAAGTCCGGCAGATGATGCAGCGTGAACTCGCTGGCGATCAGGTCATACGAGTTCGGCTCATAGGCGAACGACAGCAGCCCCGCCGAATGCATCCGCACCGCGGTACGGCGGTCGCGGGTGTAGATCCGGGTCAGCGCCAGCATCGCCGGCGAGATGTCGATGGCGTCGACGACGGCGCCCATCAGCGCCGCCTCGGTCGCCAGCACGCCGTTGCCGCAGCCGATGTCCGCCACCCGCCAGCCCGGCTTGACGCCGAGCATCTTCAGAGCAGCGCGCGCGCGCTCGTCGGCATCATCGCCCGAGCCGTAGATCGAGGCGACGGCATGATCGAGCCCGATCCGGTTGCGTTCGTTGTAGTACCAGTCGCGCGCCAGCATGGCTCACATCCCTTCCGATCCCCGCCCGATCGCCGCAATGCCGGTCCTGGCGACTTCCACCAGGCCGAGCGGACGCATCAGATCGATGAATTGCGTGATCTTGTCGGTATTGCCTGTGATCTCGAACACGAAGCTTTCCGTCGTGGCGTCGATCACCCGGGCGCGGAACGCATCCGCCAGCCGCAGCGCCTCGACCCGCGGCTCGCCGGTGCCGCGCACCTTGACCATCGCGAGTTCGCGCTCGATCGCGCGCTTGGTCAGCGTCATGTCGACGACGCGGTAGACCGGGATCATGCGGTCGAGCTGGTGCTTGATCTGCTGGATCACCATCGGCGTGCCGGTGGTGACGATGGTGATGCGCGAGAGGTGCTTCTGGCTCTCGGTCTCGGAGACGGTGAGGCTCTCGATGTTGTAGCCGCGGCCCGAGAACAGGCCGATGACGCGCGCGAGCACGCCCGGCTCGTTCTGCACCAGCACCGCCAGCGTGTGCGTCTCGTTCGGATCGTGACGGTCTTCGAGGAAATAGGCTGACGCTGGCTGGTTCATTGGTGTCCCCGTGATAGTTCAACCGTCATGGCCGGGCATAGCAGTCTGCCTTGCGCAGACTGCGTAAACTTGTCTGCGCTCCCGGCCCTCCACGTCGAGCGTCGAGCGCGCGGTTCGTGGATGCCTGGGCCTTCGCCGCGCCGAAGCGGCTTCGGCCGCGCAGGCGGGTCAAGCCCGGGCATGACAGCGGTGTTTGTGGCGAGTTGCGAGCTCCTCATGCGGCCCCCGCTTCGGCATGCGTGGCCGCCGGCAGCACCCAGCGCCTGAACAGGTCGAGATCGATGTTGCCGCCGGTCAACACTAGGCCGACGCGCTTGCCGGCGAGCCTGCCCTTTTCCTGCAAGGCCGCCGCAAGCGGTGCCGCGCCGGCACCTTCGGCGAGATTGTGGGTGTCGGTCCAGAGAATGCGCACGGCCTCGGCGATCTCGGCGTCGCCGACCTGCACGATGCGCGAGGCGCCTTTCAGGATGATGGCGAGCGCATCCGCATCCGGGCTGCGCGTCGCGAGACCATCGGCGTGGGTGTCGGCGCTGTTGGTCGTCACCACCGTCCGCGCAGCGAACGACAGCGCGTAGGACGGCGCCTCGGTCGACTGCACGCCGACGATCTCGGTCTTCAAGCCCAAGAGATCGCGCGCCAGGATGCAGCCGCAGATGCCGGAGCCCTGCCCGATCGAGACGTAGAGCACATCGAGGTCGGGCGCCGTGCGGAACAGCTCCAGCGCGTAGGTCGCGACGCCGCGCACGAGATCGCGATGGAACGACGGCACCATGTGCAGGCCGTCGCGCGCCGCATGGCGGCCGGCCTCCTCGCGCGCCTCCTGGAAGTCGCTGCCGTGCTCGATCAGCTCGGCGCCGAACGCCGCCATCGCGCGGTTCTTCTCGACCGAGTTGCCACGCGGCACGTAGATCGTCACCGGCAGGCCGTTGCGACGGCCGGCAAACGCGACGCTCTGGCCATGATTGCCGCGCGTCGCGGTGATCAGGCCGCGGACGTCCGGCCGCGTACGCTTGAGGTTGTCGACATAGACCAGCCCGCCGCGCACCTTGAAGGCGCCGGCCGGCGTGTGGTTCTCGTGCTTCACGACGACCCCGGTCCCCAGCCGCTGCGCCAGCAACGGCCACGCATGCGCCGGCGTCGCCGGCACCGCGGCGCCGACGATGGCGTGGGCGGCTTCGAGCTCAGCGAGGGTGAACATGAGAACTCCCTGACGCATGGGCACAATGCGGCCGCGCAAGCAGATGAGCTCCCTCGCCCCGCTTGCGGGGAGAGGGGGATTCTCCGCGAGTCCGACTGCGTGGGGAGTCCCCCTCACCCGACGCTGCGCGTCGACCTCTCCCCGCAAGCGGGGAGAGGTTAAGAGAGAGACTGCCGGACGCGCGTGCCATCACCGCACCATCAAACCTATCAGACTCACACCAGCGCCTTGCCGCCCGCGAACGCCGCGGCCGGATCGCTCGCTTCCGCCGGCAGGATCATCTCGTTATGCGCCTTGCCCGACGGGATCATCGGGAAGCAGTTTTCGAGCGCCGCGACGCGGCAGTCGAACAGCACCGGCTTCTTGACCGAGATCATCTCCTTGATCGCGCCGTCGAGGTCGCCGGGCTTGCTCACCTGCAATCCGACGCCGCCATAGGCCTCGGCCAGTTTGACGAAGTCCGGCAGCGCCTCCGAGTAGGAGTGCGACAGGCGGTTGCCGTGCAGCAGCTGCTGCCACTGCCGCACCATGCCCATGTACTGGTTGTTGAGGATGAAGATCTTGACCGGCAGCTCGTACTGCACGGCCGTCGACATCTCCTGCATCGTCATCTGCACCGAGGCGTCGCCGCCGATGTCGATGACGAGGCTGTCGGGATGGGCGACCTGGACGCCGATCGCGGCCGGCAGGCCGTAGCCCATGGTGCCGAGACCGCCCGAGGTCATCCAGCGGTGCGGTTCCTCGAAGCCGTAGAACTGCGCCGCCCACATCTGGTGCTGGCCGACCTCGGTCGTGATGTAGGTGTCGCGGCCGCGCGTCAGCTCGAACAGCCGCTGGATCGCATATTGCGGCATGATGACGTCGCGGTTCGGCCGGTAGGCCAGCGAGTTGCGCGCGCGCCAGACGGCGATCTCCTGCCACCACGACTTGATGTCGGGCTTCTTCGCCTCGGCCCTGAACACCTGCAGGATGTCGGCGAGCACGTCGCCGCAATCGCCGATGATCGGCACGTCGACGCGGATGTTCTTGTTGATCGAGGACGGATCGATGTCGATGTGGATCTTCTTCGAGCCGGGCGAGAACGCATCGGTGCGCCCGGTGATGCGGTCGTCGAAGCGCGCGCCGACGCACAGCATGACGTCGCAATCATGCATCGCCATGTTGGCCTCGTAGGTGCCGTGCATGCCGAGCATGCCGAGCCAATTGGTGCCCGACGCCGGATAGGCGCCCAATCCCATCAGCGTCGAGGTGATCGGGAAGCCCGTGACCTCGACCAGCTCGCGCAGCAGCCGCGAGGCCTCCGGCCCCGAATTGATGACGCCGCCGCCGGAATAGATCACCGGCCGCTTGGCGCCCGCCAGCAGCGCCACGGCTTTGCGGATCTGCATCGCGTCGCCCTTCACGCGCGGCGAATAGGAGATGTGGACGTCGGACTTGCGTGGCGGATGATAGGTGCCGGTCGCGAACTGCACGTCCTTCGGCACGTCGACGACGACCGGCCCCGGACGGCCCGTGGTCGCGACATAGAACGCCTCGTGCAGCACCTTGGCGAGATCGTTGACGTTGCGGACCAGCCAGTTGTGCTTGGTGCAGGGCCGGGTGATGCCGACCGTGTCGCATTCCTGGAACGCGTCGTTGCCGATCAGATGCGTCGGCACCTGGCCGGTGATGCAGACCAGCGGGATCGAATCCATCAGCGCGTCCGCCAGCGGCGTCACCATGTTGGTGGCGCCGGGGCCCGAGGTCACCAGCACGACGCCCGGCCTGCCGGTCGAGCGCGCATAGCCTTCGGCGGCGTGGCCAGCGCCCTGCTCGTGGCGGACCAGGATGTGCTCGACCTCGCTCTGCTGGAAGATCTCGTCATAGATCGGAAGCACCGCGCCGCCAGGATAGCCGAAGAGGTGCTGCACGCCGTGGTCGATGAGCGCGCGCACGATCATCGCGGCGCCGGTCATCTGGTTCGGATCGTGGCTCTTGTCGGTCATGGTGGGCTCCGGATCGCTTCTGTCAGCGGCTGGTCGGTCTTGGTCAGTCGGTCTTGGTCAGTCGGTTTTGGTCACTTGGGTCAGGGTCGTTTCGGTCGGATCGCTGGCTTCCAGGCAATAAAAAAGGGCCCTGGAAGGCCCTGCGCACCGCTCGGAATTTGGATGGCCGCTAGCCATCCCCGGCGGTGCGCCTGGGTACGACGGCGATAAGGAGGATGGAAATAAAGTTGCGCATGATGCCGAGCGAGCTTCCCAAAGGTTGCGCGAAACATAGCCGGCGATGCCCCAATGTCAAGGCAAAGCCGGCTCGTCAGCGCGATTTTGCGATGTTAACGCGGAATTTTCCGTTCGGCGAGCGGTAATTTGGCCAGCGCTGCCGCAAAGGGCCTACCGCTCGCGCGGACTTAGGGGTTCCAAGGGTTGATCAGCGAGAGCCCGAGCCCAGCGAAATCGCCAGCATTTCGCGTTGCGAGGTCAAGACCATAGGCGGACGCGATACCGGCGATCTGCAGATCAGCGAGCTTCGTCGGGATCTGTTGCAGCGGCAACCCGCGCGCTCGCGCTATTGCAACCAGCTGAACAGCGGCCTGGGCGGCGGCAGCGTCGAATGCATAAACCCGGCTTCCGAAGCGACGGATCGTCCGGCTGATCGCGTTCTGGAGGCTGTCTTTCCGCCGTCCGTCGTCGAGCATCGCAACACCCGCGCCGAGTTCGAGAATGGTGATGCTCGATATCGCGGCATTCGCAAAGTTGACGTCGAGCCAGCGGATCACTTGCATCGCTGGCGCCAGCTTCAACACCTCTGAGATGACGTTGGTATCGAGCAGGATCATTCGAAATCGACCGACCGGATCGGAGCGGCGCGGAGCAGTTTGAGCTCCTCATCAAGGTCGACGCCCGGCCTCGTGATGGCAAAGAGCCAGCTGCCAAACGGCGCTATATCGTCGGGCGACTCCGCTTCCTCACGAGCAAGCTTTTCCAACGTCTCCCTCAGGTCAGCCTCCAAGCTCTTGCCACGGCGTTCGGCGCGAAGTCGCAACAGCTCCTTGGTCGCGTCGTCCACTTTGCGGATCAGGATGTCAGCCATCAGAAGAGCCTCCATCTAATTGATATCACGATATCAAAAATCTTTCAATGCTGCCATCCCCTCCCGCGCCGCCTCCGGGCTCATCCACTCGAACTCCGGCAGTTGGTGCCGAAACCAGGTGAACTGCCGCTTGGCATAATGGCGGGTGTCGGCCTTGCCGATGGCGGCCGCCTCCTCCCGCGTGATCTCCCCTCTGATATAGCGGATCAGCGCCGGCACGCCGTGGGCCTTCATCGCCGGCAGCAGCGGATCGAGGCCGCGCGCGGCCAGCCGCTCGACCTCCTGCACCGCGCCGCGCTCCAGCATCAGATCGAACCGTGCATCGATCCGCGCATACAGCGCCTCGCGCTCCGGAGCGATGAACAGCGCCCGATAGCTGCCCTCCGGCAGCAGCGGCGGAGTGGCCTCGGCATGCCAGTCGGCCAATGGCCGACCGGTGGCCTCGATCACCTCCAGCGCGCGGGCCACGCGGGCGCGGTCGCGGACGTTCAGCCGCGCGGCCGCCGCCGGATCGCGTCGCGCCAGCTCGGCATGCAAGGCCTCGACGCCGTCGCGATCGAGCCTGAGACGCACCGCGTCGCGCACCTCATCCGGCACGGGCGGCACCGCGGACAGCCCTGATGTCAGCGCCTTGAAATACAGGCCAGTGCCGCCGATGAAGATCGGCAGCCGCCCGGCCCGTTGCACCTCGCCCAGGATCTCCGCGGCATCCCGGACATAATGGCCGGCCGAGTAGTTCACGCTGGCATCGACATGGCCGTAGAGCCGGTGCGGCACGGTGGCCTCTTCGTCGCAGGTCGGCCTTGCCGTCAGCACCCTCAGATCGCGGTAGACCTGCATGGAATCGGTGTTGATGACGACCCCGCCCGCTTTTTGCGCAAGTTCCATCGCCAGCGCCGACTTGCCGCTGGCGGTCGGCCCTGCGATAAGCAGCGCTTTGTTGATCCCTGGCAAAGTCACCTGATGTCTCTCGTCGCCACCTTCATCTGCAATCCCGCCGATCCCGCGCTTGATACCACGATCGTGGAGGCCTTCCTGGCCGTTCTGCCCTCGCCGGGCACGCCGCGCTGGCTGTTCGACGAGGTCGCGATCGACATCCCCTTCGCCCACGACGGCGAGGTCCACAAGCTCGAGGCGCGCCTGCGCGACCTGCGCGGCGACATGCCGATCGACATCGTCGTGCAGGCGGAAGCCGTCAGGCGCAAGAAGCTTTTCCTCGCCGACATGGACAGCACCATGATCGGGCAGGAATGCATCGACGAACTCGCCGATTTCGCCGGGCTGAAGCCGCGCGTCGCCGCCATCACCGAGCGCGCCATGCGCGGCGAGATCGCGTTCGAGCCGGCGTTGCGTGAACGCGTCGCATTGCTGAAGGACCTGCCGGTGAGCGTCGTCGACGAAGTCCTGACCAAGCGCATCAAGCTGACGCCGGGCGGCCGTCATCTGGTGATGACCATGCGCGCCAACGGCGCCTATACCTGCCTGATCTCCGGCGGCTTCACGCTGTTCACCAGCGCCATCGCGGCCAAGATCGGCTTCCAGGAGAACCGCGCCAACGAGCTCATCATCGATGGCGGCAAGCTCACGGGCGAGGTGCGCGAGCCGATCATCGGCCGCGACGCCAAGCTCGCTACCCTGATCGAGCTGCGCGAGGCGTTCGATCTCGACGAGATCGACACCCTGGCGGTCGGCGACGGCGCCAACGACCTCGGCATGATCGAGGCGGCCGGTCTCGGCGTCGCCTATCACGCCAAGCCTGCGGTCTCGGCCGCAGCCTCGGCCCGCATCGACCACGGCGACCTCACCGCCCTGCTCTATGCCCAGGGCTACACGCGCGATCAGTTCGTCGACTGACGAGACTGCGGCCGCGCGGCAGGCCAAGTAGCCGCGCGAGCCTTTGCGCAATACAGCGCCCTCTCCTGGCTGTGAGAGAGGACGCGTTGATGGGCAGCCGCCATGCCGTCATTGCGAGGGCAGCGGTTTTGCGAACGCTCGACGATCGCAATCGCATTGCCGTGTGCGAATCGCCGCCGCAAGCAAAGCCGTTACCAAATCCCTGCCTTCATCGGCTCTCGATCGGCGCATCATCAGGATTTTGTTTCAATCCAGCGCTCTCGCACGCAACTCCATTCCAATCTCATTTCAGATCGCAAATCAGATCATTCGCCTTACGTATCAAGGCGGGACGCGAACTGCCATTTTAACCGCATCACCAATCCATGAATTGTCAAATCATGCTGCAGCGCATATAAAGCTGACAACGCTAGGGAGTGTCCAAGGAAGCGAAAGCGATTGCAGGTGATGCAATCGATCATCGTCACAGAAGGACCTCCCGATGACCATCAAGCACATCATTCCCGGCTCTCTTCTTGCCCTCGCGCTGCTGAGCGGCGCCGCCGTTGCCGGCGAGCTGCCGAGCTACGAAGTCGGTGCGCTGCCGGCCACCCCGCACCAGCTCTCCGTCGTCGGTGCATCCGCCGCGCAGCAGACCATTGCGGTGAATGCCGACAGCGCCGCCTCGCCGCACCAGCTCGCCGTGCTCACCCAGCACCACCGCAGCGCTGCGCTCGTCGCTCCGATCACCGTGGGCAGCGTCCGCAACTAGGCAACGCGGGCAACCCATCGTCGGATAGGTAGCGCGCGTCTCGCCGAGCGAGGCCGTGCTCCCTGTTCGAGATAACGCGTGGCGTCGCGCGTGGTAAAGATCCCGGACATCCACGCCGGGCAGCCCAGACGCCCGGCCCGCTGCACCTATTGGGTCTTCGACGCCAACGCTCTCCGCCTCCGTACCCGGCGCGGCAGCCGCGTCGTCGGGACCAGCCGCACAGTCACATTCCGGCCGCCGGCGGCAAGACCATCCGCGCGTGAATTGACCCGACGCCAGCCGGCTCGCCCGATTTCCCAACCGGGATCTCGCAGGGCGTCGCCGCGCGGGCCACGCATCACCAGCCATTATCAGCCTGACGCCACGCGCCGCGCCGATTGCCGGTCAAATCGCACATCCGCAATCATTATATGCGCTATTGCGCAAATACGAAAATACGAATATGTTGCCGCCATGTCCGATCCCGTCCCGCTGCTCGCCGCTCTGGCCGAGCCGACTCGTCTCGCCGCCCTGCGCATCCTTTGGGACGGCGGCGAGCACTGCGTCTGCGAGCTCATGCGGCAGCTCCGAGCCAGCGCATCGCGCATGAGCCGGCACATGTCCGCCCTCAAGGCCGCCGGTCTCGTCATCGACCGGCGTGACGCCCAGTGGGTCCGGTATCGGCTGAGCCCTGACCTGACGCCCGATCGCCGCGCCATCCTCGACGCCGTCATGGCGGCCATGCCTGAGCCGAACAGGAGTGCAGCATGAAAACCGAAGCTTCGACCTATCCTGACGGGTCGGCATCGGCTGTGATCTGGATCATCGCGACGGCAGCTGCGATCGCATTGTGGTTCGCGGTCTACTGGCAGCTGGAAGCGTTCTCGGCATGGCTGGTATCGTCGCTGCCGGTGTCCCGCGACAGCCATCTGGAAGAAGCCGCGCGGTTCTTCGTGTTCGACGCGCCCAAGGTCCTGATGCTGATGACGCTGGTCGTGTTCGGCATGGGCGTCGTGCGCAGCTTTTTTTCAGCCGAGCGAACTCGCGCATTGCTCGCCGGCAAGCGCGAGGGCCTCGGCAATGTCGCGGCTGCGATCCTCGGCGTATTCACTCCCTTCTGCTCGTGCTCGGCAGTGCCGCTCTTCGTCGGCTTCGTCTCGGCTGGCGTCCCACTCGGCGTGACCTTCTCGTTCCTGATCGCGGCGCCAATGGTGAACGAGGTCGCGCTCGGCCTGCTGTTCGCGCTGGTCGGCTGGAGGATCGCCGCAATCTATCTGGCCTTCGGCCTGGCGGTCGCGATCGTGGCGGGATGGATCATCGGACGCCTGCATCTCGAAGGCTGGCTCGAGGCATGGGTTCGCAACGTGCGCGCAGGACAGGCGGAGTTGCAGCCCAATTCACAGACCGTCGCCGATCGGATCCGGGCCGGGATCGACGCGGTACGCGACATCGTCGGCCGCGTCTGGGCATGGATCATCATTGGCATCGCGGCGGGCGCATTCATTCACGGCTATGTCCCGAACGACCTGCTCGCCTCGATCATGGGCAAGGACCAATGGTGGTCCGTGCCGGCCGTGGTGCTGATCGGCGTGCCGATGTACGCCAACGCTGCGGGCATCATTCCGGTCGTCGAGGCGCTGCTCGGCAAGGGTGCGGCGCTGGGAACGGTGCTCGCCTTCATGATGAGCGTCATCGCGCTTTCGTTTCCCGAGATGCTCATTCTGCGCAAGGTGCTGACGCTCCGGCTGATCGCTGTCTTCGCGGGCGTCGTCGCCGCCGGCATCGTCGCCGTCGGCTATCTCTTCAACGCCCTGTTCTGATGAAAGGACAAGCCCCATGAAGAACGTCAAGATTCTCGGCTCCGGCTGCAAGCGCTGTGTTCAGACCGCAGCAATGGCCTCCTCTGAGGCAAGCAAGCTCGGCATCGAGATCGAGCTGGAAAAGATCACGGACTTCGCCGACATCGCCCGGTTCGGCGTCGCCTCGACGCCGGGCGTGGTGATCGACGGCAAGGTCGTCCATGCGGGCGGGCTGCCGAAGGCCGAGGACATGGCGAAATGGCTGTCGGCGTGATGGCGTTGCGTCCGCTGCTCGCAGCGGTCCTCCTGCTCGGCCCGGCTGTCGTTGCGCGCGCCGACGAACCGACGTGGACGCGGCGCATCATCGCGCCGGACACGGCGCTCAAAGCGGCACAGGCGGCGCTCGCGGAGTGCCGCAAACGCGGCTGGCAGGCTGCCGTGACCGTGAGCGATCCGTCGGGGCTCGCGCTGGTCACCCTGCGCGACCGTTTCGCCGGCTGGCATACCCTTGAGGCCGCGACGGGCAAGGCGAGGACGGCCGCGAGCTGGCGCGAGGCGACGAGCACGCTCGCAGCCCGGCTGGCACGACCGGACGCCGCGGAGCGGGCCATCGTCAACGTTCCCGGCGTTGTCATGGTCGGCGGCGGCATGCCAATAGAGGCCGCTGGCCAGCAGGTCGGAGCGATCGGCGTATCCGGCGCGCCCGGAGGCGACAACGACGACATCTGCGCGAAGGCCGGCATCGAAGCCGTCGCTGCGGACATCGCGTTCTGAGCGCTTGTACCGGCGTATCGCGAACGAGGACGGCCAACGCCGATCATTTTGCCGGAGGATACCGCGTTGTCTGACACGATGCCTCAATTGGACGAAACCTCATTCCGTGCCATCGACCGCGCGAAGCTGCTGGAGCCTGCGCTCTCCTCCCACCCTCCGCGAATCCTGCTGCTCTACGGATCGCTCCGGCAACGCTCGTTCAGCCGGCTGCTGACCGAGGAAGCGGCGCGCATTCTCGTGCGCTTCGGCGCGGAGACACGGACTTTCGATCCGCGCGGCTTGCCGCTGGTCGACGACGCCGAGCCGGACCATCCGAAGGTCCGCGAGCTGCGCGATCTCGTGACATGGTGCGAAGGCATGGTGTGGTGCTCGCCGGAGCGGCACGGCGCGATGACCGGTGTGATGAAGACCCAGATCGACTGGATCCCGCTGTCGCTCGGCGCCGTCCGGCCGACGCAGGGCAAGACGCTGGCGGTGATGCAGGTTTCTGGCGGCTCGCAGTCGTTCAACGCGGTCAATCAGCTTCGGGTGCTCGGCCGCTGGATGCGCCTGATCACCATTCCGAACCAGTCCTCGGTGCCCAAGGCCTTCGCGGAGTTCGACGACGCGGACCGCATGAAGCCGTCCCCCTATTACGATCGCCTCGTCGACGTGATGGAAGAGCTGGTCAAGTTCACACTGCTGACGCGCGACCGCGCCGACTATCTGGTCGACCGCTACTCCGAGCGCAAGGAAAGCGCCGAGGCGCTGTCGCAGCGGGTCAATCAGCGGTCGCTCTGAGCCGGCGCTCCCGGGAGTTCGGGATGGGCCACTAACTTCTGATAAAAATAATTACCTTGCGTATTTCCGGAATTCATGATTGTATCCGCGCATCCCGCCTCACTGCGGAGGGGCGTTGCGCGCGATCGTCACGACACGCGAGGCGGGGAGCGATGGCCGCGAGAGATCGCAGCGTCTTCTCACGAGGGCGCGGACGAACGATCGCTTGCGGACGTGAAGTCGC
Organism: Bradyrhizobium sp. HKCCYLRH1030; assembly: GCF_051168395.1. Lineage (NCBI taxonomy): Bacteria > Pseudomonadati > Pseudomonadota > Alphaproteobacteria > Hyphomicrobiales > Nitrobacteraceae > Bradyrhizobium > Bradyrhizobium sp. HKCCYLRH1030. The sequence goes on along the minus strand of NZ_JBNPUY010000005.1, from coordinate 432,390 downwards.
AGCGTCCTGACACCCCGATGCTGGTGTCACGTTCGCGACGGCGCTGAAGCGCCGCGCGGACAATGGTGGCCAACAAGCCCGGCGCACCAGGGAGACTGCGTATAAGCGTGAAGACCGTCGCGCAGGGAATGCCGGTGGCGGGCTCAAGCGGTGGTCGCAACACCAAGTGTTTTCATTCGTGACAGCAGCTCGTCAAGCGCTTCTGCTGGAGTTTTCCATCCTAGCGTCTTTCTCGGTCGGGAATTGAGCGCTGCGGCCACGGCGGCGATCTCGTCAGCATCGTAGACGCTCAGATCGGTACCTTTCGGGAAGTACTGCCGCAGCAGGCCATTCGTGTTCTCGTTCGTGCCACGTTGCCAGGGGCTTCTTGGATCGCAGAAGTAGATCTGAAGGTCTGTATCGATCTTGAGGTCACTGTGTTGAGCCATTTCGGTCCCCTGATCCCAGGTTAGCGAGCGGCGGAGTTCTTTGGGCAAGGTGACGATGGTGCGCGTGATCGCATCGCGTACCGCTTCAGCTCCGTGTCCGGAGAGCGCAGGCCCATCCTTCGTACGTGGGCCATCGTCAAACCCCGGCAGCCGTGGAAGGTGCAGGAGCATTGTAAACCGCGTGCTGCGTTCGACCAGCGTGCCGATTGCCGAGCTGGCGGAGCCGACGATCAGATCTCCTTCCCAATGTCCCGGCACAGCTCGATCCGCGACTTCGGCCGGACGCTCACTGATCATGATCTCTGGCGATATGAAGCCTTTGCTGCGCTTCCGCGTACGCGCTCGGGGCACGCGCAGCGCACGTCCCGTTCGCAAACAGGACGACAACTCGCGTTTCAGCGCTCCTCGGCCCTGAACAAAAAGCGCCTGGTAAATGGCTTCGTGGCTGATGCGCATCGCCTCGTCATCCGGGAAGTCGATCGGTAAGCGCCGGGCAATCTGCTCGGGACTCCACGCTTTCGTCCACCCCTGATTCTGGCTAGAGCCCGCACGACCGGCCTTCCGCCGAACGCCGCCTGGAGGTGCGACAAACCCTGCAAGCCGCTCTTCAACATAAGCGCGCAAGGCGGCGTTGCTTGCAAGCTTGCTCGGCTTAGGACGCCGGGCCGATCGATCTGCATGCCACTGGGCGGCCGTCGCCCGATAGGCCATCTTGCCGCCGTGCGTGGCCGCATTGCGATCGAGTTCACGGGAGATGGTCGAGGGAGATCGATTGAGACGCCGCGCTATCTCTCGTACAGAATGGCGCTGCGCATTCAGCAGCGCAATCTCTTCGCGCTCAGAAAAAGAGAGGTGCCGTCCGGAGAGCGGCTTCGCTGAAGGTCGGAACATTGCCGGTGCCACGCCGCCCGCTTTTCGAAATAATCGGGGGCCGACAGCATCCGATAATCCAGCAGCCAGCGCAGCATTCTCGCTGTTCAACCCAGCGGCAATCCCACGCCAAAATTTCTGCTGTTCCGCACGCCCCGCAACTGGTGGGCGCCCCAATGATCCCAGCTTGCTCCGCGTTGACCGTTTCTTTCGAATGCCCATCGCAACCTCCTCATCGAGTGTTGCGACGACCAATTGAATCCGCCGGTTGAATCGGCTTTGCCTGTGGTACCTGCCGCCTGCATTTTTTTCGCAGGCGGGCCATGGGTGGGGCCTTCACCCGGCATTCCCTGCGCCCTCTGCATTTCGAGAGGGACGAACTGATCGCAGGCCTCGGGCGCGATGCGCCGCGAGACTGCAAAGCTCTGTCGATCGCTGTTTGAGCCGTGAATTCGCCTTGCGAACCGTCGTCGTCCCGGACAAGCCACGGCGCGCGCCAGCGCGTCGGGGCGCCGATCCGGGATCCGTACGCCGCGGCCGTCGTGATGAGCAAACAGCCAATGATTAGCCCGCCCCAAACTGCTTCCTGGGGGCTATGGTCCCGGCTCGAGGCCGGGACGACAGCGGAGTGTGGAGCTGCCGCAGGGTGGGCAAAGCAGCGCCCGCAGGCGCAGCGTGCCCACCGCCGTGCCGCGAGCTCGGAGCCGGATGGTGGGCACGGCGCGGGACAGAGCGCCTTAGCAGGCGCACATCGCGGCGCGCCTTTGCCCACCCTACTGCATCGTGCCCTACTGCAGGCTCAACGCCACGAAGCGCAGCTCGCCGTCGGCGTTGGAGACGAGCAGCAGCACCGACTTCTTGCCGTCCTTCTTGAGCTGGTCGACGCGCTTCTTGATATCGGCGCCCGAGGTCACCGCCTCCTGGGCGACCTCGACGATGACGTCGCCGGCCGACAGCCGCTTCTCGGCGGCGTCGGAGGCCTGGTCAACACCGGTGACGACGACGCCCTTGACGCTGTCCTTGATCTTGTAGCGGGCGCGCAGGTCCTTCGACAACGCGGCGAGATCGAGCCCGAGCGCCTTCTGGGTCACCGGCTTCTCGGCCGGCTCGTCCTTCTTGATCGCCGCCTGCTGCACCTTCTCGGTGTCCTCGAGCCGGCCGAGCTTGACCTTGAGCGTCTGCTCCTGGCCCTTGCGGATGACGATGACGTCGACCTCCTTGCCGACAGCGGTGTCGGCGACGATGCGCGACAGGTCCTTCGGCTCCTTGATGTCATGGCCGTCGAACTTGACGACGACGTCGCCCGGCTCGATGCCGGCCGGCTTGGCCGGTCCCTTGTCGTCGACGCCGGCGACCAGCGCGCCGCGCGCCGGCTTGATGTTGAGGCTCTCCGCGATCTCGTCGGTGACGCCCTGGATGCGCACGCCGAGCCAGCCGCGGCGCAGCTCGCCGAACTGGCGCAACTGGTCGACGACGCCGGCCACGGTCTTCGAGGGCACCGCGAAGCCGATGCCGATCGAGCCGCCCGACGGCGAGATGATCAGCGTGTTGACGCCGATGACCTCGCCCTCGAGGTTGAACAGCGGGCCGCCGGAATTACCGCGGTTGATGGCGGCGTCGGTCTGGATGTAGCTGTCATAGGGCCCCGACGAGATGTCGCGGTTCTTGGCCGAGACGATGCCGGCGGTGACGGTGCCGCCGAGACTGAACGGGTTGCCGATCGCGACCACCCAGTCGCCCAGCCGCAGCTTGTCGGAGTCGCCGAACTTGACCACCGTCAGCGGCCGCGGCGGCTTGAACTTGAGCACCGCAAGGTCGGTCTTCTTGTCGACGCCGACCAGCTCGGCCTTGATCTTGGTGCCGTCGTTGAGGATCACGTTGATCTCATCGGCATCGGCAATGACGTGGTTGTTGGTGACGACAACGCCCGAGTCGTCGACGATGAAGCCCGAGCCCAGCGAGTTGGTGCGGCGCGGCGAGTTGTCGGCACCGCCCCGGCCGCCCGGACCGCCGCGGCGGTTCTTGAAGAAATCGTCGAAGAACTCCTCGAACGGCGAGCCGGGCGGCACCTGCGGATTGGCGTTCCGCCCCTCGGACGAGCCGCCCTTGGGCTCGACAGTTTGCGAGGTCGAGATGTTGACGACGGCGTCGATCACCTTTTCGGCGACATCGGCGATCCCCTCCGGCCCCCGCGCCGAGGCCGGGGCCGGCGCGAGCGCCCAGCCCGCGGCAAGGACCGCCGCGGTCAGGATCGGGCGCAGTCGACGGCTGAAAGCAAGGGTTGCGGTCATCGGGCGGATCTCCAGAAAAGTCGGCAAATTCAACTGTTACAGTGCGCCGGAACCGGCGGGGGACGCAAGCACGCCGGATCGGACCGCAGATTCATCATTGAGGGCGACCTAATACGGCAAAATGGCGCAGCCATCGCCTCACAATGGCGTTGGCCGGGCAGCAGACCGTCATTGCAGCGGTCGCGCCTCGTTCCTGTGCGACGGGGCACGCAAACGCACGACAATCCACCGCTCAGATCGGCCGCCGGATCACCCAGATCAGGACCAGGCCGGCCACCGCCGAGCCGATGCCGACTGCGCGCAGCACGTTGTCGGGCGTGGTCATCGCGGTCTTCATGGCCCGCCGCATCCACTCCGGACTGGCCGCGAACAACAGGCCTTCGAGCACGAACAGGATACCTAATCCGATGAGGAAATCGGAAAACGCAATGGACCTCATCGGACCCGGACCTCCCGTTCGATCTTCTTGATATGTAACGGGGCGAAGCAACGGCTTCGCCCCCTCCATGTCAACTCTTATTCGCCCCGATCAACGGCTCCGGCATCGAGGCAGGCGCCATCAGGGCTTGGGCGCCGGCACCGCGACGGCCGCCGTCGAGTTGGCGGTGGAAGGCGTCTCCCCCGCCGGCTTCCCCGAGGGGTTGGCGAAGTAGCGGAAGAACTCCGAATCGGGCCGCAGCAGGAAGCGAGTGTCGCCGGATTTCAGGCCGTTCTCATACGCCGCCATCGAGCGGTAGAAGGCGAAGAAGTCGCGGTCCTTGCTGTAGGCCTCGGCGAACAGCCGGTTGCGTTCGGCATCGCCGGCGCCGCGGGTCTGCTCCGCCTGCGAGTTGGCCTCGGCGACGATCACGGTGGCCTCGCGATCGGCCTTGGACCTGATCTCCTGGGCCTTCTGGCCGCCGAGCGCCCGGAACTCCTCGGCCTCGCGCTGCCGCTCGGTCTTCATCCGGTTGTAAACCGCCTGGCTGTTGGCCTCCGGCAGGTCGGCGCGACGGATTCGGACGTCCACCACCTGGATGCCATAGGCGTCGGCCTCCTTGTCGAGCTGATCGCGGATCTTGCGCATCAGCGCCTCGCGCTCGTCGCGCACGACTTGCGTGAAGGTGACCTCGCCGAGCACGCGGCGCAGCGCGGCGTTCAGCAGCGTGCCGAGCTGGACGTTGGCGGTCTGGATCGAACCGACGCTCTGGTAGAACTGCAGCGCGTTCTTGATCTTGTAGCGCGCGAAGGCGTCGACCACGAGTCGCTTCTGGTCGAACGCGATCACCTCCTGCGAGGGGTTCTCGAGGTCGAGGATGCGCTTGTCGATCGAGATCACGTTGTCGATGAACGGTGCCTTGAAGTTCAGACCGGGCTCCGTGACGACGTCGACCGGCTTGCCGAACCGCACCACCAGCGCCTGCTCGGTCTGGTTCACGGTGAACAGCGAGCTGTAGCCGATGACGACGAGCACGAGCACGGCGACGAGCGCGACGATGCCTGCAACGGGGGACCTCATCGGACGCCTCCCTGCTGAGCGGCCGGCGCCGGACGGCGCGGCAAGAGATCGCCGAGCGGCAGCAGCGGCACGGGTCCGCCGGTGGCGCCGCTGTCGAGCACGAGCTTCTCCGAGCCACCGAGCACGCGCTCCATGGTCTCGAGATAGATCCGTTCGCGGGTCACGTCGGGCGCCTTCTTGTACTCGTCATAGACCTTGAGGAAGCGCGCGCTCTGGCCCTTGGCCTCGGCGATCGCCTGCTCCTTGTAGCCCTCGGCGACCTGCAGGATCTGCGCGGCACGACCGCGCGCATCCGGCACCACCTTGTTGGCGTAGGTCTGGGCTTCGTTCTGGAGACGCTCGAGGTCGGCACGCGCCGCCTGGACGTCGCGGAATGCCTCGATCACCTGGGCCGGCGGATCGACCTTCTGCATCTGCACCTGGGTGATCTGGATTCCGGAGCCGTAATTGTCGAGCGTCTTCTGCATCAGTTCCTGCACGTTCTGCTCGATCACGGTGCGGGCACCGGTGAGGATCGGCTGGATGTTGGAGCGGCCGATCACCTCGCGCATCGCGCTCTCGGCCACCGCCTTCACGGTGCCCTCGGGGTTCTGGATGTTGAACAGGAAGTCGGCCGCGCCCTTCGGCTTGATGCGCCAGAGCACGGTGACGTCGACGTCGACGATGTTCTCGTCGCCGGTCAGCATCAGGCTTTCCTCGGGGACATCGCGACCGCCGCGGCCGCGCCGGCCGGGATCGTCATTGGCGGTGATGCCGATCGAGATCGAGTTGACGCGCAGCGCCTTGGGCAGCAGCACGGTCTCGATCGGGTAAGGCAGGTGATAGCGCAGGCCCGGCTGCTCATCACGGACATATTTGCCGAAGCGCAGCACGACGCCGAGCTCCTCGGACTGCACGCGGTAGATGCCGGAGGCGAGCCAGATGATGATGGCGCCGAGCACGATCAGGAGCACGCCCGCGGTGCCGAAACCGCCGCCCGGCACGAACTGCTGCAGCCGGTCCTGGCCGCGCCGCAGAAGATCTTCCAGGTCGGGCGGCCTTGGACCGACCGGTTGCGGTCCCGAGCCCCAGGGCCCCTTCGGACCCTGACCCCACGGGCCTCCGCCCTGATTCTTCCACGCCATCGATCGATCTCCTCCGAGAGGCTGAGTGTACACCAACGCCGGCCCCGACGGTCGCCGGGTTATAAGGGACGGCCCCGCCCCTTACAACGTAGCGCTCCAGCTAAGCCCGAACCGGGTTTTGTCAATGTAAACAGGGCTGGAAGCGCCGGTTTGCCGCGGCCTCAGCTCCGCCACGCGGCCAAACTGCGCGACTTCATCATTAACGGATGGTCTTGAGGGGGCCGTCGCGTCGATCCGACCGGCGAAACGCTCACCGCCGCCGGCGATAGGTGACGTAGGAGAATTCGGCCTGATCGTCGGGCCCCGAGGCATGGCGCTCCCGCGCCACCTCTTCCCATTGGGCCGGGTCGATCGCCGGAAACACGGTATCGCCAGGCGGGCTCGCATGCACCTCGGTGATCTCCAGCCGGTCGGCGACCGGCATCGTCGCAGCAAAGAGCTCTGTGCCTCCGATGACCGCGATCTCCGCGGCTGAACGCCGCAGCGCATCACCACGCGCGATGCCGAGCGCTTCATCGACGGTATGGGTCACGATCGCGCCCGGCGCGCGAAACTCGGCATCGCGGGTGACGACGATGTTGGTGCGGCCCGGCAGCGGCCGGCGCGGAAACGAGACGAAGGTCTTGCGGCCCATCACGATCGGGCGGCCCATGGTCATCGCCTTGAAGCGCTGCATGTCGCTCTTCTGCCGCCACGGGATCGCACCGGCGGCGCCGATGATGCCGTTGTCGGCGACCGCGACGATCAGCACGATCTCGATCACGGCGCCCTCTCCGCCAGTTGAGCCAGAGCTTCGCCGGTCACCTTGCATAGCGTCCACTCGTCCATGAGCTCGGCGCCGAGCGATTTGTAGAAAGTGATGGAAGGAGCATTCCAGTCGAGCACCGACCATTGCAGCCGCGCCCAGCCCTTTTCGACGCAGGTCCGCGCGAGGTGACCGAGCAAGGCCTGGCCGATGCCATTGCGGCGAAACGCCGGCCGCACGAACAGGTCTTCGATATAGATCCCTGGCTTGCCGGCAAACGTGGAGAAGTTGACGAACCAGACCGCGAAGCCCGCCACCGCGCCGTTCCATTCGGCGAGATCGCAGAACAGCGTCGGGTGCTCACAGAACAGCGCGCCGGCGATGTCGGCCTCGCTCGCGTCGACCTCGTGCGATAGCTTCTCGTAGTCGGCGAGGTCCCGGATCAGCGCGAATACGCTTCCGATGTCGTCAGGCCGGGCGCTACGGATCGAAACCGGCATGCGTCAGACCGCGACCTCGGCCTTGATATGCGGATGCGGATCGTAGCCGGCGAGCGCGAAGTCCTCGTAGCGGAAGCCGAAGATGTCCTTGACGTCCGGATTGAGCGTCATGGTCGGCAGCGGACGGGGAGCGCGCGTGAGCTGCAGCCGCGCCTGCTCGATATGGTTGGAATAGAGATGCACGTCGCCGAAGGAGTGCACGAATTCGCCGGGCTTCAATCCCGTCACCTGCGCCGCCATCATCGTCAGCAGCGCATAGGATGCGATGTTGAAGGGCACGCCGAGGAAGACGTCGGCCGAGCGCTGGTAGAGCTGGCACGACAATCTGCCGTTCACGACATAAAACTGGAACAGGCAGTGGCACGGCGGCAGCGCCATCTTCTCGACGTCGGCCGGGTTCCAGGCTGTCACGATCAGCCGGCGCGAATCCGGATTGCGCCTGATCATGTCGATCACGTTCGTGATCTGGTCGATATGACCGCCGTCCGGCGTCGGCCACGAGCGCCACTGATAGCCGTAGACGGGGCCGAGATCGCCATTGGCGTCGGCCCACTCGTCCCAGATGGTGACGCCGTTGTCGTGCAGATATTTGATGTTGGTGTCGCCCTTCAGGAACCACAGCAGCTCGTGCACGATCGCCTTGAGCGGCAGCCGCTTGGTGGTCACCAGCGGAAAGCCGGCCGCAAGGTTGAAGCGCATCTGGTGGCCGAACACCGACAGCGTGCCGGTGCCGGTGCGGTCGTGCTTCTCGGCGCCGTCGGACAGGATGCGTTCGAGCAGGTCGTGATACTGGTGCATGGTGCGCGCTGGCGGCCTTTCGCAGAAGGCGGCGAATTTAACGACAGGGATCGCCCGGCCCTAGCCTCGACTCGGCCCGGACGCCAATTATACCCCGAAAAATGTCGGCCACCGCTGCAAACGACAAGGGCGGAACCGCACGTTCCGCCCCCCTCCCGATCCATGGCCGTTCCGTACCCTGCTCGCCGGCTTGAGGACCGCGGACCATTTGACGATCTCGCCCTTCACCAGCGTCCCGAGCGCCTCCGGCGTCCGGTCTGCCGACGCGGGTCAGCCTTCGCTCTCCACGAAGACCTCGTCGCGCTTGCGGCGCAACGTCGGCAGCACCGCCAGCACCAACAGCCCCGCCGCGATCGCGAGCAGCACGGCCGACAGCGGCCGCGTCAGGAACACCGACCAGTCGCCGCGCGAGATCAGCAGCGCCCGGCGCAGGTTCTCCTCCATCAACGGGCCCAGCACCATGCCGAGCAACAGCGGCGCCGGCTCGAAATCATGCTTGATCAGCCAGTAGCCGACGAGGCCGAACGCGCCCGCCAGGACGACGTCGACCGGCGCGTTGTTGACCGAATAGATGCCGATCGCGCAGAAGATCACGATCGACGGGAACATCAGCCGGTATGGCACGCGCAAGAGCCGCACCCAGATGCCGACCAGCGGCAGGTTGATGATGATCAGCATGAGATTACCGATCCACATCGAGGCGATCATGCCCCAGACCAGATCGGGCTGCTTCTGCATCACCTGCGGGCCCGGCACGATGCCGTGGATGGTCATCGCGCCGACCATCAGCGCCATGACCGCATTCGGCGGAATGCCGAGCGTCAGCAGCGGAATGAAGGAGGTCTGCGCCGCCGCATTATTGGCGCTCTCCGGCGCCGCGACGCCCTCGATCGCACCGCGACCGAACCGCGACGGATCTCGCGCGATCTTCTTCTCCAGCGTATAGGCCGCGAACGAGGCGATCACCGCACCTCCGCCCGGCAGGATGCCCAGGATCGAACCGAGCACCGTGCCGCGCAGGATCGCCGGCGCGGAGTCCTTCAGATCCTTCCTGGTTGGCATCAGGCCGGTGATCTTCTTCTGCACGAGGTCGCGGTCCATCTCCGCGCCGGCATCGAGATTGCGAATGATCTCGGCAAAGCCGAACACGCCCATCGCGACGGTGGCAAAGCCCAGGCCGTCGGCGAGCTCGGGAATATTGAAGGCCATGCGCGAGACGCCGGTCTCGATGTCCGAGCCGACCATCGACAGCAGCAGGCCGAGCACGATCATTGCGATCGCCTTCAGCACCGAGCCCTTCGCCAGCACGACTGCGAAGATCAGGCCCAGCACCATCAGCGAGAAATACTCGGCCGGGCCGAACGCCAGCGCGAGCTTGGTCAACGGCGCGCCGAGGATCGCAATCAGCACGGTGGCAACGCAGCCGGCGAAGAATGAGCCGATCGCGGCAATCGCCAGCGCCGGACCGGCACGGCCCTGCTTCGCCATCTGGAAGCCGTCGAGCGCGGTCACCACCGACGTCGCCTCGCCGGGAATGTTGACCAGGATGGACGTCGTCGAGCCGCCATACTGGGCGCCGTAGTAGATGCCGGCCAGCATGATCAGCGCGCCGACCGGCGGCAGGCCGAAGGTGATCGGCAGCAACATCGCGACGGTGGCGATGGTCCCGATGCCCGGGAGAACGCCGACCAGCGTGCCGACCAGCGCGCCGATCAGGCACATCAGCAGATTGATTGGCGACAACGCGACGGCGAAACCGTGGGCGAGATTTGCAAACAGATCCATCACGCCCTCACTGCAAAAGGAAACGCGGCAACAGCGGCATCGGCAACCCCAGCACGTAGGGGAACAGCAGCGCGCAGCCGCCGGTCAGGCAGATGCCGACGATCAGGGCCTCGCGCCAGCGCGTCTCGGGGCTGCCGATCGCCGCGATCAGGAAGCTTGCAAGCCCCGTGACCAATAGTCCGAGCGGGCGAATGGAGACGGCGAAGGTCAGGATCGCGAGCGAGACGAACAGCGGTCCGCGCCAGTGATAGGTCGCAAGCTGCGCGCCTTCACTCACGACGCCGATCACGGCCACGGCAGCTCCGAGCCCTAGCAGCAGCAGACCGAACATCCGCGGCGCAGTTCCGGCACCGAACGAGAAGCCGCGCATGCCCTGCAGGTCGCTGGAGGCCCACAACGCGAACAGCGCGATCGCCATCAGCACGACGCCGCCGAAATAGTCCTGCGGCGCGCGTGGACGTACCATGAATGTGAACACCGCGACCGCGATCAGCGGATAGGTGTAGATGAGCGCCAGCAGAACATCGGAAGACAGCGAGGTCTTGCCGCTTGCGGCATATTGCTGCGCCAGGCTCGGGATCGCCATTGACAAGGCCGACGCATGGGCTCCAATGACCTGCAGCGGACCGCGTCCGGAGAGTGGACCTACAAGACCGGCCAAGGCGATCAGCAGTTCGATGATCTGTGGCGCGAAGGCAAGGACCAGAATGATCGATGCGCCGGTCACGCTGCGGGCGGCCGACATGCCCGCCGTTTCGCCCGACAATTGGCCCGTGGTCTCGGCCATGCCTCGCCCTCCCCGATCGGCCTTGATGGCCGGCACTGTTTTCGTTCGGCGGCCCGGAGCAAACCGGTCGCGCTTCTATTTTGCCTAGCGACTTTCCCTAGAGAAGGCCAGCAAAACCAAGACAGCCGCCCGCGGCGAGCAGCCAGAGCGGATTGAGTCGCGTCATAGATGCAACGACTGCGGCAAGGACCGTCAGCGCGAACGCCCGCCACGTCTGGTCGGAAGCCTGACCGAGAATCCATGCGCTCGCCGCCATCAAGCCGATCGACAACGGCACCAGCGTCGCCTGCAGCATGGCGGGCCAGCGCGCATCCCGCGCATTCGAGAGCCAGCGGCTGACAAAATAGGAGAGCACGGCGGTGGGACCGCACATCGCGATCGTCGCGACCGCCGCACCTGCCACGCCTGCGACCGAATAGCCGATCAGGGTGACGATCAGAACGTTGGGCCCGGGCGACAATTGCGAGAGTGCGAACAGATCGGCGAACTGTTTGTCCGTCATCCAGTGCCGGGCCTCGACTGCAACACGTTGCAGTTCGGGAATCGCCGCCACTGCGCCGCCAACCGCAAACAGCGAGATCAACGCAAAGGTCCAGAACAGCTGGAACAACGGATTGTCGTCCCCGCTCATCGTGCCGACCGCGTCTTGGCATAGGTGACGGCTAGGCTGAGCGGCACGGCCACCAGCAGAACCTCCTGAAGCGGCAGGCGCGCCAGCCCGATCGCCACGAACACGCCAGCCACGACGGCAACGCCCGCCACGTCGCTCTTCTTCAGGAGCGGCGAGATCATGCGAAACACCACCGACGCCAGCAGACCCACGGCCACGCAGGACACGCCTGCAAGCGCCCGTCGCCACGTGTCGGCTTGTCCAAAATGACCGTAGATGGCACCGAGAGAGGTGATCAGCAGCATCGGTGGTCCGAGCAGGCCTGCAAAGGCAGCGATTCCACCCGCGACACCGCGCAATCGCGCGCCGAACACCACGGAGAAATTCACGATGTTCGGTCCGGGCAGGAAATGACAGAGCGCGAAGGTCGCGTTGAACTCCTCCGCCGTCATCCAGTGATGCTCATCGACGATCGCACGCCGCGCGAACACCAGCACGCCGCCGAAGCCCGACAGCGACATTTTCGCGAATGCGAAGAAGAGCGTGCGGAGGCTGGGCGGGTGTCTGGCGATGTCGGCAGCGGGAGAGGCAACCTGCGCAGCTTCGGGAGGCATGCCGCACTGTAGGAGGACGAAAACCAGGCTGCCAAGGTCGAACCAGAGGTTCCCAGCAGCCGCCCACATTTTTGTCGCGCGCCGCGGCGTTTCGGCCCTGTGCATCCGCCGGCCGGCGGCCTATATAGGGGGTGCCGGCTTGCCGGCTATGGAAATAAATCGCCGTCGAAATAAACCATTCGGACCCGGGGGCGGTACCCGGCGCCTCCACCAAAGCCCACCGACAGATGGGTTTTGGCGGGGGCGAAATAGGATCGACGAGGGCGTAAAGGGCGAGCTTTTTCCCGGTATTGTTCCGCCGTTATCGGGCTACTGCAATAGTTGCCAACGACAACTTTGCTCCGGTTGCTCAGGCTGCGTAACGCAGTTTGAAAGACCACCTTAAAGTCCTAACGGGTTAAGCTCCGTTAGGCGGGGTTCGGAGGCACCTGGCAACAGAAGCCTCCACTTTCACTTGCCCCGCTTTGGCCGGTCTCCCCGTCGCGGGCCGTGCTGTCCCCAGTTTTTTTGGCGCGTCATCCGTTCATTCCTCCGTTGACCGGACTTCCGCCAGCTTCTACCCGTTCCCATATCTGGCGATCGACCGGCATGGCTGCTGACCTCGGCACCGATGCCGGGTACGATGTGACTGACGCGAGTCGGGAATGCTGCTGCCTGCCGGGCGCGGCCGCTCGACACGTCGGGCGCAGCCCTCACGATACAGGACCGATCATGGCGACGGATCATATTCGATACGATGTGCTGGCGCGCGACGCGTTGCGCGGGGTGCTGCGCCGGGTGCTGACCGACGCTGCTGCCCATGGTCTCCCGGGCGAGCATCATTTCTTCATCACCTTCGTGTCCAAGGCCGAGGGCGTGAAGCTGTCGCCGCGGCTGCTCGCGCAATATCCGGAGGAGATGACGATCATCCTGCAACACCAGTTCTGGGATCTGGTGGTTTCGGAGGATCGGTTCGAGGTCGGCCTGTCGTTCGGCGGCATCCCTGAGCGCCTCGTGGTGCCGTTCCACGCGATCAAGAGCTTCTTCGATCCGTCCGTGCAATTCGGACTGCAGTTCGAGCCGTCGGAGGCGATTGCCGAGACGCCGCCAGCTCCGAAGCTGCCGGCCGCACCGGCGCCATCGGCCATCGCCGGTCCGCTGCCTGCGACACCGGCCGAGACCAGCGACGACAAGCCGCTCCCGCCGGCCTCGCCGGGAGAAGGCGCCGAGGTCGTGCGCCTGGACCGTTTCCGCAAGAAGTAGGCGCATTCGCCGCGCGCGGAACGCCGGTTGGACCACTAGATTGAAGCATGCTTGAACCGGTCGACGCCGGTTCACCACCAATCATGGGCATGCTTCATGGCACATTCAGCAAATCCATCATCGCACGGAGCGACGCGCACGGAGACCGACAGCTTCGGCCCGATCGAGGTCGCCGCCGATCGCTATTGGGGCGCGCAGACCGAGCGCAGCCGTCAGAATTTCCGCATCGGCCACGACCGCATGCCGATCGGCATCGTGCACGCGCTTGCGCTGGTGAAGATGGCCGCGGCCCAGACCAACCGCGAGCTCGGCCTGCTCGAGCCGCGCATGGCGGACGCCATCGTCCAAGCGGCGCAGGAGGTCATCGACGGCAAGCTCGACGACCACTTTCCGCTGGTCGTCTGGCAGACCGGCTCGGGCACCCAGAGCAACATGAACCTCAACGAGGTGATCGCCAATCGCGCCAGCGAGCTGCTGGGGGGCGAGCGCGGCACCAAGAAGCCCGTTCATCCGAACGACCACGTCAACATGAGCCAGTCGTCCAACGACTCGTTCCCGACCGCGATGCACATCGCCGCAGCGCGCGCGATCTCGGGCCATCTGGTGCCGGCGCTGTCGGAGCTGCTGGCGGCATTGCGCGCCAAGCAGGAGGCGTTCGCGGACATCGTCAAGATCGGCCGCACCCACACCCAGGACGCCACGCCGCTCACGCTGGGGCAGGAGTTCTCCGGCTACGCCGCGCAGGTCGAGAGCGCGATCGCAAGAATCGAGATTGCGGCGCGGGATCTCCTGCCGCTGGCGCAGGGCGGCACCGCCGTGGGCACCGGCCTGAACGCGGATCCGAAGTTCGCAAAGCTGTTCGCCAAGCATGTTGCCGACATCACCGGCCTGCCCTTCACCAGCGCGGCCAACAAATTCGAGGCGCTCGCGTCCAACGACGCCTATGTGTACACCCATGGTGCGCTGAATGCGGCGGCCGCCGGCCTGTTCAAGATCGCTAACGACATCCGCTTCCTCGGCTCAGGCCCGCGCTCCGGATTGGGAGAATTGATCCTGCCGGAGAACGAGCCGGGCTCCTCGATCATGCCGGGCAAGGTGAACCCGACGCAGTGCGAAGCGCTCACGATGGTGTGTTGCCAGGTGTTCGGCAATCACACGGCGATCACCATGGGCGGCAGTCAGGGTCATTTCGAACTGAACGTCTACAAACCATTGCTTTCACATTGCATGATGCAGTCCATACAATTACTAGGTGATTCAGCACGTTCATTCAGCGAACATTGCGTAACCGGTATTCAGGCCGACGCTGCTCGCATTCGCGAGCTGATGGAGCGCTCGCTGATGCTGGTGACAGCGCTTGCGCCGAAGATCGGCTACGACAACGCTGCCAAGGTCGCGAAATCAGCGCATCAGCGCGGCACCACGCTGAAACAAGAGGCCTTGCGGCTCGGTCTCGTCTCCGAGGACGAATTCGACCGCCTCGTTCAACCCGAGAGGATGACAAGGCCGGGGCGAGCGTAGCGGTAGCCCCGTAGTACTACGGGGGGTGATGCAATTCTCGCTGTTAACCCCTAAAGGATACTCTCGACTACAAGTTCTGCTGCGTTTGTTGAGTAAACAAATCCCGCTCGCAACGACGCGAATGGCCATCGAACTATCAGGGAGCGATGACATGATTGTCTGGAGAACGCCTGGGCTCATCCGCGCAATGCGCATGCTCTCGTCGCGACGTTCGATGGCTTAGATGATTGGAGCAAGCATGGGTGATGTCATCAACTTGAAGCGTTTCAGAAAGCGCGTGGAGCGCGATCAGGAAGCGAAGGTCGCCGAAAGCAACCGCGCTCGCTTCGGCAGGACGAAGTCCGAACGCGCAACTGACGCCCAACGCGACAAGCGCGCGAACGAATTACTCGATCAACATCGTATCAATGGCGAGGACGCGTGATGAAGTCGCCCGTCGTAAAACGTTCAATCGTGGTCGCAGGCCACAAGACCAGCGTCAGCCTCGAAGAGGCCTTCTGGAACGGCATGAAGGAGATTTCGGGTCTCCGTAACATGACCCTGTCCGAGCTGGTCGGAGAGATCGACAACAATCGCCAGCAGGGCAACCTGTCCTCGGCGATCCGGCTGTTCGTGCTCGACCACTTCAAGAGCCGCGCCGCAGCGTCTTCAGGCCTCGAGCCGAAGGCGGCGGTGGACACCCGGCACACGGCAGCCGCCGCGGCTCCTTGAGGCAGATCAGACGGCGATCCGCCCGGCCTGTTTAAAATCGCTCTAAGATGCCGCGGCATTTAACATGCCGCGCTTGACCTCTTGGCACGCGATTGAAAATACAGGCTATGAGCGAAATTTGCGATACAAGGCCGCCTCAGCCGCTCGGTCTCGCCCGGCGAGGCTATACCGGAACAATCCAGCATCTGGCTGCGGGCGGCGCGAGCTCGTCCCTGCCGGACGTCGAATTGGAGAGCCGGCTGATCGAACTGGGCTTCGTCGAGGGCGCCCGGGTCGAAATCCTGCATGAGGGGATCGTCGGGCGCGATCCGATCGCCGTGCGTGTCGACAACATCACCGTCGCGGTCCGCCGGCGCGAGGCCATGGCCGTCATCGTGGCATAGGCCGCGCGGAAAGCGTCGTCATGGAAAGCCCTCTGCTGCATCTGGCCCTGGTGGGTACGCCCAACAGCGGCAAGACCTCGCTGTTCAACGCGCTGACGGGAAGCCGCCAGAAGGTCGCGAACTATCCCGGGGTCACGGTCGAGCGCAAAGAGGGCGCCTTCGTCACCCCGCAGGGCCGCCAGGTCTCGCTGGTCGACCTGCCCGGCACCTATTCCTTGCGCGGTCGCAGCCCTGACGAGGAAATCACCAGGGATTTCGTGCTGGGACGTGCCACCGGCGAGGTCCTGCCCGACCTGGTGTTGTGCGTTGCCGACTCCACCAACCTCAGGTTGACGATCCGGCTGCTGCTCGAGCTCAAGAGCACCGGCCGGCCGCTGGCGCTCGTGCTCAACATGTTCGACATCGCCAAGCGGCGCGGCGTAACGGTCGACGTCTCCGCGCTGTCGCAGGCGCTGGGCGTGCCGGTCGTGACGTCGATCGCCGTGCGCAAGGGCGGCACCGACGACCTGCTGCGGCTGACCGACGAGCTCCTGGCCCAGGCGGCCGCGGCCACCGGAGAGCGCGCCAACACCTGGCGTCCCCTCACGGTCCCGGAGCTGCGCGCCACCCAGCGCGAGGCCGACCGTATCATCGCGGAGACGGTCAGCCTGCCCGAGCGGCCCGATACCTGGACCGCCCGGATCGATGCCATCGCGCTGCATCCGGTCGGCGGCCTGCTGATCCTGCTGGCGATCCTGTTCGTGATGTTTCAGGGGGTGTTCGCCTGGGCCCAGCCACTGATGCAGGTGCTATCGGCGGCTTTTGATGCGCTTGGCCAGCTCGTTCACGACGAGCTTCCCGAAGGCCTGCTGCAGAGCTTCCTGCAGAACGGGGTGATCTCCGGCGTCGGCAGCGTCATCGTCTTCCTGCCGCAGATCATCATCATCTTCCTGTTCATCCTGCTCCTGGAAGATTTCGGCTATATGGCGCGCGCGGCGTTCCTGATGGACCGCATCATGGGCGGCGCCGGGCTGCACGGCCGCGCCTTCATCCCGCTGCTCTCGAGCTTTGCCTGCGCCATTCCCGGCATCATGGCGACGCGCGTGATCGACAACCGGCGCGACCGGCTCACCACGATCCTGATCGCGCCGCTGATGACCTGCTCGGCGCGGATCCCGGTCTATACGCTGATCATTTCGGCCTTCATCCCGCCGACCAAGATCTGGGGCCTGGTCAACCTGCAGGGCCTGGTGATGTTCGGGCTCTACGCCGCCGGGATCATCAGCGCGCTGCTGGTGTCGTTCTTGGTGAAGTTCTTCCTGATGCGCGACTACCAGCCGGCGCCGTTCATGCTGGAGCTGCCGGACTACAAGATGCCGCGGTTGCGCAGCATTGCGATCGGCGTCTACACCCGCGCCAAGATGTTCTTGCAGCGCGCCGGCACCACGATCTTCGCGATGATGGTGCTGATCTGGTTCCTGGCGTCGTTCCCGCAGCCGCCGGAGGGCGCGACCGAGCCCGCGATCAATTACAGCCTCGCGGCGATGATCGGCCAGGCGATCGCCCCCCTGCTCTCGCCGGTCGGCTTCAACTGGCAGATCGCGGTGGCGCTGGTGCCCGGCATGGCCGCCCGCGAAGTCGCAGTCGCCGCGCTCGGCACCGTCTATGCGATCGAAGGCGGCAAGGAGGCCGCCGAGCAGATCGGACAGGTGCTGGCCAGCAAATGGAGCCTCGCCACGGCGCTGGCGCTGCTCGCCTGGTACATTTTCGCCCCGCAATGCGCCTCGACGCTCGCCGTCATCCGCCGAGAAACCGGCAGCTGGCGCTGGATGGCTGTCACCTTCTTCTACATGTTCGCGCTGGCCTATGCGGCGGCGTTCGCGACCTACCACATCGCGGTCGCGATGGGCGCGGGCTGAGCCCGCGCCCTTCGCGTCAGCGCGCGGCGTCGACATGCAGCGCGAAGCCGCGCGCGTCCGGCGCGCCGAGCTCAGGACGAAGCTGCATCGACGGGATCAGATAGTCGCCGTGGTTCTGCCGCCGGTACGGAATCGGCTGATCCGTGAACAGCGTCCGCATCCGCGCGCGCAGTCGGTCAGCGATCTCAACAAATCCGGCCTCGTCGATCCGGCTTGCCTTGTGCGCCACGAAGGCCGGCAGCACGTCGAAGCCGGGATAGAACAGGATGCCATGGTTGATCGGAAACAGCAGATCGTCGATCGGCCCGTTGATGCCGCGCGCCGAATAGTGCTCCTCCCAGCCGCCGGTGGTCACGACCAGCATCGCGCGCTTGCCGGCAAACACACCCTCGCCGTAGCGGTTGCCCCAGCGCTTGTCGCTGTGCTCGCCGACGCCATAGGTGAAGCCGTAGGAATACACCCGGTCGACCCAGCCCTTGAGAATCGCGGGCATCGTGAACCACCACAGCGGGAACTGCAGGATGACCGCGTCGGCCCACAAGAGCTTCTCTTGCTCGGCCCTGACGTCGTCAGTGAGCGTGTGCGTCTTGAAGGCCTCGCCCGACGCGGTGGCAACGTTGAGGCGCGCATCCGGCGGCAGTTGCGGAAAGTCGGCGCGATCCGCAGCCGCCTTCCAGCCGATCGCATAGAGATCCGAGACCCTGACCTGATGGCCTTGAGATTCGAGCTCGGCGACCGCGACGTCGCGTAGGGCGCCGTTGAGCGAGCGGGGTTCGGGGTGGGCGGAGACGAGCAGCACATTCATGGCCTTGATCCCTTTGCTGGAACAGCCGGAACATAGACGCGCGCCCACCTATCCACTATATGGCATATATCGATAACATTATGCTGATTTATGGATAAGTCAGGCATCAGCCTCATCAACATGCGCAGCTTCGTCCGGGTTGCCGAGCGCGGCAGCCTGTCGGCCGTGGCGCGCGAGCTCGGGCTGGGCCAATCCACCATCTCGCGTCACCTTCAGGAATTGGAGGATGCGATCGGCGTGCCGCTGCTCAGCCGCACCACCCGGCGCGTCACCTTGACCGACGAAGGCAGCCGCTATTACGCGAACTGCGTCCAGATCCTCCGCCTGATCGACCAGGCCGGCGACGAGGCACGCGGTGCGCGTGGCGCCGCCGCCGGCACGATCCGGATCTCCTGTACGGCGGCCTTCGGGATCCTGCACATCACGCGGCTCGTCTTCGCGTTCCAGGATCGCTACCCGGACATCGCGATCGATCTCAATTTGACCGACGAGCGCATCGACCTCGTGCGGGAGGGTGTCGACATCGCACTGCGTCTCGCTCCGCTCACCGACAGTTCTCTGAAGCTGCGGTCGCTCGGCTACTCGCACCGGCTTCTTGTCGCCTCGCCGGACTATCTGGCGAAACGCGGCACGCCGCGCACGCCGCAGGAGCTGATCGGGCATGACGGCATCCGCATGACCAACGTCGCGGGCAGCGAGTCGCTCGTCGTCATGGGACCCGACGGAGAACGCCATGAGGTGCCGTTCAGAGGCTGCTTCCGCACCAATCACGGACTCGCGGTTCGAGAGGCCGTGCTGTCCGGGCGCGGAATCGGCGGGAGCCATGCGTGGCTGGTCGACGACCTCATCGCGGCTGGCAGGCTGACGGTCATCCTGCCCGACCACCGTCTGCCATCGACTCCCCTCAACATGCTGATCGTCCCGGAGCGCGCCGGCATCGCGCGCGTGCGGCTGCTGATCGACTATCTCGCCGAGGAGATCGTCGGCCTGCCCGGCATCCGGCCCGAGCCCTGAGCTAAAGCCGCGGCATCGCGTCCGGCCGTACCTCGCGGGCCTGCGCGGCCAGCCGGATCGCGGCATTGGCCGCACCGAAGCCCTGATAGTTGCGCCGCTGCACGATCTCGAAGAAGAAGCGCTCCTCGAAGATATGGGTGTAGACTTGGAAGAACTCGGCGTCGCCGTCGCGGTCGTACAGGATCTCGTTGGCACGGAGCGCTGCGATCGTCTCGGGCGCAAGATCATACTTGGCTTCGAGATCGTCGTAATAGTTGTCGGGAATGTCGAGGAAGCCGGCACCACGGGCGCGCATCTCGGCCACGGCCGCGAAGATGTCGTCGCAGGAGAACGCGATGTGCTGGACGCCGGAGCCGAAGAACTCGGAGATGAAGCGCGACGACAAGGTGCGCGTCGCCGTGGAGCCGTTGAGGATGAAGCGCAGGCTGCGATCGCCGTTGACGATCGCCTGGCTCTGCACGAGGCCTCTGGGATCGGCGATCTCCATCTGCGGCAGGCGGGAGAAGTCGATCAGCCCGGCATAGAACAGCAGCCAGGACAGCATCTCCTCATGCGGCATCGACTGGGCGATGTGATCGACCGCGACGAGACGGTCGGTGCTCTTGTCGCTGGCGACGGCTTCGAAATCGACGTCCCAGTGCCGCCCGTGGGTATCCAGGAAGTACAGCAGGCTGCCGCCGACACCATGGATCGCCGGGATCTCCAGCTCGCCCGGCCCGACCGGCTGGGTGAAGGTGCGCGTCTTCAAGGACTGCGCCCGCGCCATGGCACGAGCGGCACTGTCGACGTCCAGCGCCAACGCGCAGACACCAGCCCCATGCGTGACGTAGTGTGAATGCGCAAAACTGGCCGGCTCGCAGTTGATCACCAACTCGATTGCGCCCTGGGACCAGCGCTGCACCGCCTTGCTGCGATGACGCCCCGTCTTGCGGAAGCCAAGCTGTCCGAACAGTCTCGCCAGAGACTCCGCTTTGTCCTCGCTGACCGCGAATTCGACGAAGCCGATGCCGTGGCTCTTGACCCGAGGCTCGAAGCGCGCGGCCGATGACGCCGGCGTCTTTCCAGCGAGGTCGTCCTGCAACAGCAGCAGCGAGCGCATGCCATCGAGCGCGGTGCGCGGCGCCGAGCCGGCGCGGAACTGATCGTTGAAGATCTCCAGCGACAGCGGCCCGAAATAGCCGGTCGCGGCGACCGCCTCCATGAACGCGCCTACCGGCAGATCGCCCTGCCCCGGAAAACTGCGAAAATGCCGGCTCCAGGACAGCACATCCAGTTCGAGCTTCGGCGCATCGGCAAGCTGCACCAGGAAAATCTTGTCGGCCGGAATCGCGCGGATCGCGTTGGTCGGCAGCGCCGGCGCCAGCGCATGAAAGCTGTCGAGGATGACGCCGATCGCCTTGTGATCGGCGCGGCGGACGATTTCCCAGGCATCGCGATAGTCATGGACGTGGCGGCCCCAGGCCAGCGCCTCGTAGCCGACGCGCAAGCCGCGCTTCGCGGCGCGCTCGCCGAGCTCGTGGAAATCGGCGGCGGCCCGGTCGATGCCGCCGAGCGAGGCCGGCGACACGCTGCTGCAGATCAGTAGCAGATCGGTGCCGAGTTCCTGCATCAGGTCGAACTTGCGCTCGGCGCGGATGAAGTTGCGCGCGCGCTGCGGCTCCGGCATGCCCTCGAAATCGCGGAACGGCTGATAGGCGCAGATCGCAAGTCCGAGGTCGCGGCACATCTGCCCGATCTCGCGCGGCCGCATCCCGAACGCGACGAGATCGTTCTCGAAGATCTCGACCGTATCGAAGCCGGCGGCGGCGATCGCCTTGAGCTTCTCGTCGAGCGCGCCTGAGATGGAGACCGTTGCGATCGAGCGCTGGTTCATGCCGCCGTCTCCTCCATCGCGCCGCCCAGGAACAGCTGGCCGATGCGCGGATCGGCCAGCACGCGGTCGGCCTTGTCGATGATGCGGGTGCGGCCGAGCTCGAGCACGATGCCGTAGTCGGAGATCTCCAGCGCCGAGCGCGCATTCTGCTCGATCAGGAGCACCGAGACGCCGCGGTCGCGCAATTGTTTTAGCATGTCGAAGGTCTGCTGCACCATCAAGGGCGACAGGCCGATGGAGGGCTCGTCGATCAGCACGAGCTGCGGCTCGAGCAGAAGCCCGCGCGCGATTTCGAGCTGCTTCTGCTCGCCGCCTGACAGGGTCGAGGCCTGCCGGTCCGCCTTCCTGCGCAGCACGGGAAAGACGTCGAGCGCCGCCTCGACACGGGCGGCCAGATCGAACTCGCGCGGTGCGGCCACGCCGCCGAGCTCGATATTGTGACGGACCGACAGCTCGCCGAAAATGTTGCGGCCCTGCGGGATGTAGCAGATGCCGGCGCCGAGCAGCGCGCGCTGGCTCAAGCCGGTGACGTCGCGGCCCTTGAAGACCACCTTGCCTTCGCGCAGCTTGAGCAGGCCGAAGATCGCCTTGAACACGGTCGACTTGCCGGCGCCGTTCGGACCGATGACGGTGGTGATCGAGCCCGCCGGCACCGAGAAGGTCGTGCCGTTGAGGATCGTCATCTTGCCGTAGCCGCCGACGAGGTTCTGGACGTCGAGAATGGGATCGCTCATCGCCGTCTCCTCAATGTCCGAGATAGGCTTCGATCACGGCCGGGTTGGCCCTGATCTCGTCGGGCTTGCCGATCGCCAGCACCTTGCCCTCCGCCATCACCATGACGCGCGAGCACAGCGACATCACGAACTCCATGTTGTGCTCGATCACCACGAAGGTGGCGCGGCGTTCGCGGTTGATCGCGATCAGCCGCTCCTTGAGGTCGCCCAGCATGGTCGGGTTGACGCCGCCTGCAGGCTCGTCGAGCAGCACCAGCCGCGGGCCGCCCATGAAGGCCATGGCGGCATCGAGCAGCTTCTGCTGACCATAGGACAAGCCACCGGCCGGCTCGTTGGCGAGATGCTCAAGCTTGAAGAAGCCGATCATCTGATCGGCCGCCTCCGTGAGCCCCGCATCCGACGGGCCGAACAGGCGCGACAGCATGCCGCCGCGATGCTCCTGGCCCGCGAGGATCAGATTGTCGCGCACCGACAGTTTCGGGAACACCTGCAGCAGCTGAAATGTGCGGCTGACGCCGAGGCGGTTCAGCTCGGACGGGCGCTGGCCGGTGACGAGCTTGCCGTCGACCCTGACCTCGCCCGCGCTCGGCACCAGCTGGCCGAGGATGCAGTTGAACAAGGTCGACTTGCCGCAGCCGTTGGGGCCGATGAGACCGAGGATTTCGCCCTCGTGCACGTCGAAGCTGACGCCGTTGACGGCGGTGATTCCGCCGAAGCTCTTCTTGACGTCGCGTACGTCGAGAACTGCGGTCATCGCACGGCCTCCAGCTTGGACTGAGCCGCGGCCCGCAACGCGGACGCCGCCTGGGTTCGCCGTGAGCTGAGATAGCGGTCGAGGATGCCGAGAATGCCGCTCGGCGAATAGATCAGCAGCACGATCACGGCGGCCGCATAGAGCATCAGATAATAGCCTTCCGCGAAGCGCAGCCACTCCGGCAGCAGCACCGCGATCATGGCGCCGAGGAACGGTCCCAGCATGAAGCCGGCCCCGCCGACGATGACCATCATCAGGAGGTCGAGCGAGAGCTGCAGGTTAAACGGTACGGGATCGACATATTGCGTCAGCGGCGCATAGAGCACGCCGGAGATGCCGCCGAGCACCGAGCCGATCGCGAACGCCATCAGCGTATAGCGGCGCGTGTCGATGCCGAGCGATTGCGCCCGGATCGGATTTTCGCGCAGCGCCATGAAGGCGCGGCCCCAGGGCGAGCGGATCAGCCACCACATCGCGAGCGTCACGAGGCCGAGGGAGCCGAGACAGAGATAGTAGAACGGCAGCGGCTTGCGGGTCGGGAAGCCGAAGATGTCGGGACGTGGAATGTTGCTGATGCCGTAGATGCCGTTGGTGAGCCAGCTCTCGTTGCGGAACACCAGGAACGCCAGCGTCGAAAACGCGAGCGTGACGAAGGCGAGATAGTGATGCTGAACGCGCAGCGCCGGATAGCCGAGGAGCCAGCCGACGATGAAGCAGATCACGATGACGAGGCCGAGCGCGGCAATCAGCGGCCAGCCATGCGTGGTCAGGATCGCCGCCCCATAGGCGCCAATGCCGACGAAGGCGCCCTGCGCCAGCGACACCTGCCCGGCGTAGCCAAGCGTAAGGTTCAATCCCATCGCGGCGATGGTCATCACGGCCCACTGGCTCAGGATGTACAGGCCGTAGCGGTTGAAGTTCATCGGGATGATGATCAGACCCGCAATGACCACGACGGCCAGCGCGACGAGAAGCAGTCTGCTGTGCTTGCTCATACCGTACGCTCCTCGGCGCGTCCGAGCAGGCCCTGCGGCCGGAACAGGATGACAAGGATCAGCAGCACCATCGGAACGGCGGCGCGATACTGAGTGGAGACGTAGGCGGCAGCTAGGTTGTCGACGACGCCGATCAGGAGACCGCCGGCAATGGCGCCGCGCACCTGGTTGAAGCCGCCAACGATCGCGGCGATGAACGCCGCCTGCCCGAGCACCTCACCGCTGGAAAACTTCGCCAGATAGATCGGCGTGATCAGCAGCGAGGCCAGCGCGACCAGCACGGCATTGATCAGGAAGGTCAGGAGGATCATACGCTCGACGGGCACGCCGATGATGCGCGCCACCGTGGGATTCTGCGCGGCCGCCTGCATCTGATGGCCGAGCGAGGTGCGGTTCAACAGCGTGGTCAATCCGACGACCGCGAGGATCGCGACGGCGAGCACGCCGAGGCTCTGCAGCGAAATCGCCCGGCCCAGGACGGTGACGTCACCTACCGGCACGATCGAAGGGAAAGGCGAGGCCTCGGCGCTGAAGAACTGCTTCACCGCCTCCTTGATCCCGACCGCCAGCGCCATGGTGGCGATCGCCAGCGGCAGCACGCCATGCCGCAGCATCGGATCGACCAGCAGCATCTTGAAGGCGAGACCGAGCAGAAGTGCCGACAACAGGATGCCGACGAGAACCGCGAGCCAGAACGGCGCGCCGAGATGCATCACCGCGAGCATCAGGAA
Organism: Bradyrhizobium sp. HKCCYLRH1030; assembly: GCF_051168395.1. Classification (NCBI taxonomy): domain Bacteria; kingdom Pseudomonadati; phylum Pseudomonadota; class Alphaproteobacteria; order Hyphomicrobiales; family Nitrobacteraceae; genus Bradyrhizobium; species Bradyrhizobium sp. HKCCYLRH1030. The sequence continues at coordinate 407,679 of NZ_JBNPUY010000005.1, read as the reverse complement.
GGCCGGCAGCATCACGAACTCGCCCTGGGCGAAGTTGATGGTCTGCGAGGTCTGCCACAGCAAGGTGAAGCCGACGGCAACGAGCGCGTAGATGGCGCCGGTGGCGAGACCCGCCACGATCAGATCGAGCAGATTGGACATCGTTTCCCCCTAAGCCTTTGGGTGACGGCGGCACTGGCATCCCCTCCGGCGCCGCCGGTCGACCGTTGTTCTCAGTTGAGCTTCGGCAGCACCTGCTTGACGACCTGCTTGCCTTCGACCACCTCGACCAGGAAGCCCTGGCGATCGATGTCGCCATTCTGGTCGAAGGTGACGTCCATCAGGATGTTCGGCTCGGCCGATGTCTTGATGGTCAGGCCGTGCAGCGTATCGGCAAACGCCTTGGAGTCGACCTTGCCCATCTTCTCGGTCGTGGCCTTGACCATGTAGATGGCGAGATAGCCCTTCAGGCCGTTATGGTCGGGCACGTAGTTGTACTTCTTCACGAAGCGGTCGCGGAACGCCTTGATGGCCTCGACCGGCGCATCGGTGGTGAGGCCGACATGGCCGCGAGCCCCGTTGGCCGCATCACCGGCGAGCTCGATGACCTTCTGGCCGACCAGCGTGGTCTCGCCGATCAGCGGCGCCGTCACGCCCTGGCGCTTGATCTCCTTGAGGATGCGCGCGCTCTCTTCCTCGTTGACATAGATGAAGACGGCATCCGGCGCGGCCGCCTTGATCTTGCTGACGTCGGCGGCGAAGTCGGCCTGGCCGGCTTCGGTCGACAGGTCGGCCGCGACCTTGATGCCAAGGCGGTTGAACTCCTTGGTGATGACGTCGCGTCCGCCGCGGCCGAAGTCGTTGTTGACCCAGACCACCGCCACCGACTTCGCCTTGATCTCGTCGTTGATGTACTTGGCGACCTTCGGCATCGACGATTGCTGGCCGAACGAGGTGCGGAACAGGAACTTGTTGCCGGCCTGCGTCAGCTCGGCCGCCTCGCCGCCCATGATCTGCGTGATGCCGGCTTCGGCCGCCAGCGGCGCCGTCACCTTCACCGATCCGGAATAGCCGGGCCCGAGCAGCACATAGGGCTCGGCGTCGAGCGCCTTCTGCACCTGGGCACGGGCGACGCCGGGGTTCGACTGCGAGTCGGCGTGGCTCACCTCGATCTTGCGGCCGAGAATGCCGCCCTTGGCGTTGATCTCCTCGACCGCGAGGTCGATGCCGTTCTTCCAGTTGGTGCCGACGGTCGCGCCACCGCCGGACAGCTCGGCGACGTTGGCGATCTTGATGGGGGCACCGGACTGCGCGTAGGCGGCTCCGGACAGCAGCACGGCCGAGCACAGTCCGGCCAGGATGATCGATCTCACGTTGTTTCCTCCTCTGCTCTAAACGCTTGTTTGCGTTTCTTGCTTGAACGACTTGTTCCGCCGCGTATTGGCGGTCGGCTCAGGCGGCGTCAACCGCCGGATATCTCTCCGCCATGTGATTGTCGAAGGCCGCCCCCATCGCCTCGGTCGACGGCGCGAGGCCCGTGAACAGCTCGAACGCGTCGGCCGCCTGGTAGATCGCGAGCTCGCGCCCGAGCAGGACCTGCGCGCCTTTGGCCTTCGCCGCCTTCAGCAGCGGCGTCCAAAGCGGCGAGTAGACGGCATCCGCGACCCAGAGATCGGCGCGCAGCAGATGATCCGGAACCGGTGTGCCGCGGTTCGGCAGCATGCCGATCGGCGTACCGTTGACGACAGCCACCGCTCCCTGAAGCGCGTCTTCGACGCTGTCGACGACAGTCACCGTGGTGCCGGCAGGCAGCAGGCTCGCGAGCTTCGCGGCGCGCGCCCGCTCGGTGTCATAGATCCGCAGCCCAGCGACTTTGAGGTTCGCAAGTGCGAAGGCAATCGCCTTGCCGACTCCGCCGGCCCCGATCAGCGCCACGACGCCGCGATGGCTCTGGCTGACCAGCGGCGCCACCGCCCGCTCGAAGCCGGTGGTATCGGTATTGTGGCCGATCAGCCGGCCATCGCGCACGACGACGGTATTGACGGCGCCCATCGCCGCCGCCTTCGGCGCGAGTTCGTCGAGCAGCTCGACCACGGCTTCCTTGTAGGGATAGGTCACGTTGACGCCGGCAAAGCCGAGCCGGCGCACGCCCTCCAGCAGCATCGCCAGTCCGGCACGATCCGCGCCGGCGACCTCGATCAGCTGATAATGGCAGCGCACGCCGAGCGCCGCCGCGGCGTGCTCGTGCATGGCGGGAGAGGCCGAATGCGCGATCGGGGCACCGATCAAGCCGGTCAGGAATTTTCGGGCTTTGAGCGCGGGAAGATCAGGCACGTTCGCCTTTGTCTCTTGCTGCTGTGACGTGCGAGCGCCGCACGCGCGGATTTCGTTGCAGACGATAGCGCGTCCGCTCGCTAACACAATTACTCAAATATCGGCTGAACCTAACATCATGTTATTTTTTGCCGCCACCGGATTTCGCCGGTTTGGCCACCTGACGTCGGCCGGGCTCCAGCGCGCGCATCTCCGCGCGCAAGCAGTCGATGAAGTGTTCGGCATAGAGCGACAGCGGCGTACCGCGCTTGACCGCGATGTAGGTGTCGAACCGCGTCGGCTCGGCGATCTTGATCAACTCAATGCCGGGATAGCCGCCATGCGCGACCGTGAACTGGTCGATCACAGCGATGCCGAGCCCGGCCTTCACCAGCGCGCAGACTGTGGTGCCAAAGCGCGCCTTGATCGAGATATTGTAGCTGAGTTTGTTGCGCGCGAAGATCTCGGCCATGATCCGGCCGTAGGGGTCGTTGGGATCGATGCCGATCAGCGGATAGCGCGTCATCTCGGCAGCCGAGACCTGTTTGCGGCCGGCGAGCTCGTGTCCCGGCGGCACGATGCAGAACAATTCGCCTGAGGCCAGCGGCAGGAATTCGAGCCCGGAATGATCGAGCCGGTAGCTCATCGCCACGCACTCGCCCTTTCCCAGCATCAGATAGTCGATCGCCTCCTCGATCTTGAGGATGTTGATGTCGATGCCCAAATCAGGATAGCGGCGGCGGACGCGCTCGATCGCGCGCGGCACCATCACCTGGGAGATGCTGGGCACCGAGCCGACGCGCAGTTCCGACAGCGCGCCACGGCCGATGTTGGAGATGATGTAGCTGAGATCGTCGACCTTCTCGTAGACGCTGTTGATCTGCTCGAAGATGTTCTGCGCCTCGGGCGTCGGGAAGTAGCGGCCGTTCTGGCGCTGGAAAAAGCGGATGCCGAGCGAGCGCTCGGTGTATTTCACCAGACGGCTGACGCCCGGTGCCGACACCTTCAGCAGGCGCGCGGCGCCGTTGATGGTGCCCGTCACCATGACCGCGCGAATGACCTCGACCTGTCGCAAGGTCATCATCGGCGCGGTCTCCGCACGCCGTCAGCCGGCATCATGGACTGCCCGGCGGCGTCAGCACGACCGGCGGACGCGGCACCGGCCGTGGGCGCGGCGGCAGCGCACCCGGCGCGGGCTTGATCTCGACCGGCGGCGGCAAGGGCGCGACCTGCGGCTGGCTCGATGCCATCGGTGCCGCCGGCTGAGGCGCAGGGGCGGGAGCCGAGAGCGGCGGGGTCAGCGGCGGCACGACGGCGCGCGGACCACCGAGCTTGGTGCGCGGCTCGCGCCGCGGATCACGACCGGGCAGCGGCACGTCGGCCGCGCTCGGTGCCGCCGGGCCAGCCTCGGGTGCACCGGGCAGCGACGCCGTCGACGACGGATAGGCCGGCGGCACCTCGCCGCGCGCGATCGCATCCAGCCGCCGCGTCTCGCGATCGATGGCACGCACCGCCAGCCACGACGACAGCGAGGTGACGTCGACCGCGCGCGTCAGCGCCTCGGACGTCCCGACCACGAACAGCTGGATCTCGGGACGGCTATTGGCATTGCCGACCGTGCTCGTGCTCAGGCTGACGCGAATGTCGGCCTGATCGGCCGGAATGTCGAAGCCACCGGAGACGATGGCACGGGCGCCCTGCGCTTCGAGCGTGGTGGCGCCGACACGCAGCCGGCCATCGCGGATGATGAAGGGGATCTGCGCAGCCGTGACCGGCAACGTCCCCGATGCCAGCACCGGCTCGATCACCTGCCGCAACTTGCCGTCGTCGCTCACCTGGCCTGCGTCGGCCGCGCGCAACGCCGCATCGAACGCCCGCGGGTCGAGATTGGGGAGCGCCGCATTGTCAAGCGTCACCGTGCCATTGCCCGAGAGCGCATTGATCATTGCCTGCACGCTGCGTCCTTCGGCGGCGAGCGTCATCTGCGCCGAAACCTTGCCGGCCGGCATCTTCAGGCTGTGATAGCGTAGCGCGTTGCCGTCAATACCGGCCAGCTCGACGCGGCCGTTCAGGACGAGACCATTCGCGTTGGAGCGCGCATCCACGGTCGCGTTGACGTCGCCGCCGCCGAGCTTGCCCTTGAGATTCTCGATGGTCAGCGACTGGCCGTCGCTCTTGATGGCGCCGCCCAGCGGACGCAGATCCGTGCCGTTCAGAATGGCGCCGCTGAGGGCCTGAAACGAGACGCGTCCGCGCCATCCCTTCAAGAGACCGGCGCCCAAAGGCTCGGCCGACTCACGCCCGGCCCCGCCGATCAGCACCGAGAACACTTGCGGCACGTCGAGCGCGTCCAGCCCGAGTTCGCCGTCGATCTGCTTGTCGTCGTCGAGCACCAGCGCGAGCCGGCCACGCAGCCGCGATCCGCCGACCGTGCTGTCGATGTCGTCGAGCGTCACGCGATTGTTGGAAAGACCAAGACGGCCGAACAGCCGGATGTTCTGCGCCGCCGGATCCTGCGGCTTCAATCCGAACAACGGCGACAGGTTGGCGCTGCGCAGGCGCAGATTGACGTTGGCCTTGGCGGTGTCGCCCCAGGGATCGACGGAGCCTTGCGCATCGCCATCGAGACCGGCGCCGGACAGCTTCGCATTCACCCGCAGCGGCGTCCGCCAGCTGCCGGTCACGCTGGCGTCGAACTGGGCCGGACCGTTGCCCGCCGCCGCGACGCGATCGAGTCCGAGCAGCGCCAGCACGGCACTGCCCTGCTCCGACGACACCCGGCTCTCGATTCCGAGCTCGGTTCGATCGATCGCATCGAGCTCGAAGCTGCGCAGCGCCGCCGCCGACGGTTTTGCCGTCAGCGTCGCCGAGCCCTTGAGTTGCGGCGCGTCGAGATCGAGCACCGCCTTGGCCTGGCTGCGATCGGCATTGGCCGGATCCTTGGCGAGATCGAGCGTGAGCTTCAGCCGGGCGGCACCGGCAGGCGTGCCGAGCGCATCGAAGCGGGCGGCGATCTGCGGCGCGAGCGGCTGCACCAGCGCAGTGATCTCCTTGAGCGAGCCGGCCATCGAGGTCACCACCAGCCGCCCGGTTGCATCGGCGCGATCGAACCGGCCGGAGCCCTCGCTCGTCACGCCGCTGCTTTGGCCGAACTTGATCTGGTCGATGGCGATGGTCTTGGGATCGTAGGAAAAGCGCGCGGTGAGCGGACGCAGCTCCTGGCCGCTGAGCTTGGCGCGGCCGACGTCCAGCGCCACGCTGGCCTCCGCCGGCCACTCGCCGGTAACGCCGACCAGCGAACGGGTCACGGCCATCGCCGCGTCGAGATCGAGCCGATCGCCCTTCAGCACCGCCTCGAAACGCGAGCCCGGCCCCGCTGGCCGGTTGACGAGGGCGACGCGTCCATCAACGGAGCCGCCGTCGATGTCGGCCTTGAGGCTGTCGATCGCGACCCGCTCCGGCGCCACGTTGAGGTCGCCACGCAGCCGCAGCGGACGCTGCGTGCGATAGCTGCTGTCGCTGCGGCCCTGCAGCCAGGCCACCAGCGTGTCGGGCTCCGACGATTCGAGATCAAGCGCGCCGGTGAAGCCCGATGTGACCGAGGTCGAGATGCCGATGGTCCGGAAGGTCAGCCGTGTCGAGCCGGGCGCGCGCAGATCGACCTTTTCGAGGCTCCATGCCGAAGGCTCGTTGTGGAGGTCGGCAGTAAAGTTCTGCACCGGGCGGCCGGAAAGCATGATCTGCTCGGTCGCGAACTGCACGTTGGCCGGCATCGGCAGGGTCGGCAGTTGTGCGATCCAATTGCGCAGCGCCGGCAGCACCAGCGCGGGCGCGATCGCCCGCCGATCCTTGATGTCGTCACCGCCGGCCAGGAGCTTGTCGGCATCGAGCTGGCGTGCGGACAGTGAGGCTTTCAGCACGGGGGCGGCGCCGAAACGGACGTCGCCGCTGCCCGCGAATTTGAGCGAGCGATCCTCCTGGCCGAAGCTGACCTCGATCTGGTCGAGCTTGGCCGACGCCTGGTCGCCGACGATCTTGGTGGCGATGCGCCAAGGCGTCGCGCCGGCCTGGTTCAGCGGACCCGCCTTGGCCTGTTGAGCCTGCTTTGCGGATGGCTCCTTCACAGGCTGGGCGGGCTTGTCGTTGTCGGCGCCCTGCTCCTTCGGGGGCGACGACAGCGTCAGCGCGCCCTCGAACTTCGGCGAGCGGTTGGGGAAGCTGATGAGGCCTTCGATGTCGGCCATCACGGGACGCTCGCCCGGGTCGATGTTGAGGTGGACGCGCAGGCCGTTGGAGTCCTTGTCCTGGCTCGACGACACCCGGAACGGGTAGCGGCCGCCGCGGATCGACACCGCGCCATCGCCGCGCAGCGAACCGGCCAGCGAACGCACGTCGCCGGAGAAGACGATGTCGGTCAGTTCCAGCGTCGAGCGGCTGGCCGCGTCGTGCAGCGCGACACGGCCGGTGAGGTTGAGCCGGTCGATGGCGAGCGCGGCCAGATCGAAGCGGCCGGAGGCTGCCGGCAGGTCGACCTGACCCTTGGCATCGATGCCGAGATCGGCCGCCATGCCGCCGATGGTAAGCTCGTTCGCCCGCCACTGCCCCCGCATGAGGTCGCCGAGGCTGAATTCGACGTCGAGCTTGTCGGCGCGCAGCTTGCCGAGGTGGTTGGCGCCGCCGAAGGTGACCTGGCGCAGCCGCAGCGTCGGCGTCGGCAAAAGCCGTGCGTCCAGCGCACCGGCGACCCGCACGGGCACGCCAATGATCTTGCCCGCCTCGGCCTCGAACTGCGGCCGGAACTGGTTCCAGTCGACGAAGTACGGGCCGATCAGCGCAGCAAGGAGCGCAAGGATGAAGGCAATCGCCAAGCCGAGCAGGGTCGTCTGCACGGGGTCTCCCTCAAAGGACAACGCTCCGGCGTCCCAACCTTAAAACCAATGCGGCCGCGGCCCACTGGCATCGATACCGGAGCGCTGCATCATATAGGATTAAGTATGGCGAAGTCACAGCGCTGTCGGTCTTTCCGGGGCGTTGGACAACTCCGTTGACGAAGATGGTTACCAGTGGGCCGGCAGCCGTTTGAGGCCGCGCAGCACGAAGGTCGGCCGCCAGTCCGGGTTGTCCGGATCGTCCAGCTTCAGCTCCGGCAGCCGCCGCAGCAGGGTTCCGATGGCGATCTCGGCCTCGATCCGGGCAAGCTGCGCGCCCAGGCAATGATGGATGCCGCCGCCGAACGACAGCGGCTTCACGTTTGGCCTGGTGATATCGAGCTGCTCCGGATTGTCCGGATACACCGCGGGATCGCGGTTGGCCGAGCCGAGCAGACACAGCACGCTCTCGCCCGCAGGAATCCGCCGGCCGCCGAGATCCTCGATATCCTCGAGCGCGACCCGCCCGGTGAGCTGCACCGAGGAATCGTAGCGCAGGAATTCCTCGATCGCGTTCGTGATCAGCTCCGGCCGCGCCTTCAAGAGCGCCAGCTGCTCCGGGTTGCGGTGCAGCGCCAGCAGGCCGTTGCCGATCAGGTTGACCGTGGTCTCGTGTCCCGCGCCGAACAGCAGGATGATGTTGGCGGTCAGTTCCTCATGGCTGAGCTTGGCACCGTCCTCCTCGGCCTGCAGCAGCTGCGTCGTCAGGTCGTCGCCCGGATGTTTCCGGCGCAGCTCGAACAGGTGCTGGAAATACGCCTTGGACACGGCATTGCCGGCATTGCCCTCGGCAATCTCGGCCTTGGACAGCGGCACCGGCTCGAGCAGGCGGCCGCCCTCGCGCGAGCTCTTGTAGAACGCCTCGCGATGCTCCTCGGGAATCCCAAGCATGTCGCAGATGACGGTGACCGGCAGCTTGAACGCGAAGTCCTCGATCAGATCCATCCGGCCCTGCGGAATCACCGCGTCGAGCGTGCGGTCGACGATCTCCTGGATGCGCGGCCGCATGTCCTCGACCCGCCGCGCCGTGAACGCCTTCACGACGAGGCCGCGCAGCCGGGTGTGGTCCGGCGGGTCCTGCTGCAGCATCCAATGCCGCATGCTTTGGAACACCGGCTCCTGCATGATGTCGGGGCCGTAGCGCCGAATCGAACGCGCGACGAAGTCCTTGCCGAAGCGCTTATCGCGCAGCACTAGGCTCGATTCCGCGTGCCGGCTGGCGAGGAACGCGCCGAACGGCGTCACATGCATCGGATCGTTGTCGCGCAGTTGCGCATAGAAGGGATAGGGATCGCGGATGAACTCCGGCGACAGCGGATTGAACAGCGGCGCGGCCTTGGCGGCCTGGACATGCTCGTTCATGGGGTTCCTCTCCCTGGATTGGCCGATTAGCTCACGGCCGCGGCGCGATGGCAAGTCGGCCCCGATCACACATCATGCCGCCGCCCCCGCCGTCTTTAACCTGTGCAACTGGCCGGCGACGAGGCGGACCCGGCGGGGGGCCGCGATCCAGATCGCCGCCGCCGAGACGAAGGCGCCGAGGAAGGCGATCACGAAGCCCGGCGTGTAGCTCAGGGTGTAGTCATACAGCACGCCGGTCACCCACGGCCCCGCTGCGCCGCCGCACAGCCCGATCAACATCAGCGTTCCGAAGATGCTGCCGAAATGCGCCCCCTGGAATATTTCCAGCGCGACCGCGCCCATCACCGAGGTCAGGCCGTAGCCCAGCGCGCCCTGCGTCGCCACCATGACGTAGATCAGCACCAGCGACGGCGCGGCCTTGAGCGCGATCAGCGCGGCGAAGCAGATCGCGAAGCCGAGACAGCCTAATCCCCACACCGCCTCGCGCCCCAGGCGATCCGACAAATGGCCGAGTGCGATCTGGCCGGGTATCCCGAGCAGGCTGACGGCCCCGAGCGCCCACACCGCGACGCTCGAGCTGAAGCCGATCTCGAGCAGGTATTTCGTCTGGTGCACCTGCACCGCGTACCAGACATAGAGCCCGAAGAAATAGCCCAGCGCGAGCCACCAGAACCGGCCCGTGCGCAGCGCGCGCGACAACGTCCAGTCGGTGCCGGCCCAGGCGGCGTCGACGACGTTGGAGACCGGCTTGGCCGCGTGGGCGAGCGGCGCGGCGTCGCCGTCGGGGCGCAGGCCGATCTCCTCCGGCTTCTTGCGCAGCAAGAGATTGATCGGCGCCAGCACGACCAGCACGACGATGCCCATCGCGGTGCAGGCCGTGCGCCAGTTGGTCTGCGCGATCATGTGCTGCACCCACGGCAACAGCGTCATCGAGCCGACGCCGACGCCGGCGAAGGCGATGCCGATCGCCAGCCCGCGGCGGCGAATGAACCAGTTCGGCAGGAACAAGGACTGGCCGGAATAGCCAAGGCAGACGCTGCCGGCGCCGACCATCACGCCGATGGTGAGGTACAGATGCCAGGGCTGCGTGGTCAGCGGCGCGAGCAGGAGACCGCCGGCCATCAGCACGACGCCGAGCTCCATTACGGCCCGCGGGCCGGTGCGATCCATCAGCCGTCCGATCAGCGGACTGACGATTCCGGAGGCGACGAAGCCGAACGAGAACGCGCCGGCGGTGACGCCGCGGTCCCAGCCGAATTCGGCGAGAACAGGCGGATAGAACAGCGAGAACGCCGTGCGTGCATTGACGCCGACGGCCATCGTCACGAAGGTCACGGCGACGATGACCCACCCATAAAAGAACGGCAGGCGCATGGTTGTTTCACTCCCTGGTGCATCCTTCGCATCATCTGCATGCGGAGGGGTCAAGGATTTTCTACGCCGCGCCATCCCGTGTCAGTTACCTCCGAGGTCATGTGTGCGGCGCACCTTTGGGAACACTGGCCTCTCCTCCGTCATGGCGAGCGCAGCGAAGCAATCCAGGGCTGTGGACGGGACTCTCGATTGCTTCGCTGTGCTCGCAATGACGACGCTGAGATATCTCGCGCTCATCGAACAGACCGACGCGCGTCTGCAATTCCGCGGCATGACATGCCCGGGCTGTGCAACGTCCGTTCACCCTCATCGAACAGGAGGGCGCAGGGAAGGCCGGGCGCTGGCCGCGCCCGTGGCCCGCCTGCTCAAAAAAATGCAGGCGGCAGGTACCACAGGTTCAGCCGAGATCGCCCGGCCCTCCCTGCGCGATGGGCTTCACGCTTATATGCAGGCTTCCTGGCGCTCGGCTTGTTGGCCGCCATGCGCGACAACGCGTTTCACGCGTTGCGCGGTGATACCAGCGTCGAGGTATCAGAACCCTGCAACTTCACGTCCGCAAGAGCTTCGTTCGTCCGCACATCGAAAGGACATGCTGCGAGTTCTCGCGGCCACCGCTCCCCGCCTCGCGTGTCGTGACGATCGCGCGCAACGCCCCTGCGCAAGTGAGGCGGGATGCGCGAGAGGATCGCGGTGATTTGCCCGACGACGCAAGCGAAATGACTGCGACAAAGTAACCCGTCGGGCAAAATGGGCCCGACGGGCAGATGCAGATCGAACTAACAAGTCAGCGGCTCACGCCGCAGCCTTCGCCTCGTCTGCGCCGTGGAACGCATACACGTCCATGCGCAGCACGCCGTAATTGGCGCTGTTGTGCAGGCGCTCCACGCGGGCGCCCTCGCCAGCGGCGCCGAGCGCGGCGAACAGCGGCAGGAAGTGCTCTTCGGTCGGATGGTTGTCGCGCGCGTGCGGGGCGAGACGGCGGTAGTCGACGAGATCGTCGACGCGACCCTCGATCGCGGCCTGGTGCACCCAGTCGGCGAAGTCGACCACCCAGGACGGCGCGGGATCGTCGATGTCGAGCCGGCGCTTGCGGAACTCGCCGAGATTGTGGGTGAAGCTGCCGCTGCCGATGATCAGCACGCCCTCCTCGCGCAGCGGCGCCAGCGCACGGCCGAGCGCGAGATGATGCGCAGGGCCCTGCTCGGTCTGGATCGAGAGCTGCAGCACCGGAATGTCGGCCTGCGGGTACATCAGGAGCAGCGGCACCCAGGCGCCGTGATCGAGGCCGCGCTCGCGGTCGATGCCGACCGGCAGGCCGGCCGCCTGCAACCGCGCCGCGACGGCCTGCGCGAGATCGGGCGCCCCCGGCGCGGGATAGCGCAACTGATAGAGCTCACGGGGAAAGCCGTAGAAGTCGTAGATGGTCTCGTTGGTGGCCACCGCATTGACGGCGGGGATGTCGGTCTCCCAATGCGCCGAGATCACCAGGATCGCCTTCGGCCGCGGCAGGCTGCCGCCGAGGCCGACGAGGAAGTCACGGGCGGCCGAATCCGTGAGCGGCAGCATCGGCGAGCCGTGCGACAGGAAGATGCTGGGCAGGGTCATGTCATGGCTCCTCGGGCGATATAGGGATGTCCACCTGTCAACCCAACCCACAGCCGTCGTCCCTGCGAAAGCAGGGACCCATACCGCGGGATCGACGTTTGAGGCAGGCTGCGCGTCGACCAGCGTGCTCGACCCAAGTCCGCTTGTGGTTATGGGTCCCCGCGTTCGCGGGGACGACACTGAGATTGTCGCGGCAGTCAACCAACCATGACGATCAGTGTGCGCTGCGGAGCTGACCGCCGGCAAGGCCGCTGCGCAGGCCCCCCAGCGCATAGGCGCCGTCGCCGAGGAGGGCCTGGATCACCAGGGTCACCGCCCAGAACGCCGGATACTCCCAGCCGCCCTTCGGATTGTTGAAGAAGAACCCGGCGGAGCCATGCACGGTGAAGATGGCGCCGAGCAGGATCGGCACGGCGGCGAGCGCGACCCAGCGGGTGGCGATGCCGAGGATCAGGGCAATGCCGGCCAGGATCTCGGCGGCGATCACGAGATAGGCCAGCTCGGGCGGCAGGCCGATGCTGCCGAAGAACTTTGCGGTGCCGGCCGGGCTGAAGACGAACAGCTTGAGGCTGGCATGGGCCAGGAACAGCCCGCCAAGAGTGAGGCGGAGCAGGAGCGCGGCATAAGGCGCAGTACGGGAATCGATCATCGGGACCTCCGTGGGGACTTCCCGCCATATGGATCATTTCCCCTCAGACGATAATCCGCTACAATGGAAAATCAGTTCACACTCCAAGAGTGAGATGATCCAGTGTTGGACCGGCTGACCGGACTGGAGGTGCTCTCGAAGGTGGCCGGCTGCGGAAGCCTGTCGGGCGCGGCCCGCCTGCTCGGCATGTCGCCGACCATGGTGACAAAACACCTCGCGGCGCTGGAGACGCGACTCGGCACCAAGCTGTTTCACCGCACCACGCGCCGGCTGACCATCACCGAGGCCGGACGCCGCTATCTCGACCTTGCCGAGCGCGTGCTCGGCGACTTCGAGGCGGCCGAGAGCGCGATCGCGGCCGACCGCGTCGAGCCGCGCGGGCTGTTGCGCCTCAATGTCCCGCTCGCCTTCGGCACGCGCCAGATCGCGCCGCTGCTCGCCGGCTTCGCCGCGCTCTATCCCGGCGTCAGCGTCGAGCTCGGCCTCAACGACCGGCTGGTCGACCTGATCGAGGAAGGCTGGGATCTCGCGATCCGCATCGGCACGCTCAAGGACTCCAGCCTGGTGGCGCGGCGGCTGGCGCCGTGCCGGATGATGGTGTGCGCCGCGCCGTCCTATCTCGCCGTGCATGGGACACCGCGCACCACGGCCGATCTCGCCGGTCACAACTGCCTCGGCTATACGCTGGCGGCGGCCGGCCCGTCGCGCTGGCGCATGGGCGGCAAAGCCGCGGTCGATGTCACCGTGAGCGGCAATCTGCGCGCCAACAATGGCGATGCGCTGCTCGCGGCGGCGTTGGCCGGACAGGGCGTGATCTACCAGCCGACCTTCATCGTCGGCGACGACATCCGCGCGGGCCGGCTGGTGCCGCTGACGCTCGACGCGCCGCCGTCGGACCTGCTGGCGGTGCACGCCGTCTATCTGCCGGACCGCACGCCATCGGCCAAGGTGCGCGCCTTCATAGACCACCTCGCCGCGGCGTTCGCGCCGGAGCCGCCCTGGGATCGCGATCTTGCGTGAGCGGACGAACACATCGACCGTGATGCGCTTGGAGACATCGACATGATCGAGCAACCACGCCACGACGGCAACCATCATTGGCCGATGCTCCGCTCGCTGCGAGGCTGGCGGATCAGCGCCCTGCCCGCCGATCTCGCCGCCGGATTGACGCTGGCGGCGATCGCGATCCCCGAGCAGATGGCGACCGCCAAGCTCGGCGGCTTCACGCCCGAGACCGGCTTCTTCGCCTTCATGGCGGGATCGCTGGGGTTCGCGCTGTTCGGCGCCAACCGCTTCCTGTCCTGCGGCGCCGATTCCACGATCACGCCGATCTTCGCCGGCGGCCTGGCGCTGCTCGCGGCCAGCGGCACGCTTGAATACGGCAGCCTCGCTGCGGCGCTGGCGCTGCTGGTCGGGGTCATGCTGGTGCTGGCCGGCGGCTTCAGGCTCGGCGGCATCGCCAACCTGCTGTCGGTGCCGGTCACCGTGGGCTTCCTGGCCGGCATCGCCGTTCACATCATCGTCTCGCAATTGCCGGGCGTGCTCGGCCTGCCGTCACCGAGCGGGCCAACGCTGGCGCGGATCGTCACCCTCGCGGGCGAACTCGGCAAGGCCAACGGGTACACGATGCTCATCGGCTTCGGCGTGCTCGCGACCATCACGGTCTGCGAGCGGATCAGCGCCCGCATTCCCGGCGCGCTGATTGCGCTTACGGCCTCGACCTTGTTCGTGCTCTCGGCCGGGCTGCGGGGACGCGGCGTGCCCGTCATCGGCGAGATCGCCGGCACGGTGCCGATGCCGTCCGTGCCGCTGATCGGGCCGGAACAATGGGCGAAGCTGGTTCCGCTCGCCTTCCTGATCGCGGTCGTGGTGATGGTGCAGACGTCGGCGACGACGCGCTCGTTCCCTTCCGATCCCGACCGCGCGGCCGACGTCGACCGCGACTTCCTCGGCGCCGGTGCCGGCAGCCTGCTGGCCGGATTGTTCGGCGCGTTTCCGGTCAATGCGAGTCCACCGCGCACCGGCATCGTGGTCGAGACCGGCGGCCGGTCGCAGGTCGCGGGCCTGCTCGCCGCTGGGATCGTGCTGCTGCTCGTGCTGTTCGGAGCCCGGCTGCTTGCGAACGTCCCGGAGGCAGCGCTCGGCGGCGTGCTGCTGTTCGTCGCGCTGCGCATCATCCGCGTCGCGCAGATCACAAGCGTCTATCGTGCGTCGAAGGGCGAGTTCCTGCTCATCCTGGCCACCGCGGTGGCCATCGTCGCACTGCCGATCGAGCAGGGCGTCGCGCTCGGCATCGCGCTGTCGCTGCTGCACGGCATCTGGAGCACGACGCGCGCCCACCTCATCGCCTTCCAGCGCGTGCCGGACACGACGATCTGGTGGCCGGCACATCCGCAGATCAAGGGCGAGGAACTGTCCGACATCGCCGTGGTCGGCTTCCAGGCCCCGCTCAGCTTCCTCAATGCAGCGACGTTCCGCGCCGACATGCAGCGCCTGCTGCGCAGCCGCAAGCCGCGGCTGGTGGTGTTCGAGGCCAGCGCCATCGTCGAGATCGATTTCACCGCCGCGCAGACCCTGCGCGACGTGATCCATATCTGCAACGAGGCCGGTATCGTGTTCGCGGTGGCGCGGCTGGAGTCGCTGCGGGCCCAGGCGGCCTTCGAACGGTTCGGCCTGTATGATGTGCTGCCCCGGGAGCGCGTGTTCCACAGCGTCGATCACGCGCTGCGGAAGCTGCGCAGCAGTGCCTCGGATGTGCACGCTTGAGGGAATGGCGGCACGAGCGCCGCCGTGGTCGACGACGACCCCGGCGGCAGGCGGACGCTTGCGCTCTGCGCAGTGACCTCGTGATACAAACCGTTACACGTTGCGGCGACGGTCGACATATGCCCGCTAAATTCATCGGCGAGACAACCGCCTCACGAGGCCCGGCGCGTCGGCCGCGGCGAGAGAGGAATCATCGATCATGCACAAGCTGCTTCCGCTGCTGTTGATAGTCATCTCCAGCACGACCGCCCAGGCTCAGGACAGGAGCGCCATGCGCCAGGCCTGCGGCGACGATGTGCGTACGCTCTGTACTGGAATCATGCCGGGCGGCGGCCGCATCAAGCAATGCATGATCGAGAAGTTCGACAAGCTCTCCGACGGTTGCAGGACGGCGTTGAAGGACGCAAAGGCGCAGCAAGGCGGAAAATGATGCCGCCTGCGACGAAAGCCAGTGGGACGCGTCGCTGATCGTTCATGTTCCTTGCAGCGAATGTCTGCTAGAAGACCGCACGATGGCGTCGACACTGCAGCGATGCGCCACATGATCGGCAGAGCTGCATCGGGCGACCGGCGTCGTCGAGAGCTCTATGGTACTGGGAAGAGGTTTCGAGACCTCGAAAATATTGCGAAACCAAAATTTGCCCGACGACGTCTAAGGACTGCACTGCTTCGAAACCAACGAGAGGACCGCACTGCAATGCGCAATCTGTTCACCTCCGCCCTGCTCGCCGCGACCGTCATGTTGGGCGCGTCGGCCGCGCAGGCCTTCACGCTGCCGGCCCAGCCGGCTGCTCCAGACAGCAATGTCGAGCGCGTCGCCGGCGGCTGTGGTCCCGGTTGGTTCCCCGACCGCTGGGGCCGCTGCCGGCCCGCCCCGCGCGTCTATCGCCCCTACGGCTACGGCGTCTACGGCCCGCGCACCTGCTGGGTGCGGCCGACGCCGTGGGGACCGCGCCGCGTCTGCCGTTGATCTGCACGGAAACAAAGCGCCGCCGCGTGTCGAACGCGGCGGCGTTTTCTATTTCGCGAATCGTGATGCATTCCGACATCTCCCGCGAGCTGGGAGATGTGAGCAGCGGCCCTATGTGATCAGCGGGCCTGCACGCCGAACCCGAATCCGAAACCCAGCTCGGCTTGGATTGCCGATCAGCGCGCCGGGATGATCTTGCCTGGATTGAAGATGTTCTGCGGATCGAGCGCCTGCTTCACCGCGCGCATCGCATCGAGCGCTTCCGGGCCGAGCTCGGACTCGAGATATTTCTGCTTGCCCTGGCCGATGCCGTGCTCGCCGGTGCAGGTGCCGCCCATGGCCTGCGCGCGCTCGACGAGGCGATGCATGAACTCGTCGCCGCGGGCCATCTCGTCGGCGTCGTCGACGTCGCACATCAAGGAGCAGTGGAAATTGCCGTCGCCGACATGGCCGACGATCGGCGAGGTCAGCCTGAGACGCGCGAGGTCCTCCTCGGTCTCGGTGACGCAGTCCGCGAGCCTGGAGATCGGCACGCAGACATCGGTCGCGACCACGCCGACACCGGGCCGGATCGCCTTCACGGACCAATAGGCATCGTGACGCGCCTGCCACAGCTTGGTGCGGTCCTCCGGCTTGGTGGTCCAGGCGAAGTCGCCGCCGCCGCACTCCCTGGCGATCTCGGCAAAGTTCTTCGACTGCTCGGCGACCTCGGCCTCGCTGCCGTGAAACTCCAAGAGCAGCAGCGGCGTCTCCGGCAGCGTCAGCTTGGAATAGGCGTTGCAGGCCTTGACCTGCGCCGCATTGAGCAGCTCGATGCGCGCCACCGGAATGCCGGTCTGGATCGCGAGGATCGTCGCCTGGCAGGCGCCGCGCACGGTCTCGAACGAGCACGACGCCGCGGCGATGGTCTCGGGAATGCCGCGCAGCCGGATCGTCATCTCGCAGATGATGCCGAGCGTGCCCTCGGCGCCGATGAACAGGTGCGTCAAATCGTAGCCGGCCGCGGACTTCTTGGCGCGGGTGCCGGTCTTGATGATCTCGCCGTCGCCGCGCACGACCTTCAGCGCCAGCACGTTCTCGCGGATGGTGCCGTAGCGCACCGCATTGGTGCCGGAGGCCCGCGTCGACGCCATGCCGCCGAGGGACGCGTCGGCGCCGGGATCGATCGGAAAGAACAGGCCCTGGTCGCGCAGATATTCGTTCAAGGTCTTGCGGGTGATGCCGGGCTGGATCACGCAGTCGAGGTCCTCGGCATGCACCTCCAGCACCTTGTTCATGTCGCGCATGTCGATGCAGATGCCGCCGGCCGGCGCATTGACCTGGCCCTCCAGCGAGGTGCCGGTGCCGAACGGAATGATCGGCACGCCCTTTGGTGCACAGATGCGGACGACGTCCTGGATGTCGGCGGTCTCCTGCGCCAGCACCACGCCATCCGGCGGCTGCGTCGGCAGCCAGGTCGTGGTATGGCCATGTTGCTCGCGCACGGCCTGCGAGGTGATGAGCCGGTTGCCGAAGCGAGCCGCGAGTGCGTCGAGCGCGCTCTTGAGCGCCTCCGGCGCGGGCCGCTTCAAATCGTGATGGGGGATCGTCGTCGCCACTGCTTCCTCCGAAAGTTGGGCGGACCGTGGCAAAGGACGCAACAGGGGTCAAGGGAGCAAACGGAAGAGCCGATGAGCGATAATGCAGTGCCCATACAAGCCGGCGCGGGGCCGTTCCTGTCGTCCATCATGCAGATCGAGCCGCAATGGATCGACTACAACGGCCATCTCAACATGGCCTATTACAACGTCATGTTCGACCGCGCGATCGACCAGCTATGGGCCGAGCTCGGCATCGGACCGGCCTACATGAAGGAACGGCAGGGCTCGACCTTCATCACGGAGTGCCACGTGCGCTATTTGCGCGAGATCCATCTGGGTGATCCGGTGCAGGTCGCGGTCTGGCTGATCGGTGCCGACGAGAAGCGGCTGCACACGTTCGAGGAGCTCCGCCACGCCGACGAGGGCTGGATCTCGGCGAGTTCGGAGGGCATGTCGGTGCATATCGACATGACCAAGCGCAAGGTCGCGCCGTTTCCGCCGGACATCCAGGCCAACATCGCCCGCGTGCTGCAGGCGCATGCCGCGCTGCCGCAGCCCGACGGGCTCGGCCGCGCCATCGGCATGCCGAAGAGGTGACGGTGACCGGCCGCCGCTACGCCGGCAGGCCGGCGTCGGACAATCCCTCGAATACCCGGGCCGAATAGGCGTCCGGTAGCGGCGGCATGCCGCGCTGGACCTCGGCCAGGGTCAGGTCCGGATAGCCGGCACGCAGCGCCTGCAGACTGCGCAGGGCCGCGGATCGCTCGCCCGCCAGCACGTGGGACGGGCACATGGTCCGGTGCACCCAGAGCGACGACGGGTGCTCGCGCAGGCCGCGCTGCTGCCAGCGCGCCGCCTCCGCGTAGGTCCCGGCGGCGAAATACGCGCAGCCGATTCCAATGATGGCGTTGAAGGCGAGCGGGTCCTGCGGCGCGAGATCCAGCGCAATCCGAAAGCGCTCGATCGCCGACGCGGCATCGCCGCGATAGACATCGAGCCAGCCGCTGCGGCTCCAGGCCCAGGCGGCACCGCCATCCAGCGCGAGCGCCCGGCCCACCACCTGCTCGGCCTCGGCGAGCTCATCCAGCAAGGTGAGCGCGTTGCCGAGCACGCACAGCACGGTCGCATCCGCGAGCTCGGTCGGCACGCGCTGCGCCAGCGCGCGACCAAGCTGCCGGTCCTGCCCGGGCGCGGTGCCGAAATGATAGACCGCGCGCTGGCCGTAGGCCCAGGCCGCGAGCGCCGTGGCCAGGGCATGACGGGGATCGCGGGCGATGGCCTGATGCAGCAGCTCGAGCGCACTGCGGTTGCCGTCGGCGTCGAGCGACAGCACGCCGGGCATGGCGCGCAGCGCGAGATCCTGCGCGGTCAGATCCTCATCCGGTTTGCGCAGCGCCCGATCGATCTCGGCGCGGCGCAGGCTTTGCAGCAGCGATGCCGCCACGCGGGCGGCCAACCGTTCGTGACCGTCGGCCTCCCACCGCAGCATGACCTCGCCGCGATGCGCCCATATCAGCCCGCCGCTGTCCTGGTCGATCAGCTGCAGCAGCAGCCGTGACGCGCCATCCCGACCCTGGAGCGACGCGTTCATGCGGTAGCGCGCCGCGCGCGGCTGGGTCGTCACGGCAAATCCCGCGCGGGTCAGCGCCAGCGTGAGCTCGGCCGCGAGGTCGTCCGCCAGCTCGCGCACGCTCGGATCGGTGGCGATCATGGCGAAGGCAATGGTCGGCCGATCGCGCACCGGCGCAATGGTGGTGCGCGACGCGGCGAGCTGCGCCATCAAGACCGCCTGCCGCTTCAGGGTTTCCGACGGCGTCTCGCCGTGGCAGCGACGATAGCCGGCGGCGAAGCGGCCGTAATGCGGGAAGCCGCAGCGCAGCGCGACGTCCATCACCTTCCCGCCGGCGCGCCCCTGCAGAAACTCGACACGGGCGCGCGCGTAGCCGATCTCCTGCCGGACCATTTGCGGCGACCGGCCGATCGACCTGACGAACTGGCGCTGCAAGGTCCGTCCGGAAACGCCGGCAATCTTCGCCAGATCGGCCAGCGTCCAGCGCCGCCCGAGGTCGTCATGCATCGCTTCGAGCGCGCGGCGCACGCTGCGTGGCAAAGGCTGCCGCGCCGCCAGGGGAACCTGATCTCCGTCCATCATGCGACGACGTCCAATTGCCTATGGGTCATCGGCGGCGCTCGAAAAGTTCACGATCCGGATGGCCGTGTCGCGATCTGGATAGCGCCGCCCGAAGCCTGCCGCGTACGTCTCCACACACCAGCGCGCGCAACAGCGCTGCATTCTCCGGAGGAGACCATCATGACCGCATCAGCTGCAATTCAGGCCGGCGCGACCGCAGAGCCGGATTTCACCGCGCTCAAGGCACGCCAGCACAGCGCGTGGTCGTCCGGCGACTACGCCATCGTCGGCAACACGCTGCAGATCGTCGGCGAGGAACTCTGCGAGGCGCTTGACATCCGCGCCGGCCAGAAGGTGCTCGACGTGGCCGCCGGCAACGGCAACGTCACATTGGCTGCGGCGCGGCGCTGGTGCAACGTCGTCTCGACCGACTACGTGCCTGCCCTGCTCGACCGCGGGCGCCAGCGTGCCGCCGCCGACGGCCTGTCCGTGCAGTTCCAGGAGGCCGATGCCGAGGCGCTTCCGTTCGGCGATGGCACATTCGACGTGGTGGTCTCGACATTCGGCGTGATGTTCACGCCCCAGCAGGAGCGCGCCGCCGCCGAGCTCACCCGGGTGTGCCGCAGCGGCGGCAAGATCGGCCTGGCCAATTGGACCCCCGACGGCTTCATCGGCCAGTTGTTCAAGACGCTCGGCAAATATCTGCCACCGCCCGCCGGCGCCAGATCGCCGGCGCTGTGGGGCACCGAGGCACGCATCCGAGAGATGTTCGCCGATGCCACCGACATTCGCTGCCATCGGCGTCATTTCGCGATGCGCTACCGCTCGCCTGAGCATTTCGTCGACGTGTTCAAGACCTACTATGGCCCGGTGCTCAAGGCCTTCGCTGCGCTTGATGGCGACCGCCAGGCCGATCTCAAGCGCGACATGCTGGCCCTGATCGGGACGCTCAATCGCGCCGAGGACGGCACGATGGTGGTGCCGTCGGAGTATCTCGAAGTGGTCATCATCAAACGCTGAGATCGTCAGCTCTGCATCACCCAGTCCGGCAGGCGCGCGAACCAGGGCTGCGCCTGCTCGAGCTGGCGGGCGAGCCGCAGCAGCCTCGTCTCGTCGCCGAGCCGGCCCATGCGGGCGCGCCTGCGTCCCGCGCTCAGCTCCCGCCGGCCGCCCTCTTCTTCGCAGCACCGGACTTGGCGACGCGCGCCTTCGCGGCGCGCGGCTTGGGACTGGTGGCCCTGACCGCCAAGCGGGCCTGCGGCCGAATGCGGTAGCGTCCCGACCCCACCGGATCGCGGTTGCTGACCTGGTTCTGCGGCACGCCCTGCAGCACCTGGACGATGTCGTCGCGGACCACCGGGAAGATCCGGTAATACTGGTGCTGCTGCGGGTCCTGCTCGAACGTCGTCACATCCGAACAATCGATCGCGGTGACCTTGTCGCTGACGCTGCCCATGTTGTCGGGACCGTCGCTGCCGAGCCGCGGACCGTTGAATTTCGTGCCCGCGCTCAGCGTATTGAGCACCCAATCCTTGGTCGAGTGATAGACCGTGACGCTGCTCGCGGTGCGCGGCAGATATTTCAGCTTCGCCGGGTCGTCGAACGCGTCCGCGTCCTCGTCGGCCGCCGCGAGCACGACCTTGTCGAAGGTCCTGCGCAATCCGGTCAGGGACGGCTGCGTCCCGCCCATCCGCACCATCGCCGGAACGCCGCCGGCCATGGCCGCGCCGGCGACCGGGTCGGGCATCTGCATCAAGGCCTGCAACGCGTTGCGCAGGACATAGACGCCCATGCTGTGACAGATGAGATGAATGCTCTGGTTGCAGCGTTCGCTCTCGGGCAGCCCGTCGACGAAATCATAGAGCCGCCGCAGCGTGCGTGCCACGGCCGGGCCGGATGCCGCCGCCGTCTTGCGATCGTGCTGGTAGTCCACAAAGGGCAGCGGCACGCCGACCAGCGAGGCGACCGACGGCCAACTGAACACGAACATGTTGGCGTCGATCCCGTAGAACGCCGAGATCCACCCGGCGCGTTCGATCGAGTCGACGAAGCTGTTGCTGAAGCCGTGAATGAACGCCAGCGTCGGCCGCGCCTTCGCCAGCATGTCGGCACGCAGGGCGCCGAAGATCGTATTGCTGCCGAGGACCGCACGGGAGCCTTGCGGAAAGATCAGTTGCTCATCCTCGACATGAAGCGATCCAGGCACCAGGGCATAGCTCGATGCCTGCAGATCGACCGCGATCTCGGCCCGGCCATACCTGATGTTCAAGCCGTTGACGGGACCGAGCTCGGAGCTGAACCCGGTAATCTGATTCGTGCCTTCAGCCGTGATCGGTTGCCTGTTGGTCGCGAAATAGACTGTGACGTTCATGATCCAGCCCTCTGAAAGTATCGCCAATGTGCATGGCACGGCACCGGACGAGCGGACCGTCGGAAGCGACGCGGAGTAGTTTCCGCACGACGGCAGCGACGTGCGATGTGCCGGGCGCGAAGAACGTGGCCGTCCGAAGAACGTGGCCGTCCGAAGAACGTCGCCGAGCCGGCGCGGCTTAGGCGACCGCGCTCCACCTAAGATAGAACACCACAAACAGCGCGCACGCAATCGCGATGGACGTGCACGGCGTCGTGCGAAGCACGACCCCGCCGCTCGAACCGGCCCGCCGGGTGTGGTCAGCTCTGCATCACCCAGTCCGGCAGGCGCGCGAACCAGGGCTGCGCCTGCTCGAGCTGGCGGGCGAGCTGCAGCAGCCTCGTCTCGTCGCCGAGCCGGCCCACGAACTGCACGCCGAGCGGCAGGCTGTCGGCGGTCCAGTGCAGCGGCACGCTCATCGCCGGCGTGCCCGCGAGATTGGCGAGCTGCGTGAACGGGACATATTGCAGGCTGTCGCGGGCGATCTTGTCGATCATGCCGTCGAGCAGGCCCCAGCGCGTCATCAGCCCGAGCAGGCCGATGCGGTCGAGCATGTCGAGCAGGGTCTGCTCGGCGGTGCTCGGATCGCCCTCGCCGTGCCGGATCGGAGGGTGCGCGAGCGTCGGCGTCAGCAGCAGGTCGTAGCGGGCATGGAAGCGCGCCAGCGCCCGCGCGAACTCGTTCCATTTCAAGAGCTGCGTCGTCAGCGCGCCGGCCGAGATCGCGCCGCCGAGCGTCGACAGCACCCGCGTCAGCAGCTCGAACTCCTCGCGCCTGGCGCCCTTGCCGCGCGCGTCGGCGACCAGCGCCGCGACCTGGCCGAAATAGATGTGCAGGAACGCTGTCGCAAGCGCGGCGCCATCGATGTCGGGCGAGGCCTCCTCGACCTCGTGACCAAGGCCCTGCAGCAGCTTCACGGCGTTGTCGACCGCAAGCTTCGCCTCGGCATGCACCTCGGTCCCGATCGGCGACGCCACCGTGTAGCCGATGCGCAGGCGGCCGGGATCGCGGGCCACCGCGTTGGCGTAGACCACGCCGGGCTCGGCGGTGAGAAAGGGATCACCGGGCTCGCCGCCCGCGATGACGTCGAGCGCGAGCGCGGTGTCGCGGACGCTGCGCGACAACACGCCCTCGCTGGATGCGCCGAACCAGTACTCGCCGAAGCCGGGCCCTGACGAGATCAGCCCGCGCGATGGCTTCAGGCCGAACAGGCCGCAGCAGGCGGCGGGAATGCGGATCGAGCCGCCGCCGTCATTGCCGGCGGCCATCGGCACGACGCCCGAAGCGACCGCCGCCGCAGCGCCGCCGCTGGAGCCGCCGGGCGTATGTGCGGGATTCCAGGGGTTGCTGACGCGGCCGAAGGCGCGGGAGTCGCTGACGCCCTTCAGCGCGAGCTCCGGCAGGTTGGTCTTGCCGAAGATCACGAGACCGGCCTCGAGATACCGCCTCACGACCGAGGCATGCTCGCCGGCGACGAATCCGGACAGCGCCTTGCTGCCATAGGCCGTCGGCAGGCCCGCATAGTCCTGGGCGCAGTCCTTGATCAGGAACGGTACGCCGGTGAGCGGGCCGTTGGCGGGCTTGGCGAGCTGCGCGCGGGCCTCGCGCTCCATCAGCCTGCAGACGGCGTTGGTCCTCGGCTGGGCCCGCTCGTTCTGCGCCAGCGCGAGCTGCAGCAGCTCCGCCGCATGGGTCTCGCCGCCCTTCACCGCGGCGGCAAGCGCCGTCGCATCGCGCTGCACATAGTCCCGGACGTTCACATTGCCCTCCCCGCGCCGCCATTCGTCGCCGTGATCGTAGCTGATTCTGGCTGCGACCGAGGCGCAGTTGCGCCGAACGCGGCGGCAATACGGCGCATTGGCGGCAATCGTGGCCACACGATGATCTGCTGCGGTCGACTTGAGGGCGGGATTACGCAGTCTGGTCCTGATTTTAGTTAATTTGATTCAGATCATTCGTCCTGTCCCTTGCACCGACCTAACCTTATGCATCGTTAGTTGCGTAGAGTGACGAGAGAGCGATGGGACGCCTCGCAAGCCTGCTGAGCCGAGCGCACGGTCCGCATGAGGATGCGGCAGCCCTGCCCGTGACCACCGCCGACTACTTCATCCTGCTGTCGCGCGCGATGGAGAGCCTGCCGGATTCCACCCCCGAACGCCGCGCCGAAGTCTACCAGTCGGCCCGCCAAGCGCTGGTGACCCAGTTGCAGGCGATGGATCCGCCGGTCTCGCGATCACGCATCAAGGCCGAGCAGCGCGCGCTCGACGATGCGGTCGATACGATCGAGACGCGCGCGCTGACGGCGCCGGACGGCAGTCCGGAACAGACGACGACGCTGGTCCCGGATGACCCGCTGTATCCCTCCTTCGTTACTGCACAAATCGACATTCCGACCGCTTCCGTTTCAACAGCTCAAGATGATGACCAGGACCCCGCCATGGCTCAAACCCAGTTTCATTCCAAGTTTGCCCCGCGCGCCGTCGAGGAGAAGCCGATGTCACGACTCGATGAAATCAACCGGGTGCTGCGCAAGCTGCAGAGCGACTCGTTCGGGGTCGAGGCCTGCGCGCTGATCTCGGAGGACGGGCTGATGATCGCGAGTGTGCTCGCGGCCGACATGGAGGAGACGCGGGTTGCCGGCATGACCGCGACCTTGCTGTCGCTCGGCGGCCGCGCCGCCATGGAGCTCGGCCGCAGCCATCTGCAGGAGGTCATCATCCGCGGCGAGTCCGGCTATGCCGTGCTGGTCAGCGCCGGCCGCGGCGCGCTGCTGCTCGCGCTCACCAACGAGAACAGCAAGCTCGGGCTGACCTTCTTCGACATGCGCGAAGCCGTCAGATCGCTGCAGAAGGTACTGTAGCGCACCGTCGTCCAATGAGCCGGCGCGCTGCGATGGCGCGGCGCCGGCGGGAGTAGTTTCATGGCCAATACCGTCCTCTACGACGACGGCGTTCACAAGAACATTCTGCTGGAGGATTTCGGCGCCGGCGACCACGCGGTGCAGGCGAACCAGCATCTGATCATCCACGACCGCGTCGGCATGCTGCTCGATCCGGGCGGCCACAAGGTCTATTCCAGGGTGCTCAGCGAGACCTTCAGCGAGCTCTCGGGCGGGCGGCTGAAATATCTGTTCCTGTCGCACCAGGATCCCGACATCGTCGCGGCGATCAACGGCTGGCTGATGACGACCGACGCCGACGCCTACATCTCCGAGCTGTGGACCCGCTTCGTGCCGCATTTCGGCTTCGACCACATCGTTGCCCACCGGCTGAAGCCGATCCCCGACGAGGGCATGGTGTTCGATCTCGCGGGCAGCAGGCTGTACGCGCTGCCGGCGCACTTCCTGCACAGTGAGGGCAATTTCCAGCTCTACGATCCGATCTCGAAGATCCTCTACAGCGGCGACCTCGGCGCCTCGATCGGCGTCGACTACACCGTCGTGCGCGACTTCAAGGCGCATACGCGCTTCATGGAGGGCTTTCACCGGCGCTACATGGTCTCCAACCGCGTCATGAAGGCGTGGGCGCAGATGGTCAGCACGCTCGACATCGAGATCATCGCCCCGCAGCACGGCGCGCTGTTTCCGGATGCTACGATGTCGCGCCAGTTCATCGCGTGGTGCGCGGGGCTCGAATGCGGCATCGACCTGATCACGCCGAAATTCAAGGTGCCCGTGGGCTGACATGCTGGCGCCCTCCCCGAACTCCGCTCTGCCTTCGCCCGCCATGCGCATCGATGCGTGCACCGTGGCCGGCGAGGAGGCGCCGGTCTGGCTCGCCGCGGCCTTTGCCGTCGCCGGCACCCTGATCGCCGTCATGTCGGCAGCGCTCTGGCAGCAAGGCACCGCCACGCCGCCGGTCGCGACGGCCGCAATGCCGGTGACGGCCGTGCCGCAGCGCGACGCCCCCGTTGCCGACGCGGCACCCAAGCGACGGGAGGCGCGGATCGTCGACCCGGCACCGGTCGCGGCGCCGCCGATGCCGCCCGTGATCGCTCCCGTCGTGGTCGCGCCACCGACACCGCCGGTCGCCCCGGCAGCGCCCCCGGAGCCCCAGAGCCCCGCGAAGCCCTCCGCCGAGTGCTTCGCGCCGCTGGCGGTCGGCTTCGAGCGCGGCAGCGCACGACCGAACCCTGCCGACATGAAGCGGTCGCTGGCGATCCTGCAACGCGCGCTCGCGCGCCATGGTGAGGCGACCATCATCATCGAGGGGCATACCGATGCCAGCGGCACCGAGGATCTGAACGTGCTGCTCAGCTATTCGCGCGCCAAGGAGATCGCGGCCCAGTTGAAGCGCGAGGGCCTCCCCGCGCAGCGGATGTCGGTGCGCGCGGCCGGCGCCGGCGAGGCGCGCGGCGATGCCCAGGCGGTCGCGGGCGACCGCAAGGCCGTGCTGCGCATTGCGGGCGTCGATGATTGCAGTCAACTCACAGCGACGAAGCGACCATGACGATCTATGCCATCGTGAGCGGCCTCGGCGCCGCCATTCTGCTCTTGACCTCGGGCTATCTGTTCGGCGCCCGCCAGGGCGCGCTGTCCCGCGAGCTGTTGCGCCGGCAGGTGCAGATGCAGGCGGCCAGCCTCGACCAGTTGCAGGAGCAGAGCAGCCACGACGCCATCGAGCGGGAGACCAGCCTGCGCAGCGCGATCGAAGATGTGCTGGCGCCGCTGGTCGAGCGTGAGCGCATCTCGCTGGATCTGGCGCAGCTCGCGAGCCGGCCGGGCCGGCGCCGCGAGCTGGTGCCGCTGCTCGACCGCATCGCCGAAGTCGGCCGCTTCCAGACCGTGCTGCTCACCAACGAGGAAGGCTTGCCGCTCGCGGCCAATACGACCGCACACCGCACCGAGCAGCTTGCGGCGGCGGCGACGCGGCTTGCGCTCGTGGCGGAGAAGATCGCCGACGAGACCCACATCGCGCCGTTGTCGGTGATGCTGCGCGACGCCTCGGAGGCGACGACGCTGTGCCGGATCTTCCGCGTGCAGGACCAGACGCTCACTCTGACCGCGCTCTCCAACGATACGCGCCTCGCCTCCGTGGCGCTCGATCCCGCCCTCGCCAAGGTGCAGGTCGCGCTGACGGCCCCGGCCTGACACCTCCTCAAAACGCAAAGGGCGCCGCACCTCTTGCGAGGCACTGCGCCCTTCGCCGACCTCATTGTCAGGGATGAGGCCGACTACACGCGGCTGCGGCCGCGGGCGAGGCCCACGACGGCCGAAACCAGAAACAGCACGATGGCGATGAAGAAGATGATCTTGGCGATCTCGATGGAGGCACCGGCGACGCCGCCGAAGCCGAGAATGCCGGCGATCAATGCGATAACCAGGAAGGTGACAACCCAGCCTAACATGACACGACCTCTGTCTCTCGATTGCGGTTCAAAGCGACGCGGAGCTTGCGCCGTTGCCGAAATAATCATGGCTCGGAACAAAGGTTCCGGCCAGGCGGGCCGCTAAAATTTCGCGATTTGCCGGAACAAATGCCCAGCGAGGCTGGAGCGGCGTCCGTCTGGTCCGATTTAGGGCTGTAAAACGCCGGACCCGGCCCCATATAGCCGTCAATCCCTGCTATGAGGGCTCCTTCCTGCAGACCTCGTGATGCCGTCATATGATGCCATCCGAGGGACGAGACTGATTCGCTGATGACCGAGCCCAACCGCGTGAGCCCCTTTCCTGCGCCTGACCACCAGCCCGTTGCCGGCGGCATCGCCGCGCGCGCCCGCGCCGCCGCGACCGGTGGCGCGCGCTATCTGGCCGGCCTCAATCCGGAGCAGCGCGAGGCGGTCGAAACGCTCGATGGCCCGGTGCTCGTGCTCGCCGGCGCAGGCACCGGCAAGACCCGTGTGCTGACCACGCGCATCGCGCATATCCTGAGCCAAGGCCGCGCCCGGCCGAGCGAGATCCTGTCGGTGACCTTCACCAACAAGGCCGCACGCGAGATGAAGACGCGGCTTGCCGAGATGCTCGGACAGGCGGTCGAGGGCATGCCCTGGCTCGGCACCTTCCACTCGATCTCCGGCCGCATCCTGCGCAGCCATGCCGAGCTGGTGCAGCTCAAGTCCAATTTCACCGTGCTCGACGTCGATGACCAGATCCGCCTGCTCAAGCAGTTGCTGCAAGCCGAGAACATCGACGACAAGCGCTGGCCGGCGCGCATGCTGGCCGGCCTGATCGACGGCTGGAAGAACCGCGGCCTGGCGCCGTCCCAGGTGCCTTCGGGCGAGGCCGCCGTGTTCGCCAACGGCAAGGGCGGCAAGCTCTATGCGAGCTACCAGGAACGGCTGAAGATCCTCAACGCCGCCGATTTCGGCGACCTGCTGCTGGAGAGCATCCGGCTGTTCCGCGAGAACCCTGACGTGCTGCGGCAATATCAGAGCCGCTTCAAGTTCATCCTGGTCGACGAGTATCAGGACACCAACGTCGCGCAATATCTGTGGCTGCGGCTGCTGTCGCAGGCGCCGAGTTCGTCGCGTGCCGTCGCCCCATCCTCCGTCATTCCGGGGCGGCTCGAAGAGCCGAACCCGGAATCCCGCGCTGAGGATAACCAACTGCGAGATTCCGGGTTCGCACCCGGCGGTGCGCCCCGGAATGACGACGCCGCGCAGGGCGCCACGCCGCCACTCAAGAACATCTGCTGCGTCGGCGACGACGATCAGTCGATCTATGGCTGGCGTGGCGCCGAGGTCGACAACATCCTGCGCTTCGAGCACGACTTCCCCGGCGCCAAGGTCATTCGCCTCGAGCGCAACTACCGCTCCACCGGGCACATCCTCGCCGCCGCCTCGCACCTCATCACCCACAATGAAGGCCGGCTCGGCAAGACCTTGCATACCGAGGACGTCGAGGGCGAGAAGGTCACCGTCACCGGCGCCTGGGATTCCGAAGAGGAAGCGCGCGGCATCGGCGAGGAGATCGAGGAGCTGCAGCGCAAGGGCGAGCATCTCAACGACATCGCGATCCTGGTGCGCGCGTCCTACCAGATGCGCGAGTTCGAAGACCGCTTCGTCACGCTCGGCCTGCCCTATCGCGTGATCGGCGGCCCGCGCTTCTACGAGCGCGCCGAGATCCGCGACGCGCTGGCCTATTTGCGCGTCATCAACTCGCCGGCCGACGACCTCGCCTTCGAGCGCATCGTCAACGTGCCGAAGCGCGGGCTCGGTGATGCCACGGTGCAGATGCTGCACGACCACGCCCGCAAGCGCCGCATCCCGCTGTTCGAGGCGGCGCGCGCGGTGGTCGAGACCGACGAGCTGAAGCCGAAGGCGCGCGGCTCGCTGCGCGGGCTGATCCTGCAGTTCGAGCGCTGGCGCGCCCAGCGCGAGGTGACGCCGCATACCGAGCTCGCCGAGATCGTGCTCGACGAGAGCGGCTACACCGAGATGTGGCAGAAGGACCGCTCGGCCGATGCGGCCGGGCGACTGGACAACCTCAAGGAGCTCGTCCGCTCGATGGAGGAGTTCGAGAACCTGCACGGCTTCCTCGAGCACATCTCGCTGGTGATGGACCGCGAGGGCGCGGCCGACGAGGAAGCGGTGTCGCTGATGACCTTGCATTCGGCCAAGGGGCTGGAGTTCGACAACGTGTTCCTGCCGGGCTGGGAGGAAGGGCTATTCCCGAGCCAGCGCACGCTCGACGAGCAGGGCCGCGCCGGGCTGGAAGAGGAGCGCCGCCTCGCCCATGTCGGCCTGACCCGCGCGCGGCGTCGGGCAAAAATCTATTTCGCCACCAACCGCCGCATCCACGGCACCTGGACCACCACGATCCCGTCGCGCTTTCTCGACGAGCTGCCCGCGGCGAGCGTCGAGATCACCGAGTCGAAGGGCGGCTCGGGCTGGGGCGGCGCCGGGGGCTACGGCCCGTCGCGCTTCGACAATGTCGAGTCGTTCGGATCGAGCTATTCCACGCCGGGTTGGCAGCGCGCGCAGGCACGTCGGCCGGGCGCAGCGCGCGGTTCGTCGGAGGGCGGCTTCAAGGAAGAGCCGTCGCCGTTCTCGGGCCGTGATCCGTTCGGCAGCGGCTTCGGCGGTCATTTCGGCCGTGGCAAGCGCGGACCGATGACCATCGAGGGCGAGCTGGTGGCGAAATCCACCGGCACGACATCGGAATTCGCCCTCGACGACCGCGTCTTCCATCAGAAGTTCGGCTATGGCCGCGTCGTCAAGATCGACGGCAACAAGCTGACCATCGCCTTCGACAAGGCCGGCGAAAAGCACGTCGTCGACAGCTTCGTGCAGCGGGCGTGACCCCGCGCGAGCGGCGGTGCTTGCTGAAGTTCGGGCCTAAAGCTATGATTGTAAAATTTCATGGCATAGCTCCATGGCTGCACCTTTCACGCCGAATGACATTATTGCGTTGGCCGTCGATGCCGAGCGAGGGACGGCTCCGGAGCTGATCATCGGCAGCTTCAAGCGACTGGTTCAGGAGTATGCCTTCCAGAGCGCCCATTGTGATCCGGACGAACGGCTGAGTGTTGCTGCCGAGCATGCCGGATACCTCACGACCCGGAGCGGGTCCTGGACGGTCTACGTACCTTGGCCGCTTGCGTTTGCATTCCCCAGCGCGATCACCCTCGACGGGCTCGTCAGCGTGGCGGAACGAAGCATGTTGGAGGGACGCGGGAACGTCGTCTTGTCCGGCTCCACGACGTTCGCTGGACGGGTGGCCGCGCTGGGGGATGTCGACCTTGCCCAATACATCTTCGACGATGGCAGCGAGATCGCCAATCGTGTCGAACGTCTCATGCGTCGTGATGGTCCGACCATTCTGGTTCGGGTCAAATTCGATCGAGAGTATCAGGCTCCGTGGGAAGACCTCATCACCGCGTTGGGTCGGCTGCGTTCGCTGGCGACCGAAAGCGAGCGGATCAAGCTCGACTTCGTCGACGGCGTCACGCCATTTGGCGTGATGCCGGTATCGAACGTCGTGCTGCCTTCCGATCCGTCCGATCGGAGCAAGGGTGCGGCCAGCCGCAGCTTCGTCTTCCAGGAGGCCGTGCTCACAGCCGACGGCAACCCGCCCTGGCCGCTGGTCGTCCCCGAGGAGCTTCTGCGCTATCTCAAGTTTCTGCTCCGCGACATGTTGGCTCACCGACAGGCGGGCAAGCTCGTCAAAGCGCTCAAGCGCGCGCTCTCCTTGACCCGAATTCTGGGTTTGGCGGAGCTAGGAGACCGCGCCGAGGCCGTGCTAGCCTCACGTTCTGCGGCCGGACTGGCGCAGGAGAGCTGCATGGCGGAACTCGAAGCGCTCTGGCCCTACCTGAATGCCGATCAGCAGGCACGTCTCGATGCCAGCTTGAAGGAAAAGAAAGGACTAGCAGCTAGCATTGTGGAAAGTAAGGGACTACCTACTCAGTGCTCGTCTCTGATCGATGAGCTGATGGAGAAAGTGAAGCAGTTTCTCGCTCATGAGGGCGTCTCTTTCGCGTCCTGGGCAGATGGTGGGTCATGACCGCAGGTGCCA
Organism: Bradyrhizobium sp. HKCCYLRH1030; assembly: GCF_051168395.1. Lineage (NCBI taxonomy): Bacteria > Pseudomonadati > Pseudomonadota > Alphaproteobacteria > Hyphomicrobiales > Nitrobacteraceae > Bradyrhizobium > Bradyrhizobium sp. HKCCYLRH1030. The sequence goes on along the minus strand of NZ_JBNPUY010000005.1, from coordinate 376,158 downwards.
AGATCGAGCAGCTCCTCGAACTGACCGGCACGCCTCCCGAACGGCGCGCGGGGGCGCGGAAGAACTACAACAGCCTCGTTGAACGCGAGGGCGAACAGGCCATCGACCAGCGCATCGCGGAGTTCGAGGCGATGCATTCTCAGGTGACGGCGTGGCGGGAAAGCCGGCGTCCAGCGGCAGCCGCAGCGACCGCGTCCGCCGACGTTCGCCAGCCGACCAGGACGAGACATGACGTCGGCTCACATGTTGCAGCTCCGGCATTCCTGAACATGCTCGCCCGCGAGAAACTGCTGGCCAGGCGGCTGGAAGGCTATATCGACGCGCTGATGGTTCACGTCGATCATCTTTGGGCCTCGCAGCGGCTCGCCGATATCGACCAGATCGCCACGCTGGGACGAGAGGCGGGATTCCTCACGATCGAACCGGCCAATCCATTCGGAACCAACCGGCTGTTTTCGGCACGAACGTCGGCCAATCTCGTCCGGTTGATCGAAGCGCTGGCAGACAAGGGGCCGTCGAACGCCGAACACTCTCTGTTCGAGAAGATCGAAGATCTCGTTCGATCGATCGAGAGCGCAAGCCCCGTGCTGGCGATCCGGCGCATCGATACTGACCAGACACTTTCCGGTCTGGGCAGGATTGCCGCTTTCGCGAACGATCTGGTCCCCGATGCGATCTTCACGCTGAATCGCGGCGGCGCCTCCGTGGGGCGGTTCGTCAAGGAGTATCTGCGGCTGGACATTCCCGTCATCCCCCTCGAGGGTGACAGCACCGGCGTGAGATTGGCGTCCAGCTTCATCGGCCCTCCCGTCCTGTTCAAGCCGCTGGTGATCGATGATGTCGCACGCAGCGGTCGCACGGTGGCTCAGGCGTTCGATTGGATCGGTCAGAACTACCCGTCGGCAGCTCCCAGGGCCACGACCATCGCCGCATCCTTGGACGCTATCGAGCTCGTGGGCCAGGCCTGTCTGCTGACGTCGAACCCGATGGAGCACGGAGCGATCGAGCTGCCATATGATCCGCATGCCGGCTTCGCGATCGAAACGCTCGGGCGATACACGGTCTATGTCTTTGGCGCCAACGCCACGTCCCCCGAAAACCGCCTGGTGGTTTCGACGGACATCGTCGACAAGCTCGTTGCCGAGCAGGGACGGCTCTTCGCCGAGATGGATCGCGTCCTGAAATCCACTTTTTGACCGACGATCGCTCCAGAGGCCGGTCATTTGCAGCCGAACGCGCCTGCTGAACGTCTCCGAGACTGGCAGATTTGGCCGCTTCATCAACGTCCCACAGCTTCGCCGCTGTTAGGCCTTGACCGTGGCAGCTCGCGTCGTATGAGATGACTGCATGGTCCGGGGATACATTCTGTTGAGTGTTGCGGTCGCGCTGTGTGTGCCCTCGCTGGCGGCGGCGCAGACGATGAGCTTTGGCGATTCCGCGGGGCTGATCGCGTCGAGCTGCGGCGCCGACATCACCGCCAATTGCCGCGGCGTCAATCTCGACTCCAACCGCCTCAAGGAATGCCTCTCGCGCAACCAGGACGTGGTCTCCGCGCAGTGCAAGGCGACCTATTTCAAGGCGTTCGAGGCGATCCAGAAGCGCATCGCGGCACGGGTCACGGTCGCCAACGCCTGCCAGCGCGAGATCGTCAAGCTGTGTGGCGGCTCCACGAAGGAGACGAGCAAATCGATCCCGTGCCTGATGACGGCCAACGGCGTGAGCGCGCGGTGTCAGCAGGCGATGGGCGAAGCGGGGTATCGCTGATGCGGCGGACCGCGAGATCATTGCTGTCAGGGCCGATCGTGGCTTCGCTGATGGCCGCGAGCGCGCCCGCTTGGTCGCAGGAGCCGGGTCGCGAGGACATCGTGCGCCAGCTCGGCCGCTTCGAAACCGCACCCACGCTGGATCTGCCGGCGCTGAAGCAGCAGACGCAGGAGCGTTCCAGGTCGCGCGGGCGCAACGAGCCACCGCCGCAGAAGCGTCCGCCGATCGCGCCGGAGCTGATGAATCTGCCGGCCTTCAACGTCGACATCCAGTTCGACGTGGACACGCCGATCGTGCGCCCGGAATCGTACCAGACCGTCGGGCGGATCGCCGATGCGATGGTGTATTCCGATCTGCTGCCCTACACCTTCCTGATCGTCGGCCATGTCGAGGCCAACGGCAAGCGCGAGGCCAACGTCATCCTGAGCCAGCGCCGCGCCGACGCGATCCGCGACATCCTGGCGAACACCTTCAAGATCTCGGTCAAGCGGCTGCAATCGATCGGACTTGGCGAGGAGCAGTTGCTCGACCCGTCCAAGCCGACCGCCGCCGTCAATCAGCAGATCCAGATCATCCCGATCGCAAAGACCGTAGAAGAGGCCGCGCCGCCGCCTTCGGCCCCTGCCCCGGCAGCGCCCCACAAGCAGGCCCCGCGCAAGCATCGCAGTTGATGCAATTGAGACCTGCGCTGAGGCCATGAACCCAGCGCGCTGCAGGTGCGACTGTTGTCTCAGCAGGTTGCCGATACGCTATTCCCGACAGGCGCCAATGGAACCTGTTTTCAAGTCGGGTCGCGCGGCAATGCTGCTGGGCCGTGATTGCCGGGTTTGTCGATGCAGCCGCTTGATGGTATAGCCCCCTCTTTGCGGCCGTCGATTGAGCGACGGTCGATCTCATTGACGAGCGAGCCAGCCATGAACGCCATGTTCCGACGCCAGATGGTCGACTACGTCGAATACCATCGCGATCCGCGCAACGGCCTGATGCATGTGTTCGGGATCATCCTGTTGTTCCTGGGCGCCGTGCTGCCCCTGAGCTTGTGGCATTTCGACGCGTTCGGCATCCGGATCGGCCTCGGCGCCGTGCTGGCGCTGCCCGTCCTACTCTACTGGCTGCTGCTCGATGCCGCACTCGGGGCCGGCATCCTGGCCTTCGCCGTTCTGTTCCTTGCTGCGGCCATGATGATCGCCGATCACGTCCATGGCGTCGCCTTCTGGGCGCTGTTTGCCGCGCTCATCATCTTCGGCTTTGTCTCGCAGGCCGTGGGCCACAAGGTGTTCGAGCGCAACAATCCATCTCTGCTGGATCATCCGGCGCATCTCTTTCTCGGTCCGATGTTCGTGATGGCGAAATTGTACATGGCGTTGGGTCTGCGGCCTTCGGTGTCCGACCTCATCGCGCCGGACTGGTCGCCGGATCGGCTCGCATCGGACCGGCTTCAAGGCGATCAGCACTCGCGCCCCTAATGAAAGTCCTCGTCACCGGCGGCAGCGGTTTCATCGGCCATCACCTCGTCTCTGCGCTCGCGACGCGGGGCGCGGAGGTGCGTGTGCTCGATATTCGCTGCCCCAGCCACATGATCGCTGACGTCGAGTACATCGAAGGCTCGGTGCTCGATGCGGGCCTGGTGAAGCAGGCGGTCGCCGGCGTCGATCAGGTCTATCATCTGGCTGGACTGCCCGGCATGTGGATGCCGGACCGCGAGGACTTCTACCGCGTCAATTGCGTGGGCACGGAGACGGTGCTGGCGGCGGCGCGCGCCGGCCGGGTGCGCCGGTTCCTGCACTGTTCGACCGAATCCATCCTGTTCAACTATCCCGGCTCGACCGGCGCCGCATCGGCACCGACCGCACCGCCGGCCGAGGCGATGCCGGGCGCCTATACGCGCTCCAAGGCGCTGGCGGAGGCCCGCGCCATGGCCGCCGCGGCGGACGGCTTCCCCGTCGTGGTGGGCACGCCGACAATGCCGATCGGGCCGCACGACAGCAACCTGACACCGCCCTCGCAGATGCTGCGGCACTTCCTGGACAGCCGGCTCCAGCTCTATCTCGACTTCGTCGTCAACCTGGTCGACGTCCGCGACGTCGCGGACGGCCTGATCCTGGCGATGGAGCGCGGCAAGGTCGGCGGCCGCTACGTGTTCGGCGGCGAGAGCCTGCGTCTCAGCCGGATCCTCGATCTCATGGCGGCGATCAGCGGCCGCAAACATGTCGCGGTCGCCGTGCCCGGCCGGCTGGCCGAGCTGTCGGCGGGCATGCTCGAGCTCGTCTCCGATCACCTCACCAAGCGCTGCCCGTCCGGCACCGCCGAGGGGGTGCGGATCGCCCGCGCGGCCTCGGATCTGTCGATCGACAGGGCCAAACGCGAGCTCGGCTACGTCCCGCGCCCGATCGAGCCGACCTTGCGCGAGACGATCGGCTTTCTGCTCGGTTCCGAGCCGGGAAAGCGGCTCGACGGTAAACAACACCCTTTTCGCACCGCGGCCGAATAGCTAAGAGCAGCCGGTCCCAGGTCTCATAACGGTTCCAACACATGTCCGGCGATGCCAGCCCCATCTCGTCGTTTGCGTTCAGCGGATGGACCACCACCTGGCCCACCTCGCTGCTGGCCATCATCTGGCTGATCTGGCTCGCGAGCTGGGTCGGCGCCTCGTTCTGGTCGGGGCAGACCCGCAAGCATGTGACGGTGATCAAGACCAGCCGCTATCACGCGCTGATCGTGCTCGGCGGCATCCTGTTCACGCCGTGGACCTCGCGCCTGCTCGGCGAGAAACCGTTCTGGACTCCCGGTGAGACCGGCGTCTACCTGCTGACCGTCGTCACCCTGGCCGGCATCGCCTTCACTTGGTGGGCGCGCATCCATCTCGGCCGCTTCTGGTCCAACGCGATCACCCACAAGGAAGGCCACAAGGTCATCGACACCGGCCCCTACGGCATGGTCCGTCACCCCATCTATACCGGGCTGATCCTCGGCATGATCGCCACCGGCATCGCGGTGGGCACGGTGACCGCCGTGCTGGGCGCCGTCCTGATCTCGCTCGGGATGGCCTGGAAGGCAAAGATGGAAGAGGTCTTCCTCGCGCAGGAGCTCGGGCCGGATTACGTCACCTACCGGCAGCGCGTGCCGATGATCATTCCGTTCCTGCCGCCGGGCTAGAGCGCTCAGCGTCTGGCCTGGGCTTCCGAAGGCGGCTGCGGCGACTGGTTTGCCGCCTGCGGCAGCAGGTGGCGCGGCAGGATGATGCGCTGGCCGGGGACCAACGGCTGGGTGGCGAGGCCGCGGTTGGATTGCTGGAGCGCCCAGAGCGGAACGTGATAATTGGTGGCGATCTGGTCCAGGGTCTCGCCCGGCCGTACCGCCAGAGCAGTGCCGCTGTCCCACAGCTCCACGGAGGCTTTCGGCGGCACCAAATAGCGCAGCGGCACCGGCTCCGCGTCGGCGGTGGCCGAGGTCTGCGACAATTGGCTGATCATGGTGACCAATTGGGCGTGCACGTCCTCCATCTTGTCGATGTTGATGTGCGTGACCTCATCATGATCCTTCATGTCGAAGCTGGCGTAGTGACCGCGAAAGCCGGGCTCCGGCTTGACGTCGCCGCCGCCGAGAATGTTGTCGGACAGGAACAGGTTGATGAAGCGCTGCACGTTGGGCGGCACGCTCTTGGTCGCATGCGCCGGATCGACGGTGACGACGAGGGCAACCGGGATGTTCTGCTCCTGCAGCGTGATCGCGATGCGGACGCTGCACAGCCCGCCCATCGAATGGCCGATCAGCACGATCGGGCCCGGCTCCTGGCGGTAGTTCTTGGCCACCTGGAGCGCGATCAGGTCGCACAGCGTGAATTCATAGACACTGGCCCGGTAGCCGGCCTGCTCGATCTTTTCGGCCAGACGATCCATCCCGGTCGAGAACAGCGGCCCGAGCGCGCCGCGGAACAGGTACACCCGCGGCGGCGGCAGCGGCTGGCTGATCTCGGGCGGCGCAGTCGGTACGGCGCGGATCGCCGCGGGGGTTGCTGCCGGGGATGCCTTGGCGGATCTGGTCGGCGCGGGGGCGGACGCAGCGCCGGGCTGGGCGGCCCGCGAGATGCTTGGGGCGGCAAGTCCGGCGAGGAAAGGTGCGGTGACGAGGATCGCGAGCAGTCTCCTGCCGGCAGCCACCTTGGCTGGACCGAGCCACCGCCTCGCGATTCGCGCCACGCTGGTCATTCGCGCTCCCGGGAAAGCTCTCGGCTGAGATCAAGCAGGGTCATATCCCTCCCTGCCATACCGTTTGTCGCCGCCGAATGGGAGCATTTTGGGGCGCGCGCCCAGTGGCGCGGCCGCCGACTACCGGTAGCCGGTCACGTTGGCCGCGCGCTGCGGCGCGGCCATGCGCGTCGGCGGCGCCGCCGGGCGGCCGCGGCCGCCGAACACCACGCCATCGATGGCACCGATCACCTTCTGCTGCATGATCTGGTTCTTCTCGATCGTGACGTGGCCGACACCGGGAACCGACTGGACGTCGACATTCTCGAGCTTGCCGCGGAAGCCGTCGTCGCGGCGGACCGGCTCGCCGGCACCGCTGGCGATGTAGAAATTGATGTAGCGCTCGGCGTTGCCGCCGACGAGCTTGGTCTTGAACACCGAATCGAGCCCGATCGCGAGCTTCACCGGCACCCCGAGCTGGCCGAGCTTGTTGATCATGTCCGGCAGCGCGGTCGCGCCGGAGGAATGGCCCACCAGGATGATGGTCTTGATCCGGCCGGCGCGATAGGCGGCAGCCGCTTCGTCGGCGAGCGACGACCACGACACGAAATTGGCGACCGTGTTCGGAATGCCCTGCGAATCCAGCTTGGCGGCGATGTCGTCGAGCCCGAGCGAGAAGATGTTGAGCACGCCGCGCAGCAGATAGACATGCGTGGTGCTGGCGGCGCTTGCGGCCGCCGGGCTCGGTGCCGCCCGGACCGATCCGGTGCCGAGCGGCAGAGCCAGCGCAACGGCCAGCGCCACCATGCCAAAGCAGCGCGCCGAGAGGCTGCGCTTGAAGGTGGGTCGAACGGTGCTGGCGCGTGCCGTCATCGGTCCTTCTCCGCGGCGGAAATGTCGAGACGGCGCGACCGTACCCAAGATGCTCGCGGACGCAACATCGTCGGACATCGCAAGGCGGCGTTCCTCCTCAGACGTGGCTGAGCGGCAACACTCAGCCATATCGGCCACGGAAAAGCCCAACAAGCGACATGATCGAGGGCGGCGCGCACGATTGCGCGAACGCATCGCCGTCCCTATCTGAGCGCTTCGCCTGCGCCCCCTCCTCCGCGCAGCTCCCCCGCTCTTTATCGAATCCCTCGCATCGAATCCCCGTGATGGCTCCCGTCATTTCCGTTACCGGCCTGTCGAAGACCTATTCCTCGGGCTTCACCTCGCTCAACAATGTCGATCTCGCGATCGAGCGGGGCGAGATCTTCGCGCTGCTCGGGCCCAACGGCGCGGGCAAGACGACTCTGATCAGCATCATCTGCGGCATCGTCAATGCGTCCGCGGGCAAGGTCGCGGTCGGCGGCCACGACATCAACCGCGACTACCGTGCCGCACGGGCGCTGATCGGGCTGGTGCCGCAGGAGCTGCACACCGATTCGTTCGAGACCGTATGGGCCACGGTCAGCTTCAGCCGGGGGCTGTTCGGCAAGCCGAAGAACCCCGCCCTGATCGAGAAGATCCTCAAGGACCTGTCGCTCTGGGACAAGAAGGACGCCAAGATCATCACGCTCTCCGGCGGCATGAAGCGCCGCGTGATGATCGCGAAGGCGCTCTCGCACGAGCCGCAGGTGCTGTTCCTGGACGAGCCGACCGCGGGCGTCGACGTCGAGCTGCGTAAGGGGATGTGGGACGTCGTGCGCGAGCTGAAGGCCGCCGGCGTCACCATCATTCTCACCACGCACTACATCGAGGAAGCCGAGGAGATGGCCGATCGCGTCGGCGTCATCAACAAGGGCGAGATCGTGCTGGTCGAGGACAAGGCCAAGCTGATGGCGAAGCTCGGCCGGAAGCGGCTGAGCCTGCATCTGCAACACCGGATCGAGACCATCCCCGAGACGCTCGCGCCCTATCATCTGGCGCTGTCGGACGACGGCTGGCGGCTCGCCTATGACTACGATACCAAGGGCGAGCGCACCGGCATCACCAGCCTGCTCGGCGATCTCAGGACCGCCGGCATCCGCTTCGTCGATCTCGAGACCAAGCAATCATCCCTTGAAGACATCTTCGTGAGCCTGGTGCGGCAATGAATTTTCGCGCGGTCGCCGCAATCTACAAGTTCGAAATGGCGCGCACCTGGCGCACGCTGCTGCAGAGCATCGTGTCGCCCGTCGTGTCGACGTCGCTCTACTTCGTCGTGTTCGGCGCCGCGATCGGCTCGCGCATCAGCCACGTCGAGGGCGTCAGCTACGGCACCTTCATCGTGCCCGGCCTCGTGATGCTGTCGGTGTTGACCCAGAGCATCTCCAACGCCTCGTTCGGGATCTACTTCCCGAAATTCATCGGCACGATCTACGAGATCCTCTCGGCGCCGATCTCGCATTTCGAGATCGTGCTCGGCTATGTCGGCGCGGCCGCGACGAAATCCATCATTCTCGGGCTGATCATCCTCGCGACCGCCGGGCTGTTCGTGCCGCTGCACATCCAGCATCCGGTGTGGATGCTGTCGTTCCTGGTGCTGACGGCCGTGACCTTCAGCCTGTTCGGCTTCATCATCGGCATCTGGGCCGACGGCTTCGAGAAGCTGCAGATGGTCCCGATGCTGGTAGTGACGCCGCTCACGTTCCTCGGCGGCAGCTTCTACTCGGTCAACATGCTGCCGCCGACCTGGCATTCGATCGCGCTGCTCAACCCGGTGGTCTACCTGATCTCGGGCTTTCGCTGGAGCTTCTACGAGATCGCCGACGTCAGGGTGGAAATCAGCGTCGGCGTGACGCTGCTGTTCCTGGCGATCTGCATGACGATCATCTGGTGGATCTTCAAGACGGGCTACCGGCTCAAGCATTGAGCCGGCGCCTCAACTCAGCGGTAGCAGTGGAAGCGGCCGTAGCCGTCGCGGTATCCCCGGCAGTGATAGTGCCGGTGGTAATAGGAGCGGTGCGGAATGCCGAGCACGCCTTCGACGGCGCCCACGGCTCCGCCGACGCCGGCACCGACCGCGCCGCCGACGACGCCGCCCACCGGACCGCCGATGCGGTTGCCTTCGTGGGCCCCTTCATGGGCGCCACGGATGATGCCCTGGGCATGGGCGAATTGCGGCAGCGCCAGCCAGGCCAGCGCCAGGACGACCAGCGCGAGCGCAGCCAGCAGGTAGGTCAGCTTCTGCGGCGCGCGATCATCGAGCACCGCCGTCTTGGCCTTCATCGTCAACATTTTGAGTCCTGGGAACCGCATGGGGGAATCCTTGAAACGCGGATGCGGCCAAAAAGTTGCGCGGTCGTGACGAATTGCACCGATTAGAGAGGTCCCAAAACGCCGGAATGAAAGACCATCCGCGGTCGCGAAAATGTCAGCGTCGATGAACGCGGGGAGCCTTTGTCCTGGTCCTGCCCGACATTAAGGTTGAGGCTGCCCTCGGCTGGAACAAAGCCGGCAATTCCGACATAGTGCAGGCCGAGGCGATGACCTGGGCGTTAAAGTCCCGTTTTGAGGTCTCTCCACAGTCGAGGGCCCTGGAGGCCAGAGGTTAGATGCGTACCATCCTTTTTGCAGTTGCCGGCTTCGCCTTTCTGTCGGCCACGCCGGCTCTGGCCAAGATCGACATCACGGTCGACAAGAACAGCCAGATCATGACGGTCGCCGTCGATGGCGTCGAGCGCTATCGATGGCCAGTCTCGACCGGCATTCCCTCACGGGAAACGCCGAATGGCTCGTTCCGCGCCTTCCGCATGGAGGCCGATCATTTTTCCAAGGAATTCGACGACGCACCGATGCCGCATTCGATCTTCTTCACGAAGGTCGGTCACGCGATTCACGGCACGGATTCGGAAAGCCGCCTCGGGACCCCGGCGTCCCACGGCTGCGTCCGGCTGTCCAAGGCCAACGCCACGACGCTCTACGACCTGGTGCAAAAGGACGGCGTGCTCAACACCACGGTGACCCTGACCGGCTCGGCCGAGGTGGCGCTGGCGCGCAATCCACGCCGCGGCACCGCTGTTGCCCGCCGCGACGTGCCGCAGCAGTATGACGACAGCGGCGAGCCGGTCGTGCTGACGCCGCAGCCACAGATGCTGCCCGGACGCCAGGTCGTTCCGCAGCAGCGGCCCGATGACGGCTACATCTATCCCGCCGACGGCAGCGACAACGGCGTGCGTTATCCGGCGCCGCGCGGCACGGCCCGGCGCGTCTATGACGCCCAGGCCTATCCGCAGCAGCAGCAGTACGATTACCAAAACGGCAATCCGAGCTACGCGCAGCCGCGCTATTACCAGCCGCGCTCTTATTATCAGCCGCGCGGCTACTACACCTATCAGGACTGATCGCGCATTGATCCTCGCGGCCGGGCGCTGTTACGCAGCGCATCGGCGCCTCCTCACTCGGCGTTGACCCGCTCGAGCGAGGCGGACGCACGATCGGCGCTGGCCTGCCCGCGGGCCGTCGGCATGCGCGCGCGCCGCTGCACGAAATACTGATCGGCCAGCACGCCGATCAGGATCACCGTGCCCATCACGGCGAAATTGAGCGAGCTCGGGATGCCCAGCAGATTGACCAGGTTCTGCAGCATCTGCAGCAGGATTGTGCCGAGCACGACGCCGATGACCGAGCCCTCGCCGCCGCGCAGCGAACAGCCCCCGAGCACCGCTGCGGCGATCGCATAGAGCTCGTAGAACGAGCCGTGTACCGCCGGCGAGATCGAGCGGGTGTACATCGCCAGCAGGACCGCGGCGAGCGCCGTCAGGGCGCCGCAGATCACATAGGCCGCGATCGTCACCCGATCGGACCGGATGCCGGAGTAGCGCGCCGCCTCCTCGTTCTTGCCGACCGCGTAGAAATAGCGGCCGTACACCGAGCGGTGCAGCACCAGCCAGGCGATGCCGGCCACGATGGCGAGCGCCACGACGCTATGCGGCAGTGGAAAGCCGAGGACATCGGTGCGGCCGGCGGCCAGCCATTCCAGCGCCGGGAAGCTCGCGCCGTAGCCGAAGCCGGCCGTGGCATCCTCGGTGTAATAACGGGCCGCGCCGCGATAGATCAAAAGTCCGCACAGGGTCACCACGAAGGGCTGGATGCGCATCTTGGTCACCAGCGTGCCGTGGACCATGCCGATGGCGACGCCGCCGGCGAGGATGAGGAACAAGGCGGCGACCCAGTCGACGTCCCGGTTGACGATGAGGTCGATGAACAGCACGCCGAGCAACGCGATCACCGAGCCCACGGCGAGCTCGATGCCGCCAACGATGATGACGAAGGCCTCGGCGATCGAGAAGATTCCGAACATGCCGACCTGGTTGGCGGTATTGGAGAGGTTGCCGACCAGCAGGAAGCGCGGGTTGATGAAGGCGACGACGGCGCCGACCACCAGGATCAGGATCAGCAGGCTGAGATCTTTTTTCTGCACGGGCGCCCTCGCTCAGACGGTATGGCCGACGGCGAGCTGAAGCACGTTGTGCTCGCTGAACTCGTTGCGGGCCAGGAAGCCCGAAATCATGCCTTCATGCATCACGGCGATCCGGTCGCTCACCCCGATCACCTCCTCCATGTCGCTCGAGATCATCAGGATCGCGACGCCGGAATCCGCCAGCCGCCGCAGCATGTCGTAGATCTCCTGCTTGGCGCCGACATCGATGCCCCGGGTCGGCTCGTCGAAGATCAAGACCTTTGGCCGCATCGACAGCCATTTGGCGAGCACGACCTTCTGCTGGTTGCCGCCGGACAAGGTGCCGACCGAGACCTTGACGTCGGACGCCCGGATCTTGAGCCGTTCGCGCTGCCGGTCGGCATTCTCGGTCTCACGCCTGATGTCGACAAGTCCAAAGCTGAGATAGGAGGCGAGATCCGGCAGCGAGATGTTCTCGGCGATCGACAGGTCGAGCAGCAGGCCGCAGGCCTTGCGGTCTTCCGGGATGAGATAGATGCCGCGATCGATCGCCGCGCGCGGCGTCGAGATGCGGATCGGCTCGCCCTCCAGGCTGATGCCCCCGGCCAGCAGCGGCTCGACACCGAAGATGCCGCGCGCGAGCTCGGTGCGGCCGGAGCCGACGAGACCTGCAAGCCCGAGGATCTCGCCGCGCCGGAGCTGCAGGCTGACGGCCTGGTTGGGATAGGTCGCGGTCACGGCCTCCACCACGTCGAGCACGGCATCGCCGGGCGGCGCGGCCGGCGGCACGTAGAGCGACCGCAGGTCCCGGCCGATCATCAGCCGGATCATCGCGGCAGGACTGAGCTCGTCCCGCGTGAGCGCGCCAACCATACGGCCGTCGCGCAGCACGATCGCGCGATCGGCGCATTGCATGACTTCGTTCAAGCGATGCGTGATGAAGATGACGCTGACCCCGCCCGCCTTCAGGCCGGCGATGACCTGCATCAGCCGCTCGGTTTCCGACAGCGTCAGGCTGGAGGTCGGCTCGTCCATGATCACGCAGCGCGCATCGAGCGACAAAGCCTTCATGATCTCGACCAGCTGGCGCTGCGCCAAAGACAGCTCGGCAAGCGGCGTCTCCGGCTCGAAATCGGCCCCGAGGCGCGCGATCAGCGGGCGCACCCTGGCTCGCAGCGTCGCCCGGTCGATCAGCCGCAGCGGACCGCCATAGACCGGCTCGCGGCCGATGAAGACGTTGCCTGCGACATCGAGATTGTCGAACAGGTTCAGCTCCTGGTGGACGAAGGCGATGCCGGACGCGATCGCGTCCGCCACCGTGTAGCTGGTCCGCGCCGCGCCATCGATCCGGATCGTGCCGCTGCTCGGCTCGACGACGCCGCCGAGCACGCGCATCAAGGTCGACTTGCCGGCGCCGTTCTCGCCGACCAGGGCGATCACCTCGCCGGGCGCGACCGACAGGCTGGCGTGGTCGAGCGCGACCACGCCAGGATAGGTCTTGCCGATGTCGATCAGCTCGAGGAAGGGCTCGCGCACGCCGGCCGTCGCGCTACTTCTTCAGCATCTGCTTCATCTGCGCCATGAAGTCGTCGACGTTCGACTTCTCGATCACCTTGCCGGGCACGATGATGATGCCGTTCGCCGGCACGCCCGACTTGTCGCCCTCAACGACCTTCGCCATCAGCTTCATGCCCTGATAGCCCCACTCGAACGGCTGCTGCACGACGGTGCCCTCGATCGCGCCGTCCTTGACGCCGCCGAGCGTGATCGGATCCTCGTCGAAGCCGATGATCTTGATCTTGCCGAGCTTGCCGGCCTCCTTCAGCACCTCATAGATGCGCGGGGTGTTGTAGGAATAGAAGCCGACCAGGCAGCTCACGTCCGGCATCGCTGCCAGGATGTCCTCGACATTGCGCTTGGCCCGGGTCTGGTCGATCTCGTCGCCGCGCACGTCGACCAGTTCGACCTTCGATCCCTTGATGGTCTCCTTCACGCCTTCGATGCGCTCGCGAGCGTTGTCAGCCCCGAGCAGGCCGACGAAGCCGACACATTTGCCGCCGTTCGGGAGCGCCTTCAGCATCAGCTTGCCGGCATCCTTGCCGAGCTCGGTATTGGAGGAGCCGATATAGGCGATGCGTTTGGATTGCGGGGCGTCGCTGTCGGTGGTGAAGAGCACCGTTTGTGCGGCAATCTTGTTCAGGTGCTCAGTCTGGTTCTTCGGATCGACGGCGCTCACCATGATTCCGGCGGCCCCGGCCGCGACGAGGTCATCCAGCATCCGCTGCTGCACGGCGGCTGCCGCCTGCTCGGGATATTTGAGCTGCAGGTTGTAATTGGGCAGCTCGCCCTGCGCCTTCTTCACGCCGGCCTCGGCGATCTTCCAGAAGTCGGAGGCACCGTTGACGACGAAGGCGAGGACCTTCTTGTCCGCGGCTCCCGCGGAGCCGAGACCGAGCGCCATCGACAACAAGGCAGACGCACCGGCAATCCAAAGACGCTTCATTGAACCCCTCCCATGTGAAGCCGGCCTGCTTTGATGCGGCCGGCATTTTGTAGTCGAACGATATCTAGTCGCGAACAGTCGTCTCTCGTCCGAACCGCTGGCTCCGCCCGGACGAACAGCACCTCGATCTGGACAGCGTCCGCGCGATCGTTCGCTCAGGGCAAGACGACCAGACCGGTCCCTCACCGCTCAGTTTGCGATCCAGCTCGACTGCGCGTGCGTGCCCCAACCCACCCATTCGAAGACGCGTAAAGTACCGACCTCAAATGAGGGGCGCACCTCAAGGTAGCATGGTCATGACGGGCACGCAACAGAGGCCCGCGCAGAAAGCGCGAAACCACTGCATTTTGCGATGCGGTACAGCAAAGTCGGCGATCAGACGCTCGAGAAATCGATGCGGCAATGCAACCGAGGCCCGCCGCTGACGAGGCGCGCACCTCTTTGGGCGCAGACGCCATCATCACGGCGATCCGGGCCCGGCAACGTCGAACGGCGGCAGCGCCCTGTTACTCGCCGTCGCGAAGCCGCCGATACACCGCGCCGAGAATGTTCGAATAATCGTCGGTCCAGACCCGTTCGCCGTCGGTCGGCTCAGTTTCGGTCCACTTGTCCGAGGAGGCCAGCTTGCCGACGTCGGCGTCCTCGCGCGCGCTGATGACGACGTCGGTGGAGAAGATGTACTCGTCGTCGCGGCCGGAGTCCTCGTTGTAGACCCAGCTCTTCAGGTCGTTGGCGTCGGCGATGCCGACAACGACGCTCTCCAGCTCCAGATGCCGATTGGAGACGTGCATCACGACGGCGCCCTGCGGCGCCAGCTTCGCCTTGTAGATCGCCATCGCCTCCTCCGTCGCCAGATGGATCGGAATCGCATCCGAGGAATAGGCGTCGACGATGATCAGATCGTAGGCGCCGTCCGGCTCCTTGGCAAAGGTCAGCCGGGCATCGCCGATGACGGGCTTGATGTCCGGCGCGCAGTTCCTGATGTAGCTGAAATATTTCGTGTCGCTGGCGGTGTCGACCATGGTCTGATCGATCTCGAAGAATTTCCAGCTCTCGCCAGGCTCGGCTGCGCATGTGAGCGTGCCGGCGCCGACGCCGATGACGGCGACCTTGAGCGGCGCGCCCTTGCGCTCCCGGATCGCGGTGATGGCGCGGCCGATGCCGCCGTCCTTGTGATAGTAGGTGATCGGCTCGGGCCGCCCCGTCACCTTGGAGCCATCGGCGTTGAGATATTTCTGCGCGCCGTGAATGGTCGTGCCGTGCATCAGCACGTGGTAGTGCCCGTCCGATGTCACCACGATCTTGTGCACGCCGAAGAAGCTGCGCACCGTCTCGACGCGGCCGTCATCGGCCGGATAGGCGCGGATCAGGACGAGCGCGAGCGCGGCCGTCGCGAACACCTTCCAGCGGCCACCGTTCAGCAGCAGAGCGAGCAGCGCTGCGAGCACGCCTACGGCGCCCGCGACATAGACGCGGTGGTCCTCGAGATAGGTCGTGACCTTGCCGGTCATGCCGGCGGGCACCAGCAGCGCGACGGCGATGACCGCGAGCGGGAGCCAGTACCAGCGCGTGATCCCGGGCAAGCGCTCGTTGGCCGCGGGCCGGCACAGCGCCGCCAGCGCCAGCAGGATCGGATATTCGGCAACCCATGAGAAGGTGAAGGGGGCGATCAAGCCGGCGAACAGGCCGCCGACCATGCCACCGAACGACAGCGCGACATAGAAGCCGGTGAGATATTTGGCCGGCGGGCGCGTGCGCGCGAGCTCACCATGGCAGGCCATGGCGATGATGAAGAAGCAGAGCTGGTGACCGCCGAGCGTGAGCGCGAGATTCTGCTCGCCGCCGAAGGCGAGCAGCACGACGACGCCGGCGATCGCCAGCGGCTGCAGCGCCAGCATCCATTTGTGCGGCAGCAGCGGCCGCGACTGGAACACCAGCACCCAGGTCAGCAAATAGAGCGACAGCGGCAGCACCCATAGCAAGGGGGCGGCCGCGACGTCGGTGGAGATGTGCGCGGTCACCGCGATCAGCAGGCCGGAGGGCACTGCGGCCAGGAAGATCCAGCGCAGGCGCAGCAGCCAGCGTGGCGCCGGCGCATGGCTGTCGCCGGTGTGCAGCAGGCTCGTCACGATCACGGGCGACCGCAACAGCAGGACGCCGCAGCCGGCGATCAGCGCGATCAGGAGGCCATAGCCACCGGTCCAGATCAGGTTCTGCATGCGCAGGCTGAAGATCGGCTCGATCAGCAGAGGATAGGACAGCAGCGCCAGAAAGCTGCCGATGTTCGACGACGCATAGAGGAAATACGGGTCGGGCGCGGCCGGATGACCCGTGCGCACGAACCACGCCTGCAGCAGCGGATTGTTGGCGGCGAGCGCGAAAAACGGCAGGCCGATCGACACGGTGAACAGGCCGAGCAGCCACAGCCCGTAGCCCGAGGTCGGCGGATCGCCCCAGCTACTCGCGATCGACAGCGGCAAGCCCAGGATTGCGAAACCGAGCAGCAGCAGATGAATCGCGATCGGCAGCACCCGGCTGCGCAGCTGGGTGAGAAAATGCGCATAGGCGTAGCCCGCCAGCAGCAGGGTCTGGAAGAACACCATCGCCACCGACCACACCGCCGGCGAGCCGCCGAGCCGCGGCAGCACCATCTTGGTGAACAGCGGCTGCACCGAGAACAACAGCAGCGCGCTGACGAAAATGGCGGCGGTATAGACGACGAGCACCAGCCGGTTGCGTGCGGCGGAGGGCTGAGCGACGGCGGCGGGCGAGGCGATTGAGGTCATGACAACTCCGGCAGCAGCGCGGCCGGCATCAGATGCCGAGGCCGGACCGCGATGAGCAGACGAGACATAGCGGATCGCAGGGCGGTATGGCGAGCAGCTGAGGCAAAATGGAGTTTTCCTTGACGTCGCAGCCTTCCGGCGCGACAGCACCAGCCGAGGTTCCCGGTGCGGGCCATTAAACAGGGCTTCTTGAAGCTGACATGAATGAAACCGACGTCATCATCATCGGCGCGGGCCACAACGGCCTGACCTGTGCGGCCTATCTCGCCATGGCGGGCCTGCGGGTGCATGTGGTCGAGCGTCGCAAGGTGGTCGGCGGCGCTGCGGTGACCGAGGAGTTTCATCCGGGCTTCCGCAACTCCGTCGCGTCCTACACGGTGAGCCTGCTCAATCCGCGCGTCATCTCCGACCTGAAGCTGCTCGAGCACGGGCTCGAGATCGTCGAGCGCCGGGCGCAGAACTTCCTGCCCTCGCCGGACGGTCGCTATCTGCTGACGGGCGAGGGTCGCACGCTGGCTTCGGTTGCGCGGCTGAGCCAGCGCGACGCCGACGCGATCGGCCCGTTCTCGGCCCGGCTCGAGGCGATCGCGGATGTGCTTCGCAGCCTCGTGCTGCGGGCGCCACCGAATCTGGTCGCCCAGTTCGGGCTGTCGGCGATCCGCGAGGCGTTCAACGCGCTCGGCACCGCCAACACCCTGCGCGCACTGTCGCTGGAGCAGCAGCGCGACCTGCTCGACCTTTTCACGCGCTCGGCCGGCGAGATGCTCGACGAGATCTTCGAGACCGACCTGGTGAAGGCGCTGTTCGGCTTCGATGCCATCGTCGGCAACTATGCCAGCCCCTACGCTGCCGGCTCGGCCTATGTGATGCTGCATCACGCCTTCGGCGAGGTGAACGGCAAGAAGGGCGTCTGGGGCCATGCGATCGGCGGGATGGGCGCGATCACGCAGGCGATGGCCGGGTGCCTGAAAGAGCTGGGAACGCTGGTCGAGGTCGAGGCCGGCGTGCGCGAGGTGATCGTCGAGCGCGACCGCGCGGTCGGCATCGTGCTCGAGGATGGCCGCACCATCCGCGCCCGCCATGTCGTCGCCAACGTGAACCCGAAGCTGCTGTATACGCGCCTGGTGCCGGCCGGTGCCGTGCCCGAGCCGTTCCTGAGCCGCATCCGGAACTGGCGCTGCGGTTCGGGCACGTTCCGCATGAACGTGGCGCTCGACCGGCTGCCCTCGTTCAGCGCGCTGCCGGGCGAAGGCGACCATCTGTCCGCGGGAATCATCCTTGGCTCGAGCCTCGGCTACATGGACCAGGCCTATCTCGACGCGCGGGCGCATGGCTGGAGCCGCGATCCCGTGGTCGAACTGCTGATCCCCTCCACGCTCGACCCGACGCTGGCGCCCGCGGGCCGGCACGTCGCCAGCCTGTTCTGCCAGCATGTCGCGCCCGAGCTGCCGGACGGCCGCTCCTGGGACAATCATCGCGACGAGGTCGCCGACCTGATGATCGCGACCGTCGACCGCTATGCGCCGGGCTTTGCGGCCAGCGTGCTCGGCCGGCAGGTGCTGTCACCGCTCGACCTCGAACGCCAGTTCGGGCTGATCGGTGGCGACATCTTCCACGGCGCGCTGACCTTGAACCAGTTGTTCTCGGCCCGCCCCATGCTCGGTCACGCCGACTATCGCTCGCCGCTGAAGGGGCTCTACCATTGCGGCTCGGGCAGCCACCCCGGTGGCGGCGTCACCGGCGCCCCCGGCCACAATGCGGCCCAGGCGATCCTGGCGGACCATCGCGCGTTGTTCGGCTGAGGATAAGGGGTGGAAAGGCGCGGCACACCCCTGTGGACAAGCGGTGGATCAACCGCCAAAGAAGCAGTGCACGGCCGTGTGGATATGCTGTGGACCCGGCGTTCGATACGCCCTCTCAAGAGCAGAAAAACCGGGCGCTGAGGCCCGGTTCTTCGAGGACGCCGCGGCGGTCGGATTACTTCAGCGACGTGTTGATCGATTCGAACTTGCTGCTGAGCGAGCTGCCCAGGCCGTTGACGGCGGCAATGATCGCCAGCGAGATGCCCGCTGCAATCAGGCCGTATTCGATGGCGGTGGCGCCGGATTCATCACGCAAGAACTTCGACAGAATGGACTTCATCTGAACCTCGTTTCCCAACCCAGGAACCGAGGATCATCCGGTTCCCATGACGGGAAAATTAGGGGCCAGGACCCTAAAGTCGGGATAATGCCCCCAGTTCAAGTTGCAGAGATTCTTCGCTGCAATTGAACCTCAACTTTTATTCGGATCAGGAAAGGCATTATACAACCGCCGGATGCACAGATCCGGCCGCATTGCGGCCCTATCGCTTGCGTTGGCAGGCAATTCCCTTAACCACGCCGTCAAATCTCGCCAGGATCCACCTTGATGACCTCAACGACCACGCCCGCCACCCACAAGGCCAGCTTCACGGTTGCCGATGAAGCGACCGCCCGCCCGGCGGTCGACGTCCTGACCGAGGTGTTCTTCGAGGGCGACGCGGCGGTGGCGGCGTTCGAGCGTCCGGACGGGCGCTGGGACGTCACGGTTCATTTTGCCGACCCGCCCGACCAGGCGCTGGTGCGCGAGTTGGTCGGCGGGGCGGCAGGCTCCGACGTGGCCCAGACCCTGGCGTTCGAGGTCGTCGAGGCCAAGGACTGGGTCAAGGCCAGCCTGGACGACCTCGTTCCGGTGCCGGCCGGCCGCTTCATGGTCCATGGCAGCCATGATCGGCAGCGGGTGCCCGGCAACAAGCTCGGGATCGAGATCGAGGCGGCGCTCGCCTTCGGCACCGGCCATCACGGCACCACCCGCGGCTGCCTGCTGCTGCTCGATCACGTGCTCAAGACGCGCGCGCCGCGACGGGTGCTCGACCTCGGCACCGGAACCGGCGTGCTCGCCATCGCCGCCGCCAAGGCGACGCACCGGTCCGTGCTGGCGAGCGACATCGATGCGCCCTCGGTCATGGTGGCGCGGGAGAACGCCCGGCTCAACGGCGCAGGCCCCCTGGTCCGGGTCATCCGCGCCACCGGCTTCGCCGCCCCGGACTTTGCCTGGTGCGGCCCGTTCGACCTGGTGCTGGCGAATATCCTGGCCAACCCGCTGCGCCAGCTGGCCGCGCCGATGCTGCGCCACCTCGCGCCTGGAGCCTTCGTGATCCTGTCGGGCCTGTTGACCCCGCAGGCACGCGCCGTCCGCGCCGCCTATCGCGCTCGCGGCCTGGTTCCGATCCGGCATTTGAGAATCGAGGGGTGGAGCAGCCTGTTGCTGCAGAAGCAGTAGTAAGGCGGATCAGCTCGCGGCGTGGATCGAACCTGCACGCTAACCTTCACGCCGGTGCGGCAAGCTCGCGGCTACGTCTTCGGCTGGCTCTGCTGGGAGGTGGAGTCGGACTGATTACGCGAGGCACGTCGACCGCGCGGCGCGACGAGACGATTGACGAGATCGGCCAGCGCGCTGCGCGGTTTCTCGGCCGGTGCGGACGCCGGTCCGCTTGGCGCGGGCGCCGATAGTTTTTCGAAGGTAAAAGCAGGCATCGTGCATCCCCTCGCCGTTGAGTTGAGGCACTCCCCGGATCATGCGACCGACCGTGGATGATCTTTACGATCGCGGTCGTCACGTCCATACGTTTCCTCGCCGCACCTCTTTGGGATGACTGGCATGCGACAGCAAATCTTTTTGCACAGGCGAATGCAAGGAGATTCTTCGTGCACTGCACTGTCTGCTGAAGGAGTATTCGTCGCCGACGCGGCAAGATCCACTTCTGCGGCAGGATCCACTTCTAAAGTATGAGACCGATGTTCGAAGCTCTGTTCCAGACGTTCGAAGAACCCGAAACCGGCGTGGCGCTGACCGCGCGGCTGGCCGCGCTCCGCGAAGAGCTCGCCAGGCGCAAGCTCACCGGATTCATCGTGCCGCGCGCCGACCAGCAGCAGAACGAATATGTGCCGCCATCGGAGGAAAGGCTGGCGTGGCTGACCGGCTTCACCGGCTCGGCCGGCCTCGCGATCGTGCTGCCGCAGGCAGCCGCGCTCTTCGTCGACGGCCGCTATACGCTGCAGGCCGGCAAGCAGGTCGACGGCAAGGCCTGGATGGTGGAATCGCTGATCGAGCCGCCGCCCGAGAGTTGGCTGACCCGACACCTGCAGAGCGGTGACCGCGTCGGCTTCGATCCGTGGCTGCATACGACGGCCGCGGCCGAACGTCTGGCCGCCGCTTGCGCCAAGGCGGGCGCGGAGCTGGTGCCGGTCGAGCGCAACCCGGTCGACAGCATCTGGACCGAACGGCCGCTGCCGCCGCTCGGCGCCGTCTCCATCCACGGCGCGGAATTGTCCGGCGAGAGCGAGGCGGACAAGCTCGGCCGGATCCGCCAGGAGATCGAGCGCCTCGGGGTCGAGGCGCTGGTGCTGTCCGATTCCCACAACGTCGCCTGGACCTTCAACATCCGCGGCGCCGACGTCTCGCACACGCCGCTGCCGCTGTCCTATGCGCTGGTGCCGAAGACCGGACGTCCGACGATCTTCATCGATTCCCGCAAGCTCTCGAACCTGACGCGCGATCATCTCGAGCAGAGCGCTGATGTGGCGGAGCCGGACACGCTGACGCTGCGCCTGAGCGAGCTCGCACAATCCGGCGCAGCCGTCGCGCTCGACAGCGCCACGGCCGCCGATGCCCTGACGCGGCTGATCCAGGGCGCCGGCGGCAAGGCGGTGCGCGGCGCCGATCCGGTCAGCCTGCTCAAGGCCGCCAAGAACGCGGTGGAGATCGAGGGTACGCGGCGCGCCCATCAGCGCGATGCGGTGGCGCTGGCGCGCTTTCTCGCCTTCATCGATCGCGAGGCGCCGAAGGGCACGTTGACCGAGATCGATGCGGTCGAGGCGCTGGAGAGCTTTCGCCGCGACACCGGCGCACTCAGGGACGTCTCGTTCCCGACCATCTCGGGCACCGGTCCCAACGGCGCCATCGTGCATTATCGCGTCACCCGCAAGAGCAACCGCCGCATCATGCCGGGTAATCTGCTGCTGATCGATTCCGGCGCGCAATATCAGGACGGCACCACTGACGTCACCCGCACGATCGCCGTGGGCGCGCCGACCGAGGAGATGCGCGACCGCTTCACCCGCGTGCTGCGCGGCCACCTCGCAATCGCACGCGCGATCTTCCCCGACGGCACCACCGGTGCGCAGCTCGACACCCTGGCGCGGCAGTTCCTGTGGCAGGCGGGCATCGATTTCGAGCACGGCACCGGCCACGGCGTCGGCAGCTATCTGTCCGTACACGAGGGGCCCGCGCGCATCTCGAAGCTCGGCACGACGCCACTGAAGCGCGGCATGATCTTGTCCAACGAGCCCGGCTACTACAAGACCGACGCCTTCGGCATCCGCATCGAGAACCTCGAGCTCGTTGTGGCGAAGGACGTCGCGGGCGCGGAGAAGCCGATGAACGGCTTCGAGGCGCTGACCCTGGCGCCGATCGACCGCCGCCTGATCGATGTCGTCATGCTGACCGCCGAGGAACGGGCATGGCTCGACGCCTATCATGCCCGGGTCAGGGAAACCGTCCGTGCAGCGCTCGACGACAGCGACCAGCGCTGGCTCGATCAGGCGACTGCGCCACTGTAGTCATCCGGACTGTCCAGCTACGAACTGTCCCGCTGCCCGCATGGGCGCATGCCGAAACAGGCATTTCCGCGAAGCGGAAGGCCGCTACAGTCGGGGCGTTCACCCGATTTGAGCGGCATCATGCATGGAATGATCAGCAGACCGCCTGGGGCGGCGCCACCGCGCGCCGCTCCCTCGCGCACGCTGCTGGTCCTGCTGGTCGTGATGACCGGCCTGGCGCCGATCTCGCTATACCTGCTGGTGCCAGCCCTGCCGATGCTCGCGACCACGTTCGGGCGCGACGCCTCCGTGGTGCAGATGACGGTGTCGTTCTACATGGCCGGCATCGCGATCTCGCAGCTGCTGCTCGGGCCGCTGTCGGACCGCTTCGGCCGCCGCCCCGTGATGCTCGCAGGGCTCGCGCTGTCGATCGTCGCGAGCGTGAGCTGCATCTTCGCCGACACCCTGCCCCAGCTCATCGCGGCGCGCTTCTTCCAGGCGCTCGGCAGCGCCAGCGGCATGGTGATCAGCCGCGCCATCATCCGCGATCTCTATCCGCGCGAGCGCATCGGCGCGATGATCAGCCTCGTCGTCGCGGTCATGATGATCGCGCAGATGCTGTCGCCGCTGACCGGCGGCCTGATCGAGATCGCGTTCGGCTGGCACGCCATCTTCTACATCGTCGCCACGCTGTCGATCGTGATCGCGATCGCCGTGACCATGGCGCTGCCGGAGACCCGCCCTGCCCGCGTCGAAGACGCGAGCTTCCGCCGCGACGTCGCCATGCTGGTGAAGAGCCGCGCCTTCCTCGGCTACATGCTGTGCCAGGTGCTGGCCTCGCAGATCATCTTCGCCTTCGCCGGCGGCGGGCCGTATATCGTCGAGGTGCAGATGGGCCGCTCCTCGGCGGAGTATGGCGCGTGGTTTGCGACCACCGGCTTCGCCTATTTCGTCGGCAACCTGTTCTGCGTGCGCTACGCGCCGCGCCATTCGCTCGATCGGCTGATCTGGTTCGGACTGGGGCTGCAGCTCACCAGCGCCGCGCTGAACTTCACGTGGAGCCTGTTCGGCTTCAACCAGGTGCCTTCGGTGCTGTTCGGCACGCAGATGCTGCTGATGTTCGCCAATGCCGCCGTGATGGCGAACTCCGCCGCCGGCGCCATCAGCGTCCGGCCGGGCGCGGCGGGCACCGCCTCCGGCGCGATGGGCTTCCTGCAGATGGGCGTGGGCGCGCTGACGTCGCAACTCGGCGCCTGGCTCGGCGGCCATTTCAGCAGCACGCTGCCGCTGACATCAGCGATGCTCACCCTGTCCCTCGCCTGCGCCTGCAGCATGATCTTCCTGGTCCCGCGCACGCAGATGAAGGTGACGAAGGAGCTGATCGAGACGGCGGAAGAGGACGAAGCCGGGGTAATGTGAGGGAGGTGCGTGAGGGACTGCACGACCGCGCGTCACTCTCGGCGTCATACCCGCGCAGGCGGGTAATCCAGCAGGCCGAAGCGTCCTGGCTTCATGACAAATGCCTCTGGAATACTGGATCATCCGCTTTCGCGGATGATGACAATTGTTGAGGTCGCATCCAGCATCTGTCGCAACCAACACTGCGGAGCTGCTACTCCCCGATCAGCTGCAGCCACTCGTCCTCGGTGAGCACCTGCACGCCGTGCTTCTGCGCGTCCTTCAGCTTTGATCCCGCGCCGGGACCGGCGACGACGTAGTCCGTCTTCTTCGACACCGAGCCCGAGACCTTCGCGCCGAGCCGCTCGGCGGTCGCCTTGGCCTCATCGCGCGTCATCTTTTCCAGCGTGCCGGTGAACACCACGGTCTTGGTCGCGATCGGCGAATTGCGCTTCGGCTTCTCCGCGTCGAGGATCTTCACCTCTTTCGTCAGCCGCTCGACGATGCCGCGATTGTGGTCCTCGCCGAAATAGGCGGCGACGCTCTTGATCACGGTGTCGCCGATCTGGTCGAGCGCATCCATCTCCGCGATCGCCTCCTCGTCGCCGTTGGCGACCTTGAGACAGGCTTCGTGGAACGCATCCCAGGAGCCGTAGCCCCGCGCCAACGCCAGCGCCGTGGTCTCGCCGACATGGCGCATGCCGAGCGCAAAGATGAAGCGCTCCAGCGCGATCTCGCGCCGCGCGTCGATGGCATTGAAGAGATTGCGCACCGAGGTCTCGCCATAGCCCTCGATCTCCTCGAGCTTCAGCTTGGCGTTGCGCGCGGCCAGCGTGAAGATGTCGGCGGGCTCCTTGACCCAGCCCTGGTCGAAGAAGAATTGGATCTGCTTCTCGCCCAGGCCGTCGATGTCGAAAGCGCGGCGCGAGGCGAACAGCTTGAGGTGCTCGATCTTCTGGAACGGGCAGGCGAACTCGCCGGTGCAGCGGGCGCGCGAGCCCTCCTCGCCGGTCGCAATCTCCTCCCGCACGACGTCGGTATGCAGGGGGCACGGGCACGTCTTGGGGAAATGGAATTCCTTGGCGTGCTTCGGCCGCTTGTCGATGAGGACGTCGACCACCTGTGGGATGACGTCGCCGGCGCGCTGGATCACGACGGTGTCGCCGATCCGGATGTCGCGGCCCTCGCGCAGAACCTCGCCCTTGTTGCCGATCCCCTTGATGTAGTCCTCATTGTGCAGCGTCACGTTCTGCACGATGACGCCGCCGACACCGACCGGCTCAAGCTTGCCGACCGGCGTGAACGAGCCGGTGCGGCCGACCTGGATCTCGATGTCCTTGAGCACGGTCATGGCGCGCTCGGCCGGAAACTTGTGCGCGATGCCCCAACGCGGCGTGCGCGACACGAAGCCGAGCCGCTCCTGCCAGTCGATGCGGTCGACCTTGTAGACGACCCCGTCGATGTCGTAGTCGAGCTCGGCACGCTGCTCCTCGATGTGACGATGGAACGCGATCAGTTCCTCCACCGAGTGGCAGAGCCTGGTGAGCGGATTGGTCGTGAAGCCGCAGCGCTCGAACCATTTGATCATGCCGCTCTGCGTCTCCGCCGGCATCGCGCTCATTTCACCCCAGGCATAGGCGAAGAAGCCGAGGGGACGCGAGGCGGTGATGGCCGGATCCTTCTGCCGCAGCGAGCCTGCGGCGGAGTTGCGCGGGTTGGCGAAGATGGTGTCGCCCGCTTCCTTCTGGCGCTCGTTGAGCGCGAGGAAGGCCTGCTTGGTCATGTAGACCTCGCCGCGCACTTCGCAGATGTCGGGCAGGTTGCGGCCGTGCAGCTTGTGCGGCACGTCCTTCAGGGTGCGGATGTTGGCGGTGACGTCCTCACCCTCGGCGCCGTCACCACGCGTCGCGGCGGTGACCAGCTCGCCGCCCTCGTAGCGCAGCGACATCGACAGCCCGTCGATCTTCGGCTCGGCCGAGAAATCGATGCGATCGTCGGCAAGCTTGAGGAAGCGCGCAATGCGGCCGACGAAGTCGCGCACGTCCTCCTCGGCGAAGGCGTTGTCGAGCGACAGCATCGGCACCACGTGCCGCACCTTCTTGAACCGGCCGGAGGGCGCCGCGCCGACCTTCTGCGACGGAGACTCGCTGCTGACGAGCTCAGGGAAACGCTTCTCGATCGCATTGAAGCGGCGACGCAGCTCGTCATAGGCGGCGTCCGAGATCTTCGGCGCGTCATCCTGATAATAGAGCCTGTCGTGGGTCTCGAGCTCCAGCGCCAGCCGTTTCCATTCCACCTTGGCCTGGGCCTTGGTGAGATCGGCAACGTCGATGGGCTGCTTCGGTTTTGCTGTCTTGGGCATGCGTATGATCTGCTCGTCGTTGCGGGACGGCCCGGAGGCCGTTCCGAAACGACGGTGTACACAATGCGCACGCCGGAGCCAAAGCGTTCGGCCCGCTCCGTTTCCAGCTACGCCGCCGCAGCCTCCAGCAGCCGGTCGGCGGCGGCGCGGGCTTCGGCGGTGACCTCGGCGCCGGCCAGCATGCGGGCGATCTCCTCGCGGCGGTGCAGGGTGGCGAGCGTGTTGACCCGGGTGACGACACGCTTGCCGCGATCCAGCGCATCCTTGGAAATCAGGAGATGCTGGTCCGCCCTGGCCGCGACCTGCGGCGCATGGGTCACGGCCATCACCTGAACCCGGTGCGCGAGCCGCGCCAGCCGGGCGCCGATGGCATCCGCGACCGCGCCGCCAACACCCGTGTCGATCTCGTCGAACACCAAGGTCGGCGCCGAGCCGCGGTCGGACAGCACGACCTTGAGCGCCAGCAGGAACCGCGACAGCTCGCCGCCCGAGGCGACCTTCATCATCGGGCCCGG
Organism: Bradyrhizobium sp. HKCCYLRH1030; assembly: GCF_051168395.1. NCBI lineage: Bacteria > Pseudomonadati > Pseudomonadota > Alphaproteobacteria > Hyphomicrobiales > Nitrobacteraceae > Bradyrhizobium > Bradyrhizobium sp. HKCCYLRH1030. The sequence goes on along the minus strand of NZ_JBNPUY010000005.1, from coordinate 349,657 downwards.
CCGCGTGCCCGGATTGGTCTGGACCCAGAACTCGACACGGTCGATGCCCTCCGGCCCCGGCGCCTCGGCGTCGCTGTCGACCTGGGTCATGAACTTGGCGCGCTCCAGCTTGAGCGGGGCGAGTTCGGCATGGACGGCCCGGTTCAGCTTCTCTGCCGACTTGGTCCGCGCCGCCGACAGCTTGGCCGCCGCCGCGGCATAGCGCGCATCGGCTGTTGCCGCCGCCGCCTCCAGCTTCTTCAACTGCTCGGCGCCGGCATCGATCAGGACGACATCCGCGGCATATTTGGCAGCCAAGGCCGCCAGCCCATCCACCGGCGTCGAATATTTGCGCGCAGCCGCGCGCAGCGCGAACAGCCGCTCCTCGATGCGCTCCAGCTCCAGCGGATCGAAATCGGTGGCCGCGAGCGCCACCGTCAGATGCTGATCGGCCTCCTCCAGGGCGTTGATCGCCGAATCGATCGCCTTCACCGCCGGATCGACCAGCGCGGGCGAGCTGACCGCGCGTCGCTCCAGCCGGCGAACGGCCGCGGCCAGCGCGGCGATCGGCGACTGGTTGCCGCTGACCGCATCCTGCGCGTCGCGCAGATCGCCTGCGATCTTCTCGCCCTGCATCATGGCCGTGCGGCGGGCGGCGAGCTGCGTCTCCTCGCCCTCCTTCGGCGCCAGCTTCTTCAGCTCGTCCGAGGCATGCCGCAGATAGTCGGCCTCGCGGGCCGCGCGCTCCATGCCCGCCCGGTGCTCGTCGAGCGCCGTGACCGCGGTCCGGCGGGCCGCCCAGAGGGCCTCGACCGCGGCGACGTCCTTCTCCAGGCCCGCAAAGGCATCCAGCAGCCGGCGGTGGGTGGCGGCATCGACCAGCGCACGTTCATCATGCTGGCCATGGATCTCGACCAGGGTGGCGCCGATCGCTTTCAGCGTCTGCACGCTGACCGACTGGTCGTTGATGAAGGCGCGGGTGCGGCCGTCGCCGAACTGGACGCGGCGCAGGATCATCTCGCCATTGGCATCCAGGCCGTTGGCGGCGAGGATCCTGGCCGCGGGATGATCCTTGCCGATCTCGAACACGGCCGTGACCTGCCCCTGGTCGGCCCCGTGGCGCACCAGGCTGGCGTCGCCGCGACCGCCGAGCGCGAGAGCGAAGGCGTCCAGCAGGATCGACTTGCCGGCACCGGTCTCGCCGGTCAGCACCGCAAGTCCATGGGAGAATTCGAGATCGAGTCGTTCGATCAGGACGATGTCACGGATCGACAGTCGCGCCAGCATGGAACCGAAGTCCTTCGTAACGGGGCGGAACGCCCCTGAGCGAACGACTCGATGCTAGCAGCAAATAGAGAACAAAACAAGAATATAGAACAAAGCCAGATCAAACGAGCGATCCGGCCGATTGCTCAGCCCAGGCCGAGCTTCTTGAAGGCGCGCGAGATGTAGGAGCCCTTGTTCTCCTCGGGCTCGACGCCGCCCGACTTCACGAGATTGTAGGCGTCCTTGTACCACTTGCTGTCGGGGAAATTGTGCCCGAGCACGGCCGCCGCGGTCTGGGCCTCGCCGACGATGCCGATCGTCATGTAGGCCTCGGTCAGGCGATACAGCGCTTCCTCGACGTGTCGCGTGGTCTGATACTGCGTCACCACCGCCTTGAAGCGGTTGATGGCGGCCGTGTAGTCGCGCTTCTGCATGTAATAGCGGCCGACATCCATTTCCTTGCCGGCGAGCTGGTCGCGGGCGCCCTCCATCTTGGCCTTGGCATTGGTGGCGTATTCGGAGGTCGGATATTTACGCACCACCTCTTCGAGGGAGGCGATGGCCTTCTCGGTCCGGCCCTGGTCGCGGCTGATGTCCGGGATCTGGTCGTAATGCGAGGCAGCAATCAGGTATTGCGCATAGGCCGCGTCCGGGCTGCCCGGGTGCAGGGTCACGTAGCGGGTGGCGGCGCCGATGCAGCCATCGTAGTCGCCGGCCTGATAGGAGGCGTAGGCCGACATCAGCAGCGATTTGCGGGCCCAGTCGGAATAAGGATGCTGGCGGTCGACCTCCTCGAACTTCTTGGTCGCGCCTTTGACGTCCTTCTTCTCGTTCATCAGGTACAAGCCCTCATTGTAGAGCTTGTCCGCGGGCTCATCGACGAAGGTGTCGTCCTTGGCGAGGAACTTGTCCCAGAGTCCGCCGGTGCCGCAGCCGCTCAACGGCAGCGCCAGCAGGATCAGCGACGCGGCGAGCCGGAGCCGGCCGATGCTTGCTGCGGGATGACGGAGGTCGCGCGTGAGACGCTGTATCGACATGCTTCTTTGGAACCCGATGCCTGTGATCTGATCTACGCCGTGCACCATGAAGGTCGCTTCATGACCGCGAAGGAAGAGCCCCGCCAGTGGCACGCATCACGCGGCCCCGGCCTCTCTAGCCGAAAACACTTCATCAACCAACCGCATAGGAAGCCAATCCGCCCGGATTAAGGCAACACCGAGGCTGCCGCCACGCATCATGGTTACCGCTGAAGAAGCCGTTGGAAAACATCGAAATGCCGATGATCCAGCCACGGAGAAGACGTGGCCAGTAACAAACATTGACAAAAAAGCAGCCGGAAAAAACCGAACGAAGTCGAAAGCAAAGCTCCCGGCAATGTCGCGCGTCGCGCAACCCCGTCGACGGATCAGCCGAGCGGCAGGACGACGCTCAGGACACGTCCGGGCCGTAGGCCGGCGCAACCATGCCACCGACCATGCCGCCAACGACCTCCGCGGCCACGCGGGGACGCCGCACGGTCTCGCCTTCGACGATCCGCCAAGCCGTGCGATCCGCCATCAGAGCAGTCAGCACCGCATGGTTGAGCTTGTGACCGCCACGGACCGAACGATAGGTTCCGAGCATCGGCAGGCCGGCCAGCGCCAGATCGCCGATCGCATCCAGCACCTTGTGGCGGGCGCATTCGTCGGCGTAGCGCAGACCTTCGGGATTGAGCAGGCGGTCCTCGTCGAACACAAGCGTGTTGTCGAAGGACGAACCGAGCGCGAAGCCGGCGCTCCACAGTCGCGACACGTCGCTCATGCAGCCGAAGGTGCGGGCGCGGGCGATCTCGCGGCGGAAGCGCTCGGGGCTGAGCTCGAAATGATAGGCTTGGCGGCCGATCACGGGGTTGGTGAAATCGATTTCGGCTTCGACCCAGAAGCCGGAGCTGTTTGGACGCAGCTCGCCCGTGGAGGCGCCGATGGTCACCTGGACCGGCTTGAGCACCTGAATGTAGCGCCGCGGAGCCGACTGATTGACGATCCCGGCCTGGTCGATGGCAGCGACGAACGGTGCCGCACTGCCATCCATGATCGGAACCTCGGGACCATCGACCTCGATCAGCGCATTGTCGACACCCATGCCGCGCAGCGCGGCGAGAACATGCTCGGCGGTGGACACCAGCGGACCGTTGCGGTCACCGAGCACCGTCGCCAACTCGGTGGCGATCACCGAGCCGAAGGACGCCTGGACCTCGCGGTCGGCGCCATCGAGGCCGGTGCGGAGGAACACGATCCCCGCATCGATCGGCGCAGGCCCGATCGTCAGGCTGACAGGCGCGCCAGAGTGGACGCCTACACCGGTGACGGTGGCTTGCGAACGAAGCGTTGTTTGCCGGCTGAATTTCATCGACGATCGCCCAAGACCCCGCCTGATCCCTCGTCAGCCCGCCCCTCGCGAACCGACTCACTTTCAGGCATCCCCAAGTCACGGCAGAACTTAACGAGAGCCCCAAAGAGCGCCAACTCACGCTTCTTTACGGATTGTTACCCCATCTCTGCCGTATTCGCGCCAACCCTTAACCAAACTGGAACGAGGCCTTAACCCTCCCGGTTCCCGATCTAAACACCGAAAGAATAATTAATCATTTAAAATCAGTTAGTTGAACGGCAATCACGGAGCCCCGGCGGCCCATGGAAAAGGCCCGGCTCTCGCGAGCCGGGCCTGTTCAGCACCATCAGGGCTGTAACAATTCTCAGGTTGCCTGCCGGCGGAGGAAGGCCGGGATATCCAAATGGTCGTCTCCCTGTGGCGCCGGGGACACAGGCGCAGGACGGCCATGGACGTCCAGACCCTGCGGCGCGGGACGGCGGGCATATTCCGAGACAGGCGATTCGTGGCTCGCAACCTGCTGAGCAACGTTCCGCTGCGGCTTACGTTCCGGCAGGGGCGGCATCTGCGGCATGGCAGGACCCGCGGTCCGCACCGGCAGCGGCGGCTCGGCGTCCTCGTCCCGGCGGCCGAGACCGACATTGGCGAGACGCTGCAGCAGCGACATTCGGGTCTTCTGCGGATGCTCGTCGCCCTCGTCGCCCCTCGCCTGACGGATCTCGGCCTGGGCCGGCATCGGCAGGTCCTCGAACTTGGGCATGCGCGGCGCGCGGACCGGAACCCGCTCAGCGGCCTGGGGAATGAAGGTCTCGGGCGGGGCCGCCGGCTCGATCGGAGCCGCGCGCTGCGCCTCGGGCTCCGGGAACAGGGACGGCTTCTGCGCAATCGGGCGGACCGTCACGTCGCCATAAGAGGCTGCCGGCGCCGGGGCAGCCGAGGGCGCGGGCTCGCTTGCCATTGCGGCGGCAACGGCGGCCAGCGTGTCGCGCTCGAGATTCGGCGCCGGACGCGGCGCAGGCGCCATCGGCGCGGGCGCCGCGGCGGCGACGGCCGGAGCCTGCGACGCCTGCTGCTCGAGCTTGGCGGCGCGTTCAGCCAGGCGCTGATTGTCGGCGCGCAGGCGCGCAGTCAGATCGGCGAGGCGGCTTTCAGGGAGACCCGCGGCAGCGGTCGGGGCGGCGGCAATCGGAGCGACAGCCGCCGCCGGCTGTGAGGTCGTGACGTTCCGGTTGAACTGCGCCTGCTCGATGCCGGTCGCGACCACCGAGACCCGAATCAGCCCGTCGAGCGATTCGTCGAAGGTGGCGCCGACGATGATGTTGGCGTCCTGGTCGACCTCCTCGCGGATACGGGTCGCAGCTTCGTCGACCTCGAACAGCGTGAGATCCTTGCCGCCGGTGATCGAGATCAGGAGGCCGCGCGCGCCCTTCATCGACGAATCGTCGATCAGCGGGTTGGCGATGGCGGCTTCGGCGGCAGTGAGCGCGCGCTTGTCGCCGGAGGCTTCGCCGGTGCCCATCATCGCCTTGCCCATCTCACGCATGACAGCGCGGACGTCGGCGAAGTCGAGGTTGATCAGGCCTTCCTTGACCATCAGGTCGGTGATGCAGGCGACGCCGGAATAGAGCACCTGGTCGGCCATCGCGAAGGCGTCGGCGAAGGTGGTCTTCTCGTTGGCGACCCGGAACAGGTTCTGGTTCGGGATGATCAGCAGCGTGTCGACGACCTTGTGCAGCTCGGAGATGCCCGACTCCGCGGTGCGCATGCGGCGCGCGCCCTCGAAGTGGAACGGCTTGGTGACGACGCCCACGGTGAGAATGTTCATCTCGCGCGCGGTCTTGGCAATGACCGGAGCTGCACCGGTGCCCGTTCCGCCACCCATGCCGGCGGTCACGAACACCATGTTGGCGCCCGAGAGATGATCGCGGATCTCGTCGATCACCTCCTGCGCGGCGGCGGCGCCGACGTCCGGCTGCGAGCCGGCGCCGAGGCCTTGGGTCACCTGCGTGCCCATCTGGATGATGCGCTGAGCCTTGGACATGGTCAGCGCCTGCGCGTCGGTATTGGCGACCACGAAGTCCACCCCCTGCAGGCCGGCCGTGATCATGTTGTTGACGGCGTTGCCGCCCGCGCCACCGACACCGAACACGGTGATCCGGGGCTTCAGCTCGTGGATATCAGGAGGGGTAATAGTGAGTGCCATGATTGCCTCTCGATCACGCGCGGGTGGGTTCGCCCCGGCCGCCGGCCGCGGTTGGTGTTGTTGAAAATCGCATGGGGTGGAAACCGGTCATCAGAAGCCCTCGCGTAGCCATCGTCCGACCTTTCCGAAGTAGCCGTCGGTTCCTGTCCCGACCTGCCGCGTATGCCGCGGTTCGACGTGTTCCAGGTGCGCGTATTGCGGATAGACCAGAAGCCCGGTGGGCACCGCGAAGGCGGCGTTCTTGGCCTCGTTGGGGAGACGGCCGAAACCGAGCGGACGGCCGACGCGCACCGGGCGGTCGAGGATCCGGGTCGCAAGCTCGACCAGCCCCGTCAGCTGGGAGGCGCCTCCGCTAAGGACGACGCGCGCCTTGGGTTCTGCCGCAAAGGGCGAATCCTTCAGCCGGTCGCGGACCATTTCAAAAATCTCCTCTGCGCGGTGCCTGACGATGTTCGCGATGGTGGCGCGGGACACGATCTGCGGAACATCCCGCTCGTTGTCACCGGCCGTCGGAACAGACATCAACTCACGCGCGTCGGACCCGCCAGTCAGCACCGTGCCATATAACGTCTTGATTCGCTCGGCATCTGCAATGCACGCTGATAGTCCGCGCGCAAGATCCATGGTCACGTGATGCCCGCCGAGCGCAAAACCGGAGGCATGGACGAAGCGGCCGCCGGAATAGATCGCGATCGTCGTGGTGCCGGCCCCCATTTCGACCACCGCCGCGCCGAGATCGGCCTCGTCGTCGGTCAGCACCGACAACCCGGCAACATACGGGCTTGCCGCCATGGCCTCGACGTTGAGATGGCAACGCTCCACCACGAGCATCAGGTTCTTGGCCACGGTGGCGTCGGTCGTGACCACGTTCATGTCGACGCCGAACTGCCGCGCCAGCATGCCACGGGGGTCGCGGATGCCCTTCACGCCATCGAGCGTGTAGCCGACGGGCAAGGCATGCAGCACCGCGCGCCCGTCGCCGGTGGCGTGGTGCATGCCGGTTGAGGTCACGCGGCTGACATCGGCCTGGGTCACGGCGCCGCCGCGAATGTCCGAGGTGGCCTCGATCAGATGGCCCATGACGCGGCCGCCGGCGACCGGCAGCAGCACGGACTCGACCCGCACCTTGGCCATGCGCTCGGCAAGCGCGACCGCCTGCCGCACGGCCTGCTCGCATTCGACGGGATCGACGACGGCGCCGGCCTTGACGCCGCGCGACTGGATCTGGCTGTAGCCGATCAGCTCGACCGTGTGGGTGCGGCCGCGCAGCGCGTCGCTGGGCGGCGCCGGCTTCAGCCGCGCGATCATGCAGGCGATCTTGCTGGTGCCGACATCGAGAGAGGCCACAAGCGCGGTGCGCTTCTGGCCCATCGGGCGCGTCTTCGGAGTCTGGCGATCGAAGCCGGTCATGCGTCACCGGCCTTCTTCTTGGACTTCTTGTCCTTGAACAGCTCGTCGTGCGCCTTCGCTGCGTCCTCGGACAGTTGCACCGTCAGCCGGTCCGACAGCCGCAAGTCGATGGCGACGATGTCGCGCGAGAACAGCTTGTCGTCCTGGTCGAGCTGGGTCAGGGTCGCGAGCGCATTACCGACATCGTGCTCGGGCAGGCGAATATCGAGGCCGTCCTTGGTCCGCAGGTTCCAGCGACGCTCGCCGACGAACACGGCGGCCTTGGTGACCGCGCGCACCTGCGGGTAGCGGGCGAGCAGCGCCAGGAAATCACGCGCCCGGCTTTCGGCTCCCTTGCCGACCACGAGCGGCAGGGTCAGGAAACGGCGCGAGACATATTGCTCGAGCACGGCGCCGTCATCGGCGATGACCGAGAGGCGGCCCTCCTGCTGCCAGAGCGCGAACGCCTTGCGCTCGACGACGTCGATCTGGAGCTGGTTCGGAAAGAACTTCTGCACCGTGGCGTCGGCGATCCAGGGGTTGGCCTTGAGCCTGTCGCGCACCGCGGCGGCATCGAGGAACAGCAACGAGGAGCGGCCGGTGACGCCGCCGACGGCGAGGATCTCGTCCTGGGTGAGCTGCTTGCGGCCATTGATCGCCACGGCCGTGATGCGGAAGCCGGCCGCATTGGCCAGGGCATTGCGGGTGTCGGACAGGGCCGCGCTGACGTCCTGGGCGTGGCCGCCCTTGACGATGCCGAGCCAGACGCTGCCGAACAAGAGCACCACGGTCGCCACGGTGCCGAGCCGGCGCGGCAGATAGCGCTCGACGAGCTCGACCACGCGCGGCGGCGCCTCGCGCTCGACCATCGGCGCGCGCGCGGCCTGCATCGACGCCAGATCTCTTCGGCTCGACCGCCTGCCTTGCTTCGTGCCGCCGTGCGCGAAGCGGATACGCGGAAGGCGGGCCGAGACATACTCGCGCAGCAGGATTGCCGCGCCAAGGGCAGCGGCTTTCAGGTTCGCTTGAGGCCTCTGCGATCGAGCGAGGCGTCCTGCACCATCCATTGCACGAGCTCATCAAACTGTTGCGCCCGCAGATACTCGCGGACCCACGCCTGCGCTCCCGGCCGGCCGGAGGCTGGTGACGTCGCGATGCGTGACGTCACGACCCGGCAGCCGAGCACCACTGAGGCGCCAGCGTTAACCTTCGGACGTCCTGGTAAACAAAAAGTAAAATCGGTCCGGAGAGACGAATTTTTTCTCCGATTTATGAGGACCTTGCCCGGAATTCTTAAGCATTTTACGGGTTACAGGAACCACCGGGAGACGCCGGGCCGGGTTCCTGCGGGGCGCCTACCGAACGCCGGATCGACGGCTGCGCCCCTCCGCCAAGGCGATCTGCTGATTGAGGAAATCGACAAAAGCGATCCCCTGCGCCGCGAGCGCCTTGGGATACAGCGAGGCCGCGGTCAGCCCGGGCAGCGTATTGGTCTCGAGATAAACGGGACCATTGGCCGAGACGATGAAGTCGGTCCGCGAATAGCCGCCGCAGGACAGCGCGCGATGCGCCTTGATCGCCTCCGTCTGCAGCGCGGCCGTCACCTCCGGACTGAAGCGGCCGGGACAGATCTCCTTCGTCGCCGCGGCGAGGTACTTCGCGAAATAGTTGAAGGCGCCGTCGGCGGGGAGGATCTCGATCGGCGGCAGCGCGATCAGCGAGCCGTCTACCTGTTCGAGCACGCCGCAGGTCGCTTCCGTCCCGGTGACGAACGGCTCGATCAGATACTCCTCGGTCGCGGCCGCCGCTTTGACGGCAACGAGGTCCTGGCTGGCGTTGACGAAGATCAGCCCAAAACTCGATCCGTCCTTCACCGGCTTGGCGATCAGCCGGCCGTAGCGCGCCAGCGCCGCTTCGGCGTCATCGAACGCGACGCCCTCGGCCGCTGTGACCCCGCCGAGCACGGCGAAGCGCTTGGCGGCAACCTTGTCGAAGGCGAGGTGCGAGGCGGCCGAGCTCGAGCCGGTGAACGGCACGCCGCGAAGCTCGCACATCAGTTGAAGCTCGCCATTCTCCGCCCGGCCGCCGTGGAGACCGAGCACCAGAACCCGATCCTCGGCCCTGGCGCGATCGAGCGCCTCGGCGAGCGTGCCGATACTCTCACCATCGGCGGTGAACGGCTCCTCGAACGGCTTGGCATGAGCCATGAGCGCCGGGCCGCTCGCCTGATGCACCGTGTCGTCGGCCTCCCAGAACCAGAGGTCAGCCTCGGGCAGCGCGGCATGCAGCGCTTTGGCGCTGGCGACCGAGACGAGGCGCTCCTTGTTGGAGCCGCCGAACAAAATCGTGGTGCGCATCAATGTCTTCTCGGTTGATCTCACAACCGCAGTCGCGATTGCGCTGACGTCACTTGAGCAGGGGGGCGATCAGCTCGCCTTGACTCCGATCCGCTTGATCTCCCACTGCAACTCGATGCCCGAACTCGCCTTGACCCGCTCGCGCACGGTCTCGCCGAGAGTCTCGATGTCGTCAGCGGTGGCGTTGCCGGTGTTGATCAGGAAGTTGCAGTGCATTTCTGAAACCTGGGCGCCGCCGACCTTGAGACCGCGGCAGCCTGCGGCATCGACCAGCTTCCAGGCGGAATGTCCCGGCGGATTCTTGAAGGTCGAGCCGCCGGTCTTCTCGCGGATCGGCTGCGCCGTCTCACGATGCGCCTGCACCTCGGCCATGCGCGCCCGGATCGCCTCCGGCGCCGACGGCATGCCGCGGAAGCGCGCTGCCGTGAAGATCAGCGACGGATCGACGCCGCTCGCGCGATAGGTGAACTTCATCTCGGCATTGTCGAAGCGGTGCGTCTTGCCATGGCGGTCAATCGCGATCACCTCGACCAGGATGTCCTTTGTCTCGCCGCCATTGGCGCCGGCATTCATCCGCAGCGCGCCGCCGATCGTGCCGGGAATACCGAACAGGAATTCCAGGCCCGCGAGATTGGCCGACGCCGCGATCTCGGCGACGCGCTTGTCGAGCGCGGCAGTGCCGGCGGTCACGATGTCGCCCTCCGCCTTGACCTCGCCGAACGCGCGCGGCGCCAGCCGGATCACGACGCCCGGCACGCCGCCGTCGCGCACGATCAGGTTGGAGCCGACGCCGATGACGTAGAGCGGCAGATCACTGGACAGGTTCTTGAGGAAGTAGGCGAGGTCGTCAGCATCCGCCGGCGTGAACAGCACCTGCGCCGGTCCGCCGACGCGAAACCAGGTGAGAGGCGCGAGACTCTCGTTGGCGAGGAGCCGCCCGCGCAGCTCCGGCATTGCGGCTTTGAGCTCGGGCGTAATGTCGGGGAAACTCACGCGGCTGCTCTCACATCGTGCGCCGACATCGTCAGGGTCGGCACGCACTCTCCGTTCCCTCCCCCCTTGTGGGGGAGGGTCAGGGAGGGGGGTGAGCCCCAGGCGCCGGCGCTCGTGGTCCCCCCCTCTCCACCTCTCCCCCACAAGGGGGGAGAGAGCAGAGTATGCCGCGTAGCTGCCAGCTCGCCCAACGACACAGCCCTCATCCCAGCGCCTTCAACTCACCGGGCAGCGCGTAGGCCCATTGCGTGATGTTGCCGGCACCGAGGCACACGACCAGGTCACCGGGCTTGGCGAGACCCTTGACGATGCCGGCGAGATCGGCGGCCTTCGGCAGCGGCACTACGTCGCGATGGCCGTGGGCGCGCAGGCCCAGAACGAAGTGATCGCGATCGATGCCCTCGATCGGCGCCTCGCCGGCCGGATAGACGTCGGCAACGACGACCGCATCGGCGTCGTTGAAGCAGGTGCAGAACTCCTCGAACAGCGATTGCAGCCGGGTGTAGCGATGCGGCTGCACCACGGCGAAGACCTTGCCATTGGTGGATTCGCGCGCCGCCTTCAGTACCGCCGCGATCTCGACCGGATGGTGACCGTAGTCATCGATCACGGTGACGCCATTCCACTCGCCGGTGCGGGTGAAGCGGCGCTTGACGCCGCCGAAGCCGGCAATCGCCTTGCGGATGGCCTCGTCGGACAGGCCGAGCTCGCGCGCGACCGCGATCGCCGCCGTTGCGTTCGAGGCATTGTGCCGGCCTGGCATCGGCAGCGCGATGTCGGCAATCTCGTGCGTCTCACCGCTCTTGCGGTCGCGGAACACGACCTTGAACGACGAGCCGCCGCCCATCGGCGCGAGGTCGACAAGGCGGACATCGGCTTGCGGGTTGACACCGTAGGTGATGATGCGGCGGTCCTCGATCTTTCCGACCAGCGTTTGCACCACCGGATGATCGATGCACATCACGGCGAAGCCGTAGAACGGCACGTTCTCGACGAAGGCGCGGAAGGCGTCCTGCACGGCCTCGAAGGTCTTGAAGTGATCGAGATGCTCGGGATCGACATTGGTGACGATCGCGACATCCGCCGGCAGCTTCAGGAAGGTGCCGTCGCTCTCGTCGGCCTCGACCACCATCCATTCGCCGGCGCCAAGCCGCGCGTTGGTGCCATAGGCATTGATGATGCCGCCATTGATGACGGTCGGATCGAGACCGCCGGCATCGAGCAGCGCCGCGACCATCGAGGTGGTCGTGGTCTTGCCATGGGTGCCGGCGATGGCGACGCAGCTCTTCAGCCGCATCAGCTCGGCCAGCATCTCGGCACGCCGGACGACGGGAATGCGCTGGGCGCGCGCCGCCATCAGCTCGGGATTGTCGCGCTTGATGGCGGTCGAGACGACGACGACGTCGGCACCCGCGATGTTCTCGGCCTTGTGCCCGACGCTGACGGTGATGCCCTTCTCGCGCAGGCGTGCGACGTTCGCATTGTCCGAGGCGTCCGAGCCCTGCACGGTATAGCCGAGATTGCACAGCACCTCGGCTATACCGCTCATGCCGATGCCGCCGATCCCGACGAAGTGGATGGGTCCGATCTCGCGCGGCAGTCTCATGGGGGCATCTCGTCTCAAGGGTTCCGGGCGCCCGGCGGGAGGGAGCGGCCGCGAATCATCAGCCCTTCTTGCAAGACATGACCGACCTGGACAAGTCCGGCCAGGCCGTAAGAATTGCCAAATTCGCAGGCGTTCGCCCGATTTTGGCCGATTTTGGCAACCCAGCCGGCGCGATCGGCCATGAGTTCCCGCTCGATCCCCACCTTCACAAATTGTTAAGCGCGATCACACGCTGCCCCCTCCCAACAGGATACCTGCAATTTTTGCGCGCTCACCGCGTCAGTTCGCGTGGCATGAGTAGCGGGCGGCCGGCGTGCCGGGCACGCATATTTCAATCTTTGATGGAGAACCCTCGCCGATGTGCTCGCTGTGTGAAACGCACCCTCCCGTATTGTCCCGGCGCCGGCTGCTTGGCGGCGGCGCAGTGCTGGCTGCCGCGGCGGTCGGCGCACTTCCGGCGTTTGCCAAGGAAGCCAAGCAGGCGAGCGACAGCGCGATGCCCCCCAACGCCATCTCTCCGGACGACGCGATGAAGCGCATCGTCGATGGCAACGCGCGCTACGTCGCCGGCAACCTCGACAACAAGGATTTCTCGGCCGGCCGGGCGGCGCGCGCCGCGGCCCAATACCCGATCGCCGCGATCGTGAGCTGCGCCGATTCCCGGGTCGCCCCCGAGCTGGTGTTCGATCAAGCGCCCGGTGAGCTGTTCGTGGTCCGGGTCGCCGGCAATTTCGTCAACGACGACGGTCTCGCCAGCCTCGAATATGGCGTCAAGTTTCTCGGCACGCCTCTCGTCCTGGTGCTCGGTCACAGCGGCTGCGGGGCCATCGATGCGACGATCAAGGTACTCAAGGACGGCACCAAGCTGCCAGGCCACCTGCCCGCACTGATCAATGCGCTCAAACCCGGCGTCGAGGCTGCGATCGCGAAGAAGCCGCAGGATCTGCTGGCCGAAGCCACCGCAGAGAACGTGCGCAGCAACGTCCGGCGCCTGTCGACCGCCAAGCCGATTCTCGGCCGCATGGTCGCCGAGGGCAAGGTGAAGATCGTGGGCGGCATCTATGACATCGGCACCGGCCGGGTCACCATGATCTGACGCTCAAGCTGGCCGCAGCACGCGATCCGCACGCGCGGCTGCGGCCGCGAGCCAACACACCTGATGGCAGAACCAGGCCTCCACGGAGGCCACGAAACCCGGCGTCAGCATCAGATGCCGGCGCCCGTCGGCGAAGCGCAGCAGACCGCGCCCCTCCATGGTCGTCAGCAGATTGCGGATATGGGAGCGCGAGACGCCGAGCGAGGTCGCAAGCTCCGCCGTCGAAATCGCGACGGCCTCGCGCCCAACGGCGGACCGGGCGACGAGCATCAGCGCCAGATGGATGCCGCTGTCATGCTCGTCGGTCCAGGCGAGATCGGGAAATCCCGTCAGGGGCCGATTGTCGCGGCACAGCCAGCTCGCACATTGCCGGATCGTCTCCGCATAGAACGCGGCGTCATCCTGCAGACGAAGGCTCAGTCCGCCGGCATGCGTCAATCGGGCGTGGCAATCCAGATGCATGGCAAGCCAGCCTCGCAGCCCCTCGAGGATGACGGGGCCGGGCACCAGGTAGCGGATACGAGCATCCTCGGGATCGCGCTCGACGGTCACCAGCGACAGACCGCGCAACACCGCGACGAACGCCGCCGTCTGCCGCGGACCCGGCAGCCGCCTCTGCAGGCGTGTCAGGGTCGGCCGCTCGACCGGCTTGCGCGCCGACATGTGCATCATCACGATGTGCGCAGCGATTTCCGTCGGAGCGCGCTGACCGAACAGCTTGATCATCAGGCGTTGACCGCGCAGCGGCGCAATCAGCTGGTCGCAAAATCCGACGAGCACAGGCACAAAGGACGGATGGCGCCGCAAGTGCATCGGATGATCGTCAAGCAGGACAGCGCCATCGTCGGAGCTCCGGTTCATCATGGGATCACCGTGCGCTTGCGCGACTAGAGCGCCGCCGTCCTGATCACGAGATCGGCCAGCCGTTCCGCGGCATCGAGCCGCCCGGCTGTGCGCGCAGCCTGGGCCATCGCGGCGAGACGCGTCGGCTCGGCGGCGAGCGCCGAGATCTCGGAGGCCAGCCTGTCGGAGGTGAATTCGCTCTGCACGATCCGGATCGCGGCGCTCGCGTCCGCCAGCACGCCGGCATTCGCGAACTGGTCCTGGTCGATGGCGCCCGGTAGCGGCACCAGGATCGAGGGCCGGCCGATCGCGGCGAGCTCGGCCACGGTGCCGGCGCCGGAACGCGAGATCACGAGGTGATTGGCGGCGAGCCGCGCCGGCAGGTCGGTGAAGAAGGGTTGCAGATCGGCATTGATCTTGAGCCGGTCATAGACCGCGCGCACCCGCGCCATGTCCTCCTGGCGCACCTGCTGGGTCAGCACCAGCCGGCTCCAGAGAGCCGGCTCCAGCCGCTCGATCGCGCCGGGCACGATGTCGCTCATGATGCGCGCGCCCTGGCTGCCGCCGACGACGAGCAACCGCAGCGGCCCGGCGGTCTCCGGCGGGACATAGGGCACGCCCGCGGCTTCGAGGATTGCAGGTCGCATCGGGGTGCCGACCGTGGTCGTCTTGCCGGCCAGCGCGGGATCGCGGTCGAGCACGCCCGGCAACGAGGTCGCAATCGCCTTCACATGCGCGGACAGGAAACGATTGGCGCGGCCGAGCACGGCATTGGCGTCGTGGATCAGGCTGGGCACGCCGGCGAGGCGCGCCGCCAGCAGCGGCGGCACGGTCGGATAGCCGCCGAAGCCGATCACGGCCGCGGGCTTGAGTCGCCGCATCAGGTTGAAGGCCGCGATGGTGCCGGTGCCGAGCAGCAGCGCGGTGCGCGCGAGCGCGACCGGCGAGCGGCTGCGCACCGTCTCGCTCGGCACCACGTCGATCATGTCCTTGGTGAACAGGCCGCTGTAGCGCAGCGCGCGCGCGTCGGTGACGAGACGGACGCGATAGCCGCGCCTGATCAGCTCGACGCCGAGCGCTTCAGCCGGAAACAGATGGCCGCCGGTGCCGCCGGCCGCGAGCAGAATGAGAGGCGCTGTTGAGGTCATGCGCGCTTGTTTACAGGCAATGTCTCGTCATTGCGAGCCAGCAGCCTAAGCGTAATTGCGCAGCGCGCCGGCTGCGTCGCCGGCCTCGAGCTCCATCCGCGGCCGCTGTCGGGTCAGCGCCAGCATCATGCCGACGCCATAGGCCAGCGACACGATCGAGGAGCCACCGTAGGAGATGAAGGGCAAGGTCATGCCCTTGGCCGGGATCAACTGCAGATTGACCGAGATGTTGATGGCCGCCTGGATACCGAACAGGATCGCGAGGCCCGAGGCCGCGAAGCGCGCAAAGCTATCCTCGGTCGCATAGGCGCGCGACAGCGTGCGGATCACGATGAACGCAAACAGCGCGACCAGCGCCAGGCACAGGATGATGCCGAACTCCTCGGCAGCGACCGCGAACACGAAATCGGTGTGGCTGTCCGGCAGGCTGCGCTTGGCGATGCCCTCGCCCGGCCCCAGCCCGAACCAGCCGCCGTTGGAGAACGCCTCCATCGCGGTGTCGACCTGGAAGGTGTCGCCGGAGGCCGGGTTCATGAAGCGCTTGATGCGGCCGGCGACGTGCGGGACCAAGAGATAGGCGCCGAACAGGCCGGCGGCGGCGGCGCCCGCGAGGCCCGCAACCCAGATCATGCGCATGCCGGCGATGAAGAACAGCGAGCCCCAGACCATCAGGATCAGCATGGTCTGACCGAAATCCGGCTCCATCACCAGGAGCGACACCAGCATCAGCAGCAGCACCAACGCCATCGTGGTCGCCGGCATGTCGGGCCGCCGCGCGGATTCCGAGAACAGCCAGGCGGAAACGACGACGAAGGCCGGCTTCGCAGCCTCGGACGCCTGGATGTTGACGCCGATCAGCGTGATCCAGCGCCGCGAGCCCTTCACCTCCGGGCCGATCGCGAGCGTAAGCACGATCAGCACGATGGCGATCGTGAACACCACCAGCGCGCTGCGCCGGATCTGGCGCGGCGACAGGAAGGAAACGCCGATCAGCACGATGAACGACGGCAGCAGGAACAGTACGTGGCGGTTGAAGAAGTGGAACGGATCGAGCCCGATCCGAGTCGCTACCGGCGGGCTGGCCGCGAGCGACAGGATCACCCCGCACAGCATCAGCGCGAGGATGGAGCCGAGCAGCGGCTTGTCGACCGTCCACCACCAGTCGGACAGCGGATTGCGTTCTTCACGGGAGAGCATCGGGCGTCCACCTGAGCCGAGTGTCAGCCCATTGGCACCCAGGATGGTTATCGAAGGGTTAAGAAAATCGCTGGCAATGCTGCCTCAGGCCACCCGCTCCACGCCCGGTAGCGCCTGCACCAGGTCGCGGAAATGCGTGCCGCGGATTTCGAAGTTGCGGAACTGATCGAAGGAGGCGCAGGCCGGCGACAGCAGCACCACGACATCCTTCAATCCCGAGGCCTCCGCATCGGCGGCCGCCTGGGAGACCGCGACCTCCAGCGTGCCGGACATGTCGTGCGGCACCTTGTCGCCCAGCGTGCCAGCGAACTCCGCGGCCGCCTCGCCGATCAGATAGGCCTTGCGGATGCGCGGGAAGAAACCCGCGAGGCTGGTGATGCCGCCGGCCTTCGGTTTGCCGCCGGCGATCCAGAAGATGTCGGCGAAGGACGACAATGCGTGCGCGGTCGCGTCTGCGTTGGTGCCCTTGGAGTCGTTCACGAACAGCACGTTGCCGCGACGGCCGACCTGCTCCATGCGATGCGCCAGGCCCGGGAAGCTGCGCAGCCCCTGCTGCAGCACGTCCTCCTTCACACCGATCGCGAGCGCCGCGGCGGCGGCGCAGGCCGCATTCTGAGCATTGTGCTGGCCGCGCAGCGAGCCGATGCCGCCAAGCCGGGCGACCTCGCTGCGGGCCCCGCCTGCACTGCACACAATCGTCTCGTGCTCGACATACAGCCCGTCCGCCAGCGGGTTCTTCACCGAGATGCGCACGACGCGCTTGCCGGCCCGGTCGAGCCGGTCGGCGATCGCGCGCGAAAAACCGTCGTCGACGCCGACGATCGCGGAGCCCTCGGACTGGACACTCGCCACCAAGCGCTCCTTTACGGCCGCGTAGTTCTCGATCGTGCCATGCCGGTCGATGTGATCCTCGCTGACATTGAGCAGGATGCCGACGCTCGGATCGAGCGATGGTGTCAGGTCGATCTGGTAGGACGACATCTCGATGACGTGGACGCGGCCCATGCGCGGCGGCTCGAGGGACAGGATCGCGGTGCCGATATTACCGCCCATCTGGGTGTCGTAGCCGGCGACGCGCATCAGATGCGCGATCAACGCCGTCGTGGTCGATTTGCCGTTGGTGCCGGTGATCGCGACGAACGGCGCATCCGGCGCGTGCCGCCTGCGCTCGCGGCAGAACAGCTCGATGTCGCCGATCACCTCGACCCCGGCCTCGCGCGCCTTCAATACGGTCCAATGCGGCACGGGATGGGTCAGCGGCACGCCCGGCGCCAGCACCAGCGCGGCGAAGTTCGCCCAAGAGACGGTGCGCAAATCGGCGGTGATGAAACCCGCCTTCGCCGCTTCCGTCATCCGATTGGCGCCGTCGTCGGCCGCGATCACTTCGGCGCCGCCGGCCCGCAGGGCATGACACGAGGCCAGCCCCGAGCCGCCGAGCCCGAACACGGCGACGGTCTTTCCGGCAAATGCGGTGACGGGGATCATGTCAGCGCAGCTTCAGCGTCGAGAGACCGACCAGCGCCAGCATCACCGAGATGATCCAGAACCGGATCACGATCTGCGGCTCGGTCCAGCCGAGCTGCTCGAAATGGTGATGGATCGGCGCCATCTTGAAGATGCGCTTGCCGGTCAGCTTGAACGAGGCGACCTGCACGATCACCGACACCGCCTCCAGCACGAACAGCCCGCCGATGACGGCCAGCACGATCTCGTGCTTCACCGCGACCGCGATCGAGCCGAGCATGCCGCCGAGCGCCAGCGAGCCGGTGTCGCCCATGAAGATCGACGCCGGCGGGGCGTTGAACCAGAGAAAGCCGAGGCCCGCGCCGAGCACCGCGCCGCACAGCACGGCAAGCTCACCAGTGCCCGCGACATAATGGATCTGCAGGTAGTCCGAAAACACCGCATTGCCGGCGAGATAGGCGATCAGGCCGAAGCTGGCGGAGGCGATCATCACCGGCACGATTGCCAGGCCGTCGAGCCCGTCGGTCAGGTTCACGGCATTGCCGGCGCCGACGATGACGAACGCTCCGAAGATGACATAGAGCCAGCCGAACTTGATCACCAGATCCTTGAAGAACGGAATGGCAAGCCCGGTCGAGGACGGATCGCGCCCGAGCCGCACCAGCGCGTAACAGGCGACCAGAGCGATCGCAGCCTCGATCAGCAGACGCAGTCTGCCGGCAAAGCCGGAATGCGACTGCTTGGTCACCTTCAGATAATCGTCATAGAAGCCGACGAAGCCGAAGCCGAGTGTCACCGCGAGCACGATCCAAACATAGGGGTTGAGCGGATTGGCCCACAGCACGGTGGAGACGACGAGGCCCGACAAGATCATCAAGCCGCCCATCGTGGGCGTGCCCTTCTTGCTGATGATGTGCGATTGCGGGCCGTCGGTGCGGATCGGCTGGCCCTTGCCCTGGCGCAGGCGAAGATGATCGATGATCCAGGGCCCGAACAGGAACACGAACAGCGCCCCGGTGACGACGGCGCCGCCCGTACGGAACGTGATGTAGCGGAACACGTTCAGCAATCCGCGAAAGACGGACAGGCTCGGAAACGTATTCGTCAGCTCGATCAACCAGTAGAACATCCAACCCGCCTATGCCGCCTCACCGAGACCGCGAACACGAATTCGCCCGCGAATCCGGTCCAGCCTCTTTTAACCATGATCGGGGCCGGGTGCGAATCATAGCCCGGCGGAATGACCCATCCGGCATGACCGCTTCGACCACCAGTGGAAAATATCCTTCTGCCGCGCCGCGATATCGCCCGATTTTCAAGTGGGCCGCTGCAGCGCCGCGGCGAGCTTCGACACGAACTTGTTGACCCAGAAGATCTTCTTGCTGCCCTTGATGACGACGACGTCGCCCGGCGCAAGCAGCGCCGCGACCCGACCGGGATCCAGAGTCACCGGATCCTCATGCCAGCCGAGCCGCTTCGCGTGAGGCAGGCTGTCGAACAGGTGACGCATCAGCGGACCGACGCAATAGACGCCGTCGACCCCCGCGAGATGAGCGACCATCCCCTGATGATAGGCCGGCGCCTCGTCGCCGAGCTCGAGCATGTCGCCGATGATGGCGATCCGCCGTCCCCGCACCGGTCGCGCCTGCAGACTGTCGAGCGCCGCCGCCATGCTGGCCGGGTTGCCATTGAAGCTGTCGTCGATCAGAACAATGTCGCCGACGCTCTGCTCGACGCCACGGCCGGTCATGATGCCGACATCGCCGAGCGTCGGCGCGAGCAGCGCTGGATCGAGCCCGGCCGCTGCAATGGAGGCGAGTGCCGCCAGCGCATTGTGCAGGCGATGCGGCGCACCCGGCGTCAGCGTGAAGGCGACGCGGCGACCGGCGATGTCGGCGCTCACATCCCAGGTCTCGCCGCGCGAGTCGTGCGAGAGCTCGCGAACGTCAGCGCCGCCACCGAAGCGGATCACCTTGCCGGTCCATTCCGGTGCTGCGAGATCGGCCGGCAACACGAGGACGCCGTCATCCGGCAGCCCAAGCGCGATCGAGACCTTTTCTTTCCTGATCGCTTCCAGGCTGCCGAGCTTCTCCAGATGCACCGGCTGCACATTCACGACCAGCGCCACCGTCGGCTGCGACAGCTCCGTCAGCCGCGCGATCTCGCCTTTTTGATTCATGCCCATCTCGACGACCCACACCGAAGCGGAGGGATCGGCGTTGCACAGCGTCAGCGGTACGCCCCAGAAATTGTTGAAGCTCGACGGACTCGCAGACGCACCGGGATAGGCGGCGATGAACTCCTTGGTCGAGGTCTTGCCGGCGCTGCCGGTCAACCCGATCACCGGGCCATGGAAGCGCGCCCGCGCGGCGCGCGCCAGCGCCCACAGCCCGTCGATCAGCGTGTCCGGCACCACGAGCTGCGGCACCGTGATCCCATCGATCCTGTGGGGAACGATCATCGCCACCGCGCCGGCCGCTTCGGCATTCGCCGCGAACTCCCAGCCGTCGCGGCTGGAGGCGAAGCTCGATACGAAGCCGCCACTCGGTGTGCCACTCAGTGCCACGAACAGGCTGCCGGGCTTCACCGCGCGACTGTCCTGCGTGACGAAGTCGATCGGGGTCTCCGGGTAGTCGCCGGCGAGGCCGAGCGCGCGCGCCGCCTCTGCCACGGTCCACAGCGCCTTCGTCATGATGTCCTCGCTGCCAACGCGTCCGCGACCGCTTCATGATCGCTGAAATGCAGAATAGTGCTGCCGATGATCTGTCCGGTCTCATGGCCCTTGCCGGCGATCACGAGCGCATCGCCGGGCTGCAGCTCGCCGATCGCGACGCGGATTGCCTCCGTTCGGTCGCCGATCTCGCGCGCACCGGGCGCGGCGGCCAGGATCGCGGCGCGGATCGCAGCCGGATCCTCGCTGCGCGGATTGTCATCGGTGATGATGACACTGTCGGCCTCTTCGGCGGCGATCGCGCCCATCAAGGGGCGCTTGCCGGTGTCACGGTCGCCGCCGGCGCCGAACACGACGACGAGCTTTCGCGGAGCATAGGGCCGCAGCGCATGCAGCGCCTTGGCGAGCGCATCCGGCTTGTGCGCGTAGTCGATGAAAATGGGTGCGCCATTGTGCTCGCCGACCAGCTCGAGCCGGCCCTTGGCGCCCTCGAGCTGCTCGAGCGATTCGAACACCGCTTGCGGATCGCTGCCGGTGCCGATCGCGAGGCCCGCCGCGACCAGCGCGTTCTCGATCTGAAACGCGCCGACCAGCGGCAGGCGGACCGCGTGCATGCGGCCGCAATGCTGGATCTGGAGCTGCTGCGCGAAGCCGTCGATTGCAACGGCCACGAGGCGAATGCCCTCGCCTGCACCGTCGCCATGCGTTCCCACCGTCATCAGGCGAAGACCGCGTGTCTGCGCCGCGGCGATGACCTCCGGCGAGCACTCATGATCGGCCGAGATCACCGCAGGGCCGCCCGGCGGCACGAGATCGCGGAACAGTCTCAGCTTGGCGTTGAGGTAGTGCGCGAGGTCCGGATGGTAGTCCATGTGGTCGCGCGACAGGTTGGTGAATCCGCCGGCCGAGACCCTGACGCCGTCGAGCCTGAATTGATCGAGCCCATGCGACGAAGCCTCGAACGCCAGATGGGTGACGCCATCCTGCGTGATCTCGTCGATCTGCCGATGCAGCGCGATCGGATCCGGCGTCGTCAGCGAGCCATAGACGGTGCGCTTGTCCGACACCAGCCCGACGGTGCCGATGCTGGCCGAGCTGTGGCCCAGGCGCTGCCAGATCTGGCGCGTGAAGGCCGCGACCGACGTCTTGCCGCTGGTGCCGGTGACGGCGGCAATCGTCGCCGGCTGCCGCGGATAGAACCGGGACGAGGCGAGCGCGAGTGCCCGCCGCGGGTTCGGCAGCGCGATGAATGGAACGGCCAGCCCTGTTCCGGGGCCCGCCGCGCCGGCCACGGCGACCGCACCGGCCGCGATTGCCGCCGCAATAAAGCGGGAGCCATCGGTCTTGGTGCCGGAGAGTGCAAAAAACAGGTCGCCGGGCCGCACGGCTCGGCTGTCGACGGCGAGGCCGGATATCTCGACTGCGGCGATGGGAGCGTCGAGCGTCGCCTGATCGCCCAGGAGGTCGTGAAGTTTCATCCTGGTTCCGTGCCAGTCCTGGCCCCGCCCGGGATGGCGGCAGCTCCAAAGCCTGCGATTCGACGACGGCTTACTGTGTCAGCCGCGATGCCGCAAGAATTTGGCGGTCGGACGGCGGGAGGTCGAAACGGGGCTCAATTCCCAGCAGCGGCCCGATCCGGGAGATCACGTTGCCAGCGGTCGGCACCGCGTTCCAGCCCGAGGTGATGAAGCCATAGGTTTCCTTCAACGGCTGCGGCTCGTCCAGCATGATCAGGAGCTGGTATTTTGGCTTGTCCGCCGGGATCACGGCAGTGAAGAGGGTCAGCACCTTCTTCTTGGCGTAGCGGCCGTTGATCACCTTCTCGGCGGTGCCGGTCTTGCCGCCGATGTAGTAGCCCTTCACGTCGGCCTTGCGCGCGGTGCCGACCTCGGCGTTCAGACGCATCAGATACCGCATCTTCTCCGAGGTCTCCGGCTTGATCACGCGCTTGGCGACCTGCATCGCCTCTGCCTCGGTGCGCTTCATGAAAGTCGGCGGGATCAGATAGCCGCCATTGACCAGCGCACTGACGCCCATCACGCCCTGCAGCGGCGCCACCGCCATGCCGTGACCGAACGCGATCGTGACCGTGTTCAATTCGCCCCAGCGCTTGGGCAGGATCGGCGAGGCGCTCTCAGGCAGCTCGGTGCGCAACCGGTCGAACTGGCCCATCTTGCGCAGGAACGCCTTGTGCGCTTCCACGCCCTGCGTCAACGCGATCCTGGCGGCGCCGACGTTGGACGAGAAGTAGAACACTTCCTTCATGTTGAGGAAGCGGCCCTTCGGCTCGTCGTCATGAATCGCGAACTTGCCGTAGTGCAGCGGCCCGCGTGCATCCCACAGCGAATTGAGATCATATTTGCCGGTGTCGAGCGCCATTGCCAGGGTGAACGCCTTGAAGGTCGAGCCCATCTCGTACACGCCCGTGGTCAGGCGGTTGATCCGGTCGGGATCGTGCGCTTCCTTCGGGTTGTTGGGATCAAAATCCGGCAGCGACACCATGGCGATGATCTCGCCTGTCCTGACATTGACGACGAGACCGGAAGCTGCCTTGGCCTTGAACTTGTCCTTGGCCTTGAGCAGTTCGTCGCGCAGCGCGTGCTCGACGCGCAGATCGACCGAGAGCTCGATTGGGCGCTGCAGGCGATCGGTGGCGAAGCCCGCGCGATGCAGGTCGGCAAGGCCCTGATTGTCGAGCCACTTCTCCATCCCGGCGATGCCCTGGTTGTCGATGTTCACCAGGCCGATCAGATGGGCCACCTCGTTTCCGGTCGGATAGACGCGCTTGTTCTCGCGCAGGAAGCCGATGCCCGGCAGGCCGAGGCGATGAATGTCCTGCTGCTGCTTCGGCGTCATCTCGCGCTTCAACCAGACGAAACCCTTGCGCGACAGCAGTCGGTCGCGGACCTCGCCCGTATCGAGATCCGGCAAGGTCGCCGTCAGAAGCTCGATTGCCTCGTCCTTGTCGATGAGGCGACGCGGCTCGGCGAACAGGCTCGGCGTCTTCACGTCGGTGGCGAGAACGGCGCCATTGCGGTCGACGATATCGGGGCGCGCGGTGGCGATGGCGTCCTGCTGCGCGGCGCGCCGCGCGCTCGGACCATCCGAGCCGATCGCGAACATCACGAGGCGGCCGCCGATGACCGCGTAGACGGCAGCAAAGGCAATGATCGCGAGGCCGACTCGCGCGCGCGCCTTGGCAGTCCGATCGACATCGCGCCCATACAGCAGCGTGCGCACCAGACGTTGCCGCCAGGGTTCCTGCGGCTTGACGTCGGGCCGAAGCTGATCGGTCATTGCTGATCCTCCGGGCGACGCACCGACCCGGTCACGGGGGGCTCTTCGTTGATCGCGTCGATCGCATCGATCATCGATCCGATCGGATCCGGATTGTCCGGTCGCGCAAATCGCGGCGGCCGCTCCGGCAGATTCTTCAGGCTGTCGTATTGTGTGGCGTTGAGCGGCTTCAGCGGCAGATGCCGCTCGACCAGCCCTTGCAGCCGCAGCGGCGCGTCGAGCTTGGCCCATTCCGCGCGCAACACCGCGATGGCCTCGCGCTGCTCGCGGATCTCGGCGCGCAATTGCAGCACGCGCTCGACCCGCGCCGTGGAGTCCATCTTGATGCGATAGACATAGGCCGCCGCGAAGATCAGCGAGCAGATCACGACGAGATGCAGGAGGCGCATCGGTCACCCTCCTCGCAGGACATCGGCCAGCCGCGGCCAGGGCGACGAGGATGCCGAAGCGTGCGCCGGCGCGGCCGTGCGCTCGGCACCGCGCAGCTTGGCGGACCGCGCCCGCGGATTGGCTTCGGTCTCAGCCTCCGCTGCCACGACCGGCTTGCGGTTGAGCAACTGGAAGCTCGGTGCCTCCTGCGCGATCTCGGGCAGATGGCGCGAGCCGCCGCCGGTCCTGCTGCGCTCGGCGAGGAACGTCTTGACGATGCGGTCCTCGAGCGAATGGAACGAGACGACCGCCAGCCGGCCGCCCGGCGCCAGCACGCGCTCCGCTGCCGACAGCGCCTGTTCGAGCTCGTCCAGCTCCTCGTTGACGAGAATCCGCAGCGCCTGGAACGTGCGCGTCGCCGGATGGATGTCGCCAGGCTTGGATCTCACCACGCGCGCGACGATGTCGGCGAGTTGCCGCGTCGTCGTGATCGGCTGTTCCTTGCGCGCGGCGACGATGGCCCGCGCCACGGCGCGGGAGTGCCGCTCTTCGCCAAAGATGTAGATGACGTCGGCCAAAGCGCGCTCGGCAGCGTTGGCGACGACATCGGCGGCCGTCGGTCCCGTGCCGCCCATCCGCATGTCGAGCGGGCCGTCGAACCTGAACGAGAAGCCGCGCGCGGCGGAGTCGAGCTGCATCGAGGAGACGCCGACATCCATCACGATGCCATCGACATGCGCAAGGCCTCGCGATGCACAGATGTCGGCCAATGCCGAGAAACGGTTCTCGACCAGTGTCAGGCGACCGCCCGCCTCAGTGAGGAGACCTGCGCCGCCGGCGATTGCGGTGCTGTCGCGATCGATCCCGATGACGTGTGTTCCCGCCGTTGCCAGGATCAGGCGCGTATAGCCACCGGCGCCAAAGGTCGCATCGACGTAGGTTCCGCCGCCACGTGGCGCCAGCATCTCGACCGCTTCGGGGCCGAGCACCGGGATGTGTCGCTGGTCAGCCGTGCTCACCCGGCCGCTCCGCACGCGCGCCGTTGCTTCAGACTGACTTTGGTTGGCAGCGAGCCCATCGCGCCCTCGATCCTCGCGCCCCGTCAATTCGCCAAGCCATCTCCCGGGACGCTCCGTCATCCGTCGCGCCGTCACGACATCAGCAGCACGATCCGGCCATGTCGAGATCCTCGATCCGACAGCGATCGCGCGGCGCCGGAGCGCCCCGGAACCGCTTTCGATCGTGATCTGCCGTGCAGGACCTTGCATCGTGGCGGCTTGCCGTCCCGAAAGCCGGCTTGGCTCTTCACCACTCAGTAACGGCGTTTAGCGTTAACAAACCGTTGATGGTCTGTGGCGGATGTTGGGCACTTGGACCGCGAGGCGGAGCTGCCCGGTAGACCTTTCGTCCTGCTCGCCGCCGTGCCGTTCGGCGGACCGGCGATCGCGATACAACGGTCCGCTCAATAGCGAGGGCTCGCATGCGATTTCGATTGCGGCTGGGTCATGTAAAAGAGTAGTGCCTGCCCATATCCGGTTTGAGCCGCCGCCGCCGTCCGCTTCGAGTCGTTCATGCCAAGTCCCTCCGACAAGCCGGAATCGAAGCGTCCTCGTGCGCTGCAGATCCCCAAAGGCGTTTCCAACCTGCCGGTCTTCACGCCGGACTCGTCGGTTGTCTCCGACGTGATCCCGTCGGCCAATTTCGGCGAGCGCAAGGGTGGGCGCCAGCCGGACATGATCATTCTTCATTACACCGGCATGCCGGATGTCGAAGGGGCAATCACCAAGCTGTGCACCGCCGGCAGCGAGGTCTCCGCGCATTACGTCGTGCTCGAGGACGGACGCATCGTCCAGTGCGTGCCGGAGGCCTTGCGCGCTTGGCACGCGGGTCTCTCGTCATGGGACGGCGAGGAGGACATCAATTCCTGCTCGATCGGCATAGAGATCGTCAATCGCGGCCACGATTGGGGCTATCCGGATTTCCCACCGCGGCAGATCGCGGCGGTCATCGCGCTGTGCCGGGGCATCATGCTCCGCCGCAATGTCCCGGCGCATCGCGTGCTCGGGCATTCCGACGTGGCACCCGCGCGCAAGAAGGATCCGGGTGAGAAATTCCCGTGGCATTCGCTGGCGAATTCGGGCGTGGGCCACTGGGTGCAGCCGGCGGCGATCACCAAGGGCGAGACGCTAAAGCTCGGCAGCATCGGCGACGACGTCAAGGGCTTGCAGAAGGCGCTCGCCAAATACGGCTATGGCGTGCCGATCACGGGTAAATTCGACGGCATCACCATGGATGTCGTCACCGCGTTCCAGCGGCACTTCCGCCCCGAAAAGATCGACGGCATCGCCGACCGCTCGACCTTGTGGACGTTGCATGCGCTGCTGACGAGCCTGCCGGCCGAGGATCAGGCGCCGCGCGTCTGACACGTCAGGCCTCCACGTCGAGCTCGCCGAGCCGCCGTGCATAGAGACGCTTGAGCGGCGCGAGCTGCGTGGCTGCGCTCGCCTCGCGGTAAGCAGCGCGCGCCTCGTCGCGCCGACCGAGCCGCCGCAGAAGGTCTGCCCGCACCGCCGGCAGCAGATCGTACTGCTTCAATCCGCCGCGCGCGGCCAGCGCATCGACCAGTGCCAGCGCCCGCGCCGGGCCGTCGACCATCGAGACAGCGGCCGCATGATTGAGCTCGATCACAGGCGATGGCGCGATCCGCAGCAGAACCTCGTAGAGCCCCACGATCTGCCGCCAATCCGTTTCAGCGTAGCTGGAGGCCTGAGCATGAAGCGCGGCAATCGCTGCCTGGACCGTATAGGGCTGCGGGAGCCCCTTCATGCCCAGGGCCTGTTCGACCAGCCCAAGCCCTTCGGCGATCTGCTCACGATTCCACAGCGAGCGGTCCTGCTCCTCCAGCAGGACGATGTCGCCCGCCGCATTGGTACGGCCGGCGCGCCGCGCATCGTGCAGCAGCATCAACGCGAGCAGGCCCTTGATGTCGCGCGCCTCCGGCATCAAGCCAAGCAGCAGGCGACACAGCCGGATCGCCTCGCGCGCGAGATCCTCGCGAATCAGCTCGGTGCCTGAGGTCGCGAGATAGCCCTCGGTGAACACCAGATAGATCACGGTCAGGACGCCGCGCAGCCGCTCCTCGAGCGCATCGCGTCCCGGCACCTCGTAGGGAATCCCGGCGAGGCGGATCTTCTGCTTGGCGCGCACCAGGCGCTGCGCCATCGCCTCCTCGCCGGTGACAAGTGCGCGGGCGACCTCGGCGGTGGTGAGGCCGCAGACCGTGCGCAGCGTCAGCGCCACCTGGACCTCCGGCGCGAACGACGGATGGCAGCAGGTGAAGATCAGCCGCAGCATGTCGTCGTCGAGATCGGCCGGCGCGTCGGCGTCGTCGTTGGCGGCATCACGCTCGATGGCGTGAACGATCTCCGCCTCCTTGTCGCGAAAATTGCTCCGCCGCCGGATCCGGTCGATCGCCTTGTTGCGGGCGACATTGACCAGCCACGCCCGCGGGTTGGCGGGGGCGTCGGACCCCCGCCATTTGAGCAGCGCCGCAGCGAACGCATCCTGCAGCACGTCCTCGGCCAGATCGAAGTCACCGACGAGCCGGATCAAGGTCGCGAGTGCGCGGCCGGCCTCATCGCGGAACACCTTGTCGATCGCATCAAGCGTCATCGGTGACCCTTCTCGGCCGCGAACCGCACCGGTCTCAATGATTATATTGCCAGACCGGCCGCACCTCGATCGAGCCAAAACGGGCGCCGGGAATCCGCGCGGCAATCCCGATCGCCTCGTCGAGATTCTTGGCCTCGATCATGTAGTAGCCGCCGAGCTGCTCGCGGGTCTCGGCGAACGGACCGTCGGTGGTGAGGATCTTGCCGTCGCGCACCCGCACGGTCGTCGACGTCGTCGTCGGCTGCAGCCGGTCGCCGCCCTTGTAATTGCCGCTCGAGATGATCGACTGGGTGAAGGTCTGGTACTCCGCCAGCATCTTGCCCTCGGCCTCCTTCTCCATCTTCGCGTAGTCGACTTCGTTCTGGTAGATCATCAACAGATATTGCATCGAACTTGCTCCCTTGTTTCGGCCGGATCGCCGACATCCAGTCGAACGGCGCGCTCACGAAACGACACGCCCAGGATAATATTTTTGCCGGCGCAGCGATGGCTTGACCTGATGGCCGGGAAGCCCCATTCAAGCTGCGTCAGTCGGCCGGACGGCCGCTCCGGCAGGCGCCGAAAGGCCGCCGGGGAGGAAAGTCCGGGCTCCATCGACATGCGGTGCCGGATAACGTCCGGCGGGGGCGACCCCAGGGATAGTGCCACAGAGAACGAACCGCTTCCTCCCGCGAGGGAGGCGAGTAAGGGTGAAAAGGTGCGGTAAGAGCGCACCGCGGGGCCGGCAACGGAACCGGCATGGTAAACCCCACCGGGAGCAAAACCGAATAGGGACGGCCACGCGGAGACAATCGCCAAGGCAGATGATGCCAAGGCGATGACGTCCGCGGGAGCGATGTCAGGCTCGCCGTCCGGGTAGGTTGCCCGAGGTCGCGCGCAAGCGCGATCCCAGAGGAATGGCCGTCACGTATCGTCATGCGCAAGCATCACGGTGCCCTACAGAACCCGGCTTACAGGCCGGCTGATATGTTCATGAGGGGCTCGGCGCACCAGCGCCGGGCCCCTCACCATTTTTGTCAACCGGCGGCCGAGAGCTGACCGAACTCGGTGGCCTGGCGCTCGAACAGGCTGCGATAGAGTCCGCCGGGTCTGCCAACCAGCGTGGCGTGGCTGCCCTGCTCGACGATGCGGCCGCGGTCGAACACCAGGATGCGGTCGAGGCTTCGCACGGTCGCCAGCCGATGCGCGATCACGATCGCCGTCCTGCCCTTCATCAGCCGCTCCATCGCCTCCTGGATCAGCGCCTCGGATTCCGAATCGAGGCTCGAGGTCGCCTCGTCCAGGATCAGCACCCGCGCGTCCGCCAGGAACGCCCGCGCCAGCGCGACCCGCTGCCGCTCGCCGCCCGACAGCTTGACGCCGCGCTCGCCGACCAGCGTGCCGTAGCCCTTCGGCAGGCGCGTGATGAACTCATGCGCGTTGGCGAGCCGCGCCGCCTGCTCGATCTCGGCCTGGCTGGCGCCAGGACGGCCATAGGCGATGTTCTCGGCCAGCGAGCGGTGGAACAGGATCGGCTCCTGCTGCACGATCGCGATCTGGCTGCGCAGCGAGTCCTGCGTGGCATGCGCGATGTCCTGCCCGTCGATGAGGATGCGGCCGCCGCCAACGTCGTAGAGCCGCTGCACCAGCTTGACGAAGGTCGTCTTGCCGGAGCCGGAGCGCCCGACGAGGCCGATCCGCTCGCCCGGCCGGATGTCCACCGACAGCCGGTCGTACAGCGGGGTGCGATGGCCGCCATAATGGAACGTCACCGCATCGAACACGATGTGCCCACCGGTCACCGCGATCGGCCTGGCGTCCTTGGCATCGACGATGCCGATCGGCTCGCTGTGGATCGCGACCAGCTCGTCCATGTCGTTGACCGCGCGCTGCAGGTTGTTGATGTGCATGCCGACGTCACGCAGATACGCATGGATGACGTAGTAGCTCGTCAGCACATAGGTGACGTCGCCTGGCGAGGCCTTGCCCGCCATCCACAGCAGCACGGCGCCGCCGATCACCGAGGAGCGCAGGCACAGCAGCACGCCGAGCTGCACGGCCGCCGTCGTGTTGTAGCGCAGCCAGGTTCGGTTGACGCGACGGCTCCAACGGCTGACGACGCGCATCAGCCGGCCGTCCTCGCGGGCTTCCGCCCCGAACGACTTGACCACCGCATTGCAGCTCAGCGCGTCCGCCAGCGTGCCGCCGACCTTGGTGTCCCAGGCGTTGGAGATCCGTGCGGCCGGGGCGATGTAGCGGGTCGAGAACGCGACGGTCATCGCGACGTACAGCACCGCGCCGACGGCGATCACGCCGCCCAGCGCGCCCCAGTGCAGGCCGAGCAGCACCATCGAGCCCAGCAGCACCGAGAGCGACGGCAGCAGCGCCAGCAGGATGGTGTCGTTATAGAGGTCGAGCGCCCACATGCCCCGGGTGATCTTGCGCACCGTGGAGCCGGCGAAGCTGTTGGCGTGCCAGTCGGTCGAGAAGCGCTGCACGCGCACGAAGGCGTCGCGCGCCACGTCGGACATGATGCGCAGGGTGAACGGCACGATCAGCTGCAGGCCCGACAATCGCAGCACGATCGAGGCGAAGCCGAGGGCTACGATGGCGGCGAACGCCACCAGCGCACTGTGCCGTGCATCGGCATTGCCTGGGCCCAGGGTGAGCGCATCGACCAGCCGGCCGGAGAACAGCGGCATGAACAGATCGGCGGCGGTGGCGCCCAGCAGCGCGCACGCAATGCCGAGCGTCATGCGTGGCTGCTTCAGCCAGTGGCGGGTCACGAACGGGATCACGACGCGGATCGCGGCGGGACGCTTGTCGGCCTTCAGGCCGGAGACGTCGACGGTCATGGCATCATCCGGCCGCGCTCGCAGCGCCAGCCGGCTCCAAATAGTGCAGACGCGACGCGGCGCGCGGTCTGCGGATGAGTAACTCAGGCGTTGGGAAGTTAAGCGATGGTGCTCAAAGCGAGCGGCCGAACACCAGAACAGGCATCGAGCGGGTGCATGCGATCTGCAGATGCGATGTGGTCATGCAAATCTCCCCGGTTCGAGCGACAATTCTTGTTCCATACCATCGACGGTATGATTTGGCAACCCGCGGCGCGCGCAGGAGCCGCTCACGTCAATGTGCGTCGCCGCCGCCCGCCATCGGCGAGCTCGGCTTGTTGAGCAGCATCACCATGAAGCTGAGCGCGATGTAGAAGCAGGTCAGCATGAAGAACGCATCGCCATAGCCCATCACGACGGCCTGGCGATGCACGATCTGCGACAGCTGCTTCATCGCCATCAGCGCCGAGTCGCCCATGCCCTGCAGCTTCTGCTGCAGCATGTTGAGGGTCTCGACCGCGGTGGCATTGCCCCAGTTGACGCGCTCGTGGAGGCGGGAAATGTGCAGGTCGGTGCGATCGTTCAGCACCTGGTTGATCACGGCAAGGCCGACGGCGCCGCCGAGATTGCGCATCAGGTTGAACAGGCCGGATGCATTCTTGACCCGATCCGGCGCCAGCGTGCCGAGCGCGATGTTGTTGGTCGGCACCATCGCGAACATCATGCCGACGCCGCGCAGCACCTGCGGCAGGAAAAGCTCCCAGAAGTCGTAATCGCGGGTGATGCCGGTCATCTGGTAGGAGCCGATCGCGAAGATCACGAGGCCGAACGCGATCATCAGGCGCATGTCGATCTTCAGCATCAGGCGGCCGACCACCGGCGCCATCAGGAACATGGTGACGCCGGAGACGAACATCGTCTCGCCGATCATCAGGGCGCTGTAGCCGCGAACTTCAGCGAGATAGCGCGGATAGATGTAGGTCAGGCCGTAGAGGCCGATGCCGATGCAGAACTGCAGGAGGCAGCCGACCGCGAAGTTACGGTTGCCGAATGCGAAGAGGTCGACGATCGGCTCGTCGGCCGTCAGCACCCGCCAGAAGAAGGCGACCGCCGACACCGCGCAGACCGCGGCGAAGATCGCGACCGACGTGTCCTGCAGCCACTCATATTGCGGCCCCTCCTCCAGCACATATTCCAGCGAGCCGAGGAAGCCGGCCATGAACAGCAAGCCCCACCAGTCGAAGCGGTCGAGCAGCTCGAAATGCGGCTCGTCGAAATCCACCAGCGCCAGCACGCCTGTCGTGATGATGATGCCTGGCACGATGTTGACGAAGAACAGCCAGTGCCACGACATCGCGTCGGTGATGTAGCCGCCGACCGTGGGACCCACCGTCGGCGCCAGCGTCGCGACCAGGCCGATGATGGGACCGACGATGTGGAATTTGGTGCGCGGGAACACCGTGTAGGCCGAGGCGAACACGGTCGGAATCATGCCGGCGCCGAGGAAGCCCTGCAGCGCGCGCCACACGATCATCTGCTCGATCGACGAGGCGAAGCCGCACAGGAAGCTCGAAATGGTGAAGCCGGCCGCCGAAATCGCGAACAACAGCCGCGTGCCGAGCGCGCGCGACAGGAAGCCGGACAAGGGAATCGCGATCACCTCGGCGATCAGATAGGCCGTCTGCACCCACGACACTTCGCTGGAGCTCGCCGACAGTCCGGCCTGGATCTCGCTCAGCGACGCCGAGACGATCTGGATGTCCAGGATCGCCATGAACATGCCGAACACCATGATCAGGAACGCGATCAGCCGCCGCGGCGCGATGCGGTCCGACGGCGCGGCCGGTGCGCTCATAGTGGGGTCGGCTGTCGTTGCGGTGGCCATGTTCTAATGAGTCCGCTGGAGTCGATGACCGCGCCGCGTCACAGGTGCGCTCCCCTCCCCCCGCGCGAAGCGGAGCTTCGCTAGGCGGGGAGGGGTCGGGGGCGGGGGTCCCCAACGGCGGTCTCGCCCGGAGACCCCCCACCCCAACCCTCCCCCGCAAGGGGGGAGGGAGCTGACTTCCGATGACGCAACAGCGAATGCAATCGCGTCAGTTAGATCACCTCGCTACTTCCCCTGCACCGTCGCCGGCGCGTCGAGATCTCCGTCGCTGTCGGCATCCTTGGCGCCGTCGGTGGTGTCGACGGTGACGTAGACCGACATGCCGGCGCGCAGCAGGTTCTGCCGCGCAACCTCCTTCGGCACGCGGATGCGCACGGGCAGGCGCTGCACGATCTTGGTGAAGTTGCCGGTGGCGTTGTCCGGCGGCAGCAGGGTGAACACCGAGCCCGAGGCCGGCGAGATGCTGTCGACCACGCCCTTGAAGCCGCGCGCGCCATAGGCGTCGACCTTGATCGTGACCGGCTGGCCCGGACGGATGCGCCTGAGCTGGGTTTCCTTGAAGTTCGCGTCGATGAAGACGTCGTCGAGCGGCACGACGTTGCCGAGCCGCTGGCCGACCGCGACGAAGTCGCCGGTGTTGACGAGACGGTTGGAGAAGGTGCCGTCGACCGGCGCGCGCACGGTGGCGAATTCGAGATCGCGCTCGGCCTTGGCAAGCGATGTCTTCAGCTCGGCGAGCTGCGCCTGGGCCTCGACCTGCTGCGCCTTCGTCACCTCGACATTGTCGCGCGCGGCGTCGTACGCGGCACGGGCGGCGCGGACCGCCGCCATGCCCTGGTCGCGCGCGGCTTCCGACTGCTCGAAGGTCGCATGCGAGGCAAAACCCTTGCTGCTCAGCGCCTGCTGGCGCTCATAGTCGAGCCCGGCGCGCTTCATCGCGGCTTCGGATGAGGTGAGATTGGCCTGCGCCTGCTCGGCGGCACTCTGCTGTGCGGCGACCTGGCGACCGATGCGCGCGATCGTCGCCTCCTGCGTGGCGATCTTGGTGCGGGCGGCGTCGACCGCGATCTTGTAGTCGCCGTCGTCGATGCGGAAGATCACGTCGCCCTTGCGAACCACCGAATTGTCCCGCGGCACGATCTCCTGGATGTGCCCGGAGACGCGCGCGCCCAGCATGGTGTTGTTGGCGCGGACGTAGGAATCGTCGGTCGAGACCATGAAGCGGCCGACCAGATAATAGTGCGTGGCATAGCCGGCGGCGGCTAGCGCGAGCAGTACGCCGATGCCCGCCAGCACGCGCTTGCGTTTGCCGGATTTCGGAGCGGCGGCGGGCGCGGCTTGCGGCTTCGCGCCCGTGGGAGCGCCGGCCGGCGCCGGCCGTTCAAGCGGCGCCTCGGTGCTGACGTCGGCCTTCGGGTCAGCCGGCTTGGCATCAACCGGCTTGCGCTGTGCCGCGTCGCTGGCCTGCGGCCGGACCGGCTCAGACCTCGTCTGTTCCAGCGTTTCCTCAGCGTCCGGACGGCGCGCCCGCACAGCCTGATCTCTCGCAGCGGCCATCAGAGACTCCCACCCATGACAGCGGGGCCGCTCAGGCCCCGAAAATCGAAAATCCCGACCGAACCGTTCGGTCAATCCACATCTACCATTGACCGAACCGTTCGGTCAATCTATATCTTCGCTACCGCAACATATCCGCGCAGATGCTTTTGTGACGTTGGCACCGGCCAAATCTTCGGGAACAGCCTAAACCAATGATTGAGCCGTACCACAACACCACCCAGGCGACGACGGACGACGATTCCTCGAAGCGTCGGCAAATCCTCGAGGGCGCCCGCAAGGTGTTCATGGACATGGGCTTCGACGGCGCCAGCATGGGCGAGATCGCGCGCGTCGCCGGCGTCTCCAAGGGCACGCTGTACGTCTACTTCGCCGACAAATTCCGCCTGTTCGAGGCAATCGTCGAAGAGGAGAGCGTGCATCGGGGCGCCTCGAATTTCAGCTTCGACCCGGATCGCGATGCCGCGACCGTGCTCAGCGAGTTCGGCAAGGCCTGGATCGCGGTGGTCTGCCGGCCGGGCGGCGGATCGGCGATCCGTACCGTAATGGCGATCGCCGAGCGGATGCCGGACGTCGGCCGCCGCTACTACGAGTGCGTGCTCAACGGCACGATCAGCCGGCTGGCGGCCTATCTGCAGGCCCGTGTCGACGCCGGCGAGCTCGCCATCGACGACTGCCATCTGGCGGCCTCGCAATTCCAGCAGATGTGCCAGGCCACGCTGTTCCTGCCCTTCATCTTCCAGGCCGAGCCGGCCCCCTCTCCCGACCGCGTTCACAAGGTCATCGCCAGCGCCGTAGGCATGTTCCTCGCCCACTATGGCGTCAAGAACTGAGGACGGGCCGCGGATGGCGGCATCTGCGGCTCTGTTCTCACCAGCATCGGGCATGCGCTTTCCTTCTCGCGACGGATGACGTCCGAGCTTGGCGTCCGGACCACCCTCGAATCGATCGGAGGGTGCAGGGAAGGCCGGGCGCTGGCCGCGCCCGTGGCCCGCCTGCTCAAAAAAATGCAGGCGGCAGGTACCACAGGTTCAGCCGAGATCACCCGGCCCTCCCTGCGCGATGGGCTTACGACTTATACGTAGTCTCCCCGGTGTCCGGGCTTGTAGCCACCGTCATCAGCGCGATGCGCTGGGCATCGTCGCCAACTTGGCGCCAGCATCGGGGCGCCAGGACCATACGACTTCATCGTCCTGCCGGTCGCGTTCGTCCGCTCGCGATTTCAGCGCGCTGCGCGCCGACAGGCCACCGCTCCCCGCCTCCAACGCTCGTGACGACCGCGAAACGTCCCTCTTCGATCGAGGCGGGATGGCGGTAGACAACCATGAAATTCGGAAAAATGGAAGATCAAAATTTTTGCGCGAGGGACTGGACAGGGCAAATCAGTTTGATCGGGCAAACGAAATCGAATTCTGCGCGCAGCCGGCTTTAACCGCGCGCGACCGCAGCAGCAGCGGGCGACGATACCTCGGCGCCGTATCCGCGGAAGGAGCCTAGCGTCCGAGAAGGGTCGCGAGCCGACCTTGCAAGCGGTTGCGGATTGGGGCAATCGAAGCTCGGCAGCCGCGCATCCTGGGCCTACCATGTCAAAGTTCTTCGCTATGGAATCCGTCGGATCTCCCTGGGGTGACTACGGCGATATTCTTTTGAACGGCCTCGTTGAAGCGACCGAGTGCGTCGGGCCGCCGATCATCCGCATCTTGCGCACTGGCCCATATGTGCCGCCGATGACCCAGCCATTCGGCTTCATCATCGTCACCGACGAATTTCGACGTGACCTTGAACGCAGCCAGTTGACTGGCTTTGACTTCGAGCAGACTCAGTATGGGAAAGTCGTCCGCCTCGATTGGCAGACTTGGAGCACGGACACCAATGAGCCGATGTCGTATCCCGAGACAGGCGAACCAGAGGACTACATTTTGGGATGCCCCCACGACCCCACTCTTCTGGCGCAGATGCCTCGGTTGTGGGCTCTCGCCGTCCGGCCTACGCCCGAATTGCAGGTCCAGGGCACACATTCCTTCCGCGCAGATCGACATCCGGGCACGGACATCGCTCGTGAGCATACGCTCCATTGGGTAAGCGAGCGTATGAAGGTTTGGCTCGAAAGATCGTCGGCGGCGAGATGGATTGCGTTTCGTTCGATAAGGCCGCGATGAACAATGTCCGCTTCGGGACGAGACTGTTGACTAAGCCGCTGCTTAACGAGAACTGTCGTCGCCAACAACGTCTCGCTGCTGGTCCAAAATGCGCCTCAGCACCGACGAGGGTCGACGAATTGCTCGCTTGGCGCGTCGGCCAATCGATCTGCTGTGTCGGAAAAACGCATAACCAGCGAGCAGAATTGCAGTGACGCCAGAAATCACGTGACCAGCCGCTAGAGTCGCAAAGCAGAGCGGCCCACCGACGCAGATCACACCGGTCCATAGTAGACAGAATCCAAGGTAAGTCTTGCCTGTCGGGATGCCGCTGCTCATGGTCACAACCGTAGCGCCTTTATGATCTCTGGGCCCCGGCAAAATCGTCCGCGCCGCATCCGCACGTGGCCAATGGTGAATCTAGGATTGACGCTATCTGCCATTGTCCCGGTCGGACCAGGCGCTAGGTGTTTCGCCGACGGCATCCGCAGGCGCATGACCGGGCGCTGGCCCGCCGGCTCTGGGAGCGCTCGGAGCAGTTGCTCGACGCCGCCCCGACGATGTCACGCGCAGCCGTGCGGGCCATCTGATGGGTATCGGAAACATCAGTTGTAGGGTGGGCAAAGTAGCCGCCTGCAGGTCGGTCGCGTGCCCACCATCGCCCCGCGCACGAGAAAGCGGGATGGTGGGCACCGCGCGCGATGCATCACGTATGATCAGCGGCATCGGGGGCGCGCCTTTGCCCACCCTACCCTGTCGCCAACACAAGCGAAGCAGTCAGAGGCGCGGGAAGAGTCTGGATTGCTTCGGCGCAAGAGCGCCTCGCATTGACAGAGAGTGGGCAGGCTCCGCGCCAAAACCTCAACTGTCGTCGCCCGGCCCGACCGAGCGATCCAGTATTCCGCGGCGGCTGTGATGACACGCGACGTCATGGCGTACTGGATGCCCGCCGGAGCCTGCCCTCGGGCTCGCCAAAGGCGAGACCCGGGGGGCGGGCATGACATTGGAGGATTTGGCCGGCAGTGTGCCAAATCTCTTTCTGCTCTACTTCTTACCGCTCTTGGTCGTGTGGGAATGCGAATGGCTATGACTATGGGCGTGGCTATGACTATGCGCGTGCCCGTGGTCATGCGCCGGATCGACCGGCATCATCGCGACGTGGCCGTGGCGGACGCCGCGTTCGGCGATGACGTGGTCGGCGAACGCCTTGACCTCGCGACGCTCGCCCTTGAGCACGGTGACCTCGAGGCAGCTCTCCTGGTCGATGTGGACGTGCAGGGTCGCCTGGGCGAGGCCGGAATGGTCGTGCGCCTCCTGCGTCAGGCGCTTCGGCAATTCGCGCGCGGCATGGTCGTAGACGTAGCTGAGAGTCGCGATGCAGTGGCGGCTGTCGGCGGCGCCGGCATCGGCCGTTTCGAGGCCGCTGCGCAGCAGATCGCGAAACGCCTCCGAGCGGTTGTCGTAGCCACGCCGGGCCATGAAGGCGTCGACCTCGGCCAGAAGATCGTCGTCGATCGTGATCGTCAGGCGCTGCATGTCCCGTCTCCCTGAGCTGCGCGACAAGCGCCTATCCACCCGATGAGTATGATGTTTTCACGTTGACATCATACCGGTGTCACCTTAGCGTTCTTTAACACTCGACATCAGGGCGAACCAAGTGCGCGTGTCGCGGGCCAACGACGGCTCACGGCAGATGATGACGCACGCCCGATGACGAGATCGAGGGGCGTGACGATGCAGTGGCGTGGGGCAAGTGTTGGCGTGCTGATGGCGGCATTGGCGCAGCAGGCAAACGCCCATCCGGAACGGGCCCCGGCCGAACTGCCGACGGTCGACGTCGATGCCCCCCGACGCGCGGCCAAGCCGAAACCGCAGGTCCGGCGCGAGGCGCAGCGGCCGAAGCCGGGCGCCGCCCGTGCGGCGACGAATGTAACGCCGGCCACCGCGGCGGCGGCTGCACCGTCCGGCGCGCCCAATGTCGGCTCCGGCCCCGCGCGGCCGCAGGGCATGGCGAGCGAGGTCGTGATATCCGGCGAGGAGATCAACGCCCGCCCGGCGACCCGCCCCGGCGAGGTGCTGGAAGCGGTGCCCGGCCTGATCGTCACGCAGCACTCCGGCGAAGGCAAAGCCAACCAGTATTTTCTGCGCGGCTACAATCTCGACCACGGCACCGACCTCGCACTCCATGTCGATGACGTGCCGGTCAACATGCGCACCCATGCCCACGGCCAGGGCTATGCCGATCTCAACTGGCTGATGCCGGAGACGATCGGCCGTGTCGACGTGCGCAAGGGGCCCTACTTCGCCGACGAGGGCGACTTCGCCTCCGCCGGCAGCGTCCATATCGGCCTGATCGACAGCGTGCCCAAGGCGATCGCGCAGGTGACGGCGGGCAGCTTCGGCTATCGCCGTTTCTTCGGCATGGATTCGGTGCATGTCGGCGACGGCCATCTGCTGATCGCCGGCGAGGCCGGCCGCTATGACGGACCCTGGACCACGCCCGACGACGCCAAGAAGCTGAACGGCCTGATGCGCTATTCGCAGGGCACGGCGACCGACGGCTTCTCGATCACCGGCATGGCCTATGCGAACCGCTGGACCTCGACCGACCAGGTGCCGGAACGCGCCATCACCTCGGGCGATCTCGGCCGCTACGACGCATACGATCCGACCGACGGCGGCAAGACCAACCGCTTCGCGCTGTCCGGCCGCATCGCCGGCACCGACGAGGCCGGCTCGTGGAAGGCCAACGCCTACGTGGTGAAGAGCCAGCTCGATCTCTACAACAACTTCACCTACGCGCTGAACAACCCGACCTATGGCGACCAGTTTCACCAGCACGACGACCGGCTGATGCTCGGCGCCAATGCGTCACGCACCTTGAACGGCAGCTTCGCCGGCCGCCCCATGGAGACGACGTTCGGCGTCCAGACGCGCTACGACGACATCGCGCTGGCGCTGACCAATACGCGTCAGCGGGTGCTGCTCTCCGACATCGATCCCTTGAGCACCGGCGTCGTTCGCGCCGACAAGGTCGGCGAAGGCAGCGTCGGGCTCTATGTCGAGAACACCGTGCGCTGGACCGACTGGCTGCGCACCACGGTCGGCTATCGCGGCGACTATTATCAGACCCACGTGTATTCGCTGACCAACGGCAACAACACCGGCGATGCCGCGGCCGGCCTCGGCAGCCCGAAATTCCGGATGGTGATCGGGCCGTTCAACAAGACCGAGTTCTTCGTCGGCGCCGGCTACGGCATGCACAGCAACGATGCCCGCGGCGCGACCACTACGGACGATCCGGCTGCGCCGGGCACCAGGATCGACTCCTCGCCCCTTCTGGTGCGCACCAAGGGCGCCGAGGTCGGCGTGCGCACGCGCATCGTCCCCGGACTCGACTCGTCGCTGAGCGTGTTCATGCTCAACCAGGATTCCGAGATCCTGTTCTCCGGCGATGCCGGCAACACCGAGGCCAGCCGGCCGAGCCGGCGCTACGGCTTCGAGCTGACCAACCACTATCGCCCGGCGTCGTGGATCGACATCGACGCCGATCTGGCGATGACGCATGCGCGCTTCGTCGGCGACAACACCGACCAAGCGGCGGTCTACGCCTCGCTCGCAGGCTACCCCCAGGCCCAGCTTGGCAATGCGCCCGGCAACTACATCCCCAACGCGCCGGCGATGATCGCCTCGGCCGGCATCACCCTCGGCGAGAAGACCGGCTGGTTCGGCGGCCTGCGCTGGCGCTATCTCGGCTCCACGCCGCTGACGGAGGACAACTACTTCCGCTCCACCCCGACCAGCGTGTTCAACGGCCGCATCGGCTTCCGCGACGCCAATGGCTGGCGCATCCAGCTCGACGTGCTGAACCTGCTCAACAGCAAGGCCAGCCAGATCTCCTACGGCTACGGCTCGCTGCTGCCGACCGACCAGCTCTACAAGGACTGCTATGTGTCGCCGCCCGCGACGCCGGTGCCGGCCCAGGTCTGCCAGACTGGCGTGATGGACCGCGTGCTGCACCCGATCGAGCCGCTGACGTTCCGGGTGACGGTGGCGGGGACGTTCTGAGGCGGAGCTTGCTAGGTCTCACGCCCTCTCCTCGCGGACGGTGAACTCCCCTCCCCCTTGCGGGGAGGGGTTGGGGGTGGGGGACCACGAGTCCCGCTGTTCGTGATGGAGAGTCGATCTATCAAGAACACTGGAGAATCATCGCGCGCGTCGAACGACCGCAGTCGAACGCGTGAAATCGTTCACGCGTGAAGTGTGCCCCATGGAACGTTCAG
The DNA here is from genome assembly GCF_051168395.1 of Bradyrhizobium sp. HKCCYLRH1030. Lineage (NCBI taxonomy): Bacteria > Pseudomonadati > Pseudomonadota > Alphaproteobacteria > Hyphomicrobiales > Nitrobacteraceae > Bradyrhizobium > Bradyrhizobium sp. HKCCYLRH1030. Next base: position 309,061 of record NZ_JBNPUY010000005.1, on the reverse strand, counting down.
CGCGTGGGGACCCCCACCCCCGACCCCTCCCCGCAAGGGGGAGGGGACTCACCGCCGGCTGGGCAAGAGTTCGAGCCGTCACGTGCTATAATGTGTGCCTCTCCTCGGGACCGAAACCATGTCCGACCGCACCACCCATTGGCAGACCGTCTACACCACCAAGGCCGAGACCGAGGTGAGCTGGTACCAGGACGACCCGGCGACGTCGCTGCGGATGATCCGCGAGGCCGGTGCGACACCGACATCGCGGATCATCGACATCGGTGGCGGCGCATCGCGGCTGGTCGATGCGCTGCTCGCGGCCGGCTACGGCGCGCTCGCCGTGCTCGACATCTCCGACGCGGCACTGGCGACGGCGCGCCGCAGGCTTGGCGCGGCGGCGGCCGGGGTGACGTGGATCGCCTCCGACGTCACCACCTGGACGCCGGACGCGCGCTACGAGGTCTGGCACGACCGGGCCGCCTTCCATTTCCTCACCGCGCCTGAGGACCGCGCCGCCTACGTCGACCGCCTGCGCGCGGCCGTGGTGCCCGGCGGGGCCGTCATCATCGGCACGTTCGCGTCCGATGGTCCGGAGAAGTGCAGCGGACTGCCGGTCGTCCGCTACGACGCCCACGGACTGGCCGCTGCGCTGGGTCCTGCTTTCACGCTGGAGGACAGTTGCACCGAGGTGCATCGCACGCCATGGGACTCGACGCAGCAGTTCCAGTTCTGCCGCTTCCGCGCCGGTTAGAGCATGATCCGGAAAAGTGGAAACCGGTTTTCCGAAAAGATCATGCTCAAACAAGTAGATGAGATCATGATGCGATTCCGTGGAATCGCATCATGATCTAGTCAGCAGCACAGAGGCGGGCCATCCGACACGACGAGAACCTCGGTGTCGGCATCCTCGCTGCGCGCGGCATCCTCCGCTCCACCAGCCGACGTCTCGCTCTCCGGCGGCGTGCGCCAGGGAATCGGCTTCGGCGGCATCCGCTCCAGACGCTGCGCATCGGCGACGGCGCGGCGTGCCGTCTTCAGCGAGCGGCAGACCAGCACGGCCTGCTCGGCGGTGCCGACCTCGAAGCCCGCCCCAATCGCCTTGATGCGATACGATGCCATCTCCGCCTCTCCCAATCCGGCAGCAACCAGAACCCCGCGCGCCTTGTTCCTGGCGACTGTGGCAGGTCTAGTGTCGGCCAAAGGCGGACGGCAAAACTGGTCAACGGACTCCTAATCCGCAGCGCGTGACGTCGGGGTTTCCGTTTCGGGGCGGGACAGAGCGCGGTCAGGCGCGGCTGACGGCGAAAGAAATCCACAGCCGCGCACAGGAATGGCGAATGGCGAATGGCGAGCAGGTGATCGTCCCGATCCCGATTCGCTACTCGCTGTTCCCTATTCGCCCTCTCAATAGTCCCGGAATTCGTCTTCCTCGTTGATCAGCTGGCCGATGCTGCGCGGCTGCTTGCGCGACGGGATCGAGCTGGTCACGTCGGGCTCGCGCTGGCCGTAGCCATAGCGCCGCTGCTGCGCACGTGCCGCCACCGCCTCGCCGGATTGCGCGGCTGGCTGGCAGATCATGCGGCGGCTGGCGCGGCGCATCAGGTCCACATGGATGTGGTCGTAGTGATAGACGTTGGAGCCGGGCGCCAGCACGGTGGTGAACTGCTGGCACGCCCCGCCCTGGATGTCGCGCAGAAAGCCCTGCTCCTCGGGCAGGCCGATCCAGCCGTCCTTGACGCTGATGCGGCGGCCGTCGGCGAGCGTGAAGGCGGCGATATCGAGCGCGTTGCCGAAGGCATGCTCGGAAATGTGCGCGCTCGGATTGCCGTTCATGCCGCGGCAGGAATAGGCCGAGATCTGCTTGATCTCGACGACCTTGGTGCCGAACCAGCGCTGGGCTGCCGGCTGCACCGACTCCGCGATCCAGCGGTCGAGTGCCGAGACGATCGGACAGGCGAGCGTCGCGGTCGGCTTCACCGCGACCGGGCCGACGGTGCCGACCGGATCGCGCGACGGTCCGAGCCGCGGCGGCGGTTCCTGCTGCGGATAGGCGGTGCGAGCGGCCGGCTGACCGCCAGAGGGCGAATAGGCCGCGTCGGCCGGCTGATTGACGTCGTCCTCGCCAACCGGCGGCTCGAGCTGCAGTGGCGCGCCGGGAGGGGCGCCATAAGACGGCGATGCCGAACCCGGATAGGCCGCGCTCGACGACGGATAGGCGGGCTGCGGCGCCGCCTGTGGCTGATAGGTCGCGGGCGGGGCGTAGCGTTGCGGCGGCTGGTTGATCGGCCAGCGCGGCTGGCCGCCGATCGCGGCCGGCGGACGCAGGCTTTCATCGGCGAAGCCATAGCTCGTGGTCGCTTCGCCGAGCGCCGCCACCTTCAGCGGATAGTCGGCGCCGCACATGCCGGGGCCGGAGATCGGATTGATGCGGACGATATCCGCGCTCTCCTTCACCGCGCCCGATTTCAGGCAGGCGATCTCGGCCTCGGCCCGCCACGGCTCGCGCTCCTGGAAGAATCCACGGCCGCAACCCGCAAGCGAGACAAGGACGATGGAGCCGACGAGATACAAACGAACTCCGCGCGTCATATGCAGAGGTTTGCGGCAATTTGCTTAAGGACCTGTCAATGCCGTCCATTTACGGCGCGCAAACCATCGTGACGTGAAAGGCAGTCCATTTACGGGGAAGCGACAACCGCGCTGTCTTTTTTGCCGATGCCGATCGGATATGTGTGGCGCGCGCTTTGCGGAGCAGGCGTCAAGCGCGAGCGCACGCCAGGTGCGCGAGATGCGAAACGGGAGCGGTCCCATGAGCCTTGCCGATCGGCTGAGCATGGTGGTCACGTATGTCGTGTTTGCATTCGTCGGCGCGATCATCGTCGGGATGATCTGATCGCTGCGATCCGACCTCGATCGATTGACGGGCCGCGGTGGGCCGCGTGCGGCCCCAGCCGCATTGCCTTTTCGGCTGTGACCCTTGTCACAGATCGCGCCGTCACCCGCGTCTAAGAGTTCCCTCCAGGTTCACGACGCCGTCCGAGGGAGCTCATTCATGAAGACCGTGTATCTGGCCGCAGCAGCCGTTCTGATCGCGAGCAGCGCCGCGCAGGCCGGCAGCTCGATCGCGTTCAATTTCGACGGACACAAGATCCGCGTCACCGTGCCGCGCAACTGCCAGTCGCTGTCCTGCCTGCAGGTGTCCGGCATCGACCTCAGCGGGCTGAAATCATCCAAGCTCGACGATGACGATGCGCCGGCGGGCAGCGCGCCTGCGGCCGGCGCTCCGGCCCCCGCTGTCGCGGCGCCCGTGGCGGCTCCGCCGGTCGTCAACGCGCCGGCGCCCGCCGCCACCGCGCCAGCCGCGGTCGCGCCAGCCCCTGCATCGCCCACTGCCGCTGCGCCATCCACGACCGTGCAGATGCCGGTGCCGCCGGCGCCGGTCGCGGCGACCGCGCCTGCTCCACAGCCAGCCCCGGCACCCGCGCCGGTCACGGTTGCCGCGGCGCCTGCCGCAGTTCAGCCGGCGCCGGCAGCCGATCCGAACTCGCCGCTCGGGCTGTGGGCCACCGAGGGCGGCAAGGGCAATGTCGTGATCGAGCCGTGCGGCGCCAACATCTGCGGCTTTGCCGAGAAGACGCGGGAGAAGATCCTGATCAACATGAAGCCGAAGGACAGCAAATGGGTCGGCCGCATCCACGATCCGGACGGCGGCGGCAACTACGACTCCACCGTGGTGCTCAAGAATCCGAACACGCTGCGGGTCCAGGGCTGCGCCTTCGGCGGCCTGTTCTGCGGCGGACAGACCTGGAAGCGCGTGAGCTGATTGCCGTCCCTCGACATCGGCGAACGCAAAGGCCCCGCCGGGATCAGCACCGGCGGGGTTTCCTCCTCGTGGCGTCTGCTACGCCACCTTGGCGGGGATCGCCGCGGGCATCGCGAGGCGCAGCGGCAGCGACAGCCGTACCCGCAGGCCGCGCGGGGCGTTGGGCATCAGCGCGATGCCGCCGTCATGCTTCTTCATGATCTCCTGCGCGATCGACAGGCCGAGGCCGAAGCCGCCGGCGGAGCGCGCCTGGTCGAGCTTGACGAACGGCTCCAGCGCGCGCGCCTGCAGCGCCTGCGGAATGCCCGGGCCGTCATCGGCGACCTCGATCGCGATCATGCCGTCGGCCAGGGTCGACAGGCTGACCACGACCTCGCTGCCGTGCTTGACCGCGTTCTCGACCACGTTGGTGACGGCGCGCGACAGCGCCCGCGCCCGGCCCTCGCAGACCAGCCGCGACGGTCCATCGAAGCTGACGGCGTGGCCGACATCGGCGAAGTCGCAGCAGATCGTCTCGAGCAGGCTCGCCAGCTCGATCCGCGCCGGCTGCTCCGCCTTGGTGTCGTCGCGCAGGTAATCGAGCGTCTCGTCGAGCATGCGGCTGACCTGGTCGATGTCGCGCAGCATCGCGCTGCGCATCTCGCCCTGCCCGATCCGCTCCGAGCGCAGCCTGAGCCGCGTCAGCGGCGTGCGCAGGTCGTGGCTGATCGCCGCCAGCATCCGCGTGCGGTCGTCGAGCAGCGCGCGGATGCGCGCCTGCATCTCGTTCAGCGCCTCGGCGACCTGGGCGATCTCCCTGGGCCCGCGCCGGCTCAGCGGCTCCTGCGCGCCCGGCGAGCGGCCGAATGCGGCCGCCGCGCGCGCCATCTCCGACAGCGGCCGGATGATCGCCCGCGCCGCGTAGATCGAAAGCAGCACGCCCAGGATCAGGATGAGAAACAGGAACACCGCCGTCGGCTTCAGCACCATCGACCAGAATTCGAGGCGCGGCACGTCGTCGAACACCAGCGCACGCTCGCCGTCGACCTGGACGATGATCTGGGTCGGCGGCGCCGCACCATAGCCGACGCCGTGGAGCAAGGTGACGTCACGCAGCACGCTGAGCTGACGGCGGGCCAGCCGCGAGGTCCATGGCACGTCCCTGACCGGCTTGGCGAGCAGCGTCAGCGAGGTCAGCGGCACCAGCTCGACCTGGATGCCGGAGCTGCGCAGGCTCGACAGGCTGCTCTCGACGGCCACGGGGTCGTTCGCGGCGCGGACGAAGTGCACCGCCTCGGCGACGCGCGCGATGCCGTAGGCCGGCGATTCCTGCTCGTCGGGCGGATCGAGAAACAGCAGCGCGGCCGCGATCATCAGCACCATGCCGAACAGCACCGACAGCGACGCCAAGGTCACGATCTGCGTGGTGAGGCCGAGGCGCGGGCACGGCTTGCTATCTGGCGTCATCGATGGTCTCGACTCTTGGCGTGAACACGTAGCCGCCGAGGCGCACGGTCTTGATCAGGGACCAACTGCGCGCGCCCGGCTCGATCTTCTGCCGGATACGGCTGATATGGACGTCGATGCTGCGCTCGACCGGCCCGGCCTGCCCGCCGTGCGCCAGCTCGATCAGTTGCTCGCGCGACAGCACGCGGCCGGCATTGCGGCAGAACGCCAGCAGGATATCGAACTCCGCGCTGGTCAAGGTGATCTTGACGCGGTCGGGATCGAACAGCGTGCGCGTCGCCGGCTCGATGCGCCAGCCGTCGAACGTCATCGGCGCCTGCCGCGCCGCGATCACGGCGGGATGCAATTGCGACCGGCGCAGCAGCGCGCGGATGCGCGCCACCAGCTCGCGCGGATTGAACGGCTTGACGACATAGTCGTCGGCGCCGAGCTCGAGGCCGAGGATGCGGTCGATGTCCTCGCCCTTCGCCGTCACCATGATGATCGGCACGGTCGAGATCTGGCGCAGGCGGCGGCAGATGCTCATGCCGTCGTCGTCCGGCAGCATCACGTCGAGCATGATGAGGTCGACCTGCTCGCGCTGCAGGAGGTCGTTCATCGCGGCCGCGGAGGACACGAAGCGCGGCGCGAAGCCGTGCTCCTGCAACAGCTCGGTGAGCAGCGCCGCAATCTCCCGGTCATCTTCGACGCAGAGAATGCGCGCGGCTGCCGGTATGTTCGCGTCTGCGGACACGGCGGTATCGTGTGACGACATCATGCGCGGAACATGGTCGATTTGAGTCCAAAAGAACAGCCCGAAGCGAGGTCCGATCGTGGCGAAAGTAAGCTGTATTGTTAAGGCGGAAACATTTCTTCACGCGACTTAATCCTGCGCAATCGTTAACCTGCCTAGGCTCCGCGCATCAAACAAACACGGGGAAGTCCTGCGGCGTGGCCGACCAGCCGGCGCGGCCTCCTTTCGAACCGCGATAGTATCAGCCGCCGTGAAGCCCGTCCTGCTCGCACTCTGCCTCGCCACGCCGCTGCTCGCCGGCTGCGCCGTCGGCCCCGATTACGTGACGCCTGAGTTCGGCGTGCCGAAGCGCTGGAGCAGCGACCGCAATCGGCCGGCGCAGACGCTGAAGCTCGCGCATTGGTGGCGCAACCTCAATGATGACCTGCTCGATCAACTGATCAGCGAGGCGGTTGCCGGCAATCTCGACGTCGCCGCCGCCAAGGCGCGCATCCGCGAGGCGCGGGCGACGCAGCGCCAGGCGGTCGGCGCGCTGTTTCCGTCCGTCAGCGGCACCGGCACGGCAACGGAGACCCGCAGCGCCGGCAGCTCGACGAGCGGCATCGCGATCGCTCCTACCACCTACAGCCAGTACCAGGCCGGCTTCGATTCGAGCTGGGAGCTGGATCTGTTCGGCGCCAACCGCCGTGCGGTCGAGGCGGCGACCTACGGCGTCGATGCCGCCGAGGACGATCTGCGCGCGACCTTGCTGACGCTGGTCGGCGACGTCGCCTCCAACTACATCGATGCCCGCGCCTACCAGGCGCGAGCGGCGCTGGCGCGGCGCACTGCCGCCTCGCAGCGCGAGACCGCGGCGCTGACCGAGCGCAAGCAGAATGCCGGCTCTGCCTCGGCCGTCGACACCGCCAAGGCGAGCGCGCTGGCCGCCAGCACCGAAGCAACCATCCCGACCTATGAGAGCAGCTATCAGCAGGCCGTGCATCGGCTCGGCGTCCTGCTCGGCCGCGACCCGACGGCCCTGAATCTCCGCCTGTCGCGCGCGGCGCCGATCCCATCGCCGCGCCTGCCGCTGCCGAAGGGCATCCCGGCCGACGTGCTGGTCATGCGGCCCGACGTGCGCAAGGCCGAACGGCAGCTCGCGCAGTTCACCGCGAAGATCGGCCAAGCCACCGCCGCGCTGTACCCGGATGTCAGCCTGACCGGCACGGTCTCGACCACGGCGCTGAAGCTCGGCGATCTCGGCAAGAGCTCGACGATCGGCTGGTCGATCGGCCCGAGCGTCTCGGTGCCGATCTTCAACGGCGGCAAGCTGCAGGCCGCCGTCGAGGTCGCGGAAGCGCAGCGTGACGAATACCACGTCGCCTGGCGCAGCGCGGTGCTGAGCGCGCTCGAAGACGTCGAAAACGCCATCGTCGGCCTCGGCCAGGAGCGCATCCGCATCCGCAGCCTGAGCGAGTCGGCCCGGCGCTATGGCGAAGCCGCGCGGCTGTCGCGCTCGCTCTACCAGACCGGCTCCAGCACCTTCCTCGACGTGCTCGATGCCGAGCGCTCGCAGTTCACCGCGGAGGACAACCTGCTCGCCAGCCGCGCTACGCTCGCGAAGAACTACGTGGCGCTGGCCAAGGCGCTGGGCGGCGGTTGGACCGCAGCGATCGACAGCTCGCTGCCCGAGGTCGTCGACAGCGGCACCGGCCCGCATCTCGCACAGGCCGTCGCGCCCAAATAATCTACGATCTGAACTTCAAAAAGTGCCTCCGAAGTGATCCGATGAACGCACCCTTATCCCACATGCCCCGACCGGTCGCGGTCGATGGCGGCCTCGCGCCGGCGCCGAAGCCGAAGCGGCCACGGCGCTGGCCGCTGCTGATCGCCGGAGCGCTCGTCGTTCTGGCCGCCGCGATCGTGCTGATCATGAGGCTGACCAGCAATCCCAACGCCAATCTCGTCACCGCACCCGTCACGACCGGCGACATCGAGCAGACCGTGCTCGCCACCGGCACGCTGAAGCCGGTCAAGCTCGTCGCGGTCGGTGCCCAGGCCTCGGGGCGCCTCGTCGCGCTCAACGTCAAGCTCGGCCAGAAAGTGAAGGCCGGCGACCTGATCGCCGAGATCGACTCGCTGACGCAACAGAACACGCTGCGCACCAACGAGGCGAGCCTGCGGAGCGTGCGGGCGCAGCGTGACGAGAAGGTCGCCACCCTGGCGCTGGCGGAGGCCAACCTGGCGCGGCAGCAGGTTACGCTGGCGCAGAAGGCGTCGTCGCGCGCCGACTACGACAGCGCCGAGGCGACCGCGAAGCAGACCCAGGCCCAGATCGCGCAGCTCGACGCGCAGATCGTCGAGGCCGAGGTGGCGATCGAGACCGCGCGCGTCAATCTCGGCTACACGAAGATCACGGCTCCGATCGACGGCACCGTGCTGTCGATCGTCACCCAGCAGGGCCAGACCGTGAATGCGGTGCAGTCGGCACCGACCATCGTCGTGCTCGGCCAGGTCGAGACGATGACCGTGCGGGTGGAGATTTCCGAGGCCGATGTCGTCAAGGTCAGGCCCGGACAGAACGTCTATTTCACCGTGCTGGGCGAGCCCGATCATCGCTACGAGGGCACGCTCGGGTCGATCGAGCCGGCGCCCGAATCGATCAAGAGCGATTCGAGCTTCTCGTCGAGCACGACGACCACGTCGAGCAGCAGCTCGTCCTCGTCCACCACGTCCTCCGCGATCTACTACAACGGCGTGTTCGACATCGCCAATCCGGACGGGCGGCTGATGACCTACATGACGGCCGAGGTTCACATCCTGCTCGGCGAGGCCCGCAAGGTCCCGACCATTCCGTCGTCCGCGCTTGGCAACGCCAATCCCGATGGCAGCTACACGGTGCGCGTGCTGGCCGGCGCAGGAACGCTGGAGAAGCGCACCATTCGCGTCGGCCTCAACAACAAGATCCGGGCCGAGGTGCAGTCCGGCCTGCGCGAGGGCGAGCGGGTCGTGATCTCGGCGCCCGAGGAGGGCACGAAGCGAACCGTGATGCCCCCGCCCGGAGGCGCGTAATGACGGAGGTCCTGATCGACCTGCAGAATGTCGGGAGGCGCTACGCGTCCGGCGAAGGCACGGTCCATGCTTTGCGTGGCGTCGACCTCCAGATCGCGCGCGGGGAGATGGTGGCGATCATCGGCCAGTCGGGCTCCGGCAAGTCGACGCTGATGAACATTCTGGGCTGCCTCGACCGCCCGACATCCGGCAGCTACCGGATCGCCGGCCGCGAGATGGGCTCGCTCGATCCGGACGAACTGGCGGCGTTGCGGCGCGAGCATTTCGGCTTCATCTTCCAGCGCTACCATCTGCTGGGCGAGCTCAGCGCCGCCGACAATGCCGAGGTGCCTGCGGTCTATGCCGGGCTCGGCCCGGCGGCACGCCACCGCAAGGCCGAGGCGCTGCTGCAGCGGCTCGGCATGGGCAGCCGTACCGACCACAAGCCGGGTCAGCTCTCGGGCGGCCAGCAGCAGCGGGTCTCGATCGCCCGCGCGCTGGTCAACGATCCCGACGTGATCCTGGCCGACGAGCCGACCGGCGCGCTCGACCGCGCCAGCGGCGAGGAGGTGCTGCGCATCCTCGACGAGATCAGCGCCTCCGGGCGCACCGTCATCATCGTCACGCACGATCCGAGCGTCGCGCAGCGCGCCCGGCGCATCATCGAGATCGAGGACGGCCGCGTCATTTCCGACCGGCTCAATCCGCGGACTTCGGAACCCGCGCCAGCCGCAGCGACCGAAGACCACGCAGCGCAGGCGGCGTCGTGGTGGCGCAGCCAGCTCGACCGTTTCCGCGAGGCCGCGCGGATGGCGCTGCTCGCCATGAATGCGCACCGGATGCGCGCATTCCTCACCATGCTCGGCATCATCATCGGCGTCGCCTCGGTCGTGCTGGTGCTGGCGCTCGGCAAGGGCTCGCAGGCCAAGGTGCTGAAGGACATCAACCGGCTCGGCACCAACACGCTGGAATTCTTTCCCGGCAAGGATTTCGGCGATACGCGCTCCAGCAAGATCAGGACGCTGGTGCTCGCCGATGCCAAGGTCATGGCGCAGCAGCCTTATGTCGATGCGATCTCGCCGACGGTCTCGACCACCAGCACGCTGCGGTTCGGCGCGATCGAGGTCAGCGCCCAGATCTCCGGCGTCGGCGAGCAGTATTTCCGGGTCAAGAACACCGAGCTTGCCGAAGGCAGCTATCTCGATGCCGATACCGTGCGCTCCTACGCCCAGGACGCCGTGATCGACGACAATGCGCGCAAGGCGCTGTTTCCCGATCCCGACGTCAGTCCGCTCGGCAGCGTGGTCCTGATCGGCAAGGTGCCCTGCCGCGTCGTCGGCATCACCAAGCAGCAGCAGGCCGGCTTCGGCTCCAGCTCCACGCCGATCGTGTACCTGCCCTACACGACCGTGCAGGCGCGCTTCCTCGGCAACCAGGTGCTGCGTAGCATCAGCGTCCGCGTCGACGAGGCGACGCCGATGGCGGCGGCCGAGCGTGCCGCAACGGCGCTGCTGACGGCGCGGCACAATGCCAAGGATTTCTTCGTCCTCAACACCGATGACATCCGCAAGACCGTCGAAAGCACGACGCAGGTGCTGACCCTGCTGGTGGCGGCCATCGCCGTGATCTCGCTCTTGGTCGGCGGCATCGGCGTCATGAACATCATGCTGGTGTCGGTGTCGGAGCGCGTCGGCGAGATCGGGGTGCGCATGGCGGTCGGCGCCCGCCGCAGCGACATCCTGATGCAGTTCCTGATCGAGGCGGTGCTGGTCTGCCTGCTGGGCGGTGCGCTGGGCCTTGCGCTCGCGGTCGGCTTCGGCACGGTCTTCAACGCGCTCGACGTCGGCTTCCAGCTGATCTATTCGCCGCTCGCCATGGTCGGCGCCGCCGTCACGTCGATGGCGATCGGCATCGGCTTCGGCTACATGCCCGCCCGCAGCGCCTCACGGCTCGATCCGGCAACGGCTCTGGCAAGGGAGTAGGTCGGAAAGAATGAGCTCCACTCCTCCGGACAACAACCGGATCGATCTACTTCACCGGGCGCTTCTCCAGCTTGCGCGCGAGCGTCCGGCGATGCATGCCGAGCCTCCTCGCAGCTTCGGAGATGTTGAAGTCGGTCTCGATCAGGGTCTGGTGGATGCGCTCCCATTCCAGCGTCTTGATCGAGGTGGAGCGCTCCGCCAGGGCCACTTGCGCATTGCCCTGCGCCTTGCGGAACGCCTCCTCGATGTCGTCGGTGTTCGACGGCTTGGCCAGATAGTGGCAGGCGCCGAGCTTGATCGCCTCGACAGCAGTGGCGATGCTGGCAAAGCCGGTCAGCACCACGATCAGCATCTCCGGATCGTGCGCATGCAGCTTCTCGACGCAGACGAGGCCGGAAGCGCCGCCGAGCTTGAGATCGACGACTGCATAGCCGAACGTCTTCTTCTTGAGGATCTCGTCGACGTCCTCGAGCGAGCCGGCGACGACGGCCTCGTAGCCGCGCCGTTCGAACGAGCGCTTCAGGGTGCGTGCAAAACCGTCATCGTCCTCGACGATCAGGAGGGACAGGTCATTCGCCATCGCGCTCTCCAATGACAAGCGTCGACAACGGCAGTGACAGCCGTACGGTCGCTCCACGTCCCCGGTGGTTCCAGGCGGAAACGCTGCCGCCCAGCTTGCGGATCACGTTGACCACCAGGAAAAGACCCAGGCCGCGGCCCGGGCGGCCCTTGCTCGACTGATAGGGACGTCCGAGTTGCCCCAGCATCGCCGGATCAAAACCCGGCCCGCGATCGCTGACGCTGAGCAGCAGCTGATCACCATCTCGTTCGACCACGAACTCCACCCACTCGCGCGAGACTTCGAATGCGTTGTCGAGCACGTTGACGATCGCCTGCTTCAGGGCGACGTCGGAGACGATCGCCGGATCCGAGCCGAACTCGTTGCGGAACATCAGATTGCGCGCCGAGCGCGCCGCGCTCCATTCGGCGACCAGCGTCGTCAGGAACGCCTTCAACGTGGTCGGCGCCGAGCCTTCGCCGCGCGCCTGACCGGCCGAGACCAGGATGTCAGTGACGATCGACTTGCAGCGCTGCACCGCCGCTTCCATTTCGGTGAAATCCTCCGCGAGCGTCGGATCGGCAGAGATCGCGGTCATGCGGCGCCAATCGTTCAGGATGACCGAGATCGACGCCAGCGGCGTGCCGAGCTCATGCGCGGCGCCAGAGGCGAGCAGGCCCATGCGGATGATGTGATCCTGCTCGACGGCGTGCTGGCGCAGATCGGCGAGTTTGGCGTCGCGCTCGCGCAGGTTCCGGTTGATGCGGGTGACGAAGACGACGAGCAGCACGGCGTCGAGCATGAAGCCGACGAACATGCCGGTGATGTGCAGGGTGAAGGCATCGCTGACGTGATGCTGCGGCAGTTGCAGCGGGCGGTACTCGATGGTGAGCCAGATGAAGCTGAGCACCGTCAGCGCGACCAGCGACCAGGACGAGCGCGCGTCGAGCAGTACGGCCCCCAGCGTCACCTGCAGCAGATAGAGGCACGTGAACGGGTTCGACGCGCCGCCGGTGAGATAGAGCTCCGATGTCAACGCCACCACGTCGAGCATCAGCGCGATCAGCAAATGGCGATTGCCGACGTCGTCGCGCCTGCGCAGCCAGATATGGCTGGCGATGTTGAGCACCACCAGCGCGCAGATGATCGCCGCCATCGGCAGCACCGGCAGCGCAATGCCGAACCAGGTGGTCACGAAGCCGATGGTGACGATCTGGCCGACCACGGCGATCCAGCGCAGCTGGATCAGCAGCACCATGTTCTTGCGGTTGGTCGCGTCCTTGGTCGGCAGCGGCGCGTTGATCTCGGGTGTGGCGATCGCGGCCACGACTCCGAACGGCAAATTGGGGGCCTCGCTGCTCATGAGGGCCCGTCCGATCTCCGCCGGCAGAACGGCAAGCGTCGATCGCTCAAGACGCCGTCCCGCATCCACCCATGTCCTGCCGCTGCTGATCCCATTCCACATCCTGCGCTGCCGGCGCGCCGGGCTCATGCTGCGCGCGGCGGAGCCGCTGCAGCCCGGCGCCGGCCAGCATGAGGGCCAATGTAAACCAGGTCAGCGCGTAAACCAGATGGTTGTTCGGAAACGAGATCACGGTGAGTCCGCCGATTGGAAGTCCGCCAGGATTCGGGGTCGCATCGGCATCGACGAAGAATGGTGCGACGTCGGACAGACCGCGCGCCGCCGCGATCGCCGCGACGTCACGTGAATACCAGCGATTCCCCGCGGGATCGTTGTGGCGAAGGAAGCCGCCGCCAGGCTCGGAGATCCGCAGCAGTCCGGTCACGCTGACCGTGCCATTCGGGTTCCCGGCGCTGCGGCTTGCGGGCGCGCGGCGATCCGCGGGCACAAAGCCACGATTGACGAGCACGGCGCCGCTGGCGGTCTGCAGCGGCGTCACCACCCAATAGCCGGAGCCCTCGACCGTCAGCGCCTGGACCAGCGTCTCGCGGTCGTTGAGGAAGCGGCCGCTCAACGTTATCAGCTTGTACTCGTCGTTGCTGCGATCGATGGCCGGCCAATCCGCCCGGCTCGGCGCCGGCACGGGCGCGGCATGAACGCGGCGCTCGACGCGATCGATCAGGTCGAGCTTCCAGGCCCGCCGCTCGATCTGCCAGACGCCCAGCGACAGCAGCATCGCGACGCAGGCAACCCACGCCGCAACGATCGCGAGCCGCAGCGCGCCGGATCGCCCGCGGCTGGCCTCGTCGCGTTCCCCTGCCCCGTCGGCAGGAGCTGACATCACGGCGTCTGGCCCATCTCGTGTACCGGCATCATGTTGGTGGTCAGGTGATGCATGACCCAGAGCGAGCCGCTGAGCGCGATCACCACCATGATGATGGTGAAGATCAGCGCCATCATGGTCCAGCCGCCCTCGGCCTTGGTGTTCATGTGCAGGAAGAAGATCATGTGGACGACGACCTGCACGGCCGCGAATGCCATGATGATCAGCGCCGTGGCCTGCTTGTCGAGCGAGCCGTTCATGACCAGCAGAAACGGAATCGCCGTCAGGACGACGGAGGCGCCGAAGCCGATCAGTTGGCCCGAGCGCGTGCCGGCATGGTCGTCCGCCGAACCGTGCGCGTGTGCATCAGAGCTCATCGAAGCATCCCCATCAGATAGACGAAGGTGAAGACACCAATCCAGATCACGTCGAGGAAGTGCCAGAACATGCTGAGGCAGACCAGCCGGCGGCGGTTGGCCTCGATCAGGCCGTGGGTCCCGACCTGCACCATCAGGGTGACCAGCCAGACCAGACCGAACGTCACATGCAGGCCGTGGGTTCCTACCAGCGTGAAGAACGACGACAGGAAGGCGCTGCGCTGCGGCGTCGCGCCCTCGTGGATCATGTGCGCGAACTCGGTCAGCTCGATGCCGAGGAAGGCGAGGCCGAACAGCCCGGTCACCACGAGCCATGCCTGCATCGCGCCAACGCGGTTCCGCTGCATCGACAGCATCGCGAAGCCATAGGTGAGCGACGACAGCAGCAGGAACGAGGTGTTGACCGCGACCAGCGACAGGTCGAACAGGTCCTTCGGCGCCGGCCCGGCCGCGTACCTGGCGCCGAGCACGCCATAGACGGCAAACAGGATCGCAAAGATGAGACAGTCGCTCATCAGATAGATCCAGAAGCCGAGCATCGTGCTGCTGCCTTCGGGATGCTCGTGCTCGTCGACGACATAGAAGACCGGCTCCCCGGCCTTCATCGTGCCCATCGCAACGGTCATGACTTGGCTCCTGCCACGAGCAGCTTGGTGCGCGCGCGCTCGACGCTTATGACCTCATCGGCCGGGATGTGGAAGCTGCGGTGATAGTTGAAGGTGTGGCCGATCGCGACCGCGAGCAGCGCGACGAAGCTGCCTGCCGCCATCCACCACATGTACCAGATCAGTCCGAATGCCATGGTGGTGCTGAGGCCCGCCAGGATCACGCCGGTACCGGTGTTGCTCGGCATGTGGATCGCCTTGAAGCCGGCGAGCGGACGCGCGTAGCCGCGGCGCTTCATGTCCCACCAGGCGTCGTTGTCGTGGACGACGGGCGTGAAGGCGAAGTTGTAGGCCGGCGGCGGCGACGACGTCGCCCATTCCAGGGTGCGCGCATTCCAGGGATCGCCGGAGAGGTCGGCGAGCTGCTCGCGGCGGAGGATGCTGACCGCGATCTGGATCAGGAAGCTCGCGATGCCCAGCAGGATCAGGAACGCGCCGATGCCGGCGATGATGAACCATATCTGCAGGCTCGGATCGTCGAAGGTGCGCAGCCGACGGGTCACGCCCATCAGGCCGAGCACGTAGAGCGGCATGAAGGCGAAGTAGAAGCCCACCGTCCAGAACCAGAACGACATCTTGCCCCAGAACGGATCGAGCCTGAAGCCGAACGCTTTGGGGAACCAGTAGGCGATGCCGGCGAACAGGCCGAACAGCACGCCGCCGATGATGACGTTGTGGAAATGCGCGACCAGGAACAGGCTGTTGTGCAAGACGAAGTCGGCCGGCGGCACCGCAAGCAGCACGCCGGTCATGCCGCCGATCACGAAGGTCAGCATGAAGGCGACCGTCCACATCATCGGCAGCTCGAAGCGGATGCGGCCGCGATACATCGTGAACAGCCAGTTGAACATCTTCGCGCCGGTCGGGATCGAGATGATCATCGTGGTGATGCCGAAGAACGAGTTCACGCTGGCGCCGGAGCCCATCGTGAAGAAGTGGTGCAGCCAGACCAGGTAGGACAGGATGGTGATGACGACGGTGGCGTAGACCATCGAGGTGTAGCCGAACAGCCGCTTGCCCGAGAAGGTCGAGGTCACCTCGGAGAAGATGCCGAAGGCCGGCAGGATGAGGATGTAGACCTCCGGATGGCCCCAGATCCAGATGAGGTTGACATACATCATCGGATCGCCGCCGAAATCATTGGTGAAGAAGTTGGTTCCGACGTAACGATCGAGCGACAGCAGCGCCAGCACCGCCGTCAGCACCGGGAAGGAGGCGACGATCAGCACGTTGGTGCACAGCGAGGTCCAGGTGAAGACTGGCATCTTCATCATGGTCATGCCGGGCGCACGCATTTTCACGATCGTGCAGATCAGGTTGACGCCGGACAACAGCGTGCCGACGCCGGCGACCTGCAGCGCCCAGATGTAATAGTCGACGCCGACATCCGGACTGTAGGAGAGATTCGACAGCGGCGGATAGGCCAGCCAGCCGGTGCGCGCGAACTCGCCGACGAACAGCGAGCACATCACCAGCACGGCGCCCGACGTGGTCATCCAGAAGCTGAAATTGTTGAGGAACGGGAACGACACGTCGCGGGCGCCGATCTGCAGCGGCACGACGTAGTTCATCAGGCCGGTGACCAGCGGCATCGCCACGAAGAAGATCATGATCACGCCGTGCGCCGTGAACACCTGATCATAGTGGTGCGAGTTGAGATAACCTTCGGAGCCGTTGAACGCGATCGCCTGCTGCAGCCGCATCATCAGCGCATCGGCGAAGCCGCGCAGCAGCATGACGATGCCGAGCACCATGTACATGATTCCGATGCGCTTGTGGTCGACGGTCGTGAACCACTCCTTCCAGAGATAGCCCCACAGCCGGAAATAGGTGATGGCGCCGAACAGCGTGAGGCCGCCGAGCGCGACCATCGCGAAGGTGCCGACGATGATTGGCTCGTGCAACGGCAGCGACTCCAGCGTCAGCCGGCCGAAGATGAACCTGGTGAGATTGGCAGTGTCGAACATGATGTGACCCTCACGAATCCGACTTTGAGGTTGGCCCCGTGATGAAGGATGCCTTGGATGGCCGCAGCAGTCCGGGCCGCGCCAGTCCGCGCCCCTGCAATGGCGTCCAGTCCAGCGGCGCCAGCACGGTCGGCGAGGAGTCCTCGGCCATCCGCGTGACCTGATCGCCCGGCACGCAGACGCCGCCGGCGACGAAGCTCGGCCCGGCGCCGAACACGGCGCCGCGCCCGGCGAACTTGTCATAGGCGAGCGGCAGCGTGTTGCGGACGCCGGCCATGCCCATGCCGCCTCTCGCGTCGATCGCCATCATCTCGCTCATGCACATCTTGCCGGGCTCGACGCACATGTTGAGAATGGCGCGAAACAGGTCGCTATCCACCGATGCGTAGTAGCGGACCGGCTCGTTCGCGCTGGGACGCTCCAGCTTGAGATAGTCCGGCTTGCCAAGCTCGGCACCGCTGGCCTTGGCCTTCTCGATCCAACCGGCGAATTCGACATCAGACAGGCCATGAAAGGCAAAGCGCATGCCGGAGAAGCCGGCGCCGCTGTAGTTCGCCGAGAAGCCGCGATAGACGCCGGGCTTGTTGATGATGGCGTGCAGCCGGCTCTGCATGCCCGGCATCGCATAGATCTGGCCGGCGAGCGCGGGGATGTAGAACGAGTTCATCACCGACGACGAGGTGATCCTGAAATCGAGCGGCCGGTTCACCGGCGCCGCAAGCTCGTTGAGGCTGGCGATGCCATATTCGGGATAGATGAACAGCCACTTCCAATCGAGCGCGACGACGTCGACCTCGAGCGGCTTGTCCTGCGGCGTCACCGCGCGCTCGGCGGAGATGCGTCCGAGCGTGCGATAGGGATCGAGCAGATGCGTGCCCATCCACGTCACCGCGCCCAGGCAGATGATGATGAGCAGCGGCGCCGCCCAGATCAGAAGCTCGAGCTGGGTGGAGTGATCCCAATCCGGCGTGTAGGCCGCCGCCTGGTTCGACTGGCGGTAGCGCCAGGCCACGATGGCGGTTGCGGCCATCACCGGCACCACGATCAGCAGCATCAGCACAGTTGCGATGATCACGAGATCGCGCTGCTGGGCGGCCACGTCACCGGAGGGCGAGAGCACGACCAGATTGCAGCCTCCGAGCGCGAGCCCCAGCGGCAGCAGTGCCAAGAATTTCCAGTAACGCACGCTCAACCTCGTCGCACGGCGGATCTCTGAACGAGGCCTCACGTAGCGACCGGACGACACGGCCGACATTGGACAATTTGTCCAATACCGGAGCGGCGCCGAGGACGACAATTACGGGGCAACAATAGAGTATGAGAGGACTGCAGGCAGCGCGATGACACAGGCAGCGGCGACCGCCGATGGCGAAACCCATCTCTCCCGCACGCATGAGGCGCATCCGGGCGAGATCGCGATCGGCGTGATCATCGGGCGCACGTCGGAATTCTTCGACTTCTTCGTCTATGCCATCGCCTCGGTGATCGTGTTTCCGCGCCTCGTGTTTCCGTTCGCCGACGAGCTGACGCAGACCCTGTATTCGTTCGCGCTGTTCGCGCTCGCCTTCATCGCACGCCCGTTCGGCAGCGTGATCTTCATGGCGATCGACCGCCGCTACGGCAAGAGCGCCAAGCTGATCACCGCATTGTTCCTGCTCGGCACCTCGACCGTCGCGATCGCGTTCCTGCCGAGCTACCACACCGTCGGCGCCGCGGCGATCTGGCTGCTGGCGCTGGCGCGGATCGGCCAGGGCCTCGCCTGGGGCGGCGCCTGGGACGGGCTGGCGTCGCTGCTCGCCATGAATGCGCCGGAGCACCGGCGCGGCTGGTATGCGATGATCCCGCAGCTCGGCGCGCCGCTCGGGCTGATCGTCGCCAGCGTGCTGTTCGCGTTCTTCGTCGGCTATCTCTCCGCGGCCGACTTCTTCGACTGGGGCTGGCGTTACCCGTTCTTCGTGGCGTTTGCCATCAACGTCGTGGCGCTGTTCGCGCGGTTGCGCATGGTCGTGACGCCGGAATATGACGAGCTGTTCCAGTCGCGCGAATTGCAGCCGGCACGCGTCGCCACCACGATTCGACACGAGGGTCGCAACATCGTGATCGGCGCCTTCGCGCCGCTGGCGAGCTTCGCGCTGTTCCACATGGTGACGGTGTTTCCGCTGTCCTGGGTGTTCCTCTTCACCAAGGAGACCCCGGCGCGCTTCCTGATCATCGAGGCCGTCGGCGCCGTGTTCGGCGTCGTCGCGATCGTGGTGTCCGGCATGCTGGCCGACCGCATCGGGCGCAAGTCGCTCCTGATCAGCTCGGCGATCGCGATCGCGGTGTTCTCCGGCTTCGCTCCGCAACTGCTCGACGCCGGCCCGGTCGGCGAGACCATCTACATGGTGCTCGGCTTCATCCTGCTCGGCCTGTCGTTCGGCCAGTCCTCGGGCGCGATCGCCGCCAACTTCGCGCGCACCTATCGCTACACGGCCTCGGCGCTCACCGCCGACCTCGCCTGGCTGTTCGGCGCCGGCTTCGCGCCGCTGGCGGCATTGGTGCTGGCGGCCAATCTCGGCCTGCTGTCGGCCGGCGGCTATCTCTTGTCCGGCGCCGTCTGCACCCTGCTCGCGCTGTGGCTCAGCGCGCCGCGCCAACTGCAGCAGGTGTGAGGCCTCACGAGCCGCGCCACTTCCGTTCCGCCTCGTCCCACGCAGCAAGCGGCTGCAGGTCCGGCACCCAGGCGAGGCCCGTCTTGGCATCCGACGACACCGCTTCCGGCGTGACGACCATGTCGAGCAGCGCCGGGCGGTTGGCCAGCGCGCGCTGGATCGCGGGGCCGAGCTGCTCCGCGGTCTCGACGCGCTCGGCATGCATGCCGAAGGCGCGCGCCATCGCCGCGTGATCGGCAAATTGTAGCCTGGTGCCGACCACCTTGCCATGGGTGACGGTCTGGTCGTGGACCTCGATCTGCCAGGCGCCGTTGTTGGCGACGACGATCAGCACCGGCGCCTTGTGGCGCACCGCGGTGTCGACCTCGATCGCGTTGAAGCCGAACGCGCCGTCGCCGGTCGCGACCACCACGGGCTTGTCCGGAAAAGCGAGGCTCGCGGCGATGCCATAGGGCACGCCGATGCCGATGCAGCCGAACGGGCCGGGATCGAGCATCAAGGGCGCGCTCAGGCCGACGCGGGCAAAGGACAGGAAATCGCCGCCGTCGGTGATGACCACAGCGTCATTGCCGATCGCGTCCTGGATGGCCGAGAGCACGCGATTGGGGTGCAACCGGCCGTCGGAGCCGGCCAGCGCCGTCGCCATGCTCTGCTTCAGCTTGGTCGCGCGCTCCTGATGCGCCGCCCGCAGTCTTGCAGCCCATTGCCGATCGACGGCCGACTCGCGATTGCCCGCCAGCGACACCATCGCGTGCAAGGTCTCCGCTGGTGTCGCCAGGATCTCGGCCGCACCGCGACGGTTGTCGCGCAGCTCGCTGGCGGTGTCGCTGATGCGGACGAATTTGGCGTCCTTGAACACAGCCGGGGAGCCGTAGGCGAGCTGGAAGTCGAGCCGGCGGCCGACCGTCAGCACGACATCGGCATCGCCCATCACGGCGCCGCGCATGGCGCCGACCACCGAGGGGTGATCGTCGGGCACGAGCCCCCTGCTCTCGCCGGTGTCGAGATAGACGGCGCCGAGCCGGTCGAGCAGCGCGATCAGCTCAGGGCCGGCGCCGCGCGCGCCGCGGCCGGAGATGACGAGCACGCGGCGCGCCGACCACAACAGCTCGACCGCCTTCTCGACCTCGGCCGGATCAGGCCGCGCTGCCGAGCGCGGCTTCGGCGCGAGATGCTCCTCCAGTTGCAGCGCCTTGGGCACGATGCCGCGCAAAGTATCCACCGGGAAATCGATGAAAACGGGCCCGGGCTCGCCGCCGTCGCCGAAGGCGCGGGAGATCGCCTCGTCGAGCTCCTGCAGCACCAGCGACGGCTCGCGCACGGTGCGCGCATAGCGCGTGATCGAGCGCACCAGCTGAGTGTGGTCCATGTCCTGCAGGCCGCCGCGGTTCTCCTGCGGCCGCGGATTGCCGCCCGAGATCACCAGCACCGGCGCGCGCGAGACATGGGCATTGGCGATGCCGGTGACCGCGTTGGTCATGCCCGGCCCGGCGGTGACCAGCGCGACGCCGAGCTCGCCGGTGAGCTCCGTATGCGCCTGCGCCATGTGCACGGCGGCGCGCTCGTCGCGCACGTCGATGATGCCGATGCCTTCCGCGTCCAGCCGCATCCAGATCGGCATGATGTGGCCGCCGCACAGCGCGAACACGCGGCTGACGCCGCGGCGCTTGAGCAGGCGGGCGATCAGATCGGCGGCACTGTCGGGAGAGATCTTCATCTGACGACTCCTGCGGATGGTGACGTGATCAGCCCGGCGCGAGCCAGGCCACGAGCAGCGAGACGGTGAGAACGGCAAAGATGTGCGAGACGAGAATCGAGCCCGAGGTGACGCCGGCCTCCAGGCCGTAGAGCTTGGCGATCGTGAATGGTCCCGAGCCGATCGGCAGCGCGCTCAGGATCACGGCCGAATGCGACCACAGCGGCGGCATCGAGAACACGTGAAAGGCGAGCAGCGCGGTCACCGCCGGCTGCATCACGAGCTTCAGCGAGACGAGGATGACGATCGAGGTCGCATCGCGCGTCGCGACGCGCTCCTGTGCCAGGAACAGCCCGATGCAGACCAGCGCGGCCGGCGAGGCTGCGCCGCCGAGCAAGGTCGTGAAGCTGAGGAATGGCGCCGGCAGTGAGAATCCGCTGAGGCCGACCGCGAGTCCGGCGACGGGCGCGATGAACAGCGGGCTGGTCAGCAGCGAACGCGCCACCTTGGCGACCGTCGCGCCCAGCGTGGCGCCCTTCTGCAGATCCATCTCGACGACCACGATCGCGAACAGGAACAGCACGCAGGCCGTGAACAGGGTGGCGATGATCGAGGCCGGCGCGCTGTCCGGACCGAACACCAGGAGGCACATCGGAATGCCCATGAAGCCGACATTGCTGTAGCCGGCGTCCAGCCCCTCGATGCCGGCGTTGGCAACGCGACGGCCGCGCAGACGGCTGATCACGAAGCCCGTCGCGAACGTCGCGGCGATGCCGCCGCAGAACGCGCCGATGAAGCCGAACTGGCTGACCTGCTCGACGCCGATCTTGGACATCGCGGTGAAGATCAGCGCCGGCAGCGCCAGATAGACGGCAAAACGGTTGAGATTGTCGGTCGCGGTGCGATCGAACACGCCGAACCAGCCACACAGGAATCCGGTCAGGATCAGCGCGAAGATCGGAAGGGCGGAATTGAGGACGGCCTGCATCGCAACTACATATCAGACCGTAAGCCATTGCAGCGACTCACTGCGAGAATCTCTTCTTCAGCTCGCGATGCAGGATCTTGCCCGTCGCGTTGCGCGGCATCTCGGCGTCGGTGATGAAGGCGTAGGAGCGCGGCCGCTTGAAGCCGGCGAGTCGTTCTTTCGCCCATTCGACCAGGTCGCTCTCCTTCACCGCCATGCCGTCGCGCGCCACGATCACGGCATGAACGCGCTCGCCCCATTTGTCGTCGGGCAGGCCGATCACCGCGATGTCCTTGACACCCGGATGCGCGCCGACCTGCGCTTCGACCTCGGAGGGATAGATGTTCTCGCCGCCCGAGATGATCATGTTGCTCTTGCGGTCGGCGAGATGGATGTAGCCGTCGGCATCGCGGCGCGCCATGTCGCCGACCGAGCAGTAGTCACCGCGGAACGCCTCCGCGGTCTTCTCCGGCAGGCGCCAATAGCAGTCGAAGGTGTGCGCGTTCGACGAATAGAGCTCGCCCGCCTCGCCGTCCGGCACCTCGTGGCCGGCCTCGTCGAGGATGCGGATCGGTGCGGCGCCGACACACTCGCGCCCGACCGAGCCGGGCTTGGTAAACTGCTCATGCGGATGCAGCATGGTGACCCAGCCAGTCTCGGTCGCGCCATACAGCTCATAGAGCCCGGACTTCGGAAACATCTCCATCACCTCGCGCTTGGTCTCCGGGCGCGCCGGCGCCGAGGAGATCATCAGCTTGGTGACGGCGCTGAAATCATGCTGCGCGCGCACCCCGCGTGGCAGGTCGAGCATCATGATGTAGTGCGTCGGCACCAGCGAGGTGAAGGTCGAGCCGCCGTCGGCAAGCGTCGTCACGGCGTGTTCGGGATCGAAACTCTTGCGCGAATAGATCGAGTTGACGCCGCCGATATAGCCGAACGCGCCGAAGAAGTTCAGCGAGTTGGCATGGCACATCGGCATCACCAGCAGCGCGCCGTCGTTGCGGCTCAGCTTCAGTTCGATCTCGGTGACCATCGACAAGAGGACGGCGCTGCGATGGCTGCGCAGCACGCCCTTGGGCTTGCCGGTGGTGCCGGAGGTGTACATCAACGTCCAGGGATCGGACAGCGCGACCTGCTGGTCCGGCTCGCGGTCCGCAGCCGCGGCGATGACGTCCTCGTAGCCGCGATAGCCTGCCGGACGCGGCCTGGTGCCAAAGTGGATGAAGCGGTCGTCGGCGATGCCGAGATCCTTGCGCGTCTCCTCGACCAGGCCCACGAGTTCGTCCTGCACGATGACAGCGGCCGCTTCGGCATTCTGCACGATGAACTGCATCTCGGGCGCGGTGAGGCGGAAATTGATCGGCAGCGCCACCAGGCCGGCCTTGGCCGTGGCCGCATAGATCTCGCACCATTCGACACAATTGTAGGCAAGGATCGCAACCCGATCGCCCTTGGCAAGGCCGAGCCCGAGCAGCGCGTTTGCGAGCCGGCACGCGCGCTCGTTCCACAGCGCAAAGCTCATCGCACGTTCGAGATCTCGGGCACCTGTGCGCTCCGGCGACATGCGCGCATGGGCCGACAGCATCTGCCCGAAATTCAAGAGATCCCTCATCGTCGTTTCCTCCCGGCAACCGGGTTCACGACGCCGACTGGCGCGCGCCTCCAGCGGAGCGCGATGAAGGTCGGCGGCGGATTAGTTGATATCCTTGGTGATCCGCACCAGCGTCTGATCGACGAAGCTCTTGGCGTCCTGATCCGGCTTGCGGAACAGCTCGCGCTCGACCGTCAGCGTCCGGCCGGGCACCGTCTTCTTGCAGACCTCGCGCAGGAACACGCCCCCGACGGGCTGCTCGCCTGCGGTCGGCTGCTGCTCCTTGCACTCCCAGCCCTCGGCGCCATAGCGCGACTTCACCTGGTTGCCGAGCAGGAACGCCTTCTTGCGAATATAGAGCCGCGCCTTCGGATCGGTCTCGATCGTCAGGCCGGTGACGGTGCCCTTGTCGTCGACCAGGACCGTCAGCAGCACGGGATGACCGGCCACCTTTGTGCCGTCCTGGCTGGTCTCCGGATCGAAATCGAAGCGCACCGCATGCCGCGCCTGCTCGTCCGCGGGACAGTCGCGCCACGCCGACCACGCATTGAGCTTGCGATTCGGGTCCTTGGCGCAAGTCAGATTGACATAGCCCTCATTGGGCAGGTCGCCGACCGCCATGCCGACGGTGATGTCACGCAAATCGTAGTTCGGCACGGCCTGCGCGGAGGCCGCGTGCATCACGAACGACAGCACGAACGTGGCGAAGATCGCAGCGCAGGTTGACCGCTTCATTTCGATGGCTCGCTTGCAGGCTTGGTGGCATTTGCCTTGTAGATATCGCAGACCCGCGACGTGTTGCCGAAGAAGGCGGTGCACTCGTCGTAGGTCGGCTCGCCGCGCCCCTTGATGTGGGCGAGCACGTAGTCCGCGACCGCCTCGATGTCGTTCGGCCGCAGGAATACGCCGCCTTCGGGCGGCATGCGCTCGCCGACATCCTGGCGGCTCATGCCGTAGCACTTCGCCGTGTCGTAGGAGCCGCGCGCGAAGTACGGCATGCCCGTCCCGGGCCGGCCGCAGGTCACGGTCTCGATGATCTGGTCACGAGTGAGTTGCGTCCTGCGCAGCGACAGCGCGTCACCGCCATAGCCACCACCGCCATTGCCGTGCCATTTGTGGCAGCCGACGCAGTTCGCGCGCTTGAACACGGCCTTGCCGGCCTCGGTCGGATCCGCCGACGCCGCGGACTGCGCCAACGCGAGCGAAGCGGAGCCGAGGACGAGAGCCGACGTTACGGCGAACGTGATCGCACTGAGTTTCATCTGATTTTCTTGTCGAACAGGGGATGGGGGGCGGAGCGGAGGCCATGCCTCCGCTCCGCAGCCGACTTCACAGCGAGAAGACGTAGAGCATCGAGCCGGGCTGGATTTTCTTCAGCTCGGGCGTGGATTCGATGAACCACTTGTCCCAGGCGCCGCCGAGACCGACCAGGATCGCGACATACTGCTTGCCGTCGACCGAGAACGTCACGGGAGGCGCATTGACGCCGCCACCGGTGTTGAACTCCCACAGCTTCTGCAGGGTCTTGGCATCGAGCGCCATCACCTCGCCCGAGGGCTGGCCGGTGAAGACGAGATCGGGCGTCGACAGCATGCCACCGAGATTCGGGAACGGCGTCTCCATCTTGCCGGCGATCTTGCCGGTGGTGACGTCGATCGCGGTCACGCTGCCCGTGATCTTGAACGGCTGGCTCGGTCCGCCGCCGGTCCAGAACTCGCGCGGCTTCAGCTTGTCCTTGGTCGCTTCTTCCACGGTGATCCGGTTGCAGCTCTCGATGACGGGGATGTACCAGAGCTTCAGGTCCGGATTGTACGAGGTCGGCGGCCAGTTCTTGCCGCCCATGTTGCCTGGGCAGATGTCCGCGACCTTGTTCTCACGATGCGGCGACACCGACGCATTGTAGCGCTGCACCGGGTTCTTCGGGTCGTACTCGATCGGCTTGCCGGTCTCGGCATCGAGCCCCTTGGTCCAGGTCACCTTCTTGACGAAGGGCAGGCCCCAGATGAACTTGCCGCTGGTGCGGTCGATCGCATAGGCAAAGCCGTTGCGGTCGGCCTCGAGCGCGAGCTTCAGGGTGGAGCCGTTCGGCGCGGGCACATCGACCAGGACGTTCTCGGCGACGCTGTCATAGTCGAAGGGATCGTTCGGCGTGTGCTGATAGTGCCACTTGATCTTGCCGGTGTTGGCATCGAGCGCCAGCGAACTGTCCGTGTAGAGGTTGTCGCCCGGACGATAGGCGTTGTCCCAGTCCGGACCGGGATTGCCGACGCCCCAGATGATGGTGTCGGTCGCCGGGTCGTAGGTGCCGGTGACCCAAGTCGAGCCGCCGCCGGCCGCAGCCGCGTCGTTGCTGTCCTTCCAGGTCTCGCTTCCCGGCTCGCCCTTCCCCGGAATGGTGTGGGTGCGCCAGACCTCCTTCTGCGTGCCGAGATCGGTTGCCGCGATCCAGCCGCGGATGCCGTATTCGGCGCCGGCCACGCCCGAGATCGCCATGTTCTTCACGATCAGCGGCGCGCCGGTGATCACTTCGCCCTTGTCGGGATCGGCGACCTGACGCTGCCAGGCGACCTGTCCGGTCTCCTTGTTGGTCGCGATCAGACGGCCGTCGAGCGTGTGCGAAATGACCAGATTGCCCCACAGCGCGACGCCGCGATTGTCGACGCCGCAGCAGGCGATGGCGCCGGCCCAGTCGTGATCCGTCTTCGGATCCATCTTCCAGACCAGTTGGCCTTTGCCGCCGCGCGCGTCGATCTTGTAGACCGAGCCCCAGCCGTCGGTCACGTAGATCATGCCGTTCTCGACGATCGGCGTGCCTTCGAGACCGCCGTGGCTCCAGATGCCGCCGCCCTCGACGCCGCCGAGATGCATCGTCCAGGCGACCTTCAGGTTCTTGACGTTATCCTTGTTGATCTCTTTCAGCGCCGAGAACCGTGTGCCCGAGTAGTTCTTATGATGGTGCAGCCAGTTGCCGGCTTCCTTGTCGGCGTTGAGAAGCCGTTCGGGGGTCATCTCGTCGGCGGCCTGCGCCGGCGATGCAAGCTGGAAACAGGCGAAGGCTGCGCTGGCCAGCAGCACCGCCCGCAGGGTCGACCTGACGTTAGTCCTCATCGTTTCCTTCTCCCATTATATTGATTATGAGTTGGAGCGAATACCGCTCCGCCAAGCGCGACGGCGGAGGGCAGCAGGCGACAAACACGCTTCAAGGGGACTTGCGAACCTCGACCTCCGTTTCGATGGATCCTGCTTTCTGGAACACGATCGTGCAGGTGAAGCGCTGGCCTGGCTCGAGCGGCTCCCGCGTCTGCAGCAGCATCACGTGATAGGCGGTCGGCAGCAGCACCAGCGTGCTGCCCGCGGCAATTGGAATGTTGGGAATGGAGCGCATCGCCGGCGCGCCTTCGCCGCGGTCGACGGTGTGCCGCTCCGAAAAATTTGCGATCGGACAACGCACGCGCATCAACGCTTCCGGCGCGCTCGTGTCATTCTTGATCGTGATCAGCAACGGGATGTCGCGTCCCACCTCGGGCGCCGCCGGCACCCACGCATCCGACAGGGTCAGGCCTTCTCCGGCCACCCCGAGCGCAGGCGCCATCGCTGCAACCGACGCCACAGAGGCCGCCAGCAATGCGCGCGAGACCGCCGGCATCACGCCGGCGCGCACGCTGCCCTCCGAGCGCGCGGACCAAACCTGATCGCGCTCCAGACTGGTCGGATCTTCCGACAACGGAGTCCCTCCCCTATATGGCCGCCTCTTTAACTTGCCCTAGGGCGGCGCCCTTTTTTGAATTCGTACTCTGAATTCGAATACGTCGCAAATGGATTTTCTGTCTTGACATGCTAATGTCCGGCAAAATGTGATGACCCATGCGAATCGTGCCCGCCGCTCCCTCTCTGGTCGACCAGGTCGTCGAAGCCATCACTGACGAGATCGTCAGCGGCGTTCTCGCGCCGGGCTCGCGGCTGATCCAGGACGATCTGGCCCAGGCTTACGGAGTGTCGCGCCAGCCGGTTCAGCAGGCGCTGATCCTGCTGCGCGGCTGCGGGCTGGTGCAGAGCGCGCCGGGCCGCGGGTTGATCGTGGCGCCGCTCGACCCCGGCTTCGTCCGGGACCTCTATGAGATGCGGGCAGTGCTCGAAGGCCTCGCGGCGCGACTGGCCGCCGAGCGGGCGAGCGATCGCGCTGCGCGCGAAGGTCCGGCCTACATCGCGGCCGGCTACGAGGCGGTGAAGAGCGAGCTCGTCAACCGCAAGATCGAGACCGACATCGCCTTCCATCGCTTCCTCGGCGACCTCTCCGGCAACGCGCTGATCGGCGAGACGATGGCACCGCATTGGCCGTGCCTGAAGCGGGTGATGTCCGACGTGCTGCAGAAGGAGCAGAGCATGTCACGGATGGTCTGGGACGAGCATGAGGACATTCTTGCAGCCGTCATCGAGGGCCGCAGCGCCGAGGCCGAACGGCTGAGCCGGGAGCACATTTCGCGCGCGGCCAGCGTGTTCATCCATCACCTCGAAATCCAGCAGGACAGCAAGTCCAAGCAGCGGCGGACGCTCACTGCGCGGAAATTCCCGCTATGACTCCGTTCAAACCGACAGCGGCCGCAATGCGAGCGCTGGGCTCCGGCACGGCAGCCTCGCATTCGCGACCGGACATCACACCTGATCCCGTGGAGGCCGTGTGCCGCCGCTGAAGACCCAGCCGAGCCTGACCGAACGCGTCTACGAGCGCATTCTCTCCGACATCGTCGGCGGGGAGTTGCCGGAATCTGCCCGCCTCATCCAGGACGATCTGGCCCGCGACCTCGGCGTCTCGCGCCAGCCGGTGCAGCAGGCCCTGCTGCTGCTGCGCAATCAGGGCTTTGTGCGCGAGGCGCCGGGCCGCGGCCTGGAAGTCGCGCCGATCGACACCGACTTCATCCGCAACCTCTATGAAATACGCGCGGTCGCCGAGGGCCTCGCCTGCCGGCTCGCGGCGACCCGCGGCGCCAAGCGAGCGGCCGAGGAAGGCCCGAATTTGATCGAGCAGGGCCGGCGCGCCGAGCGCGAGCATTCGGTCGAGAAGCTGATCGAGGCCGACGTCAGGTTTCATGAATTCCTCTACGAGATCTCCGGCAACTCCGTCATCCAGGACACCACCCTGCCGCATTGGCTGCATCTGCGCCGGCTGATGGGCGAGGTGCTGATGCGCGACGAGACGCCGCGGCGGATCTGGGATCAGCATGAGGACATCCTGCGGGCGGTGATCGCGGGCGATGCGCAGACAGCCGAGGATCTTGCCAGGCAGCACATCACGCGAACCGCAACCGTGCTGCTGGCGCGGTTGACCAATCAGCGCGAGCGCGTGCCGGTCGCAACGGCGTCCTGATCACCTCGGGCTTGGCTTCTGCCCGCAACATCCGACGGCACCGCCGTCAGGAACCCCAGCATCGTTTCGAAGGGATACCCAGCATCCCACTTCAGCGTCGGCAGCAGCGCCGCCGCTATGGTCAAGCCGCCGGCAAGCTGAAAGAGAACGTGGCGCCGCCCTGCGGCTCGTTGCTGGCCAACAGCTCGCCGCCGTGCTCGCGGACGATGCCGTAGCTGATCCACAGCCCGAGCCCCGTCCCCTCCCCGACGCGCTTGGTCGTGAAGAACGGCTCGAAGATGTGGGTCAGATGATCCTTGTCGATGCCCGGGCCGTTATCGGTGATGCGAAAGGCGATCTCGCTGCCCTGGCGCGCCACCGCGACCAGAAGGCGCGGCAGGTCGGTCGATCGCATCGCGTCGATCGCGTTCTCCACGAGGTTGACGATCACCTGATGCAGCTGGCCTTCGTTGCCCAAGATCCACAGATCCGGCTCGACCTCGATCTGGATGTCGACACGATGCTGCTTGGTGCGCCCTGCCCACAGCACGGCCGTATTGATCAGTCGCTCGATGTTGACGCGCTCGACCTCGCCGAGCTTCGAGAACGACAGGCGGCGCAGGTTCTTGACGATCTCGCTGATGCGCACCGCGCCTTCCAGCGTGCCGTCGATCAGCGGCCCGAAATCCTCGAGGATGGCGTCGATCCTCAGATCCGAGCGAAGCGCGGCGATGTCCTCGCTGACCGGCTGCTCATGGATGGCATCGAGATAGCCGACCAGCGAGGTGCGGTAGCGCATCAGGGTGTGGATGTTGCCATAGACGAAGCTGATCGGATTGTTCAGCTCGTGGGCCACGCCGGCGACGAGCCGGCCGAGGCTCGCCATCTTCTCCTGCTCGACCAATTGCCGCTGCGCCCGCTGCAACTCCTGATGCGCCTTGTGCAGGGCCTCATAGGCGCGGCGCAGCTCGCCGATCGGACGGCCCGTCAGCACGACGCCGATGAAGCGGCCGCGATGGTCATGCCGCGGCGAGCTGTTGATCGCGAACAGATCGGAGCTGACGCCGGCTGCCGCGGCAAAGCGCAATTCACCGTCGACCACATCGGCGCTGCTGCGCGGCTTCAGCAGCGAGGCGAGCTTGGGCCGATGATCGGGATCGATCATCTCGGCGATATCGCGACCGGCGATGTCGGCCAAGGCCCGTCCCGATGTCTGCAGGAATGCGGAGTTGGCCTGCTGTACCGTGCCCCTGGCGTCGCAGACGACCAGGATGTCGGAGACGGACTCGATCACGTTGGTGACGAAGGCCTGGGCTTCCTCGAGCTCGGCGTTCTTGTGCTCGAGATCGACCTCATAGCGCAGCAGGTCGGAATAGACCTCGTCCATCTTGCGGATCACTTCGATCCACACGCCTTCGCGCTCGCTGTCGAGTTCGAGCGTGCTGCTGCTCGCGATCAGCTTGAGCAGCGTGTCAGCCCCGGACTCAGGAGAGTGAGTGGCCTTTGCCATGTTTCTTCAGATCGTATCTCGACAATTTGTTCCGGAGCCCCACCCTTGACAGGCCGAGCTCGCTGGCGACGCGACTGATGTTACCATCATATTTCTCCAGACAGTGAACGATGATGGTCTTTTCAAGATCCTCGACCCTGTCCTTCAGGCTCCCGGAACCGTTGAGCTTGCCATTGGCGATCGCGGGCGCGGCGCGGCGGCCGTTGCGCCGGCCGGCGAACGGCGGACAGCGCAGTTCGTCGGCATCGGCCAGCACGGCCATGCGCTGGATCTCGTTCTGCAACTCGCGAACATTGCCGGGCCAGTGATAGCGGGAGAATTCCTCCAGCGCCGCCGGTGCGAACCGCAGATGCGGCCGGTTGAACGATGTCTTCACCGCCGACAGCACGCCCTCGGCGATCAGCGGAATGTCCATCGGACGCTCGCGCAAGGACGGCATGTGCACCGGAAACGCGGCGAGCCGGTAGTACAGATCGCGGCGGAAGCGGCCGGCTTCGACTTCGGCCTCGAGATCCCGGTTGGTGGCCGCGACCACGCGCACGTCGACCTGGCGCACGCGCTGCGCGCCGAGCGGCCGGATCTCGCTCTCCTGCAGCACGCGCAGCAACTTGACCTGAAAGGCAGGGGATGTCTCGCCGATCTCGTCGAGAAAGATGGTGCCGCCGTCGGCGACCTCGAACAGGCCGATGCGGTCCTGATAGGCACCGGTGAACGCGCCCTTCTTGCAGCCGAACAGCTCGCTCTCGAGCAGCTCATCGGGCAGCGCGCCGCAATTCTCGACCACGAAGGCCTTGGTGGCGCGCGCAGAGCCATAGTGAATCGCACGCGCTAGGAGCTCCTTGCCGGTGCCGGATTCGCCGGTGATCAAGACCGAGATGTCGTAGTCGGCGGCGCGCCGGCCGAGCTCGATCACGTTGCGCATCGGGCTCGCCGCCGAATGCACGATGCGGTCGAAATCATAGAGCTGCTTGGCGGCGCCGCGCTTGACCGACACCACCTTCTTGATGTGGGCCGGCGTGGCCTTCACGTCGACGCCGGCGGTCTCCGTCTCCTTCTGCAGCCGGTACAACTGCACGGCCTCGCGGACGATCTCGATCAGGCGATCCGGCTGCCAGGGCTTTGTGATGTACTGATAGATGCCGGCCTCGTTGAGGCCGGCGATGATGTCCTCGGAGTCCGAATAGCCGGAGATGATCATCCTGACAGGGTCGGGCCACATCTCGCGCACGCGCTTCAGGAAGCTGACGCCGGATTCCTGCGGCATGCGCTGGTCGCAGATCACGGCGTGCACGATCTCGCCTTCGAGCAGCTTCTCCGCGTCGTTCGTGTTGCCGGCACACAAGACCTCGAAGTCCTGGTTGAGGACGCGGCGCAGCGCCTCCTGCGACCGGACCTCGTCATCCACGACCAGTATCGTTCCCTGGATCCCCATCGCGCGTCTCAGCAGATCCGCGGCAACTGCTCGCCGGACAGCCAGTCGACGATGCGGCCGCCGCCGAAGCTCGTCGCCATCTGGACGAAGCGGTGATCATCGGCCACCGCTTCGCCGATGTCAGCCGCATCGCGGCCGAGCGGATGCGCCCTCATGGCGGCGAGCACGGCGCCGGCCAGCTCCGGCGCGACGATCGCGACGAGCTTGCCCTCATTGGCGACGTGGAGCGGATCGAGCCCGAGCAGCTCGCAGGCGGCAGCGACCGCAGGCTTCACCGGAATCGCTTCCTCCTGCAGACGGAAGCCGAGATTGGACTGCTGCGCGATCTCGTTCATCGTGGCCGCAACCCCGCCGCGCGTGGGATCGCGCATCAGCCGGATGCCGGCGCCGCCGGCTGCAACCATGTCGGCGACGAGCCCGTGCAGCGAGGCCGAGTCGGAGATGATCTCGGTGTCGAAGGTGAGGTTCTGCCGCCGCGACATGATCGCCACGCCGTGATCACCGAGGCTGCCGGACAACAGCACGCGGTCGCCGGGCCTGGCCTTGTCGGCCGAGAGATCGAGGCCGTCCGGCAGCACGCCGACGCCGGCGGTGGAAATGAACACGCCATCCGCCTTGCCGCGCTCGACCACCTTGGTGTCGCCGGTGATGATCGCAATGCCCGCCTCGCGCGCCGCCTCGCCCATCGCATCGGCGATCCGTTTCAGGTCGGAAAACGCAAACCCCTCCTCGATGATGAAGCTCGCCGACAGATACAGCGGCCTGGCGCCGGCCATGGCGATGTCGTTGACCGTGCCGTGCACCGCCAGCGAGCCGATATTGCCGCCGGGGAAGAACAGCGGCGAGACCACATAGCCGTCGGTCGTCATCACCATGCGGCCGGCGGCGACGTCGAACGCCGACTGGTCGTTGCCACGCGCCAGCCATTCATTGCCGAACGCCTCGTGGAACAGGCCGGCAATCAGTTGCGCCATCGCGCGACCGCCGGCGCCATGCGAGAGATCGACGCAGCCGTTCTTCATGTCGAGCCGGCGCTGATGCATGCTCATGATGCAAGCCTCCGCTGATGGTCGCGGAAGCGGCCATAGGTCCAATGCGCCGCGCAGGCGCCTTCCGACGACACCATGCAGGAGCCGATCGGCGTCTCCGGCGTGCAGGCGGTGCCGAACAGCCGGCAGTCCACCGGCTTCTTCAGGCCGCGCAGAATGGCCGGACATTCGCAGGCCGGATTGTCGGCCACAACCAGCTCGGACATGGCGAAGCGCAGCTCGGCGTCGAGATGCGCGAAGGCGGGCCGCAGTTTCAATGCGCTCGCCGGAATGCTGCCGAGGCCGCGCCATTCGAACTGGTCGCGCAGTTCGAAGATCTCGGCGACCTCGCGGATGGCGCGCTGGTTGCCGCTGGCGGTGACGGCGCGACGGTACTGGTTCTCCACCTCGTGGCGGCCGTCATTGACCTGCTCGATCAGCATCAGGATCGCCTGCATCATGTCGAGCGGCTCGAAGCCTGCGATCACGACGGGCTTGCCGTCATCGCGCGCGAACGGCGCGTAGGGCTCGGTGCCGATCACGGTCGAGACATGCGCCGGCCCGACGAAGCCGTCGATCTCGACCGTGTCGTCGCTGTCGAGGATCGCGCGCATCGCCGGCGGCGTCAGCACGTGGTTGCAGAACACGGTGAAGTTCGACAGCTGCTTCTTCTCGGCGGCCCGGATCATCACGGCGGTCGGGGGCGTCGTGGTCTCGAAGCCGATGGCGAAGAACACCACCTCGCGACCAGGATTCTGCTCGGCCAGCGCGATCGCATCCAGTGTCGAATACACCATGCGGATGTCGGCGCCGCGCGCTTTCGCCTTGAGCAGCGAGGACCCGCGCGAGCCCGGCACGCGCATCAGGTCGCCATAGACGCAGAGGATGACCTCGGGCCGTTCGGCCAGCGCGGTCGCCATATCGATGCGCCCGGCCGGCAGCACGCAGACCGGACAGCCGGGGCCATGGATCATGCGCACATTGTCGGGCAGCATGTCCTCGAGGCCATAGCGCGCGATCGCATGGGTATGGCCGCCGCAGAACTCCATGAAGCGATAGGCGCGCGCCGGATCGGCCTTGGCGCGGATGGCGCGCGCAAGACCTGTCGCCAGCTCCTTGTCGCGAAACTCGTCGGCATATTTCATGGTCTGACCTCCGCCACAGCCTCGCCCATCTGCCGGAGCAGGTCGAGCGTCTCGCGCGCCTCCTCCGGATCGATCTTGGCCAGCGCGTGGCCGACATGAAGAATGACGTGGTCTCCGACGGCGATCTCCTCGATCAGCGCGACCGAGACCTCCTTGCTGACACCGTCGATCGAGACGATCGCCATGTCATCGGCCAAGAGCTTGATCACCTCGGCGGGAATGGCCAGGCACATCAGACGGTCCCTCCAGACATCATGTTGTTTTGTGTGAGATGCAGACCGGCCACCCAGGCCTGCCCGAGGCTGAGGCCGCCGTCATTGGGCGGCAGACGGCGCGGCAGGAACGGATCGAGCCCTGCGGACCGGCAGCCGCGCACGATCTGTTCGGCCAGATGCGCATTGAGAAAACAGCCGCCGCTCAGCACGATCGTACCGATGCCGGTGGCACGCGAGGCTCTCACGATCCAGTCGACGCAGGCCGCGGCCAACGTGCCGTGAAACAGCCCCGCCGCTTCGACGGCGTCGAGATCACGCGCGATCAGATGCGCGAGCAGCGGCCGCAGCGACAGCACGCCATCGGCAATGGTCCAGCCGCGCTCCAGCGCCGCCGGTTCGCGCACCAGCGCCTCCAGCTTCATGGCCGCCTCGCCTTCGTAGCTCTGCACCGTACTGACACCTAGCAGTCCGGCCACGGCATCGAACAGCCGGCCGGCGCTGGTGGTGACCGGAGCATCGGCACGATCCAGCAGCATGGAGATGTTGCGCGACTGTGTCTGGGCCGCGAAACGCCGCCCGATCTCGTCACCGCGACCGATGTCGTGCAGCACGGACGCCGCCATCCGCCACGGCTCGCGTGCGGCCCGGTCGCCGCCCGGCATCTTCAACGGAGCGAGATGGCCGAGGCGCCGGAAGCCGGTGCCGTCGCACGACAGCAGTTCACCGCCCCAGGCGCCGCCATCGCTGCCATAGCCGTAGCCATCCAGCACCAGCGCGAGGGCGGGGCTGGTCACGCCATGCTCGGCCATGACCGAGGCCGCATGCGCCTGGTGATGCTGCACCGGCAGCGTCGGCAGACCGTGTGCCTGCGCGAACCGCGTCGACGCCATGTCCGGATGCAGGTCATGCGCGATCGCGACCGGCTGGACGTCGAGGATGGCGGTGAGATGCGCAATCGTCTCCTCGAAGAAGCGGATCGCCGCCGCCGTGTCGAGATCACCGAGATGCTGCGACACGAACGCCTCGTCGCCGCGCGTCACCGTGACCGTCGCCTTCAGGTGAGCGCCGACCGCGAGCACCGGCGGCATGGTGCGCGCGAGCCGGATCGGCTCCGGAACATAGCCGCGCGCACGCCTGACGAAGCGGGGAACGCCGGCCACGACGGCAAGCACGGAATCGTCGGCGCGGATGACGATGTCCCGGTCGTGGGTGACGATCAGATCCGCAATGTCGGCAAGATCCGCGAGCGCCTCGGCGTTGTCGGTCAGCAGCGGCTCCCCGCTCGGATTGGCGCTGGTGCAGACCAGCGCCCATGGTCCGTCGGCAGCCACGCGGCGGCCCGCCTCCAGCACATGGAAGATCAGATGATGCAGCGGAGCGACCGGCAGCATCACCCCGATCTTTGCGAGCCCTGGTGCGACCGAGGACGCAACACGCTGGCGTGAGCGCAACAGCACGATCGGCCGCGCCCCCCGCTCCAGCAGCGCGCGCTCAGGCGCATCGATCTCGGCAATCTCAGTTGCGGCGTCGGCCGTGGCCAACATCACGGCAAACGGCTTGCCGTCGCGCTGCTTACGCGCGCGCAGCCGCCGGACCGCCTGCTCATCCTGGGCGTCACAGAGCAGCTGATAGCCGCCGAGACCCTTGATGGCGAC
This sequence comes from Bradyrhizobium sp. HKCCYLRH1030, assembly GCF_051168395.1. Lineage (NCBI taxonomy): Bacteria > Pseudomonadati > Pseudomonadota > Alphaproteobacteria > Hyphomicrobiales > Nitrobacteraceae > Bradyrhizobium > Bradyrhizobium sp. HKCCYLRH1030. The sequence goes on along the minus strand of NZ_JBNPUY010000005.1, from coordinate 273,038 downwards.
GATCCTGCCATTCGCGAGCGCGGCGGCAATATCATCGATGCCATGGCTGAGCCGCGGACCGCAGCGCGGACACGAGATCGCCTCGGCATGAAAGCGGCGCCCTGCAGGATCTTCGTAGTCGGACCGACACGCCTCACACATCGGAAAGTGCTTCATCGCCGTGGACACGCGATCGTAAGGCAGGCGCTCGGCGATGGTGAAGCGGGGGCCGCAATGGGTGCAGTTGACAAAAGGATAGAGATGGAAGCGGCTGCCGGGATCGAACAGCTCGGCCAGGCATGCGGCACAGGTGGCGGCGTCCGGCACGATCCGCGTCGTGACGCGCCCGCCCACGCTCCCGGCGATCCGGAAGCCCGTGCCGATACCGGCCGCGATCGGCTCGACGGCGATGTCGTCGATGCGCGCCAGCGGCGGCGTCTGCCGCGGCAGGGACTCGACGAATTCGGCGACCTCGTCGCCCTCGACCTCGATCAGCACGCCATCAGCATCGTTGGCGACAAAGCCGCCGAGCCGATGGCGGGTTGCCAGACCATAGACATAGGGACGAAAGCCGACGCCCTGCACGGCCCCGCGGACGCGGAGCCGGAGGCACGTATGGTTCGCCGCCGATGTCCGGCCGGGCGTGCTCATCCCCGCACCGCGTTCGCTGCGCCCGCCCGCATCCGCTCAGACTGCTTCCTGATCCAGGCGTAGAACGCCGAAAGGCCCTCGCCTGTCTTCGCGGAGATCGTCAGTACCTCGATCTTCGGATTGACTCGGCGGGCATATTCGATCGTCTGCGCAAGATCGAAATCGAGCACCGGCGCCAGATCGATCTTGTTGATGAGCATCAGCGATGACGCTGCAAACATGTCGGGATATTTGAGCGGCTTGTCCTCGCCCTCGGTGGTCGAGAACACGACGATCTTGCAGGCCTCGCCGAGATCGAAGGCGGCCGGACATACGAGGTTGCCGACATTCTCGATGAACAGCAGCCCGCCGCGCAGAGCCGGCAGCCGGCCATAGGCCTCGCCGACCATGGCCGCGTCGAGATGACAGCCCTTGCCGGTGTTGATCTGGATCGCCGGCACGCCGGTGGCGCGGATGCGCTCGGCATCGTTGGAGGTCTGCTGGTCGCCCTCGATCACCGCGACGGGCCGACTCTGCTTGAGATCGGAGACGGCGCGGACCAGCAGCGAGGTCTTGCCGGCGCCCGGGCTGGAGACGAAGTTGAATGCCAGCACGTCATGCGCGGCGAAGCGCGCGCGGTTTTCTGCCGCGAGCCGGTTGTTCTTGCCGAGAATGTCGCGTTCGATCTGGATGATGCGCCCGCTGGAGAGACCGGCAACCTCCTGCCCGGCCGGATTGGCCGAACAGTCGACGTGGTCGGCAGCATGATCATGTTGATGATCATGCGCGCGACCGTGATCATGCGGGTCATCATCGTGATGGGGACCATGCTCGTGCTCGTGATCATGATAATGGCCGTGATGGTGATGATGATGTCCGGACTCATCATGGCTGTGATCATGTCCATGAGCATGATGATGCTCGTGATCGTGATGATCATCACCGGATTCGACGGAGGACTTGCCGTCGCTGCAGCCACACACCGTGCACATTACTCGACCTCCAGCTCCTTGACCCGCATGTCCTCACCGCCCGTGACCTGCAGCTGATGACTGCCGCAGGCCGGACAAGACTGATAGCGTTGACTGATCTCGACGCCGCGCGAGCAGCCCAGGCACCATGCCGTGCCCGGCTGTTCGATGATCTCGAGCGCTGCCCCGTGCAACAGGGTTTTCGCGGTCACCGCCTCGAAACAGAATCGCAGCGCCTCCGGCGCGACATGGCTGAGCGCACCGATCTCCAACCACACGGTCTTCACCGTGGAGAAGGCGCCCTTACGTGCCTCCTGCTCGACGATCTCGACGATGCCTTCGCACAGCGCCATCTCATGCATCGGCCATCCCCCGGAACGCCAGGTGATAGCCGACGCAAGGATCGAACGATCCGACCATCGTATGGATGGCCTGGCGATCGACGGTGCCGCGCAGCGCAACCCCCGTGAGGCTCCTCACGACAGGACCGCGCGGGTGAAAATTCCATTCCGTCGGCGCCAGATACTCGAAACGCGAGACCGCGCCGTGCGCATCCAGCTCGATCGCGTGATGCAGCCGGCCGCGCGCGCATTCGACTGCGGCGGCGCCGCGCCGCGCCCCGAGCGCGTAGCTTGCGACGGCATGCGGGTCGGCCGCCTGGTCCTCCGCCTCGCCGGTCTCGATCCAGCGGAACAGCTCAGCAATCTCAGCTATCTTGGCTGAGAGACGTTCGACGGAACCAGCCGATGCCAATTGATGGCGCTCCGCATAGCGGGCCCAGACTCCGGTCTCCGGAACGCGGCCGTCGAGCTCGGGAGCCTCAGCAAAGGCAGATCCCACGTCGATCAATTGCGTGACGATGGCGCCATCATCGGCGGCCGACAGGATGTCATGCTCGGCCGGCATGTGCCTCCATCCTCCATCATCGGCGGCCTTCCGGGCCGCGTCCATCATCGATGCAAGCGGAGTTCCCGGCAGAACCGGCTCCGCTGGCAAGCCTATGCCCAGAGCCACCATGCCCGTCTTGATCTGAGACAAGGTTGCAGCGCGAGATTGCTGCGAGACGCCGGAATGCGTCTGTAGCGCCGCGATCGCCTGCAAGAGCCGTGGCACCGGCTGCGCAGCACTACGATTGTCCGCCATTGAAGCGATCAGCAGACCGCGCATGAGTTCGGCGAAGCGTTCCGTCAGCACGGCCTCGATCCGACGATGACGCGTCGACGGCTTCGCCTGCTCGCCGCGCGCCGCTTCCAGCGCCGAGAGCAGCGCGACCTGATGCGCACCGGCGCACAGCGAGAACAGCCGCGGCAGGGCCGCAAGCAGCATTTCGGCCGGCTTGCCGGCGAACAGCCGTCCCAGCGGCGGCCGCGTGCGCGGCCGAATGTCGACGCCTGTGATCCGCCGATCGGCGACCGACAGCGTCACGTCGATGCGGTTGCGAAAGCCGAGGGTCATGCGCGGCCCTCGGAGAGGGTGCCGCGCAGGAACGCGCGGCGATCGATCGTCGACGCCTTCGCGGCGCGTTCGGACAACGCCTCGTCCTCAGGTGCCGCCATCAGCGCGGCGAGCGCGGCCTCCGCCGCCGCACGCGCCGCGGCCATGTCCGCGAACTCGAACATCGGCGAGAACAGCGAGCAGCTCGCGATCCGCCCGATCCCGGCGATATCGCCGATCGTGAACTCGAACGAGCCGGCCGGAAGCACGATCTTGACGACGGATCCCGCGGAGTCCTGGGCGGCCGGAGTGACCACGTTCATGAACCAGGGCGTGACGACGATGCCGAGGATGCGGCCCTCAACCACCGAAAATCCGATCGCCTCGACGTCGAGCGCGTCGTGATAGATCGGCAGCTCGCGCATCGCACGCGCGCCGATCCCACGATAGACGCCGGCGAGACGCTCGCCCCACGCGACCGGCGTGACGTCAGACGTGCCCTGCGCGTCCGCGCTCATTGCTCGACCACCATGAACTTGGTCTTCGGCGCGTCGCAGTTCGGGCAATGCCAGTCGTCCGGCAGCGCCGCGAACGGCGTGCCCGGCGCAATCTGCGCGACGCCGTCACCGTCGGCCGGATCGTAGCGCGTCCAGCAGATGCCGCACTCCAACAGCGCGTCATCAGCGAGATCGCTGCGGACACCGTAATTCTCGAAGCCGCCGTTCATGTGAAATAGGCCTCGATGATCTGGGTCAGGCGCTCGGCCGAATCCTCGAAATCCTCGGCCGCGGCGAGCGCGACCACCGGCACGCCGCCGACTTCGAGGGTGTCGAGAATGATCGTATCCATGGCGTTGAAGAATTGCACCGACCAGACATGGCGGATGCCGGTCGCGAGCACGCGGCAGGTGCCGTAGCCGCGCGACATCAACTGGATCGGGCCGTTGCCGAGCGTCTGCTGCAGGAAGCTCATGTCGGCCGGGCTCATCGGCAGCAGCGTGAAGTTGATGGTCTGCGAGCGCTGGCCCGGTCGCCAGGACAGCGCGCGCTCGCGGATCTCGGCGAGCACCGGCAGCGCGTTCATCGTGCCCTCGGGCACCGGTCCGATCGCGATGTCATTTGCGGTCAGGTCGGCGGCCGCGCGCGACACGATCTCCGGCACGGCGCCGACTTCGATGTAGTCGTGGCGCTCATCCGCTTCCAGCCGCACCCGCCAGATGCCGGCGAGCACCGATTCCTGGATCTGGGCGAGCGTCCCGTCGGGAAGAGCCACGACGCCCGCGACCTCGCCCTCGCCCAGCACGTCGTCGATCAGCCGCCGCTCGAGATCGTTGAGGCCTTCGAGACGGAATAATTGCGTCAGTGCGCCGGCCGTCTGCGCCGCGGTGGCGGATGCAATCGTCGACAGCAGTTCGACCGCGCGCGGACAGCTCCGCGCCAGCGCCTCCGAGTCGAGCGAGGCCAGCTTGGCCAGCGCTCCGGAGGCGGTCAGCCCCTTGTGGGAGGTATCGAGCGCCTCTTCGCCGATCGGAAAGATGTTGACCGGCTCCTCGGCTCCTTCAGGCGCGATCCAGAATCCCGGCTTCATCGCTCGACTCCCGCAGGCTGATGGACTGGGACGATGCTGGCGACGACCGCCGCCGTCGCGCCCTGCGGCCGGTCGATCAGCCGCGAGATGCGATCGACATAAACAGACCAGTCCTGGATCTTGGCGATCAGGCCGAGCGTCTCTCCCCCGCGGCACAGGATCAGGCTCGGCTGCACACGCACGCCGAATCGCGCCCCGATCTCGGCCTCCGCTTCGCGCGCGACGACCGCGCCGCGCAGCCGGCCCTGAAACGCCGTGATCAGCTCCGGCAGCACGATGGCCACGTCCAGTGCCTCTGGAAACCGCGCGGGATCCCCGGCCGACAGCAGCACGGTGACAAGCCCGGCGCAATCAGCCTCGGAGAGAAAGGCATCGACGGTGCCGGTATCGACCTCCGGCAACCCGCCTCGCGCGCGCGCGGGGTCACGCTGCTGCATTTCCATCGGTGTTTCTCCCTGACCAGTTATCGTTGCCATATTCCCCATGATCAGCAATCGACGTGCCAGACGCCCACGCGGGGCCAAGAATGCTCAAGGCATTGAAATATATTAAGTTTTTATTGCAACTAAAGGATTGCGCGAGAAATCGGAAAGGTGCTTTCCAGGCAAGGCCTGCAAACTTACTTCGTCTGTGGAAATCTTGTTATCAGCAATTTGGCGATGCCCGAGGGCATGACGCCGCTACCGCAAATGCTCCGGAAGCTCCGGCTCGCGCCCGATCAGATCCGCGAAGAAGTCATCGCAATTCTCGCCGTTCACGGCCGCCTGCAGGCCGCGCAGCGCTTCGCCGATCAGCCGCGCCTCTTCGTCATCGAGCAAGCGAACGGCGTTGTCGATATAGACGAGCACCTTGGCCCCCACTGGCGGGTTCGACAGCAGCAACACCGAGACGCGGCGCTCCTCGCCGTCGAAGCTGCACAGCGCCGAGACGCCATCGGTCTCGAGGATTGTCATCGGCAGGCCAAGACACATGGCGGATTCCCTCGCGGCGCGGTCAATCGGCCGGGCGCGCCCGCAGCTCGTAGCTATGATGGTCGATGTCGTTGGCAAGCAGGCGTTCGTCGCCGGCGAGCGGTTCACGCCGCGACACGGCCGGCGAGCCCCATTCCGCCAGGAGGGTGCAGGCCAGCTCGATCGCCGGCGCGATCTGCGCACGAACCGGCGCAGTCAGCGGGCCACCCCAATCCTCAAGGTCGAGCGGCTGGCAGCCGATCAGCGCAAGCCGCTGCGGATAGCGGCCGAGCAAGTCGGCCGCGCTCAGTACTTCCTGAAAGCCCGTCTGGTGCAGGCTCATCTTCTTGGCGCCGGTGAAGCGCGGCACCTCGTCGTCGCGGACGAGCTTGAGCTCGCCCGGCACCAGGCCATAGTCGATGGCGTCGAACACGATCAGGCCGTCGGCTTCCTCGACATAGTTGACGAGGTAAAGCCCCTGCGTGCCGCCATCGAGGATCGTGACGTTGTCGGGCACGGTGAAGCGGCGGTGGAATTCCTCCACCACCCGCACGCCAAAGCCTTCGTCCGCCCAGAGAATGTTGCCGATCCCGAGCACCAGAATGCGATCGCGCCCGCGCTCATCGACCATGCCGGCTCCCCCTGCTACTCGCGGAACTGTCGCTCGCCCGAGATCATCGAGGAGATGATGCTCTGACGTGACATGATGTCTTCGCGAATGGCGGCATAGACGTGTACCATCACGAAGGTGACCAGCGCCCACATCCCGAGATGATGCCAGGTGTGGACGTCCTGGCTGTTCGGCCAGATCGCGAACACCCAACCGAACAATTTGTGCTGCCAACTGTCGATGCCGGTGCCTTCCGAATAGAGCGCAAAGCCGGTGATGATCATGAAGGTCACGAACAGCGTGAAGCCGGTAAACATGGCTGTCTGCGCCAGGGGATTATGGCCGACATACATCTTCGGCTCACGCTCGAGGAAAGCGTACCAGCGGATCTCGTGCAGCACCTCCTTCCAGAACTGCTTGCGGTGCACCGGAATGTAGAAGATCTGCCGGGAATGGTGGTTGCCGACGAAGGCCCAGAAGATGCGGGCAAGGAAGAACACCGCCAGCACCTGTCCGGCCGCGAAATGGGCAAAGCGGATGTAGCCCATCACGAAATTCGCCGACGCCTCGCCTTCGACGCTGGGGAGCGGAGTCCCGATCAGATAGCCGGTGATCATCAGCACGACGATCGCGAACGCATTCACCCAATGGCAGATGCGCACTGGTGCTTCGTACACATAGACCGTGGGCCGGCCGACCGCGTGTTCACCGGCGGCGTCGGCCGCGATCGCCGCAAGGTTGGGCTCTGCCTCGGCGGGACGTGCAATGGCATCCATCATGGTGCGTCTCCCACTACCTGACCGTGACCGTCGCCATTTGCTGGCCGTCCGGGCTCATCACGTGGGTCGAGCACGCGAGGCACGGATCGAACGAATGGATCGTGCGCAGGATCTCCAGCGGCTTCTCCGGATCCGCCATCGGCGTATCCATCAGGGAGGCCTCGAAGGCGCCGATATTGCCCTTGGGATCGCGCGGCGAGCCGTTCCAGGTCGTCGGCACGACACACTGGTAGTTGTCGATCTTGGTGTCCTTGATCTTGATCCAGTGCGCCAGCGCGCCGCGCGGCGCCTCGGTGAAGCCGTAGCCCTTGGCCTCCTTCGGCCAGCTCTCCGGCTTCCACTTCTCGATGTTCGCGGTCGAGGAATCGCCGGCCTTGATGCGTGCCACCAACTTGTCCTGGAAGTAGCGCATCTGGTTCGCCGCCCATTCGCATTCGAGCGCCCGTGCCGCGGTGCGGCCAAGCGTGGAGAACAGCGCTGTGACCGGCAGGTTCAGCGTCTTCAGAAGCCTGTCGGTCGGCTCCTTGAACTCCGGTCGCCCTTGCGCATAACCAATGATGTAGCGCGCCAGCGGTCCGACCTCGACCGCGTTGCCGCGCCAGCGCGGCGCCTTGATCCAGGAATATTTTCCGCCCTCGTCGAGCTCCTTGATGTCCGTCTTGGTGCCCTTGGCGTTGGGGCCGAGCTGGTAGTTCGGCTCAGTGACGCCGTCCCAGGGATGCAGCCCCTTGCTCTCGTCGGGATATTTGTACCAGGAGTGGGTGACGAACTCCTGGATCTGCTCGGGGTCGCCGTGATCGATCGGCAGGATCTCGTTCAGATTCCCGTTGAGGATCACGCCACGCGGCAGCTTGAGATTCTTCCCTGAATAATCGTTCGCATTCTCCGGAATGTCGCCGTAGGACATCACGTTCTTGCCGGAGAGACCGCCGCCATAGAGCCAGTCCTTGTAGAAGGAGCCGATCGCCGCCACGTCGGGCAGATAGACCTTCTGCACGAACTCGATCGAGCGATCGATGATCGAGGAGACGAGGTTCAGCCGCTCCATGTTGATCGCACCGACCGCGCCGGTGCCGTCGACATTGATCGCACACGGCACGCCGCCGACCAGCCAGTTCGGATGCGGGTTCTTACCGCCGTAGATGGTGTGGATCTTGACGATCTCCTTCTGGAAGTCGAGCGCTTCCAGATAGTGCGCCACCGCCATCAGGTTCGCCTCCGGCGGCAGCTTGTAGGCCGCATGACCCCAATAGGCGTTCTTGAACGGACCGAGCTGACCGGACTCGACGAACTTGGTCAGCCGGATCTGCAGGTCCTTGAAATAGCCCGGCGAGGACAGCGGCCAGTCCGAGACCGACTGCGCCAGCGCCGAGGTCGCCTTTGGATCGGCCTTGAGCGCCGAGACCACGTCGACCCAGTCGAGCGCATGCAGATGATAGAAGTGCACGAGGTGATCGTGCACCTGCAGGCAGAGCTGCATGATGTTGCGGATCGAGTTGGCATTATCGGGGATCATGATCCCCAGCGCGTTCTCGACCGCGCGGACCGAGGTCAGCGCGTGCGTGCCGGTGCAGACGCCGCAGATCCGCTCGGTGAAGGCCCAGGCGTCGCGCGGATCGCGGTTCCGCAGGATGGTCTCGATGCCGCGCCACATGGTGCCGGTCGAGACCGCGTTGCGGATCACGTTATTGGAATCGACATTCACCTCGACGCGCAGATGGCCCTCGATGCGCGTCAGCGGATCGACGACGACACGCTTGCCGGAATTGTCGAGATTGAAGCCGTTGGGAGTCTGGATGCCCATCGTTGCCTGCCCTGAATTCGATTAATGATCTTGCTTGGCGTCGTCGCGCTTGCCGGCGAGCCGCTTCACGGCCGTCACCGCCGCGTGCGCCGCAACCGCTGCGCCCACCGTGCCCGCGGCCACCATGCCGACCTGGTCGGCGTTGTGCTCGATGCCGAACTGCTTGATGTTGGTGAGGCGGTCGTAGAACGAGCCCTTGTCCCAGAAGCCGTCCTCCGAGCAGCCGATGCAGCCGTGACCGGACTGGATCGGGAACGACACGCCGCCGTTCCAGCGCACCGTCGAGCAGGCGTTGTAGGTGGTCGGGCCCTTGCAGCCCATCTTGTAGAGGCAGTAGCCCTTGCGCGCGGCCTCGTCGTCCCACTCCTCGACGAACTGGCCGGCGTCGAAATGCGGTCGGCGATAGCACTTGTCGTGGATACGCTGTGAGTAGAACATCTTCGGCCGGCCCTGGCGGTCGAGCTCGGGCAGCTTGCCGAACGTGGTGATGAAGGTGACGACGCCGGTCATGACCTCGGCGATCGGCGGGCAGCCCGGCACCTTGATGATCGGCTTGTTGGTGATGACCTTGTCGATCGGCGTCGCCTGCGTCGGATTCGGCTTCGCCGCCTGCACGCAGCCCCAGGACGCGCAGGCGCCCCAGGCGATGATCGCCATGGCGTCCTCGGCCATCATCTTGAGCTTCTCGACGAACGGCTTGCCGCCATCGATGCAGAACATGCCGCCCTCGTTCAGCGGCGGATTGCCCTCGACCGCAAGAATGTACTGTCCCTTGTACTTCGCACGCGTCTCTTCGAGGATGGCCTCCGCCTGGTGGCCGGCCGCCGCCATGATGGTGTCGTCATAGTCGAGCGAGATCATCGACAGCACGGCATCCTTCACCAGCGGATGCGCCGAGCGGATGAAGCTCTCCGAGCAACACGTGCATTCGAGCCCGTGCATCCAGATGACGGGCGTGCGCGGCTTGGTCTCCAGCGCATTGGCGATGCGGCTGGCCGCGAGCGGCCCGAGGCCGAGGCTCGTTGCGGTGAGGCTGCAGAACTTGTGAAAGCTGCGCCGCGTGATGCCCTGACGCCTGATGACGCTGTAAAAAGTTTCCGTTGCCGCGCCCATGAGTCCTCCCCTGACATCGCGTTGGCGATCATCTGATCGCGTTCTGGCGAGAAGGACAGCAAGATGCGGGCCAGCATCATTGCTGGATTTGAATCATAATGATTCCAGATGCTTGCAGCAGCGAGGCCGCGATCGTGGATCCTTGGAAGGCGGATCGCGCGCGATAATCGGAAATCACGCGCTTTGCACCGACAAGCTTGTTTCCGCTTGCTGCCTGCCTGTGTGCAGCGCGCTCAATGGGCCGTGCAGACCATGCAGGGATCGAACGACCGCACGACGTGCTGAATGCCGACCGCACGCGCGCCGGCAGTGCCGACCTCGGTGCCGACCAGCGCCTGTTCGAGCGGGCCCGCGACCCCATCCGCGTCGCGCGGAGAGAAATTCCAGCTCGTCGGCGCGATGATCTGATAACGCTCGATCCGGCCGGAGCGCACCGCGAGCCAGTGGCCGAGGCTGCCGCGCGCAGCTTCCACGAGCCCGACGAAATTGCCGTCGGCCGCGCCGGCGCTGTTGTCGCAGAACGGCTCGTTGAGACGCAGCCCCTTGATCCAGTGCTCGATCGACAGCGCGAGCCGCGCAGTTTCGATCAGCCGGGCGATGACACGATTGCGGACATTGCTGCGACCGCTCGCGAGCAGCGCGGTGATCAACGGCTGACCGTCGATGGCCTGCCTTGCGAGAGCGCCGACCTCGACCGGTTCTCCCGCAAGACGCGGCGCCTTGCACCAGCTATAGGCGTCGGCTTTGTCGGCATCGGGCACGGTGCGGCTCTCGGCCGGATCGAGCGACGTATCGTGCATCCAGGCGTGCGAGACGTCCTCGGTGATGCCGTCCGACGGCAAAGCGTGGACCTCGCCGCTGCTCGTGCGGACACCAGCGCGAAAACGAGCCCCATTGAAGTCGTGATACGCGCCGAAGCTCATCAAGAGACCGGGTCCGCTTCCGAGGTCGGCCAGCGCGAGCGCATCGGCCAGCCGAAGGAAATGCGCGAAGTCGCCGGCGCGGCCCTCCCGCCAACGGTCGAGCTCGTCCGATGTCGACAAGGCGAGCACATTCTCCAGCTTGTCGGCAAACACGACGCGTTCAAGGAAACCGCGAAACGACGCCGCGATCGCGTTGAGCCGCACGCGCTCGCCGAGCTCGATCGCGCGCGTCGTCCCGCCTGGCTGGAAGGCGAGACTGTGCGGCCATTTGCCGGCGATCAGGCCCATGATCTCGAGCAGTCGCGCGCGTGCAGGCAACGCATCGCGGGCCGCGCTGCCCTTCGTCGCCGCGAAGCGCTCGGCCGTAGCCGAATGCCAGGCATGCGAGGCGTAGGCGTCGCGGGCGAAGTCCGGCATGAAGAAGATGTAGAAATGCGTCAGATGGTCCGCTGCGTTCTCGGCCGCGTGCGCGATGTTGCTCGCGAGGATGCCGTTTGGTGCTGCCGCAATGCCCATGGCCTGGCGCAACGCCGCGGCGGCCGCGATCGATTGCGACACCGAGCAGATGCCGCAGATTCGCGGCGCGATCACCAGGGCGTCCAGCGGCGGCCGCCCCTCCAGGATCTGCTCGAAGCCGCGATAGAGCGGCGCCGTCACCTCCGCCCTGGTGACGCGACCGCTCTCGATATCGAGCCTGACCTCGAGATCGCCTTCGACACGATTGAACGGTCCGACCGTGATCCGCGTCATGGACGGCGCTTGTCGCCGGCACGGCCCGGCGGCACCACGACATGATCCGCCGTCGCATTGACTCGGACGCGACGCGGCGTGGCCGATTTCGACAGCGCTGCGAGCGCGACGAACCAGGCTTTCGGCATGTCGGTCGGAAGCCCCACGGGAATGCCGGCGAGCTTGGCCGTCTGCAGATAGTTCTGCGCGCTCTCGAAGCCCGGCGAGGTGCAGGCGATGCAGGCGTAGCCGCCCTTGGTGCAAGAGCCGCCGCCGTTCCACGAGCGCTGATTGCAGTCGCCGACCGCTTGCGTCGCGCGGCAGCCGAGATGCTCCATCAGGCAGCCGCGCTCCGACATCGTCTCCGCGCTCGCCTTGAACTCGTAGAACTCGTTGCGCGAGCAGCCGTGATGCGCCAGGTGATTGGCGATGAAGGTCGGACGGCCGACTGCGTCGAGGCCGTCTGCCGACAGATCGCCCGAGGTGAGCGCCAGCAGGCTTTCCATCATCCAACCCGGATGCGGCGCACAGCCTGCGACGTTGATCACCGGCAGCCCGCGTTTCGAGCGGAAGCCCGCGCCGAGCGCGCCGCCGATGTCGCTGCCCTCGAACTGCAATCCGACCGCATCGGTCGGGTTGATGCCGGCAGCAGGAATGCCGCCATAGGCGGCGCAACTGCCGACGGCAACGACGTAGTCGGCCAGCGGCGCCAGATCGAGCAGCCAGTGATAGATCGAGCGGTTGGTGCCGGCGAGCATGTTGAAGCGGCCGGTCAGACCAGGTCCGCGCGCCACCGAGCCTTCGAGCACCAGCAGATCGAGCCGCTCGCGGCCGTCGCGGATCGCCTCCAACAGCTCCACGACCTCGTCCCCTGTCTGCTCGCTGACGGAGGGATGCCACACCAGATCGATGCCGGATTGGCGCAATTCGTCGAACCAGCCGGACGCGCCGCTTTCCAGGATCGACATGGTGCAGCCGCCGCAGCTCGCACCCTGCAGCCATAGCATCCTGATCGTTCCCTCAGAGCCGACCATCATAAGGCCCCGCTCCTAGCCCGTCTTAAGCGTTCCGCTTCGTATCACCGGCGGGTTTAGCGCCCCCGCATGAACACTGGCAAGCGCTTCCCCGGGGATAGCCTCGGAACCGCGCTGGCTGCGACCGAGCAGCATGGCGACCGCCCAGATCAGTCCGAACAGGCCAATCGCGACGATCCCGAGATTGGCGACATCGTCGCCCAGCGCGGTGGCGACCCCCGTCCATCCCCCGGTCAGGCCAAGCCGCGGCGCCAACAGCGTGATCGCCTCGAAGCCGCCGATCACCAGCGCGATGGCAACGGATGCGCCGGTGATCACGAGGTTATAGCGCAGCTTGCGTGCGGGATCGGTCAGCGCCCAGCGATAGGCGCCCGCCATCAGCATGCTGTCGGCGGTGTCGACGGTGGCCATCGCAGCCGCGAACAGCGCCGGAAACACCAGGACATGGGCGAGGCTCGCGCCGCGCGCTGCCTCGGTTGCCGACAGGCTGAGAAGCCCGATCTCGCTCGCAGTGTCGAAGCCGAGACCGAACAGGAAACCGAGCGGATACATGTGCCAGGCGCGTCCCACCAGGCGGAGCACCGGGCGCAGCAGGCGGATGAGGATGCCCCGTCCGGAGCTTCCGGCGGTTTCCATCTCGGACTGCGGCTGTGCGGCGCGGCGCCAGAGGTTCACGAACAGAATGAGGTTCGCCAACGCGATCAGCAGCAGGAAGCCGGCCGACACCGACGTGCCGATGACGCCGCCGATCGCCCTGATCGCGCTCTCTTCATCCAGGAGGTCGGCGCCGGCGATGAGGCTCACGACGATGGTGGCGATGACGACGACGCTGGAATGGCCGAGCGCAAAATACAGGCCGGCGGCGCGCGGGGCGCTACCGTCCTGCACCAGCTTCCGTACGACGTTGTCGATCGCCGCGATGTGATCCGCATCGACCGCATGGCGCAGTCCGAGCAGCCAGGCCAGCATCGCGGTGCCGACGATGGCGGGCCGGTCGGCGTAGAGCGCGAACGCCCAGGCCCAGGCGAGCGCGTTGGCGGCGACCAGCCCGCCGACGAGCGCAACGTTGCGGCCGGGCTGCGATCGCCACCACAGCAGCCGAGGGGCACGAGGATGATCAATTTGAACAATCGTCATACTCGGACTATAGCAAGAGCCAGGCCAGTTCGGTAAAGCCCCCGCTGCAGGCAAAAGCTGCAGGAAAACGTGGGCGGCCCTTCCCGGATTGCCCTCTCGCTTGGCAACCCGCTATCCAGTCACGCACAGATCATGACCAGCGGCGGGACATCCTCTTCTCTCGTCCCTCCTTCGCTCACCGCATCGAGGCACTCTGTGCCGCGATCTCGCGCCGCACGACCGCCTCGAACTGGCTCGCGGGGGCGGCGAACATCAGCCGGGTCTCCTCATGGAACGCCGAGAAGATGCCGACCACGGCCGGCTGTCCGCCGACTTCGGCCATGATGGGGGAGCCCGAATAGCCGAAATTGGCGAGGCAATGCACCGTCAGCAGCATCCCGTCCTTGGTCATGCCGGCGCTGCAATTGCGCTGGCCGGTCGGCGAATAGCGCCGCTCCTGGCCATAGCCGATCTCGGAGATGGTTCCGGCCGTGGTCGCAGCCTGCAATTCCTCGCGCGTCAGCGCCCTGACCTCAACCGGCTTCGACGGCAGCGCGTCCTTCAGCACGATCAACGCCCAATCGGCGGGCGAGCGGTCGAGCGACCACCTGTCGTGCCGGGTCGGGACGAAATCAGGCGCCACGATCAGCTTGTCGGCGACAGACGATGCCGCCGGCGTGCCCCTGTTCATGCCGGCCAGGAAGCGGACGTTGCCGGGGCTGACCTGCGCCACGCCGTTGAACACGCAATGTGCCGCGGTGAGCACGACGCGCGGCGCGACCAGCGTGCCGGTGCACCAGCCGCCGGTCGAGTATTGCGCGACGGTGACGACGCCGATCGACGACGCCGGCCACGAGGTGGGATCGACGACCTCGCCGATGTGGCGGTCGAGCCCGAGCAGTTGCTCCGGACGCGGAGCGGCGATGCCGGCCTCCGCCGATTCCGGCTTCGGCCGCCAGGCCGCAATGGCACTCTGGGCCTGGACGCGCTGCGGCTCGGTCAACTTGACCCGCTGCACGTCGCGGCCGGCCGATCGCACGCCGCTACGGCCCGCCATCACCAGCCAGGCATAGCCCTGCACGACGTCCTGTTTCACACCGCGGCCGTCGAGCAGCATCAGGCCGAGCATGTATTGCGACTGGGCGAAGCCCTGCGCCGCGGCGCGGCTGAACCAGCGGCCGGCTTCGCCGTAATTGCTCGCAACACCTTCGCCATTGACGTAGGCGATGCCGAGATAGTGTTGCGCGACAGCGAGCCCCTGATCGGCGGCCTTGCGGTACCACGCCAGCGCCTCGGCGGGGTTGCGCGGTTGGCCCCAGCCGAAGGCGTGCATGAAGCCGACGTCGAACTGCGCCCGCGCATCGCCCTTGGCGGCCAGCGGCAGCAGCCGTCGCATCGCCGCCGCATGCTGCCCGTTGCCTGCCGCCGCGACCGCGTCTTCGAGCTCGGCGGCCGTGGCGCCCGCCGCGCCGCCGAGCAGCACGGCAAGAGATATGATGATGGTCTTGATCAAGGGCGTCCGCTGGGACCGAAACATCGTGACGGGCCACGAAGCAGACACGATCAAGACGGCGGCGGCGTGGCGGAAAGCGGACCGCGATCTCCTCAATCGGGCCGCCTCGCGTCTCACACCTGCTGCGTCCTCACGCCCGATCGCCCCTTACACCTGCTCGCTCTTGGCGAAGCGATCATCGAGCGCATAACCGGCGCCGCGCACGGTGCGGATCGGGTCCTGCTCGCGGCCGGGATTGAGCAGCTTGCGCAGGCGGCCGATATGGACGTCGACGGTGCGCTCGTCGATGTAGATGTCGCGGCCCCAGACACTGTCGAGCAGCTGCTCGCGGCTGAACACGCGGCCGGGATGCTCCAGGAAGAACTCGAGCAGGCGGTATTCGGTCGGGCCGAGATCGATCGGCCTACCAGAGCGCGCCACGCGGCGCTTCTCGCGGTCGAGCTCGATGTCGCCATAGGACAGCACGGTCGCCAGCCGCTCCGGACTCGCCCGCCGCAGCAGGCCTTTCACCCGCGCCAGAAGCTCCGGCACCGAGAACGGCTTGACGATGTAGTCGTCGGCGCCGGTCGCGAGGCCGCGCACGCGCTCGCTCTCCTCGCCGCGTGCGGTGAGCATGATGATCGGCAACTGCCGGGTCTCGGTCCGCGCCCGCAGGCGGCGGCACAGCTCGATGCCGGACAGGCCCGGCAGCATCCAGTCGAGCACGACGAGATCGGGAACACGCTCCTTCAGGCGCGTGTCGGCTTCGTCGCCGCGCGCCACGGTCTCGACCTCGTAGCCTTCGGCCTCGAGGTTGTAGCGCAGCAGCGTCGTCAGCGCCTCCTCGTCCTCCACCACCAGAATTCGGGCGCCCATGTCTGAACCGTCTCTCTCAGTTGCCGGGGATCGTCGATGCGAAGCTCGTCATGTCGCCCTTCGGGCGCTTGTCCATGATCTGCTGGCCTTCGATCATATAGAACACCGTCTCGGCGATGTTGGTCGCGTGATCGCCGATGCGCTCGATATTCTTGGCGCAGAACATCAGGTGGATGCAGAACGAGATGTTGCGCGGATCCTCCATCATGTAGGTCAGGAGCTCGCGGAACAGCGAGGTGCAGATGGCATCGACTTCCTCATCGCCCTTCCACACCGTCATCGCCGCCGGCAAATCGTGCGCGGCATAGGCGTCCAGCACCGTCTTGACCTGCGACTGCACGAGATCGGTCATGTGCTCGAGCCCGCGGATCAGCTTCAGCGGATGGAAGTCGCTCTCCAGCGCCGCGACGCGCTTGCCGATGTTCTTGGCGAGATCGCCGATACGCTCCAGATCGGTCGCCACGCGCATCGCGCCGACGATCTCACGCAGGTCGACCGCCATCGGCTGTCGCCGGGCGATGGTAAGAACGGCGCGCTCCTCGATGATGCGTTGCAGCTTGTCGACCTCGGCGTCGGTGGCGACCACCTTCTGGCCGAGCGCGATGTCGCGTCGCACCAGCGCATCGACGGAATCGACGATCAGCCGCTCGGCGAGGCCGCCCATCTCCGATACCAGACGGGTGAGGTCCTGCAGATCGCTGTCGAACGCCTTGGCGGTATGTTCACTGGCCATGATGATCTCCTGAAGACAATGTCGTCGGCGTCAGCCGAACCGGCCGGTGATGTAATCCTGGGTCCGCCGATCGCTCGGCGAGGTGAAGATCTTGCTGGTGTCGTCGAACTCGATCAGCTCGCCGAGATACATGAAGGCGGTCTTGTCGGAGACGCGCGCCGCCTGCTGCATGTTATGCGTCACGATGGCGATCGTATAGTTTTCGGCGAGTTCCTGGATCAGCTCCTCGACCTTGGCGGTCGAGATCGGATCGAGCGCCGAGCACGGCTCGTCGAACAGGATCACCTCCGGCCGGACCGCCACGGTACGCGCGATGCACAGCCGCTGCTGCTGGCCGCCGGACAGCGACAGGCCCGAGGCGTTGAGCTTGTCCTTGACCTCGTTCCACAACGCGCCGCCGCGCAGCGCCTTCTCGACCCGGTCGTCCATCTCCGACTTGGAGATCTTCTCATAGAGGCGGATGCCGAAGGCGATGTTCTCGTAGATCGTCATCGGGAACGGCGTCGGCTTCTGGAACACCATGCCGACCCGGGCACGCAGCAGGTTCAGATCGAGCTTGGGATCGAGGATGTTGGTGTTGTCGAGCATCAGCTGCCCGGTCGCCCGCTGCCCCGGATAGAGATCGTACATCCGGTTGAAGATGCGCAGCAGCGTGGACTTGCCGCAGCCGGACGGGCCGATGAACGCGGTGACGCGGTTGGTGCCCAGCGACAGGTTGATGTTCTTCAGCGCATGATGGTCGCCGTAGTAGAAGTTGAGGTTGCGCGCGGTCACCTTGGCCGGCGCATCCGGAAGCGCCTTGCCGTGAAGAGCGTGATTGGGCTGACTGACGGAGACGGACAGTTCGGTCATTTGGTGTTCCTCTCGGCGCCGAGAATGCGTGCACCGATGTTCAGGGCGAGCACGGCCAGAGTGATGAGAAGGGCTCCGCTCCAGGCCAGTTGTTTCCAGTAGGCATAAGGGCTCTGGACGAAATTGTTGATGGTGACGGGCAGGTTCGCCATCGTCTTGGAAAGGTTGAGGCTCCAGAACTGGTTCGACAGCGCGGTGAACAGCAGAGGCGCGGTCTCGCCGGCGACGCGGGCGGTCGCCAGCAGCACGCCGGTGATGAGGCCCGAGCGCGCCGCCCGATAGGCGATGCGGCGGATCACCAGCGAGCGCGGCAGGCCGAGCGCAGACGCCGCCTCGCGCAGCGGGTTGGGCACGAGCAGCAGCATGTCCTCGGTGGTGCGCAGCACCACCGGGATCACGATGACCGCCAATGCAAGGGAACCCGCGAGTGCCGAGAAGCCGCCCATCGGCACCACGACCGCACCATAGATGAACAGGCCGATGATGATCGAGGGCGCCGACAGCAGGATGTCGTTGATGAAGCGGATCACCGAGGTCAGGCGGTCGTTGCGGCCGTATTCGGCGAGATAGGTGCCGGCGAACAGGCCGAGCGGCGCGCCGATGCCGACGCCGATGATCGTCATGATCAAGGAGCCGACGATGGCGTTGCGCAGGCCGCCTTCGCTGGAGCCGGGCGGTGGCGTGTCGGCGGCAAAAACCTGCAGGCTGAGGCCGGCGAGTCCGTTATAGAACAGCGTGAACAGGATCAGCGCCAGCCAGGTGACGCCGAACATCGCGGCGGCAACGCAGAGGCCGCGGATCACGATGTCTCTGCGGCGCCGGCGCGCATAGATCGGATTGACCGGCGCATCGAGTGTAAGCGTGTCAGCGCTGGACATGGCTTATTTTCCCGCCTTGGCTTCGAGCCGCATGAGCATCAGCCGCGCGCTCGCCAGCACGAAGAACGTGAGCACGAACAGCAGCAGGCCGAGCAGGATCAGGCTCGACTGGTGCAGCCCGTCGCTCTCCTGGAATTCGGAGGCGATGGCGGCCGAGATCGTGGTGCCCGGTGCGAAGATCGAGGATGAGATACGGAACGAGTTGCCGATGATGAAGGTCACCGCCATCGTTTCGCCGAGCGCACGCCCCAGCGCCAGCATGACGCCGCCGATCACGCCGACACGGGTGTAGGGAATGACGACGCTGCGCACGACCTCCCAGGTGGTGCAGCCGACGCCGTAGGCGGCTTCCTTCAACACCGGCGGGACGGTCTTGAACACGTCGACCGAGATCGAGGTGATGAACGGCAGCACCATGATCGCCAGGATCAGCGAGGCGTTGAACAGGCTGAGATAGGACGGCGGACCCGCGAAGATGTCCTGCAGCACCGGGATGCCGGCGCAGAGATTGATCATGAACGGCTGGAACGTATAGGCCAGGAACGGCCCCAGCACGAAGAAGCCCCACATGCCGTAGATGATCGAAGGAATGCCGGCGAGCAGCTCGATGGCAAGTCCGATCGGACGGCGCAGCCATTGCGGGCACAGCTCGGTGAGGAAGATCGCAATGCCCAGACCGACCGGAATGGCGATCAGCATCGCGATGAAGGACGTGACCAAGGTGCCGTAGATCGGGCCGAGCGCCCCGAGCACCGGCGGATCGGCCGACGGCGCCCAGCGCCGCGTCCACAGGAATTCGAAGCCATATTCTCTCATGGCCGGCCATGCGCCGACGATGAGCGACAGGATGATGCCGCCCAGGATCAACAGGACGGAGATCGCGGACAGCCGCGTGATCCAATAGAAGGTCACGTCGCCGAGCTTGAAGGCGCTGAGCGCGCGTGCCCGGTCATAGGGGCCGGCAGCAGCCGCGATATCGCTGACTTCGGTCTGAACCGCCATCTCTGCCAATTCTGCCCCCTGTTCCTTGGACACGCCTCAACCCCGGTAGCGCCCCTCCCCCGGAGGGCCGGGAGAGGGGGATTTTCGATACGTCCAGCTCAGCTCTTGATGTCGGCCGACCAGGTCTTCTCGATCAGCTTCACGACGCTGTCGGGCATCGGGATGTAGTCGAGCTCCTCAGCCATCTTGGCGCCCTTCTCGAACGACCACTTGAAGAACTTGATGGCTTCGCCGGACGCCGCCTTGTCGGCCGGCTCCTTGTGCATCAGGATGAAGGTCGCCGCCGTCATCGGCCAGGACTTATCGCCGGGCTGGTTGGCGAGGATCACGTAGTAGCCCGGGGCCTTGGCCCAGTCGGCATTCGCGGCCGCGGCCTGGAAGGCCTCGACGGTCGGCTGCACGGTCTTGCCGGCCTTGTTGATCATGCCGGTGTAGGTGAGCTTGTTCTGCTTGGCATAGGCGTACTCGACATAGCCGATCGAGTTCTTGGTCTGGCCGATGTTGCCGGACACACCCTCATTGCCCTTGGCACCGACACCGACCGGCCACTCGACGGCGGTGTTGAAGCCGATCTTGCTCTTCCAGTCGGCGCTGACCTCGGAGAGGTAGTAGGTGAAGTTGAAGGTCGTGCCCGAACCGTCGGAGCGGCGCACCACGGCAATCGCGTCGGACGGCAGCTTGACGTTGGGGTTCAGCTTCTTGATCGCGGCGTCATCCCACTTGGTGATCTTGCCAAGATAGATGTTGGCGAGCGTCTCGCCGTCCAGCACCATCTCGCCCGGCTTCACGCCCTCGAGGTTGACGACCGGCACGATGCCGCCCATCACCATCGGCCACTGCACCAGGCCGTCCTTCTCGAGCTGCTCGGCCTTGAGCGGCGCATCGGTGGCGCCGAAGGTGACGGTCTTGGCCTGGATCTGCTTGATGCCGCCGCCGGAGCCGATCGACTGATAGTTCAGACCGTTGCCGGTCTCCTTCTTGTAGGCGTCGGCCCACTTGGAATAGATCGGGAACGGGAACGTCGCGCCCGCACCGGTGATGTCGGCAGCGAACGCCGACGTCGATGCGGCGACCAAGCCGGCAGCGACGATAGCTTTGATGAAATTCATAGCTGGTCTCCATGCTTGGGAAGCGAAGCGCCATCTGCGCCCGATTGCGCTTCCCCGGCCGCTTTACGGGGCCTCAGTGTGGCTTTTATAAAGGTTCGATGACAGTCGGATGACAGTCACAAGCCGTTGATAATTCTAGGTATTTAGATTTTTATCCGAGTTTTTACGGATCGAGGGCGGTCGTTCGGGGAGGCATCGCCCCTGGCCTTTCGCAAGCATCGCTCAATCAAGATGGGCCTCCTTTGCCCGTGTCGCCCGCCGCACCTTTCGGTGTCGTCCCGGCCTTGCGCAGGGACCCATAGCCACCGGCGGATGTGGCCGGGCGGGATCGGTCGACCATCGTGCCTCGCACGCCTCCCTGGAGTTATCGGTCCCGGATCGACGCACGCGGTGCGCGCTTGTCCGGGACGACGCCATGAGGATTGGGTTGGCGCCGTTGGCCAACGAGACACGATCTCGCCGTCTCGCGGCTGGTGAGACCCGAGTGATGCATTCGTCGTGTCCCTCTGAACAACGAGAGGGCGCGAGGAAGGCCGGACCTCGGCTGAGGCCCGTGGCCCGCCTGCTCAAAAGAATGCAGGCGGCAGGTACCACAGGTACAGCCGGACAGACCCGGCCTTCCCCGCGCGACGGTGTTAACGGTGTCCTTCGTGCTCTCCCTGGGGATCGGCTTTCTTGCCCCCATCGCCCGCGCGTGCCGTCAAGCAACGACCACGGACTTGACCTCAGCATCGAGAGGCCAGGACCACACGACTTCGCCGTCCGTGCCGCCTGCGCTCGTCTGGCACAGCCGTCACGTCCATCGCAGCCCGCCTCCACGTTCGTGACGACGCGTACGTCCCTCTGCTCGAGGCGGGTTGCACGCAAGAGACCACGATTTCCGAAAAATAGCAAGGTAATTATTTTTCTCAGAACATGATCCGCCCTCCCCCCGCGCACGCGGGCATCGGCTCAATCCGGCTTGGGCGGCTCGATCCAGATCCCCGGGTCGGAATGGGCGCGGATGTGGTCGACGAGGAAATCGGCGAACACCCTGATCTTGGCCGGAAGCCTGACGCGGTTCTGGTAGGCGATGTTCATCGTCAAGAGCGGCAGCTCCCAGTCGAGCAGGACCGGCACCAGCCTGCCGGCCAGAATGTCGCTCTGCACGATGTAGAGCGGCTGGATCAGGATGCCGAGCCCGGCAAGCGCCGCCCCCTTGATCACCTGGCCGTCATTGCTGTCGAGCGTCGGCGCGATCCGAATGCTCTGGGCTGTCGCGCCGTTGCGCAGGGACAGGGAATACGGATCATTGGCAAGATTGTAGATCAGCATGTCGTGGCGCACGAGATCACCGGGAACGACGGGACAGCCACGGCTCGCGAGATAGGACGGCGCCGCCGCCAGCACGCGCCGCATCTGCCCGATGCGACGGACGACGATGCCCGAGTCCGGCTCATGCTCGCGGGTGCGGATCGCCACGTCGATGCCCGCCTCAATGAAATCCGGATAGCGGTTGGCGGCGATGATCTGCAGGTTCAGCTTCGGATACATCGCGCGGAACGCCGGCAGCATCGGCGCGAGATAGATCGTCGCGAACGACAGCGAGCTGGTGACGCGCAGCATGCCCTGCGGCGACAGCGCGCGATCGCTGACGGCATCCTCGGCCTCGGCCAGCTCGTTGAGCAGCGGGCCGCAGCGCTGCAGCAGCTCCTGCCCGGCTTCGGTCAGCCAGAGACGGCGCGTGTTGCGCTCGATCAGGCGCACCGCGAGCCGTTCCTCCAGCGCGCTGAGATGCCGGCTCGCCGCGGCGTTGGACATCCGTAAGGACTCGGCGGCCTTGGACAGGCTGCCCAGCTCGGCCGTCCGGGAAAACACCTCGAGTTGGAGCAGACGGTCCATTGTTACGCTAAGCGGAAAACAGAGTTACAATTTTTGTCCTTTATTTCCATTTCCTGCAAGGCAAAATCGTCCGACAAGAACAAAGCCCAAGAACAAAGCTCAGGTGAGGACGCTGGAATGACGGGGCCGATCAGGCACATCGTGATGTGGCGGCTGCGAGCCGAGACGGCCGCCGAGCGCGCGGCGGCCCGGCTCAAGGTCAAAACCCTGTTCGAGGGCCTCAAGGGCCGCATCGACGGCCTGACCCACATCGAGGTCGGTCTCGATGTCAGCGACGTCGACTATGCCTGCGACGTCGTCCTGTTCTCCGAATTTGCCAGCAGCGCCGCGCTGCGGGCCTATGCCTCGCATCCCGAGCACCTGCGCGTGCGCGAGGAGCTCGGCGACCTCAGGATCGGCCGCTTCCAGGTCGATTATCCCATCGCTGCAGCGCCCCGCGCGTGACGGAGGCGTTCACCTTCGACGGCCTGCCCGGCCGCGGGCCCGGCACGTGAAGCAAGCAACGGACGGCATCGATGTCATTTCCTGATAAGCGCCTCGCCTTCATCGGCATCGGCAAGATCGGCCTGCCGATCGCGGCGCGGCTCGTCAAGGCCGGCTATGACGTCACCGCGTTCGATCCCAACGCCGCCCGGCTCGATGAGGCACGTGCGCTCGGCATGGCCGCCGCGTCGTCCGCGACGGAGGCGGTGCGCGACCATGCCGTGGTCATCTCGTCGCTGCCCGACGACGCCGCACTGCGCGCGGCGATGCTCGGCAGCAACGGACTGATCGCAGCCATGGCGACCGACGCGATCCTGATCGAGACCAGCACCGTGGGCGTCGATGCGTCGAGCGAGGTCGATGCCGCCACGGCCGCCCGCGACGTCGCTTATCTGCGCACGCCGATCTCCGGCAATGCCAGCATCGCCCACACCGGCGAGCTGACCTGCTTCGTATCCGGACCGAAAGCGGCCTTCGCGCGGATCACGCCGCTGCTGGCAAGCTTCACACGCGCGCAGACCTATCTGGGTGCGGCGGAAGAGGCACGCTACGCCAAGCTCGCCGTCAACCTGATGATCGCGACGACCGCGGCGATGATGGCCGAGAGCCTCGCATTGGCACGCAAGGGCGGCATCGCCTGGCCGGACATCCTGCAGGTGCTGCACGACAGCGCGGTCGCCTCGCCGATGGTGAAGTACAAGACCGCGCCGCTGCTGGCACGCGACTTTGCCGCCACGTTCTCCTGCGCGCAGATGGCCAAGGATCTCGATCTCATTCTCGGCGCCGGCCACGCCGTCGGCGTGCCGCTGCAGCTCGCGGCGCAGGTGCGCGAGACCTATGCCGCGCTGATCGCACAGGGCGATGCCGCAACCGACTTCCTCGCCACCGTCCGGCATGTCGAACGGCTGTCCGGGCTCGGCGAGCCCCTCTGAAAGGAGCCGCCTCTTGCGCAACTTCAACGAGACCACGATCACAGATGCCGTGCTCGAACGCCTGGCGGGCGCGCGTGATGCGCGAATCAAACAGGTCAGCGCGGCGCTGGTGCGCCATCTCCATG
Source organism: Bradyrhizobium sp. HKCCYLRH1030 (assembly GCF_051168395.1). Taxonomy (NCBI): domain Bacteria; kingdom Pseudomonadati; phylum Pseudomonadota; class Alphaproteobacteria; order Hyphomicrobiales; family Nitrobacteraceae; genus Bradyrhizobium; species Bradyrhizobium sp. HKCCYLRH1030. Next base: position 249,016 of record NZ_JBNPUY010000005.1, on the reverse strand, counting down.
CCTTCGTGCGCGAGGTCCGTCCGACCCAGCAGGAATGGGAATACGGGATCGACTTTCTGACCCGCACCGGCCAGATGTGCGACGACAAGCGCCAGGAGTTCATCCTGTTGTCGGACACGCTCGGCGTTTCGATGCTGGTCGACGCCATCAATCATCCGGTGCCGGAAGGCGCCACCGAGACCACGGTGCTCGGCCCCTTCTTCGTCCAGGCGGCACCGGAACGCGCCAACGGCGACGACATCTCGGGCCCGATGAAGGGTGATCCGCTGCTGGTGACCGGCTCGGTGTCGAGCGCGGACGGCGCGCCGCTCGCAGGCGCCGTGGTCGACGTCTGGCACTCCGACGACGACGGCTATTACGACGTGCAACGGCTCGAGCAGATCGGCGATCTCGCCATGCGCGCGCGCTTCCACACCGACGGCGACGGCCGCTTCCATTTCTGGTCGATCAAGCCCGCCGCCTATCCGATCCCCAATGACGGGCCGGTCGGCGACATGCTGGCAGCGCAGGGACGGCATCCGTGGCGGCCGGCACATGTGCATTTCATGATCTCGGCGCCGGGCTTCGAACGGCTGGTGACGCATGTGTTCGTCGCCGGTGATCAGTATCTCGATTCCGACGTCGTGTTCGGCGTCAAGGACAGCCTGATCCGCGACTTCGCGCGCTGCCCGCCGGGTCGTGCGCCAGATGGCCGCATGGTGGCGCAGGGATATTTCCATCTCAACTATGATTTCGGCCTGAAACGGCTTGCGGCGCGCGCCAATCGGGTTTGAGCTGAGCGGACGACAAGGACCGTCAAGAGTCCGGTATCGTCGAGGAAGCGGACGGGAGGAATGATGGAGTTGCGGGTCGGCACCGGTGCATTGGCCGAGCGGCTTTCGAGCCTGATCGGGCCACGCGCGAGTCTTGCGCGCGGCGTGCTGGATCAGCACGGCCGGAGCGAGTCGTACTATCCGGCGATGCCGCCCGACATCGTCGTGTTTCCCGAGACGACGCAGGAGGTCGCCGACATCGTCAGGCTGTGCGCCGAGGCCGGCATGCCGATCGTGCCGTTCGGCGCCGGCACGTCGCTCGAAGGCAACGCTGCGGCTGTCGCGGGTGGGGTCTGTTTCGACTTCGCCCGCATGAACAAGGTGCTGGCCGTGCACGACGCCGACATGGACGTCGTGGTGCAGCCCGGCATCACGCGCAAGCAGCTCAATGCGGAGCTGCGCACGACCGGCCTGTTCTTTCCGATCGATCCCGGCGCCGACGCCTCGATCGGCGGCATGAGTTCGACCCGCGCCTCCGGCACCATGGCGGTGCGCTACGGCACCATGAAGGACAACGTCCTCGCATTGGAGGTGGTTCTGGCCGACGGCAGGGTGATCCGCACCGCGAAGCGTGCGCGCAAATCCGCCGCCGGCTACGACCTGACCCGGCTGTTCGTCGGCGCGGAGGGGACGCTCGGCGTGATCACCGAGATCACGCTGAAGCTGCATCCCGTGCCGCAGGCGATCTCGGCCGCGACCTGCAGCTTCCCCACCCTGCATGACGCGGTCGACACCGCGATCGCGCTGATCCAGTCGGCCGTCCCCGCCGCCCGCATCGAGCTCGTCGACGACGTCATGATGCGCGGCATCAACGCCTATTCCAAGCTCGGCTACCGGGAGACGCCGACCCTGTTCCTGGAATTCCACGGCTCCGAGGCCGCCGTCGCCGAGCAGGCGCAGACCGCCGAAGCGATCGCGACCGAGCATGGCGGCCGCGGCTTCGCCTGGGCGAAGGCGGCCGAGGACCGCAGCCGGCTGTGGCACGCGCGCGACAACACGCTGTATGCCGGACTGGGCCTGCGGCCCGGCGCGCGCGCCGTCATCACCGATGTCTGCGTGCCGATCTCGCGGCTGGCCGAATGCCTGACCGAGACGCGCCGGGACGCCGACGTCAACGGTTTCCTTGCGCCGATCGTCGGCCATGTCGGCGACGGCAACTTCCACATGCTGATCCTGGTCGATCCCAACGATGAGAACGAGCTCGCCGGCGCCAAGGCGCTGCAGGCGCGCATGGTGGCGCGCGCGATCGCGATGGACGGCACCTGCACCGGCGAGCACGGCATCGGCCTCGGCAAGGTCGACTATCTCCGGGACGAGCTCGGCGAGGCCGTCGCGGTAATGCGCGCCATCAAGGCCGCGCTCGATCCCGGCGGCCTGATGAATCCGGGCAAGATCTTTGCCGGCGGAGCGTACGCATGACCGCCGCAGCCGCCATTGCAGCTCCATCGCCCGCGCCGCTGCTGGAGCTCTGCGGCATCAGCAAGTCGTTTCCCGGCGTCAAGGCGCTGGACGACGTCTCGTTCGCCATCTACCCGGGCGAGGTCCACATGCTGCTCGGCGAGAACGGCGCCGGCAAGTCGAGCTTGATGAAGGTGCTGTGCGGCGCCTACAGCGCCGATGCGGGCGAGATCACCTACAAGGGCGAGAAGGTCGAGATATCATCGACGGCCGACGCGCAGAAGCTCGGCATCGCCGTCATCTTCCAGGAATTCTCGCTGGTGCCGTTCCTCGACATCGCGCAGAACATCTATCTCGGCCGCGAACCCAGAGGCCGGCTCCCCGGCACCATCGATCGCCGCAAGATCCTGGCCGACGCCAAGCGCGTGCTCGACAGCATCGGTTTCGACATCGATCCCTCTGTCATCGTCGACACGCTCGGCGTCGCGCAGCAGCAGATGGTCGAGATCGCCAAGGCGATCAGCCAGAACGCGCGGATCCTTGTGATGGACGAACCGACCGCGGCGCTGTCCGACCGCGAGGCGGAGCTGCTGTTCGCACTGATCAGGCGGCTGAAGGCGGACGGCGTCGCCATCGTCTACATCTCGCACCGCATGGCCGAGGTATTCGCGCTCGGCGACCGCATCACCGTGCTGCGCGACGGCCGCCGCATCGACGATATCAGGCCCGCCGACGTCACCCCCGACCAGCTCGTGCGCATGATGGTCGGGCGCACTATCGACATGAGCTATCCACGCCATTTCGCGGCAACGCCCGGCGAGCTCGTGCTCGAGGTCAGGGGACTGAGCGCGCCGACCGGCATTGCCGACATCAACATCGAGGTGCGGCGGGGCGAGATCGTCGGCCTGTGCGGTCTCGTCGGCTCCGGCCGCACCGAGGTGGCGCGCGCGATCTTCGGCGCCGATCCCGTCAGCGAAGGCGAGATCATCTTCGACGGCAAGCCGATCGCGGGCGAGCCCGACATCGCGGCCCGCCGCGGCATCGCGCTGATCCCCGAGAGCCGCAAGAGCGAGGGCCTGGCGCTGCTGCGCTCGGTCGGCGACAACCTCGTGGTCTCGGCGCTGAAGAAGCTGTTTCCCAGCGGGCTCTACGATCCCCGCGGCGCACAGCGCACGGCGGACGGGCTGATCCGGCAATTGCGCATCGCAACACCGAATGCGCGGCAGACGGTCGGCCTGCTCTCCGGCGGCAACCAGCAGAAGGTCGTGATCGGCAAGTGGCTGGCGGCAGGCGCCAGGCTGTTCATCTTCGACGAGCCGACGCGCGGCATCGACGTCGGCGCCAAGTCCGAGATCTTCGCGCTGATCGACCGGCTGGTCGCCGATGGCGCGGCCGCGCTGATGATCTCGTCCGAGCAGATCGAGATCTGCCACGTCTGCGACCGCGCCTATGTCATGCGCGAAGGCCGCATCGCCGGGCACCTGGCGCGCAGCGAGCTGACCGAGGAGAATATCGTGCGACTGGGGATGCATGATGAGTGACGCCACCATCGTCGCGCCGCTCCGAACGCTGCAGCGCATCCCGGGCGTGGCGATCGTGCTGGTGCTGTTGATCGCGCTGTTCGGCGCGATCGCGCCGGGCTTCCTGTCGGCCGCGAACCTGTCCAACGTGCTGGTGCAGTCGACGATCCTGACCATGCTCGCGCTGCCGATGACCCTGATCATCATGACCGAAGGGCTCGACCTGTCGATGGGCGCGGTGCTGACGCTGACCTCGCTCTGCGTCGCCATCGTCTCGCTCGCGACCAAGTCCGTGCTGCTGGGCCTCGGCGCCGCGGTGCTGGTCGGCACGGCGTTCGGCACCGTCAATGGCTGGCTGGTCGCGATCGTCGGGATTCCGCCGTTCGTGGCGACGCTCGCCACGCTCGGCATGGCGCAGGGCCTGTCGCTGATCGTGAGCGACGGCCAGAGCGTGGTCGGCATTCCCCACGGCGTGCGCGACATCTATTCGGCGACGCTGCTCGGCATCCCCGTGCCGATCGTGATGGGGCTTTTGACCTACGCTGCGTTTCACGGCCTGCTCTATCACACCAGGTTCGGCACCTACATCTTCGCGCTCGGCGGCAATCGCGAAGCGCTGCGCTATGCCGGCCTGTCGCCGACACGACTCCTGATCGCGGTCTACGCGATCGGCGGCACGATGGCGGGCATCGCCGGTCTGCTGATGACCGCGCGGATGAATTCGGGACATCCGACCGCAGGGCTCGGAATGGAGTTCGACGCCATCGCGGCGGTCGCGGTCGGCGGCACCTCGTTCGAGCGCGGCAATGGCTGGCTGCTCGGCACCGTGCTCGGCGTCGTCGCCGTCGGCGTGCTGCGCAACGGGCTCAATTTGGTGTCGCTGCCGTCCTCGGTGCAGGTTGCCAGCGTCGGCGCGCTGGTCATCATCGCGATGTTCCTCGACGGCCTGCGGAGCCGGTCATGACCGACATCGCCAAGGACACGCTGCCGCCGCCGCGCTCGCTCCTGTCGCAGAACGCCGCGCAGGTGTTCTATCGGATGCTCGCCGCGCTGCTGATCTGCGCGGCGCTGACCGTGCTGAGCGACTCCTTCCTCAGCCTCGGCAACATCCTCAACGTGCTCAGGCAGGCGAGCCTGACCTTCTTCATCGCCTCCGGCCTGACCCTGGTGGTGCTGACCGCCGGCCTCGATCTGTCGGTCGGCGCCAACGTTGCCTTGTCGGCGTGTCTCGCCGGCACCGTGATCCATCAGACCGGCTCGCCCGCACTCGGGATCCTGACCGGGCTGCTCGCCGGCGGCAGCGTCGGCTTCCTCAATGGCTTCATGGTCACGGCGCTGCGCATCCCCTCCTTCATCGCCACCTACGGCATGCTCTGGGTGCTGAACGGCGTCACCTACTGGTACATGGCGGGCGAGACGATCCACGGCTTTCCCGCGGGCTTCCGCCAGATCGGCAGCGGCTATCTGCTCGGGCTGCCGATCCCGGTCTATCTGCTGCTGGTGTTTCTCGCGATCGGATCGTTCTTCGCGCAACGCACGATCTGGGGCCAGGAGATCTACGCCATCGGCGCCAATCCGGTCGCGGCCCGGTTGTCCGGCATTCCGGTCGCGCGCCGGCTGCTGCTCGTCTACACCGTCTCCGGCACCATGGCCGGGCTCGCCTCCATCATCTTCCTGTCGCGGCTCAACTCCGCCGAAGCCGACATCGGCGAGAGCCTGACCTTGCCGGCCATTGCCGCGGTGCTGATCGGCGGCACCTCGCTGTTCGGCGGCGTCGGCACGGTGTTCGGCACCTTCATCGGCGCCCTGATCCTGACGCTGGTGCTGAACGGCATGAACCTGCTCGCGATCAGCGCCAACTGGCAGCCGCTCGTCACCGGAATCATCGTGATCGTCGCCGTCTGGCTCGACATGAAGACCCGGCGCCGGGCGCAATGAACCTGGAAGACAACCAAAAAACGAGGGAAGGAAACGATATGCAACAACGGATCACGCGCTGTCTCGCTCTGTCACTTCTGATCGCCGCAGGCGCGACGCAGGCCCGCGCCGACGGCGAGACCATCGCCGTCTTCACCAAGAACCAGACCAATCCGTTCTTCCAGACGGTGCGCGTCGGCGCCGACAACATGGCGAAGGTCCTCAACGCCAAGATCCTGCACTACATCCCGACCAAGCCGGACTCGATCCCCGAGCAGCTCAGCCAGATCGAGGACGTCGTGGTGAAGAAGCCGAGCGCGATCGTGTTCACGCCGGTCGACTACAAGGCGATGGTGCCCGGGGTCGAGAAGATCAACGACGCCAAGATCCCCGTCGTCAACATCACCGACCGCTCCGCCGGCGGCAAGTTCGTCGCCTTCGTCGGCGCCGACGACTACAGCCTGGGCCTTGAGACCGGACGTTTCCTGCTCAAGACGCTCGGCGGCAAGGGCAACATCGTCATCATCGAAGGCGTCAAGGGCTCGCTGACCAATGTCGACCGCGTCCGCGGCTTCAACGACGCGCTCAAGGAGAACCCCGGCGCCAAGCTGCTGGCGTCGCAGCCCGGCAACTATCAGCGCCTGCAGGCCCTGCAGGTGATGGAGAACCTGATGCAGTCCAATGCGCAGATCGACGGCGTGCTCGCCGCCAACGACGCCATGGCGGTCGGCGCGATCGAGGCGCTGGACGGCGCCGGCCGCAAGGCGCAGGTGATCGGCATCAACGGCACCAAGGAGGCGATCGACGCCATCAAGTCCGGCAAGCTGCTCGCCAGCGGCGACTACAACGGCTTCGCCCAAGGCTGCCTCGGCACCATGATGGCCGTCCGCGCATTGCGCGGCCAGCCCGTCATCAACGAGATCGTGCTGAAGCCGACCGTCATCACCAAGGACAACTATCAGCCGTTCGACGTGACGCTGGAGCAGCGCACCTGCCCGAGCTTCGAGGATGCAGGCAAGCTCAGCGCGAAATAGGATCAGCCATCAGTCGGGAAGCAGGACGGCACGCAGCCGTCCTGCTTCACTTTGCGGAGAGAATTCATGCTGTTTGCGATTCACGCGCTCGACAAGCGGGACGCGCTGCCGGTCCGGCTTGCCAACTACGACGCGCACAAGGCCTATCTCGGCGACAGCGCCCGCCTGCCCGTCACCATCGTGATGTCCGGCCCGCTCGTCTCCGACGATGGTTCGACGATGATCGGAAGCCTGTTCCTGGTCGAGGCTCCCGGCCGCGCCGAGGTCGAAGCGTTCAACCGCGCCGACCCGTTTGCCGCGGCCGGGATCTGGGAGAAGGTGACGATCACCGGGTTCCTGCGGCGCCAGGGTTAATCCGACTGCGTCACGCGGATCTCAGCAGTTGCAGTTTCCGCCGTCACCCGGAATCTGGAAATTGTCAGGTGTGGACGCAAAACAATCGCGAGATCCCGGGTTCAAGGCCCGCGGCCTTGCCCCGGAATGACGGTGGTTGCGACGCAGTAGTACCAGTCACCCCTTCAGCTCGACGCCGGCCAGCGCCTCGCTCAGCTTCGCCAGCGCCGTGTGATCCTGCCCGGGTCCGAGCATCCCCTGCGCGCTGGCGCTGAGCTCGCGGCAGAGGTTGGAGAACGGCGCGGCGACGCCGGCTGCACGCGCGACCTCGAGCGCGATCGACAGGTCCTTCACCATCAGGTCGAGCCCGAAGCCGCTGTTGAATTGGCGCGACAGCACGAACTGCTTGAACTTCTTCTGCGTCGAGTTGTTCATGCCGGTCGAGGCGTTGAGCACGTCGGTCATCAGGCCGGGGTCGATGCCGAACTGCTGGCCGATCAGCAGCGCCTCGACGCCGATCAGGAAGCCACCGGCCGAGACGAGGTTGTTGAGCGCCTTCATCGCCTGGCCCGAGCCGAGGCCGCCGATGCGGTGGATCGTGGTGCCCATGGCGCGCAACAGCGGCTCGACGCGGTCGAGCGCGCCCGGCTCGCCGCCGGCCATGATCGCGAGCTCGCCGGTCACGGCGCGCGGCACGCCGCCACTGACCGGCGCATCGAGCATGGTGACGCCGAGCGGGGCGAGATCGGCGGCGATCGCCTGCGTCGCCGCCGGCGCGCCGGAGCTCATGTCGATGACGATGTGATCGCGCGTCAGGCCGGCGCGCAGTGCGCCGACGGCGTCCGCGACATGTTTGCTGGTCGGCAGCATCGTGATGATGACATCCGCCTGCCCCGCCGCGGCCGCGAGGTCGCCGGCCTCGACACCGCCAACCTTGGCGACGAACTCAGCAGCCCGCCCGGGCACGGCGTCGTTGACGGCGACCGCAAAGCCGGCGCCGAGCAGGCGCGCGGCCATCGGCCAGCCCATGTTGCCGATGCCGACGAACAGGACCTTTTGCGGCGCGCTCATGCGCCGTCCTTCTTGGCGATGGCACCTTCCGCGACCAGCACCTCATGCGCGGCCTTGAACGCCTCGAGGCCCGCGGGAATGCCGCAATAGACGGTCGCGTGCAGCAGGATCTCCTTGATCTCGTCGACCGTGACGCCGTTGGTGAGCGCGCCCTTGACGTGCAGCTTCAGCTCGCTCGGCTTGCTGAGCGCGGTCAGCATCGCGAGATTGATGATGCTGCGGGTGCGGCGATCCAGTCCTGGCCGGGTCCAGGCATAGCCCCAGCACATTTCGGTGGTGATGTGCTGGAAGGCCATCATGAAGTCGTCGGCCTTGGCGAGGCTGCCATCGACATAGGCCGCGCCGAGCACCTCGCGGCGCACCTTCAGGCCCTTCTCGAACAGTTCTTTTTCGTCGCTCATCCGCTCGTCTCCTTCTGCAAACCCTGATGTCATCTCGTTGTTTGAGCATGATCTCCGCGCAAACGCCTTCGGCGTTTGTCGCGAGGGAAAACCGGCTTCCACTTTTCCGGATCATGCTCTGGCGCCTCGCCGCGCGGACTGACAACGACAACGCCGGGCGGCGTTGTCAGTGACGTCCGCACGGCGGAATTGATCGGAGATGCGAATCCGCTAGCCGTGCTTGACGATCAGGGTCTTCATCGCAGCAAGCTCGTACAGCGCCTCGAAACCCTTCTCGCGGCCGTGTCCCGATTTCTTCATGCCGCCGAACGGCAGCTCGATGCCGCCGCCGGCGCCGTAGCCATTGACGAACATCTGGCCGACCTTGACCTTGCGCGCGACGCGCATCGCCCGCGAGCCGTCGCCCGACCAGACGCCGGCGACCAGGCCGAAATCGGTGGCGTTGGCCAGCCTGACGGCGTCGGCCTCGTCGTCGAACGGCATCGCCGCCAGCACCGGACCGAACACCTCCTCGCGCGCCAGCTCGGAGTCGCGCGCGACGTGCTGATACAGCGCCGGCGCCACATAGAAGCCCTCGCTCGGCACGCCCTCGGCGATCCTGCCGGTCGCCACGCGTCTGGCGCCGCCGCTTTCGGCGCGCGCCAGCATGTTTTCGATCCGCGTCTTCTGAACCGCGCTGATGACCGGGCCAAGATCGAGATCCATCTCCGGCGTGCCGGCCGTGATCTTCTCGAAGCGGAGCGTGAGGTCGGCCAGGAAGCGGTCCCAGATCGAACGCTCCACCAGAACGCGCGAGCCGGCCGAGCAGGTCTGGCCGGCGTTCTGCACGATCGCCGCGGCCACCGAGGTCAGCGCGGCATCGAGATCGGCGTCGGCGAACACGATCTGCGGCGACTTGCCGCCGAGTTCGAGCGTGCAGCCGATGTGGTTCCTCGCGGCCGCCGTCTGCACCAGCGTGCCGACCTCCGGGCTGCCGGTGAAGGAGATGAAATCGATGCCGTCATGCGCCGACAGCGCCGCACCTGCCTCCTCGCCAAGACCCGGCACGACATTGATCGCACCGGCCGGGAAGCCGGCTTCCGCCGCGAGCTCGGCAAGACGCAGCGGCACCAGACAGGCCTCCTCGGCCGGCTTGATCACGGTCGCGTTGCCCATCGCCAGCGCCGGCGCGACGGTGCGACCGAACATCTGGCCCGGATAGTTCCAGGGAATGATGTGGCCGGTGACGCCGAGCGGCTCGTACACCGTGGTGACGAAGAAGCCGTCGAGAAACGGGATGGTGTCGCCATGCACCTTGTCGGCGGCGCCGCCGTAATATTCGAAATAGCGCGCGACGGCGACGACGTCCGCCTTGGCCTGCTTCATCGGCTTGCCGGTATCGGCCGCTTCGAGCTTCGCGAGCTCCTCGGCATTGTCCTCGACCAGGCGGCCGAGCTTCGACAACAGGCGCCCGCGATCCACCGCGGCGAGCCGCCCCCACGGGCCTTCCAGCGCGCGGCGCGCCGCCGCCACGGCAAGATCGATGTCGGCCGCGTCACCGGCGGCAATCGAGGCGATCACCTGTCCGGTCGCCGGCGCCAGCATCGCAATGCTGCGGCCCGACTGCGCGGGCTGCCACTTGTTGTCGATGAAGACGCCCTTGGCGGCAGGCAGTTTGACATTGGCGTTCATGGCAGCTCTCCGACTTCCTTTGCAGCTCGTCCGCGGGTCATATCAGACCTCGGCACGGCGCATCCCCTCGCGGCCGCGCGACAGCCGGTCGGCAATGGAGGCGTGTCACCAGGGCCGGACTGACCGGCCCCTCTCTCCGTTTGCGCTGCAGCGGTCATGATGCCCGATGGATGCGTCCGACGTTTCTGTCAGACAATCCGGGAGCCGTCCAGAACGGGACGTGCGGCGCACGAGAACGTGCGGCGCGCGGCCCTGCGGGGCTCGCGCGCGATCGGCCGCGACATGATCGTCGCAAGGCTCGTCATCTGGCTGACCGCCCGGTCCGCCATGCGGTCGGGAACGCTCGCCGGCGCGCGATTACGCGCCGGTTCTCGCCTTGCTCGCCGCGATCTGGTGCAGCGCCCATCTCGCATTCTTGCGCACGTCGGGATCGAGATCGTCGGCGACCAGCGCGAGGTACGGCTCGCCGTCGGGCGCAGCGATCTCGCCCAGCGCAGCCGCCGCCTCCTTGCGCAGATTGGCCTGCTCGTGGGTGATGCAATGGCCGATCGGCCGCACCGCATGCGGCACCTTCATGCGTCCGAGGCTGCGGATCGCCTTCAGGCGCACCTGCCAGAACTCATCCGCCAGGCAGGCGATCAACGGATCGGCGGCGACTGCACCATTGACGTTGAGCCCGAGCGTCTCGGCCGCCATCTCCCGCACCATCCAGTCGGAGTCCTTGAGCGCGCGGGTGATGGTCTCCGCGGCGATCCTCATGTGCGAGAAGGCGAGCGCGCTGACCGCCGCGCGCCGGACATGCGCATCGGGATCACCGATCAGCGCCGTCAGCGCCGGAATCGACTCCTCGAGCTTGAGGAAGCCGATGACGCCGATCGCCTGCACGCGGACCGCCGCATCCGGATCCTGCAGCGCCTCCAGCGCCGGCTTGAGCGTGTCCTTGCGCCGCAGCTCCTTCAGCGCGCGCAGCGCGCCCATCCGGACGAAGGCATGGGCATGCTTCACCAGCGGCAGGATGGCGTCGGCCGAAGCGGGATCCTTGAACTCCGCGAGACTGTCGGCGGCTGCCGATGCGACGATCCGCTCGGGATCGACGAGCAATTGGACCAGCGCCTCCGCCGCCTCCGGCCCGTCGAACTCGCCGAGCGCCATGGCGACCTGCTGGCGCACGCCGGCGTCGGGATCGGCGACCATCTTCGCCAGATGCGCGACCGCGGCGGGATCGCCGGAATGTCCCAACGCGATGATCGCGACCCGCCGCTCCGCCGGATCGGCGGCGCCGAGCCGCTCGTCGGCGTCGTCGAGATCGTCGTAGGATTCGAACGGGCTCGACATGATCACCTCAACAGATAGGGAATGTTGACGGTGACGGCACCGGTCGGGCAATCCGCCTCGCAGGGCATGCAGTACCAGCATTCATCATAGGCCATGAAGGCCTTGCCGGTCATGTCGCTGATCCGGAGCACATCGAGCGGGCAGACGTCGACGCAGACCGTGCAGCCCTTGTCGGCGATGCATTTGGCGTCGTCAACGACGACCGGGACCGACGTCTGATAGGTCGCAAGAGGCATGTCTCGTTCTCCTTCTGATCGTCAGGCGCTGGCGCGGATGCGCTGCTTGTCGTAGAGGTCCTTCTCATCGTCCGCGATCGGCACGACATAGGGCTGCACCGCCCGCTTCTCGCTGGTCATGCGGCCGTCCAGCTTGCTCAGCAGCGTGTGACAGAACCAGTTCTCGTTGTCCTTCTCCGGAAAATCGGTGCGCCAGTGATAGAGCCCCCAACGGCTCTCCTCGCGGAACAGCGAGGCATGGGCGGCCATGTCCGCGCAATCCATGATCGACTGTACCTCCAGTGCGCGCAGCAGTTCATGCGCGTTGCGTGCGATCATGCGCTCCTGCATGTCCTCGCGGACCTCGGCGAGCCGGCGCATCCCGAGCTCGTACTTCCGCGTCACCTTCGGCGGCTGCAGATAGTCGTTGACCAGGCGCCGCGTCTTGTACTCGATCTGGTTCGGCGGAATGCCATCCTCGCGCTTGGTCGGCGCCAGCACGCGCTCGCGCTCCAGCGCGATCTCGGCGGCATCGATGTCGCCGAAATCATGATTGTCGGCGAACTCCATCGCGTCGAGCCCGGCGAACGAACCGTTGGTGAATGCGCCCAGCATGTAGTTGTGCGGAACGCTGGCCATGTCGCCGGCCGCATAGAGCCCGGGGACGGTCGTGCGGGCATTGTCGTCGACGAACACGCCCGACGCGCTGTGGCCGGAGCAGAAGCCGATCTCGGAGATGTGCATCTCGATCGACTCCTTGCGGTAGTCGACGCCGCGGCCCTCCTGGAACAGCCCCCGCGTGGGCCGCTCGACCTTGTGCAGGGTGTGCTCGATCTCCTCGATGGTCTTGTCGTGCAGGTGCTTGAGCTGCAGGAACACCGGCCCCTTGCCGGACAGCAGCTCGTTGTAGAATTCCAGCATCATCTGGCCCGACCAATAGTCGCATTCGATGAAGCGGCGATCCTCGTTGTTGGCGGTATAGGCGCCGAAGGGACCGGCGACATAGGCGCAGGCCGGACCGTTGTAGTCCTTGATCAGCGGATTGATCTGGAAGCATTCGAGATTGGCGAGCGCCGCGCCCGCGTGATAGGCCATCGCATAGCCGTCGCCGGAATTGGCGGCATTCTCATAGGTGCCGAACATGTAGCCCGAGGTCGGCAGGCCGAGCCGTCCCGCCGCGCCCATGCACAGGATGACGGCCTTGGCCTTGATCACCAGCATTTCGGCGGTGCGGGTGTTGACGCTGACGGCGCCGGCGACGCGGCCATCGCTCGACTTCAAGAGCCGCGTCGCCATGTAGCGGTTGGAGATCAGGATGCGTGCGCGGCGCAGTTGCCGGTACAGCGCCTTCTTGACGGTCTCGCCGTTCGGCATCGGCAGCACGTAGGTGCCGATGTGGTGCACCTTCTTGACGGCATAGTCGCCGTTCTCGTTCTTGAGGAAGCGGATGCCGAAGCTGTCCAGCTCCTCGATGATCCCGTAGCAGCTCTGGGCGTATTTGTAGACCGCCTTCTGATCGACGATGCCGTCATTGGCGATCGTGATCTCCTTGGTGTATTGCTCCGGCGTTGCATAGCCGGGGATGACGGCGTTGTTCAGGCCGTCCATGCCCATCGAGATCGCGCCGGAGCGCTTGACGTTCGCCTTCTCCAGCAGAACGACGTTGGCCTTGGGATTCTTCATCTTGGCCTTCAGGGCGGCCATCGGGCCGGCGGTGCCGCCGCCGATCACCAGCACGTCGCAGGACACCTCCGAGAGGCCGTCGACGATCTCATCCATTGCCATTCTAAGCTCCTGCTTGGCCGGGGTCACACCGGTCCGGATCAGACTTGTTCAGCGGGGGCACCCGGCGATAGCAATTAGTTGTCGCCTGAGCGCATTTCTTCGCGCCGGCCAGTCAGCGCTCGACGAACGCCTTCTCGACCACGAAATGGCCGGGCGTGCTGTGGTTGCCTTCGACGAAGCCGCGCCCCTCCAGCATGGCCTGGAGCTCGGCCAACATCGCCGGGCTGCCGCAGAGCATGATGCGGTCGGTCTCGACATCGAGGTCGGGCCCGCCGATGTCGGCGAACATCTGCCCCGATGCGATCAGGTCGGTGATGCGGCCGCGGTTGCGGAACGGCTCGCGGGTCACCGTGGGATAATGAAGCAGCCGGTTCCGGACCAGCGGTCCAAAGAATTCGTGGCCGCGCAGGCCATCGACGAGCTGCTCGCCATAGGCGAGCTCCGAGACCTGGCGGCAGCCATGGGCCAGCACGATGGTCTCGTAGGTCTCGTAGATGTCGGGATCCTTGACCAGGCTGGCGAACGGCGCCAGCCCGGTGCCGGTCGACAGCAGCAGCAGACGCCTGCCCTGAATCAGGTTGCCCGCGATCAGCGTTCCCGTCGCCTTGCGCCCCACCAGGATGCGATCGCCCTCTTTGATCTTCTGCAGCCGGGAGGTCAGCGGCCCGTCCGCCACCTTGATGCTGAAGAATTCCAGCTCCTCCTCGTGATTGGCGCTCGCCATGCTGTAGGCGCGCATCAGCGGCCGGCCGTCGACCTCGAGCCCGATCATCGCGAACTGCCCGTTCTGGAAGCGGAAGCCGGGATCCCGCGTGGCGGTGAAGCTGAACAGCGAATCGGTCCAGTGCCGGACCGACAACACCGTCTCGGTCTGAAAAGCGCTCATCGTCGTCTCCTGAGGCGCGGGGCGCGCCGTGTGGCGGTTGCTGACGACGATGTCGCGGAAACGGCGCGGTTCGGCAATTTCGAACGCGCCGCGGCGGTGGATTAGTTGCAAAGATTGTTCCGCGGGAAGGCGAGCGCGCGGCAACGAAGCACCTCGCGCTCCACATTCCGTCGAACGAGGCAATTAGTTGCTGGGGGCCCCGGTCCGTCTCCCCTAGCGTGACGACGCCGGCTTCGGCACAACCAGGAGGCGCCATGATTCCAGCCGATACCCTCAACAGCGAGGTCAGTCCCGACCTGGCGTCGTTACGGCTGCGGAATGCCGGCGGCGCTCCCGCGGAGCTGTCCGCCGAACGGCTGCGGCTGTCCTGCATGTGCGCGCATTGCAGGCGGGCCCGCCTCGACGGCCGCTTCCCGGCGCAGTTTCCCGGGATCGGCATCGTCGGGGTCGGAGATCTCGGTTACGGCTTGAACATCGCGTTTTCCGACGGCCACAATCGCGGCATCTATCCGAAATCATACCTTTGGGAACTCGTTGCCGCCTGAGGTGCGTCGCGCGGTGACGGATGGCACGAACATTGCTCCGCTTCTGATCAGTATGATCAATGCGGAGGCAAGACATGTTGCTGCAGGCAGCCAAATCAGCTGCGGACGCCGTGCCCTCTCCCATGACGTCAGCGCGCGCGGTGACCAGTTCGTCGCTCCTGCTCACCGAAAGCCAGCAATCCATCGGCGGCCCGCCGTCGCTGATCGAAAGGCTCAGCCTGCGCGAGCGTGAGCAGGTGCTCAAGCAGGGCCGCCGCAAGGTGCTGAACCGCGGCCAGACGCTGTTCAGCCAGGGCGCCAGGCACGACGGCATCTTCCTGGTCGAGAGCGGCCGCATCCGCGTGTTCTATACGTCGCCGCAGGGGCGCGAGATCACGCTGGCCTATTGGCATGTCGGCAATTTCGTCGGCGGTCCCGAGGTGTTCGACACCGGCGTGCATCAATGGTCCGGCATCGCCGCCAGCAACGCCAGCGTGATCCAGCTTCCCGGCAAGGAGCTGCGAACGCTGGTGGCGGAGATCCCCAATCTCGCGATCGGACTGATCGAGGGGTTGAGCTTCAAGGGAAAATGCTACTCCGCCCTGGCCCAGATGCTGGGGACGCGTTCGATCACCGAGCGGCTCGCTCATCTGCTGCTGCATCTCGTCGATCTCTATGGCGTGGACGATCCCGACGGCAAGGTCATTGCCGCGGCCTTCACCCATGC
The DNA here is from genome assembly GCF_051168395.1 of Bradyrhizobium sp. HKCCYLRH1030. NCBI lineage: Bacteria > Pseudomonadati > Pseudomonadota > Alphaproteobacteria > Hyphomicrobiales > Nitrobacteraceae > Bradyrhizobium > Bradyrhizobium sp. HKCCYLRH1030. Next base: position 233,387 of record NZ_JBNPUY010000005.1, on the reverse strand, counting down.
CGACATCGCCCACATGGTCGGGGCGACGCGGCAGTGGGTGACGATCAGCCTCAAGCGGATGCAGGAAAAGAATATCGTCCGCTCCAGGCGTTCGCAGATCGTGGTCTGCCGGCCCGACGTCCTGGACGAGATGCGCGGCCAGGCCGCGGATTAGCCGGCCTGCTCATGCAAGCGGCTGTCATGAGCGAAATTGCCCAAGGAGTACGCAACCGGATTTTGACGGCAACTAATCCACCCGCTGCCGAACTCCGGATTTGCGCTCGTGGACGCGGCCTTCATCATGGCGCCATCAGCCATCCAACCGAACGGGGATGAGAATGGTCCGCTGCCGTCACGCGCTCTTGCTATCCGTCACCTGTCTGTCCCTGATCGCGGCGCAGCCCGTCGCAGCAGAGACAGTCACGATCGGCATAGGCACCCAGGACACCACGACCAACACGGTGACGGCCGGCACCATCGTGCGGCAGCTTCACCTGCTGGAGAAGTATCTGCCCAAGGACGGCAAATACGCCAACATCAAGTTCGAGATCGAGTGGCAGAACTTCACCTCCGGTCCGCCCGTCACCAACGGGATGATGGCGAACAAGCTGCAGTTCGGCATGATGGGCGACTACCCGCTGATCGTGAACGGCTTCACCTTCGAGAACAATCCCGAGAGCAAGAGCCGGCTGATCGCCGTCGCCGCCTACAGCCTCGCCGGCTCCGGAAACGGCATCGTCGTTCACAAGGACTCGCCCTACTACGAACTCTCCGACCTCAAGGGCAAGCTGGTCAGCGTGCCGTTCGGCTCGGCCGCACACGGCATGGTTCTGAAGGCGCTTCAGGACGGCGGCTATCCGGCGGATTTCTTCCAGCTGGTGAGCCAGACGCCGGAGGTCGGCTCGACCAACCTGCAGGAAAAGAAGATCGACGCGCACGCCGATTTCGTGCCGTTCGCGGAACTGCTGCCGTTCCGTGGCTTTGCGCGCAAGATCTTCGACGGCGTCCAGACCAACCTGCCGACATTCCATGGCGTCGTCGTCCGCACCGACTTTGCGGAGAAATATCCCGAGGTCGTCATCGCCTATGTCAAGGCGGTGATCGCCGCCAACCAGTGGCTGCGCCAGGATCCGAAAGCGGCGGCCGAAAAGATCCAGGAATGGACCGGGATCAACAAGGAGGTCGTCTACATCTTCCTCGGCCCCGGCGGCAACATGACCACGGATCCGACGATCAAGCCGGCGCTGGTGGATGCCGCCGCAACCGACGTCAAGGTGTTGCAGAGCCTCGGCCGCATGAAAGAGTTCGATCCGAAGACATGGGTCGACGACAGCTACATCCGCAAGGCCTATGCCGAGCTGAAGCTGGACTACGACAAGGATCTCGCAAGCACCGCGAACTACGAAATCTCCGGCGAGGACAAGTTCTGCAACAGGCCGATCACCGAGCCGCGCAAGGCCGGCGAGGTCTGGGTCGACGGCGAGGGCATCATAGCCTTCAGCAGCGCGACCTGCACGCTCGGCGCCTATGCCGACTACAAGGCCAAGGGCAAGAAGATCAACGTCGCCTACGTCTTCGACACCGCGCGCGGCATCAAGCTGTTCGCCGACCAGGCGTTCTTCGCCGCGGCCAATGGCGAGATCGCGCCGTTCCTGCTGAAGAAGGATGCCGAGGCCTATGCCGCCAAGATCGGCGGCAAGGTGATGGGACTTGATGACGCCGTGAAGCTGGCGATGGCGGGAGGCAAGACTTGAGCAGCCCCGCTTTGATGACATCCCCCGACCAGGCCGCGGCGACCGCCGCGCCTGGCACCGCGATCCCGCCGAGCCGTCCGGACGTCTCCGCCCGCGCGGCACGCTGGTTCCGGCTGAACCAGAACAGGCTGCAGTCGGTGCTGATCGGCACCGCGTCGCTGATCCTGTTCCTGATCGCCTGGCACCTGCTGACGACCTACCGCGTCGTCTTCTTCGTGAAGTTCACCAACGTGCCGGCGCCGCTGGCCGTCTATGCGAGCTTCACCAAGGCGATCCACGATCCGAAATTCCTGATGCACATCCTGCTCAGTTGCCGCCGGATCTTCATCGGGTTCTCGCTGGCCGCACTGGTCGGCGTGCCGCTCGGCCTGATCATGGGCCGGTTCAAGCTGGTGCACGAGATCGTGTTTCCGGTCGCCGAGGTGCTGCGTCCGATCCCGGCGATCGCCTGGGTCCCGATGGCGATCATGCTGTGGCCGACCAACGAGCAGAGCATCGTCTTCATCACCTTTCTCGGCTCGTTCTTTCCGATCCTGGTCAACACGCTGCACGGCATGACGCTGGTCGACCCCGTGCTGGTGCGGGCCGCCAAGTGCCTCGGCGCGCGGGAGACCGCGATCTTCCGCGAGGTCTATTTCCCGGCGTCGCTGCCGCACATCTTCACCGGCCTCACCGTCGGCATGGGCGTCGCATGGGTGTCGCTGATCGCGGCCGAGATGATCTCGGGGCAGTTCGGCATCGGCTACTTCACCTGGGAAGCGTATTCGCTGGTCCAGTATGCCGACATCGCGCTCGGGATGATCGCGATCGGCGTGCTCGGGCTCGGCTCGAGCCTCGTGATCCGCGCAGCCGGACAGTTGGTGATGCCCTGGAGGTCGCGATGAGCCAAGCCGCAGCGGATACGAGACAGGGCCATATCGAGGTCCGCAACTTCGCCCTGAGCTACGAGACCATCGACGGCGCCGTCGAGGCCGTCACCGACACCCAGATCCACATCGAGCCCGGTGAGTTCGTCTCGATCGTCGGACCGTCGGGTTGCGGCAAGTCGACACTGCTCAACGCCGTCGCGGGTTTCCTCAAGCCCACCAGCGGCGTCGTCACGGTCGACGGCCATGCCGTGACGGGTCCGAGCGCCGAGCGCGGCATGGTGTTCCAGCAATATTCGCTGTTTCCCTGGAAGACGGTGCGCGAGAACGTCGAGTTCGGGCTGAAGATGCGCGGCATGCCGAGATTCGAGCGCGCACGCGCGGCGCGCACTCTGCTCGGGCTCGCCGGCCTCGAGGCGTTCGAGAACCATTATCCCGAGCGCCTCTCCGGCGGCATGAAGCAGCGCGTCGGCATCGTGCGCGCGCTCGCCACCGGTCCCAAGGTGCTGCTGCTCGACGAGCCGTTCGGCGCGCTCGACGCGCAGACCCGCATCATCATGCAGCAGATCCTCACCAACATGTGGCAGCGGCTGAAGATCTCGGTGCTGTTCGTCACCCACGACATCGACGAGGCGATCTTCCTGTCCGACCGCGTCTACTGCATGACCGCGCGCCCGGGCTCGATCAAGGCCGAAATCCAGATCCCGCTCGAGCGCCCACGCCAGCAAGCGATGATGATGTCGTCGGAGTTCCTGGCGCTGCGGCGCGGGCTGATGTCGCTGATCCGCGAGGAAAGCCTGAAGGCGATGGGCGGCGAGATCACCGATCTCGGCATGCAGGGACTGAGTATCGAGCTGCAGGGTCAGTCGATCGCTGAAATCCTCTGAGGCGCTCGATCCGCGACGTCCGCTCCAGCTACGCCCGAAAGCGCCCGATGGTCGCATCCCGGCGAGCGCATCAGTGCTGGCGTCCCTGCCGGTCCTGACGCAGAATGCCGGAAAGCCAAACAAGGGCATCGCAGGGGGAGCGCCCGGATCCGTCGACATCGGGCGCGAGAGTTGCTCGCAGGCGCACATGAAGGCGTCCAGGCGAACGCGCACCGCGCCGTGCATCGCACGGCACGGACGACGTTCGAGATCCGGCCAGTGTCGTCGTCGGGCGCGGCTGCTCTCCAGGCGCAACTGAGAGGAAGCCAATGCAAGGCACCATCTATCCAAGCCTCAAGGATCGCACCGTCCTCGTGACCGGCGGCGGCTCCGGCATCGGGGAAGCCATCGTGCGCAACTTCGTCGGCCAAGGCGCCCGTGTCGGCTTCATCGACATCGATCTGGAGGCCTCGCAGCAACTGCTGGCCAGCCTGCCTGCGGAGGCCAGGGTGCACTTCGAGCATGCCGATCTTCGTGACATCGGTGCGCTGAGGGCCGCGGTCGCCGGCGCCCGCGCGGCGCTGGGGCCGATCACCATTCTGGTGAACAACGCCGCGCGTGACGACCGCCACGCGATCGAGGACGTCACGCCGGACTATTGGGACGAGCGCATCGCCGTGAACCTCAAACATCAGTTCTTCGCGGCCCAGGCGGTCGCGCCGGACATGATCCAGGCCGGAGGCGGCGCGATCGTCAATCTCGGCTCGGTGAGCTGGGTGCTCGGCCAGGGCAACATGCCCTGCTACACCACGGCGAAGTCGGCGATCCAGGGACTGACCCGCGCCCTCGCCCGCGATCTCGGACCCAGCAACGTGCGGGTCAATTCCATTCTTCCGGGCTGGATCATGACCGAGCGGCAGCAGAGACTCTGGCTGACGCCCGAGGGCGAGGCCGAGCTCATGCGCCGCCAATGCCTCAAGCGCAAGCTCGTGCCGGACGACATCGCCCGCGTGGTGCTGTTCTTCGCCGCCGACGACAGCGGCGCCTGCACCAACCAGAACTACATCGTCGACGGCGGCTGGGCCTGAGGCTCGACCATCATCACGAAGCCACGAGGTGCGGTCCGGTGCTGCCGCGTGCGACGATCTCGAAGCCGAGGTCGATCCGCCGCGTTCTCGGCCGCTTGCCGGTGGCGATCACCTGAAGCACCAGTTCGGACGCCACGCGCCCCATGTCGGCGCGCGGCGTCAGCACGGTCGACAGCGGCGGATTGGAGGCCGCCGCGAATTCCAGGTCGTTGAAGCCGATCAGCGAGATCCGGCGCGGGACCTCCAGCCCCGCCTGCTGGCAGGCGAATAGCGCACCAAGCGCGATGTTGTCATCGCAGCAGAAGATCGCATCGGGAGCTTCGCTCGCGAGCATCTCCTCGGTCAGCTTCCGCCCCAGCGAGATCGTCGCCTGCGCCGGCAGCCAGGCCACCAGCGACGTGCCGTCCAGCCCCGCTTCGGCCAGCGCCGCACGATACCCCTCGAGCCGGGCGCGGGCCCGGTCGTCGCGCTGTCCCGAGAGATAGGCGATCCGCCGATGTCCCAGCTCGATCAGGAAGCGGGTCGCGGCGTAGCCGCCCTGGCGCTGCGAAAGTCCGACATTCAGATCGATCGGATCGTCGGTCAGCTCGAACGTCTGCACCACCGGAATCCGCGAACGTTCGAGAACGCGCCGCGCCGCCCGCGTCTGGTTCACTCCGACGAGGATCAGCGCCTCGATGTTCTGGCCCAGCAGCGTCCTGATCGCGCCCTCTTCCTCCTCCGCCGAGTAGCGGCTGCTGACGACGACGGGGCGAAAGCCGAGCGGCAGCAGGGTGTCGTAGATCGCCTGCAGGTAGTCCGCGAAGATGCCGTTGGAGAGCGACGACACGACGATGCCGACCGAATGCGTGCGGGTCGAGGCGAGCCGGCTCGCCGCGAAGTTCGGCACATAGGCCAGCCTGTCGACCGCGGCATCGATCCGCTTGCGCAACTCCGGCGACACCATATCGGGCCGCCGCAGCGCCCGCGACACAGTGACAGCGCTGACATGAGCGATGCGCGCGACGTCCTCCAGCGTGGTGCGACGCTTCTGAGACATGATCCTTGCAACATTGATTCACGCGGATTTGTCCGAACCATATTCATGACATGCGACCGGCCGCTTGGCAAAAGCCGCGCGACGGTAATTGACAGCGCTGTCATTGATCAGTAACGCTTGGCGGGTCGAGATGACGAGCAATGCTCGCACAACCTCCGGAAACAAAGAGGCGTCTCGCACATGCGTCATTGATTTGGCGCCACAACAACAGGGGAGGTCACGAATGTCGTCCATGTCGATGAGGGCGCGATGCCTTGCCACTTGTGCATCGCTGGTGTTGGTCACGGCGTTTGCCGGCAAGGCGCTGGCGGAGCCGGAGATGGTCAAGGGACCAGCGACCGAGCCTGAATGCATGGTGCCGTGGACCGCGGACACCAAGTTCTTCAAGTTTCCGGCCAAGAAGGGCCCGTACCGCATCGCACTGGCGAACGGCTACATCGCCAATACCTGGCGCATCCAGATGATCCAGACCGCGAAGGCCTATGCGGCGCAGCCGGAGGTCAAGGCCAAGCTGAAGGAATTCAAGGTCGTCTCGACCGGCGAGGACGTGCCGGCCCAGATATCGGCAATCAACAACTTCATCGACTCCGGCTATGACGCCATCGTCGTCAACGCGCAGAACCCGACCGCGTTCGGGCCGGTGATCAAGCGCGCCAAGCAGGCCGGCGTGATCCTCGTCGCCTTCGACAACATCCTCGCGACGGAAGATGCGATCAACGTCAATGTCGACCAGAAGGGTCTCGGCGAACTCTGGGCGAAGTGGCTGGTCAAGAACGTGCCCGGCGGCGGCAAGGTGCTCGAGGTGCGCGGCGTCGCCGGCACCTCGGTCGACACCGACCGGCACAACGGCTTCCACTCCATTCTCGATGCCTCCGGCAAGAAGTGGCAGGTCACCGAGGTCGTCGGCAAATGGGACGACGGCGTCGCCCAGAAGGCCACGGCGGATGCGATCGCGACCAATGGCCCGTTCGATGCGATCTCCGGCCAGGGCGGCGACACCGGCATCGTGCAGGCCATGCTCGACGCCAAGCACAAGATGGTGCCGTTCGGCGGCGAGACCGAAAACGGCTTCCGCAAGTTCTGCGCCGCCAAGGCGTCCGAAGGCCTGAAATGCTCTTCCGCCGGTACCGGACCTGCGCAGGTCGCGGTCGCGATCAAGGTCGCGCTCGCCGCGTTGGAAGGCAAGGTGGTGCCGCAATCGGTCAAGCTGCCGCTCGCCGTCGTGGAAGATCCGAACTTCAAGAAGGATCAGGACTACTTCCCGGCCCAGTCCGACAACTTCTTCGTCGGCAACTCCTTCCCGACCTGCGGCATCAACTTCACGGCGCAGGAGATCATGGGTCAGTCGAAGGAAAATCAATAGGCCGGTGTGATCGCTGGTCCGCGAGTTCTCTCGCGGCCAGCCCGTCCCTATTGCCCAAACGACTGAAGGAGCAAGCATGATCGCGGCCGAGCCGCTGTTTCGCGCCGAAGGACTGTCCAAGCGCTACGGCGGCGTGATCGCTCTCGACGGCGCGGACCTCGAGGTCCATCCCGGCCGCATCCACGCCATCCTCGGCGAGAACGGCGCCGGCAAGTCGACGCTGATCAAGCTGATGGTCGGCGTGGTCGCGCCGGACGAAGGCCGGATGACGCTTGAAGGACGCGCGGTCGCCTTCAGCGGTCCCTCCGCGGCGAACGATGCCGGCGTCGTCTGCATCTTCCAGGAGCTGTCACTGATCCCCGACCTGTCGGTCGCCGACAACATCATGATCTCGCATCCGCCGACGCGGTTCGGCATGATCGACCGGCGCGCCCAGCGCCGACTTGCCGAGGAGGCGCTGCACCGCGCCGGCGCCAGCGACATTCATCCGCGCGCGCTGGTGAAGGACCTGCCGCTGTCGCGCCGCCAGATGGTCGAGATCGCGAAAGCGCTGTCGCGGCAGCCGAAGATCCTGATCCTCGACGAGGCAACCTCGGCGCTGACCGCTTCCGACGTGACCAAGGTGTTCAAGGTGCTGAAGCGCCTGCGCAGCGAGGGGCTGGCGCTGCTCTATATCTCCCATCGCATGCACGAGATCGCGGAGCTCGCCGACGATTGCAGCGTGTTCCGCAACGGCCGCCGCATCTCGACCTTCCCGGCCGGCACCAAGACGGATGCCGAAGTGATCGAGCTGATGATCGGCCGCGAGTACAAGCATGCCTTCCCGGAAAAGCCGCCGCGCAAGACCGATGGGCGGCCGCCCGCGCTGCAATGCAGGAGCATCAGTTGGGGCGACCGGCTGAAGGACATCTCGTTCTCGCTGCAGGCCGGCGAGATCATCGGTCTCGGCGGGCTCGACGGCCAGGGCCAGCGCGAGCTGCTGCTGGCGCTGTTCGGCGTGCTGCGCGACTGTCGCCGCGACATTCTGATCGACGGCAACAAGGTGACGATCGACAGCCCCGTCACCGCCAAGTCGGAGCGCATCGGCCTCGCGCTCATTCCGGAGGACCGCAAGACCGAAGGACTGATGCTGCCGATGTCGGTGCGCGACAATCTCTCGGCCGCCGCCTTCGACCGGTTCGCGACATTCGGCATCATCGACCGGCAGCGGCAATCGATGCTGATCGAGGAGATGATCCGCCTGATGGAGATCAAGACCGCCTCCCCCGATCTCGCCGTCAGCGCGCTCTCCGGCGGCAACCAGCAGAAGGTCGTGATCGCGAAATGGCTGATGAACAAGCCGCGCATCATCCTGCTCAATGATCCGACGCGCGGCATCGATGTCGGCACCAAGCAGGAGATCTACCGGCTGCTGCGCCGGCTTGCCGACGAGGGCGCCGCGATCCTGCTCTATTCGACCGACTATGACGAGCTGATCGGCTGCTGCGACCGCGTGCTGGTGATGTACGATGGCGCGATCAGGCGCGAGCTCGCGGGCGCCGAGATTACCGAGCGCGCGCTGGTCAGCAGTGCGCTCAATGTCGACGAAGGCGAGCGAGCGGAAGCGAGTCTGGCATGACCGAGTGGCGGTACTGGCTCTCCGAACAGCGCGGCACCCTGCTCGCGATCGGGATCTTCGTCGCGATGTTCCTGCTCTATGCGACCAATCATCCGGCCGGCTTCAGCGCCAACATGGTGCAGACCGCGGCCAACAAGGCGACGCTGCTGGCCTTTGTCGCGATGGCGCAGGCGATCGTGGTGATCACCGCCGGCATCGATCTGTCCGTCGGCATGATCCTGACCCTGACCAACTGCCTCGCATCCTGGATCGTGGTCGGCACCGCCACCGAGACCGCGCTCGGCGTGGCCGGCGTGCTCGGCACCGGCATCGTCTGCGGCATGATAAACGGCGCGATCGTGATCTTCGGGCGCCTGCAGCCGATCGTGACGACGATGGCCACCGGGGCGATGTACTACGGCATCGCGCTGTTCCTGCGGCCCAATCCCGGCGGATCCGTCAACGAGACGCTGGCGGATGCCTTGACGGGAAGATTGTTCGGCGTGCTGCCCACGAGGCTCGTGGCACTGGCTGCGGCGGCGCTGCTGATCTGGGTGCCCTATAGCCGCTCGGTCATCGGCCGCGCCGCGTTCGCGACCGGCTCCTCCGAAGTCGCAGCCTACATGTCCGGCGCGCCGATCCGCGCGGCCAAGTTTGTCGCCTACACCTTGGCTGGCCTATTGTCGGCGATCGGCGGCCTGTTCCTGACGTTCTTCTCCTACACGGGCGAAGCCGCCTATGCGAGTGGCAATGCCTACACGCTGTTCTCGATCGCGGCCGTGGTGCTCGGCGGCGTATCGCTGATGGGCGGACGCGGCAGCGCGATCGGGGCGATCTTCGGCGCGCTCGCGTTCCGCACCATCGGCGATCTGCTGTTCGTGTTCGATTTCGATCCGCTGTGGCAGCCGCTGTTCCAGGGTCTCGTGCTGATGCTCGCGGTCTCGATCGGCGCGTTCGGTCTGGTGCGGGTGCGCAATCGGCTGGAGTGGTTCGGATGAGCGACGCAACGGCACCACGACCGGCCCATCGCGGGATCGCCATGCTGCGTCGGATCGATCCGGCGGTGGCGGCCTCGTTCGGCTGCATCCTGCTGCTGCTGCTGGTGGGCAGCCTCTATTCGCGCAGCTTCCTGTCGCCGGATTATCTGCTGCAGCAGTTGAAGGTCGCGAGCTTCCTGGGCGTGATCGCCACCGGCATGATGCTGGTGATCCTGCTCGGCCAGATCGATCTCTCGGTGCCCTGGGTTGTCACGACGGGCGCGATGATGGCCTGCGCGGCGGCCGCCCATGGCACGACCGGCGCCATCATCGCGATTCCCTGCGGCATTCTCTGCGGAGCCGCCATCGGTCTCCTGAACGGCATCGGCGTCGCCTATCTGCGCATTCCCTCGATGATCATCACCCTGGCGACCAACGCGGTCGCGCAAGGGCTGATGGTCGCCTACACCGGAGGCTTCGCGCCGCAGGATTCCGCCTCCAAGGCGATGCGCTATCTCGCCACCGGCAATATCGTGCCCGGCCTTCCCAACGCGGTGCTGGTGTGGGCGATCATCGGCGGCGCCGCGATCTGGCTGCTGTCGCGGACCACGTTTGGCCGCGCCATCTATGCCATCGGCAATCGCGAGCGCGCGGCCTATCTCTCAGGGATCGATACACGCCGCATCACCATGCTGGCGTTCGCGCTGTCCGGCGCCCTCTCCGCCTGCGGCGGCGTTCTGCTCGCGGGCTACGCCTCCAAGGCGGCGCAGTCGATGGGCGACGCTTATCTGCTGCCCTCGATCGCGGCCGTCGTGCTCGGCGGCACGCACATCCTCGGCGGCCGCGGCAGCTATCTCGGCACCGTCGCCGGCGTCGTGCTGATCACCCTGCTGCAATCCATTCTGTCGGTGATGCAGATCAGCGAGGCCGGTCGCCAACTGATCTACGGCGCGGTGATCATCCTGATGCTCCTGATCTACGGCCGCCAGAAGCTGTGATGCATGCGACGTCGCGACGGACTTTGCTGACGGCGACCACCTCTCGCGCAAGCCCGCGAGCGATCGGCCGCTGACCCCACAGCACCACCACAAGTAGCTCGCCCGCAACGACTGGCGAAGCCCTTCAAACCAAAGCTGCCTCGGATTCGCTCTCGGTCTCTTCTCACCGATTCACCCGCTTTCTATGGGAGCAAAGGCGGCCTCATCGCCGAATGTGCTTTCCTGTCCGGCACAACCGAAACAGGGTTCCAGGCTACGCTTGATTAAGCATCGTTGCACGGTATCTGCGTATTTTACCCGCCGAGGTTGATTTATTGGCCCGACCGGCCGTAACAAGACACCGACGGGAAACAAATCGAAATCCATTTGAAATGTGAGAGCGGACGACAATGTCGGACACCGCAGCCGGTGGTCTATTGCCTGATCTCAGCCGCCGCTGGCTCCCCCGGACAAAGAGCGTCTTGCAACGGGCGCATGACAGCGAGGATGCCGCGACGGCCTGGGCCGTGTTCCGGTTCAACTGGGCTGTCATGACAGCTCTTTGGGTGCTGTTCGGACTGTGCCTGATCTTCACGGATTTTCGCATCGAACCCGTCGGCTACATCATCGTGCTATCGACATCGGCCATCTATGGTGTCATCGGCTACGCCAACGCACGGTCGGCGCGGCGTGCCAAACCCTGGATGTTCTCATTCCTGACGGGAATGGCCCAGACCACACTGGCATCCACCGTGCTGGCATCACTGTCCTACATTGCGACGGCCGCCAACCTGCCGCTTCAGGACGCCAACCTGCTCGCCCTCGATCGCGCCCTTGGCTTCGACTTTCGCGACTACTTGTCGTTCGTCAATGACCGCCCCTGGGCCGTCCTGAGCCTCGCGTTCGGCTATCGATCCATTTCCTGGACGATCTGCATCATCGTCGTGGCCCTTCCCTTGCTGGGCCACTATCGCCGGTTCGCGGAGTTCAACCTCGCGATCAGCCTGACGCTGGCGCTGACCTGCATCATCACCTTGTTTGTTCCTGCACTCGGCGTGTACCACGCTCTGGAGCTACCACCGTCGGCCTACGCAAACCTCATTCCCCAAGCCTATTTCGACACGGCGCGCGAGGTGCCCCTGGTTCGCGATGGGACGCTGCGCCTGTTGGATACCAGCCATCTCGCGGGGATCGTGACCTTCCCGAGCTTTCACGCGGCAGCCGCGGTCCTCGACGGCTGGGCATTGTGGTCATTGCGCTGGTTGCGACCGTTCAATGTCCTGATCCACGGCGCGATGCTGCTCTCGACCCCAATCGGCGGCGGACATTTCCTCGTCGACATGATCGCCGGCATCGCGATCGCGACGGCGTCGATCTGCATCGCGCGCCTTGTTGCCCTGAGGCTACGCGAACGCCACGCCACGTTTCCGCGCCGCATGCTGCGACATCCATTGCCTCAGACCTGAAGGATTTGGACAAGGCGGGTGTCTGTGGCACATCCGCCAGAGCTGCATCGGCGAAAACGTGCCGGCGGCTCCTCTCATACTTCGAGCCACTCCTGCCGGACCGCGGTGTTGGCCTTGAGCTGATCCGGTGTCCCTTCGAACACGACGCGGCCGTGGCCCATGACATAGACGCGTTTCGAAATGCGCATCGCGATCGAGAGCTTCTGCTCGACGAGCAGGATCGCGACGCCCGCCGCTGCGATCCGGGCAATCAGATCGCCGACCTGCTGCACGATCAGCGGCGCCAGACCTTCGGTGGGCTCGTCGATCATGATCAGGTCGGGGTCGCCCATCAGCGTGCGGCAGGTGGTCAGCATCTGCTTCTCGCCGCCCGACAGCACACCCGCAGGCGTATCGGCGCGCGCGGCGAGATTGGGAAACATGTCGAGCATGTCCTGAAGGCGCCACTTCCCCGGCCGCCGCGTGTCCTTGATGCCGAGCACGAGGTTTTGCCGAACGGTGAGGCTCGGGAAGATGTCACGGTGTTCAGGCACATAGCCGAGCCCAAGGCGCGCGATCTTGTAGCTCGGCAAGCCGGCAATGTCCCGGCCCTTGAAGCGGATCGTCCCCTGCGGACTGACCTCGCCCATGATCGCCTTCACGGTGGTCGAGCGGCCGACGCCGTTGCGGCCGAGCAGGCTCACCACTTCGCCGGCGGCGACGTCGAGGTCGACGCCCTGCAGAATATGGCTCTTGCCGTAGTAGGCGTGGAGGTTCCTGACCTCGAGCATCAGTGGGCCTCCTCGCCGAGATAGGCTTCCCTCACCTTCGGGTCGCGACGGATCTCCTCCGGCGTGCCCGACGCGATGATGTGGCCATAGACCAGCACCGAGATGCGATCGGCGAGACCGAATACCACGCTCATGTCGTGCTCGACGATCACCAGCGTCCGCCCCTCGGTGAGCCGCCGGATCAACGAGACGGCGCGCTCGGTCTCCGCGTGGCTCATCCCGGCGGTCGGCTCGTCGAGCATGACCACCGTCGCGCCGCTCGCGATGGTGACGCCGATCTCCAGCTCGCGCTGCTCGGCATAGGTCAACAAACCCGCGGGAATGTCACGCCGATGCGTGAGATGGATGTCATCGAGGATCTGGGCGGTCCGCTCGCGCACCTCCGGCAGGCTGTCGACATTCTTCCAGAACGCGTAGCGATGTCCGGTCGCCCACAGCACGGCGCATCGGACGTTCTCCCAGACGGTCATGCGGGCGAATACGTTGGTGACCTGGAACGAGCGCGACAGGCCGCGCCGATTGATCTCGAACGGCCGCAGGCCGGAGATGAGCGTGCCGTTCAGCCTCACCTCGCCGGAGGTCGGCCTGATGTGTCCGCTGATCAGGTTGAACGTCGTGGACTTGCCGGCGCCGTTCGGGCCGATGATGGCGTGGCGCTCGCCCTTGGTGACGCTGAGATTGAGGTCGCGGATGACGCCGACATTGCCGAAGCGCTTTTCGACGGCGCGAACTTCGATCGCTGCGGTCATGCCAGATACCCCCGATCACGCGCCACGGTGGCGGCCCTGTCCCAGGCTCCGGCGATCCGCTGCCACGTCGACCGCGCGACAAAGAAGCCGGCGACCACCAGAATCGCGGCGACGCCCCATGTCGCCGGCGATTGCGGATTGAAGGCCACGCCGAACAGGTTGATGGCGTCACCACCCGAATAGCGCGCGACCGTCTCGATGGTCAGGATGACGCCGTAGGCGAGCGCCGCGGTCGGCACGACCGCAACGAGATAGGACGGGATCACCATTCCGAGCGTTCCGGCACGGACCAGCGGCCGGTGCATCATCAGCAGACCGGCAATGCCACCGGGTGAGAACATGACGATGCCGATGAAGATGATGCCAAAGTAGAGCTGCCATACGCTGGTGAGGCTCGTCAGCCCGAGCTGGAGATAGGTCACCAGGATCGCGCCGAGGATCGGACCGAAGAAGTAGGCCGTCCCGCCGATGAAGGTCGCGAACAGCACCAGGCCAGACTGGATTGCACCGAGATAGGCGGAATTCGCGATCTCGAAGCTGATCGCCGCGAGGCCGCCCGCGACGCCGGCGAAGAATCCGGCAAAACAATAGGCGAGATAGCGGACGACGTGCGGGTCATAGCCGATGAACTGGACCCGTTCGGGATTGTCGCGCACCGCATTGCTGATCCGCCCCAGGGGCGTCCGGGTCAGCGCATACATCGCGATTGCCGACAGCACCAGCCAGAACGCGATCAGGTAATAGACCTGCAGCTGCGGCCCGAAGGTCCAGCCGAACATGCGCGGCAGAGCGGTGCGGTCGGTGGTGATGCCGGCTTCGCCGCCGAACACCGAGCGCAGGATCAGCGACGACGACGCCACGAGCTCGCCGATGCCGAGCGAGATCATCGCAAACACCGTGCCGGCGCGCTTGGTCATGACCCAGCCGAGGATGATCGCGAAGGCGAGGCCGCCCAGCCCGCCGAACAGCGGAATGAGGGGCAGCGGAATCGGCCAGCCATGCGCCACCACCGCATTCATCATGTGACAGGCCGCGAAGCCGCCCAGGCCGTAATGAACCGCGTGACCGAACGACAGCAATCCGGTCTGACCGAGGAGGATGTTGTAGGAGAGCGCGAAGACGATCGCGATCCCGATGAGGCTGAACGAGGTCAGCGATCCGCCCGAATTGAAGAGCAGCGGCAGCACGATCAGCGCCGCCACGCCGATCACCCAGACGGCATAGAAGCGGAGACGGGATCCGGCGGGCTTTGCCGCGAGATGAGACGCGGAGGTCACTGCTGCGGTCATGATTCGCGAGTCCCCATCAGGCCCACGGGGCGCACGATCAGGACGAGCACCAGCAGCAGGTAGGGAACGATCGGCGCGACCTGCGCGATCGTCACGTTCCAGATGTCGGTGAGCACCGATGGCCCGGCGGATGGATCGAGCGGGCCGAAGGCGCTTGCCAGCGAGCCGTTCAGCGCGACGGCGAAGGTCTGCACCAGGCCGATCACCAGCGAAGCGATGAAGGCGCCCGGCAGCGAGCCCAGGCCGCCGAACACGATCACCACGAACAGGATCGGCCCGAGCGCCGCGGCCATGTCGGATTGCGTCACCAGAGCGGGACCGGCGATGACGCCGGCGAGACCGGCCAGCGCGCTGCCGACCCCGAACACCACCATGAACACGCGTCCGACATTGTGGCCGAGATGGCCCACCATGTGGGGATGGGTCAGCGCCGCCTGAACGATCAGGCCGACCCTGGTGCGCTTGAGCACGATCAGCAGCGCCACGAAGATCGTCACCGACACCGCCAGCATGAACAGCTTGTAGGCCGGATAGTTGGTCGAGAAGATCGTGAACGCGGGAAAGTCCAGCAGCGCCGGGACGCGATAGTCGAGCGGCGTCTTGCCCCAGATCATCGAGACGACTTCCTCGATCGCGAATGCAAGGCCGAAGGTCAGCAGCAGCTCGGCGACGTGGCCATGCTTGTGCGTGTTGCGGAGCCCGTAGCGCTCGACGGCCATGCCGATGGCCCCGACGAGGAGCGGCGCCAGCAGCAGGGCCGGCCAGAAGCCGACCCACTTCGTGAGCTGGAAGCCGAAGAAGGCGCCGAGCATGTAGAAGCTGGCGTGAGCAAAATTGAGCACCCCCATCATGCTGAAGATGACGGTCAGCCCGCTCGACAGCAGGAACAGCAGCATGCCGAACAGCACGCCGTTGAGGGTCGAAATGACGATAAGTTCAAGCACGGCGCACTCGCGAATGTCCCGGGCTTCAATGCCCTGCCGCTCATTCTCTGACGGACCGACGCACGGCCGGCGCCACTTCCCGCACGCTGACCTCGTGCGGGAAGCTGGCGCGGATCGTTACGGCCGCGCCATCTTGCACGTCGTCGACACCATGGCCTGGGGCGTATCGACCCTGGAGACCAGGTGCCATCCCCAGCCGGTGTTCTCCTCGTCGAACGTCTCGTTCGCCGCGAGCTTGCCGAAGGACGAGACGTAGATCGGCTGCAAGAACTGGTGATCATCCTTGCGCATGAAGCCGGTGCCGCCATCCAGCACCTCGAGCTTGAGGTCCTCGAGCGCGGCCGCGACCTTCACCGGATCGATGGAGTTGGCCTTCTCGGCCGCCGCCTTGAACATGCGCATCTCGTTGACCGCCCGCGGATACCACAGCGACATGTTGACCTTGGCGCGGAACGCCCTCTCGTAGTCCATCGCAGCCTGATGGCCCGAATTGGCGAAGCCTTCGGTCAGCTGGAAGACCTGATGATCCAGGCCGGTCTGCTTGATGGCGGTCGGGCCGCCGGCGCCGCCCGCATAATAAGTGTACCAGTTGACCTTCAGGCCGGCATCCGCGGCGGCCTTGAGCAGCAGCGCGATGTCCTGGCCCCAATTGCCGGTGATGACGCTGTCGGCGCCGGACGCCTTGATCTTCGCAATGTAGGGCGAAAAGTCCGTGATCTTCAGCAGCGGATGCAGCTCGTCGCCGACGATCTGGACGTCGGGTCGCTTCGCCGCCAGCATCTTGCGCGCGTCGCTTCGGACCGACTGGCCGAACGAATAGTCCTGATTGATCAGATACACCTTCTTGATGGAAGGGATGTCCTTCATGTAGTTGGTGAGCGCCTCCATCTTGAGGTCCGAGCTGGCGTCCCAGCGGAAATGCCAGTAGCTGCATTTCTCGTTGGTCATGCTCGGATCGACGGCGGCATAGTTGAAGTACAGCACTTCCTTGCCGGGGTTGCGCGTGTTGTGCTTGTTGACGAAATCCTCCAGCGCGAGCCCGACGGATGATCCGTTGCCTTGCGTGATGTAGCGGACGCCGGCGTCGATCGCCTTCTGGGCCTGGATCAGGCTCTCTTGCGGATTGGTCTTATTGTCGAACGGCACGATCTCGACCTTGTGGCCGAGAATGCCGCCCTTGGCGTTGAGCTCGTCGGCCAGGTATTGGAACGTCTTCAGGCCACCCTCGCCGATGCTGGCGCCGCCGCCGGACAGCGGATCGATATAGCCGATCTTGACGGTGTCTTCGGCCTGCGCGGCATGACCGAGCATAGGGACGATCAGGGCAATGGCTAAAGTTAACTTGCGCATAGTCTTGTTTCCTCGCTGGCTGTCGACTTCAGTCGATCGATACGCATGATCGCGCAATTTGAAGAAGCACTGAGCAGAATAACGGCCGGATGACAAGCTCGGCATGACGTGAACGCCAGTTGCAGCTCCGGCAATGTGGAGGACAGGCCGCCCGCCGCCGATCGGACGTTTCATTCGGCGGAATGTTGGCGTCCACATCTTGGACGAACCCGCCCGGCACCCGGGGGGTGACAAGCGCTGCCCCGGTCATGTCGCTTGTTCCGCAAGCTGGGACAGCGCGGCGTAGGTTCCACGCTGATAGACAGGAAGAGCACGGCGGCCGGCAGCACCGCGCCCACTGGCAATCGTGGCCCCTGTTCCCGCCGAGACCGGCACGTGATGCTGAATCAGATAGATCATGATCAGGTCATTGACGGGATCGGCCTGCCACCAGGTGCCGAAGATGCCCGGCCAGGTGATCGTGCCCGGTGCGCCACAGGCATAGGGATTGCCGGCGGCATCCTCGACGATCGCAAGCCCTAGCCCAAATCCGCAGGTCTGCCACAGCGGCATGCCGGCGAAGGGAATCTGGCGCTGCGCGTCAATCAGCCGGTTGGTGCGCATCAGGTTGACGGTTTCGGGCCGCAACAGCCTGACGCCGTCCAGCTCGCCGCCTCCGAGCAGCATGCGCGCGAACCGATGATAGTCGGGCGCGGACGAGATCAGCCCGCCGCCGCCCGGCGTATAGAACGGCGGCTCGTCATACATGACCGGCTCGACCTTCGCGAGCCGCCCCGCCGTCTCGTCATGTCCGTACAGGCTCGCCAGACGATCTCGCTTGGCGTGCGGCAACCAGAAATCGCTATCGACCATGCCGAGCGGCGCGAAGATGCGCTCCTGTAGCACCTGCCGAAGCGGCCTGCCTGCGACCCGGCCGATCAGGAAGCCGAGCACGTCGGTCGAATGACCGTAGTGGAAGCAGTCGCCGGGCTGATACGCCAGCGGCAGCGTGCCGAGCGCCGCGAGCCATTCGTCGGGCGTCGACCGGTTCATCGCGGGATCACCGAGCGTGCGCTCATAGGCGACCTTCAACGGGCCTTCCGAGAAGAACGCGTAGGCGATGCCCGAGCGGTGCGTGAGCAGATCCTCGATGGTGATCGCGCGCCGGGCGGGCACGGTCTCGTCGAGCGGGCCGGCGGCGTCGCGCAGCACCCGCAGATCGGCGAGCTCCGGAATCCAGCGGGAGATCGGGTCCGCCAAGGCGATCCTGCCTTCCTCGACCAGCATCATCGCCGCCACCGAGGTGATCGGCTTGGTCATCGACGCGATCCGGAACAACGTATCCGGGCGCATCGGGCTCCTGGTTTCGACATCGCGCCAGCCGATCGTCTCGGCGTGAACGACCTCGCCGCCGCGCGAGGTGAGAGACACGATGCCTGCGAGCTCGCCGCGATCGACGAATTCGGCGAGTGCCGGGCCGATCGCCGCAAGCGCCGCAGGATCGAAGCCCCGACGGCGGCGGACGGCTTCACTGGTCATGAGCGGCGCTCCGACGGACAGAGTTCAGTTTTCGGCGCCGGCCGGCGCGGGTGACGGAGAGACAGCGGGGTATCCTGGCGCGCAAGCGGCGCTCGGTCAGGCCATGGCCGATGAGAGGATTAGTCCGCCTTGACGTCGTCGGTCAGAATCGGACCCGATATGATCCAGCGCTGACCGTCGAATTTCATCATCTGGAATTGCTTGCTGATACGGTAGTCATCGGGAGTTGTCGTCACCGACATCCCCGGCAGCCCGAGATCGGGAACGAAGCCCTTGATGCTGGTCGCCTGCTTCATGATGTTGGCGCGCGTCAGCTCGTCGCCGCATTGCCTGAGAATGTGGACGAGCAGGGCCGCCGTCGAGTAGCCATAGGTCGCAAAGCCGCTGTTGGCGTCCTCGCGGGGCGCGTATTTCGCCATGAACGCCTTGTAGCGCTTCATGCCCTCGTCATCGGCCCATTGCGGATCGAGCGGATCCTTGCCGTAGGCGACCGAGATGATGTCCCTGGCATTCTCGAGGCCTGCGGGCACGAGCACCTGACCGACCGCCGTCGCGTTGACCTCCAGGATGTGGACGGGCTTCCAGCCAAGCTCGGCGGCCTTCCTGATCGATTGCGCCGCGAATTTCGGCGTCGACATGTTGTAGAACAGATCGGCACCTGAGGCCTTGAGCGTCACCAGCTGGGAATCGATCGTCGGATCGGACAGCTCGTAGGACATCTCTTTCACGATCATGCCGGCCTTGGGGCCGAGCCCGTCCTTCAGCCCCTTGACGTAGTCTTTGCCGAGGTCGTCGTTCTGATACAGGATGCCGATCTTCGCGTTCGGATGGTTCTCCAGGATATATCTGGCGTAGATGTGCGCTTCCGACTGGTAGTTCGGGTTGGCGGAGATCGTCCACGGAAAGTTCTTGGGATCGGTGAAGCGGGACGCTCCGCTTCCCGCCAGAAGCTGCGGAACGCCCTTGCCGTTCAGATATTTCTGGACCGCAGCGTTCGGCGGCGTGCCGATGATCTGGAACGTGGTCAGCACCTCGTCGCTTTCGACCAGCTTGCGCACCTGCTCGACGGTCTTCGGCGGGCTGTAGGCGTCGTCATACTGGATGAGGTTGATCTTGCGCCCGTTGACGCCGCCCTGCTCGTTGATCATGCGGATATAGGCCGCTTCCGCCTTGCCGATGGCTCCGAAAGCGGAAGCCGGCCCGCTGAGCGGGTTCGTCTGGCCGATCTTGATCTCGGTGTCGGTGGCGCCGACGTCGTATTTCTTCTGCGCGAACGCCGGGGCTGAAAGCGCCACGCCGAGCATCAGCACGGCAGCCGCCGTCGACTCGATCCGTGTCATGTGTCCTCCCGTGAGCGGCTGATCCATGGCCAGCCGATTGTCTTTGATGATGTCCGCGCACGACGAGACCGGCAGCGCGTTGCCCGCCGCCCGATCGTCGACCGCTTTTCATCAGGTCTCCGAGACCTACCGTCCGGCCGGCCGACGGTCAAGTTCATTCATTTAGCGCTAAATGAAAATGTTGGAAGCCCGAAGTCCTGCTTGACCGGGCGCGCCCACCCCCTCATCGTCAAACACCAACGGCGCCGTTCCTGTCTGCGCCGATCAGGGACCACGGAGAGCATGCCAGCACAGCCGAAATCCGAGGGACGCCGCACGCGCGCGGAACAGCGCGCGACGACGGTGAAGCTGATCCTCGACACCAGCGAGGAGCTGTTCGCGCAGCTCGGCTATTTCGGCGTGACGATCAAGGATGTGGCCGACAGGATGGGCATCCATCCCGCGCTGATCCATTACTACTTCGAGGGCAAGAGGGCGTTGTTCGATGCCGTGTTCGAACGCCGCATGGAATACGCTGTCACGGTGCGCACGGCCGGGCTGGATGCCTACGAGGCCAAGGTCGGAGATCGTCCGACCGTTGAAGGCGCGCTGCGTGCCTATTATGACGGCGCGTTCGACGTCTACGTCAACGAAGAGGACAACTGGCGACACTTCGGCCGCATCTTCGCGCAGGTCGCCAACGCGCCGGGCTATGGCGTGGAGATGATGGACACCTATCTCGATCCCATGGTGCTGCGTCTCATCGGGCTGCTGCAGAAGGCGTTGCCCGACGCCACGCCTGAGGACCTGTTCTGGAGCTTCCAGTTCACCTCCGGCGCCTACTCGCTGATCCTGTCACGGACCGGCCGGATCGACCGCCTGTCCGGCGGCCTGTGCAAGTCCGACGATTTCGCCGCGGTCCGCGAGCGGTTCGTGACCTTCATGGCCGGGGGCTTCAACGCGCTCTACAAGCGGCGGAAGCAGAAGTCGAAATGAGCGCCTCTTGGCGTCTCCTGGCCGTACCATGCAAACAAGCCGGAACGAATGATGATAGCTCCCTACGTCCCGCAAATGGCTCTCTATCGGCAATGGCTGAGGGACAATCGCGGCCTCCACTTGGAGAACTTCGAGGAGATGCGGCAATGGTCCATCCGCGACCTCGACGGCTTCTGGCGCAGCATCTGGGACTATTATGACCTGCAGTCGCCGACCGCGTTTTCGACCGTCCTGGGCAAGCGCACGATGCCGGGAGCGGTCTGGTTTCCGGGCGCTTCGGTCAACTACGCCCAGCAAGTCTTTCGTCACGTCGAAGCCGCCGATGCGGCGGGCCTGCCTGCGATCATCAGCAGTCACGAGGACGGCAGGCTCACGGAGACGACCTGGCCCGAGCTCCGGCGAAAGGCAGCCGCCCTGGCGCTGCATCTGCGCGAGCAAGGTATAGCGCCCGGCGACCGGGTCGCCGCCTATCTGCCCAATATACCCGAAGCCATCATCGCGTTTCTCGCTTCGGCGAGCATTGGCGCGATCTGGAGCGTCTGCGCGCCCGACATGGCCGCGCCCGCCGTGATCGACCGGTTCAAGCAGATCGAACCCAAGGTGCTGATCGCCTGCGATGCGGTCACCTATGCCGGCCGCCGGCACGATCGCCGCGGTGTCATCGAGGAGCTGCGCCGGTCGTTGCCGACACTCGGCCACGTCATCCTGCACAGTGACGATGCCGGCGCGCCGGTGAGCGGCGGGGTTCGTCTCTCGGACGTTCTGGCAATAACGAGCCCTGGCGTCGATGCCTTCGAACCGGAGTGGCTTCCGTTCGATCATCCGCTCTGGATCGTCTACTCGAGCGGCACCACCGGGCTGCCGAAGCCGATCGTGCATGGTCACGGCGGCATCATCATCGTCACGCTGGCCCTGCTCGGGCTGCACAACGACATCGGCTGCTCCTATCAGCCCAATTCGTTCGGCGAGCGCTATCACTGGTACAGCTCGACCGGCTGGATCATGTGGAACAACCAGGTCGGCGCGCTCCTGAACGGCACCACGTGCTGCGTCTTCGACGGCAGCCCCGCCGGGCCGAAGGATCGTCCGGACTGGACCACGCTGTGGCGATTCGTGGCGAATTCGAAATCCACCTTCTTCGGTGCGGGCGCGGCGTTCTTCGCGAGCTGCGTCAAGGCGGAGATCAACCTGACCGACGCGGGCGATCTGTCCCGTCTGCGTTGCCTCGGGTCCACCGGCTCGCCGCTCAGCGCCGACACGCAGGCCTGGTTCGATCTGCGGTTCGCGGCGCTGTCGCAGGTCAATGGCAGCCGGGCGCAGGCGCAAATGTGGTGGGCCAACATCTCGGGCGGCACCGATTTCGCCGGCGCCTTCATCGGCGGCAACCGCGAATTGCCGCAGGTGCCCGGAACGATGCAGTGCCGCGTGCTCGGAGCAGCGGTCGAGGCCTTCAACGACCAGGGCAAGCCTGTCATCGGCGAGGTCGGAGAGCTCGTCTGCACCGCGCCGATGCCGTCGATGCCGCTGCGGTTCTGGAACGACGCGGGGAATGTCCGCTATCTCGCGAGCTATTTCGACGCCTTCGAGACGCGCGAGGGCGGGCCGGTCTGGCGGCACGGCGACTGGCTAAAGGTCGATCCGGACGGCTCCTGCGTGATCTATGGCCGCAGCGACGCGACCATCAATCGCCACGGGCTGCGCATGGGGACGAGCGAATTGTACTCGGCCATCGAAGCGCTGCCGGAGATCCTGGATTCGCTGGTCGTCGATCTCGAATATCTCGGCCGAGACAGCTACATGCCGCTGTTCGTGGTGCTGCGCGACGGCGTCGCGCTCGATGCGGCGATGAAGCGGAAGATCAACATGGCGGTGGAAGCCAGCCTGTCGCGACGCTTCGTGCCTGACGACATCTTCGCGGTTGCCGAGATTCCGCGCACGCTGTCCGGCAAGAAGCAGGAGCTCCCGATCAAGAAGCTCCTGCTCGGGCAGCCGCTCGACAAGGTCATCAACCGCGATGCGATGGCCAATCCCGATTGCCTCGACTGGTACATCACGTTCGCCCAGAGCCGTTTGCAGAGCGGCTCAGGGGCGACGTAGCAGACGTACCCGAGCGAGCCGCTAGACCACCAGCCGGTCGAAATCGATCGCGACACGGCTTTCAGGAAAGATCTCCCGCGCCTCGGCGAGGATCTCCTCGTCGGGATAGCGGCCGGAGATGTGGTTCAGGACGAGCTGCCTGACGTTGCTGGACGCCGCCAGCCCGGCGGCCTCCGCGGCCGTCAGGTGGCCGTAGTCGCGAGCCATGGCCGAATCGCGCCGGAGGAAGGTCGCCTCGATCACGAGCATGTCCGCGTCGCGGACGTGCTCGTGCAGACCCTCGGTCGTTTCCGCATCGCCGGCGATGACGAGCTTCTTCGCCCCCTGCGGAGGCCCCAGAACATCCTCGGGATCGATGGTTCGGCCGTCCTCCAGCGTGACCGGCCGGCCCTCCGCCAATGCCTTCCGCACGGGCCCATCAGGCACCGCGAGCGCTGCCAGACGATCTGGCTTCAGATGGCGGCGCGCTCGACTCACAAATGCGAAGCCGAAGCTGTCGGTGTCGCGGTGCCGGACGGGAAAGCAGTTGATCATAAACTCGCCGGCGTCGAGAACCTCCCCGCGCCTGAGCGGAACGAGCTCAAGCGAGATCGGCGCGCGGCCCTCGCCCCACAGCCCTGCGAGCATTCGGACCACCACATCGAGCGTCTCGGGGCCGCCGTGGACGCGCATGATGTCAGCGCTCCGGCGCAGCCGCAGGGTGGAAAACAGCCCGGGAATGCCGAGGACATGGTCGAAATGGCCGTGGGTGAGCAGGATCCGATCGAGCCGGCGAAAGCCTGCCCCACTGCGGAGCAGCTGACGCTGGGTCCCCTCGCCGCAATCGACGAGAATGCGATGCCGGCCTGCTCGAACGAGAAGGCCGGGATGATTGCGGTCCGCCGACGGAACGCTCGCCGAGGTCCCCAGGAAAGTGAGATCGAACATCACAGCTGCTTCAGGCCCATGGTCGCAACGTCGTGAGCGGCTTTGACGACAGGTCCCGACTGCGCAGCTTCGTCTCGATCACGGTCGGCGATCCCTTTTCTCATGAGCGTGTTTCCGTCGTCGCCGATTGAAGGCTGAGGGAGAGACAGACGTCGCAACGTCATTGTAAGGGACGTTGTTGGCAGCCAGCACTTGGCTGTGCAGACTTCATCGCCGCGCTCTGATAGAGCTTGGCCATGCCAAGCTCCGGCCCGGAACAGGATGGCGCGCCGACGGCCATTCGCAAGATCATCCACATCGACATGGATGCATTCTACGCGTCGGTCGAGCAGCGGGACAATCCCGAGCTGCGCGGCAAGCCCGTGGCCGTCGGGGGATCGCGCGAGCGCGGCGTGGTGGCAGCCGCAAGCTACGAGGCTCGGGCGTTCGGCGTGCGCTCGGCCATGCCGTCGGTGACGGCAAAGCGCCAGTGCCCGCACCTGATCTTCGTCAAGCCGCGCTTCGAGGTCTACAAGGCCATCAGCCAGCAGATCCGCGCCATCTTCGCCGAGCACACGCCGATCATCGAACCTCTGTCGCTGGACGAGGCCTATCTGGACGTCACCGAAAACCTGCAAGGCATCCCGCTGGCACGCGACATCGCCTTGCAGATCCGGGCCAAGATCAAGGCCGAGACCGGGCTCAATGCCTCCGCGGGAGTCTCCTACAACAAGTTCCTCGCCAAGCTGGCCTCGGACCATCGCAAGCCCAATGGGCAATACGTCATTTCGCCGGAGATGGGTCCGGCCTTTGTGGAGGGGCTGCCGGTCGGCAGGTTTCACGGCATCGGCCCGGCGACCGCAGCGAAATTCAACGCGCTCGGAATTCATACCGGGCTCGACATCCGCAACCAGACCCTGCCCTTCCTCCAGCAGCACTTCGGCAAGGCCGGCCACCACTACTATTGGATCTCGCGCGGCATCGACAATCGCCCGGTCCGAGCCAATCGCATCCGCAAATCAGTCGGCGCCGAAAACACCTTCTCGAGCGACCTGACCGACTTCGAGCCGATGCTGGCGGAGCTGCAGCCGCTGATCGACAAGGTCTGGCAGCATTGCGAAACCAGCGGCAACAGGGGCCGGACGGTCACGCTGAAGGTCAAGTTCGCGGACTTCGAAATCATCACACGCAGCAGGTCCATCGCCAACCTGGTCGCGAGCCGGGAGGATCTGGCACGCTTGTCCGTCGCGCTCCTTCAGAGCGAGATGCCCCTGGCCAAGCCGGTGCGGCTCCTCGGCGTCTCGCTGTCATCCTTGCAGCAGCAAGACATCGCAGTGGAAGCCCAGCTGCCCCTGCTGATCTGAGGCGGGTCGACCCCAATGGCGACCGCGGCGGTCCCCCGATCGTTCCAGCACAGGGATGGGTTGACAGCCGAACAATCGAGCGCTTTATTCTGCCGCACGGGGATGTGCGATCTCCCCGCGAGGCGACATGCCCAAGAATCGCGTCCTGGTCACCAAGGGCGCAGCATGTCATCATCATACACCTCGATCTCACCCGAAAAATTGTCTCGACTGATCGGCACGGCGACCTCGCCACGGCTCGTCGACGTGCGTGTCGACGAGGATTTCGCCGCCGACCCACGCCTCATCCCCGGCGCCGTCAGGCGCTCCCATCTCGACGTCCAGCAATGGGCACCGAGCTTCACCGGCCAATCGGTTGTCGTGATCTGCCAGAAAGGCAAGAAGCTGAGCGAAGGTACCGCGGCCTGGCTCCGGTGCAGCAACGTCGCAGCCGAGGTCCTCGAGGGCGGCCACGTCGGCTGGACGGAGTCCCAACTCCCGACCGTGCCCGCAGACAGGATTCCCGCGAGGGACGACCGCGGCCGCACCGTCTGGGTCACGCGATCACGTCCCAAGATCGACCGCATCGCCTGTCCATGGCTGATCCGTCGCTTCGTCGACCCTGCAGCGGTCTTCCTGTTCGTGACGCCGGCCGAAGTCGAAGCCGTCGCCGAGCGTTTCCAAGCCACTCCCTTCGACATCGAGAATGTCTTCTGGAGCCACCGCGGCGAGCTTTGCACCTTCGACGTCATGGTCGAGGAGCTCGGTCTGCGGACACCACCCTTGGAACGACTCGCCACGCTGGTGCGGGCCGCGGATACGGCGCGACTTGATCTCTCGCCCGAGGCTCCCGGCCTCCTTGCCGCTTCACTCGGGCTGTCGCGAATGTACGACGACGATCTGGAGCAGTTGAGCGCGGGGCTGCTGCTCTATGATGCCTTCTACCGCTGGTGCCGCGACGCCACGAAGGAGGCGCACAACTGGCCGTCCAGCAAGGTGAAGTCATGACGGACGTCGTAGCATCGCGGAAGCCGGTTGCGGCCGAGCACGCCCATGGCATCTCCTTCAACGACGCGCTTCTCGTGTGGATCCGGGTGGCCTGTCTGAGTTTCGGCGGCCCCGCCGGCCAGATCGCGGTCATGCATCGCATCCTCGTCGAGGAGAAGAACTGGATCTCGGAGAGCCGCTTCCTGCACGCCCTGAACTACTGCATGCTGCTGCCGGGACCCGAGGCGCAGCAGCTTGCGACCTATATCGGCTGGCTGCTGCACCGGACCACCGGCGGCATCGTTGCGGGCACACTTTTCATTCTGCCCGGCATTTTCGCCATCATGGGCCTCAGCTACATCTATGCGGCCTATGGCAATGTCGGCGTCGTCGAAGCCTTGTTCTTCGGCCTCAAGGCGGCCGTGCTGGCGATCGTGATCCAGGCCGTCGTCCGCGTCGGCAAGCGCGCGCTACGCAATCGGATCATGATCGGACTGGCGGCCGCAGCCTTCGTCGCGATCTTCTTCTTCCGCGCGCCGTTTCCGATCATCATCATTGCTGCCGGAGTCATCGGCTTCGTCGCTGCCCGCCTCGGCCGGCCGGAATTCGCAGCCCTCGAACACGGCGGCAAGAACGCCGGTGCGATCGACAGCATGCTCGGCGAAGCCGTGCCGGATCACGTCCGTCCGAACGCTTCGCGCGCGCTGCGCGTGGCGGCCGTCTGGCTCGCGATCTGGCTCGCCCCCGTCTTCGCACTGCTGATCCTGCTCGGGCCGAACGACGTCTTCGGTCAGATCGCTATCTTCTTCAGCAAGATGGCGATGGTGACGTTCGGCGGCGCCTACGCCGTGCTCGCCTACGTCGCGCAACAAGCCGCGGAGTACTATCACTGGGTTGCTCCGCGCGAGATGCTCGACGGCCTCGGCATGGCGGAGACGACTCCCGGTCCCCTGATCATGGTCGTCCAGTTCGTGGGCTTCATGGCCGCGTTCCGCGGGGCGAGCGGGCTGTCTCCCATGCTAGCAGGCACGCTGGGCGGACTGCTGGCGACGTGGGTGACGTTCGCGCCCTGCTTTCTCTGGATCTTCGTCGGCGCGCCCTACATCGAGGCGTTGCGGGGAAACAAGGCGCTCGGCGGCGCGCTCTCGGCCATCACCGCCGCCGTCGTCGGCGTGATTCTCAATCTCTCGATCTGGTTCGCGCTGCACACCCTCTTCCGCGAGACCTTTCCGATCCAGGGATTCGGACTGTCATTCGACGCGCCCCGGCCGATGAGCATCGACCTGCCGGCCGTTGTCCTGTCGGTTGCGGCCGCCACGGCCATTTTCCGCTTCAACGTGGGAATGCTCGTCGTGCTCGCCGCCTCGTGCATCGCGGGCATCCTGATGCGCTTTGCGGGCGTCATCTGAGAGCACGCTGCGACGGAACATGGGGCAGTGCCAGACCAAAAGGAGCGAACGATGAGAAGCACGATCTGGAGTCTGTTAGGCCTCGGCGCCTGCCTCCTCGCACACGGCGCCGGACCGATCGTCTCGACGGCGCGCGCACAGGACATCGATTGGCAGAAGGTCGACGAGACATTGGGCCGGAAGCCGTCCGTGGCGGGAGACGTCCGCCGGTACGGCTTCCCGCGCACCGATCTCGCGGTGACCCTGGACGGCGTAACCATCAGGCCGGCGCTCGCGCTCGGCGGCTGGGTCGCGTTCAAGCCGGCGCATGGCGCCACCATGATCATGGGCGATCTCGTCCTGCTGGAATCAGAGATCAACCCGGTGATGGCGAAGATGATCGCCGGCGGGCTCGAAATCAGCGCCGTGCACAACCATCTGCTCCGCGCGAGCCCAGCAACGTCCTACATGCATGTCGTCGGTCACGGAGATCCGGTCAAACTCGCGTCCGCCATCCGCGACGCCCTCGCCGAC
Source organism: Bradyrhizobium sp. HKCCYLRH1030 (assembly GCF_051168395.1). NCBI lineage: Bacteria > Pseudomonadati > Pseudomonadota > Alphaproteobacteria > Hyphomicrobiales > Nitrobacteraceae > Bradyrhizobium > Bradyrhizobium sp. HKCCYLRH1030. The sequence goes on along the minus strand of NZ_JBNPUY010000005.1, from coordinate 205,225 downwards.
AGCAAGACACCGTTGACGGTTGCGGCGTCGCCGACCACGCCGCCACCGGCCATCGATCTCGACACGGCACAGCTCGATCAGATCCTGGCGGTCAAAGGACAGGCCAATGGCGGAGTCTATCAGTTCAGCGTGCCGCGACGCGATCCCATCGTCGAGGGTGGACTATCCTTGTCTCCCGTCGCGGCGATGGGCGTCGCGACGGGCATCAACTTCCAGCCGACCGGCGCAGGCAAGGCCGCCGTCACCGGTGACTTCGTGCTGAGCGGGGAGGAGGTGAACCCCGTGATCCGGACGCTCCGTGCCCACGGCATCGAGGTCACGGCGCTGCATAGTCACATGCTGGACGAACACCCCCGCCTCTTCTTCATGCACTTCTGGGCGAACGATGATGCGATCAAGCTCGCCAAGGGTTTGCGGGCGGCGCTCGACAAGACGGCAAGCACCAAGAGCTAAGAGCAAAGAGCGAGGAAAGGCGCGGTCCGAGAGTATGCGGGCCTTGCTCTGCCGGCAGGTGCGGCAACCTTTTGGTCTGGCCCACCTGCAACGGCCGCGCATGCGTGAGACGCCGATCGGTGGCAAGGCAACGCGCTGCCGGAGTCCATGCGAGCTCTCTCGTCCGAAGATTGGGGACGGGGGCAGATCCCGTCCCTCGACCCACGCGCGATCCTATGGCAAGTCTGGACGATGCCGATGTGGCGCAGCCGGATGTCGTGATGTCGTCGAAGCAGGACTGGACGCTCGCTTTCCCGCCGTTGCGGCAATTGCCGGAGGAGATCTTCGCGCAGTTGCGCGAGGCCAGCCTCATTGTCGAGCTTCCGGAAGGCAGCCGGATCTTCGGCCCCGGCCAGGCGCCGGACTCCTTCCTGCTGCTGCTGGACGGAACCATCCGCGTGCAGCAGACGTCCGAGTCCGGCCGCGAGATCGTGCTCTACCGCGTCCAGGCAGGCGAGAGCTGCGCGCTGACCACGGCCTGCCTGATGGGTTACGAGGAATACCAGGCCGAAGGCATCGCGGAGACCCGGATCCGCGCCGTGGCGATCCCGCGCGCGCTGTTCGACCGGCTGATCGCCAGCTCGCGCGAATTCCGCCAGTTCGTCTTCACCGCGTTCAGCCGCCGTGTCACCAATCTCTTCCGCGTCATCGAGGAAGTCGCGTTCGAGCGGATCGATGTGCGGCTCGCGCAGAAGCTTCTGGATCTCGCTGGGGCGAAGCAACAGATCGCCGCAACCCATCAGGAGCTCGCCAACGAGCTCGGCAGCGCGCGCGAGGTCATCAGCCGGCAGCTCAATGAATTCGCGCGGCGCGGCTGGTTGCGAATGGCTCGCGGAATCGTCGAGATCACCGACAGACCGGCGCTCGTCCAGCTGGCCCAGCATGGCTAGGAACCGGCGTCTCTTGGTGACTTAGTTACATACCCGCGCAATATCCCGCTCTATCGTCTCCATTATCGCAAGCCAAAGGGGAGCGCGACATGACACAGAACATTGGCAAGATCGACCGGCTGCTCAGGATCATCGTCGGACTGGCGATCCTCAGTCTCACGGTCGTAGGACCGCACACCCTGTGGGGCCTTCTGGGCCTGATCCCGCTCGGCACCGCACTGATCGGCTGGTGCCCGCCCTACGCGATGCTCGGCATCAATACCTGCGGAACGAAATCCAATCCGATGTCTTAGACCGCGCAGGACGACGAACGCGCCGTGGGCGGCGATGCCGCCCCGGAACCAGATCGCGGAGCAGCAGCCATGTCCTATTCAATCGATCTCGGCGTGCAGCCGAAGGTGGCCGGATTCTTCGATCCCGACACCAGTACGATCAGCTACGTGGTGAAGGACCCGTCATCGCCGTCCTGCGCGATCGTCGATCCCGTCCTCGACATCGACTATGCGGCCGGCCGCATCGGCACCCGTTCCGCCGACATGCTGATCGACTACGTGAAGATCAACGGCCTCAGGCCAGAGTGGCTGATCGAAACGCATGCGCATGCGGATCATCTCTCCGCTGCGCCCTACATCCAGGACAAGCTCGGCGGCAAGATCGGCATCGGCGAGCATATCCTGACCGTGCAGGAGACCTTCGGCAAGGTCTTCAACGAGGGCACGGAGTTTCGCCGCGACGGCAGCCAGTTCGACCGGCTGTTCAAGGATGGCGACACCTATCAGGTTGGACAGATGACGGCCTTCGTGATGCACACGCCCGGCCATACGCCGGCCTGTGCCACACATGTGATGGGCGATGCCGCTTTCGTCGGCGACACCCTGTTCATGCCCGACGGGGGAACGGCGCGGGCCGACTTTCCAGGCGGCAATGCGCGCACGCTGTTTCGCTCGATCCGGAAGATCCTTGAAACGCTGCCGCGCGAGACGCGGCTGTTCATGTGTCATGACTATGCCCCCGACGACCGCGCGGTGCGCTGGGAAACGACCGTTGGCGAGGAGCGGCTCCACAACATCCACGCGCGAGACGGGATGACCGAGAACGAGTTCGTCGCGCTCCGCGAGGCGCGCGACAAGACGCTCGGTATGCCGCGCCTGATCATTCCATCACTTCAGGTCAACATCCGCGCCGGACATCTGCCTCCCGCGGACGCGACGGGAAAGACATTCCTGAAGGTACCGATCAACGTACTTTGAGAACCACTCGCTTTGCTCACGCGATGCCGGCTTGGCCGCGAGTTCGCGGTGTCACAAAGATGTCAGTTGCCAACAGCGGCCGGTCTGCGCGACCAGTCCAAGCTGGAGAAGTTGATCCAAGATGAGGCGTGCTGATTTCGAGATGCCAGCGATGACACGCCGCCTGATAGCGGCGCTGATCGCGCTCGTCTTGAGTCTGGCGCCTCTGCTCGGAACGTTCGAGGTTGCAACGGCAGACGCCGGCGCCGGTGCGCGCCAATGGTCCCGAACGACCACGAGCGCGCCCAAGCCCTGCAGGAAGGCCGTCATCCCGGGCATGATCAACACGTGTCCGTTTGCCGCGGCTGGTCTGACCGCCGTCCCGGCGAGCGACAGTGCGGCGGCACAGCCGGTTGCCGCCTCCCGGACGCTGTCCTGGCGCCCCTATGACGAGGCGCTGACAACGCAATGCGACGCGTCCTCGCCCTACCGTCCCCCCTGCCGCCACGCCTGATCCTTCCGTCGTCATCGGCTTACGGGCCGCGTAACGTCGTGACTTGAGCGGACGAATATCCACCATCGATCGTGCGTCGTGCAGGTCGGCTTAAGGTGCCCATTGCCAGGCGCGCCTTGCGCCGGGTCGCGCAGCGCAACTGCCACGCAATGCACGATCAGCGCGCGGGAGATCATCATGTCCATCCGTCATCTTGGCCGGCTCGCAGGGCTGCTCGGCCTGCTCCATCTTGCGGCGACGACCGCTGTCGCGGGCGAGTTGCGCCCGCAGGCGAACGTCGACACGCGCCTGCTGGTCGGCGACGTCACGCGAGCAGACGGCGGCCCGGCCGCGGCATGGGCCGGACTGGATGTCAGGCTGGATGCAGGCTGGCACACCTATTGGCGCTCACCCGGCGATGCCGGCGCGCCACCCGAATTCGACTGGAGCGGCTCACGCAACGTCGCCGATGTCACCGTCGAATGGCCGGCGCCGAGCCGCTTCAGCGAGCAGGATATCGACACGTTCGGCTACGCTGAGCACGTGCTGTTTCCGTTGCGCGTGCGGCTCGAGGATGGAGCGGCGCCCGCACATCTCACACTGAAAATGGTGCTGTTCGTCTGCTCGGTCATCTGCACCCAGCAGGAGGCCCATCTCGAGGCCGACATCCCCGCCGTCTCGCACCTGCCGAACGATCAGGCGCTGATCGACGAATGGCGGCAGAGCGTCCCCCGCGCGAGCTCGCCGGGGCTCTCCATCACGGCGTTGCGCATCGATCGGCAACCAAAGCCGCATCTGCAGCTCGAGGCGCATGCGACGCCGCCACTGCACGCGCCCGACGTCTTCCTTGATGGGAACGATGCCGTGTCCGGCGGCCGTCCCCGGGTGAGCCCGATGTCGGACGGCGGCGTACGGATCACCGTGCCGGTGCAAGGCCTCGATCAGGCCGGTCCGGGACAACGCCTGCGGGTCACCCTGGTCGATGGCGACCGATCGATCGAGGCCATGCTTCCGGTGGATGCCGATCAAGCTGCTCGCGCTTCTGCGGCCAAAGCAGCCACACCGGCACCGCGTCCTTCGGCGGCATCGATCTGGACCATGCTCGGCGTGGCCCTGCTCGGCGGCTTCATCCTCAACTTCATGCCCTGCGTGTTTCCGGTGTTGTCGCTGAAGCTCGTGTCGCTGGTCGATCACGATCCCGCACACGCGCCCTCGCCGCGCCGGGCATTCCTGGCGACGGCGGCCGGCATCGTCGCCTCGTTCGTGACACTTGCCACCGTCCTCTCCGCACTCAAGGCCGCGGGCGCCGAGGTCGGCTGGGGCTTGCAGTTTCAGCAGCCCGCTTTCCTCATCGCGATGATCATCGTGCTCGCGGCATTCGGTGCCAACCTGCTCGGCCTGTTCGAGATCAGCCTGCCGTGGTGGATCGCCGGCCGCCTTGGCAACGCCGCGAGCCACAGGACGATGGCAGGTCATGCCATCAACGGCTTCGTCATGACGCTGCTGGCCACGCCGTGCTCCGCGCCGTTCGTCGGGACCGCCGTCGCTTTTGCGCTGTCGCAGGCCGCACCGCAAATCCTGCTGGTGTTCACCACGCTCGGGCTCGGCATGGCTGCGCCATATCTGTCTCTGGCCGCGGCGCCAGGCCTCGCCGCACTCTTCCCGCGGCCCGGCCGCTGGATGCTGAAGCTGCGCGTGCTTGCAGCGCTCGCGATGGCGGCGACCGCGCTATGGCTGCTGATCGTGCTCGCCGACATCAGTGGACCCTCGACTGCGGCCGTCCTCGCCGCTGCGCTGCTCGTCCCCGCTCTGATCATGGCGTCGCTCCGTTTCCCGTTGCGGCGAACGATCGCCGGAGCCGGCCTCGCCGGCACGATCGGACTGGCGCTGATCGCCGCCACCTCCGTCAAGCAGCCGGACGGCGCAAGCCGGCCGGCCGGAATCGCCTGGCAGCCGCTGGTGCCCGCCGAGATCACGGCGCAGGTGCGGGCTGGTCACACGGTCTTCGTCGACATCGGCGCCAGCTGGTGCGTCACCTGCAAGGTCAACGAGAAGCTCGTGCTCGACAGCACGGCCGTGCGCAGCCGACTCGCGTCGGGTGTCGTTGCCGTCAAGGCGGACTGGACCTCACCCAGCGACGCGATCGCGACCTATCTCCGATCCTTTGGCCGCTACGGCCTGCCGTTCAACGTCGTGTTCGGCCCCGGAGCTCCCAACGGCATCCTGCTCCCCGAACTGCTGACGCCGCAGACCGTGCTGGACGCCATCGACACCGCATCGACCATCCCTCATCAGGAGAACGACAAGTCATGACCACGAAGACCTTTGCCGCATCGATCGCCATGCTGCTGCTGTTGACGGCGGCCATCCTGCCGATCCAGGCCCGCGCCGAGGACGACGACACCGACATTCTGAGCGAAGCGCGCATCCTGCACGATCCCGCAATCCCTGCTGTCGGAAACGCCGAGGGCGACATCACGATCGTCGAGTATTTCGACTATCAGTGTCCGTATTGCCGCAAGATCAGCCCGGAGCTCGCCAAGGTGGTTCGCGACGACGGTCACGTCCGTCTCGTCTTCAAGGATTGGCCGATCTTCGGCGGCGCCTCGATCTACGCGGCACGCCTCACCCTGGCGGCGAGATATCAGGACAAGTTCGCCGAGGCCCATGAGGCGCTGATCTCGCTCAATGAGAAGCTGTCCGAGGCCAAGGTCGATGCGGCGCTCAGCGGCGCCGGAATCGACCTCGCCCGCGCCAAGGCCGACCTCGCGGCCAAGCACGCCGACATCGACGCCGTGCTCGCGCGCAACCACGAGCAGGCCACGGGCCTCGGCTTCCGCGGCACGCCGGCCTTCATCATCGGCCATTTCCGCATTCCCGGCGTCCCCAATGCACAGGCTTTCAAGCAGGCCATTGCGGATGCCCGCGCTGCTGCGTCCGCCAAGTGAGCGGGCAGCTGACGCTCGCCATGGACAGCCGCAGTGCCGTGCCCGCAACGTGCGGCTCAGTAGCTGGCCCCAACGGAGAAGGAGATCTCGTTCCGGACGTTTGGGACAGCGGAGCTTCCTGATTCACTTCCGCGATAGGATAGAGTGAGGTCGTGATGCGGTTGGCCGGCACGGTCAGGCCGATCTCGGCATTGGCGAGGTGGCAGCCGGGGTCGTCGGCCGCGGCATGGCCGGCGATGCGCGGCGCACGCCGCGGGCGTATTGCATTGCAGATGTCAACATGTGCGCGGGCACCACGGCGGCCGGCGACTCGGGATTGCATCATCGCTTCGCTCCGCGCATGACGGCCGCGGCAGGCAGTGGCCCCGCCTGATGCGAACCGCCGAGCTGGGCGCGTCTGCCAAGCCGCGGCCGATGATCCCGCCAACATTCCCACGGCACCCAATCGATGCTACCAAGCCCGCACAATCCGCCGTATCCATGCCGAGGACGCATCGATGTTCGACCTCAACCAGCTGCGCTGCTTCGTCACCGTGGCCGAGGAGCTGCATTTCGGCCGCGCCGCGATCCGGCTCAACATGACGCAGCCGCCGCTGTCGCGGCAGATCCAGGTGCTGGAGCACATCATCGATGCGGTGCTGCTGGAGCGCACCAGCCGCTCGGTCAAGCTGACGCCGGCCGGGCGCAGCTTTTTGCCCGAGGCGCGGCGCATCCTGAAAATGGCCGAGAGCGCCGCCCAGGTGGCGCAGCGCATTGCCAGCGGCAAGAGCGGCTCGCTCAAGATCGGCTTCACCGCGGCCGCGGCTTACAGCTTCCTGCCCGATCTGGTCGCCGCCTGCCGCAGCGAGCTTCCAGAAGCCGATCTGTCGCTGAAGGAAATGGTCTCCGGCGACCAGATCGAGGCGCTGGCCTCCGGCCAGATCGACGCCGGCCTGCTGCGGCCGCCGATCGCGCGCCCCGAATTCGCCACCCGCCGCGTCGTCGCCGAGCCGCTCTGCGCCGCGCTGCCGCGCCGCCATCGTCTCGCCTCCGCCGAGGCCGTGTCGATCCGTGATTTCGACGGCCAGAACTTCATCATGTATTCGCAGACCGAGGCCCGCTATTTCCACGATCTCCTGGTGTCGCAGTTCATGCGTGCAGAGGTGTTGCCCCGCTACGTGCAGCACCTGAGCCAGATCCACTCGATCCTGGCGATGGTGCGCGCCGGCCTCGGGCTTGCGATCGTGCCCGAAGCTGCCTCCAGCCTGAAGATCGCCGATGTCCGGCTGCGGCCGCTGAAGCTGCGCAACCCGACGCCGGCCGAGCTGTTCCTGGTCTGGCGGCGCGATCACGACAATCCGCTGCTGCCGGCACTGGTCGAGCTGGCCGGCAATCTCGCCGTGCAGCACGCGGAAGATTGATATCTGATCCGCATCAATCGATACCGTCATTGGCTTGGACCGGCATCGAACTTGGTCCTACGACATCGCCCGGGGGAATGCGCGCCGGCGCCGGCCGCGCCCGTTCCCAAGGACATTCGTGAAGGACCCGCGCGATGAGCAAGATGACCCCGACGGAAATGGCTGCGAAGATCGGCAGCGGCCTGCTCTCCTTCCCCGTGACGCCGTTCAAGGCCGACTATTCGTTCGACGAGGCCACCTATCGCGCCAACATGGACTGGCTGTGCGGCTATGACGTCGCGGGCCTGTTCGCCGCCGGCGGCACCGGCGAGTTCTTCTCGCTGACCGCGGCCGAGGTGCCCGAGGTGGTCAAGGTCGCGGTCGACGAGACCAAGGGCCGCGTGCCCGTGCTCGCCGGCACCGGCTACGGCACCGCAATCGCGCGCGAGATCGCGATTGGCGCCGAGAAGGCCGGCGCCGACGGCCTCCTGCTGCTGCCGCCCTATCTGATGCATGCCGAGCAGGACGGCCTCGCCGCCCATGTCGAGGCGGTCTGCAAATCGGTCAAGATCGGCGTCATCGTCTACAACCGCGACAACGCCATCCTGCAGCCGGACACCCTGGCACGGCTGTGCGAGCGCTGCCCGAACCTGGTCGGCTACAAGGACGGCATCGGCGACATCGAGCTGATGACCCGTGTCTACACCAGGATGGGCGACCGCCTGACCTATATCGGCGGCCTGCCGACCGCCGAGACCTTCGCCCTGCCCTATCTCGACATGGGCGTGACGACCTACTCCTCGGCCGTGTTCAACTTCGTGCCGGAGTTCGCGACGAACTTCTATGCCGCAGTGCGCAAGCGCGACCACGCCACCATCCATGCCGGATTGAAGGATTTCATTTTGCCGCTGATCGCGATACGCAACCGCAAGAAGGGCTACGCGGTCTCGATCATCAAGGCCGGCATGAAGGTGATCGGCCGCGATTCCGGCCCTGTCCGCCTGCCGCTGACCGATCTGACCGCGGAGGAGATGGCGGAGCTGACGGCGCTGGTGAAGGCGCTGCCGGGCGCCGTCTCGGCACAGCAGGCGGCGGAGTGATCTTGCTGTCATTCCGGGGCAAGGCCGCAAGGCCTTGAACCCGGAATCTCCGAGTTGATGGATAAGAAGAGACGCAAGCCAATCTCTGGATTCCGGGTTCAGCCCTGACGGGCTGCCCCGGAATGACGGAGATAGGAAGAAGACCGGGAGGAGCACATGAGTCACGCAGCCACCAGCACCGGAATCTCCGGCGCGCCGATCGTCACCGGCATGGAGGTCATTCCGGTGGCCGGCCGTGACAGCATGCTGCTCAATCTCAGCGGCGCGCATGGGCCGTTCTTCACCCGCAACCTCGTCATCCTCACCGACAATGCCGGCCACACTGGCGTCGGCGAGGTGCCCGGCGGAGAGAAGATCCGGCAGACGCTGGAGGATGCGAAGAGCCTGATCGTGGGCAGGAGCATCGGCGCCTGTAACACCATCCTCGCCACGATGCGTACCGCCTTCGCCGATCGTGACGCCGGCGGCCGCGGCAAGCAGACCTTCGATCTGCGCGTCATGATCCATGCGGTGACCGCAGTCGAATCCGCGCTGCTCGACCTGCTCGGCCAGCATCTCGGCCTGCCGGTGGCGGCCCTGCTCGGCGAAGGCCAGCAGCGCGCCTCCGTCGAGGCGCTCGGCTATCTGTTCTTCATCGGCGACCGCAAGAAGACCGACCTGCCCTACGCCACCGGCGAGCGCGAGAAGGACGGCTGGTATACGCTGCGACATCAGGAGGCGATGACGCCCGAAGCTGTGGTGCGGCTCGCCGAGGCGACGCACGACGCCTATGGCTTCGCCGACTTCAAGCTGAAGGGCGGCGTGCTCCGCGGCGAGGCCGAGATCGAGGCGGTGACCGCCATCGCAAAACGCTTCCCGCAGGCGCGCGTCACGCTCGACCCCAACGGCGCCTGGTCGCTCGATGAAGCGATCCGGCTGTGCAAGGACATGCACGGCATCCTGGCCTATGCCGAGGACCCGTGCGGCGCCGAGGCCGGCTTCTCCGGCCGCGAGATCATGGCCGAGTTCCGCCGCGCCACGGGCCTGCCGACCGCGACCAACATGATCGCCACCGACTGGCGGCAGCTCAGCCATGCGCTGCGGCTCGGCGCGGTCGACATTCCCTTGGCCGACCCCCATTTCTGGACCATGCAGGGCTCGGTGCGCGTCGCCCAGACGTGCCGCGACAATGGCCTGACCTGGGGTTCGCACTCCAACAACCATTTCGACATTTCGCTGGCGATGTTCACCCACGTGGCCGCCGCTGCGCCGGGCAAGGTCACCGCCATCGACACCCACTGGATCTGGCAGGACGGCCAGGCGCTGACCAAGGCGCCGCTGCAGATCAAGGGCGGCAGGATCGCCGTGCCCGAGCAACCTGGGCTCGGTGTCGAGGTTGACCGCGGCGCCATCGAAAAGGCCCATGCGCTGTACAAGAGCCACGGGCTCGGTGCACGCGACGACGCCGTCGCAATGCAGTATCTGATCCCCGGCTGGACCTTCGACGACAAGCGCCCCTGTCTCGTGCGATGACGGGGGCGATCGGTTAGATTGTCCGAGCAATCGCGCAAAGTCTGGAGAACAACATGAACGCGATCCTCAAGAATTTCATCGCCGGCGAGTGGGTCGACGGCAGCGGGGTGACCCGCAACATCAACCCGTCCAACACCAACGACGTCGTCGGCGAATACGCCAAGGCCGACAAGGCGCAGACCGAGAAGGCGATCGCCGCCGCCAAGGCCGCCTTCCCGGCCTGGTCGCGCTCGACGCCGCAGGAGCGCTATGACGCGCTCAACAAGATCTCGGCGGAGATCCTGTCGCGCAAGGAAGAGCTCGGCCGCCTGCTGGCGCGCGAGGAGGGCAAGACGCTGCCGGAGGGCATCGGCGAGGTCGCCCGTGCCGGCCAGATCTTTGCGTTCTTTGCCGGCGAGGCGCTGCGCCTCACCGGCGAGAAGGGGGCCTCGGTCCGTCCGGGCCTCGACGTCGAGATCACCCGCGAGGCCGTCGGCGTCGTCGGCATGATCACGCCCTGGAATTTCCCGATCGCGATCCCCGCCTGGAAGATCGCGCCCGCGCTCTGCTACGGCAACACGGTCGTGTTCAAGCCGGCGGAGCTGGTGCCCGGCTCGGCGCATGCGCTGTCCGAGATCATCGCGCGCTCCGGCCTTCCCGCCGGCGTCTTCAACCTCGTCGTCGGCTCCGGCTCGGTGGTCGGCCAGACCCTGCTCGAGCATCCGGATGTTCACGCGATCTCCTTCACCGGCTCGGTCGGCACGGGGCGCAAGATCGCGCAGGCCTGCGTGCTGTCGAACCCGATGAAGAAGTTCCAGCTGGAGATGGGCGGCAAGAATCCGATGGTCGTGCTCGACGATGCCGACGTCAAGGTCGCGGTCGAAGCCTGTGTCAACGGCTCCTATTTCTCGACCGGCCAACGCTGCACGGCGTCCTCGCGCCTGATCGTCACCGAGGGCATCCACGACAAGTTCGTCGCGGCGATGACCGAGCGGCTCAAGGGCCTTGTGGTCGATGACGCCGTCAAGCAGGGCACCCATATCGGCCCGGTGGTCGACGCCAACCAGCTCGAGCAGGATCAGCGCTATCTCAAGATCGGCCAGGACGAAGGCGCCAAGCTCACCTGGGGCGGCGAGCTGCTCAACCGCGAGACGCCCGGCTTCTACATGCAGCCAGCGCTGTTCACCGAGGCCACCAACGCGATGCGCATTGCCCGCGAGGAGATCTTCGGACCGGTCGCCTGCGTCATCCGCGCCAAGAACTACGACGAGGCGCTGGCGATCGCCAACGACACCGAGTTCGGCCTCGCGGCCGGCGTCTGCACCACCAGCCTGAAATACGCCTCGCACTTCAAGCGCAACAGCGAGGCCGGCATGGTGATGGTCAATTTGCCGACCGCCGGCGTCGACTATCACGTCCCGTTCGGCGGCCGCAAAGGCTCGAGCTACGGCGCCCGCGAGCAGGGCTCCTACGCGCGGGAATTCTACACGACGGTGAAGACGGCCTACACCTTCCCGGTGTGAGCCTCGTCCGCCGTGAGCTAACAGACGGGCCGCATCGACGGTCCACTCCCTCTCCCCGTTCTTACGGGGAGAGGGGATGAAAGAAGGAAGTAGGCGGGCACGGCGCTCCGCGCCTTTGCCCACCCACCGGAGCGGAACGGAGCCAGCATGAACCAGCAGGTCGTCGCCAACCAGGAGCCCCGCATCATCAAGCTCAACGCGCGCGACAACGTCGCGATCGTGGTGAACGATTTCGGCCTGCCTGCCGGCACCAAATTTCCCGATGGCCTGACGCTGAGGAGCTTCGTCCCGCAGGGCCACAAGACCGCACTGGTCGACATCGCCGAGGGCGCGCCGATCGTCCGCTACGGCGAGATCATCGGCTATGCGAAGTCGCCGATCGCATCCGGCGAATGGGTGGACGAGGCTCGCATCGACATGCCTGAGGCTCCTGCCCTCGATCAGCTCGAAATCTCCACCGCGGTGCCGGGGCCGCTGCCGCCGCTCGAAGGCTACACCTTCGAAGGCTATCGCAATCGCGACGGCTCGGTCGGCACCCGCAACGTGCTGGGCATCTCGACCTCGGTCCAATGCGTCAAGGGCACACTGGAATTCGCGATCAAGCGCATCAAGAGCGAGCTGCTGCCGAAGTACCCGAATGTCGATGACGTCGTCGCGCTTACCCACGCCTATGGCTGCGGTGTCGCGATCACGGCGCCAGATGCCGTGGTGCCGATCCGAACCCTGCAGAACCTCGCACTGAACCCGAATTTCGGCGGCGAGATCCTCGTCGTCGGCCTCGGCTGCGAGAAGCTCGCGCCGGAGCGGCTGCTGCCGGAAGGCACTGAAGACTCGATCGTCCGAATGCAGGACGAGGCCTTCGACGGCTTCGGCGCCATCGTCGACGCCATCATGACCCAGGCCGATCGCCGCCTTGCCGAACTCAACAAGCGCACCCGCGAGACCTGCCCGGCGTCCGATCTCGTCATCGGCCTGCAATGCGGCGGCAGCGATGCGTTCTCCGGTGTGACCGCCAATCCCGCAGTGGGCTTCGCGGCGGACCTGCTGGTGCGCGCGGGCGCGACCGTGATGTTCTCGGAGGTGACCGAGGTTCGCGACGCGATCCAATTGCTGACCCGGCGCGCCATCAACGAGGACGTCGGCCGCGCGCTGATCCGTGAGATGGACTGGTACGATTCCTATCTCGCGCGCGGCGGCGCCGATCGCAGCGCCAACACGACGCCCGGCAACAAGAAGGGCGGCCTCGCCAACATCGTCGAGAAGTCGCTGGGCTCGATCGTGAAGTCGGGCTCCGGTCCGATCCACGGCGTGCTGGCGCCGGGCGAGAAGGCCAAGCAAAAGGGCATGCTGTTCGCGGCGACGCCAGCCTCCGACTTCATCTGTGGCACCCTGCAGCTCGCATCTGGCATGACCTTGCAGGTGTTCACCACGGGCCGCGGTACGCCCTACGGCCTTGCGGCGGCGCCCGTCATCAAGGTCGCGACCCGCAGCGAGCTGGCGCGCCGCTGGAAGGATCTGATCGACTTCGACGCCGGCCGCATCGCCACCGGCGAGATGACGATCGAGGAAACCGGCTGGGAGTTGTTCAAGCTGATCCTCGACGTCGCCTCCGGCCGCACCAAGCCATGGTCGGACCGCTGGGGCATCCACAACGATCTGACCTTGTTCAATCCGGCTCCGGTGACCTGAGGGAGGGCTCACCCTGCCATGCCAATTGCCTCGCTCAAACCTCTCCCCGTCATTGCGAGCGAAGCGAAGCAATCCAGGGTCCCGCCCACCATCCTGGATTGCTTCGCTTCGCTCGCAACGACGCGTATGTTGAAGCAACGAGCCTAGACAACGAAGGCCGGGAGGAAGAGCCAGATGTCCAGCTTCAGCCGCTTCGCCGCGATTGCCGTAGCAGCCTTCCTCCTCTCCGCCGGCCCTTCCCGCGCCCAAGACGCCATCCCTGGTGTTCCCCGCGAGTTGCTCGAGGACATCGCGACCGGCAGCCGCATCCTCGCCGATCTCGGCGTCGTCGACGCCTTCGGCCATGTCAGCGCGCGGCATCCCACCAATCCGCACCACTTCCTGATGGCACGCTCGATCGCGCCGGCGCAGGTCACAGCCAATGACATCATGGAGTTCGACGAGAACGGCGAGCCGGTCGATGCGAGGAACCGTGCGGTCTTCCTCGAACGCTTCATCCATGCCGAGATCTACAAGGCCCGTCCGGACGTCAACGCCGTGGTACACACGCATTCGCCCGGCGTCGTGCCGTTCAGCGTCAGCCATACACCCTTGAAGCCGCTGTATCACAACGCCGCCTTCCTCGGCACCGGCGCGCCGGTATGGGACATCGGCAAGGAGTTCGGCGCCACCAACATGCTGGTCAGCAACAATGTGATCGGCAAATCGCTGGCGGCCACGCTTGGCGACAAATCGGTGGTGCTGATGCGCGGCCACGGCGACGTCGCGGTTGGACCGTCGGTCAAGGCCGCCGTGTTCCGCGCCTATTACACCGACGTCAATGCGAAGCTGCAGGCGCAGGCGATCGGGCTCGGCAGCGACGTCACCTATCTCAGCGCCGAGGAGGCCGCCAAGGCCGACGCAGTCAACATGGTGATCATGGACCGCGCCTGGGCGCTGTGGAAGCAGAAGGCGCAGTCGGCGAAATAGTCCCGGAGATTGGAGATCATTCCGGGGCAGCGCCGCCCCGGATTCCTGTGACGCGCCGAGCCCGCTGCACCGCGCCTTCCGTCTCGACATGGAGCGCGAGCGAGTGCGCGGCGTGCGCACGGAACTTTCCATTCCTTTTGCGGTATCGACCGACCACCCGTGCCGTACAGCGCCGGGCTTGCGCTGGCGCGATGTACCCTGCCGCAACGGCGTCCGACCTCTTTTTGCCGCAAAGCTGACACATCGCTTAACCTCTCGCGCCGTCATGATTCCTACAGGCTCACCCCGCGGATGCCCCTGCATTTTCCTCGTCTTGCTGCCGTTGCGCTCGGTCTCTTCCTGGGTACGCCCTGCCTGGCTCAGCAGCCGATGCCGGTGACGAGCTCGCCGGAGGAGCGGCCCGACATCGATCTCTACGCGCTGATGTCCGGCACCTGCCGGACCGCGAAGGTCGACGGCCGCGAATTTTCCTGCAAGACGGTGGCGTTCTTTCACAGCGAGAAGGGGCGCGCCCATTTCACCGTCGCGCTCAACGATCCCGCTGACGAGAGCCACATCATCGCGTTCTCCGGCATCAATGGCCGCAGGTCGATTCAGAACGTCTACGAACTGCCGATCGACAGGATGCTGCTGAATTCCAAGCATCGCCCGAAGGTCGATGGCATTCCGGTGCCGGTGACGAAGAGCTCGGCCGGCATGTGCCGTCAGGTCGGCAACTTCGCGATGCTCAAGGTCACGAGCGTGACCTGCTCCGCCAAGGACGACAGCGGCCGCGCCTATGAGCTGCAGTTCGTCTCCGACGGCACGCCCATCACCTTGCGCCGGGTGCGCCAGACGATGACGAACGCCGAGCACAATCCCTATGAATGAGCGCGTCGCGATTGCGGCGACCGCGCGCATCCGCGTCGCCTGACGCGCATCTGCTCCAATCCGCATCTCGAACAGCCATGAACATGAGGGCGCGTTCTCGCGGCAGATGATGCCCGAGGCTTACGATCCGTCTCGCCCTCGGAAGTGCAAAGGGCGCAGGGAATGCCGGGTGAAGGCCCCACCCATGGCCCGCCTGCGAAAAAAATGCAGGCGGCAGGTACCACAGGCAAAGCCGGTTCAACCCGGCATTCCCTGCGCGATGGTCTTCACGCTTATACGCAGTCTCCCTGGTGCGCCGGGCTTGTTGGCCACCATTGCGACAATGCGCTTGCGCGCACTGCGCGTGATACCAGCATCGGGGTATCAGGACGCTGCGACTTCACGTCCGCGTATTGCCGTTCGTCCGCACGCTGGACAAGCATGCTGCGGCAACAGCGCTGCCATCGCACCCCACCTCGCGTGTCGTGACGATCGCGCGCTACGCCCCTCTGCGGTGAGGCGGGATGCGTTACCAAAGCACGATTTTCGAAAAAACGAAAGAGAAAAATGCAGGCGCGCGATCGGTCGTCAAGAGCGCGTTGAACGAACTGAACAAAATCCAGACCGGCGCGTTGCGCGCGACACGCAAGCGGAGCCTCTGTGTAGATTCCCGGAAGCTCATAGCCCTGCTGATTTGCCCGACGTGCCGGCTCGGCCACACTCGCGGCATCGATGATGCTCAGCGGCGGCGCGCCGCCGCGCCCAGGATGTCCTGGGTGGCGCGCCCGAGCCGCCTGGCGGCATCGGCGAGATCCTTCGCTGCAAAGCCCGAATAGCCCAGGATGAAACCGTCGGGCCCGCGCTGCACGATCCGTGCATCCGACAACAGCCGGCATTCGATGCCGGCCCGGTCGCGAATCAGTTTCGCCGTGCCCTTCGGCGCTGCCGGCGGCAAGGTCGCCAGCAGATGCAGTCCTTGCGACGGCGCGGCCAGTTGCAGGCTGCCTTTGCCGTGCTTGGCGAGCGCCTCGGCGACGACGTCGCGCGCCTGGCGATAGCGCGGGCGCAGCCGCCGCATGTGGGCTGCGAGCACGCCGTCGGCCATCAGGTCGGCCAGAGCCTCCTGCATGAAGGCCGGCGGAAACCGGTCCTGCGCCGCGCGCGCTGCGACGACCCGCGCGACCAGCCTCGGCGGCACCACGAGGTAGCCGAGCCGCAGTCCCGCGAACAGCGTCTTGCCGAAGGTGCCGAGATAGATCACGCGCTCGCCGCCGATGCCGGCCAGCGCGGTCAACGGCGGGCCGGCGAAGCGGTACTCGCTGTCGTAGTCGTCCTCGAAGATGTAGGCGTCCGCCCTGCGCGCCCAGTCGAGCAGCGCGATGCGCCGCGCCATGCTCATCGCAACGCCGGTCGGAAACTGATGCGATGGCGTCACGTAGGCGGCCTTGGCCGCCATGTACGCCGCCTCGCCCGAGCTCACTATGATTCCTTCATCATCGACGGGCACCGGGACCAGCTTCGCGCCGGTCGTGCTCAACGTATGGCGCGAGGCGACATAGCCGGGATCCTCGAACCAGACGGGATCGCCCGGCGCAAGCAACGCGTCGATGCATAGCCGCAGGCCATGCTGGGTGCCGCTCACGATGAGAATGCAGCTTGGGTCGCAGCGTACGCCGCGATTGGCGGCAAGGTAGTGCGCGACCTGGCTGCGCAGATGCAGGCTGCCGCGCGGATCGCCATAGCCGAGCTCATCCGGCGCGGCGCGGGCGATGCGGCGCCGGCTGGCCGCGGCGAGTCGCCGCAAGAGCACGGGATCGACCAGCGTGCAGCCGAGCGCGAACGGCCGGCGCGGCGGAATGCGGATGTCCAGCTCAGCAACTGGTGCGGCGACCTGCGGTGCGGGCAGCTGTGCGGCGACATAGGTGCCGGCGCCGTGGCGCGCCTCGACCAGGCCGTCCGACAGCAGCGCCTCATAGGCTGTGACGATCGCATTGCGGCGGACGCCGAGCTGCTCGGCGAGCCCGCGCGTCGAAGGCAGACGAAGGCCGGGCACGAGCAGGCCGTCGACGATGCCGGTCCGCAGCGCGCCGTGCACCTGCTGCGACTGGCTGCGGATGGTGCGGTCGAGGTGGATCGGCAGCGCCAGCACGTCGTCGCGGCGCCGCGAAGTGGTTGCCTGCTTTCGCATCGAAGTGGAACTCCCGGCAACCACTTTGCCATGGAATGACGTCGACGGAAACAGGAGACTGACGATGTCCGAGCAACAGATGCCGAGCTATCCCGTCGACGACACCAACCGGGTCAAGCGGCGGCATCAGCGCGCCCATTACGATCATGCGACCGTCCATGCGCTGCTCGACTCCGCAACGCTGTGCCACGTCTCCTATGTCATCGACGGCCAGCCCTATTGCACGCCGACGCTGTATTGGCGCGAGGGAACGACGCTGTATTGGCATGGCTCGAGCGCCAGCCGCATGTTGCGCAACCTGTCCGAGGGACAGCCGGCCTGTCTCACCGTCACCCATCTCGACGGCCTGGTGCTGGCGCGCAGCGCCTTCCATCACTCGGCCGACTATCGCTCGGTGATGGCGTTCGGCCATGCCCGGCTGATCGAGGATCAGGCGGAGAAGGAGCGCGCGCTGGTGATGATGGTCGATCGGCTGTTTCCCGGCCGCACGGCGAGCCTGCGCCCGACCACGGAGCAGGAGCTCAAGGCCACGTCGGTCGTGACCATGGAGATCGAAAAGGCATCGGCGAAGATCCGCGCCGCGGGCGTCATCGACGATGAGGAGGACTACGCGCTGCCGATCTATGCCGAGCGCATTCCGGTGCACACCCTGATCGGGCCGCCGGAGCCCGATGGCCGATTGCTGCCGGGCGTCACCCGTCCCGCGACGCTGTCAGGTTTCAGCGCCGGACGGCGGCTCGATGAGGCGCTGACGGAGGCGTATGCGACGAACTATCCGGCGGGGTAATGCGCGTAGCTACCAAGCGATCCAGAGTGCCTTGCGCAGCCCTGGATCGCCTCGTCGCTACACTCCTCGCAATGACAATCAGAGCAGGCGTAGCGCCACACACTCTCCGTCATCGCCCGGCTCGACCGGGCGATCCCGTACGCCGAGACGGCTGTGATGGCATCGAAGGCAGCGGCGGACTGGATACCCCGCTTTGGCGGGGTATGACGATGGAAGCGCAAACGCGCTGGCTCCCCGGCCGTCATCGCGAGCGCCAGCGAAGCGATCCGGGGCCGCATGAAAGGTCTGAATCGCCTCGCGCGCAATGACGAGGGAACGAAGCCGGCCTACCGCTCGATCATCCTGTTCCAGCGCGTATTCCATTCCGGGCGCCTGGCGTTGATGACGTCCCAGTCGAGCGTGATCGCGCTCTTCATGTAGCCGTGGAAGGTCTCGAGCTTCTGCTCGGCCGCCGGCGTCGTGGCTTTCGCGGTGGTGTTGGACGGCACGATGTTGCCGGCGGCCAGCGCCTTGGCCTGCGCTTCTGGCGACAGCAGATAGGCGGCGAGCTTCTGCGCCAGCTCGGATTCGGAGTTGTTGGCGATGACGCATTCGGCGACCATCAGCACGACCGAGCCTTCCTTCGGCTGCGCATACTCGACCGGGATGCCCTTCTCCTTCAAGGTCGACACCGCGGTCGGCGTCAGCGGGAAGATCGCGGCCTCGCCGGTCTGCACCATCTCGGAGATCTTGGCCGAGTTCGGAATGTATTCGAGCACGTTCTTGCCGATCGTGTCGGGAAACGCCTTGAAGCCCGGCTCGACATTGGCCTCGCTGCCGCCGTTGATACGGTTGATCATCAGGAAGGCGTGCAGGCCGAAGGTCGAGACCGAGGCCGACTGGAACACGACCTTGTCCTTGAACTTGGGATCGGCGAGATCGAGCCAGGAGGTCGGCGCCGCCCAGCCTTTCTCGTCGAACAGCTTTTTGTTGTAGGCAAGGCCGGTCATGCCGATGTCGATGCCGGCGGCGATGTCGTCCTTGAGTCGCGCGAACGGCTCGAGCTGGCCGAGCGCCTCGCTCGGCTTCAGCTTCTCGCACAGACCAAGGCCGGCGGCGCGGATCATCACGCCGTCGTCGAGAAACATCACGTGCATCTGCGGCTTGTCTTTGGCCGCGATCGCCTTGGCGAGGATCTCCGACGAGGTGCCGGGCACGACGACGATCTTGACGTCGTTGGCCTTCTCGAAGTCCGGAAACACCGCCTGCGTATAGGTGCGCTCGAAATTGCCGCCGTTCATGCCGACATAGAGCGTCTTGGTTTCCGCATGCGCGGCCGATGCAGCGAGCATGAGTGCAAAGGCTGGGCCGAGCGTGGCGCGAGCATCGATCATGGCGAGGTCTCCTTCGATCCTGTCGTCATTGCTGCTTGAGAGGCATCGCCCGGCTGCGATGCGGGTGAGAAACGGGTAATGGCGAAGGCCGCGATCGGCGTCGAGGTCTCGCCGTCGCGCACCAGCTCGGCCAGCACCTCGCCGACACCCGGCGCGATCTGGAAGCCGGCGCCGGAGAAGCCGAAGGCGTGGACGAGTCCCGGCGTCGTCGCGCTCGGCCCGATCACCGGATTGCGGTCGGGCATCGTCGCCTCGGTGCCGCTCCAGAACCGAATCGCCTGGGCACGGCGCAGCGGGCCGAACAGCTCGCCGGCGCGCTGCATGATGGCAAGCACGCCGTCGCTGCGCGGGCGCGAATAATCGGGATCGGCGAGCGGCGCGGCGCGCTCGCCGCCGACGACGACGTTGCCGCGCGTAACCTGCCGCGCATAGATGCCGCCGCCCTCGATGCCGATGTTGACGGTCAGGAACGGATCGAGCGGCTCGGTCACGATCATCGACGGATAGGTGCGCTCCAGCGGCACCGGTTCGTCGAACGCGCGCGCCAAGCCGTCGGCCCAGGCGCCGGCGCTGTTGATCACGGTACGCGTCCTGATGGCGACGTCACCGGCTTCCAGCGCAAAACCCTCGAACGTCCTGGTGGCGCCCGTAACCTCCGTGTTCTCCAGCACCTCGGCGCCGGCGCGACGCGCCGCTGCGGCGAAGGCGGTGGCGACCAGCCGTGGATTGGCGTGGCCGTCGCCAGGACAGAATGAGCCGCCCACGACGCCGCCCGCGATGCCGAAGCGCTCGTGCAGTTGATTGTGGCCGATCAGCTCGAGAGCGAGCCCGAACGGCGCGACCTCGGCGGCGTAGCGCTCCAGGCTCGCCATGTCCGCAGGCGTCCGCGCGAGCTTGAGATGGCCGGAGCGCAGGAACTCGCCGTCGATGCCGATGAGCTGCGCGAGCCGCGGCCAGATCGCATGCGCCCGCTGCGACAGCGGCAGTTGCTCGGGCGGGCGGCCCTGGCGGCGCACGCCGCCATAGTTCACGCCGCTCGCCTGAGCGCCGCAGAAGCCCTTGTCGAGCAGCGTGACGGAGAAGCCCATGCCGCGCAGCGCCAGCGCGGCGGAGCTGCCGACCAGCCCGCCGCCGACGATCGCGACATCGCAGTCAATGCGCCGGGTCATGCTGCCTCTCGTCGAGCGACAGGCTGGCAGCCAGCGGGATCGGCTTGATCGGCGCCTGCGCGCGCAGCCGGCCGACAGCGCCGATGTCGCGGCGCGTCTGCGCAGCCAAGAGCTCCGCGGCGACCGCGCCGCACATGCGGCCCTGGCAGCGGCCCATGCCGATGCGCGTCACCGCCTTCAGGCGATTGATCTCGGTGAGCGAGAAATCGCTGATCGCGCGCCGCGCCTCGCCGGCATCGATCTCCTCGCAGCGGCACAGCAGCGTGTCATCGGCGATGTCGCCCGCCCAATGCGATGGATAGGGAAAGGCGGCTTCGAGCCCATCGCGCAGGCGATCGATCCGCGCCAGCGCATGTTCGAGGGTGGCGGCGCGCACCGAATCATGCGGCAGGCCGCGATCCTCCAAAAATGCCAGCGCGGCCCGCTCGCCGGCGGCTTCCGCGGCATCGG
Organism: Bradyrhizobium sp. HKCCYLRH1030; assembly: GCF_051168395.1. Taxonomy (NCBI): domain Bacteria; kingdom Pseudomonadati; phylum Pseudomonadota; class Alphaproteobacteria; order Hyphomicrobiales; family Nitrobacteraceae; genus Bradyrhizobium; species Bradyrhizobium sp. HKCCYLRH1030. The sequence continues at coordinate 184,206 of NZ_JBNPUY010000005.1, read as the reverse complement.
CGCCGGCGATGCGGGCGCCGTCGCCGGCGAGGTACACGCCCGCGATGCTGCTGCGGCCACTGGCGTCGCGAACCGGACGATGCGCGCGGTCGCGCGCATCGAAGCCAAAGGCGCAGCCGGCGAGATCAGCAACCTGAGTCTCCGAGCGCAGACCGAGGCCGTAGCCGACGCCGTCGCAGGCGATCGCGTGTTCGCGCCCGCCAGCCCGATAGACGATGCGCGCCACCCTGCCCTTGCCCTCGATCCGGAGCCGGGAGACGCCGAACCGCACGCGCGTGCCGCGCAGCGTCAACTCCAGCGCCATGCGCACCCCACGCAGCACGATGCCCGGCGCGAGCGGCAACGCGCGCAGCAGATTGAGCTTCGCAGACAAGGGCGCCGCGTCGAGCACGGCGGCAACGTCGACGCCGGCCTTCATGTATTGCCAGGCGACCAGATAGAGCAGCGGGCCGGAGCCGGCGAACACCACGCGCCGGCCGATCGCGCAGCCCTGCGCCTTCAGCGCGATCTGCGCGCCGCCGAGGGTGAATACGCCGGGCAAGGTCCAGCCGGGGATCGGCAGCACGCGATCGGTCGCGCCGGCCGCGAGGATGAGTCCATCATAATTGATGCGATGGCTGATGCCGTCGCGGAGAATGGCGGCCGCGCCGTCGCGCAGATTCCACAGCAGCGTGTTCGACTGATAGTCGATTGCGGAGCCGAGCGCCGCAAAGTCGTGATGCAGCCGCGTGGCCTTCGAAGCCTCCGAGCCGTAGCGCGCCGTGGCATCGCGGCCATCGGGACTCAGCGGCTGGCGATAGATCTGGCCGCCGCAGGCGTGGCCTTCATCGACCACGATCGGCCGCAGGCCGGCCGCGACCAATGTCATCGCGGCGCGGATGCCGGCCGGGCCGGCGCCGACGATCAGGGGCGATGCGCGCTCAGCCATGGCCGCGCCCTCGTCGTGTGATGATGTCCATGCCTTCGGTAAGCGGCGTCGTGCAGGCGCGCAGCCGCTCACCGCTCGCGAGCTGCACCCAGCAGTCCTGGCACGCGCCCATCTGGCAGAAGCCGGCCCGTGGCGCGGCGGAAAACTCGCTGTAGCGAAGCCGGTCGACCTGGCAGAGCATGGCCGTCAGCACGGTGTCGCCGGCGCGGCCGTCGCAGGGCACGCCATCGATCGTGAAGGAGATGACGGCGCTGTCGTTGCGGACGAGGCGATGCAGCAACGGCATGGTATCAGCCTTGGCCCACGAGGATCTTGTCGAGGCCGAAGATGCGGTCGAGCAGCAGCATCGCCGCCGCCGTCACCGCGATCATCAGCGCCGATACGGCGGCCATCATCGGATCAATCGATTCGGTCGCGTACATGTACATGCGCACCGGCAGGGTGATCGTGGCGGGCGAGGTGATGAAGATCGACATCGTGAGCTCGTCGAAGGAGTTGATGAAGGCAAGCAGCCAGCCGCCGGTGATGCCGGGCAAAATCATCGGCACGGTGATGCGGCGGAACACGATCCAGCCGGAAGCGCCCAGGGTCACCGCCGCCTGCTCGGCGCTGCGGTCGAGGCCGGACAGGGCGGCCAGAACCAAGCGGAGCACATAAGGCGTGACGACGACAATGTGACCTGCGGTCAGCCACAGCAGGCTGCCGGTGGCGCCGAGCAGCGCGAACAGCCGCAGCAGCGCAACGCCGAGCACGAGATGCGGGATCATCAGGGGCGACAGGAACAGCGCATTCAGCGCCGCGCGGCCGCGGAAGTCGTAGCGGTCGAGCGCGAGGCCGGCGGCGACCGCGAGCACGACCGCAATCGTCGCGGCTGTTGCGGCAACCCACAGGCTGTTGAGGAAGGAGGCGACGAAATCCGGATGCGCGAACACGGCCGTGAACCAGCGCAGCGAGACCTGCGTGGTCGGCAATGTCAACGTGTTGGCCGGCGTGAACGCGACGAGGCAGATCACGATGAGCGGCGCCAGCACGAAGCCAGTGACGAGCGCATGAAAGACCAGGGCGATCGGACCGTTGTGGCGCATGCCGCTCACCCCAACATCCGCCTGGCGCGCGCCTCGACGACGCGCTGATAGGCCAGCATGATGACGAGATTGATCACCAGCACGAGAATCGCGATCGCGGCCCCCAGTGGCCAGTTCAGCTCGTGCATGTATTCGTCATAGACCAGCGTCGCCGCCATCTTCAGCCGCCGGCCGCCGAGCAGCGCGGGGATCGCGAAGGCCGACGCCGACAGTCCGAATACCACCAGGCTGCCCGACAGCAGCCCCATCGTCACCTGCGGCAGCACTACGCGGCGCAGCGCCGTGAAGCGCGAGGCGCCGAGCGTCCAGGCGGCGGCCTCGACCATCGGATCGAGCTTCTGCAGCGATGTCCAGACCGGGATGACCATGAACGGCAGCATCACATGGACGAGCGCGATGACGATGGCCGTCTCGGTGTAGAGGATCCTGACCGTGCCGAGCCCGAGCGCACGGAAGGCCTCGTTGACGAGGCCCGTGGGGCCGAGCAGCATGCTCCAGCCAAAGGCGCGCACCACGACCGAAACCAGCAGCGGGCCGATGATCGCGAGCAGGAACGCCGAGCGCCAGGGCTCGCGCATGCGCGCCAGGATGTAGGCCTCGGGCGCGCCGATCACGGCGCAGATCAGCGTGGTCAGCGCGGCGAGCCGCAGCGTGCGCCAGAAGATATTGAGAAAGTAGCTGTCGGAGAGGATGCCGATGTAGTGCGCCAGCGTGGTCTCGTCCTTGACGCCGGTCGCGGCGTCATAGACGTGGAACGACAGCGCCAGGGTGAGCCCGAGCGGCACGACCACCAATGCGGTGAACAGCAGCGCGCCCGGCGCCGCCAGCAGCCATGGTGTCGTCGCGCGCGTGCCGCTCATGCCGACTGCGCTCCGTCGGGCTTCGACGCGCGTGCGCTGGCGCTGCTCCAGGCGAGACCGACCTGATCGCCCTCGCACGCCGGCTCCTCGCCCGCATTGGGCAGGGCGACGCCGATCAATCCGGCGGGCGTCTCCACGGTGAAGAACCAGGTGCTGCCGAGGAAGAAGCGCGCTCTGATGCGGCCATCGAGCACGCCGGCGCCGGGAGTTGTCAGGCCGATCTTCTCCGGCCGGATCGCGAGCACGGCGGCCGTGCCGTCGGTGAGGTCAGCCCCCTCGCACGGCAGCAAGCGCCCGCCGATCTCGACGCCGCCGTTGCGCCACACGCCGGACAGCCGGTTCATCTTGCCGACGAAGGAGGAGATGAACGGCGTCGCAGGATTTTCGTAGAGCCGATAGGGCGCGTCGATCTGCATGATGCGGCCCTGCTCCATCACCACCACGCGATCGCTCATCGACAGCGCCTCGCTCTGGTCGTGCGTCACCATGATCGTGGTGGTGCCGACGCGCTGCTGGATGCCGCGCAGCTCGAACTGCATCTCCTCGCGCAGCTTGGCGTCGAGATTGGACAGCGGCTCGTCGAGCAGCAGCACCGGCGGATCGATCACGAGCGCGCGCGCCACCGCGACGCGCTGACGCTGCCCGCCGGAGAGCTGGCGTGGATAGCGGTCGGCGAGCGCGGCGAGTTGCACCAGCGCCAGCGCCTGTTTGACGCGCGCCTCGCGCTCGGCCCTGATCACCTTGCGCATTTCGAGTCCGAAGGCGACGTTCTGCGCCACCGTCATGTGCGGAAACAGCGCGTAGCTCTGGAAGACGATGCCGAGGCCGCGGCGATCGGGCTTCTCGTGGGTGATGTCGCGACCGTCGAGCGTGATGCGCCCCGACGTCGGCTCGACCAGGCCGGCGATCATCTGCAGCGTCGTGGTCTTGCCGCAGCCGGAGGGGCCGAGCAGCGAGATGAACTCGCCCTTGGCGACGCTGAGATTGACGTCGCTGACCGCAGCGACATCGCCGTAGAGCTTCGTCAAACCGTCCAGCGTCAGGAAACCCATGCGTCCTCGCGCGGGAGGCTTCCTGTCATCGCCCGGGATTGCCGCCCTGGGGCTCTTTCATGCCGGCGGGCCACGCAGACGGTCAATCATGAATTCCGATATCCTGAATTTATCTATCTGATATTCTGCTATATGAAATCCATGTGACGAATTCGACGCCAACATTCACCGATCAGATGACGACAGCCGACACCGATTCGTCCTCCAGCCTTCGCCGGGCCCTGAAGCTGCTCCGCATCCTCGCCGAGGGCGACCCCGACGGGCTGCGGCTGAAGGACATCGCGGAGACCGCGGGCTGCAGCCAGCCGACCGCGCACCGCATGCTGCAGGACCTCGTGGCGGAGGGCTTTGCCGAGCAGGCCGCCGGCAAGCGCTATCGCCTGGCGCTCGACTTCTACGTGCTCGCCGCACGCGCCGGCCAAGCCAGCGGCCTGCGCGAGGCGGCGCGGCCGGCGCTGCTGCGGCTGTCGGCGACCTTGAGCGACACGATCTTCCTGCTGGTGCGCAACGGCTTCGATGCGGTCTGCCTCGACCGCGTCGAAGGACCGTTTCCGATCCGCTCCTTCACCGGCGACATCGGCGGCAAGGTGCCGCTCGGGCTTGGCCAGGGCAGCCTCACGATTCTCGCCAACCTGCCCGAGGACGAGCAGGAGGCCGTGATCCGCTTCAACATCCCGCGCCTGCTCGATCGCGGCTTCCTCGACGAGGCCTCGCTGCGCAGTGCGCTGGCGCAGGCGCGCGCGCAAGGCTGGGTCAATACCAGCACCGGCCTCATTCCCGGCATGGCCGGCGTCGGCGTGCCCGTGCTCGACGCGCAGGGCCGCGCGGTGGCGGCGCTCAGCGTGGGCACGCTGGCGGAGCGGCTGAACGCGGACCGGCTGCCGCATGTGGTCAAGATCCTGCAGGGCGAGGCGCAGGTGCTGGCCGGCAAGCTCAACCCGTTCGACGTGGCTTTGCGCTATCCATCACGGAGCTTGAGCACGATCGGGGGGAATTAGTCCTTCTCCATCACGACCACCGTCATTCCGGGGCAAGGCCGCAGGCCTTGAACCCGGAATCCCGACGTTGCCTTGCGTTCGTTTCCAACAATCTCGAGATTCCGAGTTCAATCGCGCACACGCCGTCACGTGTGCACGATTGCCCCGGAATGACGCCAAGTCCTCTCGTGCTGTCCAACCGAGACAACCGCCTAGGTCACCCACTCCGCGCGGATGCCGCCCCTCGCTGCTCCGCGCTCGGGCTCCCGCCAGGAGAACGTGAACAACCCCATCGGCTCGACCTGTTCGAGCTCATCGCGGGCAATGTCGCGCGCGATCACGACGATGAAGGGCGCTGGGGGCTTGTCGACGGTCAGTTGGCGTGGCGGCGAGAACACCGTGCCGACGCTTTCGACCAGCAATGGGCGCGGTGCTTCCTGCACCTTGACGAGCCCCTTGATGCGCAGAAGGCGCTCGCCGAGCCGACCCGCGACGTTGTCCAGCCAACTGGCGAGATCGGCATAGCCGATCTCATGGCGCGGCCGGACCAGGCAGAGCGCGAGGCGCGGATGCGCGGCGGCGAGATCAGGCGCGACGTCGCGCAGCGGCGGGGACGCCGTAAGCGGCGCAAAGGCCGCCGACACCACAGCGGCGCGATCCGCGTTGGCGACGGCCTTCGCGACTGGATTGAGCTGCGCGATCACCACCGGCGCATCGGTCAGCCCCTCCGGCGCAAGATCCGCCTTGGTTGCAATGATCCGATGTGCCGCGGCCCATTGGGCCGCGGCCTCCTCGAACGTCGCGACGTCCAGGCCGCGCGTGAGATCGTAGGTCGCGACGACGACGACGCGCATGCGGTGCTCGGCCAAGGTCGCGAGCTGGCGCAGCACCGGTCCTGGCATCGACAGGCCCGAGGTCTCCAGGATGATCCGGCGCAACGGCGGCAGGCCGGCGGGCCGCGGCGCCATGATCAGGCGGTCGATGGTGAAGGCGAGATCGCTGCCGACCTGGCAGCAGACGCAGCCGTTCGACAGCATCGCCAGCGGCACGTCATCGCCGCTCTCGCGCAGCAGCACGCCATCGAGCCCGACCTCGCCGGCCTCGTTGACGATCACGGCCGTGTCGGACGCCGTCTCCGCGCTCAGCACATCGCGGAGCAGCGTCGTCTTGCCCGATCCGAGGAAGCCGGTCAGGACGAAGAAGTCGATGATGCCGACGCTCATGGCGCCGCGGCGTCCTTGTCTTTATCCTTGGCGGCGTATTTCTCCGGCACGTCGCTCTCCCAGCTCGCCTTGACCAGCTCACGGACGTCGGCGAGCAGCTCCTCGGTGTCGTAGATGATGCCGTCCTTGATCGTGAATTTCAGGCCGCGATGCCACTCGACTGCATTGGTCGCATCGTTGAAGCGCATCGCGCCGGTGCCGTAGAGCAGCTTGAAATCGGTCAGCGGATTGTGGTCGTGGACCAGCATGTCGGCGCGCATGCCGATGTCGATGGTGCCGATCTCGTCCTGCAGGCCGCAGAGTGCTGCGCCCTGCGATGTCGCCGAGCGGATCACCTCCAGCGGATGGAAGCCGGCCTCCTGCAGCAACTCGAGCTCGCGGACATAGCCGAAGCCGAAGATCTGGTAGATGAAGCCGGAATCCGATCCGGTGCAGACACGGCCGCCGCGGTTCTTGTACTCGTTGATGAACGCCATCCAGAGCCGGTAGTTCTCCTTCCACTCGATCTCGTTCTGGGTCGACCAGCGATACCAGTACGAGCCGTGGCCGCCGCGCTGCGGCGTGAAGTAGTCCCACATCGACTTCCAAGTGTACTCCTTGTGCCAATAGGCCTGGCGCGCCCGCATCAGGTCGCGGTTGGCGTCGTAGATCGTAAAGGTCGGCACGAAGGTGAAACCGATCTCCAGGAACTGCTCCAGCACCTCGTTCCACTTGGCCGAGCCGGGCTCGGCGCCCTGCTTGAACATCTGCCCCGAGACCGAGAAGCGGAAATATTCATCGGTGTAGTTGTAGTCGAGCGGGAAGTTCTGGATCACGCGATCCTCGAACAGCGCCTCCGGCAGGCCGTAGTAATGTTCAGCGCTGGTCAGGCCCCAGCGCGCCGTGGTCAGCGCGTTCATGCGCGACACCGCCATCTGGGCGTGATGGCAGCCGGTGCGCAGGCCGATCTGTTTGCACTCGTCGAGCGCGGCTTCCATGATCGCGGGCGGCGCGCCGAAGAACTTGATGCCGTCGGCGCCGCGCTCCTTGACCTGACGCAGCCAGGTGCGCCCCTGCTCCGGCGTGTAGATCGTCTTGACCATGTCGTTGACGGCCGGGAAATAGGCATAGGCGAGCAGCCGCGGCGCGGCGATCGTGTTGTTCTCGGCGCGCTCTTTCTGGTCGAGCATCCAGGACAGCCCGTTCATCGAGCCCATCTCGCGCACCGTGGTGACGCCATGCGCCAGCCAGAGCTTGTAGACGTAGTCGACCGGCGGCACCCAGCCATTGGCGGAGTGATAGGCAACGCCGGCATGGGCGTGGCAGTCGACGAAGCCCGGCGTCACCCATTTTCCGCGACAGTCGATCTCGTGATCGGCCGGCTCGCCGGGGGTGCCGGCATAGCCATAGCCGACGATCTTCTTGATGCTGACGATGCGGCCGTTCTCGACGATGATGTCGACCGGCCCGATCGGCGGCGCCCCGGTGCCGTCGATGACAGTGGCGCTGCGCAGCGCCAGCCGCTTGAACGGCCCGATCCCGCGATCCCGCGTCGTCGCCTTCGGCACGATCGGCGCCGCGCCCTTGTTCCGGATGAAGGCGAGCTCATCGCCAGGGAGCATCTGTTCCGTCACGACGGCGTGTCCTCCATTTGAGACCGTAGGGTGGGCAAAGCGCAGCGTGCCCACCATGCGTCTGCTTTCTTCCAAGATGGTGGGCACAGCGCTGCGCGCCTTTGCCCACCCTACGCATCGTCTTCCCGTCATTGCGAGCGGAGCAAAGCAATCCAGGGCCAGGAAGCAAGTCTGGATTGCTTCGTCGCTGCGCTTCTCGCAATGACGGCGTCTACCGTCACCCCGCCCTGTACTTCCGCGCGAACGCCACGCTGCCGAACACCGTGAAGGCCATGGTCACCGCCAGCAGCATGAAGGCGAGGGCGGCGCCCATCGGCCAGTTGTTGCCGCGCACGAACTGGTCGTACACGGCAGGCGCCATCATCTTGAATCGCGGGCCGCCGAGAAGCACCGCCGTTGCATAGGTGTTCATGCACAAAACGAACACCAGGATCGAGCCGGCGGCGACGCCGGGACCCGACAGCGGCAGGATCACCCGCCAGAACACGCGCGCGCCTGAGGCGCCGAGATTGGCGGCGGCATATTCGAGGTCGCGGGGGATGCTCTCGATGACCGCGGACAGCGTCAGGATCATGTAGGGCAGCACGACGGCGATGATGCCGATGATGACCGCCTTGGTCGTGTACATGATCTCCAGCGGCGCGGAGATCAGGCCGAGCTTCATCAGAACCGTGTTGACGAGCCCGTCGCGCGCGAACAGCGCCATCCAGCCGGCCGAGCGCACGACATTGCCGACCAGCAGCGGAAACAGGGTCGCGATGACGACCAGGCTCTTCCAGCGGCTCTCCATGCGGCCGAGCCAATAGGCCGCCGGAAAGGCGAGAATCAGCGTGAGCAAGGTACACAGCAGCGCGATGCCCAGCGTGGCCAGGATGATCTGCTGGTAGTACGGATCGGTCGCGGCCTTGACGTAGTTGTCCGGCGACAGCGCCTGCATCATCAACTGGGTCGGGCTGAACTGGTTGAGCGAGATCCGGAACATCAGGATCATCGGCCCGACCAGCAGCGCCAGGACCAGCAGACAGGCAGGAACGACCAGCAGCGCCATCGCGCGAGCTCCGATTGCGAAAGTGTCGGCTGTTCAGCCACGGCTCCTGCGGCCTCGCCGCAGGAGCGCATCATTCAAGACTTACGCCTTGAACTCCTTGTTCCAGAAGTCGAGCGTACGCTGCGAGCGCCCGGCGGCATAGGCATAGTCCGGCTTCAGCAGCCGCGCGCGCTCGGCCTCGGTCAGGCTGACCTGCTTGGCGAGATCCTCCGGCAGCGGCGCATCGGTGACCGTCGGGACATAGCCCATCTTGTCGGCGAAGCCGCCTTGCGCCTTGGCGTCCAGCATCGCGTCGAGATAGGCGAAACCGCCGGCCTTGTTCTTGGCGTTCTTCGGCACCGCGGCCTGGAACACGATCGCCGGCGTGCCTTCCTTCGGCACGACATGGGCGAGCGGAATGCCGGACTTCTTCCACATGAAGCCGCGGGCAAGCCACATCGTAGTGATCCAGACCTCCTCCGACTTCAGCGCCGCCGCCAGCGCCTCGTTCGACGGATAGATCTTCACGTCGAGCGAGCGCCATTCCATCAGCTTCTTCTCGGCCGGATCGAGATTGCTGACGCCGCCGCCGCCGGCGAGCGCCGCGGCCAGCGTGTTGTTGGGATAGAGGATGTCGGCGAGACCGATGCGGCCGCGCCATTTCGGATCCCACAGATCGGCGAAGGATTGCGGCGGCGTCTTCACCTGGTTGGTGTTGTAGAGGATGACCTGCGCCGAATAGATGTGCGGGATCGCGATGTCGCTCTTGAGCTCCGGGAACACCTTGTCGAGCCGCTTCACCTGGGCTGCATCGACCTTTTCGAACACGTCCGACTGCGACACGATGTAGGTATCGTTGTCGGACAGGCACGACACGTCCATCGAGCCGCGGCGACTCTGTCGCTCGGCCAGCAGCTTGGTCTTGCGCGGATCGGCGTTGGCGACGTCCTGCACGATCTCGAACCCCTTCGGCGTCATGATCGGCTTATCGATGATGTCGGAGAGCAACTGGCCGTAGTCGCCGCCCCAGGTGCCGACCACGACCTGTCCGCCTTCGGCGCGGGCAGTGGGCATGCCGGAGGCCAGCGCGGCGACGCCGGCGCTGGCGGAGAGAAAATGTCGTCGCGAAATCATGGGAGAACCTCTCGCTGTGGATGGATGCGTTACGAAGATGTCTGCGGCACGAGACGCGGGACCTTGCGGTCCCACTGCAGGGACACGGGATCGTTCGGTTTGAGTGTTGCCAGCGGCTCGCTCGCGTCGGGCGTTGGCCTGACGGCCACCAGCGTCTCGTCGCCGATCGCCACCACATATTCGCTCTGCGCGCCCATATAGGTGATCGCCAGCACGCGGCCGCGCACCTCGCCGGACTCACCGGCCACCACTGCAATGCGTTCAGGCCGCAGCGCGAAAGCATCGGCATCGTCGCGCTCGCCGCTGGCGACATCGACCGGCAACAGCAGGCCGGCGCTGGTACGGAAGTTATTGGCGTCCGCACGCCGGCCGGCCAGGATGTTGCAACGGCCGACGAAGTCGGCGACGAAGGCATCCCTGGGCGAATCATACAGCTCCTGCGGTGTGCCGATCTGGCGCACGCGGCCGCCCTCCATGACCACGAGGCGATCGGCCATGGTCAGCGCCTCCTCGCGGTCATGCGTCACCATCAAGGTGGTCAGGCCGAGCCGCTGCTGCAGCGCGCGGATCTCGAGCCGCACCTCGGCGCGCAGCTTGGCATCGAGGTTGGACAGGGGCTCGTCGAGCAGGAAGATGCGCGGATTGATCACCAGCGCCCGTGCCAGCGCGACGCGCTGCTGCTGCCCGCCCGACAATTGCCGCGGCAGCCGGTCGGCGAGATGCGACAGCCGCACCAGCCTGAGCGCCTCCTCGATCTTCGTCTTGCGCTCGGCGGCACCGATGCCGCGCATCTCCAGACCAAAGCCGACATTGTCGGCTGCGCTCATGTGCGGAAACAGCGCGTAGGACTGGAACACCATGCCGGTCGCACGCTTGTAGGCCGGCAGATGCGTCACGTCCTCGCGGTCGAACAGCACGCGGCCGCTCGTGGCCGGCAGGAAGCCCGCGACCATGCGCAAGGTGGTCGTCTTACCGCAGCCGGAGGGTCCGAGCAGCGCGACCAGCTCGCCCTCGCCGACGGCGAGATCGAGCCCCTCCACGCCGATCGACGTCCCGAAGCGCTTGGTCAGCTTCTCCAGGGTGAGCTGCGCCATCACACCACCCGCGACAGCTTGACGAAGCGGTCGGTCACCACCATCAGAATGCCAACCAGCGCGATCTGCACAGTGGCGACCGCGGCGAGCGTCGGATCGATGCGGAATTCGAGGTAGTTCAGCATCGCAACCGGCAAGGTGATCCGGCCGGGACCGACCAGCAGCATCGACAGATCGAGATTCTCGAAGCTCTGGATGAAGGAGAACATCGCCGCGGCGACGATGCCGGAGCGCATCATCGGCAGGGTGATACGGCGGAACACCGTGAACGGGCTGGCGCCGAGATTGGCGGCGGCCTCCTCGGCGGCACGGTCGAGCCCCTGCAGGCTGGCGACCACGAGCCGCACCGTCCACGGAATCGCCAGCAGCGTATGCGCCGCGACGAGCCCTTCCGTGGTTGCCTTGATGTCGCGGTCGAGCAGGTCCTCGGCGACCACATAGAACATGTAGAGGCCGGAGCCGGCGACGACGCCGGGCACGGCCAGCGGCGCCAGCAGGAACGACGACAGCGCCTGGCGGCCACGGAACTCGCCGCGCACGATGGCAAGCGCCGCCGCAGTGCCAATGGGCACGCCGATCGCGGTCGCGAGCAGCGCGACCTGGAAGCTGGTCACGAGGCCACGCAGAAATTCCGGCTTGCTCAGCGCGTTCGCGTACCATTTCAGCGACAGGCCCGGCGGCGGAAAGCTCACGATCTCCTGCGCGAAGAAGCTGGTCACGACGATCATGACGACGGGCGCGAAGATGACGGCATAGGCTGTGACGATCAGTGTCCGCACTGCGAAATGGCCGAGTGACATTTGTCCCGTAAAACGGAACGGCATTGCAGACACCTCAACAAACAGATCAGCAACTTGTGCGGCGGCATCGTAGTCGGGAGCTCCGCTGCCGCCAAGCCTGTGCCACGAGTTATCGCAATGCACATTCGCATGGGCGCAGCGACGCGGCGATCCTGACGCGTGATGCGGCGGCAGCGCCATCTTGGCGCTAGCCCCGTGCGCACGTGAAACCGTCGCCGGCGCGCTCGATTTCCGACTTTCGGAATCTTCGAGGACCGAGCAGGCGGACTTGACGCCTGCGCGACGGTCCGTCGCAACGGCGCGGATTTGAGCAATGCGTGCTCAATTCTTGCACCGGCACGATCCAATATTTTGTGCGCCCACGGACAAGCCATCCGCGCAGGCCCGCACCTAAGCTTGCCTTCGAGCTTGGACCGGGGCGACGGCACCAATGCACCGCCGGACCAGCGCGACATCATCGTTCGAAGGAGCTGGCAACATGCAGACGAGGCTATTCACTGGAGCGCGGCGGGCGTGGCTTGCCGCGCTCGGCGTCATCATCGCGGCGGGACTTCTCGCCCCCATCGACGCGCAGGCGGCGACGCCCGCGGGCTGCGCGGCGCTGAAGGAGAAATATCCGGACTGGAAGGGCAAGACGCTGGTCAACGCGATCAATCCGCACACGCCGGGCTATGAGTCGATCAACCCGAAAGACCCGAGCAAATATGTCGGCTTCGACATCGATCTCGGCGAGGCCATCGGCGACTGTCTCGGCTTCAAGCTGACCTACAAGCCGGTGACCTTCGCCGCGCTGCTGACGACCTTGGCGAGCGGTCAGGCCGACATCGTCATCTCCGACATCTACGCCACCAAGGAGCGCGCCAAGGCCGCCGACTTCATCACCTACTCCAAGGTGTTCGACGGCGTGCTGGTCGCCAAGGGCAACCCGAAGGGCATCAACGGCATCAACCTGTCGATGTGCGGCGCGGCTGCGGCCGAGAACACCGGCTACGTCGAGGTACCGCTGATCCAGGATCTCGCGCCGAAATGCAAGGAAGCCGGAAAGCCTGAGCCGACGATCCAGCTCTACGACAACAACGCCAACTGTATCCAAGCCATCCTGGCCGGGCGCGCCGACACCTATGTCAACGACGTCAACACGGTCGACCAGGCGGTGAAGGCCTATCCGGACAAGCTCGAAAAGGCGATCGCGGTCACCATCCCCTATTCGGTCGGCATCGCCGTTCCCAAGGACAAGCCGAAGTTCCGCGACGCCGTCATGGCCGCGCTGATCGAGGTGCAGAAGGAAGGCATCCATCAGGAGCTGCTGAAGAAGTGGCAGCTCGATCCGGCGAACTTCAAGGAGCCGGATATTCTCACGGCGGACTAATGCCTCGTAATCGTCTCAAGGCGGAACCGCGGCCGCGCGCGCGCTGCGCTCCCCTCCCCTCGCGCGAAGCGGAGCTTCGCTAGGCGGGGAGGGGTCGGGGTGGGGGTCCACACGATGAATCTTTGCTGGGTACCCCCTCCCCACCCCTCCCCCACAAGGGGAGAGGGAGCGCACCAGTTACTTGGCGACTCGTGCGCGAGGCAACTTCGTAGGGCGGGCAAAGCGAAGCGTGCCCACCGTATTTCTTCCCGAACACCACGGTGGACACGGCGCGTCGCGCCTTTGCCCACCCTACGCATCCAGCAGGCCGCCCCCTCATGTCCCTCTTCCTGCACTATCTCAGCATGCCGTACATGATACAGGGCATCGAGCTGACCCTGCAGGTCACCGCGCTCGGCCTGATCGGCGGACTAATCCTCGGCCTCGTCCTCGCGGCCATGCAGCTCAGCCGGTTCTGGCTGCTGGCGGCGATCGCACGCGGCTACACCGTGATCTTCCGCGGCACACCCCTGATCCTGCAGATGGTGTTCGCCTACGACGCGCTGCCGCATATCGGCATCAAGCTGCCGGCGGTGCTGGCGGCGGGCCTCGCACTCGCCTGCAACGAGGCGCCGTTCATCGCCGAGATGCTGCGCTCCGGCGTGCTCGGCGTCGATCGCGGCCAGCTCCTGGCCGCCCAGGCGCTCGGCATGACGCCATCAGTGCTGATGCGCCGCATCATCGCGCCGCAGGCGATCCGCACCATGATCCCCGCCTTCGGCAACGAGGCCGTGAGCGCGCTGAAGAACTCCTCGCTCGCCTCCGTCATCGCGGTGCAGGAATTGACCTTGCGTTCGACGCAGCTCGCGTCGTCCACCTTCGACTTCTTCTCGATCTTCTTCGCCTCGGGTCTCATCTATCTCGTGCTGACCGGCGCGATCAGCGTCATCCAGCTCGCGCTGGAATGGCTGCTCGATCTCGACCGCACGGCGAAGCAGCGCAAGCTGGCGGACTACCTTGCGCTATTGCTACCCTGGCGCCGCATCGGCCACGCGACGAAGCTGGAACTCGCCGAGAAAACAGCCCCTGCCATCGAGGCCGCGCCGCCGGAGCCCGCCGAACTGAAAGAAACGCCGCGGCTAGCGCTGTCGATCGAGGATCGCGCCAGGCGCGCGGCGACGGTCGCCCGCAACAATGTCGCCGTCGAGGTCACCGGGCTGCGCAAGGCCTATGACGGCCACACCGTGCTCGACGGGCTCGATCTCACCGTGCGCATCGGCGAGGTGATCGCGCTGCTCGGCCCCTCAGGCTCCGGCAAGAGCACGCTGCTCCGCTGCATCAATCACCTGGAGAACTGGGATTCCGGTGAGATCCGCGTCGGCGGCCGCAAGCTCGGCTTTGACGAGGCCGGCCGCAAGCTGTCGCCGCGCGCGATCGCCAATGAGCGCGCCAACGTCGGCGTCGGCATGGTGTTCCAGCAGTTCAACCTGTTCGGCCATCTCACCGCGAAGGAAAATGTCGCAGGTCCCTTGCGCTGGGTGCACGGCCTGGGCCGCTTCGAGGCCGAGCGCCGCGCGGCGGAGCTGCTCGACCGCGTCGGCCTGTCGCATCGCGCCGATGCGCTGCCGCGCCATCTGTCCGGAGGCCAGCAGCAGCGCGTGGCGATTGCCCGCGCGCTGGCGCCGAACCCGAGCGTGCTGCTGCTGGACGAGCCGACCTCAGCGCTCGATCCCGAGCTCGTGGGCGAGGTGTTGGAGGTGATCCGCCGGCTCGCCATCGACGATGGGCTCACCATGATCATTTCCACGCATCAGATCCGCTTCGCCGACGAGGTCGCCGACCGCGTCGCCTTCCTCAACGGCGGCGTCATTCTCGAGCAGGGTCCGGCGCACGAGGTGCTCTCCAATCCGCGTCACCCGCTGACTGCGCGCTTCCTCTCGGTGATGGACGCCGAGCGGCCGAAGGGTGCGGTCGCATGAGTTCATCCTTCACGTCAACATCAACGATCTCGCGTCCGATCTTTCATGAGGCCCTTGCATGAAGCACCATCTGCTGCCGGTGTCCCCGAAGACCATCCATTGGGGATATTTTTCCAAGGTGGTGACACCGGCTCTCACCTTGCGCTCCGGCGACCGCGCCACGATCGAGACGCTGACGCATCACGCCAACGACGACTACGAGCGCATGATCAAGGACGATCCCGGCGCCGAGAGCGTGTTCAAGTGGACGAGGGAGCACAAGGCCCTCGCGCGGCGCGGCTCCGGCCCGACCGAAGGCCCGTTCATCCGCGGCTCCGGCGAGGGCATCGGCGTGCATCTGCTCACCGGCCCGGTTGCGATCGAGAGCGCCGAGCCCGGCGACGTGCTGGAGGTGCGCATCCTCGACATCAGGCCGCGGCCGAGCCAGTGCGGCTGCCATGCCGGCAGATGCTTCGGCTCCAACGCCGCCGCCAATTGGGGCTTTCACTATCACGACCTGATCGAGGAGCCGAAGCCGCGCGAGGTCATCACCATCTACGAGCTGGACACCGCGGGGGAGCCGTTCGCCAGGGCGGTCTACAACTACGTCTGGACGCCGCAGACCGACCCCGACGGCATCGTGCATCCGACCATCGACTATCCCGGCGTGCCGGTCGACCACGCGACGATCAGGAAGCGCGAGAACATCATGCCGGGCATCAAGGTGCCGGCGCGGCTGCATTTTGGCACGATGGGGCTCGCGCCATCGGAAGCCGACTACGTGTCCTCGATCCCGCCGAGCTACACCGGCGGCAACATCGACGACTGGCGCATCGGCAAGGGCGCGCGGATGTACTATCCGGTCGCCGTGCCCGGCGCCTATTTCTCGGTCGGCGATCCTCATGCCGCGCAAGGTGACAGCGAGCTCGGCGGCACCGCGATCGAGACCTCGCTCACCGGCGACTTCGAGTTCATCCTGCACAAGAAGAACGATCTCGGCGGCACCCAGCTCGAAGGCCTCACACATCCGCTGCTCGAGACCAACGACGCCTGGTCGGTCTACGGCTTCACCTATCCGAACTATCTCGCCGAACTCGGCGCCAATGCGCAGACCGAGATCGCCAACCATTCCAGCCTCGACCGCGCCATGCGCGACGCCTTCCGCAAACTCCGCCGCTTCCTGATGACGGTGCATCATCTCAGCGAGGACGAGGCGATCTCGCTGTTGTCGGTCGGCGCCGATTTCGGCGTCACCCAGGTGGTGGACGCCAATTGGGGCGTGCATGGCACGATCCGCAAGAACGTGTTCCGGTGTGAGTGAGGTCGACGTCGGGCACCCTCTCGCCCAGCGCAAGGTGCGCTCCCTCCCCCGCTTGCGGGGGAGGGTCGGGGTGGGGGCGCCCCAAGCGACACCGCCGCTGTGGACCCCCACCCCTAACCCCTCCCCGCAAGGGGGAGGGGAACAGACCGCGCGCGCGGCGACAGCCCCAGCGACAACGACACCAGGAGCCGACGACTGACGCGCACCGAAACGCCAATGCCCAAACGACACACCGTCAAACTCATCTGGCACGGGGGTTGCTTCGAATTCCCGGACCCGGGGCGTGCCATGAGTTTTCGTCCGTTCACCAGCGAATCCTATGCAAGGGACGAACGCCCTGAAGCGTGGCGCGACGTGCTGAATGCGGTCGGGCTGCAGCCCGCGGCGAAGACGCCATTCTATGATGGCCATGCCACCGCCTCGCATCGCCATGCGCCGGGCATCGCGCTCTCGCGGCTGTCGGCCGGCGCGCAGGTGGTCACTGCGGTTCCGCAGCCCCACGAAGACCTGCCGATCGTGCTGCTGGCGATCGAGGACGGCGCCGTGCTCCGGAGCGGCGACAGCCACCGCATCGTGCCCGCGGGGCATCTGATGCTGCTGCCGCGCACGGGAGACTGGGGGATCGCCTTCCAGCGCGACCTGCGCGCGATCGTGCTGTCGGTGACGGCGGACGCCCTGCATGGCCGCATCAGCGGCAAGCTGAAATTGGCCAGGCCCCAGGTGATCGCGCCGAGCGGTCTTGCCGACGTGGTCTGCCGCACCATCGAGGCCACCGCGCGGGCGCTCGAAACCCTCAGCGATGCCGAATGGAGCACGGTCGCACAGAGCCTGGTCGATCTGCTGCTGACGCTCGCCCATCAACAAGCGGTGCCGGCAACGGAGGCCGGCAGCAGCGCGACGCAGGCCGCGATCCTTCACCGGATCTGCCAGACCATCGAGCGGCGGCTCGACGATGCCGAACTGACGCCGGCGCGGGTGGCCCAGGCCGAAGGCATCTCAGAGCGCTATCTGCAGAAATTGTTCGAAGGCGCTGGTGATAATTTCAGTCACTACGTGAGGGAACGGCGGCTGCAGCGGGCCTGGACCGACCTGTCCAATCCGGCCGAAGCCAACCATTCGATCTCGGAGATCGCCTATCGCTACGGCTTCGCCGATTCGGCACATTTCAGCCGCAGCTTCCGCGCCCGCTTCGGCCTGTCGCCGCGCGAGTTCCGGCAGCAGAAGGCCGAGCAGGCGATCACGTCGGCGACTCCGCGCGGCCAGCGCGGCTGGCCGCAGGATGCGCTGGCGCAGCAGCGCGTCTGCGAGAGGCCGGCGTCAACCAGGAGCGACATCGCCCTACCCGCGCCGGCCAACGACCAGGATGCGCGGCGGCATCACCATCATCTCGCGGTGTCGGCCGAACGGGTGCATTGGGGCTATTTCAGCCGCTCGCTGCCGCCGCAGATCGAAATCGCATCCGGCGACACGATCACGGTGGAGACGCTGACCCAGCATGCCTCCGATGATCCCGAGCTGATGATCGCAGGCGATGCCGCTGCGCTCAGCGTGTTCGGCTGGACCAAGGCCAAGAAGAACGTCGACCGCCGCGGCGCCGGTCCGATGGACGCCAGCGTGTTCGGCCGCGGCGCCGGCGAAGGCTTTGGCGTCCACATCTGCACCGGCCCGGTCGCGATCAAGGACGCGCAGCCCGGCGACGTGCTCGAAGTTCGCATCCTCGACATCGTGCCGCGGCCAAGCAAGAGCAGGACGCATGAAGGCCGTGTGTTCGGCTCCAGCGTCGCGGCGTGGTGGGGCTATCACTACAACGAACTGATTGCAGCACCGGCGCCGCGCGAGGCGGTGACGATCTACGAGATCTTTGCCGGCGATCCCGAGCCGCATGCGCGCGCGCTCTATTCCTACCGCTGGGAGCCGCAGACCGATCCGGCCGGAGTCGTCCACGCGACCTACGACTATCCCGGTGTGCCGGTGGCGCCCGGCAGCATCAAGCGCCGCCACGGCGTGCTCGACAACATCCGCATTCCGCTGCGGCCGCATTTCGGCGTGATCGCGGTGGCGCCGCGCGAGGTCGACTTCGTCGATTCGATTCCGCCGTCCTATTTCGGCGGCAATCTTGACAATTGGCGGCTGGGCAAGGGCGCGACCGTGTATCTCCCCGTCGCGGTTCCCGGCGCGCTGCTGTCGGTCGGCGACCCCCACGCCACGCAAGGCGACGGCGAGCTCGGCGGCACGGCGATCGAATGCTCGATGACTGGCACGTTCCAGGTCATCCTGCACAAGAAGGCGCAGCTCGCGGGGAAGCCGTTCGCCGATCTCTCTTACCCGCTGATCGAGACCGCGACCGACTGGGTGCTGACCGGCTTCAGCCACCCGAACTATCTCGCCGAGTTCGGCGCGCAAGGCCAAAGCGAGGTCTACGCGACCTCCTCGCTCGACCTCGCGATGAAGGATGCCTTCCGCAAGATGCGCCGCTTCCTGATGCACATCAAAGGCCTCAGCGAGGACGAGGCGGTCGCGCTGATGTCGGCGGCGGTGGACTTCGGCGTCACGCAGGTCGTCGACGGCAATTGGGGCGTGCACGCGATCCTGAGCAAGCGGCTGTTCGAGGATGCGGGCTGACTCTCGATCCAATCGCCGCGTCCCGGAATTCCGTCATTGCGAGCGAAGCGACTTGTTCGCCGAAGCTCGAAGAGCGAAGGCGGAAGCAATCCAGGGCGTCACGCTCGGCCCTGGATTGCTTCGTCGCTTCGCTCCTCGCAATGACGACGGTTGTTGTGTTTCGAGCGAGCCCCGAACAAAGGACCATCCCTATGCAGTTCCACATGATCTCCGGTGCGACCAGGCCGGTGGCGCCGTTCAGCCACGCGGTCGAAACCGACGGCTTCGTGTTCGTCACCGGCCAGATGCCGGACTCGCCGGAGGCGCCGGGCGTGCTGCCGGAGGGGATCGTGAATCAGACGAAGGCGGTGATGCAGAACTTGAAGTACATCCTCCAAGGTCTCAACCTTGGCCTCGAACATATTGTGATGTCTCGGATTTACCTGACCGAGTTCAAGCGCGATTACGCGGCGATGAACGAAACCTATCGTTCATTCTTCCCGCCGGACCGGCTGCCGGCCCGCACCTGCGTCGGCGTCACCGGCTTGGCCTATGACGCGCTGATCGAGATCGATCTGGTCTGCCGAAGACCATAGTACCCATTGGTAAACATCTCCTCAACGCGCGGCCCCGTCATTCGATCCGGGCTGGGGAGCGTCCCGCTGTTGCCGATTGTGTGCCGAGGCCCGGCGGTGTCAATTCGCCGGACCATCAGGCGGGATCGGGGAGTGCCATGCCGTATCAGTTTTCCAATCGTCAGCAGATCCGCAAGCCGGCGGTGACCAGCAAGGGCGGCATTGTCGCGGCGCAGTCACGGCGCGCCGCCGAGGTCGGGGCCGAGGTGCTGGCCGCAGGCGGCGACTGCGTCGATGCCGTGGTGGCGACCGGCTTTGCGCTCGGCGTGCTCGAGCCGTGGATGAGCGGCCTCGGCGGCGGCGGCGCCATGCTGCTGTACCGCGCCAGGGACAACCACGTCGAGGTGATCGACTACGGCATGCGCGCGCCCGACAGCCTTGATGCCGCGGACTATCCGCTGGCCAATGACGGCAGCGTCGCGGCAGACATCTTTCCCTGGCCCCGCGTCAAGGACGACCGCAATCTGCACGGCCCCGGCGCGATCGCAGTGCCCGGCGTCGTCGCGGGCATGGAGGCGGCGCATCGCCGCTACGCGCGGCTGCCGTGGCAGGATCTCGTCACGCCGAGCGTGAAGCTCGCCGCCGAGGGCTTGCTGGTGGACTGGTGGACCACCGTGATGATCTCGAGCTGCGCCGCCGACCTGCGCCGCTATCCCGGCAGCGCCGCGGCCTATCTGAAGGATGGCTTGCCGCCGAATCCGCAATGGGGCGCCAAGGCGGTGACGCGGCTGCCGCAGGAGCAGCTGAAGGCGACGCTGGCACATCTTGCCAGCGCCGGCGCGCGCGACTTCTACCGCGGCGACATCGCCCGCTCGCTGACCCGCGACATCCAGGCCGCCGGCGGCGCGCTCTCGGTGGATGACCTCGCCGCGTTCGAGGCGCATGTCCGCGATCCCCTGCGCATCCCCTATCGCGGCGGCACGGTGTTCGCGACGCCGGAGCTGACGGCCGGCCCGACGCTGGCTCACGCGCTGCGGCTGATGCAGGCGCGCGTGACGGCATCGGGCAAGGCTCCGGATGCAAGCACGTTCATCGCCTATGCCGAGGCGGTGCAGTCGGCGTACCGCGAACGGCTGAACGACATGGGCGATGCGCCTGGCAAGCGCGCGCTCGGCGCCGAATATCTCGCGCCGGCCTGCACCACGCACTATTCGGTGGTGGACCGCGACGGCAACATGGCGGCGGTGACGCAGACGCTGCTGTCGGGCTTCGGCTCGAAATTCCAGGCGCCGCAGAGCGGCATCATGATGAACAACGGCATCATGTGGTTCGACCCGACGCCCGGCACGACGAACTCGCTGGCTCCGGGCAAGCGCTGCCTCACCAACTACACGCCGGTGGTGGCGCAGGCCGCCGATGGCCGTCGCCTCGCCCTCGGCGCCTCCGGCGGCCGCCGCATCCTGCCCGCCGTGGCACAGATGCTGTCCTTCGTGATGGACTTTGGCATGGATCTCGATACGGCGATCCACCAGCCGCGCATCGACGCCAGCGAAGGTGACGTGGTCGGCGCCGACACCCGGCTGCCGGCGGAGGTGATGGACGTGCTGACAGCGAAGTTCGAGACCGTGCCGGCGCCGGTGCAAACCATGCCGATGAAGTTCGCCTGCCCCAGCATCGTGATGCGGGACGGCGACGTGAACAGCGGCGCGACGGAAATCTTCCACGCCTGGGGCGATGCGGTGGCGGAGCGGTGAGGAGGTCAGCGCCGGATTCGAGATATCGCCACGATGACGGTGGACTCCCCTCCCCCTTGCGGGGAGGGGTCGGGGGTGGGGGTCCACGAGTCACGCTCGATGTGAGGAGCGCTGAAGCTCCGCGGCTCCGCGAAGACCATCACCATCGTTGACGCAGGACGCGCTTCCGGCACGTCGCAAGCGGATATCCTGATCCGCGCTTCAAATGGACTCGCATCCTGGGAAATATCGACAGCGCACGTAGTCAAGTTCAGCGCCCGGGGACCCCCACCCCCAACCCCTCCCCGCAAGGGGGAGGGGAGATGAGGTCGCTGCGCCGTCACCGCAGAACGCATGCACGGAGCACGGGGCGAGCGCTGCAATCGACGCTACTTGAGATCACCCCACCAGCGCCTGCACCAACCCACTCTCCGCATCCGCCAGTTCATCGATCACATCGAAATGGTGCCGATCCGGCGCCTCGACATACGCGGTCGTCGCCCCCAGCCCGATCCAGATATTCGCGAGCAATTGGGCCTGGCGGCGGAATTCGTTGCGCTCGGCGCCGCCGACCCAGGCAGTGACCTTGACGTGATCGATCGGCACCAGCAGCGCGGGGCTCTCCTTCGCAGCCGTGGCGTCGTCGATGTGCAGCGTCTCGTTCATCGCGGTCCGCTGCAGCGGGCGCAGATCGTGCAGGCCGGAGATCGAGACCACGCTGGTGATGCGCCCCTGTCGCTCGGGCGGCAGTGGCGCGCCGCGGCAGATCATGCGGCTGACGAGATGGCCGCCGGCGGAGTGGCCAGTCAAAGCCACGGGACCTGCGACCTCGTCCATCGCGCGCGCGATGGCCTGCGCCACATCCGTCGAAATATCGGCGATGCCGACCTCGGGACACAGCCGGTACGACGGCATCGCCACGGCATGGCCGCGCGCGATAGGCCCCCGCGCAAGATGCGACCAGAAGCTCTTGTCCAGCCGCATCCAATAGCCGCCATGCACGAACACGACGAGCCCCTTCGGCGCCCCCTCCGGCAGGAACAGATCGAGGCGCTGCCGGTCATGCGCGCCATAGGCGATGTCGAGCTTGGCACGGCCCTGCCCCACCATGTCGGCGCGATAGCTCTCCGCCGGCGCCACCCACAGCCCGGGCCAGCGCTCGCCGCCGGCGATGTTCGGGCCGTTGGCGTAAGCGTTGTCCCAGTCCTTGACGGCATAGAGCATGAGGATCTCCTGATCGATTGATGTGCGCGCGGGCTCACAGCCCGGTGCGCAGCTTCCAGAGTTCGGGGAACAAAACGATCTCCAGCATCTTGCGCAGATAGTTGACGCCGCTGGTGCCCCCGGTGCCGGTCTTGAAGCCGATGATGCGCTCCACCGTGGTGACGTGGTTGAAGCGCCAGCGGCGGAAATAATCCTCGAAATCGACCAGCTTCTCGGCGAGCTCATACAGCTCCCAATGCCGCTGCGGATCGCGGTAGACGCTGGTCCAGGCCGCCGCGACCTCCGCGCTCTCAGCGCGCGTGCCGCGCCAGTCGGTGCGCTGGCCGTCGGCGCCGGTGAAGAAGCCGCGCCGCGCCAACAGCCGCAGCGCTTCGTCGTACAGACTGGGCTTCGCCAGGATCGCTTCCAGCTCGGCGGTCAGCTCCGGATGATGGGCATGCGGGCGCAGCATCGCGAGATTGCGGTTGCCGAGCAGGAATTCGATCGAACGATACTGGAACGATTGGAAGCCGGAGGACTCGCCGAGCTTGTCGCGGAACAACGTGTACTCGCTCGGCGTCATCGTGCGCAGCACGTCCCAGGCGCCGTTGAGCTGCTCGAAGATGCGTGACACCCGCGTCAGCATCTTGAACGCCGGCTGCACGTCGTCTTTGGCGATCGCGGCCATCGCCGCCTTGATCTCGTGGATCGCGAGCTTCATCCACAATTCGGAGGTCTGGTGCTGGATGATGAACAGCAGCTCGTCATGCGCGGTCGAGAGCGGCGCCTGCGCATCGAGCAGGCGATCCAGCATCAGATAGTCGCCATAGGACATCCGACCCTTGAAGTTCATCCGCGCACCCTCGGTGGCGGGATCGTAGGGCGCGCTGCTCACGTCACGAGCTCCTTCTGGCGATAGTCGGGCCTGTCCCACAGACTGTTGTCGAGGACCTCCGCGAGGATGCCCACGGCGCCGCGCACCTCGGCCTCGCCGATATAGAGCGGCGTGAAGCCGAAGCGCAGCGCGTCCG
Organism: Bradyrhizobium sp. HKCCYLRH1030; assembly: GCF_051168395.1. NCBI lineage: Bacteria > Pseudomonadati > Pseudomonadota > Alphaproteobacteria > Hyphomicrobiales > Nitrobacteraceae > Bradyrhizobium > Bradyrhizobium sp. HKCCYLRH1030. Next base: position 160,643 of record NZ_JBNPUY010000005.1, on the reverse strand, counting down.
GCGCGCGGAAGTCGCCGATCACGCCGCGCGCGATCAGCGCGCGCATGATCGCATAGCCGTCCGGGTGGCGGAACGACACCTGGCTACCGCGCTGCGTCGCATCACGCGGTGACGCCAAGGTCAGCGACGGACAGCGCTTCTCGACCTCGGCGATGAACAATTCCGACAGCGCGATCGAAGCCGCGCGCACGTCCGGCATCGACACGCCGTCCCAGGCGTCGAGCGCGGCATCGAGCGCGGCGAGCGCAATGATCGGCGGCGTGCCGATGCGCATGCGCTCGATGCCGCCGCCGGGGCGGTAGTCGAGATCGAAGGCGAACGGCGCCTCGTGCCCCATCCAGCCGGACAACGCCGGCGGCGCGATGTCTGCGTAACGCGGCGCGACATAGATGAAGGCCGGCGCGCCGGGCCCGCCATTGAGATATTTGTAGGTGCAGCCGACCGCGAAGTCGGCCTCGGCGCCGGCGAGGTCGACCGGCACGGCGCCGGCGGAATGCGCGAGGTCCCACACCGTGAGCGCGCCGGCCGCGTGCGCCTTCTTCGTCAGCGCGGCCATGTCGTGCATGCGGCCGGTGCGGTAATCCACCTCGGTCAGCATCAGCACGGCGACGCTGTCGTCGATCGCCGCCTCCACCTGCTCGGGCTCGACCACCTTCAAGGTGGCGCGGTCGCCGAGCATGCGAACCAGGCCCTGCGCCATATAGAGATCGGACGGGAAGTTGCCGCTGTCGGACAGGATCACGCGGCGGCCCGGATTGAGCGACAGCGCGGCGGCGAGCGCCTGATACACCTTGATCGAGAGCGTATCGCCCATCACGACCGTGCCGGGCGCGGCCCCGATCAGCCGGGCGATGCGATCGCCGACCCGGCGCGGCTGCACCATCCATCCGGCGGTGTTCCAGCCGCGGATCAGCTCCTGTCCCCACTCCGCTTCGATCATGCGGCCAACGCGGGCGGGCACGGCCGACGGCAGCGCGCCGAGCGAATTGCCATCGAGATAGATGACCCCTTCAGGTATCGTGAAGAGCGATCGGGTCCTGGAAAAATCGGTCATGCGGCTCCTGCTTCGTTCACGGCCTGAATGCATGATTCGCGCCGGGTCGGGCCAGATCAAGCCGGTCCCATCGCCACCGGCACCGCGCGGGCCGCATGGCTCGCGAAGACGTGACGATGGCGACACAATCCAGCCGGTCGATCGCCGCCGGCCGGTGACATTGACGCGCCACGGCAGGCTTGTCACGGGCGGCGCGTGGCGCATGATAGATCGATCTGAACTGCCGATGGAGCACAACATGCGCATTCTGGTGCCGCTCGTCCTGCTGATGGCGCTGCTGATGCACCCTGCCGAGGCTGCCGACGCCAGCGCGGCGCAGAGCGTCATTCGCGCCCAGGAACAGGCTTTGGCGCGCGACGACGGAGCGACCGCCTATGCCCAAGCCGCGCCGGAGATCCAGGCGCTGTTTCCGAGCGTCGAGATCTTCATGAGCATGGTCAAAAGCGGCTATCCGCCGGTCTATCGCCATCGCAGCTTCGAATTCGGCGCCGCGCAGGTCGAGGACGGCAGCATCGCGCAGCGCGTGCACATCGTCGATGCCGAAGGCGAGGCGTGGGAGGCTCTGTACACGTTGCGGACCCAGCCCGACGGCAGCCTCAGGATCACCGGCTGTTCGCTGTTGAAGACGGGCCAGTCGGTCTAGCGCTGAGCGGCTACGTCACGCCGAAGCGCTTCTTGAACTGCTCGACATTGATGAGGCCGCGGCCGTGGCGGCCGTCGCCGATCTTCACGTCGCCATGATAGGCCTCGACCGAGAAGCGGATGACGCGGCGCTCGACCTCGATCACCTCGGCGACCGTGCGGATGGTCGCGCCGACCGGCGAGGCCGCGAGATGGCGGACGTTGACCTCGGTGCCGACCGTGACCCAGCCCGGCGGCAGTGCCGGGTTGATGGCGTCGCCCGACGTCATCTCCATCTCCAGGATCATCATCGGCGTCGCATAGACCATCGGCATGTGCGGTACGAAATGCCCGACGGTGCGCTCCGGCGGCACCACCAGCAGACGCTCGGCGCGCATCCCCGGCTTGATGATTTCACGTGCGTCCATGACTGCTCCGGTCATTCCGGGGCGCGCGAAGCGCGAACCCGGAATCTCGAGATGCCGGGTCTGGTCCTGCGAACCATCCCGGAATGACGCTCTCGTGTCACTTCTTCTGCTCGGCCAGGCGCTCGACGAAGGTTTTGCCGCCCTTCATCTTGTGCGTCAGCGGCGCCTCGTTGATCTGGATCACCACCGCTTCCGGATCGACGCCGAGATGCGTCACCAGCGCCTTGGTGATGTCGCGCATCATGTTGGCCTTCTGCTCGTCGGTGCGGCCGGCGGCCATGCTCACGGTGATCTCGGGCATTCGTTGCTCCCTGTTGTTGTCTCTGCTGCGTCATCGCCGGGCTTGCCCCGGCGATCCATCTTCTGAAATCGATGGCGTCGTTTGAAGAGATGGATACGCGGGTCTAGCCCGCGTATGACGAGTCTTGTTATCCCCAGCTCACGTCGTGGCGCGCGAGCACCTCGCGGACGGCGGCGACCAGTTCGTCCTCCTTGGCTGAGACCTGCGCCGGGCGGCTCTCGCGCCATTCCTGGTTGGAGGCGATCGCGGCGGCCGCCTTGGCGCCCTCGATCAGGTCCTTGATCTGCACCTCGCCGCGCGCCTTCTCGTCACTGCCCTGGATGATGACGCAGGGCGCGTTGCGGCGATCAGCATATTTGAGCTGGTTGCCCATGTTCTTCGGATTGCCGAGATAGAGCTCGGCGCGGATGCCGTGACTACGCAAGGTCGACACTATCTTCTGATAGTCGGCGACGCGGTCGCGATCGAACACGGTGACGACCACGGGCCCGAAGGCGGGGCGCGTGTCGAGCTTGCCGAGCATCGTCAGCGCCGCCTGCAGGCGCGACACGCCGATCGAGAATCCGGTCGCCGGCACCGGCTCGCCGCGGAAGCGCGAGACGAGACCATCATAGCGCCCGCCGCCGCCGACCGAGCCGAAGCGCACTGGACGGCCCTTCTCGTCCTTGGTCTCGAGCAGGAGTTCGACTTCGTAGACAGGGCCAGTGTAGTATTCGAGACCGCGGACGACGGAGGGTTCGACGCGGACCCGGCTGTAACCGTAACCGGCAGCGCTGCACAGCCTGGCGATCTCGGTCAGCTCGTCGACGCCTTCCACATAGGCCGGCGAGGACATGAACAATGTCTGCTGAGCAACGCTCGCCAAGACCTGGGCGTTGAACTGCAGATCCTGCTCCTCACCTTGGATTTGCGGCTCCGCGACCTTCATCTCGAAGAAGGCCAGCAGGGCGTCGATCTGACTTTCAGTCAGGCCCGCGCCCTTGGTGAAATCCCCCTTGCCGACCTCGCCGCCGTCCCAGCGGCCCTCGCCGAGCAGCTTCTTGATCTCTGAAATCGGAAACTTGTCGGCCTTGTCGATTGCCCTGAGCACCGTCAGCCGACGGCCCACGTGCTCATCACCGCCGATGCCGATCGCCTCCATCACGCCATCGAGCACCTTGCGGTTGTTGACCTTCACGACATACGAGCCGCGCGGAATCCCCAGCGCCTCCATGGTGTCGGCAGCCATCATGCACATCTCGGCGTCCGCTGCCGGCGAGCCGGAGCCGACCGTGTCGGCGTCAAACTGCATGAACTGGCGGAAGCGGCCGGGGCCGGGCTTCTCGTTGCGGAAGACGTAGCCGGCGCGATAGCTGCGATACGGCTTCGGCAGCGCGTCGAAATTCTCGGCGACGTAGCGCGCGAGCGGCGCGGTCAGGTCGTAGCGCAGCGAGATCCACTGCTCGTCATCGTCCTGGAACGAGAACACGCCCTCGTTCGGACGATCCTGGTCAGGCAGGAACTTGCCGAGCGCGTCGGTGTATTCGAACGCCGGCGTCTCCACCGGCTCGAAGCCGTAGCGCTCGTAGACGGCGCGGATCTTCTCGACCATCTCGCGCGTCGCGGCGATCGCCGCGGGGCCGCGATCCTCCAGCCCGCGCGGCAGCCGCGCCTTGAGCTTCTGCGATTTCTTCGGTTTGTCGGACATAGGGACCGGTACGTAGGGTGGGCCAAGCGCAGCGTGCCCACCATGGCTGATAAACGCCGAAGTGGTGGGCACGGTCCGCTACGCGGCCCTTTGCCCACCCTACGGGATGGAATGCGTTGCTTGGTTGGTAGCAGCCGGGGCCCGGGGCGGCAACCCGAAGGCCGATCACACGCTGGCGCGTGGCACCGTTTCCAGCATTTCAGTAAGAGCCAAGCTTGCGCCGCGCATTCAGTGCGCCCCTCCCCCGCTTGCGGGGGAGGGTTGGGGTGGGGGCGCCCCAGCGGCAGTCTTTACGGGGCTTCCCCCTCCCCAGCCCTCCCCCGCAAGCGGGGGAGGGAGCAAACCGTCATCACGGCTAGACTGTGCCCAGAACCTGCAAGCGCAAGCGAGCCCTGCCCCTACTTCACATCCCTGATCCACTGATGCGGATCGGGGCTGCGGCCGTACTGGATGTCGACGAGCTGCTTGCGCAGGCCCATGGCGACCGGGCCGGCCTCGCCGCCGTTGATCAGGACGTCGCCGCTCGCCGAGCACACCTTGCCGATCGGCGAGATCACCGCGGCGGTGCCGCAGGCGAACGCCTCCTTCAGCTTGCCGCTCTTGGCGTCCGCCCGCCACTGGTCGATCGAGTACGCCTCCTCGCGCACCTCACGGCCGGCGTCGCGCGCCAGCTTGATGATGGAATCGCGGGTGATGCCGGGCAGAATGGTGCCGAGCGGCGGCGTCGACAGCGAGCCGTCGTCGAACACGAAGAACACGTTCATGCCGCCGAGCTCCTCGACATAGCGGCGCTCGATCGCGTCCAGGAACACCACCTGGTCGCAGCCATGCGCGATCGCCTCGGCCTGCGCCTTGAGGCTCGCGGCATAATTGCCGCCGCATTTGACGCCGCCCGTGCCGCCGACCGCGGCGCGGGTGTAGTTCTCCGAGACCCAGATCGAGACCGGCGCTGGGCCGCCCTTGAAATAGGAGCCGACCGGCGAGGCGATCACCGCGAAGATGTATTCCGCCGACGGCTTCACGCCGAGGAACACCTCGTTGGCGATCATGAACGGGCGCAGATACAGGCTGCCCTCACCGCCCGGGATCCAGGCGCGGTCGATGCGGACGAGCTGCTCGACCGCCTCGATGAAGACCGCCTCGGGCAGTTGCGCCATCGCCATGCGCTCGGCCGAATTCCAAAACCGCTTGGCATTGGCATCGGGGCGGAACAGGTTCACGCCGCCATCGTCGCGCTTGTAGGCCTTCAGGCCCTCGAAGATCTCCTGCGCATAATGCAGGACGGCCGCGGCCGGATCGAGCGGGAAGTTGGCGCGGGATTCGACCCGCGCACTGTGCCAGCCCTTGTCCTGGCTGTACTGGACCACGGCCATGTGATCGGTGAACACCCGGCCGAAGCCCGGGTTGGCGAGCTTGGCCGCGCGCTCCTGGTCGGAGGTCGGGTTCGTCGTCGGCTTGATGTCGAATGTCAAAGTCATGTCCTTGCTTCCCCCGCTCTGATCGCCATTCGCGAGTTCTGGCGCCGACCCGTCCGATCGGGCCAGTCGGCTTTCTGAATTTCGGACCTGCCGCGACCGGCTTTGAGCCGGTCACCGGGCAAGCATGCCACCACAGGACATGCTTTTGCGCCCGGCAGAAGTCCAGTATGGTTTGCCGAAATGCCGCTCGACATCACACGGTTGTTCGATACGTCGCCCAAGGATGCCCGTCGGGGTTGCCTACGGCCCGTTGAGACACGCCTGGAGACCATTGCCCGCCGATGAAGCGATCTAAAATTTCGCAGTGGGCGATTGTTTTGTAACATTGAACCGCAGAAACGTCAATATGGCTGACATAAATTTCTCGTCTCCGACGTTGAGCCCCGAGCTGCGCGCGGCTGAGCCCTCCGCGACGGCCGGCGAGCCGCTGCGCTGGGACATCATCGAGCTCTTGTTCTTCGCCTATCGCGACTTCGTGGGCGATGCCGACCACGAGCTGGAAGCGTTCGGATTCGGCCGCGCGCATCACCGCGTGATGCATTTCGTCACACGCTATCCCGGCCTGAAGGTCGCCGATCTGCTCGACGTTCTGCGCATCACCAAGCAGTCGCTCGGCCGCGTGCTCAAGCAGCTGCTGGACGAGGGCTACATCGTGCAGAAGACGGGCAACAACGACCGCCGCCAGCGCCTTCTTTTCGCCACGCCGAAGGGCGAGGCGCTGGTCGCCAAGCTGGCCGGGCTGCAGACGCGGCGCATCGATCATGCGCTGGAGCAGATCGGGCCGGCCGGCGCCGAAAAGGTCCGGCAGTTCCTGCGCGCGATGATCGATCGCGACGATCCGGACAAAGTGCTGGAAGCCATCTTCAAGACGCCTGTCGCCGCCGCCAAGGAGTGACCGTGACGATCGCCGCCATCGCACCGCATCCGCCGCAGACGCCGGCCGACGACGCACCGCATCTCCTGCTCGTCGACGACGACCGCCGCATCCGCGATCTGTTGTCGCGCTTCCTGCGCGGCGAAGGCTATCGCGTCACCACGGCAGCGAGCGCAAGCGATGCCCGCGCCAAGCTCACCGGGCTGCATTTCGATCTCCTGATCCTCGACGTGATGATGCCCGGCGAAAGCGGCTTCGACCTCGCCCGCTTCATCCGCACGCAATCGTCGGTGCCGATCGTGATGCTGACCGCGCGCGCTGAGCCCGACAGCCGTATCGAGGGCCTGCAGCTCGGCGCCGACGACTACGTCGCAAAGCCTTTCGAACCGCGAGAGCTCGCGCTGCGCATCGGCAACATCCTCAAGCGCGCCGCGCCGCCGCCGGCGGAGGAAGTCGTCGAGCAGATCGCGTTCGGCCCGTTCGTCTATCATCTGGCGCGCGGCGAGCTGAAGCAGGGCGAGGAGATCGTCCACCTCACCGACCGCGAGCGCGAGATGCTGCGCATCCTCGCCAATGCCCGCGGCGAGACCGTGCCGCGCGGCGCGCTGACCGGCAACGGCACCGTCAACGAGCGCGCGGTCGACGTCCAGATCAACCGCCTGCGCCGCAAGCTCGAAAGCGATCCGGCCAACCCGCTGTTCCTGCAGGCCGTGCGCGGCATCGGCTATCGGTTGATGGTGACGGGCTGAGGCGGTGCAGGTGAAGGTCTCGACGTCATTGCGAGCGCGACGAAGCAATCCAGAGGCCCGCGATGACTCTGGATTGCTTCGTCGCTTCGCTCCTCGCAATGACGGAAGCAGCGAGGGCGTCCCAGCATGAGCACGCTCGACACCGGCCTCACCCTCATCCGCACCGCATCCCGCCGCGTCTCGCGCGCCAACAGCATCGTCGGCAACGCGTTCAAGGGCTGGATGCCGACCGGCCTCTATGCGCGCGCGCTGCTGATCATGATCGTGCCGATGGTGATCCTGCAGACGGTGGTCGCGGGCGTGTTCATGGAGCGGCACTGGAACACGGTGACACGACGGCTGTCCGCCGCCGTGGTGCAGGACGTCGCCGCGCTGATCGACATCTACAAGGGCTATCCGCAGGACAAGGACCGCACCATGCTGCGCCGGATCGCGCAGCAGCGGCTCAATTTGGTGGTCGACTTCCTGCCGGCCGGCGACATGCCGCCGCCGGGGCCAAAACCGTTCTTCAACCTGCTCGACCAGTCGCTGTCGAGCCAGATCGGCCGCCAGATCAGCCGACCGTTCTGGATCGACACCGTCGGCCGCTCCAACCTGGTCGAGATCCGCATCGCGCTCGATGATGCCGTGATGCGCGTGTTCGCGCAGCGTGGCGCCGCCTATGCGTCGAACACCGACATCTTCCTGTTCTGGATGGTCGGGACGTCGTCGATCCTGCTGATCGTCTCGGTGCTGTTCCTGCGCAACCAGATCAAGCCGATCCTGCGCCTTGCCGACGCCGCCGAGAGTTTCGGCAAGGGCCGCGAGGTGCCGAACTTCCGGCCGCGCGGCGCGCGCGAGGTGCGGCGCGCGGCGCATGCCTTCCTGGAGATGAAGGCGCGCATCGAGCGCACCCTGGAGCAACGCACGGCGATGCTGGCCGGCGTCAGCCACGATCTGCGCACCATCCTGACGCGCTTCAAGCTGGAGCTGGCGCTGCTCGGCGACAGTCCCGAGATCGACGCCATGCGCAAGGACGTCGACGAGATGTCGCACATGCTGGAGGATTATCTTGCCTTCGCGCGCGGCGACAATGGCGAGATCGCGCAGCCGACCGACATCTCCAACGCGCTCGAGGAGCTGCGCGGCGACGCCGAGCGCAACGGCCATTCCGCCACGGTGTCGTTCCACGGCCTGCCGGTGGTGACCGTGAAGCCGCAGGCGCTGAAGCGCTGCCTCGGCAACCTCGTCTCGAATGCCGCCCGCCATGCCGACGCGATCGCCATCACCGGCCACCGCGACCACCGCTACCTCACCATCACCGTCGACGATGACGGCCCGGGCATCCCGGCCGACATGCGCGAGGAGGTGTTCAAGCCATTCCTGCGCCTCGACGACGCGCGCAACCAGGACGAGGGCGGCACCGGCCTCGGCCTCGCCATCGCCCGCGACATCGCCCGCTCCCATGGCGGCGACATCACCCTCGGCGACAGCCCGATGGGCGGGTTGCGGGCGAGCGTGCGCATTCCGGTGTAGCGCGCCGCACAGCTCATTCCTGCGCGATCACGGCGTCGAGCCAGGCGCAGTTCAGCGGCGGAACGCGTGGGTCCGGCACGCGGACGCCGCGTGCGGCGGCGGACAGCCGCATGTCACGCATGCGCTTGCGCTGCTCGTCCGGCAGGTACAATCGCTCGTGCCCCCACAGCGACGGGCCGTCGAAGGTCTCATGCGGCTGCCACGTCGCGGGATCGATCACCCGGCCGCCCCAGCCATATTCGATGAAGAAGCCGGAGGGCGTGTTGACGTAGAACGAGGTCATGTGGTCGTTGGTGTGACGGCCCAGCGTGTAGGCCACGCGCCCGTCGTCGAGCTGTGCCAGGTCGTAGCCCTGGCCGACGTCGTCGAGACTACCTAGCTCCACCATGAAGTGATGCAGTGTGCGGCGACCGGAGCCGACCATCGCGAAGCTGTGGTGACGGCCGTTGACGTGGAAGAAATAGAGCTTGTACGGCGTCAGGCCGAAGTCGGACACCTTGAAGCCGAGCAGGTCGCGATAGAACCGCAGCAGCGGCTCGACGTCCTCGACGTTGAGCACGACGTGCCCCATGCCGAGCGGCCCGGTGCGAAAGCCGGAGATCGGACGTCCCGGCCTGAAGGGATCCGAGGCGACGGCTGCCCCCCAGAACACCTCGATCGTGTTGCCAGCGGGATCCTGAAAGCAGATCAGCTCGCTAACATGACGCTCGTCGGCCAGTGCCTGCGAACCGCGGGCCACCTTCACGCCGTTGTCGTCGAGACGGCTCGCGAGCCGCGCGAGCGCGGCAGCGTCGCCGACCTCCCAGCCCATGACGGCGAGCCCGCCATCGCCGCTGCCATCGACGATCAGCCGCTGCTTGCGATCATCCATCCGATAGGCCTGCACGCTGGCCGCGCGATCCACGCGCTGCATCCCGAGGAGCTCGGTCGCCATGCGTCCCCACTGCTCCGCTTGAGACGACTTGATGCCGATGTAACCGAGCGCCGTTATTTCCATCTTGTTTTCTCCCGAAAGGCGCGGGCGGAATTTCGTATCAGCTCCGCGCGGTCCTGCAGTAGACTGCCGCCCCTGCATCCGGCTCGCGTTCTCAAGACGGTATCGGCGGACGGAAACGAAGAACAGGGAGGATTTTCCAAGTGTCCAAGCAACGGACGCGATCTCCGCAGGCCCGTCCTGCGGAGGGTGTCCGCGCCTTCAAGCGGGGGCTCGACGTGCTGCGCGCGGTCAATCGGTCCGGGGGCATCCGCGCCGGCGACGTGGCGCGCCAGCTCGATCTGCCGCGGCCCACGGTCTATCGGTTGCTCGAAACACTCGAGGAACTCGGCTACGTCGCGCGCAGCGCCAGCGACGACCGCTTCCGGGTCACGCGCCACGCGTTGAGCCTCGGCGACGGCTATGATCCCGGCATCTTCATCTGCCAGGTCGCCGCGCCCTATCTCGCCGAGCTCAGCCGCAGCCTGATTTGGCCGGTCGATCTGTCGACTTATGAGAACGGCGCGATGGTCATCCAGGAGACCACGCATGCGCGCAGCCCGCTCTCGATCGATCGCAGCATGATCGGCAAGCGGCTGCCGATGCTGCACACCTCGGCCGGCCGGGCCTATCTGGCCTCCTGCCCGCCCGCAGAGCGGGACCTCATCATCAACCATCTGCGACGCATCGAGGATGCCGAGGACCTCTTCTTCCTGGCGCCCGAGCGGCTGCAGCGCATGATAACGGAAACGTCTCAGCGCGGCTATGCGATCCGCAACGAGGGCGAATTCAATCCGAAGACGTCGTCGATCGCGGTGCCGATCGTGCGGGGCGACGTCGTGTTCGGCTGCATTTCGATCATCTGGATCCGCTCCGCCATGACCCTCGAGGAGGCTGTCGCTCAGTACGCGGCCCCATTGCGCGACGCCGCGGCCGCGATCCCCGTCCAGGCCTGAGCGTCCGCTGCGCGGACAGTTCGTGACCGCGCCTTGAAGGTGCGAGGCGGTTGCGGAACAGATGCGGCCATGAGCAACATGGCCGCACATTCCGGAAGCTTCGACGTCGTCATCGTCGGTCGCGGGCCCGTGGGCTCGACGCTCGCCAACCTGCTCGGCCTGTGCGGCATCCGCACGCTGATCCTGGAGCGCGAAGCCAAGGCCTATCATTTGCCGCGCGCGGTGCATTTCGACGACGAATGCATGCGCGTGTTCCAGACCATCGGCCTTGCCGACGCCATCCTGCCCCACCTTACATTGAGTCCCGGCATGCGCTTCGTCGATGCGGGGGGACGATTGCTGCTCGACTGGCCGCGCCCCAGCGAGCCGACCGCGATGGGCTGGAATCTGAGCTACCGATTCCACCAGCCCGATCTCGAAAACGTGCTCAACAAGGGACTCGAGCGCTGGCCTCATGTCGAGCTGCGCACGCGCTGTGATGTGTTCGCGCTCGAGCAGGACCGCGAGGGGGCGCGCGTTCGCTATGAGGACCTCGGCACCGGCCGGCTCGTCGACATCTCCTGCGCCTATGTCATCGGCTGCGACGGTGCACGTTCGCTGGTGCGCCGCTTCATCGGCTCGGCGCTGGACGATCTCGGCTTTCACGAGCGCTGGCTCGTCTGCGACGTGCTGCTGAGGGAGGAGCGGCCCGATCTCGGCGATTTCAGCGTCCAGCACTGCAACCCGCAGCGTCCCGCAACCTATATTCGCGGCACCGGCAACCGGCGCCGGTGGGAGATCACGGTTCGTCCTGACGAGGACGGGGTCGAGATCACCCAACCGGCTCGCGTGTGGGAGCTGCTCTCGCCCTGGCTCCGGCCCGCAGAGGCCGAGATCGAACGCGCCGCCGTCTACACATTCCACTCCGCGGTCGCCCAGCAATGGCGTGCCGGACGGTTCCTGCTCGCAGGCGATTCCGCGCATCAGACCCCGCCTTTCCTCGGTCAGGGCATGTGTGCCGGCATTCGCGACGCAGCCAACCTCGCATGGAAGCTGGCGCTTGTGATTGCCGGGAAGGCGACGCCTGATCTTCTCGACACCTATCAGAGCGAGCGCGCGCCGCATGTGCGCGAATTCATCGAGCTCGCGATCCGGCTGGGTGGGCTGATCAACACCAAGGCGGTCGAGGCGGCGCTTGCGACCGGCACGGCACAGGGCGACGGCCAGCTCAAGCTCGACGTGCAGAAGCCAGTGCTCGGCCCGGGCCTTGCCTGCGGCGAACGCAGCATGACGGGAAAGCTGGCGCCGCAATTCCGCAGCCGTGATCACGGCCGCAGCGACGACCGCGTCGGCTATCGCTTCGCGCTGCTATGCCGGTCCGGTCTCGGGACCGCAATGATCGAGCAGCATCATGCCCGCCTGACGGCCGCCGACGTCGCCGTCATTTGCGGCGAGGAAGCTGGCGGCCTCGACGGCTGGCTCGATCAGCACGGCTTCGACGCCGTGCTGATGCGCCCCGACCGCTACATCCTGGGTGCTGTCCGCATGGGCGAAGATCCCGCGGCGCTGTTGTCAGGCCTCGCCTTCCTCGCACCGCTGCCGAGCGCGGCCTGAGCGTTTCCGTTCTTTTTGAGAGGGTTCACGTATGAAGCTGGTTTCCTTTGTGATCGACGGGCGTGCCGGTTACGGCGCGGTGAAGGGAGACGGTGTCGTCGACCTCGGCCGGCGGCTCCCGGCGAAGAGCCTGCGCGCGCTGCTCGAGGCGGATGCGCTTCGCGACGCCGCCGCGCTGCTCACCTCCGAACCGCCCGACTATCCGCTCGATGCGATCACCTTCGCGCCCGTCATCCCCGATCCCGGCAAAATCATCTGCGTCGGCCTGAACTATCGCGACCACGTCGCAGAGACCGGACGAACGGTCACCGAGAAGCCCGCGCTGTTCGCGCGCTTTCCGACCAGCCAGGTGGGACATCTGCAACCGGTCATTCGCCCTGGTGTCTCCGATCATTTCGACTATGAGGGCGAACTCGCGCTCGTGATCGGGAAAGCCGGCCGGCATGTCCGGCGCGAGGACGCGCTCACGCACATCGCCGGCTATTCCTGCTACAATGAAGGCAGCATCCGCGACTGGCAACGCCACACGTCGCAATTCCTGTCGGGCAAGACCTTCGATCAGTCCGGCGCATTTGGCCCCTGGCTGGTCACCGCCGACGAAATTCCCGACCCGTCCAAGCTGACGCTGCAGACCCGCCTCAATGGCGAGACCGTGCAGCGGACCACCACGGATCTCCTCATCACCGACGTGCCCGATCTGATCGTCTATTGCTCGACGATCATGACCTTGCTGCCCGGGGACGTGATCGTCACCGGCACGCCGGGAGGCGTCGGCTTCAAGCGCACCCCGCCTCTGTTCATGAAGCCCGGCGATACGGTCGAGGTCGAAATCTCGGGCATCGGCGCGCTGCGCAATCCCGTGACTGCCGAACTGGAAGCCTGACGTTTCCGCCTCGCGGAGAACCGCGAGGCGCACCAATCAAACACGACAAAAAACCAAATCTTCAAATCCGGGGAGGATCATCATGTCGCGCTGTCTCAGATCCAGCATCGCTGGCCTGCTGCTGCTTGCAGGCTCATCCGCGCAGGCCGAAATCAAGGCGGGTGCCATCCGTATCGGTGTGCTCACCGACATGACCGGCATCTTCGCGACCGCGATGGGGCCCGGCTCCGTGGAAGCGGCCCGGATGGCCGCTGATGAGTTCGGTGGCAAGATCAACGGCAGGCCGATCGAAATCCTTCAGGCCGATCATCAGAACAAGCCGGATATCGCGGTCGCGATCGCCCGGCGCTGGTTCGAGCAGGACGGTGTGCAGGCGATCGCCGACGGCGGCAGCTCCGGCGCGGCCCTTGGCGTCCAGGAGCTGGTGCGCAGCAACGGCAAGATCTTTCTCATCTCCGGGGCCGGCGCCAATCAGCTCACCGACGAGGCCTGCGCCCCGACCTCGGTGCAATGGACGCACGACGCCTATTCGACCGCGACAGCCGTCGTGTCGGGCATCATGCAGACCAGCAAGGAGCCGTGGTTCTTCATCACCGGCGACTACGCATTCGGCCATTCGGTCGAGGCAACCGCGCGCGCCCGCATCGCCGAGCTCGGCGGCACGGTCGCCGGCAGCGTCAAGGCGCAGCTCGGCACGCCGGATTACGGCTCGTTCCTGCTGCAGGCCCAGGCCTCCGGCGCCAAGATCCTGGCGCTCAACGTCGCCGGCGACAATGCCACGGCCATCAAGCAGGCCGAGGAATTCGGGCTTGCGGCCCAGGGCATGAAGATCGTGCCGATGTCGTTCCAGAACGTCGACATCGAGGCCATCGGCCTCAAGGCGACGCAGGGCGATCTCATCGTCACCAGCTTCTTCGAGGATGCCTCTCCCGCCGCGCGCCGCTTCTCCGACGCGTTCTACGCGCGCCGGAAGGCGATGCCGTCACAGATCCAGGCCGGGGTCTATTCGGCCGTGCGGCACTATCTGCAGGCGGTGAAGGATGCCGACAGCGACGACGGCGCAACTGTGATGGCCCGAATGAAAGCCACGCCGGTCTCGGATGCCTATGCGGACCACGGCCAGATCCGCGACGACCAGCGCATGGTGCACGACCTGTATCTGGTCCAGGTCAAGACCCCCGCCGAATCGAAGCGCCCCTGGGACTTCGTCAAGCTGGTGACGAAGATCGCCCCCGATCAGGCGTTTCGCCCGCTCGACCGCAGCAAGTGCAGCCTGGTCAGCAAGTGAGCACATGAGCGACCAAGCATGATTCCGGACGATCAGCGCGCCGTCATCATCACCGCCGCGGGCGGCCCGGAGGTCCTGTCGGAGCGACAGGACTGGCCGGTGCCGCGCCTCGGACCAGACGATGTGCTGATCGAGGTCGCAGCCGCCGGCATCAACCGTCATGACTGCAACCAGCGCGCTGCCGGGCCGTTGCGGGAGCCCAATCCCATACCGGGATTGGAAGCCTCGGGGCGCATCGTGGCCTGCGGCGCCAACGTTTCCCCGGAACGGCTGGGTAGAGCGGTGATCGCACTGACCGACGGCGGTTCATACGCGCAATACGTCGCCACCGACCAGCATCTTGCACTGGACTTGCCGAGCGGCCTCGACTTGATCCAAGGCGCCGGCCTGCCCGAGGCGCTGTTCACGACCTGGTTCAACTTCTTCGAGCTGATGCGCATGGCGCCCGGCGAGACGGCCCTGATTCATGGCGGAAGCAGCGGCGTCGGCACGATAGCGATCCAGCTCCTGCGCGCGCTGGGTCATCCCGTCATTGCCACCGCCGGCACCGCAGAGAAGCGCGCCCTGGCACTCGGGCTCGGCTGCGGCGCCGTGTTCGACTATGCCGATCCCGATCTCGCCGAGCAGATCCGCGCGGCGACGGGGAAGCGCGGCGTCGACTGCATCCTCGACACCTCCGCCGGCACTCACATCGCGCAGGACCTTGCGGCGCTCGCGATGGGCGGACGGATCGCCCTGCTCTCGGCCGGACATGGCAAGGAGCTGGCGGTGCCGCTGCGCAGCCTGATGGCGCGCCGGGCCAGCATCACCGGCGCATTCCTGCGGTCGACGTCACTCGATATCAAACGCCGCCTCGCAAGCAAGCTGCGGCAGCGCATCTCGCCCCTGCTCGGAACGGCCATTCGGCCGCACATCGACAGCACCTATCGCCTGTCCGAGGCAGCCGATGCGCACGAACGCATGGAGACGAGCCGGCACATCGGGAAGATCATGCTCAACGTCCGCGAATGAGCGACGATCCACGTCGCTGCGCCCACCACGCGCAACGAGCGCCCGCCTACTGCTTCACGCCCGGGATCAGGGCCTTCAGCTTGGCCATGTCCTTGACGTTCATCTTCATGCCGCCGGGCATCACGATGTCGCCGGGCTTCTGGTCGGGCTTGCAGGCGCCGAGCCATCTGGCCTCGATCGTCATCGCGGTGTCCTTCACCCCGGTGCCGGCGGCGCCGCCCGTGACGCGCGACATCGTCTTCACCGTATAGGCCGAGTTGAAGTCGCCGGTGATGTCGGCATGCGACGTCGTATTGATGCCGCCGAAATTGCAGACCGAATCGGAGACGTAGCCGGTCGCGGTCTTCTGGATGTCCTGCTTGGAGCAGACCTGCTGCGCCATCGGCGAGGCGAAGTTGTTCATCTCCTTGTCGGTGGCCGCGTCGGTGCAGTGCTGCATCGTCGCCTCCGGCAGCTGACCGCCGGATCTGATCATCTTCAGCTCCCACAGGCCGGCCTTGCGCACCGGCAGGTCGACGGCCCGTGCCTCATGGCTCGCGGTCACGCCCAGGAGGCAGCAGGCCAACAGCCCAATTGCGATGCGTGTGCAGGTCATATGCCCCGTTCCGGCTCGTTGATCGATGCCGGAGCGAATGCCGCAGAAAAGTGGCAATTGGGAGAACGGCAGTTGATGGAAGGTCAGTACAGCGTCCGCAGCGGCCGCTGCGCCGAGCCATAGGGCACCCAGCGGCAGGCGAACGAAACGTAGCCACCGTAACGCGCATCGACGGCGCGGAACTTCGCGACCTTGCCGTAGGAGGCGCAATGATCGACCGCGAGCTGGCGCGCATCCGTGGTCTGGGCCAGCTGGAAGGCGATGATGCCGCCGGTGTCGTTGCCCTTGAAGGGCGGCACCACGTCGGCCTGGGCGGACGCGGCAACCAGCACCATCCCAGCGGCCACGAGGCCTGCAGTCTTCACGAATCCGGCCATCAGCGTCCGCATTGCATTCTCCTCGATCTGGCCTGCCATTCTAAAGGTCCTGTCCGGTCAAGAAAAGAACACCGGCCTCACGTTAACAGGACTAATCGTGGAGTGTTGCCGCGTTGCACTTGACCTCCTGTGGCCGCCGCGGCACGGTCCACGCTCCCGGATCAGCCTTGCGGACGGCCCATGCGCGACTTCAGCTCACCTTTCAAGATGTTCGGCGCCGCCTGTGGCGCGCTGCTTGCCGCCATCGTCGCCATCGCCCCGGCTCAGGCCGCCAACCCGCTCGAGATGAACTTCTGGCTGTCCGGTCCGAAATACGAAGGCCGGGTCGCGCCTTGCGAGGCGGCCATTCCGACCATCGTCTCGCGATTCCAGGACAAGGAGAGCACCTTCTGGAATTCCTCGCTGACGATCACCGGCGTCGCCAATGTCCATGAGATCGCCTTCCGGCCCTGGCAGTCCGACAACATTCCGCGTCGCTTCTGCACCGGCAGCGTGATGATCAGCGACGGCAAGGCGCGCACCGTCAACTTCTCGATCATCGAGGATGGCGGCTTCGCCGGCTATGACCAGGGCGTCGAGTTCTGCGTCGTCGGCCTCGATCGCAACTGGGCCTTCAATCCGGCCTGCCGCGCCGCCAAGCCCTGATTTGCCTTTCCCGGCGTATCGGCCGCTCGCGCGGGCGGCCGGCTGACGAATGGCTGCCTCGGGGCAGCCATTTTTGTTCTTGAAATGTTCCCGCGCGCTGGTAGGCTCATGGCATTGTCCGGGGAGTACGCCATGTTCGATTGCCTGTGCCGACCTGCCGTCCTGTTGTCCAGAACGATCGCCTGCTTTGCCCTCTTGCTCGGTGTGCTCACGGCTGGCGCCGCCGAGGCGCAGGACCGCCGCCAGAATGCGCCGGGCGCGTTCGACTTCTACGTTCTCTCGTTGTCGTGGTCGCCCTCGTACTGCGCCGAAGCCGAGGAGCGCGGCGGTCGCGGCAGCCGGTCCCAGCAATGCAGCGGCCGACCGTACTCGTTCGTCGTGCACGGGCTGTGGCCGCAATACGAGAACGGCTACCCCGAATATTGCGAGCAGCCGGCGCCGCGCCTGCCGCGCAACATCATGACCTCGATGCTCGACCTGATGCCGGCGCCGGGCCTGATCTACAACGAGTGGGACAAGCACGGCACCTGCGCCGGCGTGTCGGCGAAGGCCTATTTCGAAGCCATCCGCAAGGCCCGCGCCGCCATCAAGATCCCCCCGGAATTCCTCGATCTCGCGGAGGCCAAGACGGTGGCGCCGGCGGCGATCGAGGAGGCCTTCATCAAGGCCAACCCCAAGCTCACGACATCGGGCATTGCCGTCACCTGCAATCGCACCAGGCTGAGCGAGGTCCGGATCTGTCTGTCGAAGGATCTGGAGTTTCGCAACTGCGACGAGATCGACCGGCAGGCCTGCCGGCGCGACGAGGTCAACATGCCGCCGGTCCGCGGCGGCTAGCGGCTGCGAATCGGGGCGACGCAGCGCGTCGGCCTGCGGCGCCTCCTGCGGCGGCGCTCATCCGCGGCTCTCCGGAGGGCATCCGGCGCATCGACGGGGTACCCTTTTGACGCGGAACGGCGTAACCCGGATGGCATGAACTACCGACACGCCTTCCACGCCGGCGGCTTCGCCGACGTCATCAAGCACATCGTGCTGACGCGCATCCTGGTCTACCTCCAGGAGAAGCCCGCCGCGTTCCGGGTGATCGACACCCATGCCGGCGCCGGCCTGTATGACCTCACCGGCGACGAGGCGACGCGCAGCGGCGAGTATCTCACCGGCATCGCCC
This sequence comes from Bradyrhizobium sp. HKCCYLRH1030, assembly GCF_051168395.1. Classification (NCBI taxonomy): domain Bacteria; kingdom Pseudomonadati; phylum Pseudomonadota; class Alphaproteobacteria; order Hyphomicrobiales; family Nitrobacteraceae; genus Bradyrhizobium; species Bradyrhizobium sp. HKCCYLRH1030. The sequence goes on along the minus strand of NZ_JBNPUY010000005.1, from coordinate 142,447 downwards.
GCGTGCTGCAGGCGCGGCTGTCGGATCAGGCCTATGCGCTGGTCCAGCCCTATCTGGATATCGTCCGATCGTTCAATCCCAAGGCCGAACTGGTCGCCTATCCCGGCTCACCGCTGATCGCGCGCGCGCTGCTGCGGCCGCAGGACCGCATGACCCTGTGCGAGCTCGCGCCGATCCCCCGCAAGCAGTTGATCGATCAGTTGCGCCGCGACACCCAGGCCCGTGTCGTCGATCTCGACGGCTGGGTCGCCCTGCCCGCCTTCGTGCCGCCGAACGAGCGCCGGGGCGTGGTGCTGATCGATCCGGCGTTCGAGGCGAAGGATGAGTTCGAGCGGCTCGCCGATCGCTTCGCCGCGGCCTTCGCGAAGTGGACCACCGGTATCTACGTGCTGTGGTATCCCGCCAAGAGCCGGCGTGCGACGGAAGAGCTGAGCGATCGTGTCGCGGCGCTCGCAGCCGCGGCCAAGCCGCCGGGCAAGGTTCTGCGGATCGAGTTCAGTGTTGCGCCGCAGATCGAAGGCGAGGCGCTCACCTCGACCGGGCTGCTGATCGTCAACCCGCCCTGGACATTACATGACGAGCTGAAGCTCATCCTGCAGGAACTGCAGAAGCCCCTCGGCCAAGGCGGCGCGGCGCGCTTCCGACTCGAATTCCCCAAAGCTTGAAACGGCGACTGGTCGAAAAGCCGTAGTCAATCGGCGCGGAACCGTATTATTGTGTCCGATTGTAAGACTGGCTTTACGTTCCGCTTCCGCGAATGGTTGCGGCGGGGTGATCAAGGCCTAACAAGATCCGGCGATCCGGCGCGGCGAGCGCTGGGCGTTAAGGTGGCCAACGCTTTCCGATCAAAGTGATGTCCGGTCGGACGCTGCGCAGGGCGCGCAGTGGAGGAAGCATTGCGGGGGAGGAGTTTCCCGATGGCCATGACTGGGACGGTCAAGTTCTTCAACGGCGAACGCGGCTACGGCTTCATCAAGCCGGACGACGGTGGACGCGACGTGTTCGTGCACATCACGGCGGTGGAGCGCGCGGGCCTGAAGGACCTGACCGAAGGACAGCGGATCAGCTTCGAGGTCGAGCCGGACAAGAAGGGCAAGGGCCCGAAAGCGGTGAACCTGGTGCTGTCGTCTTAGGGCGAGCCCGCCTGGCGGTGGTTCACGCGCCGGCATGATTGCAGCCGGGCGCGCCTCGACGCCACCTCTTCGCTGGTTTGGAAGCTGTCGGCAGCGCCTGCTCGCGTGCACAGCATTGCCGGCTCGTACGTGCAGGCCGCGCGCAGTGATGCGCGCCTGCCAGATTGCACAGAGCGCTCCGACAAAAAAATCCCGGCCGCGCGAGCGGCCGGGAGGTTGTCGTTGGACGTTTCTTCTTCCTATTCCCTCGTTGCCATCAGAAGTGGAAGTTGATGCCTGCGCGCACAATTCCAAACCGATAGTCGTTCTTCGCCCCCGTGATCACGAAATTGCTGCTGTCGAGATCGACGTAGAGATACTCGATCTTGGCGGTCCAGTTCTGTGCGAGGCCGAACTCGGTGCCGGCACCGAGCGTCCAGCCCACCGTGGTGTGCGATTCCGAAAGACCGAAGGTCTCGGCGCGCAGGCCGCCAAAGGCGAGGCCGCCGGTGCCGTAGAACAGGATGTTGTTGAAGGCGTAGCCGGCGCGGCCGCGCAATGTGCCGAACCACGGGTTCGAGAACTTCCACGGGGCGAAGGTGTCATTGGCGCCGGTCAGGTTGATGTCGCCCTCGGCGCCGAACACCCACGGGCCGTTCTGCCAATTGTAACCCGCGGTCAGGCCGCCGGTGAGACCGGACGGCTTGGTCGGGTTGTTGCCGACGGTGCCCCATTCATAGCCCAGCGTGCCGCCGAGGTAGGGCCCGGCCCAGCTGTAGGCGTTGAGGGGCTGGTTCACGGTATAGGGCGCGCCGCGCCCGTAGCCGAGATCCGCCGCCTGGGCCGAGACCGATCCGAGAGCCGCCGCGCCCAAGCCCGCCGCGGCGGCAGCACCGACCAAGAACCTGTTCATCGCTCACTCCACGCCACTCGCCGTCACCCGCCGGAGCCTGCGCCGCGCGACTGTGGTGCGCGGGCCGGCGTGGTTACGGAACTCTCGCTTCTTTCGTGAGCATTTATCGAGAGTTTTAGGTTAAGCCGTTGTTAAGCCGGGTTACCCGGCCATTAACGTGCTTAACGAAGCGTTACCGCCCTGCCCTGTGCATGGCGCCATCGCAAGCTGGCGAGACGGCGCGGCAGCGCTTAGTTTGCGGACATGACCACCCACAGCTCCGATCCACCCAAGGCGCCGGCGCCCCCGAGCCGGCGTGGCGCGGCCGACCTGCCGCCCGAGACCATCGACACGCCCGACCTCGATCCCGCCGCATCGGCCGCAGACGAGGACGATGACGGCCGGCTGCCGGAGCTGGCCGAGGAGAGCCTGGAGGCGGTCGGCGAAGGTCCGCTCGCGATCGGCCACGCGGCGATCGAGAACGCGGTGCGGCTGGCGCCGACCTCGCCGGGCGTCTACCGCATGCTCAACGCGGCGCACGACGTGCTCTATGTCGGCAAGGCCAAGAACGTCAAAAAGCGCCTGTCGTCCTATGCGCGTGCCAACGCGCCGCTGCCGGCGCGCATCCTGCGCATGATCGCAGCCACCGTGACGGTCGAGATCGTCTCCACCACCACGGAGACCGAGGCGCTGCTGCTGGAGGCGAACCTCATCAAGCAGCTCAAGCCGCGCTTCAACGTGCAGCTGCGCGACGACAAGTCGTTTCCCTATATTCTCATCACCGGCGACCATTGGGCGCCGCAGATCCTCAAGCACCGCGGCGCGCAGTCCAGGCCGGGGCGCTATTTCGGTCCGTTCGCCTCGGCCGGTGCCGTCAACCGCACCATCACGGCGCTGCAGCGCGCCTTCCTGATCCGCTCCTGCACCGACTCGTTCTTCGAGAGCCGCACCCGCCCCTGCCTGCTGCACCAGATCCGCCGCTGCGCCGGGCCCTGCACCCAGGAGATCGACTTCCCCGGCTACACCGAGCTGGTGCGCGAGGCGACCGACTTCCTGTCCGGACGCAGCCAGGCGGTGAAGGCGCTGCTGGCGGCCGAAATGGAGAAGGCGTCGGGCGAGCTCGAATTCGAGACTGCCGCCGTCTATCGCGACCGCCTCGCGGCGCTGTCGGCGATCTCCTCGCAGCAGGGCATCAATCCGCGCACGGTCGAGGAAGCCGACGTGTTCGCCATCCACCAGGAGGGCGGCTATTCCTGCGTCGAGGTGTTCTTCTTCCGCACCGGGCAGAACTGGGGCAACCGCGCCTACTTCCCGCGCGCGGAGAAGAGCTATCTGCCGGAGGAGGTGCTGTCGGCGTTCATCACGCAATTCTACGACGACAAGCCGCCGCCGAAGCTGATCCTGCTGTCGCACGAGATCGAGGAAGCCGAGCTGCTCGCCGAGGCGCTGTGCGTCAAGGCCGGCCACAAGGTCGAGGTGTCCTGCCCGAAGCGCGGCGAGAAGAAGGACCTCGTCATCCATGCGCTGACCAATGCGCGCGAGGCGCTGGGCCGCAAGCTCGCGGACACCGCAACGCAAAGCCGGCTCTTGGAGGCGATGACGACGACGCTCGGCCTGCCGCAGGTCCCGAAGCGCATCGAGGTCTACGACAACAGCCACATCCAGGGCACCAACGCGGTCGGCGCGATGATTGTCGCCGGCCCCGACGGCTTCATGAAGAACCAGTACCGCAAGTTCAACATCAAGTCGGAAGGGCTGACGCCCGGCGACGACTACGCGATGATGAAGGAGGTGCTGCAGCGCCGCTTCAAGCGGCTGGTGTCACCGTCGGAGAAGGATGTCGCCCGCGCGGCCAAGGAGGACGACGTGCCGCAATGGCCGGATCTCGTCATCATCGACGGCGGCCGCGGCCAGCTCAATGCCGTCCGCGAGATCTTCACCGAGCTCGGCGTCACCAATGTCGCGCTGATGTCGGTCGCCAAGGGCCCCGATCGCGACGCCGGCCGCGAGACGCTGTTCATCCCGGAGCGGGAGGCGATCAAGCTCGAGCCGCGCGACCCCGTGCTGTATTTCATCCAGCGGCTGCGCGACGAGGCACATCGCTTCGTCATCGGCTCGCACCGCAAGCTGCGCAAGAAGGACATCCGCGAGGCCGGCCTGCAGGAGATCCCCGGCATCGGCCCGTCGCGCAAGCGCGCGCTGCTGCACCATTTCGGCACCCTGAAGGAGATCGAGCGCGCCTCGATCGCCGATCTCGGCAAGGTGCCGGGCGTGAGCGCCGAAAGCGCGCGGAAGATTTTCGAGTATTTTCACAGCAACGCGAGCTGAGCCGATCGCGGCTCAAGCCGCAGCCGGCGGCTCCTGCTTCACCGCATCGGCGAACTTCCGCATCAGCCGCACCAGCTCATCCACATCGCGGATCTCCCAGCTTTCGAAGATGGCGCGGCCGATCCGCTCGCGCGCAGCGTCGACGAGGTCGGTCATGGCCTTGCCCTTCGGCGTGATCACCGCCTCGCGCACCCGCCGGTCCGCGGCGCTGGCCTGGCGTGCCACCAGCCCGAGGCTCTCGAGCTTGGCGACCTGGCGGCTGACGGTGGTGTAGTCGCGCCCGACCCGATCCGCCATCTCGACCACACCGATCGGGCCAAATCGCTCGATTCCGACCAGCAGCGGAAACAGCGCGCGGTCGAGCGCGATGCCGGCTTCCCTGATCAGCGCCTCGTCGCGCTGCGGCCGGTTCATCACGGCCACAATGTCGAGCAGCGCCCCGTGCAGGACGCGGAGCTGCTCACTTATATGTGTATTTTGCACATTATTCCTTGGCGACATCAGTCCCTCCGGATATATGTGCATTATACACATATAATCCGGAGCTCCACCATGAAAGCCGCTATTGTCCAGAAAGCCGGGCAGCCGCCGGTCTACGCCGATTTCGCCAACCCGATCGCTGCTCCTGACGAGCATCTGATCACCGTGACCGCCGCAGCGATCAGCCAGATCACCAAGGCCCGCGCCTCCGGCACGCACTACAGCTCAACCGGCGCGTTTCCCTTTGTGGCTGGGATCGATGGCGTCGGCCGCTGTGAGGACGGCAGCCGGGTCTACTTCGTGCTTCCCAGGGCCCCCCATGGCGGCATGGCCGAAAAGACGGTGGTACCGAAGGCGCGATGCCTCGCCTTGCCCGATGATCTCGATGACGTCACCGCGGCGGCAATCGCCAATCCTGGCCTGTCGTCCTGGGCGGCGCTGCGCGAGCGCGCACACCTCCGCGCCGGCGACACCGTGCTGATCAATGGCGCCACTGGAACGTCCGGTCGGCTCGCGGTTCAGATCGCCAAGCATCTCGGTGCGGCCAAGGTGATCGCGACCGGGCGCAACGCCGCGACGCTGCAATCCCTGACCGCGCTCGGCGCCGACGCGGTCATTCCCCTGGTCGGCGATGGCGACGCGCTGGAGGAACGTTTCAAGCCCCATTTCGCCGGGGGTGTCGACGTCGTGCTCGACTATCTCTGGGGCGCCAGCGCCGAGCGGCTGCTGATGGCAGCGGCCAAGGCGGGCGCGGAGGCGAGACCGATCCGATTCGTCCAGATCGGCTCCATCAGCAGCGGCGACATCACCCTGCCGAGCGCGGTGCTGCGCGCATCAGCCATCGAATTGATGGGCAGCGGCATCGGCAGCATTCCGCTCGAGCGTCTGATCGCGCTCACCGATGAGTTGTTGCAGGCGGCCATCCCTGCCCGGCTCGAGATCGCGGCCGATCCGATCCCGCTGAACGCGATCGAACGCAATTGGGCCAGGGATGATGCCACCCGCCGCGTCGTGCTCACCATGTGAAAGCCGGGACAGAAAAAAAAACGGCGAGTTGGCAGGCTGTCGGCAAAAACAATTTACCCGGATAAAAATATACGCTAAATTACCCGGGTTAAAGTGGAGCCCCACCATGACCCCCGACCAGCGCAAGGCGGCCGTCGCCGCCTATAAGGAACGCAAGACACCTGCCGGCATCTTCGCCGTGACCTGCGCCGCCACCGGCCAGCGCTGGGTCGGCTGCGCGCCGGACCTCGACAAGATCCAGAACCGCCTCTGGTTCACCCTGCGCCAGGGCGGCCATCGCCGCGGCGGCCTGCAGGCGGCCTGGACCGCCCACGGCGCGGAGGCGTTCAGCCTGGACGTCATCGAGACCCTGGACGAGGAGACGCTGGGCTATGTCCGCGACCGCGTGTTCGCGGAACGCCAGGCGCATTGGTGCGCGGTGCATGGCGCGGAGGCGATCTGAGCTTTCGCTCAAGCCTTCGCGCAGCCGTCACTGCACCGCAACAAGGTCCCAGCCGTGCGTCGCGCCCGCCGATCTGCGCACTGGCGCGACCGCGTCCGGTTGCTTAATGAAGCGTTGCGGGTCGCGTTGCCGCATGCGCAAGAGTTCCTATCTCCGCAAGACTTCGTTGCGATTCGCGTCATATCTGCGTCATCCTGCCGAAGCGGCTTGGCTCGGAGGTTGACGTCCGAACGGCGGCAGTATTGGTACACCGGATGAATATTGCGACCACACGCGTGCCCAGCAAGACGTCGACGTCCCTGCCGAACATCCTGACCTATACGCGCATCGCCGCGATACCGGTCGTGGTCGGTTGCATCTACGCGCAGTCGGTCTGGATGTATCCTTTGTGGCTCCGCTGGGTCGCCGTCGCGGTGTTCATTGCGGCTGGGATCACCGACTATCTCGACGGTCATTTCGCGCGGATCTGGAACCAGCAATCGGCATTCGGCCGTATGCTCGATCCGATCGCCGACAAGCTTCTGGTCGCCTCCTGCCTGCTGATGCTGGCCGCCGACAGCACCATCCAGAACTGGTCGCTGTGGGCGGCCATCGTGATCCTGTGCCGCGAGATCCTGGTGTCGGGCCTGCGCGAATATCTCGCCGCGCTGCGCGTCTCGGTGCCGGTGACCAAGGTCGCCAAATGGAAGACCACGATGCAACTGGTGGCAATCGGCTTCCTGCTCGCGGGCGAGGCCGGCGATGCGGCGGTCGCCCAGATCTCGACGGCCGTTGGCCCGATCGTGAGCGGGATCGGAATTTGGCTGCTCGGCTTGTCGGCGGTCTTCACCATCTACACCGGCTACGACTATTTCCGCGCCGGCATCCACCACCTCATCGAGGCGGACTCGCGATGAAGGTGAAGTATTTCGCCTGGGTGCGCGAGCGCGTCGGCAAGGCCGAGGAGACGATCGAGCCGCCGGCGGACGTGCGCACGGTCAGCGAGCTGATCGCCTGGCTCACCACGCGCGGCGAGGGCTACGCCTATGCGTTCGAGAGGCCGAAGGTGATCCGCACCGCGATCGACCAGACCCATGTGCAGCCGGATGCGGCCATCGCCGGCGCCCGCGAGATCGCGTTCTTCCCGCCGATGACCGGCGGCTGACGTAACGGAATATCTGTCCATGACCGCGATCGTCACCGTCCGCGTGCAGCAAGAGGATTTCGACACCGCGGCCGAGATCGCAGCCCTCAGCCATGGCCGCACCGACATCGGCGCCGTCGTCAGCTTCTCCGGCCTGTGCCGCGGCAACGACCATGACACGCCGATCAGCGCACTGACGCTCGAGCACTATCCAGGGATGGCGGAAGCCGAGATCATGCGCCATGCCGAGCAGGCGATGGCGCGCTGGCCGCTGCAGGGCATGACCGTGATTCACCGCTTCGGCCGGATACGGCCGGGCGAGAACATCGTGCTGGTGGTGACCGCATCCAGCCACCGTCAGGCGGCGTTCGAGGCGGCTGAGTTCCTGATGGATTATCTCAAGACCAACGCGCCGTTCTGGAAGCGCGAGGAAACCGAGAACGGCGGCGGCTGGGTCGAGGCCAAGAGCCACGACGATGCCGCCGCGGCGCGCTGGAAGTCGTGATGGCGAAGAAGGTCAAGACGGCAGCACCGCGCAAGGCGGCGGCGCCGAAGCTCCCGAAGGTCAATGCGGGCGAGCTGGCGAGCCTGCTCGACTACCTGCGCTACGCGGTGAGCTGCTTCCAGAACGCCGATCTGGTGTTTGCGCACGGCACCACCGATCCGGTGTCGGAGGCCGCCTTCCTGATCGGCGAGGCGCTGCATCTGCGCCCCGATCAGTTCGAGAGCTTCGTCACGGCCCGGGTCACCGCGGCCGAAGGCAAGACGATCCTCGACCTGATCACGGCGCGAATCACCACGAGGAAGCCGGCGGCCTATCTGGTCAACAAGGTCTATATGCGCGGCCTGCCGTTCTACGTCGACGAGCGCGTCATCGTGCCGCGCTCGTTCATCGGCGAGCTGCTGGAGACGCATTTCGGCGGCGCCGAAGCCGACGGCACCTCGCTGATCGACGATCCGCTGGCCGTGGACAGCGTGCTGGACCTCTGCACCGGCTCTGGGTGCCTGGCGATCCTGGCCAGCCGCCACTTCCCCAATGCGGTGATCGACGCCGTCGACATCTCCAAGGATGCGCTCGCCGTTGCGGCGAAGAACGTCGCCGACTACGACCTCGGCGAGCGCATCTCGCTGCACCGCGGTGACCTGTTCGCACCGCTCAGCCAGCGCCGTTACGATCTGATCATCACCAACCCGCCCTATGTCGACGCCGAGGGCATGGCCGGCCTGCCTCGGGAATGCCGCGCCGAGCCGGCGCTGGCCTTCGACGGCGGCACCGATGGGCTCGACATCATCCATCGCATCCTCAGCCAGGCGCGCGACCACCTGACTGCGGAGGGAGGGTTGTTGTGCGAGGTCGGGCGCGACCGTCCGCAGATCGAGGCGGCCTATCCCGACCTGCCGCTGCTCTGGCTCGACACCGAGGACTCCGAGGGCGAAGTGTTCTGGATCACCGCGCGCGATCTCGTCTGAGACGCGGCTGCCCGAGGCACACCGGCGCGGTTGGCGCGAAATGACGCAGCGACTTCCAATATGCGGCACAATCTGCTGCTGCTGTGCAGAATCCGCTCACCAGGGCAGCGGGAACGCTGGACCTTTGACATTTCCGTCCGTCCGCGAAGCTGATAGCTTGGCGGCGGCCCGGATCAGCGGCTGACAACGTCGGCGCACGCATTCAGGCCCATCAAGCACGATCCGTTTCGGCAAGCTTTTCTGGCACCGGTTCGCCACCTTTCCGGATCATGCTGCCGCCGTCGCACAACCGTCCGAGAGGTCCCCATGCTGGACAAGAGCCCCCGCCCCGCCGTCACCGTTCCGAATGATCTTGCCGCGCATTGGATGCCGTTCACCGCGAACCGCGCCTTCAAGAAGAACCCGCGCCTGCTCGCCGGTGCCAAGGACATGCACTACATCACCGTCGATGGCCGCAAGATCATCGACGCCGCCGCCGGCATGTGGTGCTGCAACGCCGGTCACGGCCGCAGCCAGATCGCCGAGGCGATCGGCCAGCAGGCCGCGGCGCTCGACTACGCGCCGCCGTTCCAGTTCGGCATTCCCCAGGCGTTCGAGCTGGCCAACCGCATCGCTGATCTCGCGCCCGCCGGCCTCGACCACGTGTTCTTCTGCAACTCCGGCTCGGAGGCGGCGGACACCGCGCTGAAGATGGCGCTCGCCTATCACCAGATCAACGGCCAGGGCAGCCGGACCCGCCTGATCGGCCGCGTCCGCGGCTATCACGGCGTCGGCTTCGGCGGCACCTCGGTCGGCGGCATCGTCAACAACCGCAAGCTGTTCGGCACCTTGCTGACCGGCGTCGACCACATCCCGGCGACCTATGACCGCGAGAAGCAGGCCTTCACCAAGGGCGAGCCGGAGTATGGCGCGCACTTCGCCGACGAGCTCGAGAACCTCGTCAACCTGCACGGCGCCAACACCATCGCCGCCGTGATCGTCGAGCCGATGGCCGGCTCGACCGGCGTGATCCCGGCGCCGAAGGGCTATCTCAAGCGGCTGCGCGAGATCACCCAGAAGCACGGCATCCTGCTGATCTTCGACGAGGTCATCACCGGCTTCGGCCGCCTCGGCTACGCCTTCGCCGCCGAGCGCTACGGCGTGACGCCTGACCTTCTCACCTTCGCCAAGGGCGTCACCAATGGCGCGGCACCGATGGGCGGCGTGCTGGTACGCGACACCATCCACGACGCCTTCATGAGCGGCCCCGAGCACATGGTGGAGTTCACCCACGGCTACACCTACTCGGCGCATCCGATCGCCTGCGCGGCCGGCCTCGCCACGCTCGACATCTATCGCGACGACAAGCTGTTCGAGCACGCCCGCGCGATCGAGCCGAAATTCGCCGACGCCGTGATGTCGCTCAAGGGCCTGCCCAACGTGCTGGACATCCGCACGGTTGGTCTCACCGCCGGCATCGACCTCGCGCCGCTGCCCGACGCGGCTGGCAAGCGCGGCTACTCCGCGATGGAGACCGCCTTCCACAACAACGACCTGATGCTGCGCATCGCCGGTGACACACTGGCCCTGACCCCGCCGCTGATCGTCAGCGAGGATCAGGTCGGCGAAATCATCGAGAAGGTCGGCAAGGTCATCAAGGCCGTGGCGTAAGCCGCGCGCGGACATCGTCAGCCAACAACAATGGCGGCCCCGGTGGCCGCCATTTCCTTATCTGGACTGCTTCCCAGCAGCGGTCATTCCGGGGCAATCGTCAACGCGGCCACGCGTTGGCGATTGAACCCGGAATCTCGTACTTGTTGGGAAGGGACGCGAGACAATATCTGGATTCCGGGTTCAAGGCCTGCGGCCTTGCCCTGGAATAACGTTGGTTGGCATAGCTATTCATACGGTCTCGCTCTGGCTCCGCATCGGTCATGCGCCGCCATCACCTTATGAAGTCCGCTCCTACCCGGCGTGCGGGAGAGCATCCCCGATCGCAAATAGCTTGCCCTGCAAGGATTGCCGCAGAACGGCACGCCTTCCTGCCGGGAACCTTCGCAAATCCTCCACGTTCATGTCGCGAGCCGGCGGTTTGCGCGCGGCGAGCGGATTGTCGGAGGACGCGCATGCTTGCACCGCCAGGAGAGCTGCTACGATTGGGGCTCGAACAGAGGCTCAACCGCGTCAAGCGCGCCACCCAATCCTACATTCGGGATCGCGCCCGGCAGGCCACCGGAACGGTGACGTCCTACGCCGTCGCCGCCGGGCTGTTCGCCACCGCGGGCATCTTCCTGATCGCCGCCTGCATCGTCGGATTGACCGCGCTGTTCCGCTGGGTGGAAATGACCTACGGCCTGTTCACCGCGTTCGCGGTTGTCGGCGGCATCCTGATCGCGCTGGCGGCGATCTGCGCGATCGTCGCGGCAGTGAAGCTCCGCAGCCCTTCGCCGCACTATCCGTCGCTCTCCAGCCGGCTGCGCGTGGCGATCGCAGCGCCCGTGGCCCGGGAACCCGACGCGGACGAGATCGATCCCGACACCATCCCCTTGGCACCGTCATCGACTTCCACGAATCACGCGAGCGGAGTTGCGGGCGCACTCGGACGGATCAACGTACCCGTCGGTGTCGCCGTTGCGGCACTGCTGCTCGGCGTGGCCGCCCTGCGCCGGCGTCACCGCAGCACGTGAGCCTGCCCGGACAGCGGCAGGCGCGGTTCGACGGACATCGAAGAATCACCGGCTCAATTGAGCTGCTCAGCAACACGCGTTGATCAGCTCATGGCACCGCGCGCATGTCTAAAGATGTCTGGAATCCGCACGGCGCGTACTCCGGCGTTCTACGGACCCGCGACACTACGATGACACTCCGCTTTCCCACGTGAACTTGCGTAAATGACACGCAGACGAGAAATCATCGGCGTCTCCCGGTATTTGAATCCCGCCCACTATCCTCGCGAATCAACAGAAGTGCTAAGGTTGCGTTCGGTTGGGAGCGTCGCCAAGCATGATCCGTATCTCCACAATTTTCGTTGCCATTTGTATGGTTCTGGTCGCGGCCTCGCTCGGCCTGATCCTGTATTCGGTGGCCGGTATCAGTGGCTCGGAATCCGCGATCGTCGCGCTCGCCGCACTGACGTTCCTGATTCTCTACAATGCCGTATCGATGCGACTGCGCGACCGCACCGACATCGGCAGCCAGATAGCCGATCTGTCGCGCGGCACCGCCGACCTCGCGCGTCAGGTCGCCGAGTTCGGCCGCCGCCTGTCGGCGGTGGAGGGACGCATCGTGTCGTCGAGCTCGGTCAGCGCCGATCGCCTGCAGGGGGTCATCGGCGAGATCAACGAGCTCGGCGGACTGATGAAGCAGCTCGCCGTCACCGTGGCCCAGCACGAGGACCTGATCGCGGCCATCCCGCCGGCAACACCGCCGGGAGCTGGGGCCGGCACGGTTCGCGACGCCGATCGCCCGCTCCCGGCGACCGCTTCCTCCAGCGGCGCGCTCGAGATGAACGCGCTGCCGTCGCGCGGCGTCGAGCAGAAGGTGGCCGAGACCTCCGGCACGTTCAGCGCGGCACCGGCTGCCGCCCCCCTGCCGCCCAAACCGCAGGCCCCGGCGGTCACGGCCGTGCCGCGCAGCCAGCCGCAGATCCTCGCCGCCGTCAAAGGCGCGATCGAGGACAACCGCCTCGACATCTATCTGCAGCCGCTGGTGACGCTGCCACAGCGCAAGGTGCGCTTCTACGAGGCGGTGACCAGGCTTCGCGACGAGCGCGACCAGGTGGTCGCGGCCGAGGACTTCATCGGCATCGCGGAAGCCGCCGGCCTGGTCGGGCGCATCGACCACATGGTTCTGCTTCGCTGCGTCCAGGTGCTGCGCCGCCTGATGGTTCGCAACAAGGACGTCGGCATCTTCTGCAACATCTCCTCGGCGACGCTCAGCAGCCCTGCAAACTTTTCGCAATGCCTCGATTTCCTCGAAGCGAATCGCGCCCTGGCGCCGTCCTTCGTGCTCGAATTCAAGCAGTCGACCCTTCGCAGCCTCGGTCCGACCGGGACCGAGCATCTCGCGGCCCTGGCACAGCGCGGCTACCGCTTCTCGATCGACCATGTCACCGACCTCCGGTTCGAGCCGCGCGAGCTCGCCGATCGCGGAGTCCGCTTCATCAAGGTCCCGGCCGCGCTGCTGCTCGACCCGAAGCAAAGCTCGGCCTCCGACATTCACCCGACCGATCTCTCCGATCTGCTGGGCCGCTTCGGCATCGACCTGATCGCCGAGCGGATCGAAGGTGAGAACAGCGTCGTCGACCTGCTCGACTACGACGTCCGCTTCGGCCAGGGCTTCCTGTTCGCGCCGCCCCGCCCATTGCGACCCGAGGGCGCATCTGCTACCGGCGAGGCCGCCGCCGGCCCATCGGGCGGGCAGGACATCAAGATTCAGGACCCCAATGCCGCCGGCACCACCTCTCTCGACGCGTCACACACCAATGCTCCGACGCGCAGCGGCAATGCCGCCCTCGCCCGCCGTGCCGCCGGGACCCTCTGAGATCAGCCGGCTGCCATGACCGTTCTCCGCTTCGAAGAGCGGCTGCGCGATCTGGTCGGCCGCAAGCAGGTGCTGCTGAGCGACATCTGGGGCGTGGTCCATAACGGGCTCGAGTCCTTCCCCGACGCCTGCGACGCGCTGCACCACTTTCGCCGCCAGGGCGGTACGGTGATCCTGATCACCAACGCACCCCGGCCGGCCGATTCGGTCCAGCGCCAGTTGCGCAAGCTCGGCGTCGCCGACGAGGTCTACAGCGCCATCGTCTCCTCCGGCGACCTGACCCGCCACTACGTGGCCGATCATCCCGGCGGCAAGGTGTTCTGGCTCGGCCCCGAGCGCGACAATTCCATTCATCGCGGTCTCGACCTGGCGCTGTCGCCGCTCGAAGAAGCGTCCTACATCATCTGCACCGGCCTCTACGACGACGAGACCGAGACCGCCGAGGACTACCGGCCGATGCTGCTGCGCGCCCGCGAGCGCAAGCTGCCGCTGATCTGCGCCAATCCGGACATCGTGGTCGAGCGCGGCGACCGGCTGATCTACTGCGCCGGCGCCATCGCCGAGCTCTATCGCGAGCTCGGCGGCGAGGTGATCTTCTACGGCAAGCCGCACCGGCCAATCTACGAGCGGGCCATGATGCTGGCCGAGCAGCACGCCGGCCGGCCGGTCGCGCGCGAGGAGGTGCTGGCGATCGGCGATTCCGTCCGAACCGATCTCGCCGGCGCGCACGGCTTCGGCATCGACTGCCTGTTCGTGACCCGCGGCATCCATTCCGAGGAGTTCGCCGGCGTCGAGCAGCTCGACCCGGCCTCTATCAAGGAGCTGTTCGGCCATCCGCCGCGCGCCCTGATGCGCGAATTGAAGTGGTGAACGGATCCTGAAACGCAAAACGCCCGGCCGAGTGCCGGGCGTCTTTCGTTGGAGTGGATCAGGCGGGCGTCAGGCCGTTGCCATGTCCGGGAACACCGCGTCGATCTTGGTCTTCAAGGTCGCGGCATTGAACGGCTTGACGATGTAGTTGTTCACGCCGGCCTTCTTGGCCGCGATCACGTTCTCGGTCTTGGATTCCGCCGTGATCATGATGAACGGCGTGGTCGCCAGGTTCGGATCGGCGCGGACCTCGCGGAGCAGGTCGTAGCCGGTCATCGGCTCCATGTTCCAGTCGGAGATCACGAGGCCGTATTTCTTGGCGCGCATCTTGTTGAGGGCCATCGAGCCGTCGCTGGCATCGTCGATGTCCTCGAAACCGATCTGCTTGAGAAGATTCCTGATGATACGGATCATGGTGCTGTAATCGTCGACGACGAGCACCGGCATCGTCAAATCAACCGCCATCTTGACTCCCCCAGACGCGAACACAACGCGCAGACTGTTACAAAAAAGCTCATGCGGCACGGGTCGTAACCGACCCCGCCATCCGCTTTCAGCAGTAGCATCAGCCGTTAAACAGCGCGTTAACTGCGCTGCGGCTGCATGTCGCTATTGCTGCGCTGCATGAGCGGAGGAACCCCTTCGGCTTGACTTCGCGGGGCCGGCCGCCCACCGTCACGGCAACCACCGTCCGCCGGTAGCCCACCGAAATCCGCGAGATATTTCCGTCACATGCCCGATTTCAAGATCATCCGCGATTCCACCCCGCCGTCGGACATCCTCAAGGGCGCGGTGGTGGCGATGGGCAATTTCGACGGCGTCCATCTCGGTCACCGGGCCGTGATCGAGGCGGCGATCGAGATGGGCAAGGCCAAGGGGCGCCCAGCGCTGGCGCTGACCTTCGAGCCGCATCCGCGGCGCTTCTTCAGCCCCAACACCCCGCAGTTCCGCCTGACCGACGAGACCGCCAAGCTGCGACTCCTGGCCGGAACCGGCCTTGCCGGCGCCGTGGTCATGGCCTTCGACAAGGCCCGCGCCCAGACCTCGGCGCAGGATTTCATTCACCATGACCTGATCGGGCGGCTCGGGATCGCCGGAATCGCGGTCGGCTACGACTTTCATTTCGGCAAGGGCCGCGTCGGCTCGCCCAGCCTGCTCGCCAACGAGGCCCCCAAGCTCGGCATCGAGGTCGACATCCAGGCCCATGTCGACATCGACGAGCGGCCGGTGTCCTCCACCGCGATCCGCGAAGCGCTGGCGGAGGGCCAGGTCAGCGAGGCGACCGCGATGCTCGGCGGCCCCTGGTTCGTGAGCTCCGAGGTCATCCACGGCGAGAAGCGCGGCCGCGATCTCGGCTACCCCACCGCCAACATGCGGCTCGATCGCGATTGCGGGCTGCGCCACGGCATTTATGCCGTCCGGGTCGGCCGCGGCCGCGGCGCTGAGCGGGTGCTGATCGACGGCGTCGCCAATTTCGGCCGCCGGCCGACCTTCGACAACGGCGCGCCGCTGCTCGAGACCTTCCTGTTCGACTTCAAGGACAGCCTCTATGGCGAGGTCCTCGACGTCGCCTTCATCGGCTTCATCCGCGAGGAGGCCAAATTCAGCTCGATCGAGGCCCTGATCCGGCAGATGGACGACGACAGCGCCAGGGCCCGCGCTTTGCTGGCTGCCCATCCCGGCCTTTTCCCCCGGCTCGGCGAGATCGGCTGATCCTCCTGCTCCATCGGTGACGTCATTCCGGGGCAGCCCGCCAGGGCCGAACCCGGAATCTCGAGATTCCGGGTTCGATGCTGGCGCATCGCCCCGGAATGACGCTGAACGACGATCCCGTAGCGCTGCTGCCGCAGGATCGCTTTGCGATTCCGCAGTCCGGCTGCTATGAGGAGGCCCCATGTTGATACGGCGCATCATCGGCATTAGCGGCCCGGCTTCCGCCTGAGCTTTGAGCTCGGCGCAAGACCGGGATGTCTCTGCTCGTTCCGCCGCCCGCGATCGAAATCGCGTCTCAGCGCCTCATCTCTCAGCCAGCCAGATCACGATGTCCGAAAAGCCGCAAAAGCCCGACGCCCAAAAATCCGACGCCAAGGACTATTCCAAGACCCTCTATCTGCCGCAGACGGAATTCCCGATGCGCGCCGGCCTGCCGCAGCGCGAGCCGGAGATCCTGAAATATTGGAGCGACATCGACCTCTACGGCAAGCTGCGCGACACCGCCAAGAACAGGCCGAAATTCGTCCTGCACGACGGCCCGCCCTATGCCAACGGCAACATCCACATCGGGCACGCGCTGAACAAGATCCTCAAGGACGTCGTGACCAAGAGCCAGCAGATGCTCGGCCACGATTCCAACTACGTGCCGGGGTGGGACTGCCACGGCCTGCCCATCGAGTGGAAGATCGAGGAGGAGAACTACCGCAAGAAGGGCAAGACCAAGCCCGACTTCCGCGACTCCGCCGCCATGGTCGCGTTCCGCAAGGAATGCCGCGCCTATGCCGACCACTGGCTCAACGTGCAGCGCGAGGAGTTCAAGCGTCTCGGCGTGATCGGCGACTGGGACCATCCCTACGCCACCATGACCTATCCGGCCGAGGCGCAGATCGCCCGCGAGCTGATGAAGTTCGCCGCCAACGGCACGCTGTATCGCGGCTCCAAGCCGGTGATGTGGAGCGTGGTCGAGAAGACCGCGCTCGCCGAGGCCGAGGTCGAGTACGAGGACTATCAGTCCGACACGGTGTGGGTGAAGTTTCCGGTGACGTCGCCGGCGCATGGCGCGCTCGCGGGCGCCTCGGTGGTGATCTGGACCACCACGCCCTGGACCCTGCCCGGCAACCGCGCCATCTCGTTCTCGCCGAAGATCGCCTACGGCCTCTATGAGGTCGCGGACGCGCCGGCAGACAATTGGGCCAAGACCGGTGACAAGCTGATCATGGCCGACGCGCTGGCCGACAGCGTGTTCAAGCAGGCGCGCGTCACGAGCTACAACAAGCTGCGCGACATCCCCGGCGACACGCTCGACGCCGTCGAATGCGCGCACCCGTTGAAGGGCCTCGCCGGCGGCTATAATTTCGTCGTCCCGCTGCTGCCCGGCGACCACGTCACCGACGACACCGGCACCGGCTTCGTGCACACCGCGCCCGGCCACGGCCGCGAGGACTTCGACGTCTGGATGGCGCATGCGCGCGAGCTCGACGGCCGGGGCATCGCAACCACCATCCCCTACACCGTCGACGAGAACGGCGCGCTGACCGACCACGCGCCGGGCTTCACAGGAAAACGCGTCATCAACGACAAGGGCGAGAAGGGCGACGCCAACGAGGCCGTCATCAAGGCGCTGACGGATGCCGGCATGCTGCTCGCGCGCGGCCGGCTCAAGCACCAGTACCCGCATTCCTGGCGCTCCAAGAAGCCGGTGATCTTTCGCAACACGCCGCAATGGTTCATCGCGATGGACAAGGACATCGCGGACCAAGGTCAGGCGAAGTCCGGGGATACGCTGCGTGCCCGCGCGCTGCGCGCGATCTCGGTCACGCAATGGGTGCCGGCCGCCGGCCAGAACCGCATCACCGGCATGATCGCCAACCGTCCGGATTGGGTGATCTCGCGCCAGCGCGCCTGGGGCGTGCCGATCGCCGTGTTCGTGCGCGAGACCGGCGACGGCTCCGCGGAGATCCTGCAGGACGAGACCGTCAACACCCGCATCACTGAGGCCTTCGCCAAGGAAGGCGCCGACGCCTGGTACGCCGACGGCGCACGCGAGCGCTTCCTCGGGTCCCGCGCCAACGAGGACTGGAACAAGGTCGACGACATCTGCGACGTCTGGTTCGATTCCGGCTCGACCCACGCCTTCGTGCTCGAAGACCCCGTGCACTTCCCCGGCCTCGCCGGCATCAGGCGCAAGGTCGACGGCGGCCGGGACACGGTGATGTATCTCGAAGGATCGGATCAGCACCGCGGCTGGTTCCACTCGTCGCTGCTGGAGAGCTGCGGCACCCGCGGCCGCGCGCCTTACGACGTGGTGCTGACGCACGGCTTCACGCTCGACGAGAACGGCCGCAAGATGTCGAAGTCGCTCGGCAACACCGTCGAGCCGCAGAAGGTGATCAAGGAGTCCGGCGCCGACATCCTGCGCCTCTGGGTCTGCGCCACCGACTATGCCGACGACCAGCGCATCGGCCCGGAGATCCTCAAGAACACCATCGAGACCTACCGCAAGCTGCGCAACAGCATCCGCTGGATGCTCGGCACCCTGCATCACTACAAGCGCAGCGACGCCGTGGCATTTGCCGACATGCCGGAGCTGGAGCGCTTGATGCTGCATCAGCTCTCGCAGCAGGCCGAGGTCATCAGCCGCGCCTACGCCGCGTTCGACTACAAGACCGTGATCGCGAGCCTGGCTGCGTTCATGAACACGGAGCTGTCGGCGTTCTATTTCGACATCCGCAAGGACACGCTGTATTGCGACCCGCCGTCGTCGGTGGCGCGCAAGGCGGCGCTGACCGCGATCGACCTGATCTGCGATGCCGTCCTGAAATGGCTGGCGCCGGTGCTGTCCTTCACCACCGACGAGGCGTGGCGGATGTACCGCCCCGACGCAGAGCCGTCGGTGCATCTGACGCTGTTCCCGGAGGCGATGGACCAATACCGCGACGATGCGCTCGCCGCGAAGTGGGAGACGATCCGTAACGTCAGGCGCGTCGTCACCGGCGCGTTGGAGCTCGCCCGCGCCGCCAAGACCATCGGCTCCTCGCTCGAAGCCTCGCCGGTCATCTACGTCGCCGACCGCGCGCTGCTCGGCACCTTGTTCGACACCGATCTCGCCGAGGTCTGCATCACCTCGAACTACGAGGTCCGCGAAGGTGACGCCCCGGCCGATGCGTTCCGGCTCGATGCGGTGCCGGGCGTGGCGGTCGTCGTCGAGAAGGCCGTGGGCAAGAAGTGCGCCCGCTCCTGGAAGATCCTGGAGAGCGTCGGCGACGACCCTGAGTACCCGGACGTTTCCCCGCGCGACGCGCAGGCGCTGCGCGAGTGGAAGGCGCTCGGGGTCGGTATGTGACGCGTGATCGCGCGACACCCACAACTGTCGTCCCGGCGAACGCCGGGACCCATAACCACCGGCGTTCATGTTGACGAAGGACGATGACCCAGACTTTCTCCGCCAACACACATCACGCAGTATGGGTCCCGGCGTTCGCCGGGACGACAGCGGTATTTGCCGCGAGTTGCTTGGCATGATCGCGCTCACCCCATGACCCCCCGCCTCCGCCTCGGCCTCATCGCCGGCTTCGCCACCCTGGTCATCGACCAGGCCTCCAAGCTGTGGCTGCTGTACGTGTTCGACCTGCCCAACCGCGGCACCGTCAAGATCACCCCGTTCTTCGACCTCTACCTCGCCTGGAACATCGGCATCAGCTTCGGCTGGCTGCAGAGTGAGAGCACGCTGGCGCAATATGGACTGATGGCGGTGAAGGCCGTCGCGGTGATCGCCCTCGCCATCTGGATGGCGCGTGCGGAAAGCAAGCTGGCGACGGCGTCGCTCGGCCTGATCATCGGCGGCGCCATCGGCAACGGCATCGACCGGCTGGCCTATGGCGCGGTGGTCGATTTCGCGTTGTTCCACATCCAGATCGGCGGCACGGTTTACAACTGGTACATCTTCAACATGGCCGACGTGGCGATCGTTGCCGGGGTGGCGGGCCTGCTATATGACTCCTTCTTCGGGGCCCCCGCCGCAAAAGCGCCCTGATCCGGGTCGATACCGGCCGGTGCCGATCCTGGGTCAAGAGCCTGATGATCTTCACGTTTTCGAGATCGGCGCGATGCCTGGACGGCCCCCGTCGAATCGAGGATCGCAATCGGTGGGTCGCGGCCGGTTCGTCGGAGCACGAGCACTGGACAAGCGAGGACAGGGAAAGCCATGCGCAAGACCGAAGTCAGCGGCCGGATCATGACCCACGCGGCCATTCGCGTCCTGCGGCTGTCCGCCGTTGCGCTCGGCATTGGCCTCGTCATGGCCGCCGGCGCCGCCCGTGCCCAGGACGACGAGGAAGACGACAAGACATTCGAAGAGAAGATCATCGACAATCTGATGCGCGGTCTCGGCGGCACCAACATGGAGACGCCCTCCATCGAATACCGCGAGCGGTCGCCCCTGGTGGTGCCGCCCAAGCTCGATCTGCCGCCGCCCGCCGCCGCGGCGCAGGCGACCGCGCCAAACTGGCCGAAGGACCCCGACGAGCAGCAACGCCGGGCCGCGGCCGCCGCGCGCAAGAAGGAAAACAGGGATCCGGTCAATGCGGCCCGTCCGCTGACCCCGGCCGAGATGAAGATGGGGCGGACGGCCGCCGCCAAGCCGACTGAGCCGATTCAGCCCGGCGTGGCCAACAACCCGATGATGAGCCCGTCGCAGCTCGGCTTCAAAGGCGGCCTGTTCGGCATGTTCAAGGGCAGCGACAGCGAAACCAAGCCGTTCACCAGCGAGCCGCAGCGCGAGAGCCTGACCCAGCCGCCGCCCGGCTATCAGACGCCGTCGCCGAGCTATGCCTATGGCACCGGCAAGCAGGAGCCGATCGGCGGCAAGCAGCTGGACATCATGACCGGCAAGGAACGGTGACGGCGGCAGCCGTTCGCCCGGAGATGCCGGCTTCGCTGGCGTTAGCGAAATTTAATGTCTCGCGGCGGCACGATGTCGCTGTTTTGTGACGTCGGGCGCCGTCCGGCGCGATGTAGCATGCTGCGCTCAAACCCGATCGCCCCTCCCTGCGGGCCTTCAGAAGGATCATGATGTCCTCGCACCGGTTCAAATCCGTCGCCGCCGCGCTCGTCTCCCTCATCGCGTTCACGGCCGGCGCTTCGGCGCAAACGACGTTCGCCTCCGAGCCCCCCGCCAGCTTCACCCTCCCCAACGGCCTGCAGGTCGTCGTGATCCAGGATCACCGCACGCCGGTGGTGACGCAGATGATCTGGTACAAGGTCGGCTCCGCCGACGAGACGCCCGGCAAGTCGGGCCTGGCGCACTTCCTCGAACATCTGATGTTCAAGGGCACCGAGAAGCATCCCGCCGGCGAGTTCTCCAAGACGGTGCTGAAGATCGGCGGCAATGAGAACGCCTTCACCTCGGTCGACTACACCGGCTACTTCCAGCGCGTGCCGCGCGATCAATTGCCGAAGATGATGGAGTTCGAGGCCGACCGCATGACCGGCCTCGTGCTGAAGGACGAGAACGTGCTGCCCGAGCGCGACGTGGTGCTCGAAGAGTACAACATGCGCGTCGCCAACTCCCCGGAAGCCCGCCTCAACGAGCAGATCATGGCGGCGCTGTACGTCAACCACCCCTATGGCCGCCCGGTGATCGGCTGGCGGCCGGAGATCGAGAAGCTCGGCCGTGAGGATGCGCTGGCGTTCTATCGCCGCTTCTACGCGCCCAACAATGCCATCCTGGTGATCGCCGGCGACACCGACGCCAAGGAAGTGCGCCCGCTCGTGGAGCAGACCTTCGCCAAGATTCCCGCGCAACCCGACATCCCCGCGCGCCGGTTGCGGCCGCAGGAGCCCGAGCCGGTGGCGCCGCGCACGGTCACGCTGGCCGACCCGCATGTCGAGCAGCCCTCGATGCGCCGCTTCTATCTGGTGCCCTCGGCCACCACCGCGGCCCCCGGGCAGTCGGCCGCGCTGGATGTGTTGGCGCAACTGATGGGTAGCGGCAGCAACTCCTATCTCTACCGTGCGCTGGTCGTCGACAAGCCGCTCGCGGTCAATGCCAGCGCGTCCTATCAGGGCACGTCGCTCGATCCGAGCCAGTTCTCGATCGCGGTCGCGCCGCGTCCGGGCGTCGATTTCGCCCAGGTCGAGGCTGTCGTCGACAGCGTCATCGCCGAGATCGCGCAAAACCCGGTCCGCGCCGAGGATCTCGAACGCGTCAAGACGCAGCTCATCGCCGAGGCGATCTACGCCAATGACAACCAGGCCACCATGGCACGCTGGTATGGCGGCGGCCTCACCACCGGATTGAGCATCGAGGACATCCGGAGCTGGCCCGACCGCATCCGTGCCGTGACCGCCGAGCAGGTGCGCGCCGCGGCGCAGACCTGGCTGCAGAAGAAGCGCTCGGTCACCGGCTATCTGATCAAGGACAATGCGGCCAAGCGCGAGGAGAAGCGGTCGTGATGAACACAATGACCTTCGCCCGCCGCTTCGCCTGCGTTCTCGCCGTCGGCGCCGCCGCGCTCACGATCGTTCCCGCCGCCCACGCGGCGACCAAGATCCAGCACCTGGTGTCGCCCGGCGGCATCGAAGCCTGGTTCGTACAGGACGCCACCGTGCCGCTGATCGCGATGGAATATGCGTTCCAGGGCGGCGCCTCGCAGGACCCCGCAGGCAAGCCCGGCGTCGGCAATCTCGTGGCCGACCTGCTCGACGAAGGCTCCGGCGATCTCGACTCCAAGACCTTCCACGAGCGGCTCGACCGCCGCGCCATCGAGCTGAGCTTCCAGATCTCGCGCGATCAATTCCGCGGCTCGCTGCGCATGCTGCGCGACAACAAGGACGAGGCGTTCGAGCTGCTGCGCACCGCGCTGACCTCGCCGCATTTCGACAGCGCCGACGTCGAGCGCATCCGCTCGCAGGTGATCTCCGGCCTGCGCCGCGAGACCACCAATCCGAGCTCGCTGGCGGGCCGCAAGTTCCTCGAGCTTGCCTTCCCCAACCACCCCTACGGCCGTCCGGCCAACGGCACGCTGGACAGCGTGCCGACGATCACCGTCGACGATCTCAAGGCCTATGTCGGCCGCGTGCTCGCCAAGGACACGCTGAAGGTCGCGGTTGTCGGCGACGTCGACCCGGCCACGCTCGGCAAGCTCCTCGATCAGACCTTCGGCAGCCTGCCGGCCAAGGCCACCTTGACGCCGGTGCCCGACGTCGTCGCCACCATGCCGCCGCAGCGCGCGCTCGTGCCGCTCGACGTGCCGCAGACCGTGATCACCTTCGGCGGTCCCGGCATCCGCCGCCACGACCCGAACTTCATGGCGGCCTATGTGGTCAACCACATCCTCGGCGGCGGCGGCCTGTCGTCGCGGCTCTACAAGGAGGTGCGCGAGAAGCGCGGCCTCGCCTACTCCGTCTACGACGCGCTGCTGTGGATGGATCATTCGGCGCTGTTCATCGGCAACACCGCCACCCGCTTCGACCGCGCCGGCGAGACCATCGCGGCCGTCGAGCAGGAGATCCGCCGCATGGCCGAGGAAGGCCCGACCCAGCAGGAGCTCGACGAGGCCAAGTCCTACATCAACGGCTCGCAGATGCTGGCGCTCGACACCTCCTCCAAGCTGGCGCAGGCGATGCTGCAATATCAGCTCGACAAGATGCCGATCGACTACATCGAGAAGCGCAGCGAGATCGTCAACGCCGTCACCCTGGACGACGCGAAGAAGGCGGCGAAGCAGCTCTGGAGCCAGGGCCTGCTCACGGCCGTGGTCGGCCGCACCCCGCAGGCCGCCGCCGAACCGTCCCAGGCGCCGGCCACGGCCCCGGTGACCAAGACGAACTGAGCGGGGCGCGGAGCTTCTCTCCTACGAGCACGTTGTTAGTTGCTCGGCATGCCCGGGCTTGTCCCGGGCATCTACGTCGTTCCGAGGACGCTGGGCCACGTGGATGGCCGGGCCTTCGCTGCGCCGAAGCGGCTTCGGCCGCGCAGGCGGGACAAGCCCGGCCATGACGAACGATCGTGGCCAACCACCGCTGGCGCCACAAAAACAGTGTCGTCCCGGCCTTGAGCCGGGACCCATACCCCCAGGGCGATGTTTGAGGCAGCTTGGTCATTGGCATCTGCCGCCCCACCTCGGCTGCGGCGAATGGGTCCCGAGTCGGCGCCGTCAGCCAGGCTTCGCGTCGCTGACGGCTTGCCCGGGAGGAGCGCGGGAGGACCGCGCGATGACTTCCGATAAAAATAATATTCTTTCTATTTTTCGGAATTCATGATTTGATCCGCCCATCCCGTCTCACTGCGGAGGGGCGTTGCGCGCGATCGTCACGACACGCGAGGCGGGGAGCGGTGGCCGCGAGAGATCGCAGCGTCTTCTCACGAGGACGCGGACGAACGATGTCTTGCGGACGTGAAGTCGCAGCGTCCTGATACCCCGATGCTGGTATCACGCGCTGATGCGCAAGCATCATGCGCAATGGTGGCCAACACGCCCGGCGCACCAGGGAGACTGCGTATAAGCGTGAAGCCCATCGCGCGGGGAATGCCGGGATGCCTCGGCTGAACCTGTGGTACCTGCCGCCTGCATTTTTTTCGCAGGCGGGCCATGGGTGCGGCCAGCGCCCGGCATTCCCCGCGCCCTCTGCATGCTCGCGAGGGACGAACTGATCGCAGACCTCGGGCATCAGATGCCGCGAGAACGCGCTGACATGTCGTCACCTGCGGCCGCTGTTTGAACCGTGAATCCGCCTCGCACACCGCTGTCGTCCCGGACAAGCTGCGACGCGCGCCAGCGCGGCGCAGATCCGGCACCCATACGCCGCAGCCGACGTGAGGCGGGAGGTGTCAGCGGCCAGCCTGCCCCAAACTGCTCCCTGGGGTTATGGATCCCGGCGTTCGCCGCGATGACAGTGGAGATTCTGGCGGCGGTCTCGGGCCGCCAACCGCGCCTCGCCATGACGCCCCGCGCACACCTCCCCTAAACCCGCTATGGTGGGCGCGAAAACCTCGATTCCACTGGTGCCCCATGCTGCGGATCTCCCGCGACCTCGCCATCAACGAAGACGACATCGAGATCTCGTTCGTCCGCGCCTCCGGCCCCGGCGGCCAGAACGTCAACAAGCTGTCGACCTCGGCGCAGCTGCGCTTCGACACGACCCGGATCACCCTGCCCGAGGACGCCGCCGCACGGCTGGCGCGGCTCGCTGGACAGCGCATGACCAAGAACGGCGTCATCGTCATCCAGGCCGAACGCTTCCGCACCCAGGAGCGCAACAAGGCCGATGCGATCGAGCGTCTCGTCACGCTGTTGAAGGAGGCGATGATCCGGCCGAAGGTGCGGCGCCCGACCAAGCCGACCTTCGGCTCCAAGCAGCGCCGGCTCGAAGGCAAGAAGATCCGCAGCGACGTCAAGGCGGGACGCGGTGGGCGCCGCTTCGACGATTAGTCCGCAACGCTGACATATCCTGCGGCTGGACGAGTCCTGCGCACGCTTTGTTCCGGCCGAAACAGCCCGCTACTACCACGGCGCTCTCGCTGCGACCTAGTCTCATCAAAAATGATGAGAGAGGATCGATGTCGGGACGGCGTACGGCGCAAGAGCTGCTGCTTGTTTTAGGACTAGGATGGTGCGGCGCAGTCCTGAGCACCACGATCGCATCGGCGCAGATGGCCTTGCCGTCGCCCAAGCCTGCCGACGGCGCGACCTTGTTCAAGCAGCAATGCGGCGTCTGCCACACGCTGAGCAGCGCCGAGCCGATGCGCCAGGGGCCGCCGCTCTCGAAGGTCGTCGGCCGCCGCGCCGGCTCCGTCGAAGGCTTCCGCTATTCGGCCGGCTTCGCGAAAGCTGATTTCACCTGGGACGAGACCAGGCTCGATGCCTGGCTGACCAACCCGCAAGAGCTGATCCCCGGCGCCGTGATGGCGTATCGCCAGGCCAAGCCCGACGTGCGCGCCGCGATCATCAACTACCTGAAGGACAATTGAGATGGCCAAGCCCGTTCATTCCATGATCCGCGTGCTCGACGAGGCCAAGGCGCTCGACTTCTACAAGCGCGCCTTCGGCCTGGAGATATCAGACAATCTGCGATTCGACGGCTTCGCGCTGATCTATCTGCGCCATCCGTCGTCGCCGTTCGAGGTCGAGCTCACCGTCAACTACGACCGCAAGGAGCCGTATACGCTCGGTGACGGCTACGGCCATCTCGCTGTCGTGGTCGACGATCTCGATGCCGAGCATGCCCGTTTCGAGCGCGAGAACCTGGCACCAGGCCCGTTGCGCGATTTCAAGCACAATGGTGCGACACTCGCGCGCTTCTTCTTCGTCACCGATCCCGACGGCTACAAGATCGAGGTCATCCAGCGCGGCGGCCGCTTCGGATGAGCCGCTGACCACGAAAATACACCAAACAAAAACCCAACGGAGGATACCCATGAGAGAAGTCGATCGCCGCAACAAATACGACCGCCGCGTCTTTCTCAAGGGCGCGGCCTCGACCGTGCCGGCCGCAGCCGTGGCTTCCGCGACCGGCCTCGGCATTGCCGATGCCTGGGCGGAGGATGCCAAGGCGCTGACGCCGGCCACCCTGAAGACACTCGTGAAGGTCGCGCGCGACATCTATCCGCACGACTTCCTCGCCGACCGCTACTACATCACCGCGGTCAAGCCGTGGGACGGCAAGGCCGCGGAGGATGCCGCCGTGAAGGCAATGATCAATGACGGCGTCGCCCGGCTCGACCAGGACGCGCGTGACCGCCACAAGGTGCCTTACGCCCAGGTGCCGTGGGAGGCCGACCGCGTCGCGCTGCTCCAGGGCATCGAGCAGACGACCTTCTTCAAGACGCTCCGCGGCGACCTCGTGGTGTCGCTCTACAATCAGAAGGAGCTCTGGCCGAAGTTCGGCTACGAGGGCTCCTCCGCCGAGCATGGCGGCTACATCAACCGTGGCTTCTCCGACATCGACTGGCTGCCGAAAGCCTGACGCCGGCGAACAACAGAAAACACGGAGGAAACCACCATGGCAAAATTCGACCAGAACGATTCAAGCGTCGTCGTCATCATCGGCTCGGGAGCCGGCGGCGGCACCCTCGGCAACGAGCTCGCGCAGAAGGGCATCAAGGTCGTCATTCTCGAGGCGGGCAATCGCTACGAGATTCCCGACTTCATCAACGACGAATGGGAGAGCTTCACCCAGCTCGCCTGGACCGACATGCGCACGACATCCGGGACCTGGCGCGTGGCGAAGGACTTCGCCAACCTGCCGGCCTGGATCGTCAAGGCGGTCGGCGGCTCGACCGTGCACTGGGCGGGCGCCTCGCTGCGCTTCGACGAGCACGAGTTCAAGGCCCGCACCACCTATGGCGGCGTGCCCGGCACGAGCCTGTTGGACTGGCCGGTGACCTTGGCCGAAATGGAGCCGTGGTACGCCAAGGCCGAGTTCAAGATGGGCGTCACCCGCACCAACGACATTCCGGGCCTACCCGGCAACAACAATTTCAAGGTGCTCGAAGCCGGCGCCCGGAAGATCGGCTACAAGACCGTGCACACCGGCAACATGGCGATCAATTCGCAGCCGCGCGACGGCCGCGGCGCCTGCCAGCAGATCGGCTTCTGCTTCCAGGGCTGCAAGTCCGGTGCGAAATGGTCGACCCTGTACACCGAGATCCCGAAGGGCGAGGCCACCGGCAATCTCGAGGTGCGGCCCAACAGCATGGCGATCAAGATCGAGCATGACGCCTCGGGCAAGGTCACCGGCGTGGTCTATGCCGACAGCCAGGGCAAGATGCAGTTGCAGAAGGCCCGTATCGTCGCCGTCGCCGGCAACTCGATCGAGAGCCCGCGGCTTCTGCTCAACAGCGCCTCGAACATGTTCCCGGATGGACTTGCCAACTCCTCCGGCCAGGTGGGGCGCAACTACATGCGGCACATGACCGGCAGCGTCTATGCGACGTTCGAGAACCCGGTGCACATGTATCGCGGGACCACCATGGCCGGCATCGTCCGCGACGAGGCGGCGTTCAATCCGAAGCGCGGCTTCGTCGGCGGCTACGAGATGGAGACGCTCTCGCTCGGCCTGCCGTTCATGGCCGCGTTCCTCAATCCCGGCGCCTGGGGCCGCAGCTTCACGGCGGCGATGGAGACCTATCCGCGCATGGCCGGCATGTGGCTGGTCGGCGAGGACATGCCGCAGGAGACCAACCGCATCACGCTCGATCCTGTCGCCAAGGACAAGTTCGGCATGCCGGTCGCCTCAGTGCATTTCGACGATCATCCCAACGACGTCGCGATGCGCGCCCACGCCTACAAGCAGGGCTCGGCGATCTACGAGGCGGTCGGCGCCACCGTGACCTACCCGACCACGCCCTACCCCTCGACGCACAATCTCGGCACCAACCGGATGAGCGAGAAGGCCAAGGACGGCGTCGTCAACAAGTTTGGCCAGACCCACGACGTCAAGAACCTGTTCGTCTCAGACGGCAGCCAGTTCACTACGGGGGCTGCGTGCAATCCGACACTCACCATCGTGGCGCTGGCGATCCGCCAGGCGGACTACATTGCTGGCGCGATGCAGAAGAAGGAGATTTGATTACGATCGGTATGGTGACGCAAAACTCTTGCGGCGATCTCGGTCAGC
Source organism: Bradyrhizobium sp. HKCCYLRH1030 (assembly GCF_051168395.1). Classification (NCBI taxonomy): domain Bacteria; kingdom Pseudomonadati; phylum Pseudomonadota; class Alphaproteobacteria; order Hyphomicrobiales; family Nitrobacteraceae; genus Bradyrhizobium; species Bradyrhizobium sp. HKCCYLRH1030. The sequence goes on along the minus strand of NZ_JBNPUY010000005.1, from coordinate 113,852 downwards.
GCCTCCCCCGCTTGCGGGAGAGGTCGTATCGCATCGAAGATGCGATACGGGTGGGGGAACGCTCAGGAAAGACCGCCGATGTGGCGCCCCCACCCCGCCCTCCCCCGCAAGCGGGGGAGGGAGACGAGAGACCGCCCGAGTGGCTACTCGGCCGCGTCCATGATCGCCGCCGCGGTAAATTCCGGCAGCGTCGCAGTCGCCTTTGCCCGATAGATCAAACAGGAGCAGCGCAGCAGCGACGCAAAATTCTTCACCTCGCCGTGATGGTCGAGCACCTCGGCGTACAGCGTGGTCACGAACTTGGCGAGGCTCATGCCTTCCTTGGCGGCGATCTCCTCGAGCGTGTCCCAGAACGCCATTTCGAGCCGGATCGACGTGCTATGGCCGCCGATCCGCAACGAGCGGGTCTGCGACTCATAATCGCGCTGAGGCTGGTGTGCGAACAGATGGCACATGGGCTTCCTCCGGCTGATCGTTATTTTTGCGAAACGATATACTGGCCCCGCCCGCCTCACAATCCCGTTGGAGAAGGTTGCTTTTCTCTGCCGCAGCGCATGAAAAAAGCTATTCTCGCCGAGATTTGCAGCGTGACCGCCGCAGCGCCGCGCGCCTTCAAGATCCGAGCCAGCCAGCTTTCAAGTTCGTTCGCACCATGCCCGTCCGCCAGCTTCCCGAACAGATCGTCAACCGCATCGCCGCCGGCGAGGTGGTCGAGCGGCCGGCGAGCGTCGTCAAGGAGCTGGTCGAGAACGCGATCGATGCCGGCGCGAGCCGCATCGACATCTTCACCGACGGTGGCGGCCGGCGAAAGATCGCGATCACCGACGACGGTGGCGGCATGACGGCGGCCGATCTTGCGCTCGCGGTCGAGCGCCACGCGACATCGAAGCTCGACGACGAGGACCTGCTGCAAATCCGCACCCTCGGGTTCCGCGGCGAGGCGCTGCCCTCGATCGGCTCGGTGGCGCGGCTGTCGATCACGACGCGGCACAAGAGCGAGCCGCATGCCTGGGCGCTCGCGGTCGATTGCGGCGACAAGTCGCCGATCGTGCCGGCCGCGCTGAACCAGGGCACCCGCGTCGAGGTCGCCGATCTCTTCCACGCCACCCCGGCCCGGCTGAAGTTCCTCAAGACCGACCGCACCGAGGCCGAGGCGATCCGCGAGGTGGTGCGGCGGCTGGCAATGGCGCGGCCCGACATCGCCTTCACGCTCGCCGGCGAGGAGCGCGCGCCGGTGACCTGGGCCGCCGCGCTGCCCGGCGCGCCGGGCCAGCTGACGCGGCTCGGCGACATCCTCGGCGCCGACTTCCGCAGCCATGCGATCGCCGTGCGCAGCGAGCGCGATCATGTCGTGGTCGAAGGCTTCGCAGCGGCCCCGGCGCTGACGCGCGCCAATGCGCTTGGGCAGTATCTGTTCGTCAACGGCCGCCCGGTGCGCGACAAGCTGATCCTCGGCGCCGTGCGCGCAGCCTACGCCGACTATCTGCCGCGCGACCGCCATCCTGTCGTGGCGCTGTTCGTCACACTCGATCCGCGCGAGGTCGACGCCAACGTGCATCCGGCCAAGACCGAGGTACGCTTTCGCAATGCCGGCCTGGTCCGCGCGCTGATCATCCACGCGTTGAAGGAAGGTCTCGCCCGCGAAGGCCGCCGCACCGCGGCCAATGACGGCGGCGCGACCATCGCCGCGTTCCGCCCGGCCTTCGCGCCACCGCGGCCCAACCTCGGTCCGATGAATTGGGACTGGCAGCGCTCGCCGTCGGCGCCGGTGATGCCGCATTTCGGCGGCTCCGTCCCTGCGGCGGCGCCCTCACCAGATCTCGGGTCGTTCGGGCTTGCGGAATCCTCTCAAGCGGCCTTCGACGTCGGCACGCCCCGCGCCGATCTTCGACTGCACGAGCAGCCGGCCGCGCCCGACCTGCTCGACCGTCCGCTCGGCGCTGCGCGCACCCAGATCCACGACACCTACATCGTGGCGCAGACCCGCGACGGCCTCGTCATCGTCGACCAGCACGCCGCCCATGAGCGCATCGTCTATGAGCGGCTCAAGGCCTCGCTCGCGGCGCATGGTGTGCAGCGGCAGATCCTGCTGATCCCGGACATCGTCGAGCTCGATGAAGCCACCGTCGAGACGCTGCTCGCGCGGACTGATGAGCTTGCCTCATTCGGCCTCGCGATCGAATCGTTCGGTCCCGGCGCGGTCGCGGTGCGCGAGACGCCGTCGCTGCTCGGCAAGATCGATGCGGCGGGGCTGCTGCGCGATCTCGCCGAGCACATGGAGGAATGGGGCGAGGCGCTGCCGCTGGAGCGCCGCCTGATGCACGTCGCCGCTACCATGGCCTGCCACGGCTCGGTGCGCGCCGGCCGCCGCCTCAAGCCGGAAGAGATGAATGCGTTGCTGCGCGAGATGGAGAACACGCCCAACTCCGGCCAGTGCAATCACGGCCGCCCGACCTATGTCGAGCTCAAGCTGGCGGATGTCGAGAAGCTGTTCGGGAGGAGATAGCGCCGACGCCCTCCGCAACGAGCCATTCGCAAGGATCAAGAGCCACGCAAGAACACGAACTCCGTGTCGTCATAGGCGCGACGCTCGAGCTCTTCGAACCCCTCGGGCGCCTTGAACGCGGCGGCCTTGGACTCTTCCACCACGAGCAGCGCCGATGGCACCAGCCAGCCGCCGTCGCGCAACGAGGCCAACGCCTTCTCGGCCAGACCCTTGCCATAGGGCGGATCGAGAAACACCAGCGAGAACGGCTCGACCGGGCGCGCCGGACCGAGATTGGTGGCATCGCGGCGGTAGACCTTGGTGACACCGCCGAGGCCGAGCGCCTCGACATTGTTGCGCAGCAGCGCCCTTGCCTCGGCGCCGTTGTCGACGAACAGCGTGAACGCCGCGCCACGCGAGGCCGCCTCGATGCCGAGCGCACCGGTGCCGGCAAACAGGTCGAGGACGCGTGCGCCCTCGATCGGATCCTCGTAGGCGTGCATGAGGATGTTGAACAGCGCCTCGCGCAGCCGGTCCTGCGTCGGCCGTATGTCGCGCGAGGCGGGCGAGGCGATGTTGCGGCCCTTCAGCCGTCCACCGACGACACGCATCGCACCACCCTACTCGTCCTGCGGCGTGATATCGCGCTTGCCGTGATAGCCGCGCTTCGGCCGCCGCGGCGGCCCGGGAAAGCGCGCCTCGGCCTCGTGGCGCTCGCGTGCCTCCTCGCTGCCTGTGCGCTGAACCAGCACGCGCCGGCCCTTGCGGTCGGCGACGACCTCGCGCTTCGGCTTGGGCTTCGGATCCGGCAACGGCTCGCGATTACCCTTGCCGGCCGGACCGAGATCGGCGCCCGACTGCGCGATGACCTTCTCGCCGAGCTGCTCGCGCAGGACCCGCGTCTTGACCTCCTGCACCTCGCCCTCGGGCAGCTCCAGGAGCTGGAACGGACCGTAGGAGACGCGGATCAGGCGGTTCACCTCGAGGCCGAGATGGGCGAGCACGTTGCGCACCTCGCGGTTCTTCCCTTCGCGGATCGCAACGACCAGCCAGACATTGGCGCCCTGGTCGCGCTCCAGCGTCGCTTCGATCGGGCCGTATTTCACGCCGTCGACCTCGACGCCTGCAGCGAGCTGGTCGAGCTGCGCCTGCGTAATCTCGCCATGGGCGCGGACACGATAGCGGCGTGTCCAGCCGGTGTCCGGCAGTTCGAGCACGCGCGCCAGCCCGCCGTCATTGGTGAGCAGCAGCAGCCCCTCGGTATTGAAATCGAGCCGGCCGATCGAGATCAGGCGCGGCAACCCTTCCGGCAGATTGTCGAACACCGTCGGGCGCCCCTCGGGGTCGCTGTGCGTCGTCATCAGCCCGCGCGGCTTGTGGTACAAAAACAGCCGCGTGCGCTCACGCTCCGGCAACGGCGCGCCGTCGACCTGGATCACGTCGTTCTCGGTGACGTCGAGCGCCGGCGAGTTGATGATGCGGCCGTTCACGGTGACGCGGCCCTGCGTCACCATCTCCTCGGCATCACGGCGCGAGGCAAGGCCGGCGCGCGCCAGCACCTTGGCGATGCGCTCGCCAGCCTTGCCGGGCTTCGGCGCCTCGTCGGGCACGACACGCTTGGTGCGCTTGTCCGTCTCGGGCTTGCGCTCGCGATACGGACCGCGGCCGCCGAACGCCGGACGCTTGGCGAAGACCCGGCTCTCGTCCTCATTGTCGCGGCGCGGCCGGTCGGCGAAATCACCACCCCGACCTTCGCCACGCGGATGCTCCTGCCACTCGCTGCGGCCTTCGGGGCGTTGACGCGGGCGATCGAACTTGCGGCCGTCGCCGCGATCGCCCGGCCGGTCGAATTTCGGACGGTCGGATGTGGGCCGGTCGAACTTCGGACGATCGAATTTGGGGCGATCCTCGCGTGGGCGATCGGACTTGGGACGGTCGAACTTGGGACGGTCGAAGCTGCGCGCACCATCGCGGGACGGGCGGGCGCTGCGCTCCGGTCGATCGCCGCCCTCACGCTTCTGCCACGGCTTGGACTCGCCGCGGGCCGGACGGTCGCCGAATTCCTTGCGCGGACCGCGCGGGCCGGCGCCGAACTTGCGCTCGCCGCGATCACCGTCGGCGCCGCGGGAAAAAGTCTTCTCGCCGCCGAACTTCCGCTCCGGCCGATCGCCACGCGGCGGCCGGTCGCCGAAGCTGCGCTCGGTGCGCGGACGGTCGCCGCGATCGCGGGCGCCCCCGCTGCGCGGCGTATAGGGGCGCTTCTCACCGTCACGCTCGCGTGGCGCGTAGGGCTTGCGTTCGCCGAACTTGCGCTCGGAGGATCGCGCCGCCGGACGGGCCTCGTCGCGATCGGTGCGCGGCGTGTAGGGACGTTTGCTGCCGCCACCCGCGTCGCGGTCGAATTTCGGCCGGTCGCCGCGCGGCTTGAAGGCGCGCTTCTCGCCGTTCTCACCCCGCGGCGGACGCGCGGCAAACGGACGGTCGCCGCGCGGACGCTCATCGCGGTTGAAGCGCGGCTTTTCGCCAAAGGATTTGCGCGGCGCATCGCCGTCGTCGCGGCGGCGCGGTGCACGGCCCTCGTCGAACGAGCGCTTGCCCTTGGCCCCCGCCGCCTTGTCGCCGAAGCCGCGTTTGGCGAACTTCTTCTCCGGGCCGCGCGCAGCGCCCGAGCGTCCCTTAGTCCCTTCGGAACGCCCCCGCGGGGCGCCGCCGCGGCGGCCGCGGGAATCGTTGTCTTTGTCGGTGTCGCGGGGCATGAAGGTCTCACTTTGAGGTGCGGGACGTCGCGTGGTACGCGCGCTCTGAGCAGCGCCTGTCACGCGGGAAATCGAGGTCCGGTTTTGCTGAAGGGCGATGCAGTACCAGACTTATCCGGGCATTACGAGCCATGAACGCTCCTTCTTTCATGGATCTGGCGTTGAAAGCGGCCGAATCGGCCGCAATTTCCGGCGAGGTGCCGATCGGCTGCGTCGTGGTGCGGGACAACGTGGTCATCGCCACCGCCGCCAACCGCACTCTGACCGACCGCGACCCCACCGCCCATGCCGAGGTCCTGGCGCTGCGCCAGGCCGCGCAGGCGATCGGCAGCGAACGGCTGGTCGATTGCGACCTCTACGTCACGCTGGAACCGTGCACGATGTGCGCTGGCGCCATCTCCTTCGCCCGCGTCCGCCGGCTGTATTATGGGGCCGCCGATCCCAAGGGCGGCGCCGTCGAATCCGGCGTGCGGTTCTTCTGCCAGCCCACCTGCCACCACGCGCCGGAGGTCTACTCGGCCGTCGGCGAGCAACAGGCGTCGCAGATGCTCAAGGACTTCTTCAAGGCGCGGCGCTGACGAGGCCTCGCCCCGGCCGCATCATTCGCGAAAGCGGATGTGGATGGGAAGGCCGCTGACCCCGCTCATGAACGGCGACTCGACCCGGCGCACCCGTCCGGCGAGCGCGAAATGCGCCGTGCGATGGAGCAGTTCCGCGAACATCGCGCGCATCTGCATCCGCGCCAGCTGCAGCCCCATGCAGACATGCGGACCGCGGCCGAAGGCGATATGCGGATTCGGACTGCGATCGATCCGGAACGTGCCGGCGTCGTCGAACATGGCTTCGTCGCGGTTGCCTGAATGGAAGAACAAGGCCAGCGCCTCGCCCGCGCGAATGACCTGGCCGGCGACCTCGGTGTCGCCGACCGCCGTCCGCATGAAATGGCGCACCGGCGTGGTCCAGCGCAGCATCTCCTCGATCGCCGGATCGAGCAGCTCAGGCTCGGCGCGCAACCGCGCGAGCTGGCCCGGGTCCGCGAGCAGCGCCTCGAGCCCGCCGGCCAAAGCGAGCGAGGTGGTGTCGTGGCCGGCCGTCACCAGCAGGATGAAATAGGAGATCAGCTCGTAATGCGGCATCGCGGCGCCATGCGGCGCGCTCTGCGCGATGAGGCTGGCGAGATCGTCGCGCGGGCTGGCGCGGCGGTCGGCGACCACGGCTTCGAAGTAGTCGCGCAACGCCAGCATGGCCATGCGCATGGTGTCGCCGGGCGCCTCGGCAAAACGCCGCTGCGGATCCTCGGCGGCCACGAACGCCTGGGCGAGCCGGGCAAGCCGTGCGTCATCGGCTTCGGGCGTGCCCAGCATGCGACCGATGACGCGGAAGGTGAACGGCAGCGCGACGTCGCGTGCGAAATCGCAAGCATCACCACGCGCAGCAACCCTGTCGAGGATCTCGGCGGCCCATTGCGTCAGCCAGCTCTCCATCGCGCGCAGAGCCGGCGGCGCGAAGGCGCCCTGGATGACCGCGCGATAGGCGGCGTGATCCGGGGCATCCATCTCGGTGAGGCTGCGGACGGCCTGCGGCTTGCCGGTGACCCGCTGCAGCACGGCCTCCGAGGCTTCGCTGGCAAGATAGGTGCGGGGTCCCGCAGCGAAATCCTTGCTCCGCGTCTCGATCGCGACGATGTCGGCGTGGCGCGTGACGGCCCAGAACGGACGCACGCCCGGGCGCTCGACCCAGTGCAGCGGCGCGTGCTGGCGCAACAGTGCGCAGGCCCGTTCAAGCCGCAAGGGGCTGGCGTGACCTTTCGAGGAGATCAGCACATCCACCGCGCGCGCGATCGCGGCAGCGTGTCGACCGGGCTTGGATGAGAGCAACGGAGCTGCGGACATCAGTGCGACGGATCGCCGTCCGAGACGGCCGCCTCGGGTCTGCGGCGCACCAGCAGGGTGAACTCCTTCATGCCGTAACCGCCGATGACCTCGACCGGCGCGGCAAACTCGCGCTCACAATGGGCCACCCAGATCTCGGGCGTGGTCCGGTACAGCCGCGCCGTCGCGGCATCGGAGGCCTCGTCGTCATCGTCACCGTGGGCCCGCATGAAGTTGACGCCGAAGCCGCGGCGGCTGGTGGCGAACATCTGCCCCAACAGGCCCTTGATGTAACTCTCCCAGGCCTGGCGCGGATAGCCGACATTGACGTTCATGATGCCGGACGCGACCGAGTAGTCGGCGATGCGCGGGCTCTCCGCGGCAACGACGAAACGCCGCTGCGGGCCAGCAAAGCGCCGACGGGCGCGGCTGATCATGGCGCGCGACAGATCGATGCCGAGATAGTCGATCTCGCAGGTCGGATAGCGCGCGGCCAGAAAGGGCACCAGCGCGCCATAGCCACAGCCGATGTCGTTGAGGCTGAACGGCGCCGACGCATCGCACAGCTTCATCAGCTGCACGAAGCGCAGGCCCTGCGTCGCCTCGCATGACCAGTCGACGCCCCGCGGCGTCGCGCCATGACGCGCGACGCATGCGGTGTAGTAGGCATCGACGTCGGAGCAAATGGCCTGAATAGAAGGAGCCTTTTGTCCGGCGCCGTCGCCTGCGGTCAGGCTCATTTTTTGCCGCGCTTCTGAACACGCCTGGTGCGAGCAACTTCGGCCAGGTTCTGACGCGCCTCTCGTCCGGGAGTGGTCGGTATCGAAACGATCACATGCGTTTCGAGCGAGAACACGACCGGACGGCCTTGCGTAACCGTCACCCGAGGATCGTCCGCTGCCGAATGGCAGACAATCGAAACAGGAAGCGGCTTCTCGGATTCCAGGTCGTCCTTGAACGCCCGGATGACACGGTCGTGACCATTCACGCCATCAAGATCGGAGGGATAGGTCCTGAGGTGTTCCAAGAAACGGTACCACCGGCGACGCTCAGTCCAATCCTGCGGCACGATCCCCAGCAAAGCGAACGATTGCTGCAAGCCATGCTGCAATGAAAAAACTCCAAACTCGCGCTGCAGCTCGACCATTTCCGGCAAAGCTTCAGCCTCGAAACGCCTATTCAACTGCACGAGAATATCGAGCGTCGTACTGTCTTTAATCATCATCCCCATGTGCCCAGCCTCCTAATAATGCTTCATGGAAAGCGGGCATACTGCACGGGTCATCTAGTACCTTCAAGGGAGGATCGGCACGCTATCAACATGGGTTTGTAGACCTCGGCACCCGAGACTTCCAGCAGGCGCTCGGCGTCGAGCAGCGATCCGACAGCTTCTGCGTCGTTCCGAAAATCGGAGTCGGACGAACTGATCAAACATCGCAGCAGCACCGCGTGGAGTTCACCGATCCTATCCGTCCTGCGTCGGGCGATGACGCTGGCTTCCTCAGCAACGTCGAGTGCACCACGGAGGTCTCCTGCGCGATAAAGGACGTCAGCCAGATCGCTCATCATGCGCGCTTCGAACTCGAGGCCTGCCCTGGCGCGCCTCGAGTACTCGATCGCTTCCCTGAGATCATACGCGGCGTGAGTGAAATCGCCTGCAGCCGCCCGAGCAAGACCAGCCCCTGCCAACGCCTGCACCCGAATGTACGGCATGCCCGACGCTTCAGCGATCTGAAGCAGCTCGGCCGAGTGCAGAGCCGCGGCCTCAGCACGACCTTGCCATCGAGCAAATTCAACAGCGGCAAAGTGCGGGATAAAACGGACCACCGGAGCCAACTGTTCGGGAGGGGTATTCAACAATTCGAAAAGCTGAATTTCGAGCTCAGCGAAACAGCCGAGCTGGACCAGGATTCGCGTCCTGAGGCACTTGATCCAATATTCAACATCGAATCCCAGGATCTGATTTGGCGTCAGCCCCAGGGTTACACTACTGTCAAAACCACCTTGGTTAGCGATCGTCGCCTGCGCCGTGTTCGCCGCTGCTAGCGCGTCTCGTGCTCTCCCCGACAGCAGAAGCGCCTGCGCCAGCATGGCGTTGACGGTCGCATAGCGGCCGACATCGCCCTCCTCCGAGGTCAGCTTGACCGCATTCTGCACGAGGTTGACGTAGTCGTCGGCTGCGCCGGTCGAGGCGAGGACGCGGCCGTAAGCGCCGAGCAGGATCGGCTCGTGCATCTTGTCCGAGGAGCGCGCATAGCGCAGCGCCTCCTCGGCGAAAGGCCTCACCTCCTCGGCCGAGATGCCCTCCCGCCATCCGCAATTGAGGATCTGGCCGCTGGCAAGCGCCCTGAGGCGATCGACGTGCTCGGATGGCGGCACCGTCTGCAGCATGGAGCGGATCTTTTTCCAAAGCCGCAGTGCCTCGGCCGTATTGGTGCGGCCGATCCAGCGCGCCGCGCGCTGCAGATGCTCGACGGCCTGCATGGTCTGGCCGGCGAATTCGTAGTGCGAGGCGATCAGGGCGGCGAACTCGTCCTGCGTGCCCCAATCCAGCGCCTCGATCGCCTTGGCCACGGCCACGTGCACGCCGCTCAGGCGCGAGCGCAGCTGCATGGCATAGGCCACCTCCTGGATCAGCGGATGGCGGAAGGCGAGCACGCCCATGTCGAACGGCGGCATATCATAGAGAAGATCGGCATGCCTCAGTTGTGCGAGCGCGTCGAACAGGTCCGCCTCGCTGAGCCCCACGACAGGCTTGAGCACGGCGAGCGCGACCGAGCGGCCGATCACAGCCGCTGTTTCCAGGACGCTCTTGGCGGTCTCGCTCAGACGGTCGATGCGGGCCGCTACCACGGCATGCACCGTCGGCGGCAGCGGAATCGGGCCGATCCCGCCCTTCAGCCGATAGGCGCCGCGCTCACCCTCGAACCCGCCGCTCTCGGAGACCGCGCTCGCCAGCTCCTCGAGGAAGAAGGGATTGCCCTGCGCGCGCTCGATGATGTCGCCGACCAGCGCCTCGAGCGATGCGTCGTCGCCGAAGACGCCGCGCAGCAGTTTGCGCGCCTCGGCGGATGCGAGCGGCACGATGTGCAGCTCGTGAAACGGAGCCCGCTGCATGAAGGACGCGGCAAAACCAGGCCTGTAGTTCACGACCAGCAGCGTCTTGGTGCCGATCGAGGCCTCCGCGAGCGCCTCGACGAACTCCTCGCTGGCCTCGTCGAGCCAATGCAGGTCCTCGATCATGATCACCACGGCGCCATCCGCCGGCGCCGAGCGGAACAACGTCTTGAACACGTTGAGGAGACGCGTCTTGAACACGCCCGGATCGAGCCGAAGCGCAGGACGAGACGGATCGGCAAGGCTCATGAAGTCCAGCAGCAGCACCAGCGCCGTATCGGGAATGCCGAGGGCCTCGAGTCTGTCGACCACGCGCTGTCGCGACACCTCGACGGGCTCCTTCGCCCGGATGCCGAAGAAGTCGCGCAACAATTCGAGCACCGGCTGGAACGGGGTGGCGCGGCCATGTGCCAGCACGCGCGCCTCGTAGACGCGAATGCCCTGGCGGCGACAGTGCTCGGCGAACTCGAAGCACAGCCGGCTCTTGCCGATGCCGGCCTCGCCGACGATGCCGACCACAGCGCCACGCGCCGCCAGGACGTCGTCGAGCTCGCGTTCGAGCACCGCAAGCTGAGCGTTGCGCCCGATCAGCGGCAACAGGCGTTGGCCGCTGCGGAAGACGTCGCTCGCCGGCGCGTTCAGGCGGCCGATCAGCTTGTAGATCGACACCGGCGAGGCAATGCCGCGCAGCGTGCGGGTGCCGAGCGGCTCGGCTTCGACGAACTGCCTGGCGCCGGTGTAGGTCTCCTTGCTGATGAGGATGGTCCCTGGCTCGGCCATGTGCTCCAGACGATTGGCCAGATGCACGTTGGCGCCGGCCGCATCGTAGGTCTGGTACATGCTGTTCTCGACGACCTGGACGATCACCTCGCCGGTGTGCAGTCCGACGCGGACCTGCAGATGCGGATCCGCCAGGCGGGCGATCGAGTCCTGCATCGCGAGCGCGCCGAGACAGCCGCGCACGGCGTGATCCTCGTGCGGCACCGGCGCGCCGAACAGGGCCATGACGCCGTCGCCCTGTGTCTTGTTGACGACGCCGTCATAGCGGTGGACGGCCTCTTTCATGAGGTTGAGGACCGGATCGAGCCGTTGCATCGCGAGTTCGGGATCGCCGAGACTATCGATCAGCTGGGTCGAGTCACGAATGTCGGCAAACAGGATGGTGAGTCGCTTGCGCTCACCGCCCTTGCTGCTCAGGGTCCGTAGCACCCGCTGGGCGTTCTGATCCGGCTGAGCCAGCCGGCCCGGCAACGGCGCGCCGCATTGGCCGCAGAAGCGATTCGACTGGCTGTTGGTCTGGTTGCACGCCTCACATCTGAGGCTGAGCGGCTCGCCGCACCGGTCGCACGAGGCTCTCCCGGGCTGATTCTGCCTGCCGCACCGCGCGCATTCCATGGCCCCTCCGTTCCACGGCGGAACTGATTCATCCCATCACGGCATGAGTCTATGGAACTGCCACAATTCTCGCGGGAAAAATAGCCTTGCGTGGCCGAGTGCGGCGATCACGATGCTCAGCCCCGGCCGCTTTCCTGCGCCACCGCCTGCCAGGCAATGTCGCGCCGGCAGAAGCCGTCAGCCCATTTGATGCGGTCGACGGCCTGATAGGCCCGCGCCTGAGCCTCGGCGACGCTCTTTCCCGACGCGCAGACATTGAGGACGCGCCCACCATTGGCGAGAATGGCGCCGTCCTTCGCCACCGTGCCGGCGTGGAAGATCTCCACGCCCTCGATCCTCGCGGCATCGTCGAGTCCCTCGATGACACCACCCTTCGCGTAGTCGCCGGGATAGCCCTTCGCGGCCATGACCACGGTGACGGCGGCGTCGGGAAACCAGCGCAGGTCGAAATTCTTCAACTGCCCATCGCAGGCGGCCAGCATGGCGGGCACGAGATCCGACATCATCCGCAGCATCAGCACCTGACATTCCGGATCGCCGAAGCGCACGTTGTATTCGAACAGCTTCGGCCCCTGAGCCGTCAGCATCAGGCCGGCATAGAGAATGCCCTTGAAGGGTGTGCCCCGGGCGCTCATCCCGGCAATGGTCGGCTGAATGATCCGATTCATGATCTCGTCATGAATCTCCTGCGTCACGAACGGCGTCGGCGAATACGCTCCCATGCCGCCGGTGTTCGGTCCCTGGTCGTGATCGAACACCCGCTTGTGGTCCTGGGCAGACGCCAGCGGTATCGCGGTCTCACCGTCGCACAGCGCGAAGAACGACACCTCCCGCCCTTCGAGAAACTCCTCGATGACGACCTCGGCGCCAGCGACGCCAAAGCCGCCCTCGAACATCATCTTGATGGCGTCCTCGGCCTCGGCAACCGTCTTGGCCACGACGACACCCTTGCCGGCCGCGAGCCCGTCTGCCTTGACGACGATCGGAGCGCCGTGCTCGCGGACATAAGCGAGCGCCTCGGGGGCATTGTCGAAGCGGCAGTAGGCGCCGGTCGGGATGTCGTATTCGGCGCAGAGATCCTTGGTGTATCCCTTGGAGCCCTCGAGCTTGGCGGCGAGCCTGGATGGGCCGAACGCCTTGATGCCGGCAGCCTCGAGATCATCGACGATGCCGGCGGCGAGCGGCGTCTCGGGGCCGACCACCACCAGATCCACCTTGTTCGCCCGGCAGAAGGCGATCACCGCCGCATGATCGGCGACGTCGAGCGCGACACATTCGGCCTCCTTGGCGATCCCGGCATTGCCGGGCGCGCACCACAGCTTGGTGAGCAGCGGCGAGCCGGCAATCTTCCAGGCGAGCGCGTGCTCGCGGCCGCCGGAACCAAGGAGCAGAATGTTCATCGTCGATGCCGTCGCAGAGGGGTGGGCCAATTTGGACGCCCCAATTGCCCGGCCCTCGCAACGGAGTCAAATCATGGCTCCGGCGGCTTCGCGGCAGCGCCGGCAATGATGCCCTGCAGGTTCGCGACATAGCGGGCGAAGGCCGCACGGCCGGCCGCGGTCGCCGTGACCGTGGTCTGCGGCTTCTTGCCGACGAAGGCCTTGTCCACGGCGACGTAGCCGGCGCGCGCCAGCGTGTCGATATGCGCGCCGAGATTGCCGTCGGTGGCGCCGGTCAGCTTCTTCAGCCGGACGAATTCCAGCCCGGCCACGGCAGGCAGGGCATTCAGCGCCGCCATGATCTTCAGCCGCAGCGGTTGGTGGATGATCTCGTCGAGCTCCGCCAAACCGTCAGCTCCGCCGCATCCACAAGCCGGCGAGAACCAGGCCGCCGCCATTGACGAACGCCATCCACAACGGGAAAGCCTTGCCGATGAAGAGGTAGCCGACCAGGGTCAACGCGGTGACGCAAAGGCCGAACACCGTGAACGCCGCGCCGAACCACAAGCCGGCGAGGCCGTAGAACAGCATGAAATAGATCGGCCAGAATGCGCCCATCTCGCGCGGTCCGAAATGGCCGATCGCTTCGACGAAGAAGCCGAACGCAAAGAACATGACGAAGGCGAGCAGCGCCCGGAGATCGAAGCTGCGTACGCCGGAACGCGCCTTCTCCGTCGCGCCCAACCCCAGCGACCCGGCCAGACCGAGGACATAGACCGATAGCCAGGCCTTGTCGGCGTAGTTGGGCGCGAGATAGGTCACGAGATTGCCGGCGAAGACGAGAACGCCCCAGAGGATCATCAGCAGGCTCGACAGCCGATAGATCTGCGACTGCCGCACGCGCTTCGTCACATCCTCGATGTCGCTGAGCGCCCGCGCGGCTTCCAGGCTGTCGATCATGCGGTTTGGACCTCTAGTGCGTCGCCACGTCCTCGGCGATCGCGCTCACCGCCTGCGGCGCCGACACGATCTCCATGTGATTGACGCTAGCGATCAGCTTCACGTCAACGCCCGGCACGACGGCGTGCACCGCATCTGCATATTTGTCGGCGAGCATCAGCTCGTCATCGGCGCCGGCGATGACGGTCACCGGGTGCTTCGCCGCAGTGAAATCGGCCTTGTAGCCACGGGTCGCGAAATTGCGGAACAGCCGGTAGCTGTAGGTCGGCGCCAGGAATTTCTCCGAGTTCGGCCTGACAGCAAAGGCCAGCACAGGCAGTGCCTCGCAACACGGCATGCCGATGCGCCTGAGCACGCCGAGCGCCAGGATGCGCGGAATGTCGGGACCGGCCCAGCCGCCCGAATTCTCCCGGTTGGTCGGCGCGTCGTAACCCAGATAGGGCGCGAGCAGCACGGTGCGCGTGAACAGATCCTGGATCGGGGCGCTCGCCGCGCGCAGCGCGAAGCCGCCGCCAGCCGAATGGCCGAGCAACACGATCGGTTGGGCCGGAATCGACCTCCTGACCTCGGCGACGAGGTCGGCGAGATCGTCTTCGAGCTGTCCGAGATGGCCGATGTCGCCGCGGGTGCCGGAGCCGCCATGGCCGCGAATGTCGGGCGCGAAGGTATCGATGCCGCGCGCCGCCAACGCATCGGCAAGGGCATGCACGGCGACGCTGGAGCCGGAGGAGCCGTGGACCACGATGGCGACCTTGCCGACAGCCGTTCCGCGCGCCGGGTAGTGGCGATAGGCGAGCTCGGTGCCATCGCGGGCACTGAAGCGCTGCAGGCCGGGCATGGTGCTGCGGTCGACCTGGCCGGCCGTCTCCGAGATCGACTTGAGCTCGGGCGGGCGCACGAGTGGCGTCGCGATCATCGCAGCCAGGGCCAAAGCGAGCACGCCCACGAGGCAGAGCCCCCATCCTAGGACCCGAAACAGGAACTTCACGCCGCGTCGCACGCTCTCCTCCAGCCCTTCTGCATTTTACAGAGTACTCTGTACTACAGAGCTATCGAAAAGGCAACGGCTTGATTGGCGGCGGACGCGGAAAGCCCCTACCTTGGCTGCTGCTCCCCGAACCGAATCAAACAGCGATGCCGCCTGCGGAAGCCTTGCCCAACGCGCCCGAATTCACCGTCACCGAGCTGTCCTCGGCGCTGAAGCGCACGGTCGAGGACCAGTTCGGCCACGTCCGGGTGCGCGGCGAGATCACCGGCTTTCGCGGGCCGCATTCCTCGGGGCATTGCTATTTCGCGCTCAAGGACGAGAGCGCCAAGATCGAGGCGGTGATCTGGAAGGGCGTGCATGGCCGCATGCGCTTCAAGCCCCAGGAGGGGCTCGAGGTGATCGCCACCGGCAAGCTCACCACCTATCCGAACTCGTCGAAATACCAGATCGTCATCGAGGCGCTGGAGCCGGCCGGGATCGGCGCGCTGATGGCGCTGATGGAGGAGCGCAAGCGGAAGCTCGGGGCCGAAGGACTGTTCGATCCCGCACGCAAGCAACTGCTGCCATGGCTGCCCGAGGTGATCGGCGTCGTCACCTCGCCGACCGGGGCCGTCATTCGTGACATCCTGCACCGGCTCGAGGACCGCTTTCCTCGCCGCGTGCTGGTCTGGCCCGTGAAGGTGCAGGGCGAAGGCTCGGCCGAGCAGGTTGCCGCCGCGATCCGCGGCTTCAACGATTTGCCGCAGGATGGCCCGATCCCGCGGCCCGACGTGCTGATCGTCGCGCGCGGCGGCGGCTCGCTGGAGGACCTGTGGTCGTTCAACGAGGAGATCGTGGTCCGCGCCGCGGCCGAGAGCATGATCCCGCTGATCTCGGCGGTCGGCCACGAGACCGACGTGACCTTGATCGATTTCGCCGCCGACAAACGTGCGCCAACGCCGACAGCAGCCGCGGAAATGGCGGTGCCGGTGCGCAGCGAGCTGATGCAGGAGGTCGCAAGCCTCGCGCGCCGTGTCGGCGTCTGCTGGCAGCGCAGCCAGGAGAGCCGCCGCAACGAGCTGCGCGCCGCCGCGCGCGCCCTGCCCGGCGCTGGCGATCTGCTCGCCATTCCCAGGCAGCGGCTGGATTCGGCGGCCGCCGGCCTGCCACGCGCGCTGAAGACCAACACGCATGTACACTTTCGCCAATTCGCGGCGGCGAGCGCCAAGCTCACTCTGCGCGTGCTGCACGCGCAGATCGCGCAATCGCGCCATCGGCTCGTCGCGTCATCCGAGCGGCTGTCGCTGTCGTCGCGCGGCCAGTTGCACCGGCGGCGCGAGCGATTCGAGGTGCTCGACGCCCGCTTCAAGGCCTCGCGCCAGGCCTATGCCCAGGCCAAGCGCCAGGCCATCGGCCGCGAGCGCGACCGAACCGAACGTCTTGCCGAGCGGGCCCGGCGCGCGTTGCTGACCCAGCTTCAGCGCCTGACGGCCCGCGTCGGCCAGAACGAGAAGCTCCTCACCGCGCTGTCCTATCGCAGCGTGCTGGCCCGTGGATTTGCCCTGGTGCGTGACGAGGCCGGCCACCCGCTGCACCATGCCGCGAGCATCGGTCCGGGCGCCGCGCTCTCGATCGAATTTGCGGACGGCAAGGTCGCGGCCACGGCGGGCGCGGACCGCCCGCTTCCGCCGGCAGCGCCGTCATCGCCGAAACCTGCGCGCGAGGCCAAGCCTTCGGCACCGAAGCGCACGCCCGATCCCGCCGACCAAGGCAGCCTGTTCTGAGTAGCCTTCAGCGCGCCAGCCAATCGGCCACGAGCTTCTGCGCATCGGCGCGCGCCTCGGGATCCGAGCCGACATGGCCGCGCTCGGGCGCCCCGGCGTCGGATCCCGCGACCTGATGCAGCGGCAGGTTCACACGATCGAAATCGTGATAGGCGCCGGGATAGATGACGATGCGGGTCAGCGCGCTGCGGCCGCGCGCGCCATCGATCATCTGCCGGCACGCGGGCGGCGAATAGACGTCGTCCAGGCCGCCGATCAGCACCAATGTCGGGACGCGCGTGCTCCAGCCGAGGCCGGACGAGGCGCGGCAATCCGGATAGAACGCCACCGCCGAGCGGAAATCCGGCGAGACATGCTCGGGCAATTGCGGGCGCACCGCCCACAACAGCGCGCTCGCGCCGGCCGCCCAGCCGACCAGGCTGACCCGGTCGGGCATCGCCCAGGCTTGCTCGGCCAACCATTTCTGCGCGATCACGATGTCGGCGACACGCTCGCGCCGGCCGCTGATACGACGCTCCTTGACGCGGCATTGCGGGCCCAACCCGCGCGAGCCGTAGCTGTCCGGCAGCAGGACGGCCTTGCCGTCCCTGACCAGTTCCTCGGCCCAGTCGCGATAGCGCGGCAGCACCGGCTCGGAGCGGCCGGAAAGCCCGCCGCAGCCGTGGAGCGCGACGACGACCGGAAATGGGCCGGCCCCCTTCGGCCGGTAGAGCTGGGCGTGCAGCACATAGCTTCCCGAGGGGATCTCGACCGCGACGGGCGCTGGCAACGGCTCTGCCAAGGCTGGAAACGCCGTGGCGCAGAGCAGTGAGACGACGATGGCGACGAGGGAGCGCATCAAACCAGCCGGGCGGGACAAGCGGCGGATATCGCAATCTAGCTAGCACGGAGTTTCGAGCAGAAGCATCACAAATCAGTGGGTTTGCGCGGGGGGACAGCGTCCCCCATCTATGCTAGGAAATCATCGAAATTCGGCCTGTCGTGTGCGCGCGGCGCTCGCGTAGGGGGACTTCACGTCAAGGAATTGGAGATCGCGGACGTGCTCAACAAGTTTGGTCCCTCGGGCCAGGGCGAGGCGCAGGTGCAGTATCTGGATGGCGATTTCCGGGTGATCTCACCGGGAAGCTATGTGCGCTGCGCGGTCACCGATGTGCGGATTCCGCTGGACGAGCTGAAGTATTGGAGTGTCGATCTGCAGGAAGCCTACGCCCTGCCGAGCGCCGTGCTGCAGCGGCATTATCCGGGCGCATTGAAGGCCAACGGCTGATCTTTGCGCTTCGCTGACAGCCGTTGCACAACCAGCGCGCGCAACGCGGCGAGATCGTCGAACTGCAGTGTCACCGAGAATGCCGTGACATCGGGCGCGGCCTCGTGGCCGCGGAACCGCACGAGATCTTTTTCCGTGGTCACCAGGGCAAATCCATCACGCCTGGCTTCGTTGGCGAGGGCCACGACGTCGCCCGCCGTGAATGGGTGGTGATCCGGAAAGGCACGCTCGCGCCTGACGTCGAGACCAGCGCCGCGAAGGGTGCGGAAGAAGCGGGCGGGGTCGCCGATCCCGGCAAACGCCAGCAGCGGCCTGCCCCGCAGCGCCGAAACGATCTGCGGATCTGGCCGCAACGCGGCTGAAAACACCGGCTTGCCGGCCGCCAACACATGTGAGGCGACCGCCTCGCTGGCTCCGCCGCTGCCGATCACGACCAATGCGTCGGTGCGCGCCAGTTGCGGCGGCAGCGGCGCGCGCAACGGTCCGGCGGGAAACACCTCGGCATTGCCGAGGCCGCGCGCGCCGTCGATCACGATCAGCGCGAGATCCTTCGCGATTGACGGATTCTGGAAGCCATCGTCCATCAGGATGACGGAGGCGCCTTGCGCCTTGACGAGACCGATGCCGTCGGCGCGGTTGCGCGCCACGACGACCGGCACCCGCGCGGCCATCATCAGCGGCTCGTCGCCGACATCGGCAGCCTCATGGACCGCAGGATCGACGACGACGGGACCGCCCAGCCGGCCGCCATAGCCACGGCTCAGCACCACCGGCCGCTCGCCGAGGTCACGCAGAATATCGGTCAGCGCCAGCACGGTCGGCGTCTTGCCGGCTCCGCCGACATGGAAATTGCCGACGCAGATCACCGGCAGGCCGGCATCGACGCCGCCTTGCGCCATCCGGCGTGCGGCAACGGCGCCGTAGAGTGTCGAGAGCGGAGACAGCAGACGCGATTGCCAGGAGGCCGGCCGATGCCAGAAGGCCGGCTCACGCATCGCCGGCGGCCCCCATCTCGAGCCTGACCTGCAACAGATACGGCTCGAGCGCTGACAGCGTCCGCTCCAGCGCGCCACCGAGCTGATCAACCACCCGCGTTCCCGCCGCAACCAGGCTGTTGCCGGCTGCGGGATCAGCGAGCAGTTGCCGGAGTTGGCGGATCAGCGCCTCCTGATCGTGGGCGAGCCTGGCTCCCCCGGCTTTGTCCAGCGACTCATAGACGTCGGTGAAGTTGAACACGTGCGGCCCGTGCACGATGGCCGCACCCAGCTTGACGGCCTCGATCGGGTTCTGGCCGCCATGCTCGACCAGGGAGCCGCCCATGAACACGACCGGCGCCAGCCGGTAGAACAGGCCGAGCTCACCCATCGTGTCGGCGACGTAGATGTCGGTGCCGGCGAGCGGCTGGTCCTCGCGCGACCGTAAGGCGCCCTGCAGGCCGGCGCTTGCGACGAGCTCCGCGACCGCCGGGCCGCGATGCGGATGGCGCGGCACGATCACGGTGAGCAGCGACGGATAGGACACCGACAAGGCCTTGTGGGCCGCGATCAGGATCTCGTCCTCGCCGGGATGCGTGGAGGCGGCGACGACGACCGGACGGCCGCGCGTCATCGCCGTGAGCCGATCGAGCTTCGCCGGATCGGCGGGCGGCGCCGGCACGTCGAGCTTGAGATTGCCGGTGGTGATGACGTTGCGCGCGCCGAGCGCGGCGAACCGGTCGGCATCCGCCTGCGACTGCGTCAGGAAGAGATCAAAGCGTCCCAGCAAGGCGGAGATGGTGCCGGACATGCGGCGCCAGCGCGGGAACGAGCGCGGCGACATGCGGCCGTTGATCACCACCATCGGCACCCGCCGCGAGGCGCCGGCGAGGATGAGATTCGGCCAGAGGTCCGACTCGATGAACAGCCCGAGCGAGGGACGCCAATGATCGAGAAACCGCTCCACGAAGCGCGGCGTGTCATAGGGCACGTATTGGTGGATCACGTCGGGCGGGAAGCGCTTGGCCACGATGGCGGCCGACGTCACGGTGCCGGACGTGATGAGGATGCGGATGTTGAGCTCACGCAGCCGCTCGATCAGCGCCGCCGCCGCCAGCACCTCGCCGACGCTGGCACCGTGAATCCAGACCAGCGGACCCAGCGGGCGCGTGTCATGGCTCAGGCCGCGCCGCTCGTCGGTCCGCTCGGGATCCTCCTTGCCGTGCTTGAGCCGCTGTCTGATCAGTGCCGGCGCAAGCGGCACCGCCGCCGAGGACAACCCGCGGTAGACACGCAGGGCCATCGGCAGCGGGCTAGGCACTCGATGCTCCCGACGCGACCGGCGGAGGACAGGCCTCGGGACGGCCGACGATCTCATAGGCGCGGCGCATGCATTCGTTCAGCGTCGCCTCGAGGTCGAGACGCGCCTCTTCCATCATCGCGGCGTCGGCATCGCGCGGCACGTTGATTTCCTTGATTCCCACCAATGCGCCGCGGCCGAATGGCAAATTGATGGTGGTGCTGTCCCAGTTCTTCAGGCGGATGAAGCGGCTCGTGACCATTGCGAACGGCATGATCGGACGTCCTGATTCGCGCGCGAGCATGATGATGCCGAGACCCGCAATCCGCGCCCGCTTCGGCACATCGGCGGTCGATGCAACATTATAGTTGTCTTCGAGCGCCCGCACCATCTCCTTGAACGCCCCCACCCCGCCTTTCCGGTGGAAGGAGGAGCCATGATCGCCGGAGCCGCGGATGGTTCCGATGCCGAGCCGCTCGGCGGCGATCGCGTTGAACTCGCCGTCGCGATGCCGGGAGATCAGCACCTTGGCGCGATAGCTCGGCTTGTTCTTGATGAAGGGGGTCAGCAGATGCTGGCCGTGCCAGAACGCGAAGATCGCCGGCATCTGCGGCTCGACGATGTCGTAGACCTCCGGCGGCTCATAGGTGAAGCGGTTGGTCAGCCACACCAGCCGCAGGTACTCGGCCGCGAGAAACCCGACGGCGCGCTGGAACCAGCCGCTACGCAGCGTATTACGGATCAGATGTTTCAAGTCGCGAGCTTTGCGTCTTACTTCGCATCCTGACCGGGATCGAGCAGCCGGTGCAGGTGAACGATGAAATAGCGCATGTGGGCGTTGTCGACCGTCATCTGCGCCTTGGCTCGCCAGGCGGCGTGGGCCGCCGCGTAGTTCGGATAGACGCCGACGATATCGACCTTGTCGAGATCCTTGAATTCGTTCTTGTCGAGATTGATGAGCTCGCCGCCGATCACGAGGTGAAGGAGCTGCTGCGAGGCGCTATCTGTCATCGGTATCGTTTCCTAGTCAACGCCTTGCAGGCGACGTGGAGGGTGCGATCCAGGGCGATCAGTCCGGCGGTAACCTGCGATACTGCGCGACGATGTCGGCATGTCGGTCGCGGCCCGCTGCCACCAGCACCCCGTGCACCACCTCCGGACGATTATAGAGGATCGCCTCGCCGGACAACGCGGTCATTTTACCCCCCGCTTCCTGCACGATCAAATGAGCCGCCGCAAGATCCCAATCGCGGCTTTGCCCGCCTGCAAAAGCGGCATCGAGCCCGCCATGCGCGACACGGCACAGGCGCAGCGCCAATGATCCGATTCGCGGATGGAGTTCAATCCGCGCAGAATCCGGAGCCAGCCGCTCAACCAACGGTTTTGGACCGGCCACGCGCGAGAATTCGAGCTCTCGTCCGGGCGCCACCCGAACCGGCTGTTCGTTCAACGTGGTGCCGCTACCGCGGGCGGCGAAGAAGAACTCCTCGCTGACCGGGACATGCACGGCGGCGAGTATCGGCGCACCGTGGTCGACCAGCGCAACGCTCACGCACCAGTCGTTGCGGCCGCCGAGATAGGACCGCGTGCCGTCGATCGGATCGACGATCCAGACCCGCGACCGGCCGAGTCTTTCCCGATCATCCGCGCTTTCCTCGGACAGCCAGCCGTAGTCCGGCGTTGCGGATCGCAGCCTGCGTTCGAGCAGTGCATTGACCGCCATGTCGGCTTCGGAGACGGGCGACGACGCCCCCTTGGTCCATTTGCGCAGCTCCGTTCCGAACATCGAACGCGCGAGCTCGCCGGCTTCGCGGACCGCCTCCTTCAGGAGCCTGGCGTCTGCCGCGAGGCTGGTCTCGTTCGGTTTCTCGATCTCATCGTCCGCCAAGCGTCAATCCTTCGATGCGCACCGTCGGCGCATTGACGCCATAGCGGAATTCCAGATCGCTGGCGGGCGTCATCGACTTGAAGATCTCGAACAGATGCCCGGCGATCGTCACCTCGCTCACGGCATAGCCGATCTCGCCATTCTCGATCCAAAAGCCGGACGCGCCGCGGCTGTAGTCCCCGGTGACGCCGTTGACGCCCGAGCCGATCAGGTCGGTGACGTAGAAGCCCTGCTTGATGTCCGAGATCAGCTCCTTGGCTGTCACGACGCCGGCTTCGAGATGCAGATTGAACGGACCGGGCGAAGGCGACGACGACACGCCGCGATGGGCGTGGCCGGTCGTCACCATGCCGAGCTCGCGCGCGGTGCCCGAGTCCAGCAGCCAAGTCGTCAGCACGCCGTCGTCGACCAGCGCGGTCTGCTTCACCTTCACGCCCTCGGCGTCGAACGGTTGCGACCGCAGTCCGCGCTTGCGCAGCGGATCATCGATGATGCGGATGCCCTTGGCGAAGAGCTGCGCGCCGAGCTTGTCCTTGAGGAAGCTGGTCTTGCGCGCGATCGAGGCGCCGTTGATGGCGCCGACCAGATGTCCGACCAGCGAGCCGGACACGCGGGGATCGAACACCACCGGCACCTGGCACGTCGCAACCTTGCGCGGATTGGCGCGCGCCACCGCGCGTTCGCCAGCGCTGCGCCCGACGGCCGCGGGCGCCAGCAGGTCGGCGCCGTGCGGAGCCGCCGTGTAGTCGTAGTCGCGCTCCATCCCGGTGCCTTCGCCGGAAATGGCGGTCGTCGAGATGCTCTGGCTCGAACGCAGATAGGCGCCGTGAAAACCGTCGCTCGTGACCAGCACCATGCCGCCGATGCCGGTCGAGGCCGACGCACCACCGGACTTCGTCACGCCCTTCACGCCGAGCGCGGCGGCCTCCGCCTCCTGGGCACGGCGTTCCAGCTCTGCGGTCGAGGGAATCTGCGGATCGAGCAGGTCGAGCTCGGGAATATCGCGCGCCAGCAGCGCCGGATCGGCGAGGCCGACATATTGGTCGTCAGGCGCCACCCGCGCCATCGCCACGGCCCGCTCGGCCAGCCGCGCCACGCCGTCGCCGCTGACGTCGTTGGTCGACACCACGGCCTGGCGCTTGCCGACGAGAACGCGCAGGCCGACATCGTCGCCTTCCGAGCGCTCGGATTCCTCGACGCGCCCGTCACGGACCTCGACGCCCTGCGAGATGCCGCGCACCGCGATGGCGTCGGCGGCATCGGCGCCGGCCTTCCTCGCGGCTTCCACCAGCCGCTCGGCGAGCGTTCGCAGGGCGGACTGGTCGAGCAGATCTGATTGGGCTGATGTCGACGATGAGGCTGGGGAAGAGGTCACGAACACGATCCGATCGATGTCAGGTGGGCGGCGAAGACGGCTCAATCCAAACGAAATGTGGCCTGTTCACGCCGACTTCAAGCAGGACGGCAGACGGCACATCGGATTGTCGGCAAATCGGCAATGTCTCGTCAATCATGCGGGGCAAGCGCTTGTCAATCATGACGGTGAGAGGATCATGCGTGAGATCTGATTAACCAGGCTTGTTAAGCCGATACGGGCGATCCGCGTGGCAAGGTCACACGCATCGACCGGGAGCATAATCCCGGCGGGGAGACCAAGCCGTGAGGCGTCAAACAGCAACAGGCGGAAGCAATTCCGCTGGGTCGGGCCGCGTCCTGCGGCTCGACCCTCTTTCCCTGCCCGTCTCGTACAGCGCGCACGATACCCGTGCCGATGGCGGGATCCGGCAGATCGAATTGCACCGGGAGCGCGTGGTCCTGCGGCGTGCCGTCAGCGGCATGCGCATGGCCCTGAACCTCCGCGTCAGCGACTTCCTCGGCATCGGCGTGCGCGAAATCGACGCCACGCAGGTGATGCTGGTGCTCGTCCACCGCGACCCCTCCCTGACCATCCCGCTCTGCGTCAGCGACGACCAGAACGAGATCGTTGCTGCGTGGGCGATGTGGAGCGAGACGTTCGCGCTGCCGCAGTTGCAGGACGCGCGCCGCGAGGCGACGCCGCGCCGCCGTCGCCGCAACGCGATCCGCTCGCGCCGCCCGCGCTTCCTGATGCGCCGCCGTGTCGGCTACCAGCTCAATCCGGCCTCGGTCCATCGCGGCGAGCGCGAGATCATCGCGCGCAACTGATCAGGTTGCGCGTAGCACGGCATCGACCAGCAGCCCTGCGAACAGCAGCAGCCCAGCATCGCGGTTCGACTTGAACACCCGCAGGCACAGCGCCGGATCGGCGATATCCAGACGCCATATCTGCCAGCCGAGATGCGCGGCAAAACCCGCGAGTCCGAGCCACGCCGCGACATGCACATGGGCAGTCGCGAAGGCGGCCCCTATCAGCATCACGGCCAAACTGTAGAAGACGACCAGCGCCAGATGTGTCCGCTCGGCAAACAGGCGCGCGGTCGACTTGATGCCGATCAGCGCGTCATCCTCAGCGTCCTGATGTGCGTAGATCGTGTCATAGGCGATCACCCACGAGATCGACCCGGCGTAGAGCAGCAGCGCGGTTGCATCGATGCGGCCGAACGCAACCGCAAATCCCATCAGCGCGCCCCACGAGAAGGCGAGACCCAGCACGACCTGCGGCCACCAGGTGACACGCTTCATGAACGGATAGATCGCGACGATCAGCAACGAGGCGATGCCGGTGGCGATTGCGAACCGGTTGAACTGTAGCAGTACCACCAAGCCGATCAGGGCCTGCGCCACCAGGAAGGCGAGCGCCTGCTTCACGCCGACCTGCCCGGCCGGAATCGGTCGCGAACGAGTGCGCTCCACCCTGGCGTCGAGATCGCGGTCGGTGATGTCGTTCCAGGTGCAGCCGGCGCCACGCATGACGAACGCGCCGACGAAATAGAGCCCGATCCACGCAGGCAGCATGGACAGATCCCCGCCGATCCCGGCCGCCAGAGCGGCCGACCACCAGCACGGCATCAGCAGCAGCCAGGATCCGATCGGGCGATCGAAGCGGGCGAGCCGCAGGTAAGGCCGGCTCCACACCGGCGCCAGCGTGTCGACCCAGTTGCCGGTCGCGTCAGCAACGCGGACGGCGGTCGTGCTCATCGGGTGAGAACGTTGCCAGTCATGGTGTCGAAGGCGGAACCGCCCTTCTTCGTCATGTTGGCCTCAGGCAGCGCAGCCGACGAGCCCAGCACGTCGCTCAGGCTCGGAGCCGCGGGCCTTCCGGCCCCCGACTGCATCTGCGCCGCCACGGCACAGACCTTCTTTTCCAGCGCGTCGGTGTTCTTGTGACCGGCCTTCAGCTGATCGGAGATCTGCTGGGGGATGCCGCAGCTCGCCGCATGCGCCTCGACATATTTGATCATCTTCACTTCGGCCTTGCCGAAATTGGCGATCAGCTTGCAGGCCTCGTCAGGCGAGGCCTTGCGGTCGCTCGCGGCCTTGATCAGCTTGCCGCGACGCTCGGCTTCCTCGCGCAGCGGCATGAACTCCTTCATGCAGCTCTCCGGCGGGCCACCCTGCGGCGCGGCTCCCATCGGGGCCGGCTGGAAGCCGCCACCGCCACCGCCGCCGAACGCCGAGGCGCCTGGACTGGGGAACGGACTTGCCGGGGCTGCGGCCCGGGTCGGCGCCGCACCGTTGATGGGTGGAAACGGCGAATTGCTGGTCTGGGCCTGGCCAGGCATCGGCGCGGGAAACGAGCTCTGCGCGAAGACCTGCCCTGTGGAGAGCACCAGCGCGGCAATGGCGAGCGGCATGAAAGACTGGCGGACGATCAAGGCTGGTTCTCCGGCAAGACCAAGAATCCTCAACACTTCCGGATGAAAGCACGATCCGATCCGGGGCTTTTACGATTCTCGCCCGTCCAGCACAACCGCGGATTTGATCACATCCGCGGCGCAGAGACGCAGCCGGGTTCCAACCGGCGCGGAGGCCCAAAACGAGGCCCTTCCCGAACGTCGGAGCCCAAAAATCCGTTCACTCCGCGCCCTCGCCCACCTGGTCAAGCCGGAGTCGCCAGTTCAGCGGCCGGCGGGACGGTTCACGTCGCCGTGCACACCTTGCGCATCACGGCCAGGGTGTTTTCGTGATTCGCCTTCAGCTGATCGGTGATCTTGGCGGGGATTCCACATAGCGAGGCATGCGCGACCGCGTAGTCGATCATCTTGGTCTGGGCGAGCTCGTAGTCATGCACCAGCTGACAGGCCTCGCCGGGCGCAAAGCGCCGCTCGGTCGCCGCCTTGAGCAGCTTGGCCCGGCGGGCGGTCTCGTCCCGCAGCGGGGTGAACTCCTTCAGGCAGGTCTCGGGCGGGCGGAAGCCAGCCACGCTGGCACCGCCCGGAACCGCGGGGGCCGCCCGTTGCGGCGCGGCGACCGCCTTGTCATCGGCCCGGGACGGCGCGGCGACCATCACCGCGATGATCGCGACCAGCGCCCAGATCGCAAGCGCCGAAGTCGAATGTCTCAAGATCAAGGCCGTTCTCCGCATCGAGGCTTACGGAATCGTCGGATGTCCGTCCCGGGGGGACGACCGGCGGGATCGAAACGGTAAAATCTGTCGACAGCACGGCCGAAAGGCGCCATCGCCGATATCCGATACAACACCACGTGACGGCCCTTCCGGCTTTGCGGCTGGCGCGTGGGTCCGGTAAGCAACGTCCATCATCGGCTCCGCTTCGCTCCATGCCCGCATACGACTTCAACGCCCCGCGCCTGTTCGTCGACGCGCCCCTGCAGGAGGGAGGCTCGGTCGCGCTCGACCGCAACCAGGGAAATTATCTCGGCAACGTCCTGCGCCTTGGCGCCGGCGATCACGTGCTGGCCTTCAACGGCCGCGACGGCGAATGGCGGGCCGTGATCGAGGGCCGCAAGCGGCCGGATGGCCTGACGATCCAGCAGCAGAGCCGGCCGCAGGATCACCTGCCGGACATCGCCTACGTCTTCGCACCGCTCAAGCACGCGCGGCTGGACTACATGGTGCAGAAGGCGGTCGAGATGGGCGCCGCGCGGCTGGAGCCGGTGATCACCCGTCGCACCCAGGTGTCGCGCGTGAATAGCGAGCGCATGCGCGCCAACGTGGTCGAGGCCGCCGAACAATGCGGCATCCTCAGCCTCGCCGACGTCAAGGACCCGGTGCCGCTGGAGCGCTTCCTCGCGCAGCGGCAACCCGAGCGGCTGCTGGTGTTCTGCGACGAGGCGGCCGAACTGGCCGATCCGCTGCAGGCCCTGCGCGGCGGCCAGAATGCGGCCGGCATCGACCTGCTGATCGGACCGGAGGGCGGTTTCGCCGACGATGAACGGACGCTGCTGCTGCGCCAGCCGCATGTGATCAGGCTGGCCCTGGGCCCGCGCATCCTGCGCGCGGATACGGCCGGCGTCGCCGCCCTCGCCGTGATTCAGGCGACGCTCGGAGACTGGGCCGGAGCCCGCGGTTAAGGCATCCGACCAATTGTGGCGCGCCGCGGCCATTCCCAGTCGAAACCGTCAAACGGCCATGCTAAGGGGCAGCCGCCGCTTCCAGCGGGCGCCCAAGCCACTTTGGAACTCGAATCGACATGACCGGACCCGCTCCGACCGGACCCGCCGCGTGGGCGGACACGCTGCTGCAATCCTTCGCCCAGGCCGGCTATGAGCGGGCCGAGCCGGCGATCCTGCAGCCGGCCGAGCCGTTCCTCGACCTCTCCGGGGAGGACATCCGCAAGAGCCTCTATCTGACCAGCGACGCCGCTGGCGAAGAGCTGTGCCTGCGCCCCGACCTGACCATTCCCGTCGCCCGTGACTACCTCGGCTCGGCCCGCGCCGGGCAGCCGGCCGGCTTCAGCTACCTTGGTCCAGTATTTCGCTACCGCGAGGGCCGCCCGAGCGAGTTCCTGCAGGCCGGGATCGAATCGTTCGGCCGCCAGGACCGGCCCGCTGCCGATGCCGAGATGCTGGCGCTGGCGATCGAGGCGACCGCCGCCGCCGGCCTTGCCGCGGTGGATATCCGCACCGGCGACGTCGCGCTGTTCACGGCCTTGATCGACGCCCTCGATCTCTATCCGGTCTGGCGGCGGCGGCTGATCAAGGACTTCAACCGCAAGCGCACCCTGGCGCAGGACCTCGAGCGGCTGGCGATCGCCTCGGTGGCGCCGCGCAACGAGTATGAGGGCGTGCTCGCCGCTCTGGCCGGCTCCGACCGCAAGGCGGCGCTCGCTTTGGTCACCGACCTGATGTCGATTGCCGGCGCAACCGCCGTCGGCGGCCGCACGGTGGCGGAGATCGCCGACCGCTTCCTCGAGCAGTCCACCCTCAAGAGCGGGGCGCTGCCGCGTGACGCGCTGGACCGCATCAAGCGCTTCCTGGCCATCAGCGGCAGCCCGACCGAAGCCGTCCAGCAGCTTCGCGCCCTCGCCGCCGATGCCAAGCTCGACATCTCGGCCGCGATCGACGCGCTGGAGGCCCGCGCCCGCTTCATGGCCCAGCGCGGCATCGACATCGCCAAGGTGCGCTTCGCCACGTCGTTCGGCCGCGGCCTCGACTACTACACCGGTTTCGAGTTCGAGCTGCATCATCCTGACAATGGCGACGAGCCGCTGGTCGCCGGCGGCCGTTATGACGGCCTGCTGAGCCAGCTCGGCGCCGCCGAGTCGATTCCGGCCGTCGGCTTCTCGATCTGGATCGAGCGCCTGGCCCAGAGCAGCGCCGCGGGCAAGTCCCCGGTCGGGAGAGCATCATGAGCGGCCCCCTCGTCCTCGCCGTTCCCTCCAAGGGACGTCTGCAGGAGAATGCCGAAGCCTTCTTCGGCCGCGCCGGGCTGAACCTGTCCAAGCCCGGCGGCGCGCGCGACTATCGCGGCACCATCGCAGGTCTCGACAATGTCGAGATCGCCTATCTCTCTGCGAGTGAGATCGCCTCGCAACTGGCGCGCGGCAGCGTGCATCTCGGCGTCACCGGCGAGGATCTCGTGCGCGAGAGCATCACCGATGCCGACAAGCGCGTGCTGCTGATCGACACGCTCGGCTTCGGCGGCGCCAACGTGGTCGTCGCGGTGCCGCAGGCCTGGATCGACGTCCGGACCATGGCCGATCTCGACGACGTCACCACCGGTTTTCGTGCCCAGCACAATCGCCGGATGCGCGTCGCCACCAAGTACATCAACCTGACGCGCAGCTTCTTCGCCGCCCACGGTATCGTCGATTACCGCATCGTCGAGAGCGCCGGCGCCACCGAGGGCGCGCCCGCGGTCGGCACCGCCGAGCTGATCGTCGACATCACCAGCACCGGCTCGACGCTCGCCGCCAACGGGCTGAAGGTGCTGGACGACGGCGTGATCCTGCGCAGCCAGGCCAACCTGGTCGCCTCGCGCGACGCCGACTGGTCGGAGGGTCCGCGCGAGAGCGCCCGGATCATTCTCGACCACATCCATGCCCGCGCCCGCGCCAGCAAATACCGCGAGGTCCGCACCCGCTTCAAAGGGTGCGACGCAGCAATGCTGACCGAGGCGCATAACCGTTTCGGCGTCGTGGCGCCGTTCGGCGGCCCGACCTCGTCCGGCATGCTCACCCTGCACTGCCCGCCGGCGCAGATCTACGCGCTCGGCAGCTTTCTGCGCGCGCATGGTGCCGAGACCGTCTCGGTCGCCTCGCTCGACTACGTGCTCGACCGCGAGAATCCGCTGTTTGCCCGCCTCGAGGCCTTCCTGCGATCATAAATCGCCGTTCATCGTAGCGACAGGTGAGCGCGACTACCATATGTTGGTAGGAGAACGAGGACTCTGAGCGATGCTGGGAACTGACGTGTCCGACCTGACCACGACCGCGGCCGACGCCGCGTCGCAGGGACTGTCGATCGTTATCCCCGTCTATAACGAGGGCGCGGGACTGACGGCGCTGCACGAGCGGCTGAATAATCTCGCACGCACCCTGCGTCAGCGCTTCGGTCTCGCCTGTGAGCTCGTTTATGTCGACGATGGCAGCCGCGACAACACGCTCGCGATTGCCCGCACCCTGCAGGCCGATGCGCTCGATGTGCAGGTCGTGTCGCTGTCGCGCAATTTCGGCAAGGAGGCCGCGCTGATGGCCGGCCTCGATCATGCCCGGCGCGGCGCGGTGCTGTTCATGGACGGCGACGGCCAGCATCCGCCGGCCCTGGTCGAGCAACTCGTCACGCACTGGATCAAGGACGGCTACGACGTCGTCTATACCGCCAAGGCGCATCGCGACAACGAGCCGTTCCTGCGCCGGGTCGCCGTTCACGGCTTCTACGCGCTCATCAACTGGGGGGCGCGGCAGAAGATTCCGGAGGATGCCGGCGACTTCCGCCTGCTCTCGCCGCGCGCGGTGGCCGCGCTACGGCAGCTGCCCGAGCGCAACCGCTTCTTCAAGGGCCTGGCGAGCTGGATCGGCTTCCGTCAGATCCGCGTCGACTATGAGCCAGCGGCCCGCGCCCATGGCGTCACAACCTTCAACCTGACCGGCCTGCTAGGCCTGTCGATCGAAGGTCTCACCTCGTTCTCGGTCGCGCCCTTGCGCTTCGCCAGTCTGCTCGGAATCCTGCTGGCCTCGGCCGCGTTCCTGTTCGGCCTCTCGATCCTCTGGGAGACCTTCACAACCGGCAAATCGGTGCCTGGCTATCCCTCGCTGATGGTCGGCCTGATGACGATCGGCGGCGTGCAGCTGATCATGATCGGCATCATGGGCGAGTATATCGGCAAGATCCTGTCCGAGCTGAAAGCGCGTCCGATCTACTTCGTCGCCGAGCACAGCGAGAAGCGTGCAGCGCTCGATGCGCGGAGCGACGGCGCCGAGAGGAACGCCGCCGAATGAACGCGACGCCGCACCGGCGCATCTGGCTGTGCGCCGATGACTATGGCATCAGCCCCGGGGTCAACAGCGCCATCCGCGACCTGATCGCGCGCGGTCGGCTGAACGCCACCTCGGTGATGACCGTGGGCGCCGCGATCGGGCGCGACGAGGTGACGGAGCTGACCAAGGTCGCGTCCGACAGCCCGCGCTGCGCCATCGGCCTGCATGTCACGCTGACCGCGCCGTTCCGGCCCCTCACCATGCACTTCCGCCCGTCGGAGGGCGGCATGTTCCTGCCCTTTCCCAAGCTGCTGCGCGCCGGATTGTCCCGCCGGCTCGATCCCGAGCTGATCCGCGCCGAGGTGCTGGTGCAGCTTGCGGCGTTCGGCGAGCTGTTCGGCCGCGCCCCGGATTTCGTCGACGGCCATCAGCATGCCCAGCTCTATCCGCAGGTGCGCGAGGGCTTCCTCGCCGCGGTCAAGGAAGCCGCGCCGGCGGCCTGGGTGCGTCAGGGGGGGCGGAACGTGCCGCTGATGCAGCGGCTGACGGCACCGAAGGCGCTGCTGCTGGACGTCCTGAGCGCCCAATTCCGCCGTCATGCCAAGCGGGCCGAGATCGCCTTCAATCCTGCCTTCGCCGGCGCCTACGACTTCAGCAAGACCTCGGATTTCGCCACGTTGATGGACGGCTTCCTGGACGAGCTGCCCGAGGACGGGCTGGTGATGTGCCACCCCGGCTTCGTCGACGACGTCCTGATCGAGCTCGATCCTTTGACCGTCCAGCGCGAGCACGAGCACGCCTATCTCGCCGGCGAGCATTTTCCAGCGCTGCTCGACCGCCGGCGGATGACGCTGGCCTGAACGGATCTTGCGGGTCTGCGACGAACAAAAGGCCGCCCGGCTGCGTTCCTCCTGTAGTGCGGGCAACATCGAGGTCCAAAACGCTGCGCAAGCCCGAGAGACGCTGTGTCGCATACGGAAATTTAATCCGCGCCCCGGCTGGCCGGGCCACAAAGTCCCCCTAAATCTTGCCCGCGCTTGGCCGGAACAAGGCAAGCGGCAGGAGAACGACATGACACCGCAAGAACGCCAACTCATCGACGATCTGTTCGACCGGCTTGCCAAGTTGGAGAGTGCACCGCGTGATCCGGAGGCCGCCGCCGCCATCGCCCAGGCGCTGCAGCGGGCTCCCAATGCCGTCTACGCGCTGGTGCAGACGGTGCTGGTGCAGGACGAAGCCTTGAAGCGCGCCAATGCCCGCATCGAGGAGCTGCAGCACGCCCAGGCCCCGCAGCAGGCCCAGTCCGGCGGCTTCCT
Organism: Bradyrhizobium sp. HKCCYLRH1030; assembly: GCF_051168395.1. Lineage (NCBI taxonomy): Bacteria > Pseudomonadati > Pseudomonadota > Alphaproteobacteria > Hyphomicrobiales > Nitrobacteraceae > Bradyrhizobium > Bradyrhizobium sp. HKCCYLRH1030. The sequence goes on along the minus strand of NZ_JBNPUY010000005.1, from coordinate 81,595 downwards.
CGATTCGATGCGCGACAGCATCTTCGGCTCGGGCAGCCGCGGTTCGGTCCCCAACGTGCCGCCGCCGTCGCAGAGCCGACCGGTCTGGAACAGCGGTCAGGCGATGCCCCCGGGCTACCAGGGCCAGCCCGGCTATCCCGGTCAGCCCGGCCCTTACGATCAGGGCGGCTTCGGCCAGCCGCGTGGCGGCATGTTCGGCGGTGGAGGCGGCTCGTTCCTCGGAACGGCGGCGGCCGCTGCGGCGGGCATGGTCGGCGGCTCGCTGCTGCTCGGCGGCATCCGCTCGATGATGGGCGGCGGGTCGCATCAGGCGTTCGGTGACACCACGATCATCGAGGAGCGCGGCGGTGGTGCCGGCCCGTGGAGCGGCGACCAGTCCAGCGGCTCGCTGGCGCGCGACGCCGGTCTCGACGACATCGGCCGTTCGGGCGGCGACGGTGGCCGTGCCGGCCTGTTCGACCAGGCGAACTATGACGACAGCGGCAATGACAACGACGCGGCCGACTTCGACGCCGATGACGGCTATGGCGACGACGACGGTGGCAGCGACTACGCTTGATGCTCCCAGGTCGCAGCGAACTGAAGAATGCGAAAGGCCGCCCCCACGGGCGGCCTTTTTCAGTTGCGGATGTCGTGCAGCGGCGGTCGTCAGAGCACGATGACCCGAGCACCGACGTTCACGCGGCCATAGAGGTCGATGACATCCTCGTTGCGCATCCGGATACAGCCTGACGAAACGTTGGTGCCGATCGTCCATGGCTCGTTCGAACCGTGGATCCGATACAGCGACGAGCCGAGATACATCGCGCGTGCGCCGAGCGGGTTCTGCGGTCCGCCCTCCATGTGCCGCGGCAGGTCGGGCCGGCGCGCGAGCATTTCCTGCGGCGGCGTCCAGTCCGGCCATTCGCGTTTGGCCGAGATCGTCTTCACGCCCGACCAGGTGAAGCCGGGGCGGCCGACGCCGATGCCGTAGCGGAGCGCCCTGCCCTCGCCCTGAACCAGATAGAGGAACTTGTTCGGCGTATCGATGACGATCGTGCCCGGCCGTTCTTTGCCGTCGTAGTCAACGATCTGTTTCTCGTATTTCGGATCGAGCGGCCGCTGCGTCTGCTCATAGGCCTCCTCATCCGGTACTCCCTGCTGCGGGACCATGCCCGGCGCCAGCCGCTGCGGCTCGTAGTAGGACGGCTGCTGCTGGTACATCGGCTGTCCCGGCGGAGGCGCGCCGCGGCCGCCTTGCGGATCCCCGAACAGGAATTCGATGAAGCCGCCACCCATGCGCGAGCGTTCGACATAGGCGGTGCGCACCGGCGCGGACTGCTGCGGCGGCCCGTTGTAAATCACGGTCGGCTGCTGAAATCCCTGGGCCGCAGCCCGATCCAGACCTGAATGGAATGCGCATGCGCCGGCCAGCAGCGCTGTGGAGAATGATTTGAACATCGACGTACTCTGTACTGTTTCGTCTGGAGACTGTTCGTCGCGCGAGGCGGCAACGCCGCCGCGTATCGTCAATAAAGAGCAAAACCCGATCGCTTTGGTAAACGCGGGAGGCGCCGGGATTCACCATCGCTGCATACGTCGGCGGTTTTGATCGCTAGCGTTTATTTTGCGTGAAGGCCGGCGGAGCATGGTTAATAGTTGACGCACGATGCACGCCAGCGTTGCTCAACGGCGGTTCCTGGCGTGAACGCGATGTTAAATAGCCTCTGCGTAGAACTGATCCGAGCAAAAGGTCAGGGATACTATCATGGCTGTTCGCAAGCGTTTCCGTATCGAAGAAGCAATCGTCGGCCATATGCCGGAGCCTGAATTCGTGGGCGGCGAGATCGGCCCCAACCACAAGGAAATCATGGACGAGCTGCGCGCGATCCGCTCCCAGATGGCCAATGCGATCCGCAGCGGCGGCAGCAACACGGCGAACGCCGCCATCGAAGAGTCCGCCGCACGCGAGGTCGCCGAAGCGCGCGCGCTGCTCGAGACCTATCGCGCCCAGATCGAGCAGTGCGAAAAGCTCAAGGTCGAGCTCGACCTGATCCACGACGCGATCAACCGCACCAAGGGCGAGATCGCGACCCTCCATGCCAAGAGCTTCAACGGCGAGGAGATGGCCAAGGTCAACGGCGAGCTCGGCGCGGTCGTCGGCGGCACCGAGCAAGCGACGCAGCAGATCCTGGAAGCCGCGGAGGCGATCGACCAGGCCGCCAGCGCGCTGTCCAAGGTGGACTCGGCCGACCAGCAGAAGATCCTGAGCGAAGAGATCCAGGAGCGCGTGGTCTCGATCTTCGAGGCCTGCAACTTCCAGGACCTGACCGGTCAGCGCATCAACAAGGTCATGACCACGATGAAGTTCATCGAGCACCACATCGTGGTGATGATGGACATCTGGGGCGGCGTCGACGCCATCAAGGCGCATACGCCGCCGATCGTCGACCACCGCGAGGGCGACGCCCGGCTGCTGAACGGCCCGAAGGCGGAAGGCGACGTCGGCCACGCTTCGCAGGACGACATCGACGCGATGTTCAACTGACCTCGGCCAGTCCCAGCGACCGCTCCAGGCAACGTCACCATACAGGAACGCCGGCGCTATCGCCGGCGTTTTTCGTTCGACTCTCGACCTTTGCGGGATGTTCGCCCGGATCTCAGGCGCGCGGTCCGCAGCGGACGTAGACCATCGTCTGGTAACGGGTCGCCGCATCCTTGTCGACGAAGCGGGTGATCAGCACACGGCCGTCGAAGGAGACGACCTCGCGGTCCTGCTCGCCGCCGGGCGGTCCGGCCGGGCCGATGTAGTTCTTGCCGCTGGCCGATCCCTTCAAGCGCAGTTCCTGGGGAGTCGCCTGGTCGGCCAGGTGCATCACGACACCACCGGACGTGCCTGCCCCGATGACGTAGGGCTGTTTGCACTGCGCCAAAGCCATCTTTTCGGTGCGCGGGCGGTCATTCGGGTTGTTGTAGGCGGCAAGCCCCCATTTGCCCACGAGATCCTCGGCGCGAATCGTGGCCGGCACCTCGGGCTCGACCGGCGCCTCGGTCTGCTGCATGGGGGTCGACGGCGACAGGCTGAAGCCCGTGCACGCTCCCAGAAGCATCGTGAGCGCTGACGCGATCGCGAGATTGGCAACCGGCCGCGCGCACCGTGAACTCGTCATGGCATCCCCTTAGGAACAAGATCATGGCTGCCCCGTCCGGCAACCAAGCGCAAAACGCTCGTCAGAGCAATGACGTCGGATGACGACGCCGCTCCACTAACATGTCTGGCCCGGGACAACATCCCCTAACAGCCTCAAGAACGGCTTAACGGCTGGCCGTTGCTTGACAGGAACAGCCGCAAGCCATATTTCCCCGAGCGGTCTTTAGCACTCGGAGGGCGGGATTGCTAAGGCTGCGAGCCAGTTGGCGCCAAGTGGGCGTTCAATGTGGCCGCATTCAGATTTCCTCCGACAGCAACACTTATCCAAGCACCCCAAAAGGGATCCGTCATGGCCAAATCGAAGTTTCGTCCCCTGCACGACCGCGTCGTGGTTAAGCGCATCGACGCCGAAGAGAAGACCAAGGGCGGCATCATCATTCCCGACAGCGCCAAGGAAAAGCCCTCGCAGGGCGAAGTCGTCGCCGTCGGCCCGGGCGGCCGCGACGAGAGCGGCAAGCTGATCCCGATCGACGTCAAGGTCGGCGACCGCGTGCTGTTCGGCAAGTGGTCCGGCACCGAGGTCAAGCTGGACGGCGAGGAACTCCTGATCATGAAGGAGTCCGACATCATGGGCGTCGTCGCCTGATCCCGACCTGTCGGGGGCGGCGATCAGCCGCCCCGGGCGAAAATGCTCTGCAACCTCGTTCCGGCGACAGACGGGCGATCACGCCCCTCGCCGTCGAGGTCTACTCCAGGAGAATTCTGAAATGGCAGCCAAGGACGTCAAATTCGCCGGCGACGCACGCGACCGCATGCTGCGCGGCGTCGACATTCTCGCCAACGCCGTCAAGGTGACGCTCGGCCCGAAGGGCCGCAATGTCGTCATCGAGAAGAGCTTCGGCGCTCCGCGCATCACCAAGGACGGCGTCACCGTCGCCAAGGAGATCGAGCTGGAGGACAAGTTCGAGAACATGGGCGCGCAGATGCTGCGCGAGGTCGCCTCCAAGACCAACGACACCGCCGGTGACGGCACCACCACCGCGACCGTGCTGGCCCAGGCCATCGTGCGCGAGGGCGCCAAGGCGGTTGCCGCCGGCATGAACCCGATGGACCTCAAGCGCGGCATCGACATCGCGGTGGCCGCCGTGATCAAGGACATCGAGAAGCGCGCCAAGCCGGTCGCCTCGTCCTCCGAGGTCGCCCAGGTCGGCACCATCTCCGCCAACGGCGACGCCGCGATCGGCAAGATGATCGCCCAGGCGATGCAGAAGGTCGGCAACGAGGGCGTCATCACGGTCGAGGAGAACAAGTCGCTCGATACCGAGGTCGACATCGTCGAAGGCATGAAGTTCGACCGGGGCTATCTCTCGCCCTACTTCGTCACCAATGCCGAGAAGATGACCGCCGAGCTGGACGACGTCTACGTGCTCCTGCACGAGAAGAAGCTGTCGGGCCTGCAGGCCATGCTGCCGGTGCTCGAAGCCGTGGTGCAGTCGGGCCGCCCGCTGCTGATCATCGCCGAGGACGTCGAGGGCGAAGCGCTGGCGACGCTGGTCGTCAACCGCCTGCGCGGCGGCCTCAAGGTCGCCGCCGTCAAGGCGCCGGGCTTCGGTGATCGCCGCAAGGCCATGCTCGAGGACATCGCGATCCTGACCGGCGGTCAGCTGATCTCGGAAGATCTCGGCATGAAGCTCGAGAACGTCACGATCAAGATGCTCGGCCGCGCCAAGAAGGTCGTGATTGACAAGGAGAACACCACGATCGTCAACGGCGCCGGCAAGAAGGCCGACATCGAGTCGCGCGTCGGCCAGATCAAGGCGCAGATCGAGGAGACCACCTCGGACTACGACCGTGAGAAGCTGCAGGAGCGTCTGGCCAAGCTCGCGGGCGGCGTCGCGGTGATCCGCGTCGGCGGCGCGACCGAGATCGAGGTCAAGGAGAAGAAGGACCGCGTCGAGGACGCCCTCAACGCGACCCGCGCTGCGGTGCAGGAAGGCATCGTCCCCGGCGGCGGCGTGGCGCTGCTGCGCGCCAAGAAGGCGGTCGGCCGCATCACCAACGCCAATTCGGACGTCCAGGCCGGCATCAACATCGTGCTGAAGGCGCTCGAGGCTCCGATTCGCCAGATCTCCGAGAACGCCGGCGTCGAAGGCTCGATCGTGGTCGGCAAGATCCTGGACGAGAAGTCCGAGACCTTCGGCTTCGACGCGCAGACCGAGGATTATGTCGATATGGTCGCCAAGGGCATCATCGACCCGGCCAAGGTGGTCCGCACCGCGCTGCAGGACGCCTCGTCGGTCGCAGGCCTCCTGGTCACCACCGAGGCCATGGTCGCCGAGCTGCCGAAGGATGCTGCTCCGGCGATGCCGGCCGGCGGCGGCATGGGTGGCATGGGCGGCATGGGCTTCTGAGCCCTGCTTTCGACATCTCACATTCAGGAAGGCCGCCTCCGGGCGGCCTTCTTTTTGGCCGAGTGTCCGCACCGGGGGTGCAGCGACCGCAAATCGGCGCTACAGCTTAAGGCCGATTCTGCCCCCACAAGGATTTTCAGATGCGCGCGATTTTGCTTGCGCTGGCCGTGATTGCAGCGGCCGCGCCGGAACTCGGTTGGGCCCAGAGCAAGAGCGGGACCAAGGCCCCCGCCAACGAGACTCGGTATTTCACCGCGATCGACGGCCTGATGGACGGCAATGCCGACGTGATCCTGAAGGAGACGCGCCAGGGCAAGACCGTCACCGCCGCCACGCTCGACGTCTGCTATCCCGTCGCAAAGAATTCGGATCGCAAGGACCGCTTCGTGGTCAGCCTCACGGTCAACGGCCAGACCTTGACCGGCGCGACCCAGAGCAACGGCGCCAAGGAGCCGGTCACGGTGAAGCTCAATCGCAAGCCGACCGGCGACACGTTCGAGTTCCGCGGCCAGATCACGATCGGCAAGAGCGTCACCGAGGTGGCGTCGACCGACAATTCCGACGTCAGCGAGAAGGAGTTCCAGGAGAGCCAGTCGAGCGACGACGGCATCAGCGCCCAGCCGAAGGACTTCACCGACGTCTCGCCCGAGGCGGTCTCGGTCCGGCTCAAGCTCGACGCGATGACCGACTTCCTCAAGAGCTTGAAGGGCGAGAACGTCGAAGTCTCGCTGTCGAGCCTGATCGTGAGCTGCGATGCCTTGCGCGCGGGCGAGCAGACCATCAGCATGACGGTCGACCCTGACCGCGCCGGCGCGCTGATCGCGAAAGCGCGGAGCATGAACGGCGTCGTGACGGCCGGCTGGACCGCAGGCACCATCGAGATGGACCGCACCATCCGCTTTGCGGCGGCCGACTGGCGCGACGGTGACAAGATCAACCGCGACAAGCTGGCGGGCGCCATCTCCGACGTCCTGGCCAGGACCTACAATGCCAAGCCGACGAGCGCGGCGTGGAATCCGGTCAGCGGCAAGCTGAAATTGACGTTGAAGCGGCCGAGCCAGCTGATGCCGGCCCTGGAGCTCACCGACGTCATCGAGGTCACCGGCCTCGTCTCGGCGGACAAGCCGGGCGGCGCCGACGCGCTGATGCTCTGGATCAGCAGCCCGACGACGACCACCATCGATGAGGCCTCGAGCGCCAAGCTGATCCTGTCGGACGAATCCTCGGGCGACGAGGAAGGCGACACGCGGGATGATGGCGGCGCCATCGACGAGCTGGCGAAGGCCTTCAAGGCCAAGCGCTGGGATGCGGACAACTCGGTCTGGAAGTAAGGCGAGCCATGACGGCATGGCGCCGCGATCTCAGATGCCACCCTCCCCTGGAGGGGGAGGGTCGATCGCGCGCGAAGCGGGCGAGCGGGGTAGGGTGACGCCGCGGGCACCGGGGCACGTGGAGAGATCACCCCACCCCGCCTCCCATTCGCTGCGCTCATGAGAGGCGACCCTCCCCCTCCAGGGGAGGGTGAAAGACGGGGCTCCACTTGGATCAGTGTGGCTGGGAATTTAGAAACGACCGTCCCGACTCAATTCGTGTTCAGCCGGAAGCGCAGCGTCTTCGGTCCGATGAAGATGATCAGGTCGCCCTGACGCTTCCAGTTCGTCACCGCGCTCAGCGCCGCGATCAGTTCGTCGTCGGCCTGCGCGCGCGCCGCCGGGCAGTTGCGGTCCTCGATCTTGCCGGCGATGAACACGATGGTGTTGCCGGCGACCGAGAACTGCCCCTTGCCGCCCTTGCACCACAGCTCGAGCACAGCATCACCGTTGTCGCCGATGTCGAGATCCGGCACCCGCTTCGAGCCCGGCTGCGGCAGCGCATCCAGCGTCATCTCCATGCCGAAGGGAAATTCCTCCGCCGAGGCGGCGGCAAGGGGCACGGCCGACATCAACAGGGCCGCAGCCAGTTTGGCGCAAGCTCGCTTCACTACTCGCATCGTTCCTCTCGACACATCATCACGTGCAGGGCTCGCCTCTTAAGCGATCGGCCCGGCGACCGCCAGCACGGCTCCCGCACAAATGTGTTCCAAACATAGCAAGCCCCGCGCCGCAGCTACGGCGCGGGGCTTTTGTCGCTGCCGGTGTTGCTACTTCAGCACCATCGCCGTGAACGGATAGACATAGGCCTGCAAGGTGACGAACAGGCCGACCAGACAGGCCAGCACGATCGAATGCAGGAAGACGTAGCGCAGGATCGAGCTCTCGTGGCCGTACCAGTTGGTGGCGGTCGAGGCGACGACGATCGACTGCGCATCGATCATCTTGCCCATGACACCGCCGGAGGAGTTGGCGGCCGCCATCAGGACAGGGGACAGGCCGAGCTGCTCGGAGGTGATCTTCTGCAGGTTTCCGAACAGCACGTTCGAGGCCGTATCCGATCCCGTCAGCGCCACGCCCAACCAGCCGAGCAAGGTGCCGAAGAACGGATAGAGCACGCCTGTCGCAGCGAAGGCCAAGCCGAGCGTGGCATCGACGCCGGACAGCCGGGTCAGCGTGCCGATCGCGAGCATCGCCGAGATCGTGATCAGCGAGATCGCGCAGAGACGGATGGTGCGGCCGTATTCCGCGATCAGTCTGCCCGGTCCGACACCCATCAGGAAGCCGGAGATGATCGCGGCGATCAGCATGCCGGTGCCGGTGAAGGTCAGGTAGGTGAACGAGAACACCGCGCCTTCCGGCGTCGGCTTCGCAGCCACCGGCGGCATCTTGTTGATCAGCTTGTCGAGCTCGGGCACCGGATAGTTCCAGGTGAAGATCGAGTTCGCCCAGGCCTTGAAGGCGCCGTTGCCCCAGATCAGCATGATGACGCAGACGATGATCCAGGGCAGCAGCGCGCCCCAGAGCTCGGCTTGCGTCAGCGGCGTGCGGTCCAGCGGCTTCGCCGCCGTCATCGTGGCGGCCGATTCGTCACGCCCGCGCAACGCTGGCGACAGCCACAGCTGCCTTGGCTGCCAGACCTTGAGGAACAGGATCAGCGCGCCCATCGAGATCAGCGAGGCGCCGATGTCGACGATCCACGGATTGATGTAGTTCGAGATCAGGAATTGCGGCACCGCGAAGGAGACGCCGGTGACCAGGATCGCCGGCCAGATGTCCTTCATGCCCTTCCAGCCCGCGAACGCCCAGATCACCCAGAACGGCACGATCAGCGAGAACACCGGCAGCTGCCGGCCGACCATCGCGCCGAGGATGTAAGGGTCGAGACCGGTGACCGAGGCGAGGCCCTGGATCGGCGTGCCCAGCGCGCCATAGGCGACCGGGGCGGTGTTGGCGATCAGCGACAGGCCGGAGGCCGCGAGCGGCGAGAAGCCGAGACCGATCAGCACGGCACCGGTGATCGCCACCGGGGTGCCGAAGCCGGACGCGCCTTCGAAGAACGCGCCGAAGGAGAAGGCGACCAGCAACAGTTGCAGCCGCCGGTCCTCCGTGACGCCGCCGATGGCGCGCTTCAGAAGCTCGAACCGTCCGGTGGAGACCGTGACCTGGTAGAGGAAGATGACGTTCAGGACGATCCAGCCGATCGGAAAGAACCCGGTGATGACGCCCAGAAACGTCGCGCGCAGCGACATGTTGGCCGGCATCGTAAAGACGAAGATCGTGATCAGGTTGGTCAGGATCACGGCGATGATCGCCGCGATGTGTGCCTTGACCTTGCCGCTGGCGATCAGCACCAGCAGCGTCACCACCGGGACGGCGGCGGCCAGCGTCGACAGCGCCGGGCTCCCCAGCGGGTCGTAGATTTGATTCCACATCGTGACTTCTCCCCCCACGTTCTTGTTGTTGGACCTGAGGCCGGCGGGACGGATCAGGTCTGCTCGCCCAGGCCCCCAAGCCTGGCACAGGTCGGAAAAGCAGATCACAAAACCGGCAACGCCCAACTCTGCTCAAATTCTCGCGAAATCTGGCGGCGGTCGCAGTCCCTCTCCCCTGCCCCATGCTACGGTTTGTCACACGCGACCGACAAGCCGGCGGCCACCCGCCAGATTACGACTTTAGTCTAGGCAGGCGGCGACACCAGCGATTTTCTCGTTTTTCGTCAGCCCGTTAAGACATTTTCTCAGGAGCAGCCCCTCTGTGAACAATCTGCGCTCGACCGTCGCCACCGTCTGGCGGATCGCCATTCCCTACTTCCGCTCCGAGGACAAGGTCGCCGGGCGCGTCCTGCTCGCCGCCGTCATTGCGATCGAACTGTCGCTCGTTGCGATCCAGGTGCTGGTGAACCAGTGGCAGAACAGGTTCTTCAACGCGCTGCAGCAGTATGATTGGAACAGCTTCATCTGGGAAATCGGCGTGTTCGCCGTATTGGCGACCATCTTCATCATCCTGGCCGTCTACCAGCTCTATCTCAATCAATGGCTGCAGATCCGCTGGCGGCGGTGGATGACCGACGTCTACCTGCGCCGCTGGCTGGACAACGCCACGCACTATCGCATGCAGCTCAAGGGCGACATCGCCGACAACCCGGACCAGCGCATTGCCGACGACGTGCAGCTGTTCGTCGACAAGACGCTGAACATCACCATCGGCCTGCTCAGCTCGATCGTCTCGCTCGCATCGTTCATGGTGGTGCTCTGGGGGCTGTCGACCGATGCCCCGCTGCAGCTGTTCGGCACCGACATCGCGATCCCCGGCTACCTGGTCTGGATCGCGCTGATCTATGCGATCTTCGGGACCATCCTGACGCATTGGATCGGTTCGCCGCTGGTCAATCTCAACTTCGAGCAGCAGCGCTACGAGGCCGACTTCCGCTTCAACCTGGTGCGGGTGCGCGAAAGCTCCGAGCAGATCGCGCTGCTGCGCGGCGAAGGCGCCGAGCAAGGTCAGCTCGGAACCCGCTTCGGCCGGGTCGTGCAGAACTGGTACCAGATCATGAGCCGGACCAAGCGGCTGACGGCCTTCACGGCGGGCTATTCGCAGGCGGCCGTGATCTTTCCCTATGTGCTCGTTGCGCCTGCCTACTTCGCCAAGTCGATCCAGATGGGCGGCATCATGCAGACGGCGTCCGCGTTCTCGACGGTGCAGGGCGCGCTGTCGTTCTTCGTGACGACTTACCGGACGCTTGCCGACTGGCGCTCGACCGTCGCCCGCCTCGACGGCTTCGACATGTCCATCGAGAGCGCGCACAAGCTCTCGGGCGAGCCGCAGACGATCGATGTCGTCGACCATGCCGGCGACAGCATCGATCTCGCCCAGCTGCTGCTGAAGCTGCCCAATGGCCTGCCGCTGGTCGCGGCCGACGGGTTCAGCATCGGCAACAACGAGCGCACGCTGCTGACCGGGCCCTCCGGCGCCGGCAAGTCGACGCTGTTCCGCGCCATCGCCGGCGTCTGGCCGTTCGGCAGCGGCGCCATCAGCGTGCCCTCGCATGCCAAGCTGATGATGCTGCCGCAGCGGCCCTACTTCCCGATCGGCGCGCTCAAGGCGGCGATCGTCTATCCCGCGGCGGCGGACGCTTTCAGCGTCGAGCAGGTCAGGGAGGCGCTGGTGGCCGTCGGTCTGCCGCAACTGGCGGACCGCCTGGACGAGGACTCGCACTGGAACCGGATGCTGTCGCTCGGCGAGCAGCAGCGGCTCGGAATTGCCCGCGCGCTGCTGCACGCGCCCCAATATCTCTTCCTCGACGAGGCCACGGCCTCGCTCGACGAGCCGAGCGAAGCCAGGATCTATCGGGTCATCGCCGAACGGCTGCCGCAGACCACCGTCGTCTCGATCGGCCACCGCTCGACCCTACACGAGTTTCACGATCGGAAGGTCGAGCTGATTCGGGATGGCGACCGGTTCTCGCTGCGGCCGGCCGGACAGGCGGCCGACGCGACCGCGGATGGAGGCAGCTGACGCGAGCGCCGCTGCGCCAGCAAAGCAGAAGGGCGGCAGATTGCTCTGCCGCCCTTCGTGATGAGTTCGATCCGCCTTGCGGTGATTACTTCAGGTTGGTCATCGCCGTCAGGTCGACCGAGAGCTTGGCGATGCCGGTGGCGCCGCACCACTTCGAGCCCAGGCCACCCGGGTTGATCGGGGTGACGTTGGTGGTGCCGCTGGCGGTGAAGTCGCCGGTGAAGGCGTTGCAATTGCCCTTCGACAGGTTGGTGTCGGAGTAGCGCAGATCCAGCGTGAACACCTTGTAGGTGAAGCCGACGCCGAGGTTCCAGGTGTTGTAGTCGGCGTACTTGATACCGTTCGGGAAGGCCGCGGTGCCGTAGAAGCTGTCGGTGGTGCCGAACCACTGGCGGCCGAACTCACCCGACACATACATGCCGACGCCGCTGGAGCCGAAGGTGGTGCTGGGCGCGGTCCACTTGCCGGTGACCGAGGTATAGTTGCCCCAGGCGCCGGAGTTCAGGAAGCTCGGGGTGTAGAATTCGGTGACGCCGAACGTCCAGTTGTCGTTCACCGTGTAGTTCATCTTGCCATAGACTTCGAAGAAGCTGACGTCCTTCTTCATGGTGTTGAAGTTCGTCAAGGTGTTGGCCTGACACTCGGCGCTCAGGGCGCGGCCGGCGAAGTCCGTCGTGGCGCCACCGCCGTAGTAGCAGGTGCCGCCCGGATACAGATAGCCCCAGACGCCGATGTCGAACGCGAAGGCGCCGAAGGTCGGGCGGACACCGCCGTAGATGTCGATCTCGGCAGCAGCGCGGTTCGGGAAGGAGATGCTCTCGCCGGCGACGCCGACGTAGAACTGCAGGTCCTTGTTGACGTTGAAGCGCGGCTCGAAATAGGCGGCCACCGACGGCTTGTGGTTCGACTGGGTGACGCCACGGAAGACGTAGTCGTTCATGATCGCCGCGCCGAACGCGATATCCCAGGGATCGAACGCGACCGGAGGCGGAGCCTTATAGGCCTTGACCGCCATGTCCGCCGCCGAAGCCGATCCCGAAACCATTGCCAGCGCCGTTGCCAGCAAAGCCCACTTCTTCATGACGATCCCCATTACCTATTTCGAAAAGCCTGCCCCACCTTGGCCCCCCAGGGCGCAAACAAGACCGGCTGCGTCATCCAGACGCAATTTGTGCCAGGGTCTCGCCGCACGTGAAGCAAAAAAGCGCGGCATCTGCCGCCTTTTTGGGCGTTTTGACAATTCTACGGCAGGTAGTCAGCGCGTGTTGCATTTGAACAACAAATCTCCGTGTCCGAACGCACGCCAGGACGCACATTCGGTTGTGCCGACGCGCTGGAATCGTGGTGTCCCAAGCAAAACGACACGGCGTAGCGAGGTCGGATTCGCCCGGCCGTAGATCTGCGGGGGGCGACGGCTCCGACGAACAGATCCATCGGCAATTAGGAGCCGACGCAGACGCCAGAAGCCAGAAGCCAGACGACAGGCGCCGGCAACAAACGAGAAGGCCGCAGCGTTGCCGCCGCGGCCTCCCGATGTGAATTCGTCTGGTGGTGAGAACGATCCGGACCGGAAAGATCAGTTTCCGGGGGCGGTCCCCTCGCCGTCTTCGTGCTCCTCGGGTGCCGCGCTCGGCATCGCCCAGCTGGTCTCGGCAGCCGATTCGGTCTCGTTCACCGCCGGGGTCTCGACCAGCGGAGCCATCTTGGGAGCCCGCTTCTTGGCGGCCTTCTTCTTCGGCGCGGCAGGAGCCTTTGCGGCCGACGTCTTGGCCTTCTTGGCGGGAGCCTTCTTCGCAGCAGCCTTCTTGGCAGGCGCCTTGGCCGCCTTCTTCGCCGCGGCCTTCACGGTCTTCTTCGCCTTCTTGGCGGGCGCCTTGGCAGCCTTCTTGGCGGCCTTTTTCGCGGACTTCGGTGCAGACTTCTTTGCAGCCTTCTTGGCGGACTTCTTCGTCGCCTTCTTCGCTGACTTGGCCTGCGCCATCAGCTTCTTCTTTTCTTTCTTGTCCTTCTTCGCCTTCTTGTCCTTCGCCATCAGAAACCCTCCAGTTGCCGCCGTTCGATCAGCTCGTCCGGCGGGACGGGCCGGCAGTCAGCACGCGCCCATCCGTCAAATCATTCCTGGCCGCGGACCGCCCGTCGCCCAGTCGAGAAGCTCAACGGTGTGCACGACGGGGACAGAGGTGCCGCTGGCAATCTGCATCATGCAGCCGATATTGCCCGCCGCGATCACATTCGGCTTGACGGTCGCGATGTTGGCGACCTTGCGATCGCGCAGCTTCATCGCGATGTCAGGCTGGAGAATGTTGTAGGTCCCCGCCGAACCGCAACACAAATGACTCTCCGGTATATCTTTCACCACGAATCCGGACTTGGAAAGCAATTCTTTCGGAATGCTCGTGATTTTCTGCCCATGTTGCAGTGAGCAGGCCGAGTGATAGGCGACGACGATGTCGTCGCGCCGAGAGGCGGAGGCCAGTTCGAGACCGGCGAGATACTCGGTGATGTCCTTCGCCATCGCCGACACGGCGGCCGCGGCCGCCGCATATTGCGGGTCTTCGCGCAGCATGTGTCCGTAGTCCTTGATGACGGTGCCGCAGCCCGAGGTCGTCACCAGGATGGCGTCGAGACCGCCGCGTTTCATCTCCGCGGTCCACGCGTCGACATTGGCGCGCGCCCGCGCCAGCGCGTCGGCATCCTGCCCCATGTGGTGAGTCAGCGCACCGCAGCATTGCTCGTCCCTGACCAGCACGACCTCGACGCCGTGCCGTGTCAGGACGCTGATCGCGGCCTGGTTGATGCGCGGCGCCAGCGCCGCTTGCGCACAGCCCTGCAGCAGCGCCACGCGGCCGCGCCGCGCGCCCTGCGCCGCGAACACGCTGCCGCCCGCCGGCCCCGGCGGCGGCAGCGCCGCGGCAGGCGCCAGGTCGAGCATCGCCCTGACGCGCCGCAGCAGGCTTGGCGCAGGTGTTCGCGACGCGGAGGACGCCGGCAGCAGCGCCTTCAACGGCCGGCCGAGCCGCGCCAGGGTCATCGCCAGCCGAAACTCGCGCGGCCGCGGCAGCACATAGGCGAGCACGGCGCGCAGCAGCCGGTCGGTCAGCGGGCGCTGGTAGCGCTGCTCGATTCGCACCCGCGCCTGATCGACGAGGTGCATGTAGTGGACGCCCGACGGGCAGGTCGTCATGCAGGACAGGCAGGACAGGCAGCGGTCGATATGCTTGACCACGTCGGCGGTCGGAGCCTGATCCTTCTCGAGCATCTGCTTGATCAGGTAGATGCGCCCGCGCGGGCTGTCGAGCTCGTCGCCGAGCAGCACATAGGTCGGACAGGTCGCGGTGCAGAAGCCGCAATGCACGCAGGCGCGCAGGATCTTGTCGGCGACCGCGATGTCGGGATCGGCGAGCTGCGCCAAGGTGAACTCGGTCTTCATGGCGCAACGCTCCGACGCATCCTGCCGCGGTTGAGAATGGTCTTGGGATCGAAGGAGACGCGCACCCGCTCCTCCAGCGCGGCGACACCCGGCGGCTGCGGGTGGAACACGTCGACCGCCAGCCGCATCTCGTCCCAGGCGCGCAGCAGGGTGGCGTGGCCGCCGACGGCCTCCACCTGCTTGCGCACCAGCCCCGCGGACGCATCGGGCTGCGGCGGCAGCGCGGCCCAGATCAGCCCCCCGCCCCAGTCATAGATCACCTCGCCGCCGGTCTGGCGCGTCAAGCCCTGCCCGATGGCGCCGCCCGACACCGGCGGGCAGACGATCCGCCACGCCGTCCAGGCCCCGAGCGGACCATCGGCCGCGAACGGCAACACGTCGCGCACGGCGCTCCAGACATCGGCGGAGGCGTCGTCCGCGATGATCTCGGCCGCACCGTAGGCCGCGAGCTGTTTGGCGAGCGACGCCGCCCGATGCGCCGCGGACGCCGTGATGCCCTCCAGCCTGATCACCGTGACCGCCTCGCGCGGCGAGCCGGTCGGGCTCAGCCCGGCGACCTCCGGCCGCAACGTCGAGGCCGGCAGATGCGCGGCTCCGGACACATCGAACGGCGAGCCGAGCGCCGCCGTCATGGCCCGGTTGGCCTTGAGGTCGTCGAGCCCGCGCAGCACCAGGGTGCGCTCGGATTCCGGCCGCGGCATCACCTTCAGGGTCGCCTCGGTCATCACCGCGAGCGTGCCCCAGGAGCCCGCCAGCAGCTTGCAGAGATCGTAGCCGGTGACGTTCTTGACCACCTTGCCGCCGGTCTTGAAGCTCTCGCCGAAGCCGGAGACGGCATGCGCCCCGAGCAGATGGTCGCGCACCCCGCCGGCGCGGATGCGCCGCGGACCGGCCAGCCCCGCCGCGATCATGCCGCCCAGCGTGCCGCGCCCGGTGGTGCCGAGCAGTGGCCCCGTATCCATCGGCTCGAACGCGAATTGCTGGCTCTTCGAATCGATCAGCGACAGGAGGTCGGCGAGCGGCGCCCCGGCCTGCGCGGTGATGATCAGCTCGTTCGGCTCGTAGGCGACGACCGCGCTCAGCGCCGACAGGTCGAGCACGGCATTGGTCGCGGTGACCTGGCCGATCCCACGCTTCGAGCCATGGCCGATCACGTCGAGCGGCTGCTCATTGGCGATGGCCGAGCGGACCACCTCCTCCACGTCGGCTGCGTTGCGTACTTTCAGGGCGTCCACCACTGCTCGCCTTGCTCGTTGATGATGACCGGCGGCCCAGCGCGACGCGCGGCCACCGGCGTTGCAGCCCTTCTAAAGCGTTGCCGGCCGGACACAAGGGCGGCCACGACGGAACGTTCACGCGCGATCTGCATGGCCCCGCCGTCGTGCTCTGCGGCATCGAGACCTCGCTGCCCTGCAGGACCATCGCATATGACGCCGTCAGAGTCCGGCCGAGCTGTTTCAACGTCGTCATGGCCGGGCTTGTCCCGGCCTGCGCGGCCGAAGCCGCTTCGGCGCGGCGAAGGCCCGGCCATCCACGTCGTCGAACCCGGAGAAGGAAAGACGTCGATGCCGGGCCTTCGCCCCGCGAGGCGCCGGGCCGCGCAGGTGGAACAAGCCCGGGCATCGCGTGCTCCCCAGCCCGTAGGGCGGGTAAGCGAAGCGTAACCCGCCGCCTTCCGAGACACATGGCGGATGACGCCTTCGGCTAATGCGCCCTACGCCCTCATGTGCACATCCATCCTTCCTCCGCCATCGAAGGATCAGATGCAGGAACTGCGGTATCGTTGCCCTTGCAGCACTTCAACGAAAGGACCGATCACAATGACCGGATATGCCATCTCAACGAAAACCGTGAACGAGGCCGTCAGCGGCGGCGGCCTGCTGGTGGTGGCGCAATGGGAGGCCAGGGACGGCGAGGCCGACCGCGTCGCCGAGATCCTGTCGCGCTTCCTGCCCGAGGCGCAGCGCGAGCCCGGCGCAAAACTGTTCCTGATCTCCCGCGCCAAGGACAACCCGGCGCAGTTCCTGTTCTACGAGCTGTTCCGCGACGAAGCCGCGTTCAAGGCCCACCAGGAGAGCGATCACTTCAAGACCTACATCGCCGGCCAGGCCCTGCCGCTGCTGGCACGGCGCGAGCGGATGCAGTACGGGCTGATTTAGACGACCGTTTCCTTGGAATTGGCCCTCGGGCTCTTGTCATCCCAATGCTGTGATACCCCGTCCCCGGGCCTCGCCTTTGGCGAGCCCGCGGACGGGCTCCGGCGGAGCTTCCAGGACTCCGCGGCAGGCGGGATCGTGGCGATGCAACCTAAAGGCCGGGCGGATAATCCAACGGCACCTCGCCGCGACTGTGCGTTCCGATCCACAGCTCCTGGTCTGGTGCTGGCTTCTTCAGGCCGCGCGGCTCCAGCAACTCGGAGGGTATATTTTCCAGGCCACAGAATGCACTTATCCGGTGATTGCCGTCGATGATGCTCAAACCATCGGTGAGCCTCATCGCGAGGGGCGGCTTTTCGAACACGCCATTTCTCATCAGATAGTCGGCGCCTCTCTTGAAACGCCTCGCCGTCGCGTCATCGATCGTACCGCTCGCCTTCTCCTCCAGCATCTCGGTAACGATAGCCTTCGTGCCGTTGCAAAGATTTACGAAGACACAGTTCGCCCTTTCGCGCTTCCAGCTAACTTCGCGCCACCATGAGAGCGGCCTGAAGCCGAGGATGGCGGCCCACGCATGAAGGGCGAGCGGCTCCGGTGGAGGCCAACCCGTATCGCCACGGTTGGCGAGGTGAAACAGCCATTGTTCAATGACCTCATCCGGCCAGTGCGGAAGATCGCGCTTGATATCGGCCAGAGACACTTGTGCCCGTTGCCACTTCTTCTTCAGAATCGCGGCGAGTTCCGCGGATTCGAGCAGCGTCAGGTTCGACAATTCATCCACAAGCTTCGAAATGTCAGCCATGGCGCAATCCTGCAATCGAGTAACAATGCGGTTCGCATCTATGCATCCATTATCGCCCAAACGACAACGTCCGGCGCGCTCCGCTCAACAAAGTGCACTCCAGCACTATCACCCTAATTCCCACGGCCATTCTGAGCCAGCTGATTAAGATGATTGAGGCGGCTTCGCTTGATCTGGCTCGATAGTTTGCGAGTCCCAAAGTCTTTTTTGGACCACCGTTTCCAACGCATCCATGAGATCATCACTCTCTTTTGAGAGTTTCGTTCGCGCGTCCCACTGCCGGAAATCGGCGCCATGTCGCAGCTCAAATTCGAACTCGACCAACGCATTATGGATGAGATCGGAGACTGCTTTGAAGCCCGACTTTATCTCGCTTCGGATAAAGATGCCGTTCTTCCGTTGATAAATGAAATAGTCACGATACAAGTCTCGGACTTCCCAAAAACGCACCCAGCGGCTCGCGGATTGATAATATTCAGTTTTGTTCGGTGCCTTTCGCAATTCCTGCTTCTGCCAATCCCGCAGCGCTGACTTGTCAATGAACTCGGCCTGTTGCTCCGGGCTCATGCGATCGACATCGGGATGTTGCTGCAAAGCGGCAACGACCCCTTGTACGTTTCCATGGGCAATCACTAGTTTACCCCATGCCTCGGGCAGCACGTCAAATTCACGCTGGTGGAGCTTGGTTGTTCGATCCATGAGCGCGTTAATTTTGAACCGCAGCTCTTCCAACTCCCGCTGCTGCTTATGCTTGTAGTCCTCCAAACGCTCGTTGAACTTTGCCGCGAGCCAGTTTTCGCTGAAGGTCTTGAAAATCCAATAGCTGAATCCCGCGATAGCCCCGATGACAACGGCGCCACCTCCGGCTAGAGCCAATAGGTCTCTCAGTGTCTGAGTCATGCAGAATCCCCGGACCATTTAAGCGCTAGGGGGTTGAGCCCGTAGGGGCGGGTTAGCGAAGCGTTGCCCGTCACATGGCGGATTACGTCGGCTAATCCGCCCTACGCACCGATTCTTCAAGGCCTTGGTTGAAGCCAAGAAAGTTCCCCTTTTGTTCACGACACCGATGTTTACGACCGGCGCTCGCCGACTTTAGAGCCAGCTCCGTTAGGAACTTGTCGCTCTAAGGCTGCAACCGTAGGATGGCCTCGGGGCAAACATGGCAATTGAAACTCTACGGTTCGACGATTTCGAAGACGATACGATCGTGCTGCACTTCGGCGGCCCCGAAGGAAGCATAGACGCCTATACCCTCGCGGAGGCCCTTATCGGGTTCGCGGATATGGCCCGCGCCATCAGCGCGACCGTCGATCCCGGCACCGACATAGAGATCCTGGTCGAAGCCACGGGACCGGGAAGCTACCGCACTCGCATCCGCCGGATAAAGAAAGACTATGGGGGACTGCTCACCGTTGCGGGCGGCATCTTCTGGGGCATTGTCTCGAATTACATCTACGACAACTATGTGAAAAACGACCCGCCGCCCCAAGTGATCGTGAACGCCGACGGCACGATCGTCAAAACAGGGAAGTACACCATCATCATCACGCCTGCGATACAATCCGGCACCGAGAACGCGAAGAAAAACCCTGCCGTTCAAAGCGGCTTAGCGAAGACGTTTGCAGCGCTCGAAGCCGACGAGAATGTAAAAGACTTCGGCATTACAGGCTCGATCGGCGATCCTGCGCCGAAGTTCAACATCCCGCGCGCTGACTTTCCTAGGATCGCCCATTGGCCCGCGAAGATCGATGAGGAGCCAACTTCACGAACGACGAAGAAGCGTGCTCGCCTCTTTGTATTAAAGGCGTGGCTCAACCACGCAAAGCGGAAATGGTCTTTCGAGTGGAACGGTGAGCCGGTATCGGCCCCCATAGCGGATGCGAGATTTCTCGATCAACTTGACCGGCGTGACGTACTTCTCGGAGCCGGGGACGCATTGGATGTTGAGCTGCACTTCAAACAGAACTACGACAAGACGCTCGGCGTCTGGATCAACGACCCAGCTTCTTTCGTGGTCACAAGGGTAATTCGAGCAGCCTCACGAAACTAGAATTACTGTGCCACTGTCTTCGTAATTCGCGCCGAAAAGCACGGGCTCGCGCAATTTGATCGGCGTTGTCGGCGCACGCCGGATGTGACAACCTTTGATACTAAGATTGGCGAGGGCAACTATGGGCGATCGTTTATTCGTGGGCGCATTGGGGAATCGCAACTCAGGTAAGTCATCAACCTGGAACGACCTCTTCGGCGCAACGGTCCGGCGTGGAAAGTATTCGCGACCTCTTGAACTGAGAGCTGGAGAATGCGTTGATGTTTACCTCGTAAGCGGATCTTTCGAAGAGAGAAACGAATACGCTGGCGACATTCTTGACGATCAAACCGCGAAGATCGTTTTGTGCTCTATGCAGTATACCGAGGAAGTGAGCAAGACCATCGACTACGTTACAAAGTCCGACTTCGATATTTTCATCCAATGGCTCAATCCTGGGTACAGCGATGAAGATCAGTATTTTGATCGGCTTGGCCTGGTAAACTTGTTGCTAGCGAAATCCGCTTCAATCTCTATGCGCAGTGGCAAGTTGGCAACTGAAGGCCGTGTCGCCGAAATACGTGAATTCATTTACGGCTGGGCACGGTTTCGAGATCTTATAGTGCCGTGCGACTAACTTTCGCAACGAGATCGGCTCATCGAATTTGAGCTACCTCCGCAATGACGGTGACGGCACTTAATAGATCGTTATAAAGAAGCTATATGGTACGCATCATGACGCCCCTTGGGAGCTGAGTGCACCGTAATTCGGCTTTGCTCGTTGCGGCTGAGACGCCCTTGGAAAGGATCCTCTCCGAGGCGTCGGGCAAATCACCTTTGCTGTTTTGCGCAAACTCGCCGCACGGAAGCGGGCCGGCGGAAGCAAAAAGGGCTCGCGCGGAAAAGGTCATTTCGCCAACTATTTCAACGCCAACCGCAGAGCCTCCTCCGGACGACCAAATTTTCATCTTTCGCTTTTACAGAAATCATGCAATCCTGCGCCCATCCCGCCTCACCGAGAGGGGCGTACGCGCGGTCGTCACGATATGCGAGGCGGGGATGCGGTGGCCGTGTCGGGTCGCAGCGTGATTCCGGTCATGCCGACGAACGACGTCGATGCGGACGTGAAATCGTGTGGTCCTGGCCTCCCGTTGCTGAGGCCAAGCCCTGCGATGCTCTTCAACGGGCATCCGGGCGACGGGGGCAAGAACGCCGGTCCCCGAGGAGATCACGTATAAGCGTTAAGACCGCCGCGCAGGGAATGCCGGATGTTCGGCTGAACCTGTGGTACCTGCCGCCTGCATTTTTTTTCGCAGGCGGGCCATGGGTGAGGCCTTCACCCGGCATTCCCTGCGCCCTCTCGATTGGTTTTGGAGGGCGGTGTCGATGGCATCACTCGGGCGGAGGACGTCGCGGGGATGCGGACGTGTGTCGGCGGAGTGGAGATGGATGCGATGAGGACGACTCTCTCCCCGTCATTCCGGGGCATCGCGCAGCGATGAACCCGGAATCCATAACCACAGGCGGATGTTGGTCGAGCGGGATGGAGCTGCCCGCGTGCCTCACGTATCGGCCCGTGGCTATGGATTCCGGGCTCGCCCTGCGGGCGCCCCGTAATGACGCGGGGAGAGAGCGGGGTGTCACATGACGGTGCCCTGCCCTGCGGCGCCGGTCTCAGAACCTCGGCAGATCCGGAAACGCCAGCTTGCCGCCATGCACGTGCATGCGCCCAAGCTCGGCGCAGCGGTGCAAGGTTGGAAACACCTTGCCGGGATTGAGCAGGCCCTGGCTGTCGAAGGCGCACTTCACGCGCTGCTGCTGGTTGAGGTCGATCTCGGTAAACATCTCCGGCATCAGGTCGCGCTTCTCGATGCCGACGCCGTGCTCGCCGGTCAGGACGCCGCCGAGCTCGACGCAGCAGCGCAGGATGTCGGCGCCGAACGCCTCGGCGCGCTCCATCTCGCCGGGCTTGTTGGCGTCGTAGAGGATCAGCGGATGCAGGTTGCCGTCGCCGGCATGGAACACGTTGGCGCAGCCGAGCTGGTACTTCTCCGAGAGCTCGCGGATGCGCGCCAGCGCCTTCGGCAGCGCGCCGCGCGGGATGGTGCCGTCCATGCAGAGATAGTCCGGCGAGATGCGCCCGACGGCCGGAAACGCCGCCTTGCGGCCGGCCCAGAACAGATTGCGCTCGGCCTCCGAGGTCGAGATGCGGCAGGTGGTCGAGCCGCAGCCGTTCGCGATCGCCTCGACGCGGCCGATCAGCTCGTCGACCTCGACGCCAGGGCCGTCGAGCTCGATGATCAAGAGCGCCTCGACGTCGAGCGGATAGCCCGCATGGACGAAGGCCTCGGCGGCGTGGATCGCCGGCTTGTCCATCATCTCCATGCCGCCGGGGATGATGCCGGCGCCGATGATGCGGGCGACGCATTCCCCGGCCGCCTCCACTTCGGCGAATCCGACCATCAGGGCGCGGGCCGTCTCCGGCTTCTGCAGGATGCGCACCGTCACCTCGGTGACCACGCCGAGCAGGCCCTCCGAGCCGGTGATCAGGCCCATCAGGTCATAGCCGGCGTTCTCGGTGCACTTGCCGCCGATGCGCAGGACCTCGCCGGTCATCAGCACGAACTCGCAGCCGAGCACGTTGTTGGTGGTCATGCCGTATTTCAGGCAGTGCACGCCGCCGGAATTCTCGGCGACGTTGCCGCCGATGGAGCAGGCGATCTGCGACGACGGGTCCGGCGCATAGTAGAAGCCGGCATGCGCCACCGCCTGGCTGATGGCGAGGTTGGTGACCCCTGGCTCGGTGACGACGACGCGGTTGTCGAAATCGATCTCGCGGATGCGCTTGAACTTGCCGAGCCCGAGCAGCACCCCGTCGGCCAGCGGCAGCGCGCCGCCGGACAGCGAGGTGCCCGAGCCGCGCGGAACCACCTTGATGCCCTGCCCGTGGCAATACTTCAGGACCTGCGAGACCTGCGCGGTGGTCTCCGGCAGCACCACGACCATCGGCGGCTGGCGGTAGGCCATCAACCCGTCGGACTCGTAAGGCAGCATCTCGGCGGCGCTGTCGATGACGCCTTCGCCCGGCACGATCGCACGCAGTGCAGCAACGATCTCGTCGCGGCGCGCCAGCACCGCCCGATCAGCTTCCGGCATCATGATCGCCATCGCGTTCCTCCGGCCCTCGATTTGTGCTGGCATATCAATCACAACGGAAACGGTTTGGATAGGCAGCGGATCCGCATCGAAGTTTGCGGCAGAGCAACAAGCTCCGCCATTATGCTGATTTGCCTCAGTGCTTCCCCGCTTGTGCGTCGCCTGAGGCCATGCCACAACCTGCGCGCAAACTCGTCTCGTAACCCACAGAGCCTGATCCATGAAGAAAATGACTTTGAGCGCGCTCGTCGTCCTCGCCTCGTCGTCGCTGGCATCTGCCGCGCTGGCGCAGGATGCCGCCGCCGGCAAGACGTCCTTCAACAAGTGCCTGCCCTGCCACGCGATCGGCGAGGGCGCGAAGAACAAGGTCGGCCCGGAACTCAACGGCCTCGACGGCCGCAAGTCGGGCAGCGCGCCGGACTACAACTATTCGGAAGCCAACAAGAACTCGGGCATCACCTGGAACGAGGCGGTCTTCAAGGAATACATCAAGGACCCGAAGGCCAAGATCCCCGGCACCAAGATGACCTTCGCCGGCATCAAGAACGAGACCGAGATCAACAACCTCTGGGCCTATGTCTCGTCGTTCGACAAGGACGGCAAGCAGAAGCAGTAAGCGGCCGCCGGCCGACACGTCACCTCGACTGCAAAGCCCCGGCGGACCGCCGGGGCTTTTTCACATCACGGCGCCACAGCGTCGGCCAGGGTCACCGCGGCGACGATCCGGTCGACCTCGCCGGCCACCAGCTCCGGCACCGCGTTCTGGACCATGTGCCCGAGGTCGGGCAGGACGATCAGGCGGCTCTGCGGCACGACCCGCGCGAGCGGGCGGGAATGGATGTCGGTATAGACCGTCCGGTCGGCCTCGCCCGCCACGATCGTGACCGGGACCTTGATCTCGCCATAGCGCGGCGCCTGCTCGATCACCGCCTGCTTCAGGGTGACGAGATCGCGGGCATTGGCCATGAACTCGCGCGGGCGCAGCAGCAGCGGCGTCGCGGTCCGGTCGACGAAATCGTCCGGCATCACCTGCGGCGCGAACACGCCGCGGGCGCCGGGCGCCATCAGCGCCAGGCCGAGCGGCAGCGTGATCGTGTGCGCCAGCAACGGCCCGACCACCGGCGTCGTGACGGCCTCGTTGTAGCGCCCGACCCCGCCCCGCCAGGGATAGGCGACCGGCGCCAGCATCACGAGGCCCGCAATCCGGTCGGGGAAGTCGAGCGCCATGCGCAGGCCGAGCGCGCCGCTCCAGGAATGCACCACCAGGACGACCTGGCCGACGCCGAGCCGCGCCAGCACCTCGTCCAGCATCCGGGCCTGAGCCGCGGGCGTGGAATCCTCAGGGCGCGCGCGCGGGCTCCAGCCGTGGCCGGGACGGTCGACCAGGAGCACCCGGTGGCGCTGCGCCAGGAGATCACCCAGCGGACGGCGCATGGCCTCGAGGTTCGAGCTCGCCCCATGGAGCAGCAGGAGCGGCGGTCCGGACGCGTTGCGCGGCCCGATATCCACAAGATTGATGGTCGCACCGGCCACCGGGATCGCCTGCCCCTGCTGCGGATAGCGCTTTTCGACGATCGCAATACCGGCCCGCGTGGCCAGTGCGAGCCCACCGAGAACGACCGCAATAGTGATTGAAATCATTGATATTTTTCTACGTGTCACGCTGACAGATACGGAGCAGAACGAAGGCGGTTGCGCGGGAAAGCGCGCAATTCCACGTCCCGTCAAGCCAATCCTGTCATCATGGCGTCGTCGGCCATTTTATAACCATGGTCGGGACATTTCCTCGCAATCGGCTGATGGCCGTGAATTACTTGCGGTCAGATCATTGCGTCGTTTGAACACGATGACCGGCCCTGCGTTTTGTTTGGTGTTTTGGGAGGGGGTTACCGATGAGTTTTCGTTCGAGCGAGGCTGCGATCGACGAGATCGTCGCAAGTTGCAATGGCGATCTCCGCGGCGCGCTGAAGGCCCTGCTGCTGGTCAACGAGCATCTCGAGGCCGAGATCGCGCAGCTGTATGCCGCAGCCGCGCAGTACGGCATGCCGGACCGCCGCAGCACCGCATTTCACTGAGTCGGCTGACCGGGCCGGATTGCGCCGATCAGTCCTCGGACGTGATGTCCTTGTTCGGGCACGCGTTGATCGTCGATCGCGCCAGCTTGGCGTCGTCTTTCGACTTGAACGGCCCGGACGCGAACCAGATGTCGCCCATGGTGGGGGTGACGATCGGATTGCTGGTCACGATCTCGCAGCGATTGGTGGCGCGGTTGCCGACCACCCAGAACAGATCCGGATCCTCGGCCCAGGCGGCCGTCGCCGTCATTCCGATGAGCGCTGCCGTCAGCACTGCACGCCTCATTGCGCCACCTCCTCGCCGGATGTCCTCCGATCAACGGCAGGTGGGATGGCGCAGATCGGCCGGCAAGGACGGCCGTCCTGACATGGTTAATCGACCGCCAAGGCTAGATGTCGCGGCCTTCGACCTTCTCGGTCAGCGTCTTGACCAGCTCCGGCACCTTGTCCAGGTGCGGATTGACCTCGAGCGCCTTGCGGAACGCGTCCAGCGCCCGCTTCTCCTCGCCGAGATCCTGCATGATCATGCCGAGACCCGCGAGCGCGCCGAAGTGCCGCGGCTCACGCAGCAGGACCTGCTGGATGTCGGCAAGCGAGCGACCGTAATCGTTCTGGAGGTAATAGATCGTCGCGCGACGGTTCCAGGCCTCGACGTAGTCGGGCCGGAGCTTGATGACCGAATCGAGCAGCTTGAGCGCAACCTCGTTCTGCTTCGCGTCCATCGCTGCCTTGGACCGCGCCATCAGCAGGGCGACGGTGTCACTGGGGGTCTGCAGCCAGATCGCCCAGATCCGCGCCTCGACATGCTTGGCGCTGATCTCGTCGGGCGCCGCCTTCAGGGCGCCGAACAGGAAATCGAGGCCCTTGGTCTTGTCGGCTCCGACCTTGGGCAGCTTGGCGGGCGCCTCGGGCGGCTTCGGCTTGGGCGTCGCGCGCGGCTCGCCCTGCGCTTGCGCAAGGTGCGGTACCGAAATGACGACAACGGCGAGAAGAATCGCCCGCAAGGATCGCTTGGCCATGCCCCAAGTCTAAACGCAGTCGGCGCGTCCTGCAAAGCAGCACGCGCCTCAAAGACCTGTGAGAAGGCCCCTCTTCTCGAGGGGAGATCTACGGGATCAGCCCTGGCGAGCCTTGAAGCGGCGCTGGACCTTGTTGATCACGTAGACGCGGCCCTTGCGGCGGACCAGACGGTTGGCGCGATGGCGGCCACGCAGCGACTTCAGCGAGTTACGGACCTTCATGGGACATCCTGATACGTTGAAAGGCCGTGTTGGACAGGCCGGAAGTGGCAAATACAAAGGGAGTTCCGCAAGCGACCAAGTCGCCCGGATTGGCCGGTTTCTAACCACCAGCCCGCCGGATGTCAATCATGGCGGGCCCCGGCTTCAACAGGACCGGCCGGCGACGGGCCCCTCGATCCAACTTGGCGATTGCCAAATTTGTTATATCCTATAATCAATTTTCCAAAGCCAAGAACCAACCGCCGGGAACGCCCATGCCCAAACTCGCTCTGCCCAAGATCGACGATGTCGTCGCCATCGACATCCACACCCATGCCGAGGAGCCCTGCGGCATGCATGCGGATGACGGCTACGACGATTTCCAGGCCCAGATGGCCGACTACTTCAAGTCGCCGCACAAGCACCCGCCGACGGTGCCGGAGACGGCGGCCTATTACCGCTCCAAGAACATCGCCGCCGTGATCTTCCCGGTCGACGCCGAGCGCGAGACCGGCTTCCGCCGCTACAACAATTACGAGATGCTCGAGGTCGCCTCCGACCATCTCGATGTGCTGATCCCCTTCGTCAGCATCGATCCGCACAAGGGCAAGCTCGGCGTCCGCGAGGCGCGCAAGCTGATCGAGGAGTATGGCGTCCGCGGCTTCAAGTTCCACCCGACCATGCAGGGCTTCTACGCCAACGACCGGCTGGCCTATCCGCTGTATGAGGCGATCAACGACGGCGGCGCGATCGCGCTGTTCCACACCGGCCAGACCGGCGTCGGCTCGGGCATGCCGGGCGGCATGGGGATGCGGCTGAAGTACTCGAACCCGATGTACATGGATGACGTCGCGGCCGACTTCCCCGACCTCAAGATCATTCTCGCCCACCCCTCCTTCCCCTGGCAGGAGGAGGCGCTGTCGGTCGCGACCCACAAGCCGAACGTGTACATCGACCTCTCCGGCTGGTCGCCAAAGTACTTCCCGCCGATCCTGGTGCGCTACATCAACTCGATCCTGCAGGACAAGATGCTGTTCGGCTCCGACTGGCCGGTGATCACGCCCGACCGCTGGCTCGCCGATTTCGCCAAGCTCGACATCCGCGAGGAGATCCGGCCGAAAGTGTTGAAGGCCAACGCGCGCAGGCTGCTCGGGATTTGAGGCCGTCCGACGGCTCGTATCGTCGAGGATCGTGCTATCATCCGCGGGCGCGGCGGCCATCGGCCATCGCGCCTGCTTCTCTGATGAGGTGAGCGCCGTGCCCTTCAAAGCCGTGGTCTTCGATGCCTATGGCACGCTGTACGACATCCAGTCGGTAGCGGCGGTCACCGAGCAGGCCTTTCCCGGCCACGGCGACATCATCACCCAGATCTGGCGCATCAAGCAGCTCGAATACACCTGGCTGCGCTCGCTGATGCAGCGCTACGAGGATTTTTCGGTCGTTACCCGCGAGTCGCTGCTCTATACGCTGCGCGTTCTCGGCCTGCAGGCGGATGCGATCACACGCGATCGCATCATCGCCAAATATCTCGATCTCGATCCCTACCCTGATGCACGTGCCGCGCTCGCCGCGATGAAGGACCGCCGGCTCGCGATCCTCTCCAACGGCAGCCCAGCGATGCTCGACGGCCTGGTGAAAGCCAGCGCCTTCGACACGCTGCTCGATGCCGTCATCAGCGTCGATGCCCACAAGATCTTCAAGCCGAGCTCGCAAGCCTATGCGCTGATCGAGGAGACACTCGGGCTTGCGCCCGACGAGGTGCTGTTCGTGTCCTCCAATCCATGGGACATCTGCGGCGCCAAGGCCTTCGGCCTCAACGTTGCCTGGATCGAGCGCGTCACTCCCGAAGCCATGGCGGCCGCCTGCATCAAGACCGATCTCGTATCCCCGCTCACGATGTTCAAGGCGCTGCGGACCCAGATGGACGAGTTGGGTTTTGCGCCCGATCATCGTATTGCTGCGCTTTCCGAATTGCCTGAGATCGTCAACACGCATGAGCCTTGAATCCGTCCGCGCCTTCTTCGCCGAAAAAGCCCCCGACATCGACGTTCTCGTCTCCAGCCAGAGCTCCGCAACCGTGGCGCTCGCGGCGGAAGCCTATGGCGTGGAGCCGGCCCGCATCGCCAAGACGCTGTCGTTGCGCGTCGGCGAGCGCGTCATCCTGATCGTCGCCGCGGGCCACGCGCGCATGGACAACAAGAAGGTGAAGGCACTGTTCGGCGGCAAGCCGAAGATGCTCGGCCTCGACGAGGTCGCCGACATCACCGGACACGAGGTCGGCGGCGTCTGCCCGTTCGGCTTGAAGTCGCCGCTACCGGTGTATTGCGACGTCTCGCTGAAGGCCTTCGACATCGTGGTGCCCGCCGCGGGCTCGACCCACAGCGCGGTGAAGATCACGCCGGATCGCTTGGCCGAGCTGACGGGAGCCGCATGGGTCGATGTATGCGAGGTGCAGTCCTGATCGGCTGGGATCGGCGGCCGCGATCATCGCTTCTTCCCCTTCGCGAGTTCCTTCACCAGAAACTCCGTCAGCACCTCGACCCGCGCGGGGCGCGGGCCGCCGGGCGGCATCACCAGATGCATTGCGCCTTCGGGCTGGCTCCAGCCCTTCAGCACCACCTCGACCTCGCCAGACGCGATCGCGTCGCCAACGATGAAATCCGGCAGGTCCGCGATGCCGAGCCCCGCGAGCACCGCCGGCAACAGCGCCTCGCCATTGTTGACGCGCAGCTGTCCCGCCGGCCGTACGCTGGCCTGCTCGCCGGCCGCATTGGTGTAGTGCCAGACGCCGGCGGTGGAGAGATAGGCGTAGCCGAAGCATTTGTGCTCGGCGAGATGCATCGGATGCGTCGGCCGTCCGTGGCGCTTCAGATAGGACGGCGCCGCCACCGTGTAGCGCGGCATGGGGCAAAGGCGGCGCGCGACCAGCGACGAGTCCGGAAGCCGCGCGATCCGCAGCGCGAGGTCGAACCCTTCGCCGATCAGATCGACGGTGGCGTCGCTCATGTGGAGGTCGATCGAGACCTCCGGATATTGCTCTAGGAACGCCGGCAGCAGCGGCGCGATCTTCTTGACGCCGAACGTCATCGGCACCGCGAAGCGCACCAGGCCGCGCGGCGTCAGCGACTGCGCGAGCGCCTCGGTCTCGGCAGCCTCGCCATCGGCGAGCAGCTGCGCGGCACGCTCGGACAGGCGCTGGCCGGCGTCTGTCAGCGCCAAGCGCCGCGAGGTGCGGTTGAACAGCCGCGTACCCAGACGCTCCTCCAGCCGGCTCACCGCCTTGGAGACGGAGGCCTTGGAGAGGCCCAGCTCCTGCGCGGCGCCCGCGAAGGAGCGCAGCTCGACGACCTTGGCGAAGATCGCCATCGCCTCGAAATCCGGAAGTCGCGCCATCGCCTCAAATCTCGTTTTTGGAAACAATAGGTTTCAATAGTTTCTATTTCTATACTCCGGTCGCTTCCTTATTCCAATGCCCAACAGCACGGCGGCCCCGGCCGGCCGTTGCAACCACAGGAGCAGACCCATGATCGAATTGAAGCCCTTTGCGGCGCTGGGCGGCGCCGACCACGGCTGGCTGAAGGCCAAGCACCATTTCTCGTTCGCGAGCTACTACGACCCCAGCAACATGGGCCACGGCGCCCTGCGCGTCTGGAACGACGACGAGATCGCGCCGAACACCGGCTTCCCGGCGCATCCGCACCGGAACATGGAGATCATCACCTATGTCCGCGAGGGTGCGATCACCCATCAGGACAGCCTCGGCAACAAGGGCCGCACCGAGGCCGGCGACGTCCAGGTGATGAGTGCGGGCAGCGGCATCCGCCACTCCGAATACAATCTGGAGCCGACCACGACGCGGATCTTCCAGATCTGGATCGAGCCGACCACCGATGGCGGACAACCGACCTGGGGCGCCAAGCCGTTCCCGAAGTCCGACCGCTCCGGCAAGCTGGTCACGCTGGCGAGCGGCTTCGCAGATGACGGCGACGCGTTGCCGATCCGTGCCAAGGCGCGCGTACTCGGCACCACGCTGAAGGCCGGCGAGACCGCCGAGTACAGCGCCGACAAGGCCCGGCACATCTATCTGGTGCCCGCAGCCGGCAGCGTCGAAGTGAACGGCGTCCGAGTCAACGCCCGTGACGGCGCCGCCATCCGCGACGAGGCCACGCTCAAGATCACCGCGCTCGAAGATTCCGAGCTGGTGCTCGTCGACGCCGCCTGACCTCTCACGCGATCCCGGCCGGGCATCCGGCCGGGACGCTCTCCCCGATCATCCTCGTCCCCACGGAGACTGCCATGACCAAGGTTCTCGTTCTCTACTACTCCGCATACGGCCACATCGAAGCGATGGCCAACGCGGTGGCCGAAGGCGCCCGCGAGACCGGCGCCACCGTCGACGTCAAGCGCGTGCCCGAACTGGTGCCGGCCGACGTCGCCAAGGCCTCCCACTACAAGCTCGACCAGGCCGCTCCGATAGCAAAGGTCGAGGAGCTCGCCGACTACGACGCGATCATCGTCGGTACCGGCACCCGCTTCGGCCGCATGGCCTCGCAGATGGCCAACTTCCTCGATCAGGCCGGCGGCCTGTGGGCCAAGGGCGCGCTCCACGGCAAGGTCGGCGGCGCCTTCACCTCGACCGCGACCCAGCACGGCGGCCAGGAGGTCACGCTGTTCTCGATCATCACCAACCTCTTGCATTTCGGCATGACCATCGTCGGCCTCAACTACGGCTTCGCCGGCCAGATGAAGCTCGACGAGGTCACCGGCGGCTCGCCCTATGGCGCCACCACCATCACCGGCGGTGACGGCAGCCGGCAGCCGAGCGCGAACGAGCTGGCGGGGGCGCGCTATCAGGGCCGCGTCATCGCCGAGACCGCAAAGAAGCTGCATGGCTGATGCGACTGCGGCGGCACTTCCGCAAACGAAGTGCCGCCCCATCTCGCAAAAGTCGGAAGGATGTCAAGGAGGCTGCAATGCCCGCCATGCTCGAACTGGTGACGCTGGCCCGGTTGGCCCGCCATCCCCTGCAGATGATGGCGCGCCGCTGGTACTGCAAGAGCCTGTACCGCGCGAGCCGCGGCCAGCGCCGCTGCCCGGAATGCACGGCCGCTACAGCGGCTTGATCTGCACCTTCCTGAACTTCACGACGCCCGAGCCGTACTGCAGGGCGATCGGTCCCGCCGCGTGCTTGCTGTCGTCGACATCGGCGGTTTTCTCGCCGTTGAGGATCACGGTCAGCCGCGTACCCTTGGCGGTGATCTCATAGGTATTCCACTTGCCGCCGGCCTTCGGCATCGGATCGACCTTGGACACGTCGACGATCGCGCCGGTGCCGTATTTCGGATCGGGCCGCTTGTCGAAGATGTTGACCTCGTAGCAGATGTTGGAGTCGATCTTCGCCGACTGGTCGCAGCGGATGAAGATGCCGCTGTTGGCGGCGTCATCGACCCAGAACTCGGCCTTGATCTGGAAGTCCTTGTAGCTCTCCTTGGTCACCAGATACGATGGATCCTTGCCATCGAGCTTGTCGGCCGACAGCGCGCCGTCCTTCATCTCCCAATTGGCCTTGCCGACCTCGGTGAAGTCGGCCTTGGTCGTGGAGTCGACCAGGGTCACCCAGCCGTCATCGGCCAATGCCGCTCCCGTCATTCCTGCGCCCGCAATCAATAGTCCGGCCGCGAGCCCTCTCAAGCGATACCGCATCGAAACTCCTCCCTGATTTCTGTTTCGTTCGTCGCCACGATAGCAAAGCGCCGGACAATGCAAACGGGTTTCGATGCTGCACCTGCTCTATCGTCTCCTCCAACTACACCGCCGTGGCGCGCGCAAAATCGACATAGATCTCGCGCAGCCGCGCCGCCACCGGTCCCGGCTTGCCGTCGCCGACGGGCTTGCCGTCGATCGTGACTACCGGCTGCACGAACGAGCTCGCGCTGGTGATGAAGGCTTCCTTCGCCCCGAGCGCCTCCTCCACCGTGAACAGCCGCTCCTCGACCTTGAGCTGGCGCTCCTCGGCGAGCTTCACCACGGCCTTGCGGGTGCAGCCCGGCAGGATCGCGTTCGAGTTCGGCCGCGTCACGATGACGTCGTCCTTGGTCAGGATGAAGGCCGAGGACGAGCCGCCCTCGGTGACATGACCGTCCTCGACCATCCACGCCTCGCCGGCCCCGGCCGCGGCGGCCGCCTGCTTCGCGAGCACCTGCGCGAGCAGCGCCACGCTCTTGATGTCGCGGCGCGCCCAGCGGATGTCGGGCACGGTGATGACGCCAATTCCCGTCTTCGCCGAGGGCGCATTGATGATGTCCTTGGCGGTGACGAACATCACCAAGGTCGGCTTGACGTCGCCCTTGGGAAACGGGAAGTCGCGGCCCTTGTCGGCACCGCGCGTCACCTGCAGATAGACCATACCCTGGTCGAGCCGGTTGCGTGCGACCAGCTCCTTCTGCAGCTCCTCGATCCGCGCCAGGCTCTCCGGCAGCGCCAGCCCGATCTCGCCGACCGAGCGCTCCAGGCGGGCAAGATGCGGGGCACTGTCGACCAGCTTGCCATCGAGCACCGCCGCCACTTCGTAGATGCCGTCGGCAAACAGGAAGCCGCGATCGAGGACCGAGACCTTGGCCTCGGACAGGGGCACGAAGGCGCCGTTGACGTAAGCGATCGGGTCCAAGGACGTGTCTCCATTCTCATCTGCGCACGCAAAGCCATCTGCGTACACCAATTGTTACTCTCGCCGTCATTCCGGGGCGATGCGCAGCATCGAACCCGGAATCTCGAGATTCCGGGTTCGCCCTGCGGGCGCCCCGGAATGACTCACCGGACTAATGCGACAGGATCTTCGACAAGAACTGCTGCGCCCGCTCGCTGCGCGGCTGGCCGAAGAAATCCTCCTTCTTGGCGTCCTCGACGATCTCGCCGCGGTCCATGAAGATGACGCGGTGCGCGACCTTCCTGGCGAAGCCCATCTCGTGGGTCACGACCATCATGGTCATGCCCTCGCGGGCGAGATCAACCATGACATCGAGCACCTCGCTGATCATCTCCGGATCGAGCGCCGAGGTCGGCTCGTCGAACAGCATCGCGATCGGATCCATGGCGAGCGCACGTGCGATCGCCACGCGCTGCTGCTGGCCGCCGGAGAGCTGCGCCGGAAACTTCTGCGCCTGCTCCTTGAGACCGACGCGATCCAGGAGCTTCATGCCCTTCGCGGTCGCTTCCTCATGGCCACGACCCAGCACCTTCTGCTGGGCGAGGCAGAGGTTGTCGATGATCTTGAGATGCGGAAACAGCTCGAAGTGCTGGAACACCATGCCGACCCGCGAGCGCAGCTTCGGCAGGTTGGTCTTGGAATCATTGACCTTGAGGCCGTCGATCGTGATCACGCCGTCTTGGAACGGCTCCAGCGCGTTGACGCATTTGATCAGGGTCGACTTGCCGGAGCCGGAGGGGCCGCAGACCACCACCACCTCGCCCTTGGCGACCGAGGTCGTGCAGTCCTTCAGCACCTGGAAGCTCGGGCTGTACCATTTGTTGACGTGGCTGATTTCGATCATGGGAGCCGACTATCTGATGATGGAGATGCGCGACTGCAGGCGGCGGACGCCGTAGGACGCGACACAGGAGATGGTGAAGTAGACCAGGGCCGCGAACAGGTACATCTCGACCAGGCGGCCGTCGCGCTGGGCGACTTTCGAAGCAGCGCCGAGGAAGTCCGGAATCGAG
Source organism: Bradyrhizobium sp. HKCCYLRH1030 (assembly GCF_051168395.1). Classification (NCBI taxonomy): domain Bacteria; kingdom Pseudomonadati; phylum Pseudomonadota; class Alphaproteobacteria; order Hyphomicrobiales; family Nitrobacteraceae; genus Bradyrhizobium; species Bradyrhizobium sp. HKCCYLRH1030. The sequence goes on along the minus strand of NZ_JBNPUY010000005.1, from coordinate 47,579 downwards.
AGCACGTAGACCAGCGACGTGTCCTGGAACAGCACGATGGTCTGGGTCAGCAGCACCGGCAGCATGTTGCGGAACGCCTGCGGCAACACGACGTAGCGCATGGTCTGCGCATAGGTCAGGCCGAGCGCCGAGGCCGCGGCCGGCTGGCCGCGCGAGATCGACTGGATGCCGGCGCGCATGATCTCGGAGAAATAGGCCGCCTCGAACAGGATGAAGGTGATCAGGGAGGACGCGAACGCGCCGACCTTGATCGGCCGCGACGAGCCGGTGATCCACTGCCCGATATAGGGCACCAAGAAGTAGAACCAGAAGATCACCAGAACCAGCGGCAGCGAGCGCATGAAGTCGACATAGAGCCCGGCGATAAAGCCCATCACCCGATAGCCGGACAGCCGCATCAGCGCGATCAGGGTGCCGAACACAAGACCGCCCGTCGCCGACAGCGCCGTCAAGGTCAGCGTGAAGGTCATGCCGTCGATGAAAAGATAGCTCAGCGAGCGGCGGATGACGTCGAAATCGAAATTGGCCAGCATCTCATTTGCCCGTGATGTAGCCAGGGACCGCCACCGCGCGCTCCAGGAGCCGCATGCCGATCACGACGATGACGTTGATGACGAGATACATCAAGGTGGCGGCGCTGAAGGCCTCGAACACCTGGAACGAGAATTCCTGCATGGCGCGCGCAGCGCCCGTCAGTTCGATCAGACCGATCGTGATTGCGACGGCGCTGTTCTTGACCGTGTTGAGAAATTCGGACGTCAGCGGCGGCAGGATGATGCGGAAAGCCATCGGCAGCAGCACGTAGCGGTAGGCCTGCAAGGTGGTGAGGCCGAGCGCGGTCGCCGCCAGCTTCTGGCCGCGCGGCAGCGAGCCGATGCCGGCCGCCAATTGCACGGCGACACGCGCCGACATGAACAGGCCGATGCCGACGGCCGCCGTATAGAATGGCGCATTGGGCATCTGCTTCAGCCACAGGCCGATCGTGGGCGGCAACAGCTCCGGCAGCACGAAGAACCACAGGAACAGCTGCACCAAAAGCGGCATGTTGCGGAAGAACTCGACATAGGCGAAGGCGATCCAGGTCGCCAGCTTGGACGGCAAGCTGCGCAGGATGCCGACGATCGTGCCGCAGATCAGCGCGATCACCCAGGCCGACAGCGAGGTCACGATGGTGACCTTCAGCCCCGCCAGCAGCATGTCGAAATAGGTGCCGGCCCCGGTCGGGTTCGGCTCCAGGAAGATGTGCCAGTTCCAGGTGTAGTTCACGGGGACATCCTGAGAGGGAATTAGCTCGCAAGTCGCATTACACAGTCTTTGCCAAAAACTCGCTGCGCTCCCTCCCCCCTTGCGGGGGAGGGTCGGGGTGGGGGGTCCACACGGGCAGTCTTTCCTGAGACCCCCACCCCCGCCCCCTCCCCGCAAGGGGGAGGGGGGCGCATCGAATTCGGCGCGAGAGCTGCGGCCTCACGTTACGGCTTGTACGAATCCGGATCCGGCGAGTCCGACGGCTTGGCGAACTCGGCCTTCAGTTCGGCCGACAGCGGGGTGTTGAGGTTCAGGCCCTTCGGCGGGATCTTCTGCATGAACCATTTGTCATACAGCTTGGCGCCCTCGCCGCTGGTGTAGATCTTGGCGGTCGCCGCATCGACCACCTTCTTGAACTGCGGATCGTCCTTGCGCAGCATGATGCCGTAGGGCTCGGGCTTCGAGAACGCGTCCTTGGAGACGACATAGGCGGCCGGATCCTTGGAGCCGGCGACGAGGCTCGCCAGAAGAATGTCGTCCATCACGAAGGCGACGGCGCGATCGGTCTCCACCATCAGGAAGGCCTCGGCATGATCCTTGGCCGGGATGATGTTGATGCCGAGGTTGCGCGCCGCGTTGGCTTCGGTCAACTGCTTGATGTTGGTGGTGCCGGCGGTCGACACGACCGATTTACCCTTCAGATCGTCGATCGCGTTGATCTTGCTCGCCTTCTTCGAGACGTAGCGGCTCGCCGTCAGAAAGTGGGTGTTGGTGAAGGAGATCTGCTTCTGGCGCTCGGCATTGTTGGTGGTCGAGCCGCATTCCAGATCGATGGTGCCGTTGGCGAGCAGCGGGATGCGGGTCGATGACGTCACCGGGTTGAGCTTCACGTCGAGCTTGTCGAGCTTGAGCTCCTTCTTCACGGCATCGACGATGCCCATGCAGATGTCGATGGCAAAGCCGATCGGCTTCTGTTTGTCGTCGAGATAGGAGAACGGGATCGAGGAGTCGCGGACGCCGAGCGTAATGGTGCCGGTCTCCTTGATGTTCTTCAGGGTCCCCGTCAGGTCCTCGGCCTGCACCTGGCCGGCGCAGAGCGCGGCGGCGACGGCAAGACCGAATAGGCGAAGCTGCTTCATAACTGATCTCCTCAATCCGGCTGATCGCCGGATGCTTGCATAAACCACAGCGAACTCAAAATGGCCCCCGCCCCCGGACGATCTCCGGCCGGACGAGCGCGGGCACCATAGACCGCCCCGCGGCGGGACGTCCTCGGACGATTGCGACAAATTGCCTGTCCCGCGTCCCCTTCGACAAGACGTCCGGGCTGAAACAGCAGCGCCGAACGTCGGGATGGTAAACTACGAGGGGCTCGCAGGCCCCGCGACCAGACGAAAGTTGCAGGCGGGCGGTTCCCGCGCGCGGCAATGCAACCGCACGGCACACGGGCCTCATGGTTCGAGACGCGCCGCGCGCAGCAACCCCGCCTTCCGTCTTCCTGGCCGGCGCGGCGCTCCTCACCAGACGCCAGGCGATATGTGCTCATGCCTCCTTCTCTGCTCACAGCGGCTTCCGCAATTCACCAAGATCCCAGAACAGCCCGGCCATCAGGCCGAGCGCCTCGTCCGTGACATCCAGCAGGATGTGCTCATCCGGCGCGTGCTGCGAGCAGCCCGGATAGGAATGCGGCACCCACATGGTCGGCATCTTCAACACGTCGGCAAACACGTCATTGGGCAGCGAGCCGCCGAAGTTCGGCAGCACGGCGGGCGCTTTGCCGGTGCTCATCTTGATGGACTCCGCGGCCCATTTGATCCAGGGGCTGTCGATGTCGGCGCGCGAGGCCGCGAAGCCTTGCGTCATGCTGACCTCGACCATCGGGAAGCCGTGCGCGACGAGATGGCTCCTCACGTCCTCCACGATGCTGTCGACCTTGGTGCCGACCACGAAGCGCAGCTGCAGCACGGCGCGGGCGCGGCCGGGGATCGCATTCGCCGGCTTGTCGATATTGCCGGAGGAGATCGCGAGCACCTCGAGCGTATTCCAGGCATAGAGCCGCTCCGCCGGCGTCAGCCCCTCCTCGCCCCAATGGTCCGACAGCGCCGGCTCGTCGGCGGTCGGCTCCACCTTCACGTCGGCGAGGATGGCGCGGATGGCATTGGTGAGGCGCGGCGGCTTCAAGGTATCGAGCTTGATACGGCCATGGCCGTCGACCAGCGTGGAAATGGCATTGGCAAGGATGGTCGCGGGATTGGCGAGCACGCCGCCCCAATTGCCGGAATGGTTGCCGCCCTCGCGCAGGTTGACGTCGAGATGCAACCGGATGCCGCCACGGCAGCCGAGAAAGATGGTGGGGCGTGCGGTCGATAGCCGCGGGCCGTCCGAGCCGATGAAGACGTCGGCCTTCAAGGCGTCGCGATGCAGATCGGCCACCCTGGCGAGATCGGGCGAGCCGATCTCCTCGCCCATCTCCATGATGAACTTGGCATTGAAGCCGAGCTTGCCGCCGCGGGCCTCGCGCACCGCGCGCAGCGCCGCCATGTTGATGCTGTGCTGGCCCTTGTTGTCGGCGGTGCCGCGGCCATAGAGACGATTGCCCGCTGGCGTCACCGCCCAGGGATCGCGGCCGTCGCGCCATTCGCCGGCCATGCCGTCGACGGTGTCGCCGTGGCCATAGCTGAGCATCGTCGGGGCGCTGTCGCTCTCGTGGTAGGTCGCGATCAGGAAGGGCGACTTGCCGCTCGGCGAGGGCACGATCTCGGAGGAAAAGCCGAGCGCAGCAAAGGACGACGTCAGCTCGTTGGTCAGATAGGCCGCGAGGTCGTCCTTGCGCTCGGGATTGAGGCTCTCGGTGCGATAGGCGACCCGGCGGCCGAGCTCGGCCAAGAAGTCACCGCTCGTCAGGCTCTGACGGGCACGGGCGATTGCATCAATCCTGGTCATGGCGCTTTTCCAGTCACAACGAAGGCGGCGTCATATCGGGATCGCGCGACGAGCGGAAGGGGCTGGGTTTGAATTCAATGCTGACATCAAGCAAGTCTCGGATTTCGGAACTTGTCGCAGAGATCGATGATGGGCGTGTGTCGGGATGCGCGCTTCCGTTCTCGCGGCGCCAGGAGCGTCCGAGGTTTGCCGGTCCGGTGCCCTCGCAAGGCGGAGGGCGCGGGGATGCCCGGCGAAGGCCTCACCCATGGCTCGCCTGCAGAAGAAAAGCAGGCGGCAGTCACCACAGGTTCGGCCGGACGTCCGGCATTCCCCGCGCGACGGGAGTAACGCTCAGTTCACCGCGTTGCTGACCATCACCTCGATCAGCTTGGCGCCGGGGCGGCGGAACGCCGCCGAGAGCGTCGGCTGCAATTCACGGGGATCGCTGATGCGCATTGCCTCGCAGCCGAGCGAGCGGGCGAGCCCGGCAAAATCCACCTGCGGATCGACAAAATCCATGCCGATATAGTTGTCGTCACCGTGGAACGACAGCAGCCGCTGCTTGATGATGCGGTAGCCGCCATTGTTGACGATGACCACCGACAGCGGCAGCTTGTGATGCGCTGCGGTCCACAGCGCCTGGATCGAATACATCGCGCTGCCGTCGCCGGAGTAGCAGACCACGGGGCGATCGGGATTGGCGAGGCTGACGCCGACCGAGGCCGGCAGGCCCCAGCCGATGCCCCCCGAGGCGAGCGCGTGATAGTTGTAGCGGTCGCGATACGGCCACAGCGCCGTCATGTAGCGCGCCGAGGTCAGGCCCTCGTCGACCATGATGCCGTGCTCCGGCATGGCCTCGGCGACCTGCAGCGCCAGGTAGTCCGGATCGATCGGCGTCCGCTCGCGCGCCGCTTCGATCTGCGCGGCCAGCTTGCGCCGCCGCGCGCTCCAGTTCTTCGAGGACAATTCGGCCACGCGCTCCTGCGCACGCGCCTGCAGGGCCGCACCGCCGAGCTCGCGCAAGAGCGGCGTGAGCTGAAGCAGCGTCTCGCGAACGTCGGCCTTCAGCGCGATCTCGGCACCGAAATTCTTTCCCAGCTCCCAATCGACGAGGCCGATCTGCACGATCGGCAAGCCCTCGGGCAGCGGCTCGATCTCGCTGTGCACGGACATCCGCAAGGGATCGGCGCCGAGCACGATGAGAAGATCGTGTGGCGCGAGCAGGTCGCGGACCTGCTGCTGCGCGCGCGACAATGAGCCGATGTAGCAGGGATGCTCGGACAGAAAATGCGCGCCATAGGGCGCGGACTGCTGATGCACGGGAGCGCCGATCGCCGACGCGAACTCGGCCGCCTCCCGCAGCGCATCGCTCTTGACGACCTCGTCGCCGGTGATGACCACCGGCCGCTGCGCCTTGAGAATGCGCTGCGCCAGCCCCTGCAACGCGTCCGCGGCCGGCAACACGCGCGCATCGACCCGGGTGGAACGGCCGAGCTCGATGCCGGCTTCGGCATTGAGGATATCGCCGGGCAGCGAGATGAAGACGGGACCGGTCGGCGGCGTGGTCGCCACCTTGGCGGCGCGCCTGATGATGCGCGGCAGGTCCTCCAGCCTCGTCACCTCGACCGCCCATTTCACCAGCGGCTCGGCCATCCGCACCAGCGGGCCGTAGAGCAATGGCTCCATCAGGCCGTGGCCCTGCTCCTGCTGGCCGGCGGTGAGGATCATCGGCGTCCCGGTGAACTGCGCATTGTAGAGCGCGCCCATGGCGTTGCCGAGACCCGGCGCGACGTGGACGTTGCAGGCGACGAGGCGTCCCGAGGCGCGACTGAAGCCGTCGGCGATCGCCACCACCAGGCTCTCCTGCATCGCCATGACGTAGGTGAGATCGGGATGATCCTTCAGCGCATGCATGATCGGTAATTCGGTGGTGCCGGGATTGCCGAACAGATGAGTGATGCCCTCGTCCTTGAGCAGCGTGAGGAAGGCCGAGCGTCCGGTGATGCGGTTCTTCATTCAGGTTTCCTCCGAGCAACGCGGCCTCAGTATGCGGGCGAGCTCTCTCTCCGTCATTGCGAGCGAAGCGAAGCAATCCAGGGCGGCGTACGCGACTCTGGATTGCTTCGTCGCTGCGCTCCTCGCAATGACGGTGGAGAGAGCGCGGACTACACCTTCGCCATCTCCTGATACACCGGATAGTCCGTGTAGCCCTTCTCCTCGCCGCCGTAGAAGGTCGGGCGGTGATAGGGCGTCAGCGGCCAGCCGTGCTGCAGCCGGGCGGGCAGGTCCGGGTTGGAGATGAAGGTGCGGCCGAAGGCGATGGCGTCGGCGAGGCCGGCCCGGATCGCGGCGTCGGCCGGCTCGCCCGTGAAGCCGCCGGCGCCGATCAGGACGCCCTTCCACACCGGCCGGAACAGAGCGATGGCCGACGGCACGTTCTGCCAGTTGACGTCGGCGCGGCCGGCGCCGGAGGAGCGCGGCTCGATCAGATGCAGATAGGCGATGCCGAGCTTGTTGAGCGCCTCGATCGCGTAGGTATAGAGCGGCATCGGCTCGGCCTCGCCGGAGCCATTGGCGATGCCATAGGGCGACAGCCGCACGCCGACCTTGTCGGCGCCGCAGGCGGCGATCACGGCCTCGGTCACCTCGAGCAGGAAGCGGCAGCGGTTCGCGATTGCGCCGCCGTAGCGGTCGGTGCGCTGGTTGCTGCGGGTCTGCAGGAACTGCTCGATCAGGTAACCGTTCGCACCGTGCACCTCGACGCCGTCGAAGCCGGCGGCCATCGCATTGCGCGCGGCTTGGCCATAGGCGGCGACAAGCGCGGGGATCTCGTCGGTGTCGAGCGCACGCGGCGTCTCGTAAGCTGCGCCTTTGCCCTCCGCCGTCATCGCCTTGAGATCGTCGCCGATCGCGATCGCCGACGGCGCCACCGGCAGCACGCCGCCGGGCTGGAACGAGGAGTGCGAGACGCGGCCGACGTGCCAGAGCTGCAGGAAGATGAATCCGCCCTTGGCATGCACGGCGTCGACGACCTGCTTCCAGCCGGCGATCTGCACCGCGCTGTAGATGCCCGGCACGTTCGGGCTGCCGGTGCCGGTCGGCAGCACCGGCGAGGCCTCGGCGATGATCAGGCCGCCCGGCGTCGCGCGCTGCGCATAATACTCGACGTTGAGCGGCCGCGGCGCGAGCGTCTCCCTTGCGGCGCGCATGCGGGTCAACGGCGCCATCACGACGCGGTGCTTGAGGCGATAAGGACCGATCGTAAGCGGTGAAAACAGCGCAGGCAGCATTTCGTCCCCAGATGTCGTTGCGATTGTCGATTTGGATCATCTTGTTCGCAAAACATGATGGTGGCAATGTCCGCCCCACGTCAGTACGAGCAGACCCTCCATGCCGAAAGCGAACGCCCTGCCCTCGCTCAGCCTGCGCATCGATCTCGATGACGGCGGCCGGATCGGGCCGGGCAAGATCGCGCTGCTGGAGAACATCGCGCGACACGGCTCGATCTCTGCGGCCGGGCGCGCGATGGACATGTCCTACAAGCGGGCCTGGGACCTCGTCGACGAGATCAACCGGGTGTGCCGGCAGCCGGCGGTGGCGCGCCAGACCGGCGGCCGCAATGGCGGTGGCGCGGCGCTGACGGCGTTCGGCACGCAGTTGGTCGAACGTTACCGGCGCATCGAGCGTGACGCAGCTGACGCCGTGAGGAAGGATCTCGCCGCGCTGCGCAGCGACATCGAGAAGCCAAGGAAGACCCGCGGGGCCAGGGCCGCGTCGTAAGCCGGTTCCAGCCGACGCGATGCATCCGCGACCGGACTGATGCGCCTCGCGTTGCAGCCGCAAAAAACCGTCTTGCCGTCAGCCGGATGATCTTGCGGCCGCGCCAAGACGTCATACACCAGCATCTCGTCGTCATGCCGGAGAACCTGCCGTGTCTCACCCTGCCTTGTCCGCCGACCACACCGCCGTCGTCACCGGAGGCGCCTCCGGCATCGGGCTCGCCGCCGCCACGCGCTTCGCAGAGCGCGGCATGAACGTCTGCATCGCCGATGTCGACGAGGCCCGGCTGCGCGACGCCGCCGCCAGGCTTGCGGCTGCGGCCAAGCGTGGCGAGGCTGCGGTCATGACCGCCACGGTCGATGTGAGCCACCGGGACAGCGTGGTCGCGCTCGAAACGGCGGTGCGGCAGCGCTTCGGCGCGATCGACGTGCTGATGAACAATGCCGGCATCCAGCCGGGCAGCAAGATGCTTGCCGACGACAATTGGCAGCGCATCCTCGACGTCAATCTGTGGGGCATCATCCACGGCGCGCAGGTGTTCGCAGCCAACATGATCGCGCAGAGCAAGCCGGCGCTGATCATCAATACCGGCTCCAAGCAGGGCATCACCACGCCGCCCGGCGATCCCGCCTACAACGTCTCGAAGGCCGGCGTGAAGGCGTTCACCGAGGCGCTGCAGCACGAGCTGCGCAACACGCCCGGCTGCCAGGTGACGGCGCATCTGTTCATTCCGGGCTTCGTGTTCACGCCGCTGACGGCGAATGGCCGCGTCGAGAAGCCGGCCGCCGCCTGGACGCCGGAGCAGACGGTCGACTTCATGCTGGAGCGCGTCGCGGCCGGCGACTTCTACGTGCTGTGCCCTGACAACGACGTGCCGCGCGCGCTGGACGAGCGGCGCATCCTGTGGGCGGCCGGCGACATCGTCGAGAACCGGCCGCCGCTGTCGCGCTGGCATGCCGACTACGCCGACGCATTCGCCGCGTTCGTAAAGAAATCGCCATGATCCGGCCACATCGGAGCGGCGGCGCGTAGCTGCTCCCGGTCTCATCACAAGTTCCCGGACGCGTCGGATCGTCGCAAGGCGGTCCGCGTGCGCTCGGAACGTCTACCATCGACCGAATCGCTACGGTCGAACGCTCTTGCAACTCACTGATTTGCCGCGGGCGCGACATCGTCGCTGAGAGCCGGCTCCCGAAGCGCGCCTCGACCGTCAAGCGGTGAGATGTCGCAGCTCTGCGGGAGCACCACCCGTACGCCGCACGACAATCTGACGCAGACGCATTCCACAATCCCTGCGCGAAGCAGCCACGAAGCAGGCAGCAGATGGCCCTCATCATCCGCACCCGCGTCAGCCGCGCCGCATTGCTTCGGCTCATCCGCAGTGGTGCGCAGCTTTGGGGAGTACGTCGGACATGTCGCGCCATCACCGTCACCATCACGACAGTCACCACGGTCACCATCATCACAGCGACCACCACCACCACCATCATCATCACGATCATCACTGCCAGCCGGCTCCTGCGCCGATGCCTCCGATGCCTCCGACGCCGCCCACACCCACGCCGCCGACGCCCGCGCTCGGCTTTGCCGATCTCGGCGTCGTCTTCAACGACGCGACGCGCTTTCTCGAAGGCGGGCTGTGGCGCAACGTGGTCGAGGAAGGCGGCCAGGGGCTTGGCAGCGTCTACAACTACACCGGCGATCTCACCGTGATTCAGGATGGTCTGAAGGCGATGGTTGCCGCCGGCCAGTTCACCGGGCAGACGCTCACCAACATCAACAAGATCCTCGCCGACATCACGGTCGCGCAGGATGCCGCGATGGCTTCGGTGACCGGCGGCGGCGCGTTCGGCAGCATCGCCGCCGCGGAGACCGCGCTGCGCAACGCGCACCTCGACATCCTCAACGTCGTCAACAACGATCCGAACCTTGCGGGCAATGCGACCAACGCCGACGGCGTCACCGGCTTCCTGCAGGCGCCGGCGCTGCTGCCCGAAGGCGTGACGGCCGCAACCGCCGCCAAGGGCACGCTGGCCGAGCTCGGCCTGATCTTCAACGACGCCGCCAACCGGCTGATCGGCGGCGTCAACGAGAGCAACGTCGACGTCATCCAGGACGATGTCGACGCGCTGATCGCCGGCCTCAATGCGCTGGTCGCCGCCAATCCGCTGCAGTTCGGCGGCCTGACCGGCGTGCACGCGCTCGCCATCATCGACCAGCTCGCGCTCGTCAACACCCACATCAACGGCGCGGCCGGCAATGTCGACATCGGCCGCGCGCTGAACGACGACTTCCTCGACATCATCGACATCGTCGCCGGCGACACCAATCTCGCCAACATGGCGCAGCAGAACGGCCTGAACGGCTGGAGCGGCTTCGGCGACTTCCTCAACCCGACGCCGGCCTATCAGGACAACCAGGCACAGACCGATTTCTGGGCCATGTTCATCGCCCAGTCGAACGCGCTCGGCAAGGCTGCGATCGCGGCCGTCAATTCCGGCGACGCCGCCGCGATGGCGCAGGTCACCGCCGACCTGATGACCTTCAAGAAGGACGTCACCGATTTCGACGCGGCGCAGGGCGGCATCTTCCAGGCCCGCTTCGACAACGAGCTGCTCGGCGACCAGAGCACGCTCGGCGCCGAGATCGCCAAGATCCTCGAGGGCTTCCAGGCCGGCAACAAGGCGCTGGTCGCCGCGGCCGCCGACCAGATGCACCAGAACGCAGCCGATGTCGGCGGCAACAACATCCCGGTCAATGGCGGCGCCTACAATGTCGACGGCACCACGATCGGCCAGGTGCTGGCGACCACCGGCGGCGGCAACAGTGCCGACGCCGCCGCGCTGCTGGCCGCGGTCACCAGCGCGCCGGCCTCGAACGTGATCATGCTTCCCAGCGCCGCGCCGGCAGCACACGCCAGCGCCGCCCCGGCAACCCTGGTCATGGACGGTCCGATGATGGAGGGGCCGACGATGGAGATGTCACAGCATCAGCATCATCACATGTGGGCGTGATCACCTGTCGCTCGGGCGCCTGCACCAGCAGGCGCCTGACGAGCGCGAGCGCGGTTTCCGTGGCCGGATCGGCCGAGATCACGGAGACCGCGAGCACGATGAGATCGACCGGCTGGTGCGACAGCACGATCACATGCGTCGCATGCCGCGCATCCATCAGCGCCACCATGCGCTCGACGGCGGGGTCGGTGGCCGCCCGGCGCCACGGCGCATCGGCCCGGCGCAGCACGCGGCTTGACGCGAGAAAGTCGCGCAGCAGCGGCGGATCATAGGCGGTCAGCTCAGCCTCGCGACAGCGGCGTGCGCTTTCGAAGACCGGCTGGCGCGTGAGCTCGGCGATCAGGTCGTCGGGCGTCGCCGCGATCGACGCCCCGATCGAGTCGAGTACGCCCGGCTCGCGCGCTTGCAGCATCGCGCGCAAGGCATCGCCGATCAGCCCGATCGTGAGCACGCCGGCCACCGCGACCGCGCAGAAGCGCATCAGTTGCGCCGCATCGACGTCCGGCGACAGCGCGGCCGCGGCAGCGCCGAGCAGGGCGGCGCCGAGGATCCGCAACAATGTCAGCAGCCCGCCCTGACGCTGCGTCTCCGCGCTGGCGCCGGCGATGAGGATCGCGGTCACCGCCAGCAGCGCGCCCAATGCGCCGAGCCGCACCGGCATGCTCGGCGCCAGTACGCGAAAATCGGTGATGATGAAGGGGATGACGATGATGGCGCCGAACGCGACGCGATCGATGGCGCGGTTCTCCCAGGCCAGCAGGCGCGCGCGGTCGCGGCGAAGCAGCAGCCAGGCGCAGGTCGCAAAGCCCGCGAGCTGAAAGGCCGACAGCATGACCGTGTGGTGGCTTTCGAACTCGGCCGGACCGAGCGCGCCGGCGAGCGCGAGCACCACGCCGCCGGCCAGCGCGATCGCCTTGAGCGCGCGATGCGCGTGTCGGCGCAGCAGACCTTCCGTCACCACCAGCGCGCCGAGCGGGATCAGCGCCGCCGGAACCAGCGAGATGCGGTCGAGAAAAGCATTGTCCGTCCACCAGGCGACGCCGCGCAGCAGGAACAGCGAGGCGACGGTCCCGAGCAGAACGACGAGCCGCGCCGTCAGCGGTCCCCTCGGGTCGCGCCGGTGCAGCATGGCGGCGGCCACCGCGAGGCCGATCGCGCCGCAGAGGTTGACGACGGAGTCCGCAACGATGCCGGCCGTCATGGCGCGGGCTCGCCGGGCGGCAGGCGCGGACGCAGCGTGCCGAACGTCCTGGTGTCGTCGAGCCAATGTACCAGCGGCAGGATCATCCGCTGCAGCGCCAGCACGCCCGAGGTCGCCAGCAGCGCCGGCAGCGAGCCCGAGGGGATTTCGCGCAGCAGATAGCGCCGGGCGGCGGCGAGATCGATCCGGCCGAGCTGCAGCAGGTCGTCGCCCCTGGTGTAGTCCAGCTCGCGCGCGCAGAAGCCGTTGTAGACGGCGTCGCGATGCTTCGGCGCATCGTCATACGTCTTCTTGAGCGCGTCGGAGCCGCCGGTATAGGCGTTGGTGATGACAAAGCGCTGTTCGTCGAACCCGGCCTCGTCGCCGACACCGAACACCGCGCGATGCGCCCGCATGATGCCGCGCGCGAGCTGAAGATGCGCAAAGCTCTGTCGGGCCTGCGGCAGCGGCGACGGATAGACGTCGGAGAAGGTCTCGCAGACCATGCCGGCCACCGCCGGCACCTGCGTGACGTTGGAGATCCATTTCGGCCGCAGCCCGTCGCGGACGAACAGCAGCAGCGTCGTGAGGCCGTAGAGCACGCCGGACAGGCCTTTGCCGCGCGCTTCCGGATCGACCATGACCAATCCGAGATGGATCACCTGCTGGCTGTCGCCATCGCGCTCGACCTGCATCACCGCGAGCGCATTGAAGGCGATCGGCCGGCCGCCCGCCTCCTCCGACACCACCGTGATGATGGCGCGCGCGAGCGGCTCGCGCGCTCCGGAGAAGATGCCGTAGGTGAGCTCGCCGGCGGGCAGCGTCTTGCCGGCAATGGTGCGGAGATCGGCCACGAGCGCCGCCAGCGCCGCATCGTCCAGGGTCGTGCCCGGGCTCTCGACGATGCGCGTGCGCAACTCCGCATGGGTGCGTAGCGACAGGTCCATCGCCTCCTGGCCGAGCGCGGTCAGCCAGAAGCCGATGCTGCGTCGGATACGCCCCACTGCTGCGACGATGTTCATGCCTCAACCTAGCACGGCGTGATCAGGAAGCGGCGCAGCCGGGATCACGGCCGCCCTGGCCGCCTTATGCCCTGGTGCTGTTAATTCACGATAACGACGCGGGACGGAGCGTGAGCGAGGGTAAACGCAGGTTGAACGACGTGAGCGGCGGACGCCTTCGCGCCCACCGCCTGCCGGCGCTGTCTCGCCGAAGTCGGAGCTTGCCCCGCAAACTTCCCCTCACCCGGATTGCATCTTCGATGCAATCCGGCCTCTCCCCGCATCCGCCTTCGCTCGTCGAGCTACGGTGGACAAGAGCGGGGAGAGGCCAAGAGAGCGAGACGACTGCGGCCGCCCTAAGCTGCCTTCGACACCTCCATCAGCAGGCGCTCGGCGCGAGCGTCTTCGATGCGATTGACGAGCTTGCCGCTCTCGTGGCGGTCGCGCAGCGTCTTGGTCAGGGTGACGCAGGTCTGCACCAGCATGACAATGCCCATCGTCAGATAGCCCTTCATCCAGAGATCGATCGGCATGAAGAAGACGCCGAGAGCGACGAGGAAGGCGGAGGCGGCGAACGAGGCGTAGGAGAAGGTGATGAAGGCGCTGCTGTGCGGCTGGGTGTTCTGGTTCATGGTCGGCTCCTATGATGACGTGGTTGTTGATGCGTTCGATTGGTCGTGACGAAAATCAGTTGGCCGGTGCGGCGCGGCCGGCCTTCAGCCGCGCCAGCACGTCGTCGGCAGTGGTCTTGATGCGTGGGCCAAAGCCCTGCTCGGCGAGCTTCTCGGCCGTGGTGATCGGCCCCGTCGCGGCATCGAGCTCCATGAGCGCCTCGTCGGCGGCCTGCGCCTCGATCTGCCGCTCCCGCAGCCGTTTCAGCGTCGCTTCGGCCTCGGGCAGCGTGCACTCGTAAGGACGCGCCGCCTCGATGCCGCCGCGGCGCAGATTGCGCACGGCCTCGGAGGCGCGCGCAATCCGCCGGCCGCGATCGAGCTCGGCAATGCGCGCCTCGGCGTTGGCGACATGTTTCTTCAGCCTGGTGATCTCGGTCGCGAACAGCGCCCGCGCCGTCCGCGCCGCGTCACACTCGGCCTCGAGGCCGGCGATCGCCTGCGCCGCCTCGCGGGCCAGATCCTCGCGGCCGCCGTCGAGCGCTGCGGTGGCGCGCACCTCGAGATCGGTGATCCGTGCCAAGGTCGCCTCGAGCCGCTTGCCCTCCTGCTGGTCCTGCGCAATGGCCAGCGCCAGCGCGCGCTTGCTGCGATCGACGGCGGCGGCGGCGTCACGCAGCTGCTGATCCAGGATCACCAGCGCGGTCCGGTCCTGCAGCTCCTCCTCCGCGACGGCCACGGTGCCCCGAAACAGCGTGAGAACGGTCTTGAACATTGTGAACTCCCTGTTATGAGCATCGCTCATGACGTTTCTTCTAGCGCAACCATGAGCGACGCTCAAGAATTATTTTGAGCATCGCTCAATATTTTGGTTAACAATGTCCAAGACACTGGAAAGACGTGCGAAACAGCGCGAAGCCTTGATCGAGGCCGCCGAGCGGATGATCCGGACGCGGGGTCTCGCGGGTCTGAAGACGCGCGATCTCGCCCAGGAGATCGGCGTCGCCAATGGCGCGGTCTACAATCTCGTCGCCGACGTCGACGAACTGGTGCTGATGGTCGGATCACGCACCTTGGCGCGGCTCGACGCCGACCTGTCCGCAGCCGAGAGCGCGGGCCCTCCCGGCCCCGAGGCTGCGCTGGTGCGCATCGCGATCGCCTATTGCGACTTCGCCGCCCACAATCTCGAGCTCTGGCGCGCACTGTTCGAGCACCGCATGCCGCCCGAGAAGCCGCTGCCCGACTGGGCGATCGCCGACCAGATGCACCTGTTCCGTCACATCCACCAGCCACTGGCGGCGTTGTTTCCACGGCGCTCTTTCGACGACATCAGCGTCACCGCGCGCAGCCTGTTCTCGGCCGTCCACGGCATGGTCGCGCTCGGCTTGGAGCAGAAGCTGATCGCTGTGCCGCTCGCGGCCTTGCGCGCGCAGATCGCGACCATGGTGAAGGCGATGGTGACGGGACTGGTGGCGGAGGAGACGACCGGCCGGTGACGCGGAGCTCGGCGTCGGGGGCGCAGCGTCATCGGATGCTGATGCCAACAACAAGTCCGACTGCTTCACGGCACTTCTCTCCTGCTTGCTGTCAGAGCCAATTTGCTGCCATGGCGGCGCGGCTCCCTCCTTGTTCAGCTGGAATTGACGGCGAGAACAAACAACCGCCCCATTGCTTCGCAGTATCATGCCGACGTTCGGACTTGTTCCAGACAACATGTCTGGAACTGCCGTTCCACTGACGCTCGGCGACGAGTGTTAGTTCGTGTGACATGTGCAGATCTCGGCGCATGGCCACGCTCATCCGGCCGGCAGAACCTGCAGCGTATGCCGCGCGATCCAGAAAAAACTCCAACGAGTCCATGACGCGCGAGCCAAGGGGAAAATCGTGAGACATCTGCGTGCGCCCAATGACGACCGCGATCCGCCATTCCCGTCCGGCTACGACGACGGCCGGCGTCCGCTGTATGAACAACCGTGGCGCGACGAGCACGATCGGCCTACCCCTGCTGAATTCTCGTCCCGTTACGGCGTGCAGGAGGTTCCTCCGCCGCCACGGGAACGGCGTCTCCTCGGCGCGTTGAGCGTGATGGGGCTCGTGGCTGTTGCCGCGGGCGTGGCCGGCTTTGCAGCGACGAGACTTCCGACGCGGTGGACCGCTGCGCTCTCCGCCAAGAGCAGCGCGGCGGCGACAACGACGGCAACAGTCCCATCGCCGCCGGTCCAAGCCGCGCAGACCGTTGCGCCAGTCCAGGATACTCTCCGGACCGGAGCGCTCGCGAGCGCCGCTCCGGCGGTCGCGCCGGACCAGAACATGCCGCTGAGGGAGGACGACCGTGTGCCGAAGTTCGACACGCGGGTGGCCAATGCCGCGTCGGCGCAGCCGACCAGCACGCGCGCCCCGGTCCAGGGCGTGACCGATACCGAAATCAGCTTCGGAATGGCGGCGCCGTTTTCCGGGCCGGCCAGGGAGATGGGCCATCAGCTCAAGCTCGGCATCGACCTCGCATTCGCTCAGGTCAACGAGGAAGGCGGCGTGCATGGCCGGCAGCTCAAGCTCTACACGGCCGACGATGCCTATGAGCCGACGCGGACGCTGAACGCGATGAAGGAGCTTTACGAGCAGCACAAGGTGTTCGGATTCGTCGAGAACTACGGCAGTCCGACGGCCCTGATCTCGGTGCCGTACGCGCTCGAGCATCATGCGCTGTATTTCGGCGCCTTCACCGGGGCTCCTTCGCTTCGCCGCGATCCGCCGGACCGCTACGTCTTCAACTACCGCGCCGGCTACGCCGAGGAAGCCCATGCGCTCGTGAACTATCTCGTCAAGATCCGCAAGCTGCGTCCGCAGGAGATCGGAGTTCTCACCCAGCAGGATGCCTATGGCGACGCGGGGTGGGAGGGCGTCAGCAGGGCGATGCACGGGCTGCGCGGCGGCGCGGGCGACGCCTTCCGCATGAGCTACAGCCGCAACACCGTCAATGTCGACGAGGCCATCGCGCAACTGCGCCGGCAGAAGCATGCGATCAAGGCGGTGGTGCTGGTCGCCACCTTTCGCGCCGCGGCCAAGTTCATCGAGAAGACCCGCGATCTCTATCCGGATATGACCTACGCGACGATCTCCGGCGTCGGCAGCACCGGCCTCGCCAGTGAGCTGATGGTGCTCGGCCCGCGCTATGCGGACGGCGTCATCTGCACCCAGGTCACGCCGGCGGTCGACGGCTACGCGTCCGTCACCCTGAACTACAAGAAGGCGCTCGACAGATATTTTCCGGGAGAGCCGGCGGATTACTCGTCCCTGGAAGCCTATCTCACGGCCAACATCCTGATCGAAGGGCTGCGCCGCGCCGGTCCCGCGGTGGACACGGAAACGCTGGTCGATGTCCTCGAATCGATGCAGAATTACGAGCTGGGCGTCGGATCGAAGGTGAGCTTCGGCCCCTCCGACCACCAGGCGCTGCACAAGGTCTGGGGCACGCAGCTCGACAAGACCGGCCAGTATCATGCGATTGATCTCGAATAGGCGGAATGGCTGAACTGGCCTGAGGCCGCGCTCTGCGCAGCGTGCCTGAGCGGGTTGCATTCATCGGCGGTTTCGGCCATATCGGTCGCATGATCAAGACTGAGACCTTGCACGCGAACACGTGGTGGCGCTCCATCTAGGAGCGGCACGGCCTCGTCATTCATTCGCCCGTCGCCGCCGTTCATCGGCCTGCGACGCGGTTCTTGTCATCAACAGCATCGAAGAGTTCGATCGAGCGGCGGTTCTCACTCCTGGAGAACCACGATGCCACTCTCAATGCCAGAACGTCCCGTCATCCTGACCGGCGACAGAACCACCGGCCCGCTGCACCTCGGCCACTATGTCGGCTCGCTGCAAACCCGCGTCGCGCTGCAATCGACGCATCGGCAATTCCTGCTGCTGGCCGATGCCCAGGCGCTCACGGACCACGCCCACGATCCGGCCAAGGTGAGCCGGAACGTCCTGGAGATCGCGACCGACTATCTCGCCGTCGGCATCGATCCGGAGATGACGACCATCTGCCTGCAATCGCACCTGCCGGCGCTGGCCGATCTCACGCTGCTCTACATGAACTTCGTCACGGTGGCGCGGCTCGAGCGCAACCCGACCATCAAGGACGAGATCCAGGCGCGCGGCTTCGGCCGCGATATTCCGGCCGGCTTCCTGTGCTATCCCGTTGCGCAGGCCGCCGACATCACCGCCTTCAAGGCGACCATCGTGCCGGTCGGAGACGACCAGGCGCCGCTGATCGAGCAGACCAACGAGATCGTCCGCCGCATCAACCGCCAGGCGGGCACGGAAGTGCTCCCCGAGGCACGCGCACTGATCCCGAGCGTCGGACGCCTGCCTGGCGTGGACGGCAAGGCCAAGATGAGCAAATCACAGGGCAACACGATTCCGCTCTCCGCCACCGCGGACCAGATTCGCGATGCCGTCCGCCGCATGTTCACCGATCCCGGCCACGTCAGGGCCGCCGATCCGGGCCGCGTCGAAGGCAATGTCGTCTTCACCTATCTCGACGCGTTCGACGACGATCCTGCGGCGGTTGCGGACCTGAAGGCGCGCTACGTCCGCGGTGGCCTCGGCGACAGCGTCGTGAAGCAGCGACTTGATGACGTGCTGCAGGCCGTGGTCGCGCCGATCCGCGACCGGCGGGCGGCGTTTGCGCGTGATCCCGGCCACGTTCTCGAGATCGTCAGGCGCGGCACCCAACTGGCGCGCACCGTCACCGATACGACCTTGCGTGACGTCCGCGAGGCCCTGGGCCTGTTCGCGCTGCATGAGCGGTGCGATGCTAATGCTTGATAACATGAATTAACTAATTCTCGCGCCGCTGCGTCACTGGAACACGAAGCGGCAGTGCGTGTCCCGTTGAAATAGACGCCGCGCTGTCAAGCGTCCGCGAAAGGCGCTATGCTGTGTTAGCGCCTGCCCAACCGTGATGCCGAGATCCGGCTTCGAAGCATCCAGCACTCGCGTTTCACCCGGGAGAACACATGGCGAAGCGACCCATCGTAAAGCCGCAGACGGCCGCAAAGCCGCCGCCAAGGAAGCAGGCTTTCGATCCGGCGGTGTTCCTCAAGACCGAAGGCCCGGGCCGGACGATCGGGAAATACCGAAAGGACCAGCAGATCTTTTCCCAGGGCAGCCCCGCCGATGTGCTGTTCTATATCATCACGGGCACGGTCAAGATCGTCGTCCATTCCGAGCAGGGCAAGGAGGCGGTCATCGCGCTGCTCGGTCGGGACGATTTTTTCGGCGAAGGGTGCCTGGCCGGCCAGTCTCATCGGCTGGCGGCGGCGTCGGCCATCACGGACAGCGAAATCCTGCGGATCACCAAATCGGCTGCGCTGAGCGCCCTGCGTGAGCAGCCGGCGTTCTCCGAGATCTTCGTTTCGCACATTCTCGCCCGCACGATCCGCGTCGAGGCCGATCTCATCGATCAGCTGTTCAATTCGAGCGAAAAGCGCCTTGCGCGGGCGCTACTGCTGCTGGCCAATTTCGGCAACGACGGCAAGCCGCAGCGGGTCATCGCGAAGGTCAGCCAGGAGATGCTGGCCGACATGATCGGCACCACCCGCTCGCGCGTCAGTCACTTCATGAACAAGTTCCGCAAGCTGGGCTTCATCGACTACAACGGCCACCTCGAGATCAACAGCTCCCTGCTGAACGTCGTCCTGCACGATCAGCCGCATATCGCAGGCGACAAGTCGGTCGGAGGCAAAGGTCCGCTGAAGAGCTTGTGACCGGGCATCGCGAGATCGAGCTGGGCCGCCCTGCTCGGCTCGATCCACGCCACCATCACATCATTGCCACCATCACGTCATTGCAGCTGACTGCGCACCGCCGTCGTAGGCGGCTGGAGAAACGCATCGAACCGCTGCTTGACGATGGCGTAGCATTCGCACGATGCTTTCTCGAGGCCGGGCCGGTCGAGCACCTGAATGGTGCCGCGACGATAGCTGATCAGACCGGCCGCCTGCATGGATTGCGCGGCAAGCGTCACCGACTTGCGATTGGCCCCGAGAATCTGCGACAGGAACTCGTGCGTATACGGAAGCACCGCCCCTTCGGCCCGGTCGTGCATCATCAGCAGCCATCTGCAGATGCGCTCATCCGTCGAATGCATGGCGTTGCAGGCCACCGTCTGCTGAACCTGGGACAGCAGCGTCTCCGAGTAGCTGACGAGAAGATTGCGCACATGTTCGCTGGAGTCGAACTCGTGCTGCAGCAGCTCGATCGGACACCGGACGGTATGCCCTTCGAGTTGAACGATGCAACGGTTGAAGGAGGCCCGGCTGTACATGGCGGCGAAGAGGCCGAAGGCGCCCTCGCGACCGATATTGGCCGTCTCGATGGCGTCGCCGTTCTCCAGCACGGTCAACAGCGACAACACCGATCCTCTCGGGAAATAGGCATGCCGGAGATGGCCGCCCGCCTCGCAGACCACGGCGCCGAGCTTGAAATCAACGGGCTCGAGGTGCGGCTCGATCCGGCCGCGGCTGTCCGGCGCCAGGGCATCGAGCAGCTGATTGCTCCGCAGATCGCGATCGGTTTGCGCCTTGATCATTCCAAAACTGACAAGCCACGATGAGGGACGGAGGCCACGGCGCAGAGGCGGCTGTCCGCGCCGTCGCCCCCGTTTCTTGGGCGCTCTCGACCGGCAAGTCTGAGCAAAATTGCTCACGAGCTCCCGCACGCAAGGCTTCCCCGCCGCGCCGCAACAACGGCCCTGCTCGCTCATCACGCATCCGGCGATTTCACTGACTCGGATCGTCCGATTCCGCGCCGGGATTTCCGGCGGCCCGATCGGTCCAGAAGGCGGCCATCCGCAGGCAATGCGCCTGCAGGTCCGGATCGACGGCATCGCGCGCAAGTTGCGTGAAATCCGCCGCCAGACGCAGGCATTCACGGATGAAATTGAGGTCGTTGACGGATTCGGACAGGACACACCCCTTCGACGGGATCCATCTGTCACACGCCCCACGGCTCGCTGTCGGTGGGCCACACCACCGAGCGGCCCAAAAGAATCGCCGCCGAATGAGCGGATCTGGCCGGCGCGCCAACCCGGCCTGCCGTCCGGCTCAAGGCTGGCCGATCGCGCATATGGCGGTTTCCGTGAGGATGGTGCCGCCCACCCTCTGACGGGCTGCAAGAGCGCGCGTCTCGCCGCGGCGTCGGTGCCCGCTCTCCGTGGAAGGTCCTCTGGATGAGCGCGCGGGCACGGCAAGCGTCAGGAGCAACTGCCAAGCGCCCCCTCGACGCGAGCCGGGGAGCCTTTCGCCTCGATTCGGCTCGCGACGAATTGCGCTGCGGCAAACTGGACCATGTCCGCTTTTGCTCAGACTCCGGCCGGTGAACGGCAACACAATAGCCCTAAAATATCAAATCGTAAGGAAGAGAGCCGCGGGGAATTTGTAGTCGGGGTGCGTTCTGTTTTGGAGAATCCGCGTGTTGGGACATCAGAGCCAAGATACCGCTTTTCCGATCCTTCTCGAGCGCGCGGGCGTCCGGAATGACATGCGCAGCTACAGGCTCATCCAACAATCTGCGCTCGCCGAATTCAGTCGTGCTGCATTGCAGACCCGCGACATCCACGTCGCTCTTCAGCGCGCCGCCGCGCTCGGTGCCAAGGGCCTCAATGCACCGTTCGCGATGGTGATGGAATTCGTGGCGGACGGAAAGAGACAGCTGGTCCGCGCGGGGTACGGATGGCCGAGCTCGGTCGAACAATCATCGTTCGTCGTGGACAGTACCTCGCCTGCCGGGCGCGCCTTCCAGACGGGTCAAGCCATCATCACCGGTCGCGCCCCCCCGGATGGTCGCTTCGAGATACCGGGGCTTCCAGTAGACCGCGGCATCAAGACGTCGATCAGCGTCCGGATCGAACGCGGCGGACGAGGCGGCGGCTATTTCGGCGTGCTCCAGGTCGACAGTCCGGCCCCCCGCCGCTTCGACGAGGCGGACGCTGCCTTCCTCACCGAATTCGCCGACATCGTCGGGATTGCAATCGAGCGCCTGCATGAGGAGACGCGGCTCCGGGACGCCTTGGACCATCAAACCATGCTGACGCGCGAAATGGGTCACCGCGTCAAGAACAGCCTGTCTTCCGTCGTGGCCATGCTCCGGGTGCAGGCATTCGGGACGGATTCCGTTGAGGCCAAGCTTGCCCTCGGCGAGGCCGGATCGCGCGTAGCAGCCATTGCCCAGGTCCATGATCATCTCTCGCGGGCATCACAGATCGGCTTCATCGACGTCGACGTCTTCCTCATAGACTTCTGCAAGAGGCTGCAACGCGTCGCGGGAGCGCATATCCTGAACTGCGATGCCCATCCGATGCGGCTGTCGGCCGATCACGCCGTGCCTCTCGGTCTCCTGCTCAATGAGTTGGTCAGCAACGCCGTGAAACATGCCTATCCTGGCCAGGACGGACCGATCGACATCTCCGCCCGCGACATCGACGGTTGCCTGCAGCTCAGCGTGTCCGATCAGGGCGTCGGTCTGCCCGATGGTTTCGACATCGATCAACCGCGCACAAGCCTGGGGTTCCGGATGATCAAGGGGATGGTCCAGCAGCTTCGCGGCCGTCTCACCCTGAGCGCCAACCAGCCGACTGGCACGCGTGTCCTGTTCGAACTGCCGATCCTCCCCCGCAATGAAGCGGTTGTCCCGGCAGCCCTCGTCACCACAGAGCGCCCGGTGCTGGAGAAGGCCCGGTGATCCCTTGCGCGATCATCCCAACGGCCACCGCGGCCGATGCGATCCGCTGCTGACAAGGCTGGCCGCTTGCTCGAACGGCGCCTCTTGTCAGAGCACCTCGTCCACGCTTCGCTGATGGCGACCAGCGCGCTACGCGCTCCATGGTGAGACCACCTGCGCAGGCACGGCGGCATTTACCGGGCGGAAACCGTTGCTGTCGTTGAATGCGAGCATGGCACAGTTGCGCATGGAAGTTCGCGATTCGGCCGGCACCATCCTGCCGGGCTATGGCGACGCATTCTTCGACCTCAGGCTCCCCGGCGATCACCGCCGCGTGGCGCAGACCCTGCTCCGGATCATTCGCGGCGACGACTTCCGCTCACCGGTCCACAGTGTCCACTTCTTCCGGGGCGCTTCCGAGATCGGCTGCTGGTCGGTCGACGACGAGCGCGCGGAGATGAGCTTCGTGGACGAGTTCGCCCACACGCCGCCGGCCGCGGCGTAACAGCTTCCCCGACGAGCCCCCGGCACGCGGCATCGGCCTCATGCGATCCGGGGGTGCGCGGTCTGGTGCCAGGTCCAGGCCGAGCGGATGATCGTGCCGAGATCGGACCGATGCGCCGCGAAGCCGAGCTCCTGCCGGGCAAGATGGGGATCTGCGACCAGGACCGGTGGATCGCCGGCGCGGCGCGCGCGCACCATCAGCGGGACCCGCTCGCCGGTCTCCCTGCCGATTGCATCGACGATCTCGCGCACCGAATGGCCGCGGCCGGTCCCGAGATTGTAGGTGCCGCCCGAACCGGTCTGCAGCAGACGCTCCATCGCCGCGATGTGGGCTGCCGCGAGATCATCGACGTGAACGTAGTCGCGCACGGCGGTCCCGTCGGGTGTGTCATAGTCGGTGCCGAAGATCGCAAAGTCCGGCACGTGGCCGAGGATCGCCATCAGCGCGCGCGGGATCAGGTGCGTCTCGGGATCGCGCAACTCACCGATCAGGCCTGACGCGTCGGCGCCGCCGGCGTTGAAGTAGCGCAGCACGATGGCCGACAGGCCGTAGGCTGCCTGATAGTCCGCCAGGATCTGCTCGATCATGTATTTCGAGCGGCCGTATGGATTCAGGGCCGATCCCGCGGCGCTCTCGGGAATCGGATCCCGCCCGGCGTCGCCATAGACCGCGCCGGTCGAGGAGAACACCAGCCGCGCGCAGCCGGCCTCGCGCATGCCCTGCAGCAGGCCCAAGGTGCCGACGACGTTGTTCAGATAATATTTGTGCGGATCGGCGACGGATTCGCCGATCGTGCTCGGCCCGGCCAAGTGCATCACCGCGTCGACCGCGTGGGCGCGGATGGTGTCAGCCACCCTGGCGCTGTCGGCAATGTCGCCGACCACCAGCGGTCCCCATCGCACGAAGCGGCGATGGCCGGTGGACAGATTGTCATAGCAGATCGGCACGTAGCCGGCCCCGGCGACAGCCTTGCAGCAATGAGCCCCGATGTAGCCGGCGCCGCCGGCAACCAGGATCGCTCCGTTGTGACCCATGCATGAAAGCCTTCTGATCAGCAAACGGCTGGACCCAAGTCGCGGATGAGAAATGTGACCCAGCGAGGCGACCGCTGCAACCGGGCAGCGCGCGCCGGCCGGCGTCACCGACAACCGCTTGGCGGCAGGCCGCTCCGTGCTCTTAACGCTCTCGCACCCAGCCGGTCGTCCAAATTGCGGTCAAGTGACGCCGAATAGCTGATGTCACGCGATGACGGCACGACATCTAGCCGTGAACAGACCTCGTACCGGGCTGCGCCGCTGATTCGGACGCGGTTCGTTCAAGTCGCGTTCTGAACGTTAACGTGAGCGCGCGCGACGTCGCATTCTGGGACATCATGCGCGGGCTGGTCGCGGCAGCGAATCCAGCGCCGATGTCGCTGGCGCGATCCCGGCGCGGCGATCGCGGGCTGTGCCTGTGCTCAACCTGCTGGCCTGTTAGCTGGTTCATCACGGTCCGATCGCCCGCGGGTTCCGTTCGGCGCGCAGATGTCCATGCCCCGCGACGCATGGCTCACGACCCAGAGTCCAGGTGGCACGCGGCGCAGAATGGGGTACGAGTCGTCGGACTGATCAGCGTCGGCCGATGCAGGAGGCGTCCCTTGAGTGAAACACCGAGCAACGTCGACGCGGCGGCGCGCGCTGCATCGACGCCGGCACCCTCGTCCGCCGCAGCACCCGGGCTCTGGGCGCGTCTCGGCGTTCCACTGCTTGCGGTGATCGCAGCGCTCGCCTTCGTGGCGCTCGCGACCACGCGCTGGAACGCCTGGACCGGCAACGCAACGTCCCAATCGACCAACGATGCCTATGTGCGCGCCGACCTGACGCAGCTCTCGAGCCGCGTGGCCGGGGAGGTGACGAAGGTTGCGGTCAGCGATTTCCAGCAGGTCAAGGCCGGCGACCTGCTGGTCCAGATCGATCCGGCCGACTACGAGGCACAGGTGTCGCAGGCCGAGGCTAATGTCGAAGCGGCGCAGGCGGCGCTCGACAACCTCAGCAACCAGGTCGAGCTGCAATACGCGACCATCGCCCAGGCCGAGGCGCAGCAGGTCTCGGCCGGCGCGGCCGAGGTGCAGGCCAGGCAGGAGGAAGAGCGCCAGCAGTCGCTGTCGCAGAGCGAAGCGGGTACCAAGCAGCGGCTGGAACAAGCCACCGCCGCCTATGCCAAGGCGCAGGCCGACGTGCGCGCGAGCCGCGCGGTGATCGCCGCGCAGCGTCATCAGCTCGAGGTGCTCACCGGCACCAAGAAGCAGCGCGGCGCCGATCTCGCCGGCGCCAAGGCCGCGCTCGCCGCCGCGCGGCTCAAGCTCGGCTACACCAGGATCACCGCGCCGTTCGACGGCGTCGTCGGACAGCGCCAGGTGCAGGTCGGCGACTACGTCAATATCGGCAGCAGCCTGATCGCGGTGGTGCCGCTGCCGCATGTCTTCGTCATCGCCAACTACAAGGAAACGCAGCTCACCCATGTCGCGCCCGGCCAGCCGGTCGAGATCACCGTGGATTCGTTCCCGGGCCAGAGGCTGCATGGCCGCGTCGAGCGGATCGCGCCGGCCTCCGGCTCGCAATTCGCGCTGCTGCCGCCCGACAATGCCACCGGCAACTTCACCAAGGTCGTGCAGCGCATTCCGGTCCGCATCGCCCTCGACGGCGACCAGCCGCTGCTCGCGCGGCTGCTGCCGGGCATGTCGGTCGTGACCCACATCCGCACCACCGGCCAGGCCGATGGCGCCAAGTGAGACCGATCGCGGACCGCTGTCGCGCGGCGGCCAGGCGGCGCATCCGCTGTTTGCCGTCGGCGCCGTCCTGCTCGGCTCGTTCCTGGCGAATTTCGACAGCCGGCTGACCTCGGTCGGCCTGCCCGATCTGCGCGGCGCGTTCTCGCTCGGTTTTGACGAGGGCGCCTGGCTGTCCACCGCGGCGATCGGCTCGCAGATCGTGATCGCGCCGGCCGTGGCGTGGCTCGCGACCGTGTTCGGTCTGCGCCGTGTGCTGGGTATTCCCAGCCTGATCTATGCGGTGCTGTCCCTAATCATTCCGTTCGTGCGCGACTATCCGACCTTGATCGCGCTCGCGATCCTGCACGGCATGCTGCTCGGCACCTTCGTGCCGGCCACGCTCATGATCATCTTCCGCAACCTGCCGATCCGCTGGTGGCTGCCGGCGATCTCGATCTATGCGATCCGGGTCGGCTTCGCGCTGGATACCTCGACCTCGCTGGTCGGCTTCTATGTCGAGCATCTCGGCTGGCAGTGGCTGTACTGGCAGGGCGTCGTGCTGGCGCCGCTGATGGCGCTGATGGTCTATCTCGGCACCCCGGCCGAGCCCGTCAACCGCGCGCTGCTCGAGAACGCCGACTGGGGCGGGATGCTGCTGCTCGGCAGCGCCGTGGCGATGATCTATGCCGGTCTCGACCAGGGCAACCGACTCGACTGGCTGCAATCAGGCACGGTGATGGCGCTGCTGTGCGGTGGCGCCGCGCTGTTCGTCCTGTTCCTCGTCAACGAGGCGCTCGCCCCGCAGCCATGGGCGCATTTCAACGTGCTGTTCTCGCGCAACATCGGGCTGTCGCTGGTCGTGATCCTGCTCTACACGCTGACCAGCCTCTCGAATGCGTCGCTGGTGCCGAACTTCCTCGTCACCATCACGCAGTTGCGGCCGGAGCAGAGCGGCTCGCTGCTGTTGTTCTACGGCGCGCTGCCGATGGTCGTGCTGGTGCCGCTGTCGATCGTCCTGCTTCGCCATCTCGATCCTCGCATCGTCGTCGTGCTCGGTCTCAGTGCCTTCGCGGCGGCCAATCTGCTCGGCACCCAGATCACCCATGCCTGGGCGCGCGAGGATTTCATCGTCATCGTCGTGCTGCAGTCGATCGGACAGGCCCTGACCTTGCTTCCGATCATCATCCTCGCGCTGTCGAATTCCGATCCGGCGCGGGCGACGTCCTTTGCGGCCTATATCCAGGTGATGCGGCTCGGCGGCGCCGAAATCGGCGTCGCCCTGATGGGAACGTGGCTGCGGGTGCGCGAGCAGGTGCATTCGGCCTATCTCGGCCTCAACATCCAGAGCGGCGATCTCGACGTCGCGCGCGCGCTGCAACGACTGACCGGCTATTTCGCCGCGCATGGCGGCGGCCAGGCCAAGGCCCGCGCCGTCGGGACCTTGGCCGCGCAGGTGCAGCGCGAGGCCAACGTGCTCGCTTATCTCGATGCGTTCTGGCTGTGCTTCTGGCTCGCGATCGCCGCGCTCCTGCTGGTCGCCCTGATCACGCGCGCACCGCCGGGCCCGTTCTCGCCGACACCGATCGGTCTGAGGGCGGCGTGGATGCGACGGTTCGGAACGTCGACGACGTGAGCGGGCCCGCCCGCAGCATGCGGGGGCGTCGCGTTCTCTCCAACAACGCCGGCGCGCCTCTGCGCCTTTAACCTTCTGACGAAAGCCGAGCCGCACGATCAGAATCGCCGGCGCTGCATGTTGCGCGCCATCTCCGAGAGCTACGACATCTAGCCGTGAACAGATTTCAAACCGTGCTTCGCAAGCGATTCGGACGCGGTTCGTTCCAGCCGCGTTCCGAACGTTAATGGCGGTGCGATGATCGTCGCATTCTGGGACATCATGCTCGCGATGGTTGCGGCAACTCATCGAGCGGCCATTTCGGACGCTTGATCTTCTTGTAGGGCAACGTCGTGACGTCGCGCGCGACCACGCCGGGCGCATCGACCATGATGATGTCGGCCGCGATCGGCGCAAATGCCGCACGGAAATGCTGGGCGGATTTCACCACGATGAGCTTGCGCGTGGCAGGATCACAGCCGAGCTGCGTGAAGAAGTCGGTGCCGAACGCCTGGCAGCGGAACGTCGTGATCACGACCTCGACGCCATTGCTCCCGATCAACGCGCAATCGCCGAGCTTGGCGGGCGTGCCGGCAAGGCCCGTCATCACCATATTCTTCTTCAGCGCCTTGATCTCCCAGGTCGCATCGACGGGATCACCCGACAGCGGCCCGATCTTGCCGCCGATCCGCAGCGGCAGCTTGGCGCCGACGCCGGCATCGAAGGCGATGCGCACCGCGATCGGATCCCAGAGCGGACCGAGGCAGGCATTGCCGATGTTGCGGTCGAGCAGCCGGCGCAGGATGAACGTGGAATCGCCGGGCGCACCGCCGCCGGGATTGTCGCTGGCATCGCCGAGCACGATGGTGCCGTCCTTCGCCAAGGCCTGGTCGAGCGCAGCATCGACGCCGGGCATGCGTTCGGTCACCGCCTCGCGCATGCCGATCAGCTCGTCCGCGAGCTTGCGCGCCAGCGCCTGCGCCTTGGCGCCATCGGGATCGACGGCGGCATCGCTATAGACCAGCACCTTGGTGCCCATGGACGGCGTGTCGCCCCAGCCGAAGCCGTGAACGATCGAGACCGAGATGATGCCGTCCTTGCCTTCCAGCGCGGTGACGCGGTCGACGAAGCTGCGCACCGGCTCGCGCGTGGTGTGCAGGGTCACGATCATGTCGGTGTCGACCAGCGCCGAGCGCAGCTTGAGCCGCTTCTCGGCGAGCTCGGTGCAATGTTTCACCAGATCCTGGGCCCGCTCGAGAATGTCGGTGTGCGGATATTCCTTCCAGCAGATCAGAAGATTGGCGCTTCTGACCATCAGCTCGCTCATGTGAACGTGGGGGTCGAGCGTCGCGCCGATGACCACATCGGGTCCGACGATGTCGCGGATGCGCGCGAGCAGCTCGCCCTCGCAATCATCATAGCCGTCGGCGATCATCGCGCCGTGCAGGCCGATCAACGCCATGTCGACCGGCAGCGCGGCTTCGAGGTCGGCGAGGATCTGGTCGCGTAGGGTTTCGAACGCGGCGCGGGTGACGAGCCCGTTCGGCACCGCTGCGGCGACCAGCCCCTCGATCAAGGTCCAACCTTTCGATGGCCCGACCTGCCGCGCCGCCCATAGTGGCCCGCCATGCATCTGCATCTTGTCCGGATGCGTTCCGGCCGGGAAGTAGGCGCGCTCGTGGAAGGTCGCGAGCCCCGTCGGCATCGGCGCAAAAGTGTTGGTCTCGGTGGCAAGGGCGGCGGAGAAGACACGCATGGAGGAATTGCTCTTGGTTCGCGCGATGACAATGAGGCGGCCGCAGGGGATCGCATCGCGCCCACGAGCACAAGACTTTGCGACGGCAGAGCACCCGTCGCTCAGCGCATGATGTCGATCAGTTCGCCGCCGCCGGCGCCCTCACCGACTGATCCTCGATCGCCTTGATCGCGACGACGGCGACCTGGGATAATGCCTCGCGGTCGGCGCCTGACGACGCCATCACGCTCATGCCGGTGATCACGGCGGAAACATAGCGCGCGAGCGCAGCGGGGTCGGCGGCTTCAGCCAGATCGCCTTCGCGCTTGGCGCGCTCGAAACGGTGCCGGAGCTGCTCCTCGGTCTGCGCGCGGCGGGCCGCGAGCTCGAACGGCACGTTGGAAGAGCCGGAGCCGCAGGCGAGACCGCCCTGCACCAGCAGGCAGCCGGGCGGATTGGAGGGATCGGTCTGTTTCTCGGCGACGCCCATCAGCATCCGCGCGGTGACCTCGTGGGCGGTCGGCGCGCTCAGCACCTCGTCCATCCAGGCCTCCCGTCGCGCCGTGTAGCGGTCGAGCGCGGCCCTGAGCAGGGCCTCCTTGCTGCCGAACGCGGCATAGAGGCTGGGCGGGTTGATGCCCATGGCGTCGGTGAGCTGGGCGATGGTGGCGCCCTCATAGCCATGGCGCCAAAACACCTCCATCGCCTGGTCCAACGCGGTGTCGCGATCGAAAGTCCGGGGCCGTCCGATGCCCATCTGCAAAACTCCTGTTCCGTCTCCGCCCCGTCTGATTCTTATCTAGTTGTTCTTGAACGCGATTTCTTTGATCTGGCGCAGTTCGCCGAAAGTCGGGCTACTATTTTCGTAGCATCCGTTACATAAGTCTCTTGCGAACGGGTTGCCAGCGCCACATTTGTAGCGAGCACTACAAATCTGGAGCGCGCCAATGCCTTCGTCCGAAATTCGTTCTTCCGGCCGCCTGAAGCGGTGGCTGAGCACCGTCGCCGCCGCCGGCTTGGTGATTGCCGCCGGCTCCTATGCCGGCTCCCAATATTTCCACTTCAGTTCCGCGCCGAATGCGGCCCGCGCCGCGGCCCCCGAACAGGCCGTCCCCGTGACGGTTGCCGTCGTCGAGCCGCGCCAGGCGAGCCTGTGGGACGAGTTCTCCGGCCGGCTTGAAGCCGTCGAGCGGGTCGAGATCCGGCCGCGGGTGGCCGGTGCCATTCTCGGCACCAATTTCACCGAGGGCTCGCTGGTCAAGGCTGGCGACGTCCTGTTCAAGATCGACCCGGCGCCCTACGCCGCCGAGGTCGACCGGGCGCAGGCGCAACTGGAAGCGGCGCGCGCCCGCGCCGCCTTCGCCGCCAACGAACTGGAGCGCGGCGCGCAGCTGGTTGGCAATTCCATCGTGACCAAGCGCGATTACGACCAGCGCGACAACGGCAATCGCGAAGCGATCGCCAACGTCAAGGCCGCCGAAGCGACCTTGCAGACAGCCAAGCTCAATCTCGACTACACGCAGGTGCGCGCGCCGGTCGACGGCCGGGTCGGCCGGATCGAGGTCACGGTCGGCAACCTCGTCGCCGCCGGGTCGGCCTCGCCGGTGCTGACCTCGCTGGTGTCCGTCAACCCGATCTATGCGAGCTTCGACGCCACCGAAGAGCTGGTGTTGCGCGCATTGTCGGCGATTGCCGACGGCTCGGGCAAACGCGGCAATCTCGACCGAATCCCGGTCGAGATGACGACCTCGGGCGGCATCACGGCATCCGGCCATATCCAGTTGATCGACAATCAGGTCAACGGGCAGAGCGGCACGATCCGCGTCCGCGCCGTGTTCAAGAACGAGGACGGCCGGCTGATCCCCGGCCAGTTCGCGCGCGTGCGCATGGGCCAGCCGCAGCAGCAATCGCTGGTGCTGCTCGACGAGCGCGCCATCGGCACCGACCAGGACAAGAAATTCGTGATGGTGGTCGGCGACGACGAGCGCGCTGTCTATCGCCCGGTCAGCCTCGGCGGCAGCGTCGATGGCCTGCGCATCATCTCCGCCGGCCTCAAGCCCGGCGAGCGCGTGGTGGTCAATGGCCTTCAGCGGGTGCGGCCAGGTGCGTTGTTGAAGACGCAGGTGGCCGCGATGGGCGCACGCGATGGAGCGGCGTCTGACAACAAGCGGCTTGCGCAGCGCTGATTTCGATGGACCTAAACCGTCACCACACACGCGATGCCCACCCTCCCCTGGAGGGGGAGGGTCGACGCGCGCACAGCGCGCGGCGGGGTGGGGTGACGGTCTCAGTTGGTGAAAACCTGCTCGCACCTCCTCAGCATCCGTGCGTCGCGGGTTCGTCTCAATTGAGCACCGCACGCGCGGAGGGGCCGCCACCCCACCCCGTCTCGCATGTCGCTGCGCTCATGCGAGCCGACCCTCCCCCTCCAGGGGAGGGCGGGCACCGCGCCAGCCCTTAGACCAAGTCAGATAACGACGACCGACCTCTCCCGACCACGGGGCCTCTCATGAACCTCTCCAAATTCTTCATCGATCGGCCGATCTTCGCAGGCGTGCTGTCGACGCTGATCTTCCTCGGCGGCTTGATCGCGCTGTTCTCCATGCCGATCTCCGAATACCCCGACGTCGTGCCGCCCTCCGTGGTGGTGCGCGCGACCTATCCCGGCGCCAATCCGAAGGTGATCGCCGAGACGGTGGCGACGCCGATCGAGGAGCAGATCAACGGCGTCGAGAACATGCTCTATATGAGCAGCCAGGCGACCACCGACGGCGCGATGACGCTCACGGTCACCTTCAAGCTCGGCACCGATCCGGACAAGGCCACGCAGCTGGTGCAGAACCGCGTGCAGCAGGCCGAGCCGCGGCTGCCCAATGTCGTGCGCCAGCTCGGCGTCATCACCAAGAAGAGCTCGCCCGACCTCACCATGGTCGTGCATCTGATCTCGCCGAACGGCCGCTACGACACGACGTACCTGCGCAACTACGCGGTGCTCAACGTCAAGGACCGGCTGGCGCGCATCGACGGCGTCGGCGACGTGCAGCTGTTCGGTGCCGGCGACTATTCGATGCGGGTCTGGGTCGATCCGCAGAAGGCGGCCGAGCACGGTCTGTCGGCGTCCGACATCGTCAAGGCGATCCAGGCGCAGAACGTCGAGGCCGCGGCCGGCGTCGTCGGGGCATCACCGAGCGTCAAGGGCCTCGATTTGCAGCTCTCGGTCAATGCCGAGGGCCGGCTGTCGAACGAGGACCAGTTCGCCGACATCGTCGTCAAGACCGGCACGCATGGCGAGATCACGCGGCTGCGCGACGTCGCCCGCATCGAGCTCGGCGCCTCCGAATATGGCCTGCGCTCGCTGCTCGACAACAAGCAGGCGGTGGCGATCCCGATCTTCCAGGCGCCCGGCTCCAACGCGCTGCAGATCTCGGACAACGTCCGCGCCACCATGGCCGAGATCAAGAAGACGATGCCGGAGGGCGTCGAGTACCACATCGTCTACGACCCGACCCAGTTCGTGCGCTCCTCGATCGAGGCCGTCGTGCACACGCTGTTCGAGGCCATCGTGCTGGTCGTGATCGTCGTGATCCTCTTCCTGCAGACCTGGCGCGCCTCGATCATCCCGCTGCTGGCGGTGCCCGTCTCGATTGTCGGCACCTTTGCCGTGATGCATCTGTTCGGCTTCTCGATCAACGCGCTCAGCCTGTTCGGCCTGGTGCTCGCGATCGGCATCGTCGTCGACGACGCCATCGTCGTGGTCGAGAACGTCGAGCGCAACATCGAGAGCGGGCTGTCGCCGCGCGACGCCACCTATCAGGCGATGCGCGAGGTGTCGGGACCGATCATCGCGATCGCGCTGGTGCTGGTCGCGGTGTTCGTGCCGCTCGCCTTCATCTCCGGCCTCACGGGGCAGTTCTACAAGCAGTTCGCCCTGACGATCGCGATCTCCACCGTGATCTCGGCGGTGAACTCGCTGACCTTGTCGCCGGCCCTGTCGGCGCTGCTGCTCAAGGGCCACCACGAGCCGAAGGATCGCCTCACCCGCATCCTCGACCAGAGTCTCGGCTGGTTCTTCCGCGGCTTCAACCGCGCCTTCGTCCGCGCCTCCAACAATTACAGCGGCAGCGTGTCCAAGGTGATCACCGGCAAGGCCGCGGTGATGATCCTCTATGTCCTGCTGGTCGGCGCCACCGCCGTGCTGTTCAAGCAGGTGCCGGGCGGCTTCGTGCCGGGCCAGGACAAGCAGTATCTGGTCGGCTTCGCGCGGCTGCCGGACGGCGCCACGCTCGACCGCTCCGAGGAGGTGATCCGCAAGATGAGCGACATCGCGCTGACGCAGCCCGGGATCGAGAGCTCGGTCGCCTTCCCCGGCCTGTCGATCTCCGGCTTCACCAACTCCTCCAATGCCGGCATCGTGTTCTCGACCTTGAAGCCGTTCGACGAGCGTAAGGATCCATCGCTGTCCGGCGGCGCGCTGGCGATGGAGCTCAACAAGAAATATGCGGGCATCCAGGACGCCTTCATCGCGATGTTCCCGCCGCCACCGGTCAACGGCTTGGGCACCATCGGCGGCTTCAAGCTGCAGATCGAGGACCGCGCCGGCCTCGGCTACGAAGCTCTGAACGACGTCACCAAGGCGTTCATGGCCGGCCTGCAGAAGTCGCCGGAGATCGCCGGCGTGTTCTCCAGCTTCCAGGTCAACGTGCCGCAACTGTTCGCCGACATCGACCGCACCAAGGCGCTGCAGCTCGGCGTGCCCGTCACCGAGGTCTTCAACACGCTGCAGATCTACCTCGGCTCGTACTACGTGAACGACTTCAACAAGTTCGGCCGCACCTATTCGGTGCGCGTGCAGGCCGACGCGCCGTTCCGCGCCCGTGCCGACGATATCCGCCAGCTCAAGGTGCGCTCCGCCTCCGGCGACATGGTGCCGCTGTCGGCGCTGCTCAACGTGCGACAGAGCGCAGGTCCCGAACGCGCCATCCGCTACAACGGCTTCCTGTCGTCGGATATCAACGCGGCAGCGGCGCCCGGCTTCTCCTCCGGCCAGGCGCAGGCGGCCGCCGAGCGGGTCGCGGCCGAGGTGCTGCCGCCCGGCTTCGCCTTCGAATGGACCGACCTGACCTACCAGGAGTTCATCGCCGGCAACTCCGGCCTGTGGGTGTTTCCGCTCGCGATCCTGCTGGTGTTCCTGGTGCTGGCCGCGCTGTATGAGAGCCTGACCCTGCCGCTGGCGATCCTGATGATCGTGCCGATGGCCCTGCTGGCGGCGATGTTCGGTGTCTACCTCTCGAAGGGCGACAACAACATCTTCACCCAGATCGGCCTGATCGTGCTCGTCGGCCTCTCCGCCAAGAACGCGATCCTGATCGTCGAATTCGCGCGCGAGCTCGAATTCGCCGGGCGGACGCCGTTGCGCGCCGCGATCGAGGCCAGCCGCCTGCGGCTGCGGCCGATCCTGATGACGTCGATGGCGTTCATCATGGGCGTGCTGCCGCTGGTGCTCTCGACCGGCGCCGGCTCGGAGATGCGGCGCGCGATGGGCGTCGCGGTGTTCTCCGGCATGATCGGCGTCACCGTGTTCGGCCTGTTCCTGACGCCCGTGTTCTAC
Source organism: Bradyrhizobium sp. HKCCYLRH1030 (assembly GCF_051168395.1). Classification (NCBI taxonomy): domain Bacteria; kingdom Pseudomonadati; phylum Pseudomonadota; class Alphaproteobacteria; order Hyphomicrobiales; family Nitrobacteraceae; genus Bradyrhizobium; species Bradyrhizobium sp. HKCCYLRH1030. The sequence goes on along the minus strand of NZ_JBNPUY010000005.1, from coordinate 12,896 downwards.
GTGCTGCTGCGGACGCTGACCGGCATGAAGCCCCTCACCCAGCATGGCGGCCACGGCACGGTGGCGGCTCAACCCGCGGAGTAAACAAGAATGTGAACGCGCGTGATGTCGAGCGCCCGGAAACGCGATCGTCTCTTGATTCGTAGAGACAAATGGCAGCCGGCGTCCCGATCACGCTCCACGGATGATCCGATTCACGATCAATTCTACACGACTGTGAAACGGATCACAGACCAGCGCAGCGAGATGGAGGACGCCAACTCCAGCACGTTGCGCCGACCCGGCGGCCTGTCCCGCACCAGGCCGCCGGGTCATTTGACCACACGGAGTTGCAACATGGATTTTTTGAATCATCTTGTCGCCGCCAGACTGATGAAGACAGCAGAGGGTTTTGAACGCATCGGCGCCCACGGTGCATCGCGGCGGCTGCCGGCTCCGACCCGTGCGCGGGCGACGAGCACACCGGCGCTCGGTCTCGTCGTCGACAATTCGGCGGGGAGCGAACCGGTGCCGGCGCTTGCCTGCCCGGACGATCAAGGCTGCAGCGCCGGATTGTAGGACCGCAACGCTCCAAACACGTCCCCGGGGGCGTGACCCCCGCCGGACCAGACCATGCGCCGGCAGCGGACGATCTCAACACGCCCTGCCGCAACGCGGCCGGCGCGGCGCCTAGCGCCAAAATGGCATCATCTCACGATCAAAACTCGCGCTTGCCACGGCTGGGAACAGCCGATAGCTTTTTTGAACCTTTCAAAGCGCGACGGATCATCGAGCATGTTTTCACGGCGGACCAGCCCCACGGGTGTGAAGGTGTCGAACGGGACGCCACGCGCGGCCCTCACCGTCTCGAAGACGGTGCTGGTGGCGGCGGCAGCCATGCTGAGCGTCGCCGCGGCGGCGCAGGCGCGCGATCTCACGGTGGTGTCGTGGGGTGGCAACTATCAGGACGCGCAGCGCAAGATCTACTTCCAGCCGTTCGCCGCCAAGCTCGGCGCCACCGTGCTCGACGAGAGCTGGGACGGCGGCTATGGCGTGCTGCAGGCCAAGGTGAAGGCCGGGGTGCCGAACTGGGATGCGGTGCAGGTCGAGGCCGAGGAGCTCGAGCTCGGCTGCAGCGACGGCATCTATGAGAAGATCGACTGGAGCAAGATCGGCGACAAGAAAGGCTTCATCCCGGCCGGCGTGAGCGATTGCGGCGTCGGCGCCATCGTGTGGTCGACGGGCATGTCCTATGACGGCGACAAGATCAAGGATGGGCCGAAGACCTGGGCGGACTTCTGGGACACGGCGAAGTTTCCGGGCAAGCGCGGCCTGCGCAAGGGCGCCAAATACACGCTCGAATTCGCGCTGATGGCCGACGGCGTGCCAGCCAGCGACGTCTACAAGGTGCTGAAGACCAAGGAGGGCGTCGAGCGCGCCTTCAAGAAGCTCGACGCGCTCAAGGCCGACATCGTGTGGTGGGAGGCCGGCGCGCAGCCGCTGCAGCTCCTGTCATCCGGCCAGGTCGCGATGACCTCGGTCTATAACGGCCGCATCAGCGCCATCAACCGCACCGAGGGCAAGCATTTCGGCTTCGTGTTTCCGGGCAGCATCTACGCTGTCGACAGCTGGGTGGTGCTGAAGGGCTCGCCAAACAAGGACGCCGCGATGAACTTCATCGCGTTTGCGAGCCAGGCCGAGAACCAGGCCAAGCTGCCGGAATACATCGCCTATGGCCTGCCGAACATCGCCGCTGCCAAGCTGGTGCCGGAAAAGTTCGCCGCCGAGCTGCCGACCACGCCGGACAATCTGAAGCAGGCGATCGCGCTCGACGTCGCCTTCTGGACCGACAATTCTGAAGAGCTGTCGAAGCGCTTCAACGCCTGGCTCGCGCGCTGAGGCTCGCCGCTTCAGCAAACCGGGCGCGCGATGATCGTCGTCGCGACGCGCGCCTGCCCTCCTCGTGCATGAGTCCCGGCGAGGTCCGCGCCGAAAGCCTCCGTCATGGATACCCCCTTCATCTCGTTCCGGCATGTGGTCAAGCGCTTCGCTGCGCTGACCGTGGTCGACGATCTCGATCTCGATATCGCGCGCGGTGAGTTCGTCGCCCTGCTCGGGCCCTCCGGCTCCGGCAAGACCACGCTCCTGATGATGCTCGCAGGCTTCGAGCAGCCGACCAGCGGCACGATCGAGGTCGGCGGCGCCAGGGTCGACGGGCTGCCTCCGCACAAGCGCAACATGGGCGTGGTGTTCCAGAACTACGCGCTGTTCCCGCATATGAGCGTGCGCGACAACATCGCCTTTCCGCTCAGGATGCGCGGCACGTCCAAGCCCGAGATCGCGCAGCGCGTCGCCCGCGTGCTCGACATGGTCAAGCTGTCGGCCATGGCCGAGCGCAAACCGGCGCAGCTCTCCGGCGGCCAGCAGCAGCGCGTCGCACTCGCCCGCGCCCTGGTGTTCGAGCCACAGGTGGTGCTGATGGACGAGCCGCTCGGTGCGCTCGACAAGAAGCTGCGCGAGCAGATGCAACTCGACATCCGCGACCTGCACCGCCGGCTCGGCCTCACCATCGTCTTCGTCACCCACGACCAGGACGAGGCGCTGACGATGTCCGACCGCATCGCCGTGTTCAACCACGGCAGGATCGAGCAGATCGGCACGCCGCGCGAGATCTACGAGCTGCCGCGCACGTCATTCGTCGCCGAGTTCATCGGCGAGACCAACCTGCTGGCGTGCAAGCTCGACGAGCACGCGGGCGAGGTGATGCGGCTGACGACAGACTCGGGCCTCACGCTGTCGGCGCATGCCGGCGCCGCCCGCATCGATGGCGGCAAGGTGCAGGTTTCGATCCGTCCCGAGGCCATCCGGATCAACGATCATGCAGCGGCGACCGCGAACCGCCTGACCGCGCGCATCCTGGATGCGGTGTATTTCGGCGATCACATGCGTCTGGTCGCCACGGCCGGCGCGCAGCGGCTGATCATCAAGGGCGATCGTGCCGGTCAGGCCGCGGAGGTCGGCAGCGAGGTCGCGCTGTCGTTCGCGGCGTCGGATGTCTGGGTGGTGGGATCATGCGACCAGACCTCCGCCAACGGTTGACGGCAGTTCTGCTGCTGGCGCCGCTTCTGGCGTTCATGCTGTCGTTCTTCGTCGTGCCGCTGGTGACGATGATGAAGTCTGCTGTATCCGATCCAGTCGCGACCGAGTCCCTGCCCCGCACCCACAAGGCGCTGGCGCGCTGGGACCGCACGAGCGTGCCTCCTGCAACCGCACAGGCCGCGTTCATCGACGACATCCGCAAGCTGACCAATGACGAGCAGTTCGGCGATCTCGTTCGCCGCCTCAACAGCGCGCAGTCCGGATTCCGCAGCCTGCTCGGCAAGACCCGCCGCGCGCTCGACGGCACCGGCGCGGTCGACCTCGCCGCAATCGACTCGCGTTGGAGCGAGACCTCCTATTGGACGACCATCGCCGAGGCCGTCGCCTCGCCCTGGACCGACAAGAACCTGCTCGCTGCTGTCGACCTCGAGCGCAACGCCGCCGGCAATATCGCTGCGATGCCGGAGGGCGCCTCGGCCAACCGCCTGATCATGATCCGGACCTTCGTGACCTCGGCGCTGGTGACGCTGGCCTGCATCCTCATCGGCCTGCCGTTCGCGATGGTGGCCGCCTCGGTCGACGGCTGGCGCCGGCAGATCCTGCTCGGCGCGGTGCTGCTGCCGCTGTGGACCTCCCTCCTGGTACGCACCGCGGCCTGGTATGTCGTGCTGCAGGACAACGGCCTGATCAACGCCACCTTGAAGGGGCTCGGCCTGACGTCAGCGCCGGTGCCGCTGATGTTCAACCGGCTCGGCGTCGTCATCGCCATGACGCATGTGCTGCTGCCGTTCATGGTGCTGCCGATCTTCAGCGTGCTGATCGCGATCCCGCGCAATCTGATGCCGGCGGCGGCCTCGCTCGGCGCGCATCCGCTGCGCGCCTTCGTCCACGTCCTGCTGCCGCTGTCGATGCGCGGCGTCGTCTCCGGCGCCCTGCTCGTGTTCATGGCCGCGCTCGGCTACTACATCACGCCGGCGCTGATCGGCGGCGCCAACGATCAGATGATCAGCTCGGTGATCGCCTACTACGCCACGGGAGCCGCGAACTGGGGCATGGCCGGCGCGCTCGGCCTCGTCCTGCTCGCGATGACGATCCTGCTCTACGCCGTCTACATCCGGCTGACCTCGACCGAGGAGCAGCGCGCATGAAATGGCTGCCGCTCGTCAAGCTGCTGTTCGCGATCGCCGTCATCGTGTTCCTGCTCGGGCCGTTGATCGCGGTGCTGCCGCTATCGCTGACCGACAGCGTGTTCCTGAACTATCCCATTCCCGGCTATTCGACGCGCTGGTTTCGCGAGCTGGTCACCGCCGACTCCTGGCGGCTGTCGATCGTCAACAGCCTGCTGATCGGCGCGGGGACCACAGCCCTTGCAACGTTGCTCGGCACGCTCGCCGCGCTCGGCCTGCGCGGCAAGCCCGCCTCGCTGCTGTTCGCGACGCTTCGCACCGTGTTCCTGCTGCCGATGGTCGTGCCGGCGGTGGTGCTCGGCGTCGGCATGCAGCTGATGTTCTCGCGCTACGGGCTCACCAACACCTATCTCGGCGTCATCATCGCGCACACCGTCGTCGCCGTGCCGTTCGTGCTGGTCAACGTCTCCTCGGCCTTGCAGGGCGTCGATATCCAGCTCGAGCGGGCCGCCGCGAGCCTCGGCGCTTCGCCCGCCGTGGTGCTGCGCTCGGTGACGTTTCCCATCGCGCTGCCCGGCATGATCTCCGGCGCATTGTTCGCTTTCGCGACGTCGCTGGACGAGGTGGTGCTGACGCTGTTCGTCGCCGGCCCCAATCAGCGCACCCTGGCGCGGCAGATGTTCGCCACCATCCGCGAGAACATCAGTCCGGCGATCGTCTCGGCGGCGGCCGTGTTCATCGTCGGGACGATCGTGCTGTCGCTCGCGATGCTCGCGCTCCGGCGGCGGATGACGTGAGGGAAGGCACCGGTCCGTAGGGCGGATGAGCGCAGCGTAATCCGCCGCCCCGTGCGCGAACAGCCGCTATGCGCACAACAGCCGGAATAGCGGATTACGCTGCGCTCATCCGCCCTACGGCTGCCCTACCCCGCCTTCACGTATTTCCGCCAATTGTGCGCTTCCTTGAACCCGAGCACCTCGCGCGTCTTGCGGTTCGACAGCGGCGCCTCGTCGTCACCCATCTCGCGGGTCACCGGCACATTCGGGCAATAGCGGCGCAGCAGCTCGCGCGTCGGAACGGTGGCCGTGACGGTGTCGTTGACCGCGTTGAAGACCTGGAAGCCGAGCCCGTCCTTCTCGATCGCCAGATGCACGATCTCGCCGAGGTCGCGGGCGTCGATATAGGACCACGCATTGCGCTTGCGCGACGGCGGGTCGGCGAGGAAGCGCGGGAACATGTCGTACTCATGCGGCTCGATGACGTTGCCGATGCGCAAGCAGTAGATGTCGATGCCATAGCGCATCGCAAAGGCGCGCGCGGTCTTCTCGTTCACGACCTTGGACAACCCGTAGGAATCCATCGGGTCGGTGTCGTAGTCCTCCTCGAGCGGAAAGCTCCTGAAGTCCTTGTCGCCTTCCGCAAAGCAGACGCCATAGGTGGTCTCGCTGGAGGCGACGATGATCTTGCGGACGCCGAGCTTCGCTGCGGCCTCGATGACGTTGTAGGTGCTGATGGTGTTGGCGCGAAAGGTCTCGTTGTCGGGCTCGATCAGCACCCGCGGAATCGCGGCGAAATGCACGACGGCATCCGGCGCCTGCGGCGGCCGGCCGGCGTTGAAGCCTGCAAAGCCGAAATGCGTGGTCAGCGCGTTGAAGGCCTGGCCGCTGTCCGTCAGATCGGCGATCAGCGTGCCGATGCCGGGGTGATCGAACGGCTTGAGGTCGACGTTGAGCAGCTTATAGCCCTTGCTCTGCAGATGCGGCAGCACATGCCTGCCCGCCTTGCCGGTCCCCCCGGTGAACACCACGCGCTTGGCTGTCATTGAGCTCGTCATCCCCTGTGAGTGCGTGATCGCTTCTAGCAGTTTCCAGCGAAGCTGCTCCACAGGGAACTTGCAGCGTCGCGCGGGACGCGGCCTGCTCTCAATGCCGCGTGGAAGCCTATTGCCGCACTGCGTTGATAGCTCCGCCTCCCGACGGGTGACGTCAGGCCAACCGCCCGCGGTCCAGCCTGCGCGTCATTCTGCCGATCCGAAATCGCCTCCCATCGCGACACGGCAATCTCTGGATGCGTCGCCGGCACATCACCCGATCGCGATGCAAACGACGATCATTCGCAGAATTTTTTCGGCGCTGAGTAGCCAAGTTTCCCATTTTCGGATAGGTAATATAGTGCGGTCACAATGTATTGGGACGGCAGGTTCGTCCCTGAAGGGATATTGTCATGAGATTGTCGTCGAGTGTCGTCGCGTCCTCGGCTGCCGCCGTGCTGGCAACCGTCCTGCTGTGCGGTCCTGCCGCATCGCAAATCACACCAGGCTCCGCCCCCTCGCTTCCGGGCGTAACCGTCGACGCACCGAAGCAGGCGACAAAGCTCCAGAGGTCGAAGACCACGGCCGACACCGGGATCTCGCGCCGCACGCGGTCGACGGCGTCGTCGACGGCGCGCGCGCCGTCAGTTGCGTCGGACTCCGTGGAAGCCAGGATCGCCAAGCTGGAGAGAGCCGCCAGCAGCTGCAACGGCGGCTGCGAGACCAGCTTCAAGTCGGGCAATGCGCCTTGGGTCGGATGCAGCTTGTCCGGTCAGGAATTTTCGCATTTCGATACGACCTGCTCCGACACCCTCAGGTACAAGCACTACGCGGACTGTGCGGAGACCAAGGCGTTCCTGGGCTGGGATCGCAACAAGGTCTGGCTGCATTGCAGCAGCCTGCTGGCCGGCGGCAAGTTTCAGGTCGCCGAGATCAAGCGGTTGAAGCGCGCCCAGTAGTTTGATGGCTTCACCTCTCGGCCTCATCTGAGGTCAGCTCCTGTGAGGTGACGTCTGGCGGCCTGCGCTTGCGGCAGGCCGCATTGTTTGCAGGCCGGCTGGCATGTCGGCCTGTGAAGGCCCGTAGGCCGAGGAGTCGAGCACGCGCATGCGGCGAAGCGCTCGCCCAAGGGCGCCGCTTTCACGCGAAGATTTTTTCACGCGAGGACGATGGAAAGCCGGTCCATGAGCCCTGCTGCAACGATCCGGCGCCTGCGGGCCGACGATGCGGCATGCTTCAAGGCCCTTCGTCTGGAGGCGCTGACGATCAGCCCGGAATCGATGGGCAGCACCTTCGAGCTGGAGAACGGGCTTGGCGTCGAATGGTTCGCCAGGCGGCTTGAGGACACCCACACCCTCGGCGCCTTTCGAGACTGCGAGCTTGTCGGCACGCTGGGCTTCGTCGTCCAGCAGGGGCCGAAGCACGCCCATAAGGGCCGGCTGTTCGGCATGTACGTTAAGCCAGCCTTTCGACGGAGCGGGCTCGCGCGCCTGTTGGCGAATGCCATCCTGGATGTCGCGCGCGAGCAGGTCGAGATCGTTCAGCTGATCGTCGTCCAGGACAATGTGCCGGCGCGACGGCTCTACGAAAGCATCGGCTTCGTGGAATTTGGCCTGGAGCTGAAAGCCGCGAAGGACGGCGGCCGATACTACGACGAGGCGCACATGGCGCTCGACTTCAGTCGTGCGGCTGACAGCACCTGACAACCGAGCTGCTGGGATCGGTCGGTTCTCCCATTCAAGGCGATGGCGGCATGGGCCGCAGTCACGAGCTGATGAGATGCGCGCAGCACAGGGGAGCCCGACATCACGATCACCTTCGGACGCCACCGGCCGCTGATCCAGACCCCCTGGGACGAAGCGGCCGTTCGGGTCGCGATCGACGACATTGCAGCCGACACGATCGCCCAGTTCGATCCCGACAATTTCTGGCCGGCCCATCCCAGCGACGACGGGACGGCAGACGGTGACCCCAGCTTCTACAAGGGCGCGGCGGGGGTGATCTGGGGGGCTGGACTACTTGCTCCGTATCGGTGCGACAGGCCGTGCGAAGGACTTCCGCCCCGTGCTGTCGAGGCTAATGGAGCGGACGGTCATCGATCACGCAGCCAACTCGCCTGCCGACTACGAGAAACACGGCTCGCTGCTCCGTGGCGAGGTGGGGGCCGCCCTTCTCGCCATGCGGCTCACGCCACTGTCGAGCCTCGCCGACCTCATTCATTGGCACGCCGAGAAGAACGACGAACTGCCGATCCGGGCAGCTGATGATTTCGTTCCTTTGCACTTGCTCGCTTCGAGACGCCTGACGGCGGGGCTGCCGGCAGAGATTGCGACGCGTTTTGATATTGCTTTGGCTCTTGGCAAGGCGCAATCTGATGACACTGGATGGCCGACTTTTCGTTGGCCTCACGATTTCACCAAAACATTCTTTTCTGGCCCCTTCAATCTCATTCGAAAAGGGAGAATTGTCGTGAGACTTGCGATTTTTGTTGTCGTGGCCCTGTTGGGATCTTCGGGCGCGGCTTTCAGTGAGGCGAGCGATTGCAATATCGAAGCTTTCAAGGCGATGCGCATCGAGGATTCTTCCCTTGCAGTCATGCTCGCCCAGCTCAAGTTGATCAATGAGGCGAACTATGAAGAGGCAAAGAAGTCTGCCTCCGCAATCATCCCCGAATATTTCGCTGGAGATTTCAAGAGCTTCGCGGCAAAGCGCGCCAGCATGTACCAAGAGACGCGGTTCAACTATAGCGTTGACGAAGCGAAGCATCTGGTGACGTCGGGCGTCGATGAAAATGGCCTTGCCGCCTACACGGCCTGCCTTCAGTCGAGATCGCCCCTGACCGCTGTGGTGACCAAGAGCCCCAGCCAGCAGATCGTCAGCTTACGAATCCGCTTCGAGCCTAAGAGCGCGATCCCGAACCCCAATCCCCTCATCATTCAGGTCATTGGCGGAGAGTCGTTTGGCGTTGTCGGCGACCAGAAAGACAAGATCGTCGAGGCTAGCGTCGGTCCCGGAGAGCGGATCTACGTCTTCAAGCGAGTACCAAACTCGGAATTTGTCGCCGTCGTACAGATGCCGTCGCTCAGTCTCGCTGCAAATGACGTTTCGTTACCTCCACCACCGGTCTTGAAGGAGATCGTGCAGACAAAAGGCATATCGGTCAACGGCGGACCTATGCATCTCGATCATCCTACAGGCGCGCCGGTCGGCAAATCAGCAGGCCCGGTGCAAACATGCGCTGCGGCGGACGCAGGTTGGGAGCTGATACCCGATACCGCTGCTCTTTCCTTTTCCGAAACACGTCCGGGGTGCTTTACCGGAAAGAGCGCGGTCGCCGACGAAAGCAAGGTCTGCTTCAACGTGACGCTCAGCATCAACGCGGGTGACTCCTGCGACGTCAATTGGACCGTCTCCACCAAACAGCGTCGCACCGTGAAGGTGTTTCAATAAGCGTGCGGCTCCGGATCTCGCAAGAAGGCGGTTGGATGGCGATCAAGCACTGAGCGACCGTCCCACCGTCGGCTTGGCGCTTGGCACGGCGCTCATTGCCGCGGCAGGAGCGACCGTCCTGCGCCACTGCGATGTCCAGCATTTGCCGCCGATCGGCGGTTTCGTCGTCCTGCTCGGGCTTGCCGCCGCCGCGCTTGAGGAGACCGGGCGGCCTTCGTACAGCCGGGACTTCCGCGTCCAATGCCGGTCAGCATCTGTGCCGAGATGAACCTTCTGCCTGCTGCCTTGACCTACTCAAGGGCGGGAGGAGATCGAGGTCGCGATGACGGCTCTGACCAAGGCATTTCATAAGGCATTTTCCGAAGCATCCGACAGTCCGAAACACGAACTGCTCAAACAGCTTCTTCTGCTCTGTGCCGCCATATTGCTGGTGTCGGCGATGGCGCTGACCTACGGGACGGATCTGAGCCACGGCTTTTTCTGATCGGTCTTTTCTTGCTCCGCGTCGGTGAACAGCAGCAAACATGGGCATACCCATGTTTGCCGCGGGCATGAGCGGAACGCCTGGCCTATCGCGCCTCGACGAGTGCCGCGAGCTTCGCGAGCGCCATCCGCCAGCCGGCCTCGTTGTCGGCGGGCGATACGCCGCGGGGCAGTCCATCATGCGTGGCAAGGAGTTTGGTCCCGCCATCCGCATCGGCGAGCGTGATCGTGATCGTCATCTCGCCGCGTAGCGCCGGATCCGTGGTCTCGAACTCGTCCACTTCGACAACCTGCTCATTCGGGACGAGCTTCACAAAGCGACCGCGATACGTATCCGTGTGCGCCGTCGTCTTGCCGGTCCCGGTCGGCACGTCATAGGTAAGCGAAATCCGCAACGCGCCGCCTTCACGGGCGTCGAACGCATGCACGTCGCAGGTCATCCCGTCCGGCACCTTCCATCTTGCGATCGCGCGCGGATCGAGCAGCGCTCGATAGACCGCCGGCCGAGGCGCGTTGATGTAGCGGCTTATCGAAAGGGTCTCGTGCATGTTCATTCCCCGCGGACCTTGGGCATCGTCTCGAGCCATCATCCGATAGGACCGATGGTGTACCGACGGCAGGCTTTTGGATAGGCTGGTTGCCAATCATGCGCCCCGCGGCCTGCCTGCTTGACGCGACCGACGGACAGCACCCGAGAGCCCGACACGATGATCACCCTGGGACGACATCGGCCGCTGGTCCAGACTCCCTGGGACGAAGCGACTGCCCTGGCCGCGATCGAAGACATCGCGGCAGATGCGATCGCCCAATTCGATCCCGATCATTTCTGGCCGGCCCACCCCAGCGACGACGGGACCGCCGACGGCGATCCCAGCTTCTACAAGGGCGCCGCGGGTGTGATCTGGGCCCTCGACTACCTGCATCGTGTCGGCGCAACCCGAGCGACCAAGGATTTCCGTCCCGTGCTGCCGAGGCTGATGGAGCGGACGGTCATGGACCACGCGGTCAATTCGCCGGCCGACTACGAGAAACATGGCTCGCTGCTCCGGGGCGAGATGGGTGCGGCCCTGCTCGCCATGCGGCTCGAGCCGATGTCAAGCCTCGCCGACCTTGTCCATTGGCACGCCGAGAACAACAACGAACTGCCGATCCGGGAGCTCATGTGGGGTCTGCCGGGGTCGATGGTCGCGGCGGTCCACATGGCGGGGATGACCGGGGAAGCGCGCTGGCGCCGCCTGTTCGAGGTGCAGGCGGCACGGCTGTTGGCCGAGCTGGAGGACACACCGCAGGGCCCGCTCTGGACCCAGGATCTATATGGCGCCAAGGACCGCTTTCTCGGACCCGTTCATGGCTTTGCCGGCAACGTCATCCCGCTGTTGCTCGGATGGGACTGGCTGACGGCGGCCCAGCGGGCTCATGTGGCCGCCTTCGTCCCGAAGGCGCTCGCGGCCAACGCATGGCGCTATGACATCGGAACCACATGGGGACCGCGAAGCAAGCGTGAGAAGCGGCTGTTCCTCTGTCAGCACTGTCATGGTGCCCCGGGCATGGTCACGACCTTTGCCGACGCGCCGTTCGCGACGCCGGACTTCGACGCGCTGCTGCTGGACGGCGGACGCTTCACCTGGGCCGCCGGACCACTGACCAAGGGCTCGAACCTCTGCCACGGCACCGGCGGAAACGGCTACGCCTTCCTCAAGCTCTATCGCCGCACCCACGACCCGGTCTGGCTCGACCGCGCGCGCCAGTTCGCGATGACCGCCATCGTGCAGGTTCGCGGCGGCCAGATGGTCGCCGGCCGCGGACGCTATTCGTTATGGACCGGCGACGTCGGCCTCGCCGCCTACCTCTGGGATTGCATCACCGGAGAGCCACGGTTTCCGACGATCGACGTGTTCTGAAGCAAGTTGGGGACTGCTATCAATGTCTGTTTCGAGCAAGGAAGAGACAAGCACGATATCATGATGTAGGTCTTCCTGATGTTCAGCTTTCGTGTGAACGAGACCTTCGCCCTTGAAAGTCGCCGGTTGTTTGTTATGGCTGGCGAGATGGCAGGTGGGCAGATTCAGGCCGGCATGATCGTCAGCGTGTCGCTAAACTCTTCGCTATCTATCTCTGCCCCCATTCACAGCATCGAATTTGCCCGTAGAACCGGTGGGCGAGACGATGTCTGCCTCTGCATTGCCTATGAAGACTCTGATGAACTCGAAATATGGAAGGGACTTGATCTCAAAAACGAGATGGTAAAAGTCGTACCTGCGGCACACTCCGTCTAACCCTCTTGCTGGAGGTCGTTTGCATGACAACGGCGACCTTCCAATAGAGTGCGCCAAGTGCTTTCGTCCGGTTCAGATCGGGGAGCCGGTCTTGTCGGCATTGGTGCGCGGTCGTCTCTTTGCCCCTCATCCGCATCCAGATCGCCTACGCCAGAAAAACTCGTTTTGACTGCGGCCTCAAACACATGTCTCTGTCCAGTCTCCCGAGCATGAAGATTCTTGTTTCTTTTTTCCAGAATTCATGCTTCTATCTGCCCGTCCCGTCTCACAAGAGGGGCGCTTCGCGGTCGTCACGAACGTCGAGGCGGGATGCGGTGGGCGTGTCGATGTTGCAGCGTGGCTGAGCCGCGCCGACGAACGACGTCGATGCGCACGGTCAAGTCGCGTGGTCCTGGCATCCCGACGCTGATGCCCAGCGCAATGTGCGCAAGCACGTTGTGCGATACGGTGGCCAGAAAGCCCGGCGCACCGGGGAGATCGCGAAGCAGCCGTCAAAACCATCGCGCGGGGAATGCCGGGTGGTGGATTCAATTGGTCGTCGCAACACTCGATGAGGAGGTTGCGATGGGCATTCGAAAGAAACGGTCAACGCGGGGCAAGCTGGGATCATTGGGGCGCCCACCAGTTGCGGGGCGTGCGGAACAGCAGAAATTTTGGCGTGGGATTGCCGCT